>CAWAJT010000009.1:0-341690 GCA_963782415.1 uncultured Acidimicrobiaceae bacterium | reverse complement strand
GGGGTCTGCTCTGAGTTCGGTTGACACTCAAACCAAACTCAGAGCAGACCCTTCAGATTCTCCCCGATGAGGGGTGTCGGCTATACCCCCAGTGTCGTACAGTGCGCCATCGTGCCGTTCAGCGCACGAACGGACCGTACTGACGATGACCAGGGTTCGGGGGTGCTTTGGGGGCCGACAAACCACTCCTCAATCAGTCGGGGTGTCAACACCAACGGGCTTTGCATCAGCCATCTACTTCTGCGAAACGATTTCCGGCGGGGTGAACATGGCTTTGTCTTCCCCAATCTCCTCCGAAATCAGCGCATTGAGCTTCTGGTTCATGGCCGACAGCAAGGCTTCGTCGTATCTGGGATGGGCCGGGTTGGCCAAGTTATCCATCTCCTCGGGATCCGACTGAAGGTCGTAGAGGGCGACATCGTTGTCTGCCAGAAGCTGCTGAACCTCTCCCGGCAGGTTGTAGTTACCCATCCCGAAATAGCGGACCATCTTGTAACGGCCGTCGAAGATGGCGCGGAACAACTCACGCTTTTCGAGGTTCGGCACGCCAATCTCGTCGACGAGGACTTTGAACTCCTCCATTCCGCGATGAAACTCCTGTCCAGCGGCGGCGGCGGCGGCGTCAAACACCTTGGTCACGTTGCGGACAAACCATTCCGCGTCGATGGTGGCGATCATGTCGTACGTGATCAGGCTCCCCTTGCCGGGTGTGGCACTGCTGCCGCGGCGGCCCGCCAGAAGCGGGATCGCGAACCACGCCCGAGAGGTCATGGCCTTTCAGGAACGGGTAGCGCTTGCGCCGTTCGTCCTCCGACAGGCCGGCAAACGCCAAGATCGTCGGCACCAGATCGAGATGGGAACCGACCGCATCCGACCTGCTTGCGCCGGGGTGGCGCGGATCGGCGATCACCAACGGCACGTTGACAGATTCCTTGAACGCCACGCTGCCCTTCTGGCGCAGGTGATGGGCACCACCCTGCTCGCCGTGATCCGCGGTGAAGATGACGATCGTGTTGTCCGCCTGACCGCTTGCTTCCAGCTCATCGAGCACCGCTCCGATGTGCCGATCAACGTCGAGGATGCAGTTGAGATAGTAGTTGACATGGTTGTGCCACATGTCCCGGCGATCCATCGGTATCCGGCCGTAGTACATGTCGCACAGGCGCTTGTAATCGAGGACCGCCGGCGGCTGCCCCTCCAGGTCGTCGAAGAAGGAGGCCGGCAATGTCGTCTGCCAATTCTGATGGTAGAGCGGCGTATCGGGCGCATCAAAGATCGGGAACATTGCCTTGGCTTGGACCATCTCTTCCGCGTCCGTATCGAAGAACATCACGTCGTGAGGGTTGACGAAGTTCACGGTCATGAACCAAGGCTTGGCGGCGGCGACTTCGGAGGCGCGAGTCGCCAGCCAGTCGACTGCCTCATCCGCAATCTTCGGATCCTTGAGAGCGCCATCCATCGGCCCGCCGATCACATCGCCGAAATCCTGGTACTCGGAGAAGCCGTAGGGCTCCATCGCTTCGCTGGTCCCCTCCGTTGGAAACTCCGAGAGGTGCCACTTGCCCTTATAGACGGTGTGGTAGCCCAAATCGCGCAGCATATGGCCGATGGTCGGCAAGCTCTCTGGGTCCGCCTTCATGTCGTCGATCCAGGCGAAATTGGTGTTGTCGAACATGCGGGTAAACGGCGTATGCTGCCCTGTCCACATCACCGAACGGGAAGGCGTGCACACGGTGGTGGTGCAGTGGTGGTGTTTGAACGTGACGCCCCGGGCGCGAATGCGGTCCCTGCTAGGCAAGGCGAAATCCGCCGGCATGGGCTGGTGTGCATATTCCTGATCGGTCACGATCATCAGAATGTTGGGTTGCTTGGTCAAGATTCATTCTCCTTTGGAGAACCGCCACATCGGGCAAGCCTCCCACCCAGTTGCCTCATTGCGCAGATTAGGTCACTACTGGGTCTCCGCTGCGAAGGAGGCTTCGTGTCGCAATCGGCAACCTCTGCCACTGTCTCAGAAGTGCCGCACGGTGGCACCCACTCCCTGTTTGGGGGCAGTGTCGCCGCCTATCCGGGTTCTGGGATCCGAACTATCTGGACTTGCTCGAGCTCAATCCCGACGAACTCGACCTCAAGGCGCCGACCGTCAAAGAAGGTCTGAATGATGATTTCGCCATCCTGAGTCAATCCCGCATCGAAACTCTGCAGCGAGCCATCAATCGACAACTCCACTCTCTGGATTGAGGCGAAGTCGGCTTCTCTTCCCCATGTGATTTCGTTGCCCGTGCTAACCGACACGCTTCCACCGCCGGAAACGTTGAAGATCAACTTCAGGTTGCCGACTGTCGTGCCAGGGTGGTGCCCGAAAGCCACCCACCGAGGCTGGTCCATTCCAGGACCGATAGCCGTGAATAGCGGATCCCCCAGCAGGGCGATTGCATCCGCAGCCCTATCACGTAACCGTTCGTGATCTGAGTGAGTCAAGGTGTCAGCTTGCCAGAGGTCCTGACGAGCCAGTTGCGCCGTGATGGCACTCCAATCCGGCAGCGAGGATCGAATCCGGCCGCTGAACGGTCCACCACTGCAGGGTGGGATCTGGTCAGCGTGTGGGTGGGATGCCCAGGCCAGATCTGACGCCAAGTATCCGGCTGACGTCCTTGCGGACTGTCTTGATAACGATCGGTCGACCTGGCCTGGTCACCCACTCACGCCCATCAGTTGGACGGAGTGACCTCATAGGAGCCTGCCGCACAGGCCCCTCGACCGTTGGAACGATGCTGGCCTTCCCGTAGACGGGACCTCCGAGGACAGTTTGTGTCTGCTTGTGTCTGCGTGTGTCTGCGTGCGCCTAAATGTTGGCGACGGTTGTCTCAACGGTGCCGTTTGCGCAGCTCGATCCAAAAAGCAGCTCCCTGCCGTGGCCTCGAGGAGTGACGTTCGTTGGTTAACGAGCCGCCTGTTTCGTTTGCAGGGCCGCGAGCACCGCATCGGCAATCTTTCGGTAACCCTTGGCATTGGGGTGGATGTTGCCCTGGGAGCAGATCCAGCTGGCCTCACAGACCTCTGCCACATCGACTGGAACGAGGCCATACCCGGTCAAGTTGGCCTGTCGATTGCTCCCGATTCCCCAGTACGGCGGCACGTCAGCCACCTTCACGCCGGCAGCGCGAAAAATGCTGCCCAGTGTGTTGTTCAGGCGCTCGAATACCCCAGCAGACTCGTTGGCGAATTGGCGACCCTCAGGCTGAAGCCAATCGGCAAGACTCGGGTTGTTGTGTTTCAGTCCGACGATGGTCGTCTTGTTGCCTGCCGCCGTCTGGAGATCAGCAATGGCATGGCGAAGATCCCGATGCAAAGTCGTCATCACATCGTTCACACATTGCTGGTTGACCGTGCGATCGGTGAGGCAGGGCCAGATGTCGTTGTAACCGAAGTCGAGTGTGATGAGATCAGTCTCACCGGGGTGGATCCGAAGAAAGTGCACCGCTGTCGCAATCTGGGAGCCATCCGAGTAGTGACAGGTACTGCCTCCTTCGTAGGCAGCCACGACGGTGATGCCCGAGCACCCAAACTGGACCAGGCGCAGGTGAGGCCAGCGAGTGCGGGTGGCTGCAGTGATGTCGTTGGCGTACCCGACCTTGGTTGGCCCACCGGTGTGGGCATACTTTTCGTGCGGCGTGTCGCCCATGTCGTTCTGATTGTTTGGTCGGGGCTGGATTCCCAGCGACTCAGATGCGCCGAGAGCCACATAGAAAGGGCCGTGTGCCGAGATGCCGGGAATTGGGGGGACCTGCTTCCCTCCAGGCGCGTGCGACAGCGTAAGCGTTCGTGTGTCGGTTGAAGCTCCCGCTGCAGCCGGCATTGCCGTGCAAGCCAATCCAACAACGGCGACGATGAGGGCCGACGGTGTGCATAGCCTCCGGGCGCGCATCATGTCTGTCCTCTATTGCCACTGGTCACGATTCATGGCGCCGAATCCTACTGGGACATGCCGTGTCTCAGGAGTTCTAATCCAGCTCTCAAATCAAATTCGTCGGACCATGTCACGCCTTCCGGCATCACAATTCTGCGGCGCAGTGGCGTTCAGTCCCGGCGTTCAGGGCGACGTCGACTATCCGCCGGCGACGAAGGCCACAACGACGTAGGCGGCGTGCCGATCGAAGTTGGCACGCCGGCGGTCGTAGATCGTTGTGGTGCGCGGATCCTCGCGGCGGGCGGCGAGCTGGACGTCTCGAAGCGGGACCCCGGCGTCGAGGGAGGCCATGATGAACGCCGACCGCAGCATGTGAGGGTGGACCAGACCGAGGCCTGCGCGCTTGCCGATCGCCCCCACCCAGCGATGCGCCGTACGGCGATCCAGGCGGTTGCCGTCTTGGCGGTACAGGATCGGCCCCTCGCTGCGTTCACCGACGGCCAGGTCGATCGTCCGCGCCGTCCGAGGGACCAGCGGGATGACCGCCGGCTTGTTGCCCTTGCCGATGATGCGCAGCGTCCGGTGCCCACACTCCATTCCGAGGTCCTCGACGTTGGTGGCACACGCCTCGCTGACCCGAAGGCCGTTGAGGCCAAGCAGGACCGCCAGGGCGGCGTGGGCTCGGTCGAAGCGCTCGGCGGCGAAGAGGAAGGCTCCGAGCTCGCCCCTGTCCATCCCTCGGACCTCGTTGGCAAAGATCCGGGGCCGGCGCACGTACTGGGCTGGGTTGGACCCGATCCGACCGTCGATGTGGGCGAAGCGGTAGAAGCCACAGACTGTGGAGAGCCGCCGGTCGATCGTCGAGGCGGCCAGGCCCCGCTCCTCGAGGGTGGCCCGGTAGAGCTCGATGTGGCCCCGGGTGGCAGAGAACACCTCGAGGCCGGCGTCAGAGGCCCACTGGAAGTAGGTCCGCAGGTCGTGGCGGTACGCCTCGAAGGTGCGTCCCGAGTAGCGGGCCAGAAAGGCCGCCACCGCCAGATCAGCAGGGCTCGGACGGTTGAAGGCCTCTTCCTGGGTGAGCACTTCGGTGATGGTCTGCACAGTGGTCATCTGCATCCTCCTCGTGTCGATAGATGCAAAGTCCAGCTCGCTTGACCCTTTCGACGCCCGGCCCCATGGCGATGTCAGGATGCGTCAGGAGGGCGGTCCCGCCACGGCGTGCCAGCCTGCCACCAGTTGGGCTCTTCTCCTCGCTCGCGGTGATACGCAAGAGCGGAGGCGGCCGAGAGAACGCCCCCTCGTCCTTCGCAGGAGCTCCAGAGTTTGGCGGCCGACCGCTTGTAGTGATGGATCAGGTCATCGAGCTCGAATTCGTCGATCTCATCGGCGTCGAGCTGGGTGAACCCGGTGCGCACGTGCTCGAGGAGCCTGCGCAGCTCGTCTCGGTGGTAGGCGGCGATCGTTTCGCGTGCGGCACGGCGCTCGGCCTTGTCGTCCAGCTTGCTGCGGGCGTGCTCAGGCCCCGGCATGTTCTCGATGCTATGTCCGGTAGGACAAACGAGCCCGAGGGCTCGCCGGAGCCGCCCCCCATCCTGCAATACACGTAATCGGCATCCCCGACCCGCGGTTATGCGGGTGATCGAACAGGGAAAACGGGTCAGCCTTACATCGCAGGAATGCCGAGCCGTTGAAAGGGGACGGACCCGCCCCGAACGCCAATGATGCGTCCTTTCGCCCGCCGAGCCGGCGGCTGAGCCGCCGGCCGAGGGCGGGGCGGCTTGGATCAGGGGAGTCTGTAACTGTGCTGCTCGAGTGGGAAATGGTCAGTCATACCGGTTGAGGTCAGTCCGGGTCTTGTCTTCCACCACGCCCTCTCCATGTGGGTGCGTGCCCTGTAATACAGCACCCACAAAATACGTTCGAGCAATTCCATGCTCACGGTTCATAGTGGTATCGGGCCTGCAGGATGACGAGATCTTCGTCCTCGACCATGTAGACCAAGCGATGCTCGGCGTCGATCCGTCTCGACCAGCAGCCCTGGAGGACGTGGCGAAGCGGTTCGGGTTTGCCGATGCCAGCGAAGGGGTCACGCATCGTGTCCTCGATCAATCGGTTGATCCGTTTGATCGTCTTCTTGTCGACGGACTGCCAGTGCAGATAATCGGCCCAACCGTGTGGCGTGAAGACCAGCCGCACTACGACAGGTCGTGCTGCTGGCGCTCCCCGCTCCGAGCCTGCTCAAGGCTCTCGAGCAGGCGCCGAGCGTTTGCCGGAGAGCGAAGGAGGTAGGCGGTCTCCTCGAGAGCCTCGTAGTCGGCCCGCGACATCAGCACGGCGTCACCCCGCTTGGAGGTGATCTCGATCGGCTGACGGTCGTTGTTGACCTGCTCGATGAGGGGGAAGAGGTTCTTCCTCGCCTCGCTTGCCGTCATCGCCACGGGGCCTCCTCTCAGTCGTACGATATATGGTACCACTTCGCTCGGCCACTGGATTCAGATTTTCTTTCGAAAATGCTTGACGGACGCCGAATGGAGTCGCATAAATGCGACCCCCTATGGTTGAGGCACCCGACTACCGATCCGACCGCAGTGAGAGCCCTGAGGGCCGGGGGATCGCCTACGGCCACTCTGCCGCCCTCTGGAACTCCCTGCCCGAGAGCGTGCGGGACTCGGTCACCCATGAGATCGACATCCCGGTCAGCTCCATCGACGACGATCCCGCTTTCGTCCGCGACCAGGTCACCAGCACCGTCGTCGAGGACGCCGAGCTGATCGGCTTCTGGGTCGCCTGGCACAAGGCCGGCGGCTTTGGTGGGCTCGAGGCGGCGGGATGGCACCGCGCCACCATCTACCGCAAGATCCGCCGGTTCCGGGCCCGCTTCGGGTCCCATCCCGACGAGTACCCGGCCGGCTTCGGGGCAAGACGTTTCGGACCAAGCGAGCAGCGCAGGAGTTCCTCGATCGCACGGGCACTGCCATCGGGGATGGCACCTGGCGGGACCCGGCGCTGGCCAAAGTCCCGCTCGTCGATTACACGACATGGTGGCTCGATCACCGGCCCGACCTACGCCCGAGGACCCGTGAGCTTTACAGCGGTCTCCTCCGGCTTCTTATCGAGCCATCCCTCGGCGAGTGTGCCTTCGGCTCGCTCACCACGGTCGAGATCAGGTCGTGGCACGCCCGGCTGCTGCAGCAGGGCAAGCCAGGCCCGGTCACTGTTGCCAAGGCCTATCGCCTCTTGCGCTGCATTCTGAACGACGCGGTGGAAGACGGATTGTTGCTGCGCAATCCGTGCACGATCCGTGGTGCGGGCGTCGAACGATCTCCCGAGCGGCCGGTCGCCACGATCGAGCAGGCGTATCGGCTGTCCGACGCCATAGAAGAGCGTTACCGCCTCATGGTGCTGTTGGGCACGTTCTGTGGTCTTCGGTTGGGCGAGCTGCTGGCTTTGCGGCGCGACCGCATCGACGTCTTGCACCGTAGGGTGATCGTCAGCGAGCAGGGACAGGAGCTCGCCGACGGGACCCGGTACTACGGTCCTCCCAAGAGCGCCGCCGGCGTGCGCAGCGTTGCATTGCCGCCTCACCTCGTCGTCGAGGTGGAGGATCACCTGTTGCGCTGGGTCGGCCCCGATCCGACCGACCTGTTGTTCACCGGGCCGAAAGCCATCGAGCTCTATCGGGCGACGTTCAACGCTGCGTGGGATCGTGCTCGGCGAGCGGTCGGGATGGACACCTTCCACTTCCATGATCTCCGGCACACGGGGAACACCTTGGCGGCCGGGACGGGCGCGAGCACCAGGGAGCTCATGGCCCGCATGGGCCACGCAAGTGCCCGGGCAGCGCTGATCTATCAGCACGCAACGGAGGAGCGGGATCTCCAGATCGCCGAGCGATTGTCGGCGATGACAGACGAGGCTTTGGGACGTTCGAGGGACGGGCGAATTCTGACGAGTCGTCACACCGGTCGTCGGACCTCGGGCGCAACGGCCGAGGACGACACACACCCGTGGTCTTTGCTGCACGAGGTGTGGTCTGTTTGTGGTCTGTAATGCTGCGACGACCACGACGACCGAACGGTGACGATGCGATCACGTCTAACCACCAGGACCTTCTGTAAGAGCGGCCGACCAGGATCGAACTGGCATCATCAGCTTGGAAGGCTGAGGTTCTACCATTGAACTACGGCCGCGAATCGAGCCGCAGTCTAAAGCCTCTACTCTCGACTCCGTGGACACACTGTACGAACGGGTGGGCGGGGGGCAGTTCTTCGTTGACCTGGTCGATGGCTTCTATGTCGGCGTGGCGGGTGACCCCCTTCTCCGGCCGCTGTATCCGGCGGACCTGACCGAGTCGTCGCGCCATCTGGCGCTCTTCTTCATGCAGTATTGGGGAGGCCCCGGGACCTACGGCGAGGAGCGCGGGCACCCCCGCCTGCGCATGCGCCATATGCCGTTCGTGATCGGGCCGGCCGAGCGTGACGCCTGGCTGCGCCACATGAAGGCTGCGTTGGCCGAGTTGGAGAGGGCATCTCGGATCTCGGTGGACGACGCCCAGGAACTAAGGGCCTATCTCGAGATGGCCGCCGCTTCGCTCGTCAACGCGCCCTAGTCGGTCAGTCCTTGAAGTCGGGAACCCGACCCTCTTTGCGGGCCGCCACCGACTCCTCGAAGTTGCGGGTGGTGATGCGGACGAAGAGTTGCGCGATCCCCTCGGCGTCCATGTGGGTCTGCAAGCTGCTGGCATCGAGGCTGTTCCAGAGCTGGCGCTTGGTGAGCTCGACCCCCGCTCGCCCCCAGCCGTTGACTCGGTCGGCCAACGCGAAGCACGAAGGGAGCAGTTCGGCCGGTGCCACGACCTGGGACACGAGCCCGATCCGATCGGCCTCCGCCGCGCCGACGTCGCGACCGGTCAGCATGATCTCGGCCGCCCGTGCCTGTCCCACGGATCTCGGGAGCAAGAAGCTCAAGCCGAGTTCGGCGGCGGTCAGCCCGTTGTTGATGCCCGCCGCCCGGAAATAGGCCTCTTCCGAGGCGATCCTGATGTCGGCCGCCAACGCGAGGCAGAAGCCACCGCCGATGGCGGCGCCGTTGACGGCGGCGATCACTGGTTGGTGCAGCCGACGGATGGTGGTGATGACGTCGTCGAGCAGCTCCATGGAGCGGAGCGCGATGGTGGGCAATGTGAGCCCGTCCATGTTCGGCATGGTGCCGGGATTCTCGTGATCCGCCCCCGAGCAGAAGCCGCGGCCGGCGCCCGTGATGACGACCACCCGCACGTCGTTGTCGCGACCGACGTCGAGCAGCGCGTCGCGAAACGGGATCATGACGTCGAAGGCCATGGCGTTCATGCGGTCCGGACGGTTGAGGGTGACCACGGCGACGTGCGGGTGGGGCCGACTGATCTCGGTGAAGGACATGCGCGGCATCGTAGGGCGCGACCCATGCCATCCTGAATTTCCTCGAACCACCTCGGGGGACTTCAGGCCTTCAGCGGGCTGCCCGGGACCGGCTCGGCACTAACTGTGGGCGCGCCGCTCGGCCATGGGAGCGGCCCCGGCGTGCGTCGCCTCCTTGCGGGCGATCCAGCGAAGGCGGGCTGCCCGGGCGTCCCAGTCGTAGACCACGGCTGTGCCGGCGAAGTAGTCGTTGAGCGCGCGTCGCTCGTGCTGGAACACGATGCCGATGAACCCGATGCCCAACGTGATGAACAGCGTGAACCCCAAAGCGATGGTCCGGACCACCGCCTGCCTGCCGCTGATGGGTGCGCCCTTGGCCGTGACGACCTGCAGTCCGAGAACAGCCATCCCCAGCGTCTTGCCGCTGACCGCCCACTGGTAGGCGAAGTAGAGGAACTCCCAGGCGGTCAGCGCGATGAAGGCAACGAGCTGGTGATTGGCCAGGGTGTAGGAGTGTCCCGTGACGAGCTTGACGGCTGCGTCCAGGAGCGCCACGCCAAGGGTGTAGACACCCCAGGAGACGCCGACGTCGGCGGCAAAGGCGGCGAGCCGGCTCACCGCGCCGGCGTAGTTGCCCTGGCGACCCACCGTGAGGGAGACGGACGGTACGGGCACGGTGGTCATGGCCTGATCACCCGGCCCGCATCCGGCGTCATCAGCAGCGGCGGGCCCTTGGGCCAGGCGGCGGCCTTCTTGCCCCGCCCCACCAACCGGTTGCCCCAGCGCAGGATGAAGTCGTCCAACCCGACTCCTTGGGCCCGGATGACGTCGAGGACCTCCGTCAAGACGCCCGTGGTCGACCGGGCGATGATGGATCCCAACTCGGTTTGTTCCACCAATGAGTCGATGTCGATCTGGTTGACGATCGCGTTGATGTCGATCCTCTCAATGATCTGCTGCACGTCGACGCGGTCGATGATCTCCTGCACGTCCACTCGCTCAATGATCTTGTCGATGTCGACACGCTCGACGATCTTCTCCACATCGACCTTGTCCAGGATGGAGTCGATGTCGATGGCATCGACGATCAGCGGCACGATGTGCTCGGCCAGGGACTGGGCGAACTGCTCGACCCGGCCGATCGGGTTGGGGCTCATGCGGCCCAGACGCACTGTGACATTTCCGTGATCTTCTCATCTTCGACCCCTGCAGGTGCGACATCGATCGGGTACCGTCGACTTGCTGGCCAGTCCGACGAGGAGGACGCACCGTGGAGTTCGAACGCTACGAAGACGGAGTCCCTTCCTGGGTGGACCTGGGAAGCCCTGATGTGGCGACGTCGCGGAAGTTCTACGGGGCGCTCTTCGGCTGGGCCTGCCCTGAGGGGCCGCCCGAGGCCGGGGGATATTCGGTCTGCGACCTGGGCGGGAAGACGGTCGCCGGCCTGGGTCCGGTCATGAATCCGGACATGCCGGCGGTCTGGATGACCTATGTCAACGTCGACAGCGCGGACGACACGGTGGCCAAGGTGACCGCCAACGGTGGGACGGTCTTCATGCCGCCGATGGACGTGATGGACGCTGGACGCATGGCGGTGTTCGCCGATCCGCTGGGCGCGGTCATCGGCTTGTGGCAGCCGAACCAGCACATCGGGGCGCAGTTGGCCAACGAGCCCGGCACGTACTGCTGGAGCGAGCTGATCACGACGGACGTCGACGCCTCGAAGGCCTTCTACGGGGCCGTGTTCGGGTGGGGTGCCGAGGACCAGGGTCCGCCGGGAGGTCCTCCGGTCTACACGGAATGGCAGCGATCGGGGAAGTCGGTCGGCGGCATGATGCCGAAGTCCGCTGACATGCCGGCGGACATGCCACCGGCCTGGGGCGTCTACTTCGCCGTGGCCGACACCGACGCGACCGTGGCGAAGGCGCAAGAGCTCGGCGCAAGCCTGTTCATGGGGCCGATCGACATTGAGCCGGGCCGCTTCGCCGTCCTGGCTGACAACGTCGGCGCCGTGTTCAACGTGCTGCAGCTCAAGGGATAGCACCCGGACATGGAGCGACGTCGACTCGGACGGACGGGCCATGAGAGCAGCGTGGCCGTACTCGGCGGCGCCGCCTGCTGGGCGGCGACCGTCGAAGAGGCGGGGGCGTGGCTCCAGCTCGCACTCGACCGCGGGGTCAACCACCTCGACATCGCCCCGCAGTACGGTGCGGCGGAGTCGGTGGTGGGCCCGCACCTGCAGGCCCACCGTGAGGAGCTGTTCATCGCGGGAAAGACGCTGCGCGCCAATCCCGACGGCGTCACCGACCAGTTCGACACGACCCGCCGCCTCCTGCATGCGGAGGTGCTGGACCTGTATCAGGCCCACGCCGTGACATCACTCGCCGAGCTCGACCGGCGCTCGGATGCCCTCGAACGCATCGTCGCCTTCCGCGACGCCGGCCACACCCGCTTCGCCGGCATCACCGGTCACGACATGGAGGTGCCTCGCGCCCACCTCGAGGCGCTCCGGCGCTTCGATCTCGATACGGTGATGTTCCCGGTCTACCCAGCGCTGTGGTCCCGGCCCGAGTATCGGGAGCCGGCGGAGGAACTCCTGGCGCTGTGCGCCGAGCGGGACGTGGGTGTCATGGTGATCAAGGCGGCGGCACGCCGCCCGTGGGCCGACGGTCGTCCGCTGGGCGACGCCGTGGCCCGAAGCGCGGCCACGGCGGCCCGCTGGGCGGACTCGTGGTACGAACCGCAAGCCAGTGACACCGAGCTCGATCGTGGCATCCACTTTGCCCTCTCCACGCCGGGTGTCCACGCCTTCTGCACGCCGGGAGACATGGCTCTCCTGCCGCGGGTGCTCGCCTCAGCCGAGCGCGCCACGGCCATGACCGAGGACGAGCGACGGACCGCGGTCGACGCCATGGCAGCCGAGGACCTCATCTTCCCCATGCCCCGCTGAGGGAAGGCCCCACGCCCCGTGCGCCGTGGCTCAGTCGGCCTGGAGCGAGGCCACCACCGCCGCGAAGGCGTCGTCGTCGCCCGCCTCGGGCGGAGGGGACACCAGGAGGCTCTGCCCCAGGGGGCTGAAGCGTTCACGGAGCAGATCGGGGATCTCTTCGAACGTGCCACAGGGGACGAGCGTGTCGAGCACCTCGTCGGAGAGCACGCCGCCCAGGTCGTCCCACCGGTCGTGGCGGATCAGTGCGCGCAAACGGGGACCGACGTCGTTCCAGCCGTAGAGCTCGAGAGTTGGCGCGTAGGCGGGCGTCGAGTACAAGAAGGCGAGCAGGCGGCGCTGGCGCTCCCGTTCGACCAGGACGGCGTCGTGGGTGGCGCCGGTGATGACCGACGTGCCGATCACGATCTCGAAGCCCTCCTTGTCGAGGTCTCGTCCCGCGGCGCGGGCGCCGTCGGCGAGGGCGGGCAGGCACGTCTCACGCAAGTAGCGGGGGTTCGAAATTGGTGGGATGGCTGACGAAGCCGTCGGCCACGCGTCCCGCCAGCGCGCAGGCCTTGCGCTGCACGCCGCCGAGATAGATGGGCGGCGCCCCGGTCGCGGGGTCCGGACCCGGGTTGAAATAGGGCTGCATACGGGTGACGCGATAGTGGGGGCTCTCGAAGGCGGGTGGCGCTCCCGAGGCGAAGGAGGTGAAGGCGGCCCGCACGGCCCCGACGTAGTCGCCCAATCGGCCAATCGGATCGTCGCCGAAGGGCACCGCATAGCGGTCTTCGATGTTCTGGCGGACCTGCGTGCCCAGGCCCAGCTGGAAGCGGCCACCGCTCAACGCCGCGATGTCCCACGCCGCGTAGGCGAGAAGGGTCGGGCTGCGGGCGAAGGCGAGGGTGACGCTGGTCCGGACGATGATGCGCTCGGTGTGCTCGGCGGCCAGCAGCGCCACCGCCATGGAGTCGTGCACCGTCTCGGCCACATGGAGACCCGTGTAGCCGAGGCGTTCCACTCGTTGGGCGTGTGCGATCGCCTCGGTCAGGCTCAGGCGCGGGTCCATGCCCGCGTAGAGCCTCACGCCGGCGCGCCGTCGAGTCCCGTCGTCTGCTCCCGACCGCGGGCGACGATCTTCTCGCGTTCGGTGGACAGACGCGCCTGGTCGAAACGATCGGCCATCCACGCCCGCGACCAGCTGGCCTCTGCGGCGAAGGCGTCGGCGCCGCTCAGAGCGCCGATGCGGTCATAACCGCGACGCAGCTCGCCCAGGTACTCGCTCGGGATCGACGCAATGGTGGCCGCCAGCTCCTGCGCCCTCGCCACCAGCGCGTCATGGGGGACGACCTCGACCACGAGTCCCCAGTCGCGCGCCGTCTCGGCGTCGATGTAGTCGCCGGTCAGGCTCATGCGGCGCGCCCGGTCGAGGCCGATGAGCTGGGGCAGCCTGATCGTCATCCCGCCACCTGGCATGACGCCGACCCTGGCATGGGTGTCGGCGAACCGCGCCCGCTCCGAGGCGATCAAGAAGTCGCAACACATCGCCAGCTCGAGCCCGCCGGTCACCGTCGGGCCGTTGATGGCGCCGATGACCGGCGTGTCATGGGGCGGGATCATGCCCGAGCGCCGCGCCGGCCCCTGCTGTCGCTCCTTTTGCACGGCGCGCAATTCGGTGGCGAGCGACTTGAGATCCATGCCGGCGCAGAACGCCGGATCCGCTCCGGTCAGGACCATGCAGCCCACGTCGTCACGGGCGTCGAGGGCCGTGATGGCGTCGTCGAGCTGCCCGTGCAGTTCGGCGGAGATCGCGTTGCGGGCCTCCGGACGGTTCAGTGTGACCGTGGCCACACGGTCGACCACTTCGACGAGCACCAGCATCAGTGTTCCCTCCCCAGGTCTCGAGCCCTCATGATCGGTCGCCGACCTGTCCGCGCACCAATCCCTCGAACGCGACGACCCGGCTGATGGCCCTGACCTCGTCCAGGCAGCCGAGACTCCGGCCTTCCCTCACCACAGCGCCCGCCTCATCGTGGTGGTCGTGTCGGCACACTTCGGCAGTCTCGCAGAGGACGCGCGAGCACGCGTCGTCAGCCGTCCCCGCGCCATTCGGTGCACAACAGGGCGAAGCAGTCCGCATCGCGCTGCTCCCCGTCGATGCGCTCCCAGCCGCGCAGCGTCGCCTCCCGCTCGAATCCGGCGCGTTCGGCGGTCCGGGCCGAGGCCACGTTCCATGGCTCGACGAAGACGTGGAGACGCGGGATCTCGAAGGTGCCGAAGGCGAATGCGACCACAGCCCGGAGTGCTTGCGCCGCCAGTCCGTGGCCGCGGGCGTCGCCGACCAGCCAGTATCCGATGGAGGCGCGGCCGTTGTCGATCTCTTGGAGCCACAGTCCGATGGACCCCACGCCTGACGTCGGGTCGTCCTCTCGTGCGATGACGAACGAGTAGCCGTCACCTTCGGTCGCCCGCGCTTGCTGGCGCTCCAAGAAGGCGTGTCCGGCTTCCTCCGTGTACGTCCGTGGCACCGACGAGATGGCGGCGATGCGCGCGTCCGCCGCCGCGGCGCGCACCAGGTCGAGGTCGCACGCCGCATAGGGCCGGAGCACGACGGGTGGGCAGGCGAGCTCGGGCACGTGCAGTGGTGGGCCGAAGGACGATGGATCGAAGGGGCTCATCGGAGGGTGACGTACCCGGGGACCAGGTGGTGTGGCGTGTCGAGGTAGCCCTTGGCCTCGGGGAGCCCGCCGAAGCGTCCGTGGCTCCAGCGCACCTCGATGTGCCCGACCACCGCATGGACCTCATGCGTCACCCGGTCGCGCACGACAGCCTCCCAGCCCACGCGGGGTTGGCCGCCCGGCTGGCCCTCCATGGCGACCGAGAGCAGGTGGAACTGTTGGCGCCAGTCCCACGACGTGGCGATGCGAAGGCGCAACGAGCGATCGGACGAGGAGCCCAACACGAAGTAGGGCGCGCTCCCAATGCGCAGGAGACGCCAGACCATTGCTTCACCCGTCCCCCCGCGGTCGTCCATGGCGCCCTCCCAACGTCGAGCGGACGCCCGGGCGACGGCATCTGAGAGTGCGGCGTAGCGCTCCTTGGCGCCCGGGGGCCAGCCGGGGCGCAGCCAGTGCCCGAGGCCATCACGTTGGGCCACGGTCAGGTCGACGGCACGTGGTGGGAGGTCGTGAGGGAACGAGGGCGGGGGGGCGCTGGTCTGTGGACCAGGCGGGGGCGCCGGGGTCGTGGCGCCGAGCCCCGGCAGCGCCACGGCGCCAGGTGGTCGATCCTGACGCTCCCGACGGAGCGTGGAGCGCGTGGTGGCGGACGCCTCCTCGCTCCCGGCTCGGCGCGCGGCCACCCGGACGGCCTCGTAGAGAGCCTGGTATTCGTCCGGTGCGACCTCGGCGTACCAGTCGCGGGCGCCCGGGAGATCCTCGCCTGTCGCCCGCCCGCTCCGGCCCTGTCCACCGGTGAGGAGCGCGTCGAAGACGCTCGACGGCGACACGTTGAAGAGGATTTTGGAGAGGTACTTGCAGCTGACGAGGTAGACGTGGTCGACGCGCAGGTCGATGGGCGCGACCTCGTCGCCGGGGGCGCGTCCGGTGCCTTTCCACTCGATCACCTGGGGCAGGCGTCCGCGCAGTCCCTCAGCGGCTCGGAGGAACGCTTGCCCGTTCGCCCAGGCGGCATGGAACTCGGCGTCGTACACGCCCCCAGCGCGCAGGCGGTCGAGCCGATCCCACATTTCGGGCGACAGGGTGTGCATCACACCGGTGCGGGACCGCAGCGCCGCGTCGATCCCGTCGAGCCCCAGCATGCCGAGACCGGTGCCCAGCTCCGTCACGGTGGTCCGGTCGCTCGGCACAGAAGCATCCTCCCATCAGAAGACGGTCTGCCCGGAACCCACCGTCCCCCCAGCGACGCCGTCTCCGGTGGTGCCGCCGGCCGCCACGGGCAATCGACCTCGGTCGGCCAACTAGTCGGCGAAGAGCGGGGTGAGCTGCAGCTCCATGGGGCCGACGGCCGCTTCGCGGGGCGCGTGCAGCTCCGTGCTCTCGTAGACGTCGACCGCCGTGCCGGTGCGCGCGATGAACGCGAAGACGGCATCGCCCCAGCGCTCCTCGCGCAACGCTTGACGCAAAGCGGCCCGTTCGCCGGGCGGGAGCTCGCTCCCAGGCGTCGTGGCGACGAGCTGGCAGGCCAGGACCCAGTTCAGCGTCTCGAGGTCCTCGGCGACGAAGACGCGCGGCGGGTCCTCGCGCACGACCGCGCAGGCGACGACGGTGCCCACGTCAGGCCGCCACGCTCAGACGGCGCCGGGCGCCACGTCGGCCGCCGACCAGAATCCGGGGCGCGGCGAGCCGCTCCGTCCGCCGGCGTAGGCGGCAAGCCGCTTCCGGGCGGCGGGGGACAAGAGGTCGACCGCGTCGAAGATCCCGCCGGGTCCCGGCGCCCGCAGGGCGCGGTCCGCCTCGGTGCCGGCGCGGGGCAGCTGGGTGGTCAGGACCACGAACGGCGCGTGCTCGGTGGCGGCCAGCACGTGAGCCCGGCCGAGGGCCCGCCAGACCGTCTCGGAGCGGGCCATGCCGCCTCGGTAGGCGGAGTTCGACCCGGCGACGTCGAAGTACCACGCTCCGCCCCGCCGCGTCGGCGGCGGTGAAGTCGACGGCCAGGCCGAGCCCGCGTAGCCGGCGATTGGCCCGCACGTCGGTGAATCCCGCCGCCTCCAGCGCGGTCTTGGCGAGGGCGGCGGCCGAGGCCCCGTCGGCGGGCGTGGATCCGTCAGCCGAACGGTCGGTCGTGGCAGGCTCGTCCGCCAGGCGGGTTCGGGTCAGCTCGACGTAGGCGGGGTCGAGGTCGTACCCGACGGCGTCGCGCCCGCTGCGCAACGCGGCGACGAGCGTCGAGCCCGAGCCGGCGAAGGGGTCGACCACGAGGTCGCCGCGGTACGTGTAGAGCTCCATGAGACGCTGCGGCAGCTCCACCGGGAACGGCGCCGGGTGGCGCACGCGCACCGCGCTCTCGGGCGGGATGTCCCACACGTCGAGGGTCAGCGCCATGAAGTCGTCGGCCCCCACGCTGCTCTCGAACGGCAGCCCCTCGCGGCGCCGATCCTTGGGGCTGCGGGCCCGGCCGAAGCGGCCCTTGCTGGCCACGATGACGCGCTCGGTCACGTCGCGCAGGACCGGGTTGGCCGCCGACCGGAACGAGCCCCAGGCGCACGAGCCGCTCGCCCCCTCGCCCTTCTGCCACACGATTTCGCCGCGGGGGAGGAGGTGCAGGTCGTCTTGGAGGATGCTCATGACGTCGGCGGCCAGGCTCCGGTACGGCTTGCGCCCGAGGTTGGCCACGTTCACGGCGATGCGCCCGCCCGGCTCGAGCACGCGCTTGCACTCGGCGAACACGTCGCGCAACAGCGCCAGGTACTCGATGTAGGAACCCGGCACACCCTCGCGGTCGAGCTCTTCTTCGTACTGCTTCCCGGCGAAGTAGGGGGGCGACGTGACGACGAGGGCGACCGAGTCGTCTGCCACTGCGTGCATGCGGCGGGCGTCACCGCACAAGCACGTGACGCCGGGGTCGTGCGGGGTGACGTGCTCGTCGGCGCTCTGCTCCGGCGCCTCGAAGCGGGCATAGAAGGCGTCGGCCACGTGCGACTCGCGGCGCCCGACGCCGAAGTTGGAGGTGGCGGTGCGACGACGAGGCGGCATGGGAGGTCGCTCGAACCCTACCGGCGCGTCCACGCTGGGGCCGGGATGCGAACGCGGGCGGAGGCCATGGTCGACACCCTAGGGAACGGCTGTGACGGCCGCCTACATCTCGTAGACGACGAACGAGGTGGGGGTACCCACCTGGTCGTAGAGGGAGCGGGCACGACCGTTGTACTGCTGGGTGTGCCAGTAGACGCGGGCGGCCCCGCGCTCGGTGCCGGCCGCCTTGACCGCCTGGAGCAGGGCCCGGCCGACGTCGGTCCCGCGTGCCGCCGGCGCCACGAAGAGGTCCTCGAGATAGCACTTGGGCTGCCGGGACCAGGTCGTGGGGTGCACGACGCAGTTGGCCATCCCGATGCCGTGCCCGGCGTCGTCGACGGCGAGCAGGCCGAAGAGGCCCTCCTCACCGTCGCACAGGCGCTCGAAGGTCGTCCTGGTGATGGTCTTCGGCAGCGCCGCCCGGTAGAAGGCCTGGTAGCCGGCCCACAGGGCCGCCCAATCGTCCCAGTCGTCGCGGCGCAGTGCCCGGATGGTGCTCACCCCGCCAGCTTCGCATCGAGCGCGGCCGGGGGCCGGGATCCGCCTGCCGGACCGCCCCTGCGCCGGGTGTCACGCCGCTCCTTGTCGGCGGCCCCTGCGTGCGGCTGGTCCTCGACCGGCACGACATCTCCGACCGGGCGGCGACATCGATCGCTCGGACAACCAGGGTGCTGGACCGGAGCGAGGAGCACGGACGCTCGGGGCCCGCGTCCGGTGCTCAGCGCAGCCCGTGCCGCCATGACGCGGGCACGCGGACCGAGCGGACGGACGCCCGGGCCCGCTCTTTGCCGGCGCAGGACAGGACGCAATCGACCGCGGTGCCGTCGTCGGCGACAGTTGCGACCTCTCCGGTGAGCGTGACCTCTTCAACGAGCGGGGTCGGGCGCAGGTACTCCACGCTCAACGACGTCGTGGCGTGCCAGATCTCCGGCGCGCTGCCGATCACACGGTGTTCGTCGTCGTAGGCCTGCGCCATGGCGGTGCAGACGCCGTGGCAGTCGAGCAGCGTGGCGATGATGCCGCCGTTGAGGACGTGAAGTGGCCCGGCAGCGTAGGCAGCATCGGGAAGGAACCGGGCGATCGCCCGGCGGCCGTCCCAGAAGCTCTTGAGGTGCAGGCCCTGTGGATTCTCGGCGCCACAGCCCCAACAATGGTTGTCGGGGATCTGGTCCTGAATCGGCACGTTGGTCATGGCACTTTCTACCTGGCGGTGCGTCGCTTGCGCCCGGGACGGCCCCGCCCGTCGAACTTCTCGCGGACCTGGGCCCGGCGGGCCTGGATCTCGCGGTGCGTCAGGCCCTCGGTGGCGGCGTCGACCCCGAAGCCCGCCTTGATGCCCGTCATGTCCGGCGCCCATGCCGCCTGCTCTTCCAGGCCGAGCTGGGCCATGATGCGTTCGCCGTGCTTGGCGGCGAAGAGGAGGGCGATCGCCTCCACCTCGGCAAAGAGGTCGAGGTCCGGTGCGAGCGTGGCGATGGCGCCATCGAGGAACATCATGTTCTTCACGAAGAGCATGAGCTCCTTGGGCAGCCGGGCGCCGATACCGAGCAGCGTCTTGACGGAGTGCTGCATCTCGGCCACGAGCTCGTCGGCCGACAGCGTCGTCGGGTCGACGGGCGGCCGGTCGAGGCCGAGGGCGTCGATGACATCGTGCACGTCGACCTCGCTCGGGAAGGCGCCGAGGTCGCGCAGCGCGCCGACCTGGGTGGGGATGTCCGCGTTCGAAGCGCCTACGACCAGGGTCAGCAGCGCCAGCCGCTTCGCCTCGGTCAGCCGGCCCGTGATGCCGAAGTCCAGCAACGCGGTCTTGCCCGACGGCAGTACGAACAGGTTCCCGCCGTGCAGGTCGCCATGGAAGATGCCGTAGAACAAGGCCCCTTCGAGGAAGCCGATCATCCCGGCGCGCACGACAGCCTCCGTGTCGATGCCCGCCGCCCGCATGCCCTCCACATCGCTGAAGTGGAAGCCGTCGAGGCGTTCCATGACGAGCATGCGGCGCGTCACCAGCGTGGGGTGGGGTCGGGGCACGACGAAGTCGCGCTGGTCGAGCGCGGCGAAGGTGGAGGCGACATCGAGCATGTTCTCGGCCTCCAGCCGGAAGTCGAGCTCCTCTACGATCGTCTCGGCGAACAACTCCACCAGCGCCGGCGGGTTGGCCAGTGCAGCCACGGGGATGCGCCCGACGAGGTGGGGTGCCACCCAGGCCATGACCGCCAGATCCTGGTGCACCCGCTCCGACACGGTCGGGCGCTGCACCTTGACCACGACGGGGGTGCCGTCGCACAGCGTCGCCGCATGCACCTGGGCGATGGAGGCGGCGGCCAGCGGCGTCCGCTCGACCGACGCGAAGGCGGTGGAGAGCGGCCCGCCGAGCTCCTCGGTCAGCACCCGCTCCACGACCGGCCACGGTTCGGGTGTTACCTGGTCGCGGCACCACTTGAACTCCGCTACGAGCTCGGCCGGAAAGACGCCGTCGCCCGAGGCGATGATCTGTCCCAACTTGATGTACGTCGGCCCCAGCTTCTCGGCCGCCACGCGGAGCCGTCGCGAAATCCCGGCGACGGAGTCAGTCCCGCCGCGCCGGCGCTCGCGCAGGTACCACAACGACACTGCGCCACCGCCGTGGCGCAGTGTGGTGGCGAGCCGGCGCAGGGGCGGCAGCGTGCGCCTGCGGGTCAGGCGGGGGAGTGAGGCGGTCAGGCGGGTGCGCACGCCGGCCAGCCCGCGCCGCCAGATCAGCGCATCGGGGTCGACGATCCAGGGGCCGGCGTCACTGAACGTACCGAATTCGGTGTCGGGGGAGACAAGGGAAGTCACAGGACGAGCCTATGGGCGGCCCGGCGGGATGCAGGGCGCAGGGCCTGCGGCCCTTAAGGCCGGACCAGGCCCGACTGGAAGGCGAAGACGACCGCCTGCACGCGGTCGCGCAGTCCGAGCTTCGCCAGCAGCCGTCCGACGTGGGACTTGACCGTCGCTTCGGAGACGTACAGGCGCTCGGCGATTTCCGCGTTGGACAGACCGTCGGCGACGGCGAGCAGGACCTCGCGCTCGCGCTCGGTCAGGCTGGCCAGCGCCGGGTCCTCGGCCGCGCCGGCGGCCCCTCCGGCGCCGTCGGCGTCCGCGGCGAGGTCGGGCAGTGTGGCGGCGTACTCCTCCAAGAGGCGCCGGGTAATGCGGGGCGACACCACGGCATCGCCTCGGGCCACGGTCCGGATGGCGGCGACGAGCTCCGCCGGCGGCACGTCTTTCAGCAGGAACCCGCTGGCTCCGGCCCGCAGCGCGCTGAACGCGTACTCGTCGAGATCGAAGGTTGTGAGGATGCAGCACGCGCGTTTCGTGGCCGGCCTCCGACGCTGCGATGGCCCGGGTGGCCTCAATTCCGTCCAGCACGGGCATGCGGACGTCCATCAGCACGATGTCGGGCCGATAGAGATCGACGAGCCGCACGGCGTCGGCGCCGTCGGGAGCCTCGCCCACGATCTCCATGTCGTCCTCGGCCTCGAGAATCATGCGGAAGCCCTTGCGCAAGAGGGCCTGGTCGTCGGCCAACACCACCCGGATGCTCATGCGGGCACGGGTGCCTTGCAGTCGCGCAGCCTCGCTTCGACCTCCCAGCCACCCGTGGGTCTGGGCCCCGCCGTGAGCGTGCCGCCGAAGGCGGTGGCCCGCTCTGCCATACCCGCCAGCCCGTGGCCGCCGCGCGGCGCCGGGATGTTGACGTGACCGGACGTCTGGCCCCCGGCGTGGGGAGCGGTGTCAGGGCCGGCGACCCCGTTATCGGTGACGCGCACCGACACGTCCGGGTCGGCGAAGGCCAGGCGCACTTCCACGCTGGTTGGCTCGTGCGCGTGCTTCAGCGCGTTGGTGAGTGCCTCTTGGACCACCCGGTAGACGGTCAGGCCGGCCGCATTCGAGAGCTCGAAGGGCGCGCCCTCGCGCCGGACGTCGATGGTGAGGCCGGTCGCCCGGACCCGCTCGACGAGCGCGGGGAGTTCGCGCAGGCCCGGTTGGGGGGCGAGAGCGGCGCGGCCGCTCACGATCGCCTCCGTGGCGCCGCTGTGGGGGTCGGCGCCACGGCCGTTAGCGCTGGCGTTACTGGCGTTGTTGGCGTTGCTGCTGCGGTGGGTGTCGACACTGCCACTGGCGCCGCCACCGGGGGCCGGCTCCTCGCGCAGCACGCCGAGCATCCGCCGCATGTCGGTGAGCGCTTGGCGGCCGGTGCTCGATACCTCGTGCATCGTCTCGGACGCCCGGTCGGGGTCGGTGGCCTGTGCCAATGACGCGGCGTCGGCGAGCGTGACCATCACCTGGATGTTGTGCGAGACCACGTCGTGCATCTCCCGTGCAATCCGGGCCCGTTCCGTGACGGCGGCCAGCGACGCCTGCTGATCACGCTCGAGCTCCAGCCGCTGGGCGCGCTCGGCCAGCCAGTCGAGTTGGCTGCGCAGGGCCCGGACGGCCACACCGGTCAGCAGGGCGGTGAAGACGAGTCCGGTGAGGAAGACGAAGGAGAGGACGTTGTTGCCCGTCGGTTCCCAGCGGGCCGTCGCCAGCACGACGCCCACTTCGAGGATGAGCGCCGCCACGGCGACGAGTCGCCACGCGGACTCGAGGGCGACCGTGTAGAGGGCCACCAGGAGCGCCGCGTCGGCCACCGCAGGCACGGTGATGAGCCACTGCAGGAGGGCCACCCCGGCGACGATGCAGAAGACGGTCATCGGCGCCCGGCGACGGAAGACGAGTGGGACGATCAGGGCCGCCACGAACAACAGGCTGGGGCGGCTCGCCGTCCGCTCGACGAACCAGCCCGTGCAGGCGACGAACAGCACGACGGCCAAACTCACATCGACGAGGGCGGCGTGACGGCGGTCGAAGGTGCGCAGCCACTCCCAGGCCTTCCAGGCCCCGTCGTCGTGGCGCCGCACCTGGGTCCCTGTGGCCGCGGCGCCCCGATCACTCCGGGGCCGGAGCCTCTCTGGAAAGAGCCACTCGGGATAGAGGTGACGTGAGCTTGGAGCCATCGGATCCTTTGTTCCCAGACCGGATGACCATGGTACTGCCGTCTGAGCTGGGCCCTTTGTCGCGAACCACCCCGGTCTCACCTCTCCAGCCTCCCTGGTGGGGGCGGTGCCCGTGTTCCTCCCGAAGGATGAAACCGGGGCAGGTGGATCATTCCTCCGGACGATGCAGGGGTGCATCGGTCAGCCGTACCGTCGAAGGGTCAACCCTCGGGCGACGCGAGGCAGCGGGTGTGGTCCGCCCCGAGCATGCAGCGCACCTTGCGCCGCCCGCGGTTGGCGCCCACTCGACCCCGGCGTTCAGCTGGCGCGGGCGGCAACCTCCCGGCAGGCTTCGAGGTCGTCGAAGGCGCGTGCGACGTCGTCAGGTGTGAAGGCGAAGAAGAGCGCGGCCACGGCGTCGGCGCCCGCTTCGGCATAGCCCTCCACCCATGCGGGCGTGAGCTGGTTGAAGTAGGGGCAGACGGTGATGCGCACGTCGGCCCGGCTGCGTCCGGCGGCTTGGAGCTCCACATCGAGCTCGGCCAGTCCTGCCGCCAGCTCCTCGGGAGAGCGGTTGAAGGTGTGCCAGCCCTGCCCGTGCCGCGCCACCCGCCGCAGCGCGGCGGCCGTCTCACCGCCGATGTGGACGGGAGGTGGCTGCTGCACCGGCTTGGGGAACATCTGGCAGTCGGGGAGGTCGTAGATCTCGCCGTGGAACGACGATGTCTCGTCCGACCACAGCGTCCGCAGGACCTCGAGGTACTCGTCGGTCCGGCGGCCCCGGCGTTCCCAGGGCACGTTGAGGGCATCGAACTCCTCTTTCAGCCAACCCACGCCGATACCGAGGTCGACGCGCCCGCCCGAGAGCCAGTCGAGAGAGCTGACCTCCTTGGCTGTGTAGACGGGATTGCGCTGAGGAAGGAGGAGCATGGCCGTACCCAGGCGGACGGTAGAGGTCCGCGCCGCCAGGTACGTCAACGTGACCATCGGTTCGAGCAGCCCGCTGCCGGGTGGCGCGGGGATGCGTCCGTCATCGGCGTAGGGGTACCGGCTCTCGTACTGCTCGAAGAGCACGACGTGCTCGCCCACCCAGATGGTCCCGATGCCGCGCGCCTCGGCCCCATCGGCCACGACGTCGAGCAGCCCGGCGGTCGTCATGGGGCTGGCCGTCGGCATCCACAGGTCGAACTTCATGTCACGCTCCCAGTCCTCTCACGCCCCGAGTCCTCGGCACACGAAGGTGCATATTTCGTCGGCGGCCTGGCCCGCCGGGACCGGCTCAGGCTCGCCGGCCCGGACCGACAGCGCGCCGTAGATCTGCTGGCCGACCAGCACCACCGCCCGCTCGCGGTCGAGGTCGGCCCGGAAGTCCCCGCTGGCCACGCCGGCCACCAGCAGGTCCTCCAAGACACGGATCATGTCGAGACCGATCATCATGAGCGCCCCGCCTACGGCCTCGGACCCCGCGGCCGTGGTCGTCGACTGCGTCGCCATGGCCAGGCGGAAGAAGGCGGGGCTCTCGTCAATGCGCTCGAGCGCGCCGAGGATGAGGCGGCGCAGCCGGGCCACGGGTGGTGCGGTGTCGTCCGCCACGAGGGCGATGGCGTCCTGCAGGCGCTCGTACATGGACTGCACGCAGGCCCGTAAGAGATCGTCGCGATTGGCGAAGTAGACGTAGACGGTGGAGCGGGCGACGCCGGCCTCGACGGCGATCTCGTCCATGGAGACGTCGGTGGTGCCGCGCTCGCCGAAGAGGCGGCGTGCGGTGTCGATCAGCTGGTCGCGCCGGAAGTCACGGATGACATCCTTCAAGGCGTCGGGGGCGCGCCGCGCCATGCTCAGCTCGCCCGCCTCGGGTTGCGGACCGGCTCAGGAACCGACGCGGGCGGACGGGGTGAATGCCACGGGGAGGTGCTTGACGCCATTGATGAACCGGGACTGTAGGCGCTGCACGTCGCCGTCCTGGCGGATGTCGGGCATGCGGTCCAACAGGTGCTCGAACATGACCCGGATCTCCATTCGGGCGAGATTGGCGCCGAGGCAGAAGTGGGGGCCCCCGCCGCCGAAGGCGATGTGCGGGTTGGGATCGCGCCCGATGTCGAAGGTGTCGGGATCGTCGAAGACGTCGGCGTCCCGGTTGGCCGAGGTGTGGAAGAAGACGACCTTGTCCCCGGCGGCGACGGTGGTGCCGCTGAGCTCGGCCTCGCACATGGCCGTGCGACGGAAGTTCATCACGGGTGAGACGTAGCGCAGCATCTCGTCGGCGGCGCTGGGCAGGAGGGTGCGGTCGGCGAGCAGGCGCTCCCACTGGCCGGGGTTCTGGAAGAAGGCGTGCATGGCGCCCGACATGAGGTTGCGGGTCGTCTCGTTCCCGGCGACGGTGAGGAGAAGGAAGAAGAGCTCGAGCTCCAGATCACTCAGGCGCTCGCCGTCCATCTCAATGTTCGTCAGCACGCTCATGAGGTCGGCGTGGGGCTCGATCCGCTTGCGGCCGAAGAGCTCGGCGGCATAGGCGTAGAGCTCCATGGCGGCGTTCATGGCCCGCTCGGCCTCGGCCTGGTATTCCGGGTCCTCACTCCCGACCATGCGGTTGGACCAGTCGAACATGCGGTGGCGGTCCTCCTGGGGGACGCCGAGCAGCTCGGCGATGACCTGCAGGGGGAGCTCGGCGGAGATCTGGGTGACGAAGTCGGCCTCGCCTTTTTCGATCACCTCGTCGATGATGGTGTCAGCGGAGCGGTGGATGCTGTCTTCGAGATCGCGCACCATGCGGGGGGTGAACCCCTTGTTGACGAGGCGCCGGTACCGGGTGTGGAGAGGTGGGTCCATGTTGAGCATCATCAGGCTCTGCTGGGCCACCTCGTCGGCGCCGAGCTCGAAGGGCATGGTGCCCTGGGCGGCCGAGCTGAAGCGCTCATAGTCACGGTTCACCGTGATGCAGTCCTCGTAGCGGGTGACGGCCCAGAATCCGGGGCCGCCGGGCTCGTCCTGCCAGTGGACAGGGTCGGTGCGGCGCAGGTGGGCCAGCCAGGCGTGGGGGACACTTTCCACGAAAGATGCCGAATCCGAGAGATCGACGGGGGTGACGTCGGCCAGGGTGTTCATGGACAACTCCTCTGAAGAATCGGACATGTTGTCCGATCCCTCGGATGTTACGTCCGGACATCGCACTGCGTCAACATTTGTTCGGGTGGGAGAGTCTGAGCAGTCGCGGGCGTGCGGACGGGGGTCAAGGGGCCCTCAACCGTCGTTCGTCCCAACAGCGTGCACCAGTTTCTATGCCGCCCACTGGTGACGAGGTGGGTTCAGTCTCCTGCTGTCCGGTCAGGTGGACCGTCGCCATGGCTCGGCCCTCCCGGCACGATGGCCACGGATTTCGAAGGATCGTCGAGGTCGAGAACCACGCGAACTCGCTCATCGGAGCCAGGCGGCTCGCCGGGGATGGCGGCCACAATGGCGATCTCGTCAGCGGGTGGAGCGAAGACGGCTTGGAAGCCCCGGGCGATGCCGGTTCCGACACCGCCGATCGCGGATGTCCGGCGCCAACGGTCAAATCCGGTGGAGGCGCCCACTTCGTCCGGCGGTTCCTCACTTGGGCCGAACGGCACGACCCCATCGTCAGCCTGATCGAAGTCGCCGTCCTGTCCCATCAGACCGCATTCTCCCAGGTTTCGTCGAGTCCGCTCGTTCTGTGAGGACGTGATGACGTGATTTCGTCCGGCTCATGATGCCGCACGCCAACGTTGGTTCGGAAACCTCAGTAGGTCGATTGCAGGTATCGGGCGGTGTTCTCGCTCAGTGAGGAAACAAGCGAGTTGAACGCCTGGTCGAATTCCAGCTCGGTTTCGGCCTGGCTCATGGCGACGAAGATGGTGCGAAGGCCGGAGTCCGCACCCTCGAAGTCCGCCGCCGATCGGACGATCGCGACTACCTCTGCCCGTCGCTCTTCGAACGTGAGCGTATCCCCTTCGCCGTACATCTCTGAGAGTCTCATGCCTGTTGGTCCCTGTCGTTGGGCGTGTCCGCTCTTGGAACGCCGAGGCCCGCTCCTCATGATCTACATCGGACCGCTGAGCGTCGGCCTGAGCCGAGCGACCTACTCGGAGACGCAATTGTCAATCCGTTGTTGTCGCAGGTCTGGTGAAGATATTTCAGGAGACTGTTGCAGGTTCAGCCGCAGGCTCAGACGGTTGGCTGCTTCACCGCCTGCAGATGGACCAAAGGGGCCGGACGACCAGCGCGCATCGATAGAGACCAAGATCACGTGTCGAAGAATGTCACGGATGTTCAACGACGGCGCGATATTGGCGAAATCGAGATCTGTTGTCTGAACGTCATCCCACTACTGAGGCCACTCGTTATGGGAGTCCAGCTGCGACGAAGTGAGAACAAGAGGGGGCGCCCGCTCCGGGGTTGGCAACCTTCTACGGTCCAACAAGGTTCGTGCACTGCCCGGTAACGTGAGCCGGATGCCGCTGCCAGCAAATTTCTGATTTTGGCATGCTCGCGCTCCTCATCGGGCTTTGTGCCGTCCTGGGACTCGTTGCGGGGTCGTTCCTGAATGTCGTCATCTACAGGGTGCCGCTCGGTCAGTCGATTGTCACTCCCAGGTCGTCGTGCCCGTCATGCGGCGCACCGATCAAAGAGCGAGACAACATCCCTGTTGTCTCATGGATCCTTCTCCGAGGTCGCTGCCGGAATTGCCGTGCGCCTATTTCGCCTCGCTACCCGTTGGTCGAGTTGGCCTGTGCCGCCCTCTTTGCAGGAACTGCTGCCCGTTTCGGGTATCGATGGGATCTCCCGGCCTTCCTTGTGCTTTTCGCGGGGCTGCTGGCTCTCTCGTGCATCGATGTCGACCAGCTCATTCTTCCCAAAAGGATCGTGTACCCCCTGACCGTTGCTGTTGCCGCACTGTTGGTGCTGCCGGCAGCAATGACCGACGATTGGCACGCCTACATCGTCGGAATTCTCTGCGCGACAGGGTGGTTCGTATTGTTCTTTGCACTGAATTTCGTTAGCCCTCGGCTCTTAGGCTTCGGGGACGTGCGGCTGGCGCTCGTCCTCGGCCTCTCTCTGGGCTGGTTGGGCATCGGATATGTCTTTGTTGGATTCTTTGCGGCGAACCTGATCGGAGCCGTCGTGGGCATTTACCTGATCGCGACCAAGCGGATGGATCGTCAGAGCCAGGTTCCCTATGGCGTCTTTTTGGCGCTCGGGTGTGGCGTTGCGGTCTTCGTGGGTCCAGAGCTTCTCCGACCCTTTGCGCACTCCACCCTCTGACAACCGACCGCGCGCAACGGGTCGATTGTGTTAGCGAACGAGCTCCATTCGCAGGCCCTGTTCGTCCCACTCCGGCTCACTCGGGATCCGGATGGCGGCTTTGGCGAAGATCCTCCTGGCCGTCCACAGGATGGCGGCAGCATCCAAAAGGTGCGACGGGGAGGCTCCGGGCACCTCGCTGTCGATGATTCTCAACGCGCCCGGCATTTTCGACTCCAACAAGGATCGTCGCTCCACCATGCCCTTTTCCGAATACTTCGACCACCGCATGGGGACGTCGTCATTGAGTTGGAAGAAGCTCAGATCGGCGTTGACTTCGTAGATGGTGCGTTGGCGAAATGGTGCCATCTCGCTTGCGACTTCTTGGTAGCGGGGGAGCAGCGTTCGACTGATCGCGTCGATGTGATCTGGCAGCAGCTCGGTCCCCTCAGCTGAGTCGATGGCAATCGGAGCGCTCTTCACTGCAGATGCTCGCTTCCCGAGCAGCAACCGAGCCTCGCGATCACACGCCCGCCCGCCGACGGCGGCCTTGTCCAGGCCTCCCACGGGGGCATTGAGGGCGATGCTCGAATAACCCGGTCGGGCGTCGACAACGTCAATGAAGCTGTCCATCCGGACCGGATCCTCCGGAGAGAAGATCGTGCCCTGCAGTTTTGCCCCGGCAACGAGCCAGCCCCCGCGACAGGGAGTGACGCCAGCCACCAAGGAGTACGGCAGGCTGGGCCCCCGTCGGAGGCGGCTCTCAGGTGTCATGCAGTGGTGAGCACGGCACCGCGGTGACTGAGCATGCGCTCGAGTTCCTTGGGGTGCGCAGAAATGGACATGGCGTCATCGTAAGTCACCACGTTCGAAGTGACGAGGTCAACCAAGCTGGCCTCGAGCGTGCACATCCCTTCCTGCTGGTTCGTGGTGATGACGTTGAGCAGCTGGTTGGTCTTGCCCTCCCGGATGAGGTTCCGAACAGGGTTGTTCGCGACCAAGATCTCAAAGGCAGCGACCATGCCGCCGCCTATCCGCGGCACCAGCCGCTGCGCGATGACAGCTCCCAGGGATGCTGCGAGTTGCACGCGAATCTGCTCCTGCCGGAAGGCAGGGAACACATCGATGATTCGGTCGATCGCCTGAGCGGCGTCGTTGGTGTGCAACGTCGAGAAGACCAGGTGGCCGGTTTCGGCCAGGGTCAGTGCGAGCTGGATCGACTCCAGGTCCCGCATCTCACCGACCAGGAGGACATCGGGGTCCTCTCGAAGAGCGGAGCGGAGGGCCCGCTCGAACGAGGGGCTGTCGAGGCCGATCTCTCGTTGGTTGACCGCAGAGAGACTGTGCGTGTGGACATACTCCACGGGATCTTCGATGGTGAGAATGTGCAGAGCCCGCGTCTCATTGATGCGGGCAATGATCGACGCCAGTGTGGTCGACTTACCTGACCCGGTGGGTCCCGTGACCAGCACCAGGCCGCGGGGGAGTCGGGCCATCCACTCCGCGATCGGCGGCAGACCAAGCTCAGCGAAACTCGGGATGTCGGAGGGAATCATGCGAAGGGCCAGCGCCAGCTCGCCCTTTTGATAGAAGGCACTGCCACGCAGTCGAGCCTTGTCCTGCCACGTCAGTGAGAAGTCGACGTCCTGGTGATCCTTGAGGATGGCCTCTTGCTCCGCGCCCAGCATGTCGTGGACGAGGTCGGCGATCTCGGTACCGGTCAAGACCGGTTCGCTCTCAATGGGGCGGAGCCCGCCGTCCACTCTGACTCTCGGCTTCGAGCCACTGACAAGAAGCAGGTCCGAACCCTGCTGGTCCCAGAGCACCTGCAGCCAGAGGTCGATTCGTTCGTTGTACGTCACAGTGACCCTTCCGTGTCGGTCCTTACTTGGTCCCTGTGCAAGCCGAAGCGCCCGGCCACGGAGGGCCGGGCGCTTCGGTCACACAGCTGATGCTCGTGACTTCGAAGTTGCTAGGAAGCGATTTGGCCCGACGTGCAACCCGTCGAGTCGCTGAAGTCCGTCGCTGTTCCGGCCTTCCCGTTGCTGTAGGGAGCAACCTGCACGGTGCCGGCGCTCGTGATGCTGATGTCGTAGCCGTTGCCCGTTCCTGGCGCCGAGTTCAGGTACTTCACACCAGTGGTGGCGTCAGCGGTGGTCAGGTCCGTCATTGTGGGGACGCTGCTGTGGGCGGCCTGGTAGGCGGCCACGGCCACCTCGACCGACTTCGCGTCGGAGGTGCATGCAGCCGTCTTGCTCTGGCCAGTCACGCCGGTGAGAGAGAACACCACGATCGCGGCCAGGATGCCCAGAACCACAATGACGATGAGCAGTTCGATCAGGGTGAAGCCACTCTCGGTGACTCCGTCTGAGCTCCTGCGCTCCATAATGTCTCGATAACGCTTAAAACACGTGTCATACCGCCTTTCCTTTTGGGCTCGCCGCCCGTCTTTATTTGTGGAAAGAGGCGCCCGGTCGGACCCTCCAATTTCGCCAAGATGCCCATTTCGTGGCAACCGCCATGATAACCCGGCAATCGACGATTTCTCAAGTAGCTCGGCGCTATTTATCCTGGTGAATTGACCTTTTGTTGATTGCTACTTGCTTGGCGCCCCTATTGGAGAACCACTCCATTATCGGATTCTTCGCTTCGGGTCTTTAGACAATTTTGTTGGATCCAGACTGCTACTGCAGCGCCGGAATAGCTCACCGAGATTCGCCTTCGCCTTGTCGAGTCAGACCTGATTGTCTTTGGAGCTCAGCCGGCATTCACCTGCTTGTAAATCCCGTACATGGCCGAGACAAGGGCGATGGCGACGAAACCCACGATCACGCCCATGAAGATGATGATGGCGGGTTCGAACAGGCTGGTGAAGTGCTTGACCTTGATTTCGAGCTCGCGGTGGTAGAACGCAGCGGCGGTTGAAAGCTGCTTGTCGAGTGTTCCAGTCTCCTCGCCCACACGGAACATCTGGCGGGCAGCGCCCGGAAACAGTCCCGTTTCCGCCAATGGGTCAGCAAGCCCTTGTCCCTCCATCATCTGCTCGCGAATCTGGTTGATGCCTTTGGTGTACACGGCATTGTTCGAGGCGTCCGCAGTGACGGCCATTGCTCGAGGGAGATCTACGCCCGCCGTGACGAGCGAGGCCAGGACTCGGCACACGCGCTCGACGATGGCCGCCTGCAGGAGGCTGCCGGCAACGGGGAGTTTGAGCATGACCGAGTCGAGCCATGCTCGGCCTGGCCGTGAACGCCGGAGCGAGACAAACCCGACGACCGCGACCAGGATGACCGCGGCGATGGCCCACCACCATGTGCTGATGAAGCCCGAGATACTCAGTAACATTCGAGTCGGCAGAGGGAGTTTCGCATTCAACGAGTCGAAGAACGTCCGGAACTTCGGCAGCACGAACGTGGCCAGGACGACGACCGTGATAACGGCCATGGCCGCCACAACCGCGGGGTAGATGAGGGCTGACGTCACGGCCGAGCGAGCTTCGATGTCGGTTTCGAGGTACTGGGCCAGCTCCAGCAGCACGCTGTCGAGCGTTCCCGTCAGCTCGGCGGATTCGAGAACGGCGACGTAGAAGCGCGGGAACGCTTCAGGATGGGATGCGGCGGCGGAGGCGAAGGTGTCTCCAGCTTGGAGTTCGGCCACCATGTCGAGAAGAACCTTCTTGAGGAGCTTGTCAGTCGTTTCCTCGGCAATGACGTCCAAGGCCTCCATGATCGGGATACCCGCCTCCACGAACACACTGAGCTGGCGGGAGAAGTGCATGATTTCCTTGCGGGAGACCGTCTTCTTGGTAATCTCGAATTTCAGAACGCCTTTGTGTTCCTTCACCTCAATCGGTTGCAAGCCGCGCTGCATGAGCATCAGGTGTGCCGCACTCGCGGATGAGGCCTTCTCGGTCCCATTCACCTTGTTGCCGCCCTCGTCGACGGCGCTATAGCGGTAACTCTCCAATGCAGTCATGCCATTCTCCTCGCTTACAGCGCGTAGATGCTTCTGATGACCTCGGACACAGTTGTAATGTCCTGCGCAACAAGATCGATTGCCTCTGTTCGAAGCGTTCGCATTCCCTGTCGTTGCGCCAATCTCCGCAGTTCGTCCTGGGTGGCCCATCCAACGACGAGGCGGTTGATCTCCGGGGTGATGCGGAGGAGCTCATAGACCCCAATGCGTTCCTGGTAGCCAGTTCCGCTGCAGAAATTGCAGCCCTGCCCACGGACAAACTCGTGCTTCTCGTGGCCCCCGCTCTCCTTGTAGAAAGCGAGCTCCGCAGCGGTCGGAACATAGGCGGCTTTGCATGCGGGACAAATGCGCCGAACGAGTCGTTGACCGACGATCCCAATGACGGAAGAGGCCACAAGAAACGACTCGATGCCCATATCGAGGAAGCGATGAAGAGCAGCGACGGAGTCAGTTGCATGGAGCGATGAGAGCACGAGGTGACCGGTGAGCGCTGATTGCACCGCAATGCGGGCAGTCTCGATGTCTCGAATCTCTCCGACCAGAATGACGTCCGGATCTTGTCGCAGGATCGATCGGAGGCCGGTCGCGAAGGTAAGACCTGCCTGCTCATTCGTCTGGATCTGATTGATGGCCGGGAAGACGTATTCGACGGGATCTTCGATCGTCATGACGTTTCGAGTGTCGTCGGCGATCTCGGTGAGCGTCGCGTACAGGGTGGTCGTTTTGCCGCTGCCGGTGGGGCCGGCGCAAAGAACCATGCCGAATGGAGCCCGGACGAAATTCGCATACGTTTCTGTCGCGTCTTTGCGCATTCCGAGCTCGCTGAGTTGCAAGACCGAGCGCGCCCTGTCGAGCACGCGCATGACGCACTTTTCTCCCCAGATCGTGGCGACGGTGGCGACACGGACGTCGACGTCCCTGCCATCGATTTCTGTGCGGAGGTGCCCATCCTGCGGCCGTCGACGCTCCACGATGTTCATGCCAGCCATGATCTTGATACGACTGATCAAACCCAGGCTCATGGCGGAGGGGAGCGTCAGAACCAGCTTCAACGCGCCATCGATTCGGTAGCGCACCCGGATACCGAGTTCGGATGGCTCAATGTGTACGTCCGATGCACGATCACGCATGGCTTGGGTCAGGATGCGACCGACGACTTGCACCACGGGTGCGTTCTCGTCCACGACATCGGGAGTGACGACAGAGGTGTCCGGTCCGCGGCGCCGGGTACCCTCCACCGCCTCGAATGCTTGGAGGAGGTGGTCCAGCCCACCGATGGCGCGATAGTTGTTTTCGATCGCTCGGCGGATCTCTGAGAGCGGAGCAAGCATCGGCCGTATCGCCTTGCCGCTCGCCTCAGTCAGGAGGGTGATGAGATCGTCCGCAGGCTGGTCGGCCATGGCGAGATGGAGCCCGGTCTCATCGAGCGCCATCGGGATCACAACGTGTTCGCGGGCTAATGAGTCTGGGATCAGATCGAGTGCCGCTTGTTCCGGGGAGGTCTGTCGAAGGTCGGCGACCTCCATCCCATAAAGCTCGGCGCGCGCGGAGATCAGGTCGTGCTCGTCGATGATCCGCGTGCTGACCAGGATGTCTCCGAAGTCAGCTCCCGGGGGGGGATCTGATGCCATGGCCTGTTCAATCTGGGCTTCTGTGGCGAGGTTGCGTCGCAGCAATACTTTTCGTAACCGAAGGGCGGCGCGTTCATTCATCCTGGATGCGGGTTGACCCTGCTTTGCCGGCAGTTCGCCCGCCTGCTGAAGCTCCTCGGCTCGACGACCCTTGCGGGCGGTCGTTCTGTCTACCGCCATGACGGCGTCCTTGCGGGAGGGGATGTGCGAACCACGCGAGCTGATGGAAGCGCAGCTGGCACGGGGGCTAGCCCTGGGGCGGTAGGGCGCGACGAGGCCACGAGTGAGGTGGTACGCAATCGCCAAGTGTCCATGGTGAACTCCCGAGTGGACCGCCTCCACCCCCGAACCTGTGCCTGTCCTGCCTGCCGAAGAGAGAGCCGTAGCGGACGCCCCCACAGTCCAGCATCGGCAGATGCGATCGCTCTCTAAAGTGGCAGGTCCAGGCTCCGCTGAACAACGTACGCACAACGGACATGCGCGTAGGCTGATTGCTCGCCGAGGAGTCTCTTCGACGTCGTGCAGACTCGTTCGCCATGAGATCACGACCTTTACGTGAAGGTAAAGAGATCGGCTGGCTCGTTGTAAGGCTGCGAGGATCCTCCGTTGGAGGGAAGCGAAACAACGGGGAAGTACTCGCGTTGACCGTCAGCCCGTTCGACGGAACGGTGAATGTCATGGTCGTCGAGTTCGTCACCGTTGACGAGACGCTGATTGGGTTACCCGACTGGTGTCCGTTGCTATTCAGATAGAGGGTGACAATCGAGCCAGAGAGATAGTTCGCCCCCGTCAACGTGATTTGCGCGCCCGGCCCTGCACTACAGGTGCCGTCTGCCGCCGGGCACGCGGCGTTCGACGAGTTGGAGCTCATGCTGATGATGATCGGGACCTGAATCGAGTAGGTGAACGTGGGTGCGTTCACGAGGGAGCTGTAGAGGTTGTAGACCTCGACTTGGACGTAATAGTCACCCGCGGTGCTGACCGCGGGCGTCAATGCGGTCATGGTGTCGTAGCTCGACCCGGTCCCTGGCGGGAGAATGCTCACAACGCTCCCCGCCACACACGATCCGCCACCGACCGGGCAGAAGAAGACCTGGGCTGGGAACTCAGGATTTGCCGAGGCATTCCAGAATCCAGTGCCCTGGATGGTGATGGTCGAGTTCCCGATAGTCGAACCTGCGGTCACGCCGACGAGGCCGACCACAGTCGGCGTCACGGCATTGTAGGTGAAGGTGGGAACGAAGCTCGTGAACTTGTTGGGGCTGGTTTGGCTCGTGCCGCCGGTCGTGGACACCGTTACGTAATACGCCGTTCCGGCCACGATGGCTGGCGCCGTCACTTGGAGACAGGTCGGGAGGGCGCAGCCCGGCGCCGGATTCGTCACTACGGTGCCAGGTACCGGAGCGTTGTAGGTCGTGCTGTCGAGGCCCTGCTGCACGAAGTTCACCGTCGCGCCCGCAGTGAACCCAGTTCCTTGGATGGAGACGGTGGTTCCGCCGGTCGTGGGACCCGAAGAAGGCGAAATGGCATTGACCTCTGGCACGACCGGACTCCACTGCCAGCTGATCTGCGTGATCGTTTCCCCACATGAGCCGTTCCCGGGCGAGCCATTGATCGATTGAATCGGTGTACAGGGCGTGGGGTTGGGCGAGGGCGATGCGGCCCCTCCGGTCGGGTAGTCGTAGTACGCCACGATGTCTTGGACCGAAGGCTGGACAGCGCAGTCGGCTGCCGGGGTCGATCCTGTGGGCGGTGTTGTGTATGCGCAGGCCGAATAGGTGAAGACTCTGGTGTTCGCACTGAATGGCTGCCACACCATGGAGCAGTAGACGTCGACAACGTTGCTCGCTTCGTTCGGGACCTGATAGGTGGCGCAGAGCTCCGGGGTGGGATTGTTCAGGAAGGGCGTGGGGGAGCCTGTGTCGAACTGATAGCGCGTGTTCTGAATCGCCAGATTGACCCCGTCTGTCAATGCCAACTCCACATTCCGGTCGTTCTGGAAGGTGCCGGTGGCCTTGAGGCTGGTGCCGACGAATGTCAGCAGCCCTGTCACGATCAGGCTTACGGCAACCAAGAAGACGAGGGCAAGGATGAGTACTGCTCCGCTCTCGTCGTCATGGCGGGCCACCTCAACAAGGCGATGGCTTCGCTGTGAGCGCCATCTTGGTGCGAGCACGCGCACGTGGCCAGATGGCCGAGCCCGCAAGACCTGCCCCCCAAGAGGCAATTTCGTGAAGTGGGTTCTAGAAGCCACTCTTTGTCCCTGACGTGATCTGAGAGGTATCGACTGCGTTGCCGGACTGGTCCGCCATATTGGTGTCCGCCGCGTAGGCGGGGAAGCCTCCGGTGACATTGGTCCCCACAGTCACGAGACCGATCGTGTGTTGGGCCCCCAGCGTGAAGGTAAGGGTGTCGTTGTTCGGGTTCCAGGCGATTGTCGAGCCGGTAAAGGTCAGGGAGCCCGTACCGGACACGTAGTTCCCGGACCCGAGCAAGACGGTACCGAAGTTGCCGCCACCGCACGACGACGACGTCGCGGTGATGGAATCAGAGCTGCCGTTCGCAACCGTGATCGTGGCGTCAGACACGGTCTGGATGCCGGTGTTACTCCATGCCGAGCAGATCGTCGATGCATCGAGCGGCTCGCTGAACGTCACCGTCGCCGTGTCCCCGGGGTCGATCGTCTTCGGCACGCCGCCGTTCGCCAACGCAACCGTCTCAGGCGCCGGCTCATTGGGGACGTAGACGAACGGAAGGACACCACTCGTCGTGGAACCCTGTTGTGCCTGGGCAAAGTACTGGACGCCCGTGGAGAGAACCCTGCTGCCCGTATTCGTTGTCGTCCACGGGTTGGTGGGCGATGCGCCGGTGGCGACAGTGTCCACCGTGTGCCTCCCGGTGGTGGGGCACGGGAAGACGTTCTCGTCGCAGATGGTGACGGTCACCGCGGTCGTCACGCCGGTCGCGCCGGTGCCGCTGAAAGTCACTTCCCGTCGGAAAGTGCTGCCGGTGTTGTTGACGCTGAGGACCGACAGGGAGACCACGGTGAAATTCTGCTGGGCCTGGGCGGCTGCGTTGTAGTCGGCATTGCCAAGTTGGTTGGCGTTGACGACGCACCTCCCGACTCCGACGAAGGTGAAGACGGATCCGTTCGTGCCACCCGACGTGCAGACACCGGTGGACCCAGACGAGAAGGTCACTGTATTGCCCGAGCCGCCACCGGCTGCGGTCACCGAGTAGGTCGCTCCGCCCACGGTGGCGTCGTTCGGAGCGTTCGACGTGAAGGAGATTGTCTGGGTTCCCTTGTCGACAGACATGTTCTGCTGGGCCTGGGCGGCTGCGTTGTAGTTGGCATTGCCGAGTTGGTTGGCGTTGACGACGCACGTCCCGACTCCGACGAAGGTGAAGACGGATCCGTTCGTGCCACCCGACGTGCAGACACTGGTGGACCCAGACGAGAAGGTCACTGTGCTGCCTGAGGCTCCACCGGTGGCCGCAGCCTTGTAGGTGGCGCCTCCGACCGTGGCGTTGCTGGGTTGGGTCGAGGTGAATGAGATCACCTGGCTCCCCTTGCCGACCGTGACGCCCTGCTGAACCTGCGTGGCGGCGTTGAAGGTGCCGTTCCCCGATTGATTGGCATCGAGCGTGCACGTTCCGGCTGCGTTGAAGCTGATCGCGCCTCCGCTGATGGAGCAGACCGTCGAGCTCGAGGAGTCGACGGTGATGGCCACGGCCAACCCCGAAGTAGAGGTAGCCGACGGAGCGTAGGTGGGCCCATCGACGGCAGCGTTGCTCGGGGCAGCGGAGATGAACGAGATGGTCTGGTTACTCTTGACGGCTATGTTCTGCTGCACCTGCGGCGCTGGGTTCCAGGTGGCGTTGCCGGCTTGGTTGGCATCGAGGGTGCAGGTCCCTGCAGCCGTAAAGCTCACGACGCCACTGTTGATGGAGCACACCGACGAACTTGAGGAGTCAACGGTGATCGTTACGGCAAGGGCCGAGGTGGCCGTGGCCGTCGGGGTATAGCTAGACCCGCCTACGGTGGCGTTACTCGGTGCCGAGGAGGTGAATGTGGCGGTCTGGTTCTTCTTCACCGCAAAGGTCTGTTGCACCTGAGGGGCCGCGTTGTAGTTGGTGTTGCCCGGTTGGTTCGCATTGACGACGCAGGTGCCGGAGCCCACGAACGTGAAGACGGATCCGTTCGTGCCACCCGAGGTGCACACCGTCGTCGAGCCTGAGGTGAAAGTCACGGCGTTCCCTGACGCTCCGCCCGTCGCGGTGGCCATGTAGGTGACCCCGCCAACGGAGGCCGAGGTCGGCGCCGTCGACGTGAAGGTAATGCTCTGGCTGCCCTTGCCGACGGTGACGCTCTGCTGCACCTGGGTAGCCGCATTCCAGGTGGCGTTGCCCGCCTGGTTGGCATCCAGCTTGCAGGTGCCGGCGACGTTGAAGGTCACGATGCCGTTCCCGTCGATTGAGCACACCGACGAACTCGATGAGTCGACGGTGATCGCGACAGGAAGCCCTGATGTGGCGGTCGCGGTCGGTGTATAGGTCGCCCCGCCGACCGTGGCCGTTGTCGGCGCCGTGGACGTGAAGCTGACCGTCTGGGGGCCCTTGTTGTTCTCAACGAAGCCGGCTGCCAGCGCCCCAGCCGAAGCCGTGATGGTGTACGTTCCGTTGGTCCCGTTGGCCGTGAAGGTCGACGACGTTGCCGTTCCAGCCGCAGACGTTGTCTGAGCGCAGCTGTAGGTCTGTGGGTTCGAGGCACAGGACGCAAACGACGCGCTGGGGCCGGTGCTCGGTGCCGTGAACGTCACCGTGACGCCGGACACTGGGTTGCCGTAGGTATCAGTTGCCGTCGCGACAAGCTTGTTGGTGAACCCGCTGTTGATGTTGGCGGACTGGTTCGCCCCCGACGTCGCCGCGAGGTCGGCGGCACCACTCGGATTGACAGTGAAGGACGTCGACGTCCCGCTGACGCCGCCAGACGCCATCTTCAGCGTCGTGCTCTGCGCGTCGAACAGCGTGATCGACGGAGACGCACTTCCATTCGTGAACGCGACAGAGGAGGGGTAACTGGGAGCCGTTCCGTCAGGGGAATTCGACGGACCTGAGAACGTTGGAGTCAGGGTCCCCGTGAACGCGTTGCCGTTGGCATCTGTAGCCGCGATCCTTGCATTGAAGGCGCTCCCGGCCGTTTGCGTCCCAGGATTGGAGACCGTCAAGGCCGAGACGGGCCCTGAAGCGACCGTGAATGGCGAGCTGGTCCCTGTAATGGTCCCCGCGGTTGCGGTCAGGGTCGTCGTCTGTGCATCGACCAGTGTGATGGTCGCCGATGCGACGCCGGCACTGAACGTGACCGACGACGACCCGGTACTGCAGGTCCCCCGGGCCGGGTAGGTCGGCGCAGCGTGGCTAGGAGAGCTCGCCGGTCCGCTGAAGAGCAGGCACTTCGCGCCCGTGTACGTGGTCGCTGTGTTCCCGTATGTGTCCAGCGCGCTGATCGCTTCAGTGAAGGACGCCCCTGCAATCGGTGATGGCGAGGCAAGGCTGAAGGTGCTTGCTGCGGCCGCGTTCACCGCGAAGCTCGGGGTCGAACCGACGATCGAGCCGTCGGTCGCCGTCAACGTCGCTGTCTGGGCATCAAAGAGGGTCATCGCCGCCGTTCCGACACCGTTGGTGAAGTTCACGGAAGAAGTGCCGGTCGGGCAGGTGCCCTGAGCGGGGTAGGTCGGAGCGTTGCCACCAGGCGAGGTGAAGGGCCCGCTGAATGTGACGCAGTTGGCTCCCTTGAACGACGTGACGGTGTTTCCGCCGGCGTCCTGCGCGGTGAGAGTCTCGTTGAACTGGCTCCCAGACGTCTGCGTGCCCGGGTTGCTCAGCGAGAACGTTGCGACGGGGCCGACGTCGACGGTCTCTGTTTGCGTGGCCTGGGTCAAACCGGTCGCGGCGGCAGTGATCGTCGGGGTGCCGGCTTTTGTACCTCCGTAGAAGAAGGTCACAGAGCTCTGCCCGCTCGGGATGGTGACGCTCGTGGCTCCTGTCGGTGTCGAGGCGCCAGCGGACGTGTTGAAGATGTAGGTCCCGGCGGCATTCGACGTGAGGTTGACCGTCTCTCCCACCGTCGTCGGAACGCTGTTCGATGTCTGTTCTTGGACCGTGATCGGGCCCAGATCGGCCGTCGTGCCAGCGTTCCCGGCCACGGGACCCGTCGTGAAGACGAGCTTCGTGGGTGCCGCAGCGACCTGCTCGAGTTGCGTGGCCGAGGTTAATGAGGACGCGCTCACGGTGATGGTCACCGAACCGGACCTCGTGTCGCCGTAGTACGCCGCCACGGACTGGCTGTTGGCGGCGATCTTCACCGAGGTCGTAGTCGGGCTTCCTGTCGCGCTCGCCGAGAATCTGCCCGTCGTGTTCGACGAGGCCAAATTCACCGTGGTCGTTGAGGCCGTCGTCGTCGGGTTGTTGAACGAGTCCTCCAAGGCGATCGTGAACGGAGTCGTGGCAGTGCCGGTGTTCGGCGCTGTGAACGGACTCGACGTGATGGCGAGCTTGGTCGGCGCTCCGGGGTTGATGGTCTCGACCTGACCACCCGGGGCCAGACCCGGCGCGCTGGCCGTGAGGGAGGGTGAGCCGGCAACCTGGTCACCGTAGAAGAACGTCACCGACGACTGACCCGCCGGAATGGTGAGGGTAGGGGGCGCCGCGAGTGCGGCACCGTTCCTGGTTGCGCTGAAGACGGAGGGACCTGGTGAGCTCGTCGAAAGCGTGACCGTCGCGGCGGCCGTGGTTGGATTGCCGAGAGCATCCTCCTCGGTCACGGTGACCGAGGATCCGGCGCTACTCGAGGTGGTCGCTGTCAACGCAGTCGAGGTGAAGACGAGCTTCGCGGCCGGCGCGGGCGTGATAGTGACGACAGCGGCCTGAGGTGAGGCCAAACCAGAGGCGACGGGTAGGACGCTGTACTGCCCGGCCTTGCTGAGGCTGCAGCCCGAAAACTGCACGATGCCGTACGTGGGTGCGCCAAAGCAGGTGTTCGAGAGACTGCCCGGACCGCTGGCCTGGAGGCTGACGGCCGAGAAGGCACCGGTGACGATGTTGTTGTTGGCATCTTCGATCGCCACGGCTGGCTGCGGCGTCAGGGAAATACCGGCGACTCCCGATGTGGGCGTCTGGATCCAAGCGAGCTTTTCTGGCGCGGTGATATTGCCCGGGGGGGGCGGGGGACTCGGATCGTAGATCACGGTTGTCACGACCGTGCTGTACGTGTGCCCTCCGCTCGTGGACGAGACATGCAAGGTGTATTGCTGGGGAACGTAAGACACGCAGGAAGTTGGGGGCGGTGGGAATCCTGTGCCGTCCCAATAGCTCACTTGGGCTGTCACCGTGAAGGAGTCCGTCAGGTTCGGGAATGACGGCGTGAACGAGTTTGCACAGTTGAACGGATCGCTTCCTGCAATCTTTGCTTGTTGCTGTACGTCAGCGATGGCCGTGTTCGCGGCGAGCCTGGTGGAGGAGTCAAGCGAAGCAAGGCTTCGGTGTTCGCCCGAAGAGGTGATGGCCGTGGCGAAGCCCGCGAGCAGGGCAACGCCGGCTATCCCCAAAACGCCCAGTGCGATCAAGACTTCGACAAGGGTGTCACCCCGTTCGGATGAACGGTCCTGTGCGTCATTGAGCGCGCGGCGACGCCAGCGAGCGACGACATGGCCCACGAATCGTGTTCCCCGCCACTGCGCGACGAACTGGTTCGCCCGCATCAGAGCAACACTCCTAAGAAGATGGCCTGATAGCCCTCACCCTGCAAGGTGACGGTCACGTTTTGTGCCGCGCTCGAATTGGCGGGCTCCGGTGCCGCCACCATCAGGCTCCCGGTCTTGTTCAGCTGAACGTTCTCTTCACAGAGGATTCCCTTGGCGGATGTCGCGTAGTTGGGGGCGGCGCCGATCGACAACGTGGTGGCGTTGGCGGCGGGTGGGGGCCCGTTGGTTGGGATGCCCACCGCAGCAGAAGTCGGCGGAACCGGACCCGTCCACTGCAACACGCCCTGGTTGTTCGGGTTGGCGTCGCTGTAACACGAGTTTCCCCACAGCGAGGTGGGGCTGTTCGGCAGGATCGACGCAATTGACACTCGAGTTCTGGAACTCGAGCCACCCATTCGTGTCCGTCGACTCGGCGTCGCCGGTGACGAGCGTCCAGCCGCCCACGGGGTTGCCAACAGCGTCGGTTACCTGGATATTGTTGAATGTGATGGCCGTTGTTGCGCCGTTCTGCCCTGAGAAGGTGCAGTTGTTGGTGCAGAAGTTCGGTTGTGGGCGCTGCGAGAGAGCCGGAAGACCGGCGATACCGGTGTAGAACCCGTTATTCCCGAGATAGGCCTCGCTGTTGTTTACCTTCGGGTCGTAGTAGGTAGGGATCGACTGCGGCCGCACCGTATTCTGGGGTGTCGCGATGACGCAGAACCGCAGAAAATCCGGAGAGTCCGCGATGGACAGGTTCATCTGCTGGCATCCAGCAGCGGAGCTCGGATCGGTGAAACTGGAGAAATCGGCGAAACACAACACGTTCGCGTAGGTTCCGCTCCCCAGGCTGGCGAGGTTGCACCCAGCAGGGTTCGGTTGCTGAGTGATCTGCGACAACGTTCCGTTTGACGTGGCGGCACCGGGAAGGCCGCTGAGGGTATAGGTGTAGTTGCTGCCCGGCGCGGTGATGTTCAACATGACGCCGAAGAGCCCATGGGTGCTCATCCATGCGGTTGTCGGAATCGGAACGAAGTTGTTCGGTGTGAATGTCAGTGTGGGACTGCCGACATCGTGCGAAATGGTCCTGGTCTGGGCCGGCGTCGTCGACGCACCGGAGGTGCAGATCTGCCGAAGGAGGGTTGTCGTAGTCGTGCCGTTGGCCGCGGAGTGCGGCACCGTCACGTACGACACCACAGTCGTGTACGTACCGTTCGAGTTGAGAGCCCACTGCAGGCCGAGGAGTTGTGTCTGTGCCGGACCCCCACAAGCGGGAGTTGAATTCGTTTCGATTTGCTCGGCGCTTTGGACGTCCTTGTTGAAGGTGGTCGAGCTGTACAGCTCGTCATTGGAGTCGCCAATCCGACTGTTGGTCTGGGTCTGTAGACCAATGATGGACAGCAGTGCCACCGCAATGCCACCAACAACGATTGGCAAGATCGCGACGACGACGACGAGTTCGATCAGGGTGAAGCCAGCATCGGCCTCACCATCGAGACGCCGCCGAGTGCTCTGGCGCGCAAGCGCGATCGGGTGCGAACTCCGAATGGATCGAGTCATCGCAGACCGGCCAAACCCGATGCGAGAGCGCGATGACCTCGGCTCCGCGCCCGCCAAGGACGACGCGCAAAAGGTGCTACCTCCCGGTGTCGCTGTAATCGCCAAATCGCCAAAGTCACTCCAATGAGCGGGCCGCCACGGGCTCATCCACCTGGGAAACCACGCTCCCTGATTTGCAATGGGGATTGGTCGCCCGAGGAACTCTGGATGATCCGTTGTCAGGTGTCGGCCTGTCGTTGCGAAGTCCGAACCTCTCAACTGGGAGGATCCGACGAATTGCTCATGCGTTGTGATTCGGCAAGCACAGGGACGAACTTGAGCAGTTGCTTTCGAGACGCAACCAGCCGCCCTGAATCAGAAGCGTCGTCTGGAGCGATCCACGTCGCGCACCGATACCACGTTGCGCGCTCGGCTCATGAGGGCATGGCGCGCTGAACGTCCCACAGGTGATGGCAGACCTCATGGGCGTTGCGTTGGACGACATCGAAGGCACAAATTGAACCGGCCTCGGGGTGCGGTGTGGCGACGTCGTGCGGAGCTTCCAATGCCGCGGTGCGCCAAGTATCCGCGGCGGCTACGAGGGCGATGAGCCCTACGACGGGCGAGAGCTGGTCATAGGAGCGAATGTCGGCCACGACGTTCTCGTCCCAGGCCGGCACCCCGAAGGTCGGGTCGGCGCTGATGGTCCACAGGCGCTCTGCGCCGAAGCGCAGCACGTCGACGGTGTGCCAGACGTACCGGCTGGCTGACCAGAGGCCAGGTTCGACGGCCTCCGTTGGGTCGATCTGTGACAAGACCCTGCCGAAGACCGCGATCGTGCTGACACACAGGCCGACCAGGACCTCGTAGCGATCCTCGCCCCAGTCGAAGGCACACTCGGGGCACGGGCCCTCCGGGTGGGCCCAGGTGACGGAGGGTGGCGGATCAGTGGCGTTCATTCCCCTACCCGGCCGAGGACCTATCGCGTCGCGGATTTCCCATGTGCCAAGCCGGACAGACGTCGCATCGATAGACATTCAGGTCCACGCCCGACTCCTGCTTGCGAACAAGGGCAGCAGTCAGCGCGTCCGCCTGACTGGCATATGCCGCCTTTGGGAGCCCATCGGCGCGCCAGTGTGATCCGAGGCCCGCCATCCGATGCTCATCGACCTGAGGCATCCGGTTGGGCCGTGCATGCTTGCGTCGGGGCACCGCAACATTCTGCTGGCCCGCACGCCGGGTTGATGCAGGAATGATCGCCCCGACGCGCCCTGGATTCGACGGAGGGGGATAAGGGGTCAAATCCGGCGCGTCGGGGACAAATCGGATTCTATCCGTCCCCGACTCCAATTTGTGCCTGTTTCTTCGGGCAATTTCGCCCGCTCAGCAGGAAGTTCTGGCGCCGCCGGATTCTCGCCCGATGCTCCTGCGGCGCCGGAGCTTTGTCCGAGGGCGACGGCTCTGTCACCATCTCCCAATGGCAAAGACCGTGATCGTGAAGCTGACCGACGACCTTGACGGCGGGGACGCCGACGAGACCATCCATTTCGGCCTCGACGGCAGGGCCTACGAGATCGATCTGAGTTCTGCCAATGCGGCCAAGCTGCGCGATGCGCTCACGCCGTACATCGAGAAAGGGCGGGGGAGCAGCAGCGGTGGCCGCGCCCGCCGGCAGGGTGGTCCCCCCTCCGAAGCATCGCTCTATTCGCAGCTCGACAGCGACGAGAAGGCACGCTTTCGGGCGTGGGCCAACATGCCGACGGCTCGCCGGATCAGCGATGCCCGGGTGAAGAGCTGGACGGCGGCGGGGAAGCCTTAACTCGGTGGCCTAGGCCCAGGTCAAAACGCCGTACGTGTTGCAGAGTCCCAGCAGGTCGATCAGCAGGAACGCGGAGACAACGGCAACCACGAACGGTGCTTTCCAGCGGCGGCCCGATCGGGTTGCGGCAACGGGCGGCATGTACCAGATGGGAAGGGCCGAGCCCATTTGGCTGAGGTAGGTACCGATCGGCACCGCCGATTCGGCGATCGGGGCGTCCGGGTCGGCAGCCAGCGCCAGCGCGGTGAGTTCGTCTTCGCTGAAGGTCTCGTCGGGATCCACAACCTCGAGATGCACAGAGGTCAAGCTAGCTGCCGGAATCCAGGCGGACAGCACCGTCGGCCTCCGGAGGTGGTGCAGATGGCGAAAGACCGGGGTGGAGACGTGCCGCCAGCCGGGCCCGAACTCGGCCGGCCGGTTGGCGGTGCCATGGGGGGCACCCCGAAAACACCCGGGTGGTACCCGAGCCGCAGCACGCCGAACGACCAGACCTATTGGGATGGCGAGAGCTGGACGGCTCGGCGACGGTGGACAGCCGGGCAGGGCTGGCTGGTTGCCGGGGATGCCCCCGGGGACGCGACCACCGACGCCAGCGCTCCTCCCTCCGGAACTCCGCGTGGAGCCGCCGCTCAGTTCGCTGGCCTGGCGTCCACCCGCCGCTCCAAGGCGATGGGGTTCACCTTCAACCTGGGCGTGCTGCTCCTGCTGGTCTGCGGGATCGCCCTGATGTACGGCTCCATCGGCGAGTGGATCCACGTCAGCGGCGACCTCGGCGTGGCCAACCTGCACGTGTCCTCTGCCGGCATCGACCCTGGGATCTCGAACCTCATCACGGTCAACGGATGGGTGACGTTTATCGGGGGAATACTTATCGTGATATTCGCCTGCTTCGAGATGACCTCCGAGGAGCTCCAGCTGGGCATCCTCACCACCATCATTTCGGCGGTGACGCTGATCTTTGCCATTTACGACATGTTCCGCATCGTGCAGAAGATTTCGCAGGTGCCCGCTGCAGCGGCCGCCGACATCAGCGTCGGCTGGGGCTTGATCTGTGTGCTCAGCGCGGCGGTCCTGGCCACGTTGATCGCCATCACCAGGTTGTTGCAGCACTGAACGAGAAAGCCCCCGAGCGCAGAGCTCGGGGGCTTTCAGCATTGGTGGCGGGGGCCTGCTCCTTACTGCGGGGGACCCGAGGAGAGCTGGACGGTCGCCGTGTGGGTCTGCCCGGAGCTGTCGGTCCACCCGATCGACACCTTGTCGCCGGGGTGGTAGGCGCTCATGGCGGTGGTCAGGTCGTTGGCCGACCCGATCGACCTGCCCCCGAGAGTGGTGATGACGTCGCCCTCGGCCAGCCCGGCTTCCTGCGCCGGGCCGTTCGTGACCACGTTGGCGATCGAGGCGCCCGAGGCGGTCGACCCTGTGTTGCCCGTGCTGCCGGAGTTGCCCCCGAAGAAGCCGCCGAAACCGCCGCCGAAACCGCCGCCGCCGTTACCCGGGCCGCTGCTCGCTGCGTTGATCTCCACGCCCAGGAAAGCTGTCTGACCGATGTGGATGGTCGATGAGCCGTTCCCGGCCTCGATCGCCCTCGCCAGGGCGAGCGCGGTGTTGATCGGGATGGCGTAGCCCTGGCCGCCCGACGACTGATCGTTCGGCTGGAACGAGAAGCCGGCCGAGGCGGCGGTGTTGATCCCGAGCACGTTGCCCGACGTGTCGACCAGCGCGCCGCCCGAGTCGCCGGGCTGAATGTTGGCGTTCGTCTCAATGAGGCCGTTGAGTTGCTCGGACGTGCCGTCTCCTTCGTCGCTGGCCGTGATCGACTGGTTCAGCGCGGTAACGGTGCCGCCGGCCGCGCTCGGCGTGCCGCCGGTCCCGCCGGCGTTGCCGACACCGACGACGGCCTGGCCGACCGAGACGTTGGACGAGTTCCCGAGCGACGCCGTCTGCAGGCCTGAGGCACCCTGGAGCTGCAGCACCGCGATGTCCTTCGTTCGGTCGTAGCCCACCACGCTGGCCTTGTAGGTCTTCTTGTTACCGATGTCGGTCACGCTGATGGTTGTCGCCCCGTTGATGACGTGGTTGTTGGTCAAGATCACGCCGTTGGACGACAGCACGATCCCCGTGCCGGCCGCCTGCTCCTGCTGGTAGCCGAGCGTGGTGTTGATGTCGACGAGGCCCGGGTCGATCTTGGCCGCGATGGCGTCGACGTCGCTCGGGCCCGACGAGTTCGACGAGCCGGAGTTGCTGCCGGAGCTCCCGGTGTTCCCCGAACCGCCGAAGCGGCCACCAAACGGGGAGCCGTTTCCGAAGGGATTGCCTGAAGGGCCCGGGCCGTTCGACCCCGGACCGGATGGCACCCGCGAACTCCCCGACGAGGGGGCGAACGCCTGCGTGCTCGATCCGTTGTTGGAAGAGGTGGCGTGGCCGATGCCGATACCGGCTCCGAGGACCGCAAGGGCGGCGGCGCCGGCCAGGAGGCCGTTGCGCACGCGGTGGTGGTTGCTGCCGGCCGCCGCCGCCATGGAGGGCGTCGACCATGTGGCCGCGCCGGGCGCCCCGGCGGCGTTGTGCACGCCGGGGTCCGTCGGCGGGGGCGTGCCGTAGGTGGCCCCCGGGGCCTGGCCGAGCGCGGGATTCCCGGCGAGGGCCCCCATGGCGTAAGTGCCCTGGGGCGGGGTCGAGTTCGGAGGCGTCACGCCTGCAGGGGGCGTCGGGCTCTGGGCCATAGCCATCGGCGGGCCGTCAGGCTCCTCGGGCAGCGGGACGGGCTGCTCCCACTGCGAGGTCGACGCGGCCGGCAGCGGGATGGCTGCCTCGCTCGTGGCGTCGGACACCGAGGACGGAGCAGTCTCGGGCTCCGGGCCGGTCGCAGGCCCCTCGGTCGTGTTCTCGTTCTGATCCTCAGTCATGTCTGCGGTCCTCCGTCTGAGCCCGGGCCGACCGGGTTCTCCACGACATGTATTGGACTCGGCAGGTCTGTACGCCAGGTCAGAGAAAGTTATGACCCCGATAAATCTTGTCTGGGAGCCTATGGCCCTGCTCCGACACCCCGCCGCAAGGGCCGAGGCCATTGGGGTGGGTGTGTTGGTTAGTTAGTTGGTTGGACTCGTGGGCGCCGCAGTGACCCTGGGTGTGTGGAGTTGACGGCTGTCTGACAACTCGGACATCGTGGCGGCAGGAGGTCGAGCGGTCGCGTTGGACTCGTGACACGAAACAAAGAGGACACGAAGGAAAGAGGACACGATCGATGGTCGGTCTGCTCGACGGGACCGGAGCCGACGTCCGGTCATTGATGCGGCGATCGAGCTCTTCTCCGAGGGCAACCTTCGTCTCAGTCCGGCGGAAATCGCCGTCCGATGTGGCCTGTCGCTCAAATCCGTCAGCCGTTACTTCGAGGATCTGGACTCGCTGATCGGAGCCGCGGCGGCGCGCCCAGATGGAAGCCGGTCTATACGCTCTTCGAGATCCGCGCCGTCGGCCGGGGGCGCCTCAAGGTTCGCGTCGACGATTTCGTCCGCATGCGGCTCAAAGCTTACGAGGTGACACGTGCAACCTCTCGCGCTGCAAGCGTTCTCGCCCTCAAGCAGCCGTCCGTCCGCCGACACCTCGACCATGTGCCCGCCGTCTGGCGCGCGCACAGATCGAAGCGCAGTTCGCCACCGAGCTCAATTCGCTCTCCCCGGATCAGAGGGACTTCAGGATCGCCGCGATCGATGCGCTCCTCCAGTCGGAGTCCCTCGACTACTACCGACAACACCGCAAGTTCTCCATGGCCGTGAGCCGCAAGCTGCTGGTCGAGGCGGTGACTGCGCTCCTCAAGTACCGAAGCGGGGCGGACCGCCCTCGTCGACCAAGTCCCAGCTTCCCGATGTCCGAGCACGGCGCCGGACTCGATCTCGCAGGTCTACGCTTCATATGACGACCGAATCTTTGGGGGGCCCATGGACACCGGGATCTTCGACGCCGACAGTCACCTGATGGAGACGCCCGATTGGCTGGGCTCGTTCGCCGATGCCGGGCTGCGCGACCGGCTGGGGTCGTTGGGTCTCGAAGGAGCGGGCGCCGCTGCATCCGACGTGATGGCGAGCCTGCCTGCTCTGTGGGAGAGCCATCGCAACCAGGACATCGGGCGCGATGTCCTCCGAGGCCCCAAGGGGTGGATGGCGCCAGGTGCCCTCGACACCTCGGTGCGCTCGCGCGTGCTCGATGCCCTGGACATCGACGCCCAGCTGGTCTTCCCCACGTTCGCCCTGGGGCACTTTGCCCGGAGCAAGGATCCCGACGTCCTCTACGGCGGCGCCGAGGCGTTGAACCGCGCCATGACAGCCTTCTGCGAACCTGACCAGCGATTGAAGGCGGTGGGCTACCTCCCGCTCAACGACCCCACCCGCGCCCTCCACACGCTGGCGGTGGCGCTCGACGCGGGCGTCGCCGCAGTCTGGGTCCCCTCCGACGCCCCCGGTGACTTCTCGCCGGCCCATGTCGACCTCGACCCGGTGTGGGCCTCGCTGGCCGAGGCCGGGGTGCCTTTCGTGCTCCACGTCGGTGGCGGGAAGCTCCTCCCGAAGGCATTCCACAACAACGGGCGGCCCCGCCCGAAGGACTGGCTCGGTGGCGGCGAGAACCTGCGGTCCAAGGATTTCCCGGTCCTTCACCACTCGCCTGAGCGTTTCCTCGCCTGCATGGCACTCGACGGGGTCTTCGAGCGGTTCCCGGAGCTACGCGGAGCAGCTATCGAGCTCGGCGCGACGTGGGTGCCCGGACTCCTTCGCAACGTCGATCACGCGCTGCGCTCGTTCTCGAAGTTCGAGCCGGGACTGCGAGAGCTCAGCCTCCTGCCTTCCGACTACATCCGACGCCAGGTCCGCTTCACGCCGTTCCCCTTCGAGGACACGGCCTGGTTGCTCCAGCAGTGCGGCCCCGAGCTCTTCATGTTCTCGACTGATTACCCGCATCCTGAAGGCGGGAAGCGGCCGTTCGAAGCTTTCGGTGCTGCCGTCGCGGGCTTCGACGAGGCGACGAGAGAACGGTTCTTCTGGCGCAACGGGGCGGAGCTGCTCGGTCTCGTCTGAGCGTACCTTCCGGTGTTCATCAGGCCGCCTGTACGGCGCGTACGCGCGTTCGCTCTTCAGAAACTGCGCGGACGACCCGAGACGGGTGGACTCATGCCCCAGTGGCACCGCCGCCCCACTGGTGCGCGTGCAGGCCGTCGCACGGTGTTGGGCGAAGCGGGCCATGGGGACGATGGGGATGAGGCGGACGGCGGCGCGAGCTCATTGTGGAGCGCCACGCCGAGGTCGCCTGCGTGCGGCTCGACGCCGCGCACCTCCAGACGCCACTCGTAGTCGGCGCACTCGAGGGCCCCGTCCGTGCTCACGATGGCTGCGTCCGGGCACGCTCGACGCGCGCGCTCGAGAGCAACTCGAAACGGGCGTCGTTGACGTCGCGGCCCGTGTACCGGAACGACACGGCTCCAGTGACGCGGGGGGATTCGATCACCACCACCCACCGCTGCCCCTGTCGGCAGAGAAACAGTGTGGCGCTGTCGATGACGCCCGTCTCTTCCAGGCTGTTGGGCCTTCCCCTCCGCTCCATCACTGGTGGAACGCTCCGCGCCTGGAGGGCTTACCGGGCCAAAAGGCCCATTGTGATCCGGCTGCCACCCCGACATGTTGCCAGGCCGGCGTGTGAGTGACCAGAGCCGAAATGCCCCTCATGGCCTGGGCTGCAGCCGCCAAGCGACCATTGTGCGCAGGGTCGATCGGTAGCGTGGCCGCCATGACGGGAGACGATGTGCGAACCGCTGCGGCCTTGTGCCGGCGACTCCTCGAGCCGTCACTGGGCGCCGACTGGAGCGCGGCCGTGCCGGACCTGGACTTCACCGTGGCCTCGGTGATCGCCCATGCAGCAGAGGCGCCGCTGTGGTACTCGGTCGACATGTGGAGCGGACGGGAGAACGCCGCGTTCGAGGTGAAGGTGACCCCGACGTCGGGCAACAAGAGCCTGCTGGCCAGTCTGCTGGCGGCCGCCGCGGCCCTGGCTGCGGGCGTCGACGCCGCCGCGCCGCACACGCGGGGCTTCCATCCCTTCGGCTCCCCCGATCCCACCGGATTCGCGGCAATGGCCTGCGACGAGCTCCTGGTGCACGGCGACGACGCCGCGCGCGGCCTTGGGGTCTCGTTCGAACCGGACCGGGTGCTCGCCGCCGCGGTCCTGGACCGGTTGTTCCCGTGGCATCGCCTCAGGCCCGACGACGACCCGTGGCGTGTGTTGTTGTGGGCCAACGGCCGCGCCGACCTTGCTGGACGCGAGCGTCAGATCCACTGGCGCTGGCACTGTGCCCCCCTCGTCGAATGGGATGGCGCGCCGCCCTGACCGGCGGTGGAGGTTGGTCGGCGCTACGGCAGGATCGGGATGTGCAGTGGGTGCACAGCTGATGTGAGGACCGCGAAGAACAACGCACCCTCCAAGCAGGCCATGACGCCGACCGCCGCGGCCTCCATCGAACGCGGCAGCTTCCAGGCGAACGCCACGAACAGCGGGAAGGCCGCCATGGTGTAGCGCGGGATGCCGTCGGTGAAGTACGCGCTGTAGGCGACGAGCAATGTGCCCACGGTGTAGACCCACCAACTGGCGGGAATGGCGCCGACGGTGCCGCCGACAGAGCGTAAGCGGTGCGACAGGCGATCGAGCAGCCAGACGCCGACGAAGCCCAGGATGAGGGCCGCGCCCGCCATGGCATCCATCAGGAGCGACACGCCGCCGCGTGCCGTCCATCGTGGCAATGACCGCTTTGACCGGTACCACGAACCAGACGAAGTGCTGGCCGTACCAGAAGCGCTCGGCGCGCAAGAACGCGATCGGCGTACCGACCATGGCCCAGCCGTACGCCATGAACGCCAGCAGTCCGAGGGGGGCAAGCGCCGCCGCCATGGCCGGGCGCCAGGCGCGTCCGCGCCACGCCGCCGGGACGGCGGTCACGAGGACGGCGAGGATCACGATGGTGCCGGCGTTGCGGGTCACTCCGGCGACCCCCGCACACAGTGCCGCCGTCAGCCAGTAGCGACGCGACAGGGCGAAGAGGCAGCCGGCGGCTGCCGTCAGAAAGAGGCCCTCGGTGTAGCCGAGGGAGAGGACGTAGGCGGTGGGGCAGAAGACGTAGAGGAGGACCGCCCGGTCGGCCAGTCGGGCGCCGACGACCTCGCGCAGGGCGAGCCAGATGGCGACTGTGGAGGTGAGCCCGAACACGCAGGACGCCACGACCGCAGCGTCGGGCAGGCTCAACCGTGTCACCTCGGCCACGCCGCGGACCGCTGACGGGAAGCCTGGGAAGAACGCCCAGCGGCTGCCGTCAGCCTCGTTGAACAGGCGATCGGGGTAACCGTGCTGCGCGATCTTCAGGTACCACGTGCCGTCCCACACCGTGCCCAACGTCTGGACCACCCGCAGTGCGGGGAACATGGCCGCAGCCACCAGCGCCACTCCCAACAGGGCGAGTCTCGAAGCCACGAAGTAGGCAGCGGGACGGAGGAGCGGCCGTCCCCAGACGGCCAGCGACGCTGGCGCCTCGCGCGCCGAGGCCCCCAACGGCTCCGTCTCCGACGACTCCGCCGGCGCTCGTTCGAGGAGCGCCGACCTGGAGGCAGCGTCGGTGCCGATGGACGTCGGCGCGTCCAGGAGCTCGGTCACGGCAACGGCACTCCCGTGTGGAAGGCCCGACTCGACAGGGAGGGGCGGCAGGGCAGCACGGCGACGCCGGGGCAGGCTGTCCCGGTGCGGCCGTCTACGAGTTGCGCCGCAATTTCCATGCGATCCCCCCGAGGGCCCGACCGGTGCGACGGCCCGTGCCGAGCCCGGATGCCCTGTTTTCCCTTGTCAGGGTACGGAGGGACCTCCGATGATGCATGAGGCAAAAGGACCAGATTCACGCGCCGAGCGGGCCCCGAACCGGCGCCGGCGCCCGCCTCAGGGGCGAAAGACGACCTTGATGGCGTGCGAGGTGGTGCGGTCGATCGCCGCCCCGATCGCTTCGCGATAGTCCTCGAGCCCGTACTCGTGGGTGACGACGACCTCGTCAGGCAGGAGGCCCGCGGCGAGCACGTCGAGGGCTCGGTCCACGGAGTGGCGATCCGGCGCACCCGCCAGGCCGGGCGCCCCGTTCGCATCGACGGTGTGGTCGATGGAGCCGACCAGGGCCGCCTCCTTGTACCAGATCGGGGTGAGATCGACCTCACTGATCCCCGCCGCGCCGAGCAGGAGCACCGTGCCTCGGTGGGCGACGGCGCGCAGCGCCTCGGTGACCGACCCCGGTGACCCGACCGCCTCGACGACGTAGGGGAACCCGCCCATCAGCATCTGGTGGCGCTTGCGGCCGACGACCCGTGCCCCGCTCAAGGTCGCCAGCTCCTCCCAGTGGCCGTTGTCCGGATCGGCGTACACCACGTGGTCGGCTCCGCACGCGGTCGCTGCCACGCCCTGGTGGGCGTGACGGGCCAGCACGGTGACGGGGGAGTCGGGGAAGAGGCCGCGCAACGCGGCCAGCGAGGCCAGCCCGATGATGCCGGCACCGACAATGAGAACAGGCTCGTCATGTACCGGCCTGGCTCGCATGAGGCCATGGCAGGCGATGGACACCGGCTCGTACAGGCTGGCGCCGCGGTCCGCGATGGTGTCCGGCAGCGCGTGGAGCATGGAGTCGTGGGCCAGCACGCTGTCGGCCCACCCCCCGCCGAGATCCTGGGTGTACCCGAGGGACCGTCCCGAGCTCACGACCCCGCTGTCCAAGTTCAGGCATGACGACGTCCAGCCCCGGGCGCAGTTGGCGCAGGGCGGGTCGATCCCGCGGGGGAGGCATGGGATGCACGGGTCGATCACCACCCGCGTCCCGACGGCGACGGAAGAATTGGGCCCGGCCTCCACGACCCGGCCGGCCGTCTCGTGGCCGAGGACGAAGGGGAACGTCCCGATGGACGCCAGGGTGGGCGAGGGCCCGGTGTTGTGGGCGAACAGGTGCAGGTCGCTCCCGCAGATCCCGCCCGTCGCCACCTCGACGCGCGCCCACGACAGGCCCGGAAGCGCCGGTTCGGGCATCTCGACCAGCGAGGCGGGAAAGGCGGGGTCGGCCATGTCGAACATCACTGCGCGCACACGATGAGCGTAGGCGCGCCGCGCGGTGGGCCATCGGGAAGCCGCTGGCATAGGGTGCCCACGATGCGGGTTCCCGACGCCACTCTCACCGAGGTGCGCGAGCGGGGCTTCTCGTTGCTCGAGGGTTTCCTCGGCCCCGAGGAGCTGGCTGCGGCGCAGGAAGCACTCTCGCTGCACTTCCCGCGTCCCGAGGACTACTTCGCCGATCGGGAACGGTTCACCCGCTACGCCCAGAACCAGTTCGCCGGCGTGGAGGAGTTCCCGTATCGCTCGTGGGCACTCAACGGGCTGGCCGTACACCCCGACCTCGTCGACGCCGCCGAGCGGTTCTTGGAGACGACGGAGCTCCATCTCTACAAGGTGGAGCTGTGGGCGAAGTACGCCGGCGCCGTCAACTACGACCAGCCGCTGCACCGCGACTACGGCAGCCACAGCCTGGTCGTGCCGCGCCTTGAGCCGCGGTACCAGCAGCTCACGACGTTCGTCTACCTGTCCGACGTCACCGAGCAGGACGGCCCTACCTGCTTGGTGCCCTACGAGGACGGGAGGGAGGTGCCCTACACGCCGCTGTACCTGCCATTCGGATCGCTGGCCGACAAGGAGGTGGCTTGCACCGGTCCGGCGGGCAGCCTCCTTCTCTACCGCACCGACATCTTGCACCGTGGGTCCGACATGACCGGAGAGCGCCGCTCGCGGTTCTCGCTTCTGGCGGACTTCCAGGCCCGCGGCACCACGTGGGGCGGCAAAATGGCCTGGCCCAAGCAGGCGCCCGATCGCTGGGCGCGCTTCGTGCCGCAGTGCACCGTGCGCCAACGCGACCTCTTCGGCTTCCCGCGTCCGGGTGACCCGTACTGGAGCGAGGAGACACTCGACGGCGTAGCGGCCCGGTACCCCGGCATCGATCTCGAGCCGTACCGGCCATCGACGGCGTGAGCACGCGCCCGGGCCGGCGCATCGAGCTCCGGCGGGTGTACGACCACGCACCGGCCGACGGGACGCACCGCGTGCTCGTCGATCGCCTCTGGCCCCGCGGGATCGCCAAAGCCGATGCGCCGTTCGACGAGTGGGCCAAGGACGTCGCCCCCAGCACCGAGCTCCGGCGGTGGTTCGGCCACGACCCCGCCCGGTTCGAGGGCTTCGCCGAGCGCTACCGCGCCGAGCTCGCGCGACCGCCGGCGTCGGACGAGCTTCAGCGGCTTCGACGACGGGCCGGGGACGGCGGCCTGGTCCTTGTCACCGCCACGCGCGACGTGGCGCACTCGGCGGCCGAAGTGCTCCTCAGCACCCTCAGCGGCCCGACCTGAGGGGTCCAGTCACCCCGCTCAGCGACCAGGCGCCGGTCCAGGCGACACCCGGTCCTGGGCCGGGCATACTTGCAACCCCACATGCATCGACAAAGGAGATTGCACATGACCGCACAACTGATCCTGGAGTTCGAAGGCGTCACGGGCAAGGAGTACGAGGCGGTGAACGCCGCGCTCGGTATCGATCCGGCAACCGGCGGCGGCGACTGGCCCGACGGGCTGCAGGTCCACGCTGCCGGGCTCAACGAGGCGGGGCACCTCGTCGTGACCGAAATCTGGGACACACCCGAGCACCAGGCCCGATTCATGGAGAGCCGCCTCGCCGACGCCCTCGTCAAGGGTGGCGTCACCGGCCCTCCCTCGAACGTCACCTGGATCGAGCTGATGGCGCAGCACTCGCCCGGCACCTGACCGACCCGCCTTGGGTTGATCCCGCCTCGCCCGCGCCACCGCCACCACCCCAAGCGCCGCTACGAGTACGCCCCCACCTCCATCGTCCGCGGTCTGCAGCGGCTCCACCTGGAGTTCACGCTGCGCTGATCGCCTCGCCGTGACGAGGCCGGGGGCGCCCCCGGTGCGCCGCGGGGGAAGGTGGCATCATTCCGGGCGCTACCAGTCCCAGCGAGCAAAGGACATCGCCCGTGAGCTATCGCGTGATCCAGTGGGCCACCGGGGGCGTGGGCCGGGCCGCCATGGAGGGCGTCCTGGCGCATCCTGATCTCGAGCTCGTTGGCGCCTGGGTGCACAGCGCGGAGAAGGAGGGGATGGACCTCGGGACGCTGCTCGGGGGTGGGCCCCTCGGGGTACGTGCCACGAGTGACGTCGACGCGCTGCTGGCCACCGATGCCGACTGCGTCCTCTACAGCCCGATCTTCGCCGACCCGGGCGTCGTGGCCGCCATTCTCGAGTCCGGGAAGAACGTCGTCTCCCCACTTGGTTGGTTCTACCCCCCGCCCGACGAGCGCGAGAAGTTCGACACCATCGCCCGCAAGGCGGGCGTCACGCTGCACGGCACCGGCATCAACCCGGGGGGCATCACGGAGCGCTTCCCGCTCATGATCTCGGCCTTGTCGGGTTCGGTGACCCACGTGCGGGCCGAGGAGTTCTCCGACATCCGCACCTACGGGGCCCCCGACGTGGTGCGCGACTGGATGCTGTTCGGCAAGACGCCTGGAGAAGCCCGCGCCAGCGTCATGATCGACGCCCTCGGCGGCGGGTTCCGCCAGTCGATCTTCATGGTGGCCGACGAAATGGGATTCGCCGTCGACCCGCAGCTGCGGACCACCCACGCGATGGCGGTCGCCACCCGGCCGATCGACTCGCCGATCGGACCGATTGAACCCGGGACGGTGGCCGCGCAGCGCTTCACCTGGGAGGCCACCCACGACGGTGTCCCGGTCGTGACGGCCACGGTCAACTGGCTGATGGGCGAGGAGCACCTCGACCCGCCCTGGACCTTCGGCCAGGATGGCGAACGCTTCGAGGTCGAGATCACCGGTGATCCCAGCTGCCTGACCACCTTCAAGAAGTTGCACCCCGAGACGGTGGAGGCGGGCCTCGTCCGCAATCCCGGGGTCGTGGCCACGGCCATGCACTGCGTGAACGCCATCCCCTACGTATGCCGGGCCGAGCCGGGACTGCGCACCTACCTCGAGATGCCCCTGGTGGCCGGCCGCGCTGCTCCTGCCTTGCAACGGGAAGGGCGGGCGGCGCCCGGTCCGCCATGATCCTCGACCGCTTCGCCGTCACCGGGAAGGTGGCGATGGTCACCGGAGCCGGACTGGGCATCGGGAGGGGGATCGCTATCGGCTTGGCCGAGGCCGGGGCCGACGTGGTGTTGGCGGCGCGCACCGAGTCGGATCTCCAGGACGTCGCCGCGACCGTTGCGGGCCTCGGCCGCCGGGCGCTCGTGGTGCCCACGGACGTCACCGACGCCGGCGCCTGCGAAGCGCTGGTGGCGCATGCGGTGGACTCGTTCGGCCGGCTCGACATCCTCATCAACAACGCCGGTGGCGCCATGCCCCGCGCCGCCCTCGACACGAGCGAGGGGTTCATGGCGCGCACCTTCGCCTTCAACGTCACCGCGCCCCTGACCCTCACCAAGCTGGCGGCACGCCAGATGGTCGACACCGTCGGGAGCGGCGCCGTGGTCAACATCTCGTCGCGCTCGGCCAGCATGACCCAGACGATGTTCGTGGCTTACGGAGCAGCCAAGGCGGCACTCGACCGCATGACGCGCAACATCGCGCCCGAGCTGGCCCCTCGGGTGCGGGTCAACGCCATCGACGTGGGGGGCGTCGCCACGCGGTCGCTCGACATCGTGCTGACCGACGACTCGTTGCGTCAACAGTTTCTCGACGGCACGCCGATGGGCCGGCCGGGCGAGCCCGAGGACATCGCGTGCGCGGTGCTCTATCTGGTCTCCGACGCTTCGTCGTGGGTCACCGGGAAGGTCTTCGAGGTCGACGGCGGCACGGAAGCACCGGCAATGCGGGTCCCCGCCCCACCGTTGCTCCCCGCGTCCGGGAGCCCGGCGGGCGCCTGACGTCGGGCCGCGGTCGGCGCTCAGCCGTGGACCGAGTTCACCCAGGTCTGCGCCACCGCCGCGGGATCCTGCTGCTGCGATGTGACGTCGAGGTTCAACTTCGAAATGGCGGCGGTGGTCAACTTGGCGTCGATCTTGTTGAGCACTTTCTCCACGCCGGGCGTGTCCACCGACTTCCGGATGACAGGGACGATGTAGTCCGCACCCTCGAGGTGCTTGTTGTCGGTCAGCGCCACGAAATGGTTCGAGACCACGGTGCCGTCACTCGAGAACAGCTCGACCACCTGTACCTCGCCGTTCTTGAGCGCAGCCACGCTCAGCGGGCCTGCTTCGTCAAGGGACTTGAAGCCGGCGAAGGTGAGACCGTAGGTCTTCTTCAGGCCGGGCTCGCAGCCCGCGAAGGTCGGGCACTCGGGCGGTCCGCCCAAGGTCAGCTTCGACGCGTAGGGCTTGAGGCTCGAAATGGTGGTGAGGTGGTCCTTGGACGCAGTGGCCTTGGTCACCGCGAAGACATTCGTGTCGAGCGCCTTCGATGCCCGCAGCACGGTGACACCGTGGCTGGCGAGCGCCTTCTGGTCGGCCGGGATGGCGGTCGCGATTTTGTCGCCGGCCGCCTGCGGATTGCCGCCGTGCAGGAAGCCGAGCAGCGACGCTGCGTAGTCGGGCTCCAGGTCGATCTGGCCCTTCTCAATGGCCGGCACGACGATGGCGCGGGTACCAAGCGCCGGCTTGACCGTCACGTTGTAGCCCGCCTTCTTCAAGACGTCGGCCCAGATGTTGGACACGATCGCCTGCTCCTCGAAGTTGGTCGAACCGATCACGATGGTGGGCTTGCTCGACGGCTTCGTCGAGGCTCCGGCGCTCAGGGCCGGGATGGCCAGGGCGGCGGCCAGAGCCGTCAGGACTCCGGCAGTGAGGGAGCGGGTGAAACGCATGGAGGGCACCTTTTTCGATGTCGGGTTTCGATGGAGCGATGCAGCCTGACGTTGGTGATGAGACTGTAACCAACCCGTCGGCGATCCGAAATCCTGATGTATCCCATCAGGATTTGCAAGTCAGGCTGCGGGGACCGTGATCCCGCCGCCTGCGAGCGAGGCCCGCCGCTGGCGCCGGCGCAGGGGGCGAGGTGTGAGCGCCCTGGTCAGAAGGGTCAGCGCGAGGGTGACCAGGGCGGCCAGGACGCCGACCAGAATGGCGCCGCTGAAGGCGACAACGGTGTCGTTGGTGTTGAGGCCTGCGATCACCGGCGTCCCGAGGTCGGCGTAGCTGACGTAGGCCGCCAGCGTCGAAGTGGCGACGACCTCGATCGTGGCGGTCCGCACGCCCGCCATGACGAAGGGAAGGGCGAGGGGCGCCTCCACGGTCCGCAGGATCTGGCCCCCGGTGAGTCCCATTGCCTTCGCCGCATCGCGGACATCTGCGTCGACTTCTCGCATTCCCACGTAGGTGTTGGTGAGGATCGGCGGGATCGCCAACGCGGTGAGAGCGATCCACGCGGCCAGAAAGCCACCCCACTTGAGCGAGATGGAGGGCTGAATGGCGAGGAGAGTGAGCAGGGCGAGGGTGGGCACTGCTCGGAACGCGTTGCCGGCGTTGACGGCCACCAGCCCGCCGCGCCCGGTGTGGCCCAGCACCACACCGAGACCGCCTCCGAGCGCGATCGCAGTCGCGACGACGGCAACCGAGAGTTTGATCTGGTTCCAAAAGAGCGTCGGGATGCCTTGGGGCCCCGTCCAATTGCCCGACGTCGTGAACCACCCGAAGACGTGAGCGAGGAAGGACATGTCAGCTGGCTGCCCGGGCCCGGCGCTCTGAGCGCGCCCACGGGACGAGCAGCTTCTGGGCACCGACCAACAGGAGGTCGGCCACCGCGGCGAGAGCGATGGAGAGGACCAGGCCGACGATGATGGGCGTGTTGTAGTTGGCGCTGAAGCCGTAGGTGATCTGCTGGCCCAGGCCCCCGAGGCCGATGAGCGCCGTGACGGTCACGAGTCCGATCACGGTGGCCGTGGCCACACGCAGGCCGGCGAAGATGTAGGGCAACGCCAGAGGGAGGTCGACCCGCACGACGGCGGCCCGGCTCGAATATCCCAGCGCGGCCGCCGCCTCGCGGGCGTCGTCGGGGACGGCGTCGAGCCCGGCGACCGTGTTCCAGATCAGGATGAGGAGCGTGTAACCGACGAGCGCGAACTCCGCCGTCGTGAAGGAATAGGCGCCGAATATCGGTTCGAGGATGACGAACAGCGCCAGCGAGGGGATGATGTAGAGGGCGCTGGCCAGAGCGAAGACGGGGGTCCTGACGATCCGGAAGTGCCAGGCCAGCACGGCCAGCGGTATCGAGATCACCGTCCCGACCGCGACGGCGATGAGGCTCAGCTCGATGTGCTGGACCAGGTCACTCACGATGTGGTTCCCAGGGCTGGTGATGTAGCTCCATCGGAAGAACGGGTTCGTCCCCAACAGCATCGAGCCGACGATACCCGGCCGTGTGCCCCCCCACCCCCGACCTCGTCGTCGATGAGCCCGTGCGGACCGGTGGGTAACCTCTCCTGCGGTGATCACGCTCGATCGGGTGACCAAGCGCTACAGCGCCGATTCGGTTGCCGTGGCAGAGCTGAGCTTCACCGTGCCCGACGGCGAACTGTGCGTGCTCGTCGGCCCGTCGGGGTGCGGCAAGACGACGACGCTGCGCATGATCAACCGGCTCATAGAGCCCTCCGGCGGCCGAATCCTGATCGACGGGACTGATGTGTTGCAGATCGACCCCGTCGCGCTCCGCCGGAGCATCGGCTACGTCATCCAACAAGGTGGCCTGTTTCCGCACCGGCGCGTCGCCGACAACGTCGCCACCGTGCCCCGCCTGCTCGGGTGGGACCGTACGCGAGTTGATGCGCGCGTCAAGGACCTGCTCGAGCTCGTCGGTCTGGACCCGGACGAGTACGGCCGTCGATTCCCACACGAGCTCTCCGGTGGCGAACGTCAGCGAGTCGGCGTGGCCCGCGCCCTCGGCGGGGATCCGCCGGTCCTCCTCATGGACGAGCCGTTCGGTGCCGTGGACCCGGTCACGCGGCAACGACTCCAGCAACAGTTCCTCGATCTGCAGGAGCAATTGCAAAAGACGATCGTCTTCGTCACGCACGACATCGAAGAGGCCACCAAGCTGGGGAACCGCATCGCCGTCCTCTCGAAGGGTGGCGTACTCGAGCAGTACGACACCCCCAGCGAGGTGCTGGGGCGGCCGGCCACGCCTTTCGTCGCGGACTTCGTCGGGGTCGACCGCGGCGTGCGGCGGTTGGCCGTGACGGCGATCGAGTCCGCGGACCTCTTCCATCCGCCGCAGGTGACGCCGGAGCTGACCATGCTCGATGTCCGGGCCCAGGTCGGTGGTTCGGATAGCCGGTGGGCCGTCGTGGTGGACGGCGATGCCTGTCTCAAGGGCTGGGTCGATCTCGACCCGGGGCTCACCGGGTGCGTGGAAGAGAACCTGGTGCCCTTCGAGGTCCAGGTTCCCGTCGGCACCTCATTGCGGGCTGCCTTCGGAGAGATGCTCCAACACGACGTCCGGTGGATACCGGTCGTCGATGGCGACCGGTATCTCGGCGTGCTCACGCCCAACCGCCTGCACGCCGCCATGCGTCGTTCGGTCGGAGGTCACGCCGTCGAGGCGTGAGGTGGACTGGCGCGGACCTCTTCCTGGGTCTTTCCTGGGGCCGGCTGCTGGTGTCCTCAGACGTAGGCATGCACGATGGCACGGTAGTTGGTGCTCGGTGCCGAGGGCTTCGGTGTGGGGATCTTGCGTAGGCGCCGCTCGATCTTGGCCCCGAGGGCGAGGGGCTCCTCGGGGGGCGGAGGCGGGGGACCGGCGACGGTGCGCACCTCCGAAAAGCCCGCCGCCCGACACAGGTTGTGCAGTGCCGCGATCGTCGGGACGTACCAGTTTCCGAAGTCGGTCTGGAGCGAGTCGCCCGCATAGAACTGCAGCCACACATGGTCATCGAAGCCCTGGATGTGCACGGCCTCGGTCTCAATGACAGCGACCTCTTTGGTGACGCTGCGCACCCGCTCCAGACAGGTCAGCGGCTCTTTCATGTGATACAGCACGCCGAGGTAGAGCACCACGTCGAACTGGCCGAGCTCCTCCAGGTCGGCCGTCTGGAAGTCGGCCACCACAGGCTCGACCTTCGACTCCAGTGTGGCGGCCGCAAACTCGAAGCCACGCCGTCCCGGGAGGTCGGCTCGCCAGAAATCCGTCTCGTCCCGTCCCTGGTCGGGAAACGTGCCGTTGTCGATGCATTCTTGCCAATAGGTCTGGCGGGCCACAATATCGACGCCCCACGCGTAGTGATCGAGTGCGACGACTCTGCTCGCGCCGCCTTTCTCCGCGAGAAATGAGAACTTGCCGTCCCAGGCCCCGATGTCGAGCACGCTCCGGCCTGACATGTCCGGCAGGATCTCCGAACCTGTTTGCTGGACGCCGATGCCCTTGGTGACGACACCGTGACCCAGGTCGATCGTGTGGTACCAGCCAAGTTCGTCGGCCTGTGCTTGCAGTTCCTGCGGGCTTGGCATGGTGCAGGATGATAACCACGGTCCGGGTCTCATCGAGTCTCCCGAGATCGTCGACGCAGGCGGACGTCGACGTCGTCAGCGTTCGCTGGAGGGCTGCGAAACCCCTTCAGGTGAGCGGGACGGTCAGCGTTGCCGGTTCCGGTTCTTGTGCCCTTCGCCCATGGGGTGTGTGCCCCGGACGAGGCTCGGCGGGCGACCAGAGGGCGACGGTCCGACGAGCCCCGTTCGCCACAGCCGGCCGACGCCGAACAGCGCGGCCGCACCGAACACCACGAACGGCAGTGCGATGAACGCCGCTGCCGTCAGGCCGCCGACCACCCCGGCGAGGGCCTCGGCGCCGACCTGGAGCGATTGGTTGTTCCCCATGACCTTCCCTTGCGAGCGCTCGAACTCGGGAGGCTCCTGGGCGCGGGCTGGGAGGTGCCAGTTCGGTCACCGTGTGGTCGTGCCCTCCGGGCGTCTCCCGGTCACACCGCACCGTATTGCGACGTGTGCGGACGCAAGGAAGGCAAGAGGAGCACGTCCTCCCCTGCGTAGGCTGCTCCACGTGGCGACCACTCGCACGCACGCGAGCATCGACATCGATGGTCTTGCTGTCTTTTACGAGACCGAGGGCGACGGCGCGCCCATCGTGCTCCTGCATGGAGGGCTGGCCGACAACTCCACGTGGGCCGCGCAATTCACGGGGCTGTCGCCATACCGCCGTGTCATTGCGCCTGAACGCCAGGCGCATGGTCACACACCTGACCGACCTGGGCCCTTGACCTATCAGGCGATGGCCGATCAGACCGTTGGCTTCCTCGTCGCGCTTGGTCTGGGGCCAGTCGATGTCGTGGGGTGGAGCGATGGGGGGATGGTCGGGACGCTCATTGCGGCGGAGCGACCCGAACTCGTTCGCACCTTGGCTGTCACTGGGTCGGGCTTCTCCAGCGATGGATACGTCCCGGGGGCGATGGAAGCCCTCGTCGGGCTCACACCTGACGACGACGACATGGTCATGTTCGCCGCCATGTACGCCCAGGCTTCTCCGGACGGCCCTGACCACTTCCCAGAAGTGTGGGAGAAGGTGCGGCTGATGTGGGCCGAACCATTCGATTGGACGGAGAAGGCAGGACAGATCTCGGTCCCGACGCTCGTGATCGTCGGTGACGACGACTACATCAGCGTGAGCCACGCTCACGACTTCTCGCGGATCGTCGAGCGCGGCCAGCTTGCCGTTGTGCCAGGCGCTTCGCATCTCGTGCCGATGGAGAAGCCGGCACTGTTCAATCAACTCGTGCTCGACTTCACGGCGAACCCGGAACCCGACACGATGATGCCGCTGCGCCGCGGGGCAAGCGCGTCGTGAACGATGGAGGTCGTGATGCACAGGATCGGCGGCGTATCCGTGACCTCGACGCGTTCATCGCATCGGTTGCCCGCTCCCCAGACCAATGGCGCTACAGGCCATCACCCGTGCCGCGACGCCTCTCGACACCTTCGGCCTGTCGCACAGACGCATAGAGTTGGAGTTGGATCAGAGATCACGGAGGAGGCCCTGAGATGAGCGTCGACATGCGCACGCGGCCCATCAACGCGGTCGGCCCGGTAGATCCCGGGGCATTCTTCGAGTCCGATTGGAGCCAGGCCGTTGCCCGCAACGGCCGACAAGCCGCGTCCGACGCGCACGAGCTTGAGCTCGGCCCGCTCGCAATCGACGTCGGCGGCGATGTCTGGACGATGGAACCCCGTGAAGACACGATTCAGGTCAGACGTGCCGCCCCCTCAGCCGGGCCGGTCGTCACACTTGATCACCCCGCTTTTGCGGACCTCTTCTGCGAACGACGCACAGCCATGGGCTTGATCGTGGGAGGGCGAATCAGTGGCGAACCCAATGCTCTCCAAGCATTTTACGAATGGGACCCTGTCCTTCGATCCTTGCTTGACGGACGGCCGCTGTACCGACCCGGTGCTGTCACACTGCAGTCTCTTGACGGGTCACGGCTCAACCTCAATCAACGGTTCCGGATCGGCAAGCGGACCGCGGAGGCCGCCCATTTTCTTACGGAGACTGGATTTTTGCTTCTTGAGGACGTGTTCACGGATGCGGAAATGGACGCAATAGACCATGACCTCGCCCAGGCCGTCAGCTCAGCCCGAATCGACGATGGCAGGTCCTGGTGGGCGACAACACGGGCTGGCGAGCGGTACCCCTGCCGGATTCTTGACTTCGCCTCCAAGTCGCCGGCCCTGCAGGCGCTCTTTGTCGAACCTCGGTACGTCGCGCTTGGTCGGATGCTCGGGGACGGTCACAGACCTGGCGATCCGTTTGGTGAGCATTTCGCCGGAGTAACGGCAGAGGGACTCCTCAAGCGCGTCGACTCAGTTGACGGACTCGTCTGCCTTCCGTGGCACAAGGATTGCGACCGCGGGGGACACTCGATGTTCTGCGCCGGCCTCACGATCGGCATCTGCCTGACCCCCGTGGACGAGGCACACGGTGGACTCGATGTCATGGCTGGATCCCACCGGGCGAACATCGCCCGATCACAGATCGACCATGGTCTCGACTTGCCCTCCGTTGCATTGCGCGCCAAGAGAGGTGACCTCACTGTGCACCTGTCCTGCACCCTGCATCGGTCGACCCATCCCACGACCCGAGAACGCCGAGTTGCCTACACCGGATTCGCCCTGCCACCCCAGTCAGGAGACGTACACGCCGAAACTTCGCAGTCCCGGTTGTGCGACGAGCGAGCCGCTATCGGCGGACCGAGCACCCAACCGCGGCTGGTCTCGCAACTGGAGGGATAGTGAGATCACCGAATCCCCCCTTGTGGGCGCGGCGAACACGACGCCAGAGGGGCCGTCGGAGGCCGTGCAGCAGTCCGAAGGAACCTCGAGCGTTAGACCACGCCGCCTTCGAGTGCCACCTCGACCAGCGCATCGTCGAGTTGGCGCCCGAGGATCCATCCAACGTAGACGGCAAAATGGACGACCAACTCCTGGATCTCCGTGTAGGTCAGATCTTCTTGGGCCAACGCGGCGCCGAGTTGCTCTCGCATCTCTGACTCGACGCCGACGGCAGCGCTGCAGCAAATGCTGATGATCCGGCGATCGCGTCGGGTGAGGAGGCCGTCCCGAGTCCAGATCTCCCCGTAGAGGTAGTCGAGGTAGGCGTCGCGGCGAAAGGCGGTGATCGGGGGCGGGGGAGGGGATCCTTGGACATCCTCGTAGGCGTCGTCACCACGGTTGTGTCGCTCTTTTGGCGCCACCGGGTCCGTCCACGGATCAAAGTCGATCGGCGAAGGCTGCTCCCCTCGCTCCTGAGCCATCTTGATCATCGTGTTCATTCCCGATGCCATGAGCACGGATGCCTTTGGCCAGCCGAGCTGGGTGGCGAAATGAAGAACGAACTCGTCGAACTCCTCGTTAGTGATATCTCCGCTGTTCAGTGCGGCCCAGACGTGGGATTCGATCGGAAACGCCGAGTCGACGGCCCCCAGGGACGAGAGGGTGATCCATCGGCGATCCCGGGCGGTAAGGACGCCGCGCCGCCACATTTCTCCGAACACGAAGCCGATGACGCCGGCGTCGATGTAGGCGGATATGGGCTCGGGACTTGGAGTGGTCATGATGCGTTCGTACTCGGTTCGCGCGGCCGCCTGACGTGCGGCTCGGTCACTCCAATTCTGCATGTCGTTCCTCTCCATGTCCGCGAAATCCTTCGTCGCCAGCGTGGTGTGCGAATGACGTGCACGCAATGCCGATATCTCTTGCCCTTCTTCCGCAAGATGCTTCCACAGGTGTAGCGCTGATGCGGGTCCTCGAAACAAGGCGAGACCCCCGTGGTTTCCCGGGAAGACGGTCAAAACCAATTGGTAGATATTCGACAAGATCAGGCGTCGACGTCGAGGGTCGCCCAGCCGCGGCCGGGGACGTCGATTGCCGCCGTCCATACGCCGGTCAATGGGTCGTGGGTCAAAGGCGCATCTGGGGATGTGGGTTCGGCCCCGGCCCAACCGGTCACGGTGACGGTCTCACCGCGACCCTTGACGACGATGCGTGCGCCGGTGGAGGTCTCCGACACTTCCAAGCGGGCGTCACCCGCGGTCACGAACTTGGTGACGTCCCCGATGACGGCAATACCGGAGCCGAGAACCGGTGCGAGCACGCGGAAGGTCCAATCCTCCGGACCCAGTGTCACGGGGATGGTGTCGACTGGTGTGAGGCGTGACACCGTGCCATTTCGCCAATCCCAGACGATGAGTTCAGCTGGCCGCTCCCGATCAGATCGGCCTGTGGCACCTTCTTCAGCTCGATACAGGGATTCAAGGCCAATTGCTCCGGAAATGGGTTCGTCACTTGGATTGGCGTGCATGGCGACGGCATAAATCCATTGGCCAGCAGGGTGTTCGGAACAGCACCCCGCGACGAGCAGCTTCGAGTTGAAGGCAGGACCCGACAACAATGACTCATCGGTTGCCGCGATTGCAGTGTGTGGTTTCACGAGGAGTCCGTCGGCGCGGCATGTCCGAAGCGCCAACGTGGGGTCCATTCGCCCGACCCTGTCGCCCAGCCCGACTGGACCCGTGGAGAGGGCTGACAAGAGTGCCTCAGGTTCGCCGTTGTCACCGGCGACCTCGGGATCAGCTCGGAACACGTCCTTGAAAGGCATCAACGCAAGGCTGCGAGCCAGGCTATTGGTTGTGCAGAACCAGGCCCAGAGCTGCCCCGCGGTGGCGATATACCCATGGTCGCCGCTGGTTCTGACAGACGTGACCTGGGTCAGCGTCGTGGTCTGGGCGAAGTCAGCCGGAGTACCCATGCACCACTGGAGGGTGATACCGCGTTCACGGGCAGCAGCATCAATGCCCTCCTGCCAACGTGTGGCCCGGCCCGGTTCACTCCGCATCTCACGCACACCGAAAAAGACTTCGACGAGCCAATCGTGCTCGAAAGTCTCGACGCCCCAGGCGAGGCACTGGTCGAGCCAGCGCTCATACGCTTCGGGAGTGCTCGGAGCGGCGTATTCGCCGTCGACCCAGGCCGGCGTCTCGGCGATGATCGGGGAATGTGCCGAGAGATGGCGAATGTGGGCAACCAATGGGAGGCGGCCCAACCGTTCCCGCAATGCGGCAATGCCGTCGGGGAGGACATCTTCACGCACGTCCCACGTCGTGAGTGCGCTCGGCGGAACAACCCATTCCTCCGTGTTGAACGGACGTAGCGCCGCGTGCGGATAGAACCACGAATCGAGCTGAACGGAGCCGATCGGAACGCCAGCCGCTCGCAAGTCTTCGACAGCCGAGACGATCGATTCAGCGACGTCGCGTCCGGGCTCCGTCTTGTACCAGTAGGCCGAGCCGTTGTCCGTCCAGTATGAAGGGCGCGAGCCGAGCGCATCCGGCCACCGCCCCGGGCGGATGGTACCTGCGGTGTCAAGGAGCATCCGACCCCATGCACTGAGGGCGGCACGAGGGCCGTCAGCCGCCAGAACGGCGAGGTCGGTCGTGAATCCAGCTGGCACGCTCTCCAGGTCACCGTGCCAGCCACAACGCACCGTTCCGCCATTTAGGCCGATGGTCTGCTCATGGAAGGCGTTGAGGGGCGCGATCAGAAGGGTTCGGTTGTCTTCTCGTGTCAGAAGCAGTGGCCAGCCGGTTGGGGGTCGATGGGGGAGAAGGAACCAGTTGTCAAGCGATGGACCTGCGTTGCTTGGGAGTCCGAACTCACAGTGCTGGAAGACGAGCGCGCGCAGGGCCGTCGGCGTCGCACCATTCGCACGTTCACTGGGAGTGAAGGTCGGCCACGCAATGGAGGGTCGGTCGAAGTCGCCCGTCGTCATTCCGGCGAGATCCCTGGTCGCCTCGCAACGAAACACAGTGAGTGGGCGTTCGGCATATGTCCGAACAGAACAGCGCACGTCGGCGTTCACGACGGTGACAGCCTTCGCTACACCGAACGAGTCACTCGTCGTCGTGGGCTCTCCGACTCTTGAAGGAAGTGACGGCCGACCCGGACCGAACCAGTCTTCACCATCCAGTCCGACTCGTACGGTGCCGTCGACCGCGATATCGACACTCAGCCCGTCTGCAGCGGTCAGTCTCATGGGCAGAGTCTGTCAAACGCGAGCACATCGAGGACACGAGTACAGAGAAGGTACCCAGTGGATGGACCCTCCGGCTCGTTGGTGGTTTGGCAGAGTCACCACGGGTTCGAGAACCGATCGCTTCGCGGAGACCCCCGCCGGGATCAACGTGTCACAAGAAGCGTTGGAAGGTGCCAGAAGTGCAAAGCTTGATCATGACCTCCTACAGCCCGCTGACGTGGCATGACTTCTTCCTGAGAACGATCGGTGCTGCGGCGGTGCTGACGGGTCTGCTGTTCGTCGCGATCTCCATAAACCTCGAACAGATACCCAAGTATCCGCAACTCCCGGGGCGAGGGCCGGCACCCTCGGGATCTTGGTGAGTGCTCTGGTTGTTTCAGGTTTGCGCTGGCACCAGGCCAGTCCGTTCGGGCTCTTGGTATCGAGACCGCGGCCGTTGGCGTCGTCGTCGCCGCACAAACACTGGTGGTGGTCAGTCTCAAGAGCATCGAAGGTAAAGAGAAATCTTGGGCGATCGAGCACGTCGCGACTCTGCTGCTGCCCAGTATCGCCTTCATCGTCGGAGGGATCTTCTGGGCGGAGCGGGCGGAGGCCTTTTCTGGGTACTTGCCGGCGTCCTGCTCGTGTTCGTTGCGGCTTCGGTGAATGCGTGGGTGCTTCTGGTCGAGATCAAGCGATAGACGCCATGCAGCGGCACGCCTAGGCGAGGACTTCATGTACGCCTTCGTCACCTGTTTACGATGACCTCGTGCTGCCCACCCGCCCAAGACGGCCCGAGCATGCAGGATGCTTTGGGGCGGCCCGCCCGTGGCGAGGCTGGCTGGCCGCCGCCCTTGCCGCCGCCGCCGTTGCCCTCGTCGGCATAGTCTCGGACTCTTCCGAGTCGGCGGCAAGGACGCCTTCTGACCGTATTGCGACCGCCACCGCCTCCTCCAGAAGCGCCGGCTGCGGCCAGCGTCCGGCCGTCCGAGGATTGACCAGCACCGGACCTGGCGACGTACCTCTCATGCTCGCGAGCAATGGGATTGTGCGTTCGTATCGTCTTGGCATCCCGGCGTCCTACAGCAAGAACAGGCCGGCACCCTTGATCCTCAATCTCCACGGTGCGAACTCCACCGCGTTGCAACAGAGCGCGTATACAAATATGCCTCGCCTGGCCGCTGCCCGGGGAATGATCACTGTCACCCCCAATGCCCTTGAGGGGAACTGGCAGCTCAACCCCAAGGGGACTGATGACGACTTCTTGGTGGCGCTCGTACGCGACGTCGAGCGGGACTACTGCGTCAACCTCGATCACGTTCATGTCGCGGGATTCTCGCTCGGCGCATGGAAAGCGACGACCACTGCCTGTGGGCATCCCGACATGTTTGCTTCGGTCGGCCTTGGTTCCGAGGAGGTTCATCCAAGCACCTGTGCGCCCATGCCGCTCATCGCCTTCCACGGGACGGCCGATCACGTCGTCCCCTATGGCGTCGGAGGTGACTCCGGCGTTACGGTCACCGGCCCCAATGCAGAGCTCACTGGCGCCCAGTTCAACATCGGCTCATGGGCGAAAGGCGGTCAATGTTTGGGCGTCAAGAAGGTTCAGGACATTGGGGCAGACGTCGTCTTGTGGAACTATTCGGGGTGCGCACGGGGCATTGGCGTGGAGCTTTACACGATTCTCCACGCCGACCACCGTTGGCCCGGTTCACCTGTCGTCATTCCACCGACAACGAATACGATCAGTGCAACCAAGCTCATGCTCGACTTCTTCGAGTCCCATCCGTTACGCCGGGGTCACCCCTGAGCGGCGTACACGTATCGCATCGCACCCCCTCACTTCTCGTTCAACGCAACGTGTGAGCGCCTTCAAAGCGGCCCTCGGGAGCTTCTCGTCCTCGTGAAAATCGATGGCGCGAAGCGTCTCACCTCGCCAGTCGGTCGAATTCCCTCACGATGGCGTCTACTTCCTGAGTCGCGCGTCCTCTCACGGCACTCCATCCTTGTTGCAGCTCTCCGATCACCTTTGCCCGAGCACTTTCTGGGGCAACCGGGCGACCTCCGTGGTGCCGACGACCCAATGACCCGATCTGGTAGCGCAATCGGGGACCCCAGCTGCAATTCGGGCGATGTCGCACCCAATGGAAGCCTTGCCCCCGGGGATCCGACTGGCTCGGATCCCCGGGTCAGGTGTCATTGAGTAGCGCTAACGACACATGGGCTCGGGTTCGGGTACCGGAGAAGGAGGATTCGGTTCAGGCTGAGGTTCGATGGGCGAGGGTTCCTCAGGAATGGTCATGCCGTGCCGATACCCCGTGCACGCTCGGCGCATGCCATTTCGGCCGTTTATCCCAGTTCAACGCATGAGCTTGGTTGCATACCCACAGAACCTTCCGTCTGACCTGCGAGGCTCCTCCGTTGGGCTCAGTCGTACCCATTCCGAGCCAGCCGCGCCCAGGTGCAGCAGCGAGGATGCTCAAGGAGGTGGGCCCGGGAGGCAAATGCGCATTCGCGAATGATCGGGCGTTCAACCGTTCGCTGGCACACCGGGGCCACCATCAGCTGGCGATGGTTCTGGAATTGCTCCACTGGGCACGTCCTCAGCGCCTGGCTCGGGGATGTCCGCCGGCGCCTCGACGTCGCTCAAACCGCGCTCGGGTGTGTCGGTTTCCGAATCTGACAAATCGTCTGGAGTGTCGGTGAGTTTCATGGACAAGTCCATACCGCGTATTCCACGCGACGAACCCTATGAGGGGGACCGGTCGAAATTCTCAAGCAGAGACCTTGCTGCAAGCGCGCGCTCGGGAAAGATCCGATATCTCATGCGAATCTTGCAGGCTGCCGTCCCCCGTCCCCCGTCCGCCAAAGGCACTTCTGCCATCGCAGAAGGACGTGTCCCACGAGTGGATGAACCGGAAGTTCGTGACGTGCTCGATATCGAGCACGCTGCCCTTCCCGGCTCGAAGCAGGGCCATGGAGCGAAATCTCGACGCCATTGGCGAGGCCTCGGTCATGATCAGCTCGGAGATTCCGACGATCCCGAGGGATGCCTCAGTGTGCGAACGGCGCCATTGCTGGTGTCTCTCTCGAGCCCGGGCGGTGATGCCCTGGGGTATATGTATGGAATGCCCGGACACGCCGGCACCGCTCTCGGCACGACCCAATTGCTCCCGTCGTGACGCTGAAGGGTCGGCTCGGCAGGGCAAGTACCGGAGCAGCTTCCGCCTTTCGCTTGATGCTCGACGATGGATGGTGGGCACCAGTGCCCGCGCTGATGGGGGAGCAAGACTTGACCGTCCGAGCCCCTCCGAGCATTCCGCCCTTTGGGTGTGGCGGCGGGTTCCGGCTCGGCAAAAATTGGAGGATGAGTTGGCACTCTCACTCCGAGAGTGCTAAAGTAGCAGGTGGTTACCGCTATCGAGCGGCACGAACAGAGTCCAGTCAGTACCGAGCGAAGGAGGAAATGCCATGGCTCTTGTGCGAAGTGACCCGTTCCGAGACGTCGACCGTCTCTTCCAGCAGCTCTGGAACAGCCAACAGAGCGGCCCGCGGCCGATGGCCATGCCGATGGACGCGTACCGCAAGGACGACTCGTTCCTTTTGCAGCTGGACCTTCCCGGCGTCGCCTCTGAGTCCATCGAGCTGAGCGTCGAGGACAACGTTCTGACCATCTCGGCCGAGCGACCCGCACCGCCGAGCGGTGAAGGCGTTGAGTCTGTTATCGCCGAACGGACCTTTGGCACATTCAGTCGCCAGATCGTCCTCGGCAAGACCCTTGACGCCGAGCGTATTGAGGCCAACTACGAGGGCGGTGTCCTTACCATCGCTATCCCGGTCGCTGAGCAAGCCAAACCTCGGCGGATCGAAGTACGCGTTGGTTCGGACCACAAAGAGCTTTCGACGTCAGCCGCCTAACGGACGTCCATCTGCCCCGGGGAGGGTCTGGGCTCCCCGGGGCCGTCTGGACGCGCATCCGACGTCGCGCCTGACGACAAAGCTGTTGAACCGGCTTCTCATGACGCCACTCCAGTGGCCTGGTTGCGGGCGGCATGACATTCGCAGGCGTGCTCTCTCATGCCGAAGAGCTTCTTCGGTCCTCAGGCGAGCTCGCCAAATACCGCGTTCGCCTAACGATATTGAGCTAATCCCCACGCCATTAGTCAGATGACGCATGGTCTTCCTCACGGTAAGCGGTAGTCAATGGATCGCTCCGACACACTGGGTGAGCTCGCCAGTTCGTCGCCAGTGCCTGAAATATCCTTCGGGTTGGACGCAGCGTCATGGAGCCGTTGTCACGGCGTCCACAACGACGTCTCATCGTTTGCCCAAGCAGACACGAGATGGTGAGCGAAGTTGCGTTCGATGAGCCCGAGGGCTTTGGCTCCGAACAGCACGGCTCCAGCCTGGTCGGGTTGATCCTCTAGGAGACCGCCGACGAGCTCGTCAACCGCGAGGTGTTGGTGTATCTCGTCGGCTTCTATGTGGATGTCGTAGAAGCGTCGGCCACGCTCCGGCACACCTAACGAGTGGAGCCACGAGCTGTAGCGAGCCATCGGACCAACAGAATTCATCTCAAAGCCCGCGAGATTTCCGACCAAGGCGCCGCGGAGGCGGCGGTGCAACCCGAACATCGAGATGAGATTGGTCGTCGCCAGCGTCACAGCCGGCAGGCGGTCGAGGTACGCCCCGTATGTCGGGTCGAGGCCGAGAGCCGTCATCGCATCGGCGAAGAGAGAGGAATGCATTGATGAGGCCGTTCCGTTGCCATATTCATCCGACTGAATCGTCACCATGGCAGCCTTGGAACGATTGCGGAGGCGAGGAATCACCCATGTATGGGGATCGGCTTCCTTGAGCTGGTAGCCGGAGCGGTGTATTGCGACCTCTCTGGCATGAAAGCGGGATCCGTGCTCCCAGAGCCATTCCGACAGCGAGAATCCGCCTTCGCGGGTGAGCTGCCACAGGGCATCCGGTACATCAGCGGGTGCTATGTCCGGGTCATCCGTGAGCATCGCTCGCAGACCCTGCTCGAACGCCTGCTCAAGGTGGCTTCTGAGTCGCAGAAGACTGGGATTCCACTCCCAGTCGTCGCTCACGCGCGCAAAACCTTGATAGTGCAGCTCGTAGCAGCAATAGAGCGCCAATTGCAGGTCTTCGTCAGTCAGCGCGTCATCCGTGCGAATAGCGGGGACCGTGAAGGAGCCGGGGGCACCCGAAATCGCCTTGAACAATGCGTGGCTGATTGATCCCCGAGGACACGGAAGCTGGGGCCCGACCTTGCGATCCGCCTGCTCGTCCTGTTGCCATGAGGTAGTGAACCGCTTGGCGCTCGCCACCCTGAGCACGGTGTATGACCCTGCGCAGGGCCCGGTCGACTCCGGGGACCTGTAAACGGCAACCTTCATGCCGCGCACACACTCCTGTATTCGTTGACAGCCACCGTCCCTCACTCGACCGATCGACTCGGCGCTTCGCCTCAAGACCGGGATCTCAGGACACGTGCGAATCGAGCCCGAGATGAGATCTACCCGAGCAGTTCACCAGCAAACTCACCCGACTGGGTGTCCCGGGGCGGACCTTCTATTGCGGGCAGGCCGCCCAACGCTCACGCCTGGTCCTACCTCCGTCATGCAATGTCTTCTGAGTGACGTCCACGTGGAACGTGGCTCCCTTGTCCAGATGGCCCTAATTCGCTCGTATCGAGTCGCAAGCCTGACGACCTGGAGGCCTTCTGTTCGGTTATGTACCCGGTCTTCGCCAGTAGCAAGAACGATGCGGCCTGACCGCGGCATTCCGCCGCATCACTTGCACTACTGACGCCGAGCAGCACGGAGATAGCAAAGGACAGGGAACCAAGTGGGTCACAAACCAGGTGACAAACGCCGGCTCTGTTGTGGTGCGCCTCCGATTGACTGGGCCCTTCTGGGTTTCCGACTCCTTGCCTTCGGCGGGACCATCCACGCGCCGGTCATTCCACTCGCAAACGTGGTTGATTCGCCTCGCGGCCGCGATTCCATCCTCCCTGTTCGAAATGAGGTCCCACACAACTGTGGTCCGATCAGTGAACCCGGAGGCTCACCCACCCACGAACCTCTCGAACCACCCCGAATGCAGCGGTGCCCATCGCCAGTGCCATGGCGGCAACAGTGACGACCAGTTGAAGGTTCCATGGTGAGCCGGAAGTGACAGTTCGACTACCACTCAAAAATGCGGGTGCGTCGTTCGCCATTGCCCCCCACCACAGTGCTGTGGCAGCGACCATAAGAATCATGGAGAAAGCGACTACTGCTGCAAGTGCTGCCTCCGCGGCAAGAATCCGCTTGGAGAGTTGCAGGCGTCTGGCTGTGGCAATTGCGAGCACGGTCCACAACGTCAATGTGCCGACGATGAGAGTCGTCCAAACCAGATATGAGGCCCCGTACCAATGGAGCCCACCGTTCCGTTGATATGAAGTCAGGTGGTGGGCCCATATGAGAAGCGGCACGGTGACAACGACAGTGAGACCGCTGGCCGCGACAGCCCGCACGAAATGTCCGCGTAAGGTGGACCCTCCACCCGCTCGCAGGAGTCGCACCAAGGCAGGTGCGACGAGAAGAGCCCCTATGGCCACGAGGACGCCGGCGATCGCGGCCGTGCTCTGGAGCGCGGTGAACGCGAGGTCAGGCACACGATGCGTACCCACATTGTGCGGCAACGCTTCGTCGAAGTGCTCGGAGAGCTTGGCGAAGCTGGAGCCCGCAACCACAAAGGCGACCCAGGCGGCCAGAACAACGAGCGCACCAACACGTACGCGGTCGGGCGCCGGCACAGAGTCACCGGCCAGGCCCGAATGTCGAGCCCGCTGCCGGAGACCGCCTGTGATGAGCCCGAGGTACGTCGCGGTCGGGAGATGGTCGCCGTACTCGTCGTCGAGCATCGAGGCGAGTTCGTCCCCATATCGGACCCTCCAAGACCTTGGATACCAGCGGAGACGGGGATCATCGGCTCCTTCGTTCATGTGGATGACCTTCCTCCTTGTCCCTTCGTTCTCATCACGCCAGCCTCGGGCGGGGTGTCGGGATCATCTTGAGCCGGGCTTGGCCTACTCGGACGAGTTCACGCATCTGGGCAACGGAATCAGCGAGGGCCTCGGAGCCGGCGCCTGTGATCTGGTACGGGCGACGGCGGTCGTCGGACTCGAGGGGTTCGATGAGCCCGCGTTCCTCCAGTCGGGTTATCGCTCCATAGAGCGCGCCAGGCCCGAGCTTGACGCCGGCAAACTGCTCGATGTCCTTGAGGAGGGCGTGCCCGTGTTTGGCACCGCCGGCAAGACTCAAGAGGATAAGGGTTGGCGGGTCATTCGACCGACGCCGAGACGGCGACTTTCCGTCGTCGAAAAGGCCGGAATGTATCTGCATACCAACGTACATTACTACGTCATACGTAGCTACGCAATACGTAGATATCTGACGAGGGAAGAGTGCCGCCAGGGCCGGGGGCAATGGGCCAGCTCGGCACGCAGGGAACTGGAGTGGACCCTCCGCTTCGTCGCTCCGATTCGGCCTCTTTGGCAATCTGATCACCTGAGCCTGTGATTCGGGGCAGCGAATCTCGCTCCTGCACCTGACAGTGCTGATCAAGACGCAGGATGTCCCACTCGGGGATGATCTCGGACTGTTCGGCGGAGCATCTGCAATGCATTGCGCTTCGTGGTCCGGCCCGTCAAGGTATGCATCGATGTCGCTCCTGGACACGCCGCTATCCCTCCCAGACAGCGACTCTTCAGCAGCGCGGTTGATGCCGGGGTGGATCTTCCGGTGAGACGGGTCAGTCACTCAGCCTGAACTAGGTCATTGCTTGCCCAGCGAAGCATCGGTCTAGGAAATCGCGGAGACGCTCTGGATTGAAAGAAATTGTCGTCTCGTGCTGTGAGTCCTTGGTGATGTCCAAGGAAGGGCAAAACGCACCCTCGTCGCCACAAAAGAAGTGAGGGGACCCGAGAACGCCACGCCGCTGTCCCTCGCGCCAATCTGCCACTACTTGGTCTCTGTCCGATCTGTCGGGCATGCCGGTGCCATGAATACCAGCGATCCGCTCAAGCGTCACAGGATCCGAAATATCTTGACCTTCTTCGAAGAGCGCGTGTCGGAGCGCGAAGCTGATCCGCTCGCCGACGTGAACGTCGGTCGCGTAGGCCCTATTGGCCAGTGCGAGGGCTTCGATCGTCGAACTCGGAAACCGAGTGATGTCGAAGTGACTGAACAGATTCGGAGTGACTTGCTCCCGCAAGAGCTGAGCATGATCCCAAGTAGCCCTGGAATCGAGTGGATGGCCGTTGACGAGTTCGAGTGGCCACGCCCGGACCCAGATTGCCGCGTCTGCGCGCCCGGCAGCGCTGCGCTGATCATGGATCATCCGGAGTCCTACGTGGGTGAACGGACACCAGATATCGCCAAAAACCTCAATAAGCAAACCCGACTGCTTCACCATGGAGCTTCCTGATGGGAACGTCACACCCGTTTCCTTATGAGGCTGAAGAGCATCCGCTTCGCGCTGGCACTGACGTGTGCCGAAGAGTTCAGTCGCGTCGACCATGCTCCTTCTTCACTATGTGCCAACGCACCTCCATTTGGTAGGGGACGAAGGTCCCAATGGTCCGACTTTACGCTCGTAGCATCGAAGATGTGCGAAGAGGTCACCTCGCGCCGTATCCGTTCTTGCTCGTTGAGATCGCTTTTCCACAAACGGTCGGTGTGGCAGCTTGGTCTTCAGAGCGCAACCGTCCACTCACACAGGTCCACGAACGCGGTCGACACAACTGTGGAACTCTTCCTCTGTGAATGCCCCCTCTGGCGAATGCGGTTCTTACGTCGAGGACACACTCCACGCCCATTCTCAAAACGACGGTGAGGTGGCTCGTCCCTCGTGTCCGCTCAGCCTCACCTCGGACTTGAGCTGATCCTCATCGGCTGTTCGACTGAGGGTTGCATTTAGGCTCGAGGCGTTCTCAAGCGAGGCCGCGGGCCTCCTCAACTCGATGTTTCCAGACGATGGCCAAACCAAGAACTGCCACACAACCGGCGAGAACGAGCCAATGCGTGAGAGTCAGGGTGCGGCCGTCAAGGGAAGCAACGGCCAGCGAGACCTGGTGGTAACTCGGCATCAGGTGGGCAAAGAACTGGAGCGCTCCCGGCATCTGGTCGACCGGGGTGAAGAGCCCTCCGAAGTAGCCGAGGATGAACATGAGTGCCGTGACAACCGGGAAGGCCGCCTCGGGCGTCACAAGGAACCCAATGAACACTCCGAGCACGGCGAACGGCAGAGAGGTCGCCCAAAGCAAGAGCGTGAGGGTGATCCATGTCGAGGGTGCCAATCGGACGCCGCCGAAACCTGCTCCGACGACTTCCACAAGGACGATTACCGGCAACACCACGAGCATGCTGGCCACGACCTTGGTGCCAACGTACGACCAGGCCGGAAGCGGGGTGATGCGGAGTTGGCGGGCCCATCCCGAAGCTCGTTCCATCGAAAGTCTCGTGCCGGCTGCATTGAGGCCGGCCACGAGCGCACCGAATGAGCACATGGAGACCATGAGATAGATGCGCCAGGGCACCGTGTTGTCTACCACTTTCCCCGCCGTATGGTCGCCAAGAAAAAGCATGTAGAAGATCACCGGGAAACTGATGGTGATGGCGAGAAATTTCCAGCTTCGCAACAACCGTCCGACCTCGAATCGGCCAAACGCGAGCAATGGTTGCAGTCGGATCTGCCAGCCTTCGCGGAATCCGGCGTCAGCGGGATCTTCCTCGCCCTCGTGATCCAATGGCCGGGGAGACGTGATCGAGAGATCAGTCACGAGCTGTCTCGACCCATTGTGGTCGCTGATGCCGCCTCGGCCGGCATGGAGGGAATAGTCGCGTCGATCGAGCGACATCCCGTCAGGGTCACGAAAGCCTGCTCCAGTCCTGCCCCGGTCACCTCGAGGTCACGGAAGGGAACGCCCCGGCCCACAAGGTCCCGGATGGTCGCATCCGCATCGAGGGAGTCGATCGAGACACCTGTGCCACGGACGTCGACTTCGGTGACACCTTCAAGCTCAGAAAGCTGCGCACGGTCCGGTCTATCGGTGACGAAGCGAAGCCGCCGTGTGGCCACCGCTGCCTTGAGTGTGGCGCCGGGGCCGTCAGCCACGATCTGCCCATGGTTGAGCACCACGACGCGATCGGCAATCTCATCCGCCTCTGACAGGTGATGGGTAGCGAAGAGGACCGTGCGGCCCTCGTTGCCGAACGCTCGCATCATCTTCCAGAAGCCCTGGCGCGATTCCACGTCCATGGCCGAGGTCGGCTCGTCAAGGAACACAATCTCGGGATCGCCTGCGATTGCGATGGCGAAGCGAACCCGCTGGGCCTGACCGCCCGAGAGTCGATCGGTTCGTCGACGCAGCAGCTCTCCAATATTCGAGCGTTCCACGATCTCGTTTCGCGGCGCCGGGTGCCTATAGAGTCGCCGAACCAAACCAAGCGCCTCATCGACGCGGACTCCCGGGGGAAGGCCGATACCGGAGCCGGACTGGAGCATGGCGCCAACTCGGCCTGACGATACGGATTGACGTGGATCGCGACCGAGAACCTCCACGCGGCCCTCCTGCGGTCGGACGAGGCCGAGGAGGGCGGAGATCGTGGTGGATTTGCCGGCCCCATTCGGTCCCAAGAGCGCGAGTACCTCGCCCCGGGACACGTCGAGGTCTAGCCGGTCGAGGGCGACGCGTGTTCCATAGCGGTGGGTGACGTTCTGGAAGGACAGCGCAGTGAAACAGGGCAGAGCCCGGCCACGTTCGGCGACCGGTGCTGGGAGGGAAGACAAAGACGTACTCCGGCGGCTCATGCCGCGCTCGCGTGATGGAAGGCGAATCCTACCGCCGGGGCGATCGAATCGGAGTTCGGCCACCAAAGCGTGACGAAATGGCCATTTCTTCTGTCGTCTGACGGGTCGAGGCGCAACCATTGGCTTTCCCGCCCCAATACCGCGCCGCGGGACGAAGCCATTCTCACCGGGGATCTAGAAGAAGCCCAGCGGCTTCGTGCTGTAGCTGACCAGGAGATTCTTGGTCTGTGAGTAGTGCTCGAGCATCATCTGGTGGTTCTCTCGGCCGACCCCGGAGATCTTGTAACCCCCAAAGGCGGCTCCGGCGGGGTAGAGGTGATAGCAGTTCGTCCAGACCCGGCCCGCCTTGATCGCTCGCCCCATTCGATAGGCGAGATTGCCGTTGCGGGTCCAAATGCCGGCACCGAGCCCGTAGGGCGTGTCATTGGCGATCCGCACGGCATCGGCCTCGTCCGAGAAGGTGGTAACGGCCAACACCGGTCCGAAGATCTCCTCTTGGAAGACACGCATCTTGTTGTGGCCCTCGAGAACGGTGGGCTCGTAGTAGTAGCCACCCTCGAGATCACCACCGAGGTGAGCCCTCCGCCCTCCGATGAGGCACGCTGCACCCTCTTTCCACCCGATGTCGATATAGGACTCGATCTTCTCGATCTGCTGCACGGAGACCTGCGGGCCGATCATGGTCGATGGATCAAGAGGATTTCCCTGCCTGATCAACGCAATCCTTGCGAGACAGCGTTCCATGAAGCGGTCGTAGATCGCCTCGTGGATCAGCGCCCGTGAAGGACACGTGCACACCTCGCCCTTGTTGAACGCATAGAGGACGAGCCCTTCGATGGCCTTGTCCAAGAATTCGTCATCTTCGTCCATCACATCGGCGAAGAAGATGTTGGGAGACTTGCCGCCCAATTCCACGGTGGAAGGGATCAGATTCTGGGCCGCATACTGCATGATCAGCCGACCCGTTGTCGTTTCTCCCGTGAAGCCGATCTTGGCGATGCGAGGACTCGAGGCGAGGGCTTTGCCAATCTCCGCTCCCGGTCCGGTAACGATGTTCAAGATTCCAGGCGGGACGACGTTTTGAATGACCTCGGCCAGCTTGAGGATCGACCACGGGGTGGGCGACGCCGGCTTGACCACCGTGCAGTTCCCAGCGGCGAGAGCTGGTGCGATCTTCCAAGCCGCCATCAAGATGGGGAAATTGAACGGGATGATCTGGCCCACGACCCCCAGCGGTTCGTGAAAGTGGTACGCCACCGTGTCCCGGTCAATCTCAGTCGAGCGTCCCTCGAGCGACCTGGTAGCTCCCGCGAAGTACCGAAAATGGTCGACGGCGAGCGGAAGGTCGGCCGCTAGGGTCTCCCGCACCGGCTTCCCGTTCTCCCAGCTCTCGGCCACAGCAAGCATCTCAAGGTTCGCCTCGATTGCGTCAGCGATGGCGTTGAGTACGGCGGCTCGTTCGGTCAATGACGATTCGCCCCAGGCGTCCTTGGCGGCATGTGCGGCGTCCAGGGCGAGTTCGACATCCTCGGCCGATGATCGTGCGACTTCGCAGAAGGGCTTGCCGTTGACTGGACTGACGTTCGACATATATTCGCCGTTGACTGGGGGAACCCATGCACCACCGATGAAGTTCTCATACCGCCTCTTGACGTCAACCAGGCTGCCCGGTTGTCCCGGGGCCACAAAGACATCGATGGCTCCCTCATTGATGGCGGTAGTCGGATCCTCGGTCAGCGTCACAACGGCCTCCTTGGTGTCGCTCTACGGCAACGATGAGCCGCTCCGAACCGGAGTAACAGAATGGTTCGAGGCAGCCAATCTCGCTTTGACGTCGACGCTAGAGCGGGAGCGCGAGACCATCCAGAGAGGAAGGTCCCAGAGGTGACGGGACCTTCGGCACGACCTACCAAGGAACTAACCAACGAGTGGCACGGAGTGCACCCCACGCCAATGTCGCGGGTGCCGGACGAGCGCGTCTAGGTAGCGAGCCTGACGGAGTTTCGGGACGGTCGAGGAGCCGGTGCGCCAAGCGAGTCCGAACGCCGCTCTCAGGTGGCGAGGGCAAAGCTGTCGTGATCGAACGCATCCGTCGAATCGATGATGCGCCCGTCTCGCATGGTGATGACGCGATGCGCATGGGCCGCGACGTCGGGGGCGTGCGTCACCATCACAATCGTCATGCCCGACGAGCCGAGTCCTTCGATCAGTTTGAGAAATCGACTGGTCGACGCCGAGTCCAGGCTCCCGGTCGGCTCATCAGCCAGGAGAATCCGAGGATCGTTGGCCAGAGCACGGGCAATGGCCACCCGCTGGCGTTCACCGCCGGAGAGCTCGGTGGGCAGACGGTCCTCAAAACCCGCCAGGTCGACCTGCTCCAGGAGTTCACTGGCCCGCAACTGTCGTTGACGCCGCGAGCGGTGGGTGCCGAACATCGGCATCTCCACGTTGGCCAGGGCGCTGAGTTGTGGCAACAGGTTGTGGAACTGGAAGACGAGCCCGACCTCGTTCCTCCGGTAGTGGCTGAGATCATGGCTCTTGGCGAGGTCCTCGCCGCCTACGGTCACTGAACCCGAACTGGGTGAGTCGATAGCCGCCAAGAGGTGGAGCAGTGTCGACTTGCCGCAGCCTGACGGTCCGGTAATGGCCACCGTTTCGCCGGCGACGACGGTCAGATCTACCCCAGCGAGGGCATTGACCTGACCAGGATAAACCCGAGTGACCCCTTTCACCTCGACTGCAAGCGGCTGTTCATTCATAGCTGAGTGCCTTCAAGGGAGAGAGGAGTGCGGCACGAGTGGTCGGATACAGGGCGCCGAGGAACGTCATGACCAGGGCGGTGAACAGCGCACGCCAGAAGGCTCCCTCCGTGAAGTTCGGATGCAAGATGCCCTTGAGCGCCGGGAGCTGCGCTAGCAACGTTGTGACCAGAAATGACAATCCAACACCGACGGCGGCGCCAAGGATGGCGAGGAGGAAGCTCTCACCCAGCAGGAGGGTCACGGTCCGACGGCGGGTCCAGCCGAAGGCTCTGAGAAGCCCGAACTCGCGAGTCCGCTCGAAGAGCGAGAGCAACATGGTGTTGCCCACGATGACGGCGCCAATCAGTATTGCCAGCACCGTACTGCCGTTGACGGCGGCATGGAGGTACACGAGACTCCTGTCTGCCCTGCCGAACTGGTCGGCGGTCCGGATCGTGGTGAGCTGAGGCTGGTTGTAGGCCACTCGATTGGCGACGACCCCGGCCGATTGGTCCGGTTGGACCTTGACGAAGGCCAGCGTGACAATTCCCGGGAGTCGGTTGTAACCCTGAAGGGCGGGCAGTGGGAACATCGCCCCGGCGTCGCCGAAGGCATTGCCAGTCGAATAGATCCCAACGACCGTGTTCACCGTACCGTTGGCGTGAAATCGGTCGCCGACGTGTAGCCCGAGATTGGCTGCCGCCGTCCAACCGAGCATCACTTCGTTGCTGCTCGTCTCGCCGTACGACTTGCCCGCGACGATCTTCACTCCGAACGCAGTCAGATCGCCGGGTTGGATCCCGATTTCGATAAACACTGGATTATCGGCGTTGATGCGCTCGGTCTCTACGAGCACCCCAATGGCGCTTTGGACCCCCGCAGTCTGGCGAATCCGAGTGAGCTCGTCGCGACTAATCGTGCTTGAGAGCGTGTCGGATGCGCCCTTCTGGGCGACCGTAAAATCAGCCTTGCCGACAGAGATAATGGCGGCGGCCGATTGCTCCAGTCCGCTGCTGGTTACCGCCAGTGCCACGACCGTCATCACGGCCACGGCGACGGCGAGGAGTAGTCCGATCGAGCGCGCTTTCTTCTTCCACAGGTTTCGCAGGATGAGATCGAAGAATGTCATGTATTCGGCTTGCGAAAGAGCGTGGGTCTCGTGTGACGGTGCGAGCTCGGGGTTCAGCGGTTGTCGGCCGAAGTGTCCATCGCGCGGTCGCGCCGTATGTCGGCAAGCGTGAAGGCGGTGTCGTCCATGTAGTAGGGGTTCATGGAAGGCTTTTGGGTGCGGTGTTCGGTGCGCCTGGTCTGGCGGCTTGCGGTGCGATTCATCGCTCTCTCCTTTGCCGTGGACGGTCACCACCGTCTGGTTCCATTGGACTTCACAACCCGGTCCCGCACGTAGGCCCGAAGGCCCCTCGATTGGGGGGACCTAAGTCCCATTCACCGATCTGCCGTTGCTGTCCGCCCGAGCACTGTGGCCTTCTTGCTTTGTTCAGGGCCTCGTCTGGGACCTTCGTCCCTTCACACGAGCACCTTCGGCCCGTTTAGCAGGCGTCGGACGGGGCGTACGTTTCACGACGAGTAGGTCCCTCAGGAGCAAGGTTGGTGGGCACTAGGAAGGCGAGCTTGAAGCCACGTCAGCCCAGGAACGAGCGAGCGCTCCTGACGTTCGGGACCATTCGACGTTCACGTCTCTACAGTCGAGAGCACCGGCGCTTCGGGAGCGGATGAAGGTGGCACCTCGGCAGCGACAGCGAAGCCTTGAGCCCTTCGGAGATCCCTGCAGCGCCCAGCCCAGTCGGTCCAGGCCAAATCGAACACGCCCGGTCATCGCCGGATCAAGGCTCCCGGTAGTGCACGTACGTGTACCAATCCGCCTACCGGGTACATGTACGCAAATAAGTTCAGGTGAGGCCAGCGGGAGGTCCGAGGCATGAGGTGGCTTTGGGTGGGGCGGGGATCGTAACGATTGCGCTCTTCGCGTCCAAACTCTCGCTCACTGCGACGCAAACCATTCGCTTCGTCTCCGTGGATTGATCAATGTCGGGACCAAAGAACCCGTAAATCCACCAGCACTGATCCCACTCAAATGTGAATGAACGGAGAAAGCCATGACAACGATGAGTACTTCTACAACTCAACGGCGCGCGGAGCCTGGGCCCGATAATGGAAGCGTGCTACCGAAGTGGGTCGTGCCCGTGGTGCTAGTCGCCTTCGTGATTGGCGCAGCCGGACTTGGTGTCGGTGCTTATGCAGTAGCCACGACACCGACCAAGACGTCTGGTCCTCAGGGCCCAACCGGTGCGACCGGAGCCACGGGTCCACGGGGCGCAAAAGGAAATGTCGGTCCCGCAGGACCCGCCGGACCGTCAGGGACGGTCGCGGCTGCCTCGATGATCTCGAGCACGGCGCTCAGGTCCGCTCCCAACCCAGCAGTCGGGACTGTTCTCGTGGCCAAGACCTCGTGTCCGGCAGGGAAGGTCCTCCTCAGTGGAGGGGCCCAGGTCACTGCGCCGGGCCTGCAGGCCGATCGCGATGTGATGCTGCGCTCCTCGTTTCCTCTTAATGCGACGAAATGGCAAACGGTTGCGATCGTGACAGGGCCACTCGGTGCCGGGGTGGTCATGACCATGAGACCGTACGTCCTGTGCGGTGAGCCCACGCCTTCGGCGAGTTCCTCGATGACGACCACCACATCCACCACGCTTCCCAGCTGAGGCCCGCCACCCTTCGGCCTTCGCCCGTTGGCCAAGTCCAGAGTTCCGGCTGCCGAGCAACGGTGTCGTCAATGAAAGTCGGTGGTCGATGACACCAATCCCGATTGCGGATTCCTGGCTTCACTCTTCGACGAGATGCCACCAAGCAGCAATTGAAGGCCGACTTTGAACTGGGCAGGAGTGGTCAGCCTGCTCAGTTCCCCGATCACGTCATCAACTCGATCGTCGTCGGCCCAGCTGTTTCGCCTCGACCGGCTTCCAAGCTCGACCGGCTTCCAAGGCGGTGAAGCCGACCGTGTAGGTGTGGATAACGCCAACCGCAGAATCCGTCGTCTCAGGCCGAGTAGACAAGAACGCGCCCAAATCGTCACGGAATGTGAACGTGAATCTCATGTCCCCCTTATGATTCGGCGCAAAAATCGACGGATGGATCCAGTGATTTTCGAGTCCTGCCACGCAACGTGGCTATTCGATACCGAGGCCATGCGTTTTCGTCGGATGCTCAAAGGCGTCGAGGCAGACGGGCATCCTGTTGCGACACAGTGGCGTGCCTTCTACGGCCTCGAATTCGATCACGATTCCGAGTCCTTCACCGTTCTGCTCAATCCGGAGCATACAAAGCTGCTCCGCTCTTGGCGCCACACGCACAACTGCACACAATGCGGAGGCAATGTCACAGCGGAGCTGTCCCTCGAGGATCTTCAAGCCGCGCTTGGATGACCCGGGACGCGGCCTTGTCTCTACTTGTGTGAGCGACCGACCCGCAGTTCCGTCGAGGGCAAACCATCCTCGCCCTGCTATGTGAGAACCCAATCGATCGCGTTGAGGGCCTGGTCGACCGTCCAACTTCCGCCACCTGGGTGCTCCAAGTCGCCGATCCCTTGCGTGTCGAGCAGGCGGCGAAGGGACCTAGGGAGAGTCGCGCCGCGCACCATCCCTGCCGCGACGAAGCGCTCGTGGAGGGCGGCGTCGAGCAGGATGAATCCGTCGGAGTGGTTGACGTCATAGGCATAGGGCGTGCCGGTCTGCCAGTCGATACCGGCCGGGGAGCCTTCAGGGACCGCCTGGTAGTAGATACCGAAGTAGTGCCACAGCACAGCAAGCGTGGCCGGTGATGCCGTGAGCAGAGGCCAGGTCACTCCGGTGAGCTTGGCGTAGGCCGCCATGCGCTCGGGCGTGTCCCGTCCGGGATCGACCGTCACCTCGACGATGGTTGCTTTGGTTGTGAGGCGCTGGGCCGCAAGCTCGCGTTCGAGGGCAAGGAGCGCGCCGGTGGTGACCGGACATTCCTCTTGGCATGAGGTGAGGAAGGGGACCAAGAAGACGGCCTTGCCGGCGAAGTGGCGCAAGGTGACGGAGCGGCCTTCCTGATCGGTGAGAGTGGCGTCGAGGATGGCTGTAGGCAGGCCGCGGTGCATCTGGTCGCCGATCGACGCCGGAGGCGGTCCAGGTGCGCTCGCCCCAAGCGATGAGAGTCCGATGCTCAGCGCCGCACCGGCAAGGAGGACTCCGGCACCCAGGAGCATCAGCTTGCGCCGAAAACCCATGGCATGCACAATAGATGCCGTATGCAACAAACGCCAATCGACGCTTCCGCTGAGGATCTCCTTGTCGACGCCGTGCTGACCGCCAGCCGGGTGCTCGTCGCCATCGCCGCCCGATCGCTTGCTGACGTGGGCGAAGAAGTCACCTTGACCCAGTACCGCTCGCTGGTGGTCCTGGCTTCCCGGGGCCCCCAAGGCGTTGCGGCCCTCGCCGATGCGGTCTCGGTGACGCCTCCGACCGCATCGAGGATGTGCGACCGTCTGGTCAAGAAGGGACTCGTGACCCGCCGGACCGATCGGCGCGACAGGCGGCAGGTTCGCATCGCTCTCTCACCCGAGGGGCGGCGCCTCGTCGACGCCGTGACGGCTCGGCGGCGCCAGGAGATCGAGCAGCTCGTGGCCTCCATACCTGAGGATTCCCGTGCCGGGGTGGTCGCCGCTCTGGGCCACCTGACCCAGATTGCGGGTGAGGTGCCAGAACAGGATTGGACCACGGGCTGGGATCTATGACCGCGCAGCCGAGTGACGATGCGTTGGGCGGTCCGCCGCACCCCAGCTCTTCGGTGCGCGCTCGCGCCTACGCAGCATCAGTGGGACGGTGGCTTCGGTCCTCCTCCTATCTGCAGCGCTGGATCGTGCTGGGTATCGCCATCGGTGCCATCGCCGGGCTCGGAGCTGTGGTCTTCTACGAGGCATTGCGGCTTTGCACCCACGCCTTCTTGGAGGTTCTCGCCGGTTATCGCGTGCCGACCCCTAACGCAGAGGGACACGTGGCCGGAAGTGTGCACGCCGCCCGACCCTGGGCACTGCCTTTGGTTGCGGGGTGTGGTGCCTTGCTCGGTGCACTTCTCGTCTACCGCTTTGCCCCTGAAGCCGAAGGACACGGCACGGACGCCGCCATTTCCGCTGTGCACCACAACCCCAAAGGGGTGCGCTTCCGGGCCGTCATTGTCAAGATCGTCGCCTCAGCGTTGACCATCGGTTCGGGGGGTTCGGGCGGGCGGGAAGGGCCAACCGGCCAGATCAGCGCCGGGTTCGGGTCTCTGCTGACGCGCGTCCTCGAGCTGGAGCCTGCAGACGGCCGCATCGCGGTCGCGACGGGAATCGGGTCGGGTATCGGAGCCATCTTCGGCGCGCCGCTCGGTGGCGCTGTCCTGGCGTCTGAGATCCTCTACCGCGACGACTTCGACCCCGCCGCACTGCTGCCGTGCTTCATCGCCTCCTCGGTCAGCTACGCCATCTTCGGCTCGGTGGAGGGATTCGGGCCCCTCTTCGGCTATGTGGGGTCGTACCACTTCGGCGACCCGGCTCAACTCGGATGGTTCGCCCTCATTGGAGTCCTGGGCGGCTTGATCGGGCTTCTCTACGCCAAGGGGTTCTACGGCATTGCCCAGGTCTTCTCTGCGATCCCCAGGCTCCCCAAGTGGGTGAAGCCGGCAATCGGTGGATTGATGGTGGGTGCGATCGGCATTGTCATTCCCGAGGTGCTCGGCACCGGCTACGGCTGGATCCAGAAGTCGTTGGGCCCACAGTTGCTCGGCATCCCGCTGTGGATCGTGCTCATCGTCCCTTTTGCCCGCATCGTTGCCACGGGGCTTTCCATTGGTTCTGGGGGATCGGGCGGCATCTTCGGACCGGGCATGGTGATCGGTGCCTTCATGGGTGCAGCCGTCTGGCGACTCTTCGAGCCGATCGCGCCATCCATGGGCCACGACCCCTCCCCGTATGTGATCGTCGGCATGATGTGCTGCTTCGGCAGCGTCTCGCGTGCGCCGTTAGCAGTGATGCTCATGGTGGCCGAAATGACCGGGAGCCTCTCGATCCTCACGCCCGCTTTGGTCGGAGTGGGGCTGGCCTGGCTCATCGTGCACCACTTCGACGACTCCATCTATCGGAGTCAGATACGGACACGCTCGGACACCGACGCCGAACGCATCATGGCCGGGCTGCCCCTGTTGGCCACGATCCCAACGGTACGCGCCATGATTCCACCCCGGCTCGTTCTCCCGACGTCGACGACGGTGTCGGAGGCTCTTGAACTGTGCACCGCCGCAAAGGTCCCTGGTGCTCCGGTCGTCGATGCGGCCGGGCGCCTTGAGGGGACCATTTCGCTGGCTGAGCTTGCAGAGTCATCCGAGCCCAACGCAGCAGTGGGCAGCCTCGCCGACGCTGGTGCCCCGGCTATCCCCATGAACGGCCGACTCGACACCGCCCTCGAGTCCATTGCGTCGGCGCACCTGTCGTGGGTACCCGTGTTCGACGACGATCGTCACGTGGTGGCCACCCTGTCCGTGTCGGACTTGGTCCAGGCCTACCGTCGCGAGCTCTTGGCCTCGGCGGAGCGGGTGAGTGCGATCGGCGCGTCGGCCGGCGCTTTCGAGTTGTCCGTGACCAAGGGATCTACCTTCGCTGGGCGACAATTGCGCTCGGCTGGGTTCCCCGAAGGCACCCTCGTGACCTCCATCGCGCGCGACGGGCACGTTCTGGCTCCGACAGGCGACGTCGTGCTCGAACCTGGTGATCGCCTATGGATACTCGGTCAGGACCCAACGGACCTCCCAGCGGCAGTCGCGTAGGGGATCGCGCGGTGCCGTTAATTGACTTCTCCCACAAGCCCACCGGGTGGCTGAAGCGGATGCTCAAGGCGCCCACCTATCTCTATCGAGCCCGGCTGGGGATCGTTTTCGGTTACCGCTTCATCATGATCGAACATCGCGGACGGAACAGCGGTGCGCGATATTTCACCGTCGTTGAGGTGGCCCGGCACTTGCCCCGGGAGTGGGTGTGCACCTCAGGAACCGGACCCGGCGCCGACTGGTATCGCAATCTCCAAGCTGGCGGCCTCGAAGCGATCTGGGTTGGGTCACGGCGGCATCGAGCATCAGTCCGATTCCTCGAAGAGACTGAGGCGGCCAGCGTCATGGGCGCCTACGAACGAGCTCATCCCAAGACGGCGGCCAGGCTCTACTCGATGATGGGCGTCTCCTATGACGGAAGCGATGATGGTCGTGTTGAGATGATGGCCAAGATCCCAATGGTGGCATTCAGGCCCGCAGACGCGAGCATCCGTGATGCGGCGTTTCTCTAACGAATCCGTACCGCTTTTGGATCGGATGTCCGGAATGCCGCACGGCACTCAGCACGGCACTCAATTCCCGCTAATGCAATCAAACCTGAATTCGATGCAGCTGCGGTTAGCTGACGTTACTCACACTGTCTATGGTCGAGGGCACGCCCGGAACCGATCCGTGGAACTGGGCGTCCCCGAAGCTAAAGACACCGCCGTTGAGCGACGTGAACCAGTAGCCACCGCCATCGGGGGTGCGGACGAAGGCTGACACGTTGGCCAACGGGATGCTGAGCCCGACCGTCGAGGGCGGACGATACCCATTGACCGTGACGGGCGGCGGAGTGAGCCCAATGTCTCGGAGCGAGCCGTAGTTCGGGGCGTCACCGAAGGTGTAGAGGCTGCCGTCTGTGGCGACCATCCAGTACCCGCGGCCGTCAGCAGTGGGGGCGAACCCCGTCACGGGAACCGTCGCCTGATGACCCGTCACCACGTCGTGAGACGAGGATTTCGTCAAGGAACTCAGTCGGCCGGGGAGTGAACCGTAGAAGCCGGCATCACCGAAGCCATAGACGTCCCCGGCCGAATCGACAACCCAGTAGCCACCGGCGTCGGGTGTCGGGGCCAAGAAGACGTCCTCGGAGGCGGCATAGGCGTGGAACGCAACCGAATCGGCCACCCGGGCGGAACTGGGCGTCACGTTGATGCCGGGGAGCGAGCCGTAGAACTGTGCGTCACCGAAGGTGAAGACGCCGCCGTCCGTACCGACGATCCAGTAGCCACGACCGTCGGGGGTGCGGACGATGGAGGTCATCGGGTTGGGCGCGCTCCGACCGAGCACGCCGGGCAGCGACCCATAGAACGTGGCGTCTCCGAAGGCAAAGACGCCACCATCGGCCCCGAGGAGCCAGTATCCCTGGCCGTCCGCAGTCGAAGCGATCCCCACGACGTCGTGGACGTTGATGCCCACCCCCGGAAGCGAGCCATGGAACCGGGCGTTTCCAAAGGAAAAGACACCGCCGTCGAGGCCGACCAACCAGTACCCACCGCCATCGGGGGTGGGCGCCATGGCGACCGAGGCAAGGTAGGGCGTGGCCACGGACGCGGTTGGCGGGACGGCGGCGCCGGACGGTGCTGCGCTGACGAGCGGCAGCAAAAGCAGACCCATTAGAGCGCTAGCCACCGCACCAACTCGTCTCATCGCCCTCACGGTATCCTCCTCCTTGACCAGCTCCCCGCTACGAAATGGGCTGATTCGTTACTCGCTTACATGACATGAGTACATGTACCCGTCTGTGCCCTTCTTCAACCACGAAACCCGTTGAATGTTGGCGCGGCGTCTTGAGATCATGCGCCATCGCCAACGAATGAGTTCTTCTCCGATTCTTATGGACCCTGCAGTTTGGGTGATTCCGCGATGGGTAGCTCTGAGTTACGCCCGCCGAGCCAACACTCGTCAGTCACGGGGAATGGGGACGCTCGGCGGGCGTCAAGCGTGTTCGACGTATTGATTCGAACACCCCGCGACAAGCGGCCCCGCGTTCTCTGGTCCGCGGGGCCGCTTCGCGCCGCTCGCGCTCTGAAAGTGGGAGCACGTGTGCTAGTTGGAGCACGTGTGCTAGTTGCTCGTCACGTGCAAAGCACGGCGTTCGGAGTTGCGTTCTGCGTTGGTTCGAGCGATCCCATGGCGCGTTGAAGTTCGATCGGTCGCCCGGTGGAGCGCCGTTGTTCCGACCGCTCGGTGCCTCGCGGTGGGACAAGGCGGAAGGGGCTTACCGAACGCCACCCACCGGAACTGCTGCAAAGAGGGGATGGCGACCGAACCAGGCTCCGAAGCGCCGGGTCAGCCGACTCGGGCCTTCAATCACGATGCGCCCCTGGGCCACTTCTTCGGCAAAACGTGCATCGCCGAGCCAAACACGCGTGAGTGTCGCGAGATCGGCTTCTACCGTTACGTCGATGTCCCGACCCGGGTCGACGACACACAGATCGATTTCATGCGTGTCGTCGACGAGCCAGTAGAAGCGGCGGCCGGCGGGGACCTTGGGGAAGACGAACTGGATGGTGGTTGTCGTACCCGCAATCCCCCCAGGCGCCAGATTGCGACGGACATCCCAGAGGAGTAAGCCAGGGTCGAGTTCTGTGGGACCGTAGTCGGTGCGCACCCACCGCTGACCCCATATTCCGAGCCCTTGGATGACAGGCAAGAGTTCTCGACCTGCCTCAGTCAGGTGATAGGCGACACCGCCTCCCACGTTGATGCGATCGACGATGCCGCTGGCCTCGAGCTCCTTGAGGCGCTTCGAGAGCAATGCCGGCGAACACTTGGGTACGCCACGACGCACCTCATTGAACCGCGTGCTCCCGACAAGGAGCTCGCGCACAATGAGCGGAGTCCAGCGTTGGCACAGCACTTCGGCCGCCTTGGACACGGGACAGAACTGACCATAACCCTCCATGCTGCAATTGTACCCCCGGTTCAGTTTCTGTACTTGAGGCGGGGACCGGGGCTCTCGATGATGCAAGAGGCATTGATCCGATCGGAAGCAAAAATCAGGAGGAGGATATGCAATCCGTGAACGACTCAGCCGATGCCGAACTCAAGTCCCGTCATCGAGCGATGTGGGCGATGGGCGACTACCCCCTGGTCGCCTCTGAGGTGATTCCTGATTTGGGCGAGGTTCTCGTCGGCGCTTGCGGGGTCCGAGAGGGTGACGTGGTGCTCGATCTCGCGTGCGGGTGCGGCAATGTGGCTATCCCAGCCGCGTTGCGTGGCGCCTCGGTCATTGCCTGCGATCTCTCGCCGGAGTTGCTCGACGCAGGCCGACGCCTGGCCGCCCAACGCGGCGCGGACGTCACGTGGCGTGAAGCCGATGCCGAGGCGCTCCCGTTCGAGGATGAATCCTTTGACGTCGTTCTGTCCTGTGTCGGCGTCATGTTCGCGCCCCATCACCAAGCGAGTGCCGACGAGATGATTCGGGTGTGCCGTCGCGGTGGAACGATCGGACTTGTCAGTTGGACTCCAGCTGGCTTCGTCGGCCAGATGTTTGCGGCTATGAAGCCATTTGTCCCGCCCCCACCCCTCGGGACACAACCTCCTCCGCTGTGGGGAGACGAAGACTACGTTCGGGAGTTGTTCGCGGAACGGATCACGGATTTCACCGCCACCCGCCACGAAGTTGCTGTCGAAGCCTTTGCGACCCCCCAAGCCTTCGTCGACTTCTTCAGAGCCAACTACGGACCGACGGTGGCCGCGTACCGCGCCATCGCTGACGACCCGGGGCGAACCGCCGCGCTCAACGATGCGCTCGTGAGTCTCGCTCGCGGCCACGATCGAGGTAAGGGCAAAACCGTCATGGATTGGGAGTACCTTTTGGTGCATTGCTCGAAGAGCGCCTGAATCACTACCCCCGTGTGCAGATCCTGTAATCGACGTACCGCAGACAGTTGGTTCCCCAAGTTGCTGACCCGTGTTCTTCGGGCGAGTCGTGGTGTGAGCATGTCGCAAGCGAAGGCATATGAGGATTATCTGCGGCGCAGTCTTCCTGGGTTCGCCGGGCGTCCTTCGTTCGTCCTTCGCTCTGAGGGTGAACGACTGCATCCCGTTTCGGCAGAGTGCCGTTGCTCGCCCTAGAGCTCAGTCGACTGAAGCCTGATCCCCTCGGGGTGGGCGCTCAGCACACCGGTGGCCCGATCGAAGGTGACTCCCCAGGGTAGAGATCCCGAGGCCGGGACCTTCAGCTGCGGCTGAGCGAGCCAAGCGCAGTCACGTGTCAGAACCGAAGCCGGCGCGGCGGAAGGTCGTTCCTTCATCGCTGGGGCGGATGGCTTCGGCGAAGCCCGCGAAGGCAGCCCCTCATCGAGCTGGAGATCGTCTCCTCGAGATCCGGATCAAAAAGGATGGAGATTTCCTCAGATTCTTATGGTCGCCTTAGGGACGTGGGTAGGTGCAGGAGATCGACGATCTGCGTGGGCCCAGGGATTCAGCGGTTGGCGTCGGCCACGACAGGTGGGGTCGGAAATGCTCACAGGGCAGCAAGGACGGGAGGGAGCGCCATGAAGGTGGCACACGCCGAAGATCAGCAGCCGGTACTCGGGGATCTGGGAGATACGCAGCAGATTCGCGCGATCGGCCCCCCGACCGACGAACGCCCGGCGGCAGGCAAGCAGTCACGGCTGGACTGGCTCATCCTCGGTGGGGTAGCAATCGCAGTTGCGCTGGCCGCGGCCGCTCTCGGCATGGGTGTCCTGTCGTACGTATCGTCGCCTGATGCTGTCGCCGGCCCCCAGGGTCCGACCGGTGTCCAAGGGCCGATCGGCGCGCAGGGAGTCCAAGGTGTCGTCGGCCCCCAGGGTCCGACGGGGGCAACAGGTCCGGCCGGTGCGAAGGGGGCAACGGGCCCGACGGGTCCACGGGGTCCGGCCGGCGCCACGGGTGCGACCGGTGCTCGGGGTCCGGCTGGTGCAACCGGAGCAACCGGAGCAACCGGAGCAACCGGAGCAACCGGAGCGAGCGGCACTGTCGTCGCGAGCACAACGATGTCCGGAACCCAGGTGCTCTCGCAGATCGATCCGCCGGTCGGCACGACCGTCACCGCGACCGCGACCTGCCCCCAAGGCGAATTTGCACTCGGAGGTGGTGCACAGGTCTCGGCGCCGGGTCTTTCCAGCAAGAGTGTTGCGTTGCGGTCGTCGTATCCCACAACCGCCAACGGATGGCGCGCCGTGGGATCGGTGATTGCCCCACTCAGCTCCGGGCAGCAAATGACCGTGCGGCCCTATGTCCTTTGCGGAAAGACGTCACGCAGCTGACCGACGTCACGCAGCTCACCGGACGTCGCCGCACGTTTCTCCAACCTCAATGCCATTTCTGACAGATCGTGGTGTCGGGGCAATTTCTCAAGTGACCCGTCAGACATCCCGAAACTCGCTGTCATTCGGACGACAGAATCGTCCGCAGCGCCCCTTTGAAGTCGACTCGGCTATCGGCGTCAAAGCCGTGCAACGGGAGAATGACTGGCTCACGTGCAAGATGCGCGTCGAGATGTCGAGGTCGTGTACTCCTACACCGTGCAGTTCCGCCGGCCCTATTTCGCGTGTTCTATTCGTGTCCTGCTGAGGTAGGTCATTTCGGACCCGTCTCTTGGAGTGCGAAATGTGGTTGTCGTGGGTCCCACCGTGGACACAACTGGGATTGAGCCGGCGCCATCATGCGGTCCCAGTTGTATGAACCGCTGGGGTCCCGTGCGGACACCACAGGTTCGCAGGCACGCCGGCACACGGATTGGCCATGGATGACAGCGTCGGCAGAGGCTGCATGACGACGGCGGTGGCCTGTGGGTAGTGAGCCGAGGAGCAGGCAGAGCCGCTCAACAGTCCGGCGTCGCATTCCAACTGGACGGCCAGGTTCACGTCGGTGTTCGTGCCGAAGATGCCGACACGGGGAGTCAGGGTCCCGCAGCGAGCCGGGGTCTGCCCGCTATGCCCGTCCTTGGCGTTGCCACTGGTGGCCGGCCCGAGCATGTGGGACAGCGAGGCGTCGTACTCGACGTTGCCCGAGAAGCAGTTCACCGGCCGACCGCCTCCGACGATGAGGTTTGCATAGTCGGCGTTGCCGGGATTGCCGAAGAACCCATTCCCCGAGAACGTGTTGTTGGACAACATGCCTCCCCAGGGGTCGTAGAGGCAGCGCAAGCCGGAGATCTTGAGGGATGTGGCGACGATTCCTCCGGTTCCCCGGCACGTCCGGCCGTCCGAACTGCGGTTTCCTTCGGGATACGGGACGAAGGCCATCCCCCAGGCACCGTTGTCGATAAAGGTGTTGTTGGTGATCGTGTCAAAGCGCCCGCCAGAGATCGTCATCCCGGTTCCGGTCGGGCCAAGCCCGGCCGTGCCTGAGATCGGGACGTTCGGATTGTTGTTCTTCTCCAACGTGTTGTGAGTGAACACCCAGCACCGGGTCCTTGAGCCCGCGCCGGTACAACGCCCGTCCTGGGGCGGTGGGGGGTCACCAGTGAGAGCGGTATTGGTGTCGAAGCCGTCCTTGTTGTTGTCGAATTTCGAGTTTTCAATGATGACTCGACCACCAGAATTCGTTCCCGAATATCCGAGCGCGTTGTCCTCCATCCAGGCGTGGTCGATGGTCACGTTGCAGATCCGCTGGCAGGCGCCCACGTACAACCCTGAGTCAGAGAAATTGTTTGCATAGAGGTTGCTCAAGGAGGCGGGGCCCGTGGATTCAGAAGCGAAAATCCCGTAGAGGGCGCATGTGGCGCACACACTTGGATTCTTTGGATCGCTGCCTTTGAAGTACGTGGACGTCGCCGTCAGGTAGTTCCCTACATACCCCTTGAGGCCGATCTTGGACGAGCCCGAGCCGCCGTTCCACCAGACCTCGTTGCCGGCATCACCACTTCCGGCCAGGAAGTTGCAAACCGTTAGGTTCTCGACGCTAACCCCATTGGCCTTCCAGATCAGGATCCCGTTGCGCCCCTTCCCGCCTAGCGTGTTCTGATTGGAGGCAGCCGAACTGCACGGTGTCGATGCCTTGGACAGGGTGCCGTCGACAATCACCGTGTTGCGGTTCATGCCTCGTAGATGGACCCGCGGTGTGCTGATGTCGACTCCGCCGTACCAACCGTCGGAGACGTCCGAGGCACTCGGCGCGTCGGCCCCCATGTCCCCTGTTTCGTGGTAGTCGCCTGGGGCAATCAGGATCCAGTCAGAGGGTTTGGCGGCATCCACCGCGGCTTGGATGGTCTTGAAGGTCGACGACTTCGGCGTGGCGATGCCTCCGAATGCTCCGACGTAGAGGACGCGCGCTCGGCTGGTCGCTGCCGAGGCACCGCCGGCCGCGACCATGCCGGCGAGGGCAACGAGCGGAACGATGGCGAGACAGACTATCTCAAGGCTACGAATCCGACGATGTGCGCGTCCCATCAACCACTCCTTGCTTGTTCGGTTCCGCGACACGGTAGACGCATCGATGGATTTGGTCACGTACTCAATATCGCCACGGCCAAAAGTTACCCAGAACGCTGCCTCGCTGCCGGGAGGGAGGCGTGGATTCGGCACCTTGCTGGACGGTCTCGAAAACTCCGTCAGAGGGCGGAGCAGCTATTTCTTGGTACGAAAGCCCTCGAATTGCTCGGCTCCTTCAACTGGTTGCAGCCAATGGTGCCGATAAGGCGAATGTAGCTCCGCCGAAGGCGCCGGAAAGTCAGGATCAGCGAAATTGCCCACGGCGATTGCCAGGATGGGACGACCCTTGAAGGTCCAGAACACCGTTGATCCGCAGGTTGGACAAAAGTGATAACTGATCTCGTCACCGTTGGTCGTTCCCACGCCCTTGATCTCGAACCCGTTGTAGATCTTCGCGTCGCCTGTGATCGTGATGCCGTGAGTATCGGGGAACACCGCACTGACTTGGAACACACTCCCGGTCCGCTTCTGGCAGAAGTCGCAATGGCAGGTCACCACGGCGACCGGTTCGTTCTGAACCGTGACCTGCAATTGGCCACACGCACATTCGGCATTTCGAGGCACAACGCAATTGTTCGCACAGACCTGGACGGCTGGCAACCCAGGCAAAGTTCCGAGCGTCCCCCTTCGTCGCGACATGGTCACAAAGTCAAAATGTCAGTACGCGACCCGAAACCCGCCGATGAAGTTGAGTGTGTGTTGGCGTCGGGGACTTCGATGGTCGAAAGGCACACGCCCTTAGTTGCGTCCTGAATCTCGCCTGGGCAAACCCGCGGACTCAAAGCCCCTTGATGTACTCATCGAGGTTGAAAACCGCGAGGTTGACGAACGATGTACCGGCACGGTCGCCATCGACGAAGACCTGCACCCACCTGGTATCGGCAAGCCTCCATTCGGCAAGGTGTGGCATCGGTCGATTCGTGGTTCTGTATTGAAGAGGGACTCATACCAGTCAGCGGATACGGTCAGATCGGCGACGGGCATCACAGCAAGGACGTGATCAATCGACATTGATGGACCCTTACCCATTGTGACGCAGAACTCGCGACAGGTGCATGTTCTGTGCATGCCCGTTCGCTGGAGTGGGACGACGTGACGTGAAGTCAGGACCGCGGTTATTGAGATTGGGTCGGATGGTTAGTCATCAGTACGGGCGGAAGGTGAAAGTCGCTGAGGTCACCCAGCGCTAGACAGAAGGATGCATTGGGGCATTGAAGCGTCTGGATGTGACTGATGCACCCCGAGGGTATACACGAGTCATTGATGGGGACCTTTTGCCACGTCTGTCCTCCATCAGTCGTGGCAGCGATCACCGGCTGCGGCCTGCCCTGTTCCTGGTGGAGCAGGATGGGCGCCCAACACTCATTGTCCGTGGGACAGCTCGGGCTGGCTCCGAGGGCATCGGTGGAGATGCTCACCGGGAGCTCGTGAGAGTGCCAGCTCTGCCCCCCATCGACTGAAGAGAGGGCCACGAGAGTGCCTGGAACTGACGGATCGGGCTTCGGGGTGGTCTGGGCTATGGCGACACAGTGGCTCGCATCGGCACATGACGGAGCGCTAAAGGCCACGCCTTCGACCTCGACCGTTCCCGATTTCCAGGTGTAGCCGCCGTCGGAGGTACGGAACGACTCGATCGTCGGTGTGTGTGCTGGTTGCACGTACGTGAGGCCGATGCACGTCGTGATCGTGGGGCAGCTCAAGGAGAGGACCAGCCGCGGGAAGGGAAATCGCGTATCGCCACGTGTTCCCGGCATCGACGCTCCAATACACGGCCTCTTGAGGAACGGTGTTCGGTCCGTAGTTCAGACCGCCGGCCGTGGCCACACAGGTCGTGGCAGAGGGGCAATTGACCGAGTCGAACGCCGATGCAGGTACGAAGGACTTGGTCTGCCACGTTGCCCCACCATCTGCCGTCATCAGCAGAACGCTGTGTACTCCCTCGCCGCTCAGGAGAATCCCTCCAGCGAAACACCTCTCAGAGTTTGGACAAGTGAATGGGGTTGCGAGGCTTACGTCAGGAATGACCAGACTCGTCCAGTTGAGACCGCCATCATTCGACTTGTACCCGGTGATGCCACCCTTCTCACTTGCCACGAGATAGCACGTAGATGTCGTCGGACAGGTCATGGTCTCCGACCTGTTGGGCGAGTTCGCGGCCTCCCTCACAAATGGGCTCGGGAAGGTCGCATCCACGGTTCTCCAAGGAGTGAGTTGAATCGCATGCGAATTCGTCGTGTTGGCGCCGGTCCACAATCCAATGCCTGCAACGATGAGAGCGGCCACCACGGCGACAACACCCGCCATCGCAAGCCATCGCCGCCTATCCATATCGCCATCGTGGATCTCGGGTTCCCGCACAACTTCGGCAGTTGACATGTGACTTGCCAACCGCACGAGCTGCTCGAGGTAGTCGGCGCCAAGGATTTCTTCGGGATGGTGCGCCTCATCAGGTCGCAGAGCCGAGAGTGAAGTCATAACCTGTTCGTTCGTAGGTCTACTCATGGTGGGTCCCCCTGTACTCCTTTTGCGGTTGAGTTGCGTGACGCGGTTCCAGAATCTGCGGCTTGGGCGGCCGGAGAGCCGGCCTCACTCGGTGGCGATAGATCAAGGTGTTCCTTCAGGCGGGATCTCGCTCGAAAAAGGCGCAATGCGAATGCACCTCGGGTGCATCCAAGAGCCGATGCAGCTTGCCGAGTCGTCAAGCCATCCCACGCAACCAACAGGAGTGCTTCCCGGTCGGCTTCGGTCAGGGTGGCGAGTGCGTCGATTGCAACCAGTCGCTGCGTCGCAGTGTCGGCAGCGTCGGCAGTGTCGGCAGTGTCGGAGAGGACACCCTCGCCAGGACCTCGGCGTGTGGCCTCGGCTTCACTGAGTCGAACAATGAGTGCTTGGTGACGCCTCCGGGTCCGCCACTCATCGGCCAGCACCCTTCTGGCAACTCCGAGCAACCAAGGCAAGGGATCTGAGGGGACATCGTCGAGGCGCCGCCATGCGATCTCCAAGGTCCTGGCAAGGGCCTCTCCGGCTGCCTCGGCGTCAGTTCGAGCAAGGAGGTAAGCCGCCACCCGCCCAAAGTTCTGATGGACGAGGCGCTCCAGCCTCAGCTCTGCCTCCACACGAAGCCCATCACCCTTCACAACTCAGTAGTGGCCGGCATCACCCCGACTATTACGTTCAGAGGACCGCTTTGCCCAATGGTGTCCTGGGAAGGGTGCCTAGGTTCGCCGATGGCCGGGCGTTAGTACCGCAGTCTTGCTAGCTCCTACACATGACACGGGAATTGGTCGGCCGACCGGAAAATGTCCGACTATTCACATCGACCTGAATGGTCCACACCTTTTGCCCTTCGGCTGGGTTGGCATTGAGGCGAGTTCTCCCGAGGACCCTTCCCCGGTGGCGAATGACGATGGTGCACGTAAACGGCTGCGAAGGTCTCGCCTTGATCGCGAACTTCACGTACTCGACAGGGAGGCCAGCAGAAGCGAAGGCGGGATTGTACGGAGCGAGGCCGGGCTTCACGGAAAGGACCTTCGCCGGAAGATAGTGCGACGGAGTGGCCGCTGGCGATGCACGCTCTCCTGGCGACAGCAGGTAAGCGATCATCACGAGAGTAAGTGAACCAAATGCGGTCAGAATCCGATGGCTTGGACTCATGACTCCATCATGACCTCAATCCGTCAGACGGCTTCGCAGGCCTTATCCCGATCGCCGGGCAGGTCACACCGTGCTGGACCATGAGGCGGGCGATCATGGCGAAGATCCTCCAGCGTCAGAAATTCCCGAGTGGTCCCCGCTCACCCGAAAACGCCAGGGGTCACGATGTGTCGTGATCGTTGGCTGGCCCATGGCCTTATCCGAGATGATGTCGAACGAGTACGGCGGGACAAGATCGACGCCGTCTGGCCTGTTCAGGAATCCCGCCGCTGTACCTGGCTCACCCGTGTGCCCGTATTGCCAGACGATCCTGTCGGACCTGGGGTCGATGACCACGACCCGATTGTTGTAATCGTCGTTCATGAGGAAGTCACTGTTGGGAAGGGCAAAGGCGAGTGACGGGTGGTTCAACGGCGGGTCACCTGGTAGAGGGTGATAGCGCCAAAGCAGGTTGCCCGACCAGTTAAAAGTCTCCAGCGTGCCCGGATCGGAGTAGTCGACAGTGAGGAGTACGCCTGTGCTCAGCTCGTTGGTATCCGAGGGGTAGTTGACGCCCGGAGGGTGAGCGGACCGGTAGATGACGCCATTGAGGCCGAGTTCGTCAACCCAGTCCCCGTTGATCTCGGTGACGACATAGTGACCATTCGACATCGGGAACGCTCCGTTCGGGCTTCCCCAGCGGGTGGGTGGATCGTGCTGACAGCTGTTGGTCGTCGTCCCGAAGACCTGAGCTGGGGTGTGGGCGCCGGGAGCGATGAGGAGTACCCGGCAATTCTTGATGTCGGCAGTGATCAGATAGCCGTCTGGGAGCGCCATGGCATCGTCGGGGTTGTGGACCTGATTCGGTCCACTTCCAGGCTGGCCAGGTGTGCCATAGCGGTAGACAATCTGACGAGTGGCCAGGTCGATGATGCTGATGACGGAGTCGTCCTCCTGCGTCACGACGATCTCCCGCCCGTCGGGAGTGAAGAAGGCGTCGTCGGGGACGAGGAAGGTCTGCCCCGGAGCTAGGTCGCCGGGTCGAGGGAACTCCCACACGATCTCCCCCTGCTGGTTCACAACGAGAAGCCGGTCATTGTTTCGGTCGGCGATCAGCACCGGGGAAGGCAGGACGCTTGGATCCGAGCCAGGTTGGAGGCTGGGACTGCTCAGGGGCGTGGAGAAGTGAGGGCCTGCTGGTGATTGAGTGGTCGTCGTGGTTGTTGACCTGCGGGTCGTTGCCACTTGGTTAGCCGAGCATCCGGCAGCGAGGACGGCCGTGAGGGCGAGGGCGATCAGGCAGCGGCCCATAGCTGGGAATCATGCAGGAAGGGAGGGGAGGCTGCCCAATCGGAGCCGTGGGATGGCTCGCTCTCCCGGCTACCAGCGATCCGCAACTCACGGGGGTGTTGGCTACCCGAGGACGCCGGATGAGTGCGCCCTGCGGCAGGCCTGGGGGGAACTCTGGGGACATGCGCTACGGCGAGCCACCCGGATGATTCTTTGAGACCATCAGCTTTGGCCTCGAGAACGATTCATTGCGTCGGGTTGCTCTTCGACATTGCCGAGTCGCCGAAGTCCGAGGTTACCCAGCTGTGGGGGCCACCTGACCACCGAATTGGAAGTCCTGACGGTCCACGACTCGCATGACCGAATCGACGGCGTCCATGTCATAGAGTCGCCCCCGATTGGCCCTCAGTTCATTGAGCGCAGCCGATTTCCCGAGCGCAGGCCGGTAGGGACGATGCGATGCCATCGCCGAGAGGACATCGGCGATGGATACGATTCGCGACCCCATGAGGATGTCGCTTCCCTTCAGGCCCCGCGGATAGCCGCTGCCATCGAGACGCTCATGGTGTTGGAGGATCATCTCAGCGACTGGCTGGGGAAACGGAACTTCCGCCATGATGTCGTACCCTGCCTGGCAGTGTGTCATAACGATCTCGAACTCGGCTGGAGTGAGTCGTCCGGGACGACCAAGTATTTCGGCAGGGATGGCGATCTTCCCGATGTCGTGGAGGGTCGCTGCAACTTCGATCCCCTCGACCTCTTTGTCTGGCAGGGCAAGGTCGCGAGCAACGGCGACGGCAATTTGCGCTACCTGTCGCTGGTGTCCGGCGGTATAGGGGTCTCGAAGTTCGACCATGTTTGACGCCGACCTGGTGACGGCGTCGAGAGTGGCTTCGAGACTGCCCAGGTAGTGGTCTCGCTCGGTGACGTCATGGCCGTTGATGATGATGCCGGAAATAGCCTGGTCCTCAAGGAGGTTGGTGGCGACGATTTCTAGCACTCGAGTGTCGCCGGTTGGAGACACGAATCGAATTTTGTCCGTGCTGGACGTTCCGGGCTGATGGAGAAGCTCATCAAAGCGTGCCGTCAGGCGGTCCAGGTCTTCGGGATGAATGAAACGAAACGCGCTTCTTCCAACGGCTCCCTCACTCGAAACCCCGAACATCGCCAAGGCGGTGGGGTTTGCGAAAATTACGGCGCCTACTCCGTCGACCACGACAACGAGATTCGGTGAGTGTTCGACGAGCGCGGGGATCCATTCCGCATGTGCTGCTTCCACCTGATCAACAACTGAGACCACCTGGAAGGCATCGGCATTCTGGGGCCAGAGCTAAAGAACCACTGGCCAGCGCATCGTCGATGCGCCAAGAGAACACATGGCGGACAAGGCTGATCTGGTTCGCCGCCAGGCCCGCATGGCCAGGGCTGGCGACGGTCTCCTCGAGATCGGGCATATTGCTCACAGGGCGCGGTCAAGCGATGGCACTCCGCGCAACCGGAGTGAAGGACTGGGTCGCCCCAGGTGCGAATGGGGCTCTGAATATTGACTGGTTCCTGGTATCCCGAGTGTTCGAACCAAGGGCACCGCTATGGGACGTGACTGCCGGCTCGTGCTTTCGCAACCGTCTGGCAGCAACAAGCTGGCTGCAGCGATCAGACCGGTGGTCATTTCGATGCTCCCTCAACCGCCGCCGGACAAGCCCGCAGTAGTCCCGGCGATCCCGGCAACGATCAAGGACAGCCCAAGCCAGTCGAACCCCGCAAAGAAGAGTCGGCCAAATGCGAGAAATGTGTTCCGACGACGGTAGCGAACTAGGCGATGACGATTTCGTGGCGTTCTATCGCTCCGAGGATTGCAGCGCCACCCAAAGAGTGCGACAAAACTCCAGCGCCACTATGCGTCGGTTCGTTCGACGACGAGAACATTGAACCGGATCCGTTCTCACGAATGGACAGACGCTGCCGAGCGCTCCAAGACGACCCGCCCAACCGCGAACCCGACCACCCGCATTGCTGTCCGAAAGACGCTCCAACTCGGCTGCACCCGCACGCCGGGAAGGTGGGACCGGCGCCTTGCACCTCGGAATGGCCCGATGGACGTCCACAGCCTCTTTCCTACTCAAACCCGGCATGTTCGCGAAAGACTCGTTGGCCATATCTCGTCGAATGTGTCGCTTCAGTGAACCTCGGCGTCCATCCGCTTGACGCGAATATCGGAGGCGAACAACGCGATGAGAATCATCAGCCACGAGCTGACGTAGGCAATGGCCGCGATGACGTCGGTGGTCCAATGCACACCCAACTCAATCCTTGAGAATGCAACGACCGTCACCGCGACTCCAGTCAGCATCCACGCGAGAGCTCGGTAACGCGAATTCGGACTGAGGGCGACCACCACAAGGGCCAAGGTGGTGAACACCAAGAGGGCGACGGCAGTGTGACCGGACGGCCACGATGCGCCGTGTGCCGAGACGAGCCTCAGATCGAGCGGTGGTCGGTCACGCCCCACTACATGTTTGGCCAGCGTGACGCCGCTTGACTCTCCCGCCCAAGCGATCACTGCCAGAAGCGCTGCGGTTATCGGAAGGCGCCGGCGGAGTGCGAGGAAACCCAAGAGAATCCCCGTCGCCACCAACGAGACCCACGAACCGAGCCAGGTCATCGCTCTCATGATCTCGTTGAGAGCTGGGGTCCTGTGGGCGACAACAGCGGAAGTCACGTGGCGGTCGAATCCGTTGATCGAGGGGAAGTGCACGATTCCTACTCCCACCGCGATCAGGAGCCCGGTCAGGAGAGCCCAGCCCAAGATGAGTGCGAGTGCTCTTTGGTGCCAACGCCATGAAAGGATCAAGCGACCGACACCGCTCAATCTATTCAGCCTCAACGCCACACCGGAGTATCCCAGCTCGCTGGTTAGGGGTGCGACACCGTCGCTGACGAATGGTGCTGAGTAGGTCGCGGCCACTCACCTCGTCAGTTTGAACGTTGCAGAACTGTCGCTCCTTCTCTTTTGCGTAATCGAGCCCTTACACCCCTCGATGACCTGATCGGGGAATGTTCCCTGGCGCCGACCAACGCCTGGTTTTCTCGAGTCTCTCGATGTCAAGCACGGCGGAGCCGGCGCCCGATGACTCGCTGATGCGTTCATCGAGCTAGTAGTGGACCTCGAAGGGGAGCTACTTTGGCATTTCTTCTTCAGGAGATCCGACGCGAGCGGCGAGCTCTTGGCGCTGTACCTCGACCCGAGGCCGAACTCTCGAATGTTCCACGCCGCGCTTGTCGGGGACACGAGGCACAACGGTCGGACAACTTTCCGTCATCCACGAACCTGCCCTTTTAGGCTGTTAAGGAGATCAACGGTGAGGGGGCTTAGCAATGTCGGAACGGTTGAACGGAGGACCTTTCACTCTGGGGTATGGCCAACAGGGTTACCTCGAGTACTGGTGGGGAGACGGTGACGACCGTCGCCTGGCATATGCGTCCGCGCATCCGGTGGGCGAGTTCCCCACGGCAAATCTCGTGTCATTCGATCAGCGAGCGTTGATGGAGGGACGGATGACCGAGGGCAATGCGTACAAATACGGGGTAACGATCCGCAACGACTCGACCGATGGCGACGATCCCACGCCGTTCGACGTGTACGTCACAACGCCTTGAATCAGAGGAGCTGAAAATGAGAGTTCATGCCATTGTCGACGTCGACGGCAATCTTGTGGCCGTTGGCGCCCCAGCGCCTGAAGGTGCGGGACCCAAAGTGCAACTGCGCGCTGGACCCGACCAAACTCGCCATGAACTCGAGCTCCCGAGCGAGTTCGAGGGCCAGTCCCCTGTCGACCTACACAAGTCGTTGGCCTCACGTCGCCTGAAGCAGTACATCGTCGCGAAGTCGTAGGGTTGCCCACGAGGTCTCACTTCAGGAACGATGCGATCGAGCGAGCCACGGTGCCCCACATCATCGCCAGACAGTGGCACGCCTAGGGATAGAGGGTCCAGGTAACGCCCCCAACATGAGTCACCATGACAATGAGCCCGCGAAACGCCGGGACACGAGGTTGTTACCTGCGCTGCGACAACACAGGCCGGGCGACACACGGGTCGACTTACCAAGGAACAAACACCCGAGGAGGTGTTCGGCACTGCCAAGCTGTTCACTCGATCATGGGAGGAAGCATCGCTCTTTGCCGGGGAGAGGACAACTTAGAGGTACTGAGCTCTGTTGACGTGGAGACCAAAGAGCTTTGCCGCTGCAGCCTTGGCACTGGCCGCTGAGGACCTCGTCTTCGCGGTGAAGGCTTCCCCACAGCTACAAAGGATCCTGTGCACAAAGCCATCGGGAGCCCGGACAGAGGATTCACCCGTTTTCATGTGACGATGTGTCATGAGCACCGAGGGTAGCTCGCTCGGCAACGGAGGCGCCCCGAGACTGGCCCTGATGCCGGTACCACGGGAGTCTTTTCATGACGCCAACCCTGGGATACGTGGTGCTTCTTTGGGGTTGGAAGCGAAAGGAAGTCCTCGACAAGCTGGGGGGAGTCGGCGCCAAAGTGGTCAAAGGCGAGCGTTGGGTCGAGTGGTCGGACACAATCGGCCATTGAGGTCGAGGGTTCACAGAGGGTGCACCGGCGCGCCCGAAGGGTGGCGATGTCGGATGCCCAGACGATCTCTCTATGTGCTGCTCGATGCAGTCAGAACAAATCCAATCGCCTTCGCTTTCGTTTCACGGGGTCTGTGACGAGTAAGTCGTTCTGGCGTCCTCCAGCTTGTGCCTCGCCAGATACTCGGTTGGATGACACAATCTCAGAGGTTCGCCGAGGCTGTTGTGTTGACCCCTTCAGGACACAGCACGTCGGGGCACCTAGGCGTTGTACCGCGACGGCCGCAAAATGGCGACGACAATTGAGCGGCGCGTGAGAGGCGGAGGTACTGCGTTTCTCACGATGCCGCAAGTTCTGGCTGTCTCTTCTTCTTGCGAGTCGGTCGAGCATGGGGCAGTTCCCCAGTGAAGCCGAGTGAGATCAGAGCGAGCAATCCGGCTGCTAAGAGCCCGGCCTTGAGCGAGAGGAGCTGGGCCGCCTCGTAGTCTTCCACCAGCGCCGTTGCCGAAGCAGGGTCGAGACCGGCCTCGGTCGCGGCGTGGTGGACTTCGTCTGCCGAAACAAAGTTGGTGTTGTTGCCCGCGGCCACACTGACCTGGGCTGCCACCTCCGTGCTAATCCTGGGGTCCTTTTCGATGGTTGAGACGAACGTACTGGCCAATCCCATGAGCACGATCGCCCCGATGAAGGCGAGGCCGAGTGACGAACCGAGCTGTTGGCCCGTGTATTGGAGCCCTCCAGCCTCGCTGCGTCCAGACTCTTCTACCGATGACTGCACGACATTGCCCAGTTGGGAGACCAACAAACCCATCCCGATCCCGAGCACGGCCATGCCGAGGGCGAACCCGGTGCTTGAAAGCGTAGGCTGAATGGTACCGAGGAGGATAAGTGTTCCCGCAAGCGTGACCACTAATCCAACCCGCACGATCCTGCGAACCGCAAACAGGTCGGACAACCGCGAGCCGATCGCCGAGGTCACGAACATTGCGATCGAGACGGGGAGCATCTTGATGCCGGTCTCGAGGGCGGTCAGGCCCAGGACAAGTTGAAGGTAGAGCGGAACGACAAAGAAGACGCCCATCAGGATCAGATTCTGGCTGAAGAGCCCAATGAGTCCTGATCGCACAGTCGGGACTCGAACCAAAGAGAGGTGGACCAGGGGATCTCGTCGTCGTCCCTCACGACGGCGCTGCCAGCTGATGAACCCCCAAATCAGGGCGGCACCGGCGGCCATGACGTAGATCGTGGGGGAGAAGCCGAAGATGGTGAAGGGTGCATTCTTCGGTTTGAGCCACCCCCAGGTGCTCGACTTTAGGACTCCGAAGACGAAGAGCCCGAGGCCAGATGCCGAGAGCACTGAACCGACATAGTCAAGTTTCGGTGCAGGGCCGGGGCGCTTGGCATCCTCGACTTTGGGAGTCATGATCAGGATCAAGGCAACGAGTACGACTTCGCCGACGAAGACGATTCGCCATGTGACGTTCGTCGTCGCCCACCCTCCGACAATGGGGCCAACCGCGATTCCGGCCCCGGCGACGCCGCCGATGACGGCGTACGCGACCTTACGCTGGGGTCCCTCGAAGTTGCCAGCGATCAGAGCCGCGAGTGCGGGGAGGACGAGTGCGGCACCGATGCCCTCGAGCACTGACCACCCGAGAGCGAGGATGAACACCGACTGCGAAAGCGCTGTCAGAGCCGAGCCGCAAGCGTAAATGATCAGTCCAATCACAAACGCCCTTCGTCGCCCGATGATGTCGCCGATCTTTGCCCCGGTCATGATGAGCATGGCCATGACCAAGCAGTAGAGGGTGATCACAGCTTGAATCGTCGTTACGGTGGTATTGAAATCCTTAACAAGCGCGCTGATGGAGACGTTCATCACCGACTGATCCAGCACCATGACGAACTGGGCCGTGGCCAGCGCTGCCAGCGCCATCCAGCCCTTCTTTGTGGGAGTCACCGTGTCGGTCGGAGTTGTCGCCGGATCGGTCATTCCATGCTCCTTGAAGGACAACTCCGCTCGAACGGTCATTGTCGAACGGCCGTGTGCTCAGACGACAAACGCTCCCACCATCACCAACACACTGCAACCCGAGGCTCGTAGAGGCGTTGGATTCGAAGCCCCGCGACGGCTCAGTGGGCCCCCACTTCGCCGAGACCGTGGCTACGATGGAGTTTTGCCCGGGGGCAGGCTCAGCAAGACCTCGCATTCGGAGCGGAGCCGAGCAGCCTCTCCGTCTGGCCCAAATCGGTGTACTCCTCTGCTGCCTTTCTCGGCCCTTCAACCTCTGCCAGCACAATCTCGATGATCTGTTCGTCGTCCACCTCCCTTCGAGCGAGGTCGCCAGCTCCGATGCCCTGCATGCCGTCAGCGCCATGGGCGGACGCCTTGTGCGGGATCTCACCTTCGGTCTAGAGCTCGCCTTTCTCGTTGCGGAGCGGGGTCAGCTCGTGGTGCGAATGGACCCGGATGTGGCGTCTCGCTCCTGGCGATACTTCTCCGAGCGAACCCAGTTCCGAGCGTCTAGTCGTCGACGCCGAGATCCCGAGCGGCCTCGGCCATCGGTTTGTCGGTGGTGACGACCAGGCGGACGAAATCCGCGCCTGGACTCCTCCGGATACGTCGATGGGCATCCCAACGGGCTCCCCAGTCGTGGACGGGCGTCCACTGTCGGGTGGGCGGGTTAGCGGGTCGACACGACTGACCTGCTGGACCCACGGAACCATCAATGACCGGGTTCATTGGTGGAGATGGCGGGATTCGAAGGATGAAAAGCCGAACGAGCCGAGGAGCAGTAGGACGCAGCGGTACGCATTGGCACTCGTTGGCACCAAGTGGCACTCGTTGGCACCAAGTGGCACTCGTTGTGTCCTCGGCTACGTGTCGCAGGGGTGTCCGGACAAGATCGTGAACAGAGCCGTTCGGCATTTCCGAACAGATGCCGGGGACCATAACTCGCAGCTCCGCACCATGATGGCCGCATTCACCTCGGAAACCATTGAGAAACACGCAGGACGTCTCTCAATGGGTCGGTCCTGGCCATTTGACTCCTAATGCCTCGTGTCGGGCGGCGGATAAGAAACGGTGGCGTAGACGGTCGTACCGAAGAGCAGCAGCGTCAACACGTGCACCGCGGTGCACCACAGGCAGATGGCGTCGATGGAGAAGAGCTCAGCGGACAGCAGGTACAGCACCATCCCGGCTCCGACGATCGACCATCCCACTCTGATCGGGCGCAGCCAGCGCTCTGGTCGCTGCCACATGAATGGCAGCTGCAGAACCAGCATGACGAGGAAGAACACCAGGCCGAGGACCGCGACAGGCACACCGGCCACGTCCGAGTACGAGCTCGTGGTGACCTTGAGGCAATTGACCACCCCGTTGTCGGAGCAGGCGAGCGAGCTCGACGACGTGTAGTGCTCGAAGGTCAGGTAGCCGGCCACCCCGAGGCCGAGCACGCTGGTGGCCGTCCCCACCAGCCCCGGCCAGCGGGGCAGCGAGTCCTCGACCGCGTCGAGCTTTCCCGTCACCGGCACCCTCATGCACCCGCCGCAGAACAGACCGAGGCCGGTTGGCTCGAGGAGAGCGAGTGGCAGATGGACTTGACCAGCTGGTATGCGCTGGCGTCGATGTTGGCTCCGATTTGGGTCGAGTTGTTTCCGACCTGCGCGGCCACTGCCGAAAACGGAAGGTTCTGCAGCGGCACGTACGAGTACTGTGCCCCGGCCAACGACGCATTCCCGGCGAAGTCGAGGAAGGGGAAGCTCCCGCCGCCGGCACTCTGCCAGAGGTTCGCCTGCGCCCGCGTGGGCGTCTGCAGCGGGGTGTAGCCGTTCCCGGCTGGTTTGTTGGTGTACACCTCAACCGGGGTGAAGACGAAGTACGGGCTTGTGTACGTCGTGCCGTAGAAGGTCAGCGTCGGCACGTTGCCGTCCTGGGTGGCCGAATGGAGCCGTCCCGGGTTGGGACTGAACGTGCCGAACTTCGACAGCGCCGTGTACATGGCCCAACGCTCGGCGGCGCAGTGCGGGCAGAACTCCGCGCCGATGAACAGGAGCTCGGGCTTCCCGTTCGAGGCCAAGGCGTGGCCACCACCGGACGACTGGATCGAGTTGATGAGCCCACTCGAGGGCGCCGCCGCCAGCGTCGACATCGGGACCGAGGCAAGCTTCGACAAGGTCGCGGCGGGGATCGGGGAGCCCGCGGGGGGCGAGGCTTGGGCGCCGCCCGAGTTGCCCCCGCTTCCGGCCACCTTCACGATGACGAGTGCGGCCACGATGACGACGACGAGACCGATGCTGACCAACCCCCAGCGTCGGTTGCGGGCGCGCCGCTCCTCGAGGGCGGCCTGGCGCTTTTGCTCCTGGCGTTCCTCGTAGCGTCGGCTGGAGGCGGTCCTCTTGGACGGTGCGGCATTGGCGGGGTTCTGCGAATTGGGCCCGGTGCGCTTCGTGGATGGCGCCCGGGACTGCGTGCGCTTCTTCGACATGACGATCTCCGATCTCAGCGTGAGGGTTCTGTGGCGGTCACGGCCCGAGGACAGAGCACCTGCAAGGTCGTGAGCTTCGATGCCTCACGGGTTGTGTGTTCGTTGTCGGCGCGTTTGCGCCGCAGATTTACGCGGAGAGCGCCACCTGGGGAGGTCGGAGCAGCGGAGACGGGTTACCGGTCGGCAATGGGACGTCGGGCCGACGCCGGCGACGCACGGCCATCGCCACCAGGGCGAGAAAAGCCGCCGAAATCACGGCCGCAACGAGGGGCACCGTGGGCACCTGGGCCGGAGCCGATGGTGACCCCCGGTTACAGCTAACGGCGACACAGTTGCTGCCGGCGAGATCCGAACCCGCTGCCTCGATCGTGGCCGTGCGTGCAGACGGAGGGGCCTGCTTCAGCAGCGACCCCGGCAGCAGAGAGCTAACGGTGAGTGCCCCGAGAGCAAAGACCAAGCCGAGCCACTTGCGTCTCATTCCCCTCAAGGCTACGCCTCCGTGGCCACGAAGCGGTCCCGTCCCCGCGCAATTGGCAAACCCGGGTTGTGGTTCCAGTTATCCCAGGTCATCGGGTCATCCGATCGCCAGCAGCGCGGCCGGCACACACAACACAGCACCCGCCAACAGGGCTGACCCGAAGGTCACCCACTTTGAAGTGGAACCATCCGAGAGCAGCCGCTGGACCCGAGTGGGCACTGCCGACCGCGCCGCGGCAAGGGCACAGCCGGGTGTCTGACACAAGGTCGCCATCTCGATCAGAGCGGTCGCCAAGGCCTGCCCACCTCCGCGCCTCGCTGAGAAATCATCAGCCGCCATCTCCAAGAGGATCCCGACCTGCGTCGGTGCCAGCCGCGCATATGGGACCCATCGAAACAGGCTGCCAAGAGGCGCGAGCGCCAACATCACGAGGCCGTGGCGCTCGTGGGCGTGTCCTCGCTCATGTTCGATGACGGCCGCGAGTTGGGATCGGTCGAGGATGCGGAGTGTGCCGTCGCTGAGCACGATCCTGGGCCGGAGACCAGGAAGACAGTAAGCAACGGCCCGGTCGTCGGCCAGCACGCGCAGTCCGGGATAGGTGGCCGAACGCCCGGCTACCAGTTCGAGGAGTCGACGATGGCGCGCTCGCTGTCTGATCGTTCGCCGCGTGACGGCCCCGAAGATGAAGAGGAGAACGATGGCGAGATCAGCCGCCAAGGTCAGGCTCAATGCATCGTAGAGCCCGAGCCCTTGCAACGGGTGACCACCGAAGAGGCCTCCGACAAGTCGCGCGACACCGGACCCGAAGCCGACGTGGTACCGGTACACCGCCAACGCAAGTGCGGACCCGATGCCTGCCACGATGCCGCTCAGGCCCGTGCACTGCCACAGCAGCACGGAGGCCCGCGGCGAACGATTGACCCAGGTCGCGCCCGCGAGCCAATGGCTGAACGGCCCAAAGAGTCCCACGAGGATTGCTGAGAGCACTGCTGCCAAACCGAGCAGGTTCACCGCGACTTCTTCCGCCGTTTCGCTTCGACAGCCTCGAGGGCCTCTCGCAGTACTGTGACCTCATCGGGACTCACGGATTCGGCGAAACGGATAAGGACAGCACTGCGGTCAGCGGCGTCATCGAGGGCGTTCATCATGAGTTCCGCCCGATAGGCCTCCCGGGTCTCGGCTGCCCCGAACTTGTGGAGGCGGCCTTCCACCACGCGGACGACGAGACCCTTGTGGCGCAGTCGTTCGAGGACGGTAAGCACGGTCGTGTACGCACGGTCCGGCAACTGGTCCGCGACCTGCCTCCCCGTCAGGGCGGCGTCCGCTTCCCAGAGGGCGTTCATAACCCGCCGTTCCAGGTCGCCCAGCCCCCTCATCAATACGAGCCCTCCTTGGACCACCGCAGACAAGTTCCTTTCCGCATCCCCCTTTTCTACTACTACGCCCCGTAGTTGTACTACTACAGGGAGTAGTAGTACCTTCGGCCCGTGATCGGATCGCTGTTCGACGAGCTGCTGCCGCCCCTCCAGGGACCCCAGTTCACCTCAAGCGAGTTCGACTTCGTGCCGGTTGTTCTCATCGCCGCCGCCCTGGTCCTCTACGTATGGGGCGTGAGGCGCAACAACGTGCTGCATCCCCGTCACCGCTGGCCCGTAGGGAGAACGGTGGCCTGGGCCGGGGCGCTCCTGGCCACGGGCATCGCCGTCTTCAGCTTCGTCGGTGTCTACGACTCCGAGCTGTTCTGGGACCACATGGTCCAGCACCTGTTGCTCATCATGGTGGCGGCGCCGCTCTTCGCCGTCGGCTCACCTCTGCAGCTGGCCTGGCGGGCGACCTCGGGTACGTCGCACCTCGTCGTCACTGAGGCCCTGCGCTCACCTGTGGCCAAGTTTCTCGGACACCCAGCGGTGGCCTTCGTCGCGTACGCCGTCGTCATCCCGCTCAGCCACCTGACCAGCTTCTACAACCTGACTCTCGAGAACGAGAACATCCACAACCTCGAACACCTGTTGTTCTTGCTCGTCGGTTACATGTTCTGGCGCCAGATCTTCGGCACCGACCCCAACTGCTACCGCCTCCATCCCGCGCTGCAGTTCGCCTACCTGTTCTTGGCGATCCCGATCGACACCTTCACCGGGCTCTCGCTGGCCGGCGAGGCGCACGAGATCTTTCCCGCCTACCTGGCCATGCACCGCACGTGGGGACCATCTCTCGTCACCGATCTCCATATCGGCGGCGACATCATGTGGGTCGGAGGGGACACGTTGATGCTCTGGCCTATGATCCCCGTGGCCCTGCGCTGGATGCGCATGGAGGAGCGTCGAGCAGCCCGTCTCGACCACGAGCTCGACGCGCACGCGGCAGTGGTGCAGCCATGACGCGGGAGCGGAACCTTCCCGGCCGTATCAGGACACTGATCGGGCTCGGCCTTCTGGTCGTCGGTGCAACCGTGTTGTCCGCCTGCAGTGGCTCCGGTGCGCCGCCGCCACCGTCGGCATCTCAGGGAATCGTCCAGGATCGGGCCATCCCAGACATCCCGTTGATCTCGTCCTCGGGCAGGCCGACGTCCATCGCGGCCTACCGGGGCAAGTACATCGTGATGGCTCCGTTCCTGTCCTTGTGCCAGGACGAGTGCCCGCTAATCACAGGCGCATTCATCGCCCTCCAACGAGACATCCGAAATGCTGGCCTCGGGCGCGAGGTCGTGTTCATGGAGATCACCATCGATCCCGGACGCGACAGCCCGGCCCGGCTCGCCGCCTATTCGCAGGAATTCGGCGCTGAGTGGGTGATGGCCACCGGGACCCCCGCCAACCTTGACACCCTCTGGAAGTTCTTCGGCATCAGTGTGCAGAAAGTGCCCGAGGCACAGCCGCCCAAGCTCGACTGGTGGACGGGCACGCCATTGACCTATGACGTCAACCACACCGACGGCTACTTCCTCATCGACCGTTCGGGGCATGAGCGATTCAGCGATTCGAACCCACCGAACCTCCACGGCCAGCTGGACAAGAAACTGTCGGGTCTGCTCGACGAGGGGGGCCTGAAAAACCTTCGCGACCAACGGTCCCCGAACTGGACGCTCTCTGATGCGCTCGCCTCGTTGAGCTGGCTGGTGGGCCAGAACGTCCCCTCGGTCGCTGCGACCTAAGGGCTTGCCGGGTTCACACTGGCTCCGAAGAGGGCCTGCATCGTGAGAACCCGTCGTACAAATCGGAGGAGTTCTATCGTCTCACATCAGCTCGACGAGCGGTTCGTTCGCCGACGACAACCATCTCGATTTCCTCGGTTCGTGAAATGGTCGGCGCTCCGAACCATCCCATTCATGAGGATGTTTACGTTTGTGTATGGACGCTTCGGATCTGGCAGCGGCATTGGCGGGTTCGGACGTGCAACTGCGAGACACCGCTCTCGTGTCCCGCCGTGTCCAGCCGCGTCGACAGAGGCGTCGGCACACCTCCAACTGCCTCCAGGTCTGCACCTTCGCATCCGAGCCGCGTGTGGAGGTGGCGGGATTCGAAGAATCACAGGCCGTTCGGGACTACGCCGCGTCAATGGGACTGTGTCGACTCTACCGGCGGCTCCGATGGCACGGCGACCCCTGACCTCCCTTGACATCTACTGGTATCCGATGCTTTCGCGGGTGTCGTGCCCGGGATGTGTCCCAAGGTCTCGTGCCTGCTGAGCTCCGGGGTGCATCTCCGGTGAGCTCCTACTCACTTGTCAACTCTCCTTCGGGGCTCGGGAGTGACAACAGACACGACATTGATCAGTCACTCGGGGCGTGGACAAGCTCCTTTAGGTTGCAATCGGACGGCTTTCGGAATCATCGTGCTCTCGATGGCGATTGAACGTGCGGAGTCGGAGGTCGACGCGTCTGGTATCCGACGTGCTTTCGGACAAGTGGGCTCTGTCGACGCCGAATGTTCGCCCGCGCGAACATGAGCAATGCCTCAAGCGCGGAGTTCCATCCCTCGGTCCACCAAGGTAGCCCTGAGCGCGATGGCGCTGGGCGTGTTCGTTGTTGCGAACGACTTCACGTCGCTGAGCGTCGCGATCCCCGAGATCGAGAAGACGTTCGACACCACGCTTGGACGAGCGCAATGGGTGATCAACGGGTATGCGCTCGTGTTCGGTGTGATGATCGTGACCGGTGGGCGCCTCGCCGACCTCTATGGCCGCAAGCGGCTCTTCATGATCGGAGCGATCATCTTCGCCGCGTTCTCGCTCGGCTGCGCGGTGGCGCCCAACGTCTACACGCTGATCGCCTGCCGGGGGCTCATGGGGATCGGTGGGGCCATCATGTGGCCGTCCGTGCTGGGAATGATGTACGGGGTCCTGCCCGACGACCGCGCATCGCTCGCCGGCGCTCTGCTGATCGGGGTGGCAGGGCTCGGCAATGCGTTCGGCCCGTTACTCGGCGGCGCGCTGACCGACGCATTGAACTGGCGTTGGATCTTCTTGATCAACCTGCCGGTCGTCGCCATCGCCATTGTCGTCATCTCTCGCTCGGTGCCGGAGAGCACTGGCGCAGTCACTGAGCGGCGCATTGACTACGGCGGGGTGCTGATCCTCTCCGTGGCCATCGTCGCGATCCTGGTCGCGCTGGACCTCGCACCCAACGATGGTTTCGCTGATCCGTTGATCCTCGGACTCATTGGTCTCGGGATCCTGCTGCTCGCACTCTTCTTGCCGGCCGAGGGCCGGATCGGCGATCGTGCGCTCGTACCGCGCGCAGTGCTCGCCAACCGGGTGTTCGTTTGGTGTTGTCTTTCGGTGCTGTTGATGTCGGCGATCTTCTTCGCCGCGCTCCTGTACCTTCCGCAATTCTTCGAGAAGATTCTCGGGTACAGCCCACTGACGTCGGGCGCTGGCCTGCTCCCGCTGATGGTGGTGTTCGCGGCCACGTCATTCGCGGCCGGTTCGCTGTACGACCGGCTCGGTGCCCGACTGGTCGTCGGTGGCGGTGCGGTCGCTCTGGCTTTGGGCATGCTCTTGCTCGCGCTCCTTCTCGACGACGCGAACTACGGATCGACGATCCCGGGGATGATCGTGCTAGGCGTGGGCATCGGTCTGTTCTACTCCTCGGTGACCACTCTGGCCGTCACCGCGCTCGATGCCTCGCAGTCGAGCCTCGCGGGCGGGATCGTTTACATGTGCCAGGTCGCGGGTGGTGCGGTCGGACTCGGGGTCAACACCGCGATCGTCGAGTCGGCGGACAACCTCATGCAGGGCATCACTCGAGCCTTCCTGGTCGATGCCGCCCTCGCATTGGTCGGTCTCGTCGTGGTGTTGCGGGCGGTCGCGAGCCATGAGCCGACGCACCACCGTCTCGAGATGCGGTGGCACCACCGGGCCAACACGTGAGCACCCACCAAGGAATCGGATCGCTCAGGACGCGAACACTCTTGCGAGAAGCTCGGTGTCGAGGTAAGCGATGATCTCGACGATCCGCCCGTCGCGCATCGTCATCACCCAACAGTAGACCTGACCGTAGCTGATGTCACCACTTTCGTCATGCCCTCGCTCTCGAACCGGAGGAAGACCCTGTCACCGTCGCCCGCCACTTCCCGAAACGTTGTGACGAGCGGGCCGTCGAGCCGATCGAGCAGGGGTCCGAACGCCTCGTCCAACGAGCGCCCGCTTCGAGTTGAACACCCCCGACGCCGCCGTCGTGCCGATCACGGTCCAGCGGACATCGTCTGCGATCAGCTCGAAGAACGGCCCGGGGTCACCCGACTCCCACGGTCGAATCGCCTCGTCGGACGAGATCCTTGTTTTCCTCGGCCGTCGTCATGATATTCGCCATGTATTCGCGCCGGACCGCACCCCCGACGTTGTAGTCCCACTCGGCCCGCCGCGCCACGATGACGACCGACGGGATCTGGCTACCAGCCAGGGCGCACGCACCTGGCCATTCGCGGAACGTGCGCACAACGCTCCGTCAATCACAGGGCAGAACGTCACCCGAAGCCCCGTTGACGCAGAAACGCTCACAGCCGAATTCAGTCACGGGGATAGTGGAAAAGACGACGAGACCGATCATCGTCCCGGCGGCAGGGCATCCAAGTGGCCCCGCGGTCACTTCCCTTGAAAGTCCGGTCGTCTCTTCTCGAGGAAGGCTGTCATGCCTTCGATCTGATCAGCCGAACTGCCACAGTGCCGGACGGCTTCTCGCTCTACCCGAATCGCATCCTCAAGCGGCAGGTGTTCTGCTCCAACCACCGCGCGGAGAACCCCGGCGACTGCGATCGGTGGCTGCACGGCCAACTCCTCAGCAAGTTCGAAGGCCCTGGCCTTGAGGTCCGCCACGGGGTGCAGCTCATGTACGAGACCAATGGCCAAAGCGGTCGGTCCGTCGATCTTCTTCGCTCGCAGGATCATGTCCAGAGCACGCGCCCGTCCGACGGTTCTCGTCAAGCGCGCCGTACCACCCCATGCAGGAACTGTCCCCAAGTCCAGTTCTGGAAGTCCGATCCGCGCTCCTTCGCTCGCAGCAAGGCGGAAGTGACAAGCGAGCGGAAGCTCCAGCCCACCACCGAGGCAGTAGCCAAACATTGTCGTGATGACCGGCCTATTGAGATTCTCAATTGCCGACAGCACACGTAGTCGCTGGTCAAGCACGGCCTCGAATCCGCCGCGAGCCTGTGCGCCTGACATCAACTCCTTGAGATCCATGCCGACGCTGAAGTTGTCCTCGCCGGCGGCGGTGATAATCACCGCGCGAATGTCTCGATCATCCCGTAGCTCGCCAACGGCGCGTTCGAGCTCATCCATGTACTCGAACGTCATGCGATTCCGAGGTGGATCCCGGTTCTCGAGGATCATCACACGGCCGCGTCGTTCGATGCTGAGAGCAGCTTCGCTCATGGATCGATCCACCATGTTTGAACGCTATAGCACTGGAAGCGCTCTCGGTCAGTTGCGAACTTTGGCTATTGCCTATTCGGCACTAGCCAAAATGCCTATGGGGTGGCGGCTGATTCCGGCGGTATGGGCGTGTTGGAACTGAGCGCGCAGCCATCGACGGTTCTTCTGAGGGTGGTCCTATGGCCGCCTTGTTCGCCGCCACCTATCCTGAACGCACAACGGACCTGGTCCTCTACGGAACGTTCCCTCGAGCAACGGGTCGCACCCGGGTGGCCCGGAATACCGGCGGAAGACTGGAAGCACTCCGTTGACGAAGCCGTCGCCAACTTTCCTGATGGGCTGGACATCGAGACCTACGCCCCGAGCGTGGCCGGGGTTCCGGCGATCCAAGAGTGGTGGTCGGCGTTGACACGCATGTCCGCCAGTCCGGGTTCTCTCCGATCTTTGTTGACCATGATCGGCGAACTCGACGTACGGCCTGTCCTACCGACGATCCAGGTACCGAGCTTGGTCCTTCATCGGCAGGGGGACTTAGTAGTACCAATAGCGGCAGGTGAGCACATCGCCTCGCAAATCCCGGGTGCCAAGTTCGTTGCCCTCGACGGCGTCGACCACGTCCCATTCGGGGATACAGGGCCGTGGACCGGAGCATCGAGGAGTTCTTGACGGGGACCCGACACGACAAGGCCACGGATCGCGTGCTGGCCACCGTCGTGTTCACGGACATCGTTTCCTCTACCAACGTGGCCGTGAGGTTAGGTGACGCTGAAGTGGCGCCGATTGCTCGACCGCCATGATCTGACGGCAAAGCGAACCGCAGAGAGGTATTCAGGTCGAGCGGTTAAGACCATGGGCGACGGCGTTCTTGCCACCTTCGACGGTCCGGCTCGGGCGGCTCGTTCTGCCTCGGACTTCGGTAAAGAGGCCGAGGGTATCGACCTGCCCATTCGGGCTGGTCTTCACACGGGAAAGGTTGAGCTCCGTGACGGATGATATCGGGGCATCGCAGTGCACATCGCCGCACGGATCGCCGCTCTGGCCGGGGCCGGAGATGTTCTCGCCAGCCGAACCGTCAAGGACCTCACCACGGGCGTGGGCTTGCGCTTCACCGACAGGGGTATCCACTCGCTAAAGGGTGTTCCGGAGGAGTGGCAGTTGTACGGAGTCTCCGGCTGAGCGTCTCGCGGCGGCCGCAGCACAGCGGCGCCGATTCGGAGCTTTCACGAGGTGGCACGAATGGGCCTGCTTGAGGATTCGCAGGGTGGCACTCCAGCCCGGTCAATGTATTGGGGCAGGTTGAATCGAGTTTGAGTTCAGCCCAACATTGACGTGACGAAGCTGAGATTCGAGGAGTCGGACAAGGAACCAACCCTCACAAGAGCCACCGCTCGAGAACTGAGCATCGCCGAGTTGACCCTCCGCCGGTCCCGCCACCACGAGTACAAGTCCAGCAACCGTGATCCACCGACGCATCCCCACCAGATACAGGACGAACCCCACAGGCGAACTCAATTCAGCGCGCGGGAGCCACCGGGTCTCCCCGTACGCCTGTGACGCGACGGAGGCCGCCTTAGCCGCCAAAGATTGGCGCCTGGGACTGCGGTCCGTAGGCTGAGAGCGGCGGCGCCGTGACGTTGCACGGCTGCTGCACCGAGCCCGGCGGAAGAGCGGCCTGCATGACCTTCTTCACGATGGGTCCGGCGATGGACGCGCCGTCGGACGAGATGTTCTGGTACGGCACGACGACAGCGACGGCGATCTTGGGGTCGTTGGCCGGGGCAAACCCGATCATCCAGTCGTGGTTCAGCCCGAGGCCGGTCTGGGCCGTTCCCGTCTTGACTGCGGCGCAGAGGTAGGGCGGGAAGCCGACGCCTTGTGCCGTCCCGTTGATCGGCACGCTCTCCATCAGGGCGGCGACCGACTGTGCAGCCTGCACCGACGCCGAGCGGGCCATGGGCTTCGGAGTGTACGTCTCGACCAGTGCTCCTTGGGAGTCATGAATGGACGACATCAGGTGCGGGGTCATGACCTCGCCGCCGTTGGCGATCCCGGCAGCGATCATCGCGTTCTGGAGTGCCGTATCTGCCACGGTGTCCTGGCCGATCGCCGTGTAGGCCTGCAGCGCCTGTGATCGATCGGGCAGGGTCTGCAGTGTCGACGCCACCACGCCGCCGACCGGCTGCTGCGTATTACTCGGAAGGTCGATCCCCGGCAGCGAGTTGATTCCGAACAACTCAGCCTGCTGGCGTAACGTTCCCGCGCCCTCTTGGATCCCGAGCTCGCCGTACCCGGGGTCACACGATGCCGGAAGCATGGCCGTCATTGTGCCGCCGCACGGTGTCGAGTTGCTGGGGTTGGACCCGTCGTTGCAGAGGAGCTTGTTCGAGTCAGAGAAGCTCTGACAAGGTTGAGTTGGATAGGTGAAACCCGCCAGAGAGGGCTTCAGGTTATAAGCCGCGGTCGACGTGACGACCTTCATGGTGGAGCCGGGGAAGAAGGTCTCACCGGTGGCGAGGGGGCGGAGGGGGTAGAAGCCCTCCCCGTCCTTGTGGGTATAACCGTAGTAAGCGAAGTTGTCGGCAGAGAGCGACGTGCCGACCAACACGTTGGGGTCGTAGTTCGGTTTGGACACCATGGCGAGAACGGCACCGGTCTTGACGTCGAGCACGACGACCGCGCCGTCGTTGTTGTTCGGCGTCGCAATGAGGGCGTTCCATGCTTGCTGTTGCAGTGACGGCTCGACGGTCAGTGTCACGTTGTCGGTCGTGGTCGGACGCTGCTCCCGGAACAACAGTTGACTCAGTGTCTGGGGTGGACTCTGGTGAGCGGCGAGGTCTGAGTTGTACTCGTTCTCGATGTCCGTGACCGCTCCCGTGAGGACTGAGTCGTAGCCGGTGATGCCGCTGTAGAGTGCGCCCTGGGGATACTGGCGTACGTAGTCGTATGAGTAGACCTTCTTGTCAGCAGCCGGCGTCGGCACCGACTTGGCCAGCACCGTGCCGTCGGCAGCCAGGATCTGACCACGTGGGTTGTTGAACCGTTGGACCGCGACCCTCGGGTTGTACGGCGACGTCTGCAGCGCCTTCGCCTTCACAAGCTGGATGTTCACCAGCTGGGCGATCACCAGACCGAAGCAGGCCACCATGATGACGCCGAGCCAACGAATCCGTCGTCCCATCAGAGCGACGCAGGCTCCAAGACCGCGGCGGGGTCCCGAGGAGGTGGGAGAGGTTCGCCCGGTATAGCGTCACCTTCTCCGATGGCCCTGCGGTTCAGGCAGAATTTGCAACCTGTGATTTGCGGCACCCGGATCTCAACGAGGTCGCTCAAACTCGCATCGAGTGGACCACCTCTCAGATCCTTCGACAGAGCCCGGACGTTTCGGTCGTACCTGGCAGCGGGGCCGGCGTAGGGGTCGAATCGCATGGTTCAACGACCCTGCCACAACCGATTTCAGCGGTGGGGGACCCTTTCACGATCGCGCTCGGAACGCAGGTCAACTGCCTGATCGCCGTGTAATCGTCCCGCGTAATCGTCCCGCCATGGAAGCCGGGTTGTCGCCCACAGATAATCCAGTACCCCGAAAGTCGGTGGGGGAGCTGTGAGCAGTTCCGCTACCAGATCTAGAACCGAGCCCGCCGGGTCGATCCGACAGCACCGTCGGTGGGTCGCTTCGCCGGAGCCAGGACACGGATCCGCGTCCTGGCGTGTCCTGGTTCTGTCCTGCGAGGTGTCAGCGCACCTCCAAGGGCGTTCCGACCCGCACGTATGCAGCCGAACCATCCTTGGAGGTGGCGGGATTCGAACCATGGAGGCACCTCTTGTAGAAGTACACGTCAACAGTTCTTCAAATCTACCTGCCATAACGGTCGGACGGACGGGTACTCGGTGGCACACGTTGGTACCCGATGACACGCACTGCTCTTGGACCAACCGTGTCCGATTGGTGTCATGTCGGCCAACTTTCACCGTGCCTTCAATCGCTTCTCGCTGTGTCAGCTTGATCCGTGGCGAATTGATAGCCGTTAGCCTGAGAGAACTCCGTCATCAGGCTAAATCGATCAGCTCGGAGGAGGGTGTACCGCCATTCCACCGGTTGATCGAGATAGCACCCAAGTCGTTCGATGGCGAACAACGAAATCCGTGACGAAATTGCGAGCGTCTCACGGTCGACCTTTTCGGGGACAATCGCACGGATCGTCTCCCTCCCACCTGTCAATGTGATGCCCAGGTGTTTTGCCAACTCGTCGTATAGGGCGGTGTGTGAGAAATCCACCTCGAGCAATGGTGTTCCGATCCTCGCGGGCATCCAGACGCGATCGAGCGCCAACGGTATGCCGCCGGCAAGGCGGAGCCGTTCGAGGTAGAAAAGTGGGTCGGCTTCCGTCTGTGCGAGGTTCGCCGCGACCGTGGGATCTGTTCTGATCTCCAGGGCCCTGATCACGCTGCGCTGTTCCAGCCCGGAATGCTCAACGGAAGCGAACAGGCTGTAGAGGGCACCAACTGACTGTTCGATCTCTGCGGGGGGCGCCACTCGAGGTTTACGCCCGCGCTCGGCGACCACCACGCCGTCGTCGCGCAGTCCGCGCAAAGCCTCGCGCACCGTGTTGCGACTGACTTTGTACTCGCCGACTAGAAACATCTCTCCGGGAAACCAGTCCTGGAACTCGCCGGCCTCCAGCCGTCGCAGGAGGTCTCGTTGAAGTTGGGACCACAAAGGCTCCGCACTTGTGCGATTTAAGGTCACGTTTCGGGTGGCCATCACGAAATTGTGGCTCTCCTCGTCCTTGCGAGGTCATAATGTACCAACATTCCTACATTTCTCCAAGCGCATGGGGAGGTTCCGTGGTCAAGGTCGAAATCCTGGCGACAGAAGAACTATGAGGACGATTTCGTGGCGAAACTGTTGGCGGCCCTCACGGTGTACCCGAGTCACTACGTCCACATGGCTCCGCAGAACCGCGCCGAGCCGGCGCCATTCGAGGTGACGGTGCCGCGTCGCCCCGAACCTTATGAGCTCGCTCGACGAATCCGCGCCGGGAAATGGGTGGTGGACCTCCGTTCAAGAACCGCATGCGCCGCAGAGCACCTCGTCGGCACGATCGGAATCAGCCTGGCACAGCATTTCTCGCTGTACCTCGGATGGTTGGTTCCGTGGAGCACCCCATTGACGTTGCTAGCCGATGATCCAGAACAAATCTCTGCGGCGCAGCGCCAACTCATGCGTCTCGGGAGCGCCGAATTAGCGGGAGTGGCTATCGGCACGACCGACGAGATCGCCCCGAATGCGGATCGTCGAACGTATCGAGTGACCAATTTCTCTGACGTTGCGGGTCATCCCGAGGCGGTGGTGCTCGATGTCCGTCGCGATGACGAAAGGACAGAATCTCACATCCCAGGTTCAATCCACGTGCCGCTGCATCTTCTCCTCGATCGCATGGACTCGCTGCCGCCCGGCATGCTCTGGGTGCAGTGCCTCTCTTGGTATCGCGCCAGCATTGCGGCGAGCCCGCTCGACCGGGTGGTCGAGACGTTGTGCTGATCGATGACGATTACGCCAATGCAGGGCATCTAGGCGGCGCCGTCACACGCGCGTGACAGGCGCACCTAAGAAAGAAGAGGCATCTGGGGAGGCAATAGTGCCGGATCTGCCTCGAGTCTCCGAACGGTCCGACCCGAGGTGCCGTATTCGACGTTTCGTACCTGGTCTTCTCATCACGTCTCTCCTCGCTGCAGTGGCGACTGTGATTGGCCATCTGGTTCCCGTGGTGGGGGCCCCGGTTGTCGCGGTCGTCGGGGGGATTGTCGTCTCGGTCTTTCGCACTCCATCGAACGTCCTGCGGCCGGGTCTTCGATTCTCGTCGAAGTTCATTCTCCAAGGTTCCATCGTGATTCTTGGGACCGGGCTCTCTATCCGACAGGTTCTGCATACCGGTGCATCGTCGTTACCCGTACTCGTCGGTTCCCTTGCCGTGGCTCTCATTGGGGCGGCGCTGATCGGCCGTGCGCTGTCGATAGACCGCGACCTCCGCACGCTCATCGGGGTGGGAACCGGGATTTGCGGAGCTTCAGCCATCGCGGCCACGGACGCCGTGATCTCAGCCGCTGAGGTTGACGTGTCCTACGCGATCTCGACCATCTTCACCTTCAACGTGATCGCCGTCCTCACGTTCCCGACCCTCGGCCGTCTGATGAGGCTTTCACCTCACTCGTTCGGGCTTTGGGCGGGTACCGCGATCAACGACATGTCCTCGGTTGTCGCGGCCGCTTCCATCTTCGGCCATGGGGCCACCTCATACGCGGTAGTGGTCAAGCTGACTCGTACGCTGATGATTATTCCGATCTGCCTGGCGCTCGGCACGTGGCGCTCTCGCCGGAAGGAAGCGGTACGTCCTGGTGGCGCAGACCCAGTCCGCAAAAATTTTCGACGAATCGTACCGGGATTCATTCTCTGGTTCCTGGTTGCAGTGGGGCTGAACAGCCTCGCGCTCGTGCCGAGCTCGTGGCATGGGTTCCTCAACGGTCTGGCTGAGATCATGATCACGATGGCTCTCGCTTCGATCGGGCTCTCTACCAATCTCAGGGACATTAGGAAAGCAGGCTTCAAACCGCTGGCGTTGGGGGCCATGCTTTGGATCTTGGTCGCCGGAGCAAGCCTTGCTCTTCAAGCCGTCACGGGAAATCTCTAGACCTGCTCGGCTTGATCAATGTCAGCCGCCCTCGGCCGGTTCGGCTTCGATAACCAATCGCCTGGTGGGATCCGCGAGGTGTCGGCGCACCTCCAACAGGGTTCCGACGTGCACAAAGTAAACGCAGCCGAACCGCTCTTGGAGGTGGCGGGATTCGAAAGTCGAGCAGAACTTTCTTCAAATGCCACGTCAACGCCACAAAAGGTCACCCCACCTGCGATGGGGCTGCGACACATCGGTACGCGTTGTTCGCTGACATTTAGTGACATGCTGCCACCGAGTCATGTCGATGGTGATCTTGCGTTGCTCGGTCTTGTTCGCCAGGCCGTAGTGCACGGTCGCCACTGAGCTGGTGATGTCACCGCCACTCTCATTGAAGTCTATTTCCGGGGGCCAGACGTTCGAAGCGGGCCACAACAATTGGGCCTCGTTGGGACCAGTGCAACGAAGAGCACAGAGCCGCCCGTGGCGATCGCAATGATCGCAATCCGAAGGGCTCCTCTGTGGCGTCTCGTGATCGGAACGCTAACCGGGACGTGGCGGAGCGCCCGACGGACGTTCGTGATGCCGGCCCACCGCGTGGGCTGGCTGCTCCACGAATCCCCCAGTTGACCGAGCGAGAGGGGGGCGAGGCTCGAGCTCAACACTGGTGTCGTTACCCCTCAAACGACCCTCACGATGTAGCGTAAGAGTCCCTTGGAGGTGACGATCCGAGAAGTGGGCGCCTATCTCATTCGAGGTAGGCAAAGTGGCAGGTCGTGAATCTTTGCACACCTGCGGGCACAGCGGATTGCACACCCGGCGCGGAAGCTTCCGACATTGAGGCAGGGGAGTAGTGAACATGATCGCCATGCCTCGAGAGTACGTGCCACCTGTCCGTGGGCTGCCCAGCAGAAACTGCATTGCATCGTTCCACCCGACCGAGGGGGCATTGACGGCGGAGCCATCCCTCGCCTCTGGTCACGACACGACACAATCCCCCGGTTGGAAGGTTGCTGCGGGCAAACGTGCCGGGTGGAGTTCCCACCAGCCCCTCGTCACTGTCAGCCCCCGAGCGCCCTCCGCACGTTTGCCAGGCGGTCTGGTTCGATGCGCCACCACACCCAGCGACCTCGCTTCTCGCCCACGATGAGACCGGCCTCGGCCAGCAGCTTCGTGTGATGTGAGATGGTCGGCTGGCTTCTCCCAAGGGGCGCTTCGAGGTCACATGAACAGACTTCGCCCTGTGCGGCGACAAGTGAGAACAGCTGGAGCCTGATCGGGTCGGCGAGAGCGGCCAGCAGGTGTGCCAGGCCGATTGCCTCGGCATGCCTGAGGGGAGTCTCGACAACCGAAGCACAGCACAGAGCTGGATCCGCCATGCCGGCGGATTGTCCCTTCGTGGCCATCGTCCACCTCCTCGTATTGAATTTTGTCAATGCGTCCGATACCATCGACAGTTGTCAATCTACCAAAGGACGTAACCATGTCCCGTGTACAGCTCGCACTCAACGTCGCCGACATCGACGAGGCGACCGCCTTCTACTCGAAGCTCTTCGGTACCGAGCCGGCCAAGGTGCGCCCTGGCTATGCCAACTTCGCTATCACCGACCCGCCACTGACGCTCGTCCTCATCGAAGACGCCAACCAGACGCCGGGGACGCTCAACCATCTCGGCGTCGAAGTAGCCACGACCGACGAGGTGACGGCAGCCCAGGCTCGTCTTTCCAGCGAAGGTCTGGCGACCGCTCTGGAGGAGGAGACGTCGTGTTGCTTCGCTGTCCAGGACAAGGTGTGGGTTGACGGCCCCGGCGGAGAGCCGTGGGAGATCTACACGGTGCTCTCGGACACCGAGATGCCTGCCGGTCAGCTACGGTCGGCCGCACCCGGCGAGTCGGCGTGCTGCAGTTCGGGGCCCGACTCCGTCGAGGTCCCGGCCGGCTCGTCTTCGTGCTGCTGAGTAGCCAGAGCGGCTCAAGCGGAGTCCATACGTGAGGGAAGTGTCCTCCGGTCTGGAACCTGCCGAAGAGGGGCATGTCGAGGCGGTCGTCGCACGTCTCTCGTTTCTCGACCGCTTCCTGCCGGTCTGGATCATCCTGGCGATGGCGCTAGGCCTCGTACTCGGTCGGGCGATTCCCAGCCTCAACACGCACCTCAACTCGGTCCAGGTCACCTCAGGGACGTCGCTGCCGATCTTCATCGGTCTCCTGGTGATGATGTATCCGGTGCTGGCCAAGGTGCGCTACGACGAGCTCGGGACGGTCACGCGCGACCGCCGGACCCTGGTGTCCTCGCTGGTCATCAACTGGGTGATCGGGCCGCTCGTGATGTTCACCTTGGCCTGGCTGATGCTGCCTGACCTACCCGCCTACCGGACCGGGCTGATCATCGTCGGCTTGGCACGGTGCATCGCCATGGTCCTGATCTGGAACGACCTCGCACTCGGGGACCGGGAGGCCGCCGCTGTGCTCGTTGCACTCAACTCGCTGTTCCAAGTGGTGGCCTTCGCTCTCCTCGGATACTTCTACCTGAAAGTGCTGCCCGGCTGGCTCGGCCTGCACACCGTCGGGCTCGAGCTCTCGATCTGGAGGATCGCGGAGACGGTCGCCATCTTCTTGGGTATACCCCTAGTGGCCGGCTACCTCACCCGGACCATCGGCGAGCGGCGACGGGGGCGGGATTGGTATGAAACAACGCTGATCCCCCGTATCGCTCCGTTTGCCCTCTACGGGCTGCTCTACACGATCGTCATCCTCTTCGCCCTTCAGGGCCACACGATCACCTCGCACCCGGCTGACGTTGCTCGGATCGCCCTTCCACTCCTGGCCTACTTCGCCATCATGTGGTTCGGGACGTTCGCCTACGGGCGGGCCATCGGACTTCCCTATGAGCGGACAACCACCCTGTCGTTCACGGCAGCTGGGAACAACTTCGAGCTCGCCATCGCCGTCGCCATCGGCGTGTTCGGCGTGACGAGCGGCGAGGCGCTGGCTGGAGTCGTCGGACCCCTCATCGAGGTACCGGTCCTGGTCGGTCTCGTCTACGTGTCCTTGTGGGCCAGAGGTCATTACCCGTCCCCGCCACTGCGCCACTCCATGAAAGGTGCTCAATGAGCGACAAGCCGGTGGTTCTCTTCCTCTGCATCCACAACTCCGGACGAAGCCTTGCCGCCCGTGTGCTGCTCGACCACTACGCCGAGGGTCGTATCGACGTACGCTCGGCTGGGTCGGAGCCGGCGGAGCAACTCAACCCCTCAGTGGTTGCCATCCTGGAAGAGCGCGGGCTCGATCCGACTCGTGAGTTTCCCAAACCCCTCACAGATGAGTTGGCGAAGGAGTCCGATGTCATCGTCACTATGGGCTGTGGGGATACGTGCCCCGTGTACCCGGGCAAGCGCTATCTCGATTGGGAACTGGAAGATCCTGCGGGCAGGCCTGTGGATGCCGTCCGACCCATCGTCGATGACATCGACGGTCGCGTACGCAAACTTCTCGCCGAACTGACCTGACGAGGGGAGTCCTCGGTGGATGCGGGCACTCCGACTTGCTGATTCGGAACCGTGATTGGACCAATGTGCCTCCAAATGTGACCTCTATCGCCGGTCATGGAGACATATTTTTCGGACCGGGATGGGCGAGTCCTCGCGGTGCGCGAGCGGATGTCCGTGTGTGATGGGGACGGCACCGATGTCCCAGCAGCAGAGCGTCCGTCAATCGGACGAACTCGATTGACGGACGAAGCTTCACCGCACAGTCGACAGGGAAGCCGATGTGGAAGCAACTGCGTCTGCTAGTAGTACCGAATTCGGTTCACGAAGTCTGGTGGAGGTGGCGGGATTCGAACCGTGGTAAGCGGCATTGTAAAAGCGCACGTCAACGCCACCGTTTCGAAGATCTCTCCGTCCTTCGTTGACCCTCCGGGGTCCATCCACTCGTTTGATCGGAGAGCCGACCAGAGTGACTTCGCCATTCCGCATTTGTCATCTTGTGAACAGCCTCGAATCGCCACAGATCGCGCTGGCGACATCGGGGATGTAGGAAGGGTCGCGGCTTAGCTCGTGCCAGTCCAAGTGAGGATTCGTCAGCGTGTCCCGACGCCCGAAGCATCCCGGACATCGCAAGTGTTTCTCCAGGCTTCTAGTCGCGCAGCACCACGACCGCGCAGTGGGCGCTCGTGGCGCAGTGCTGGCTGACGGACCCCAACAACATGCCGGGGAACTCTCCGCGCCCCCGACTCCCGACGACGAGCAGCTCCGCTCCCTCCGATTCGTCCACCAATACCCTTGCAGGGTGGCCTTCAACGACCTCGGACTGGATGGGGACCGAGGGGTGCGCAGACCTGACTTCATCGATGATGGCATCAACGCTCTTCTGGGTGTCGCCAGCCGGGTCGTAATCGGGTGGCGTACGCGTCCATTGGTACTTGCTGGGCCATTGCCACGCCGTCACGGCATCGAGCCGTGACCCGGTGAGGTCAGCCTGATGAGCCGCCCAGTTCAGGGCGGCGATGGACGAGGCTGAGCCGTCCACACCGACAACGATGCGGGGCTGGCCGGTTTCGCTTGTACTGATCATTGTCAACTCCTTGGTCTGATCCCAGGCCGCTCGAGCACCGAGTGCGACGAGCGCATGTTCAGTTCTATCCCTCGCCCAAAGCCACTACACACCCAGCAACTTACGCCGGTCACGTCCACCGGAGCCCGCGTGGGTACTTGGCGTCTGCATCTCGGCGGTCCACCTCACCTGGGATGAGGCTCACGGCGAGGCCGTGTCAGCGAGCCGCTTGCGTGCCCGGATCGGCACCCACACGCGGAATAGGCTGAGCCACTTGTTCGGGCGGAAGGTGGATGACGCTGTCCTACATCCAAGCAATCGTGATCGGCCTCCTGCAGGGGGTGAGCGAGCTGTTCCCGGTATCAAGCCTCGGGCACAGCGTCCTCATCCCCGCCCTACTCGGGTGGCACAACCTGGTCAACGGCCAGTCCGCCGGGGAGTCTTTCTATCTCGCATTCGTCGTCGGACTCCATGTCGCCACCGCCGGTGCGCTGATCCTCTACTTCTGGCGGGACTGGGTTGCAATCGCCCGTGGGTTCCTTCACACACTGAGGACTCGGTCAATCGAATCGGCCGACGAACGGATCGCCTGGCTTCTGATCGTTGGCACCATCCCAGTAGGGCTGACCGGATTCCTCTTCGAGCACACCTTCCGCACCCTGTTCGCCAAGCCGTCCGTGGCGGCAGTGTTCCTCATGATCAACGGCCTGATCCTGGCCGGTGCCGAGCTCTTGCGGCGACGCCAGGCGAGAACCGACTCGGGGTCTGCTCCGGATGCAGCGGCCTCGGACCCGGACGGCTACAAGGCGGGAGACCTGACTCCGTCCGTGGCGGCGGACCGCCGGCTGGCCACGTTGTCCTTTCGGAGCGGGGTGGCCATCGGGTCGGCACAGATCCTGGCACTCTTCGCCGGCATCAGTCGCTCAGGCGTGACCATGTCGGCCGGCCTGGTGCGCAAACTGAACCACGAGGACGCGGCGCGGTTCTCGTTCCTACTCGCGACGCCGATCATCTTGGCGGCGGGGGTGTTGAGGATCCCAGACCTCTTCGGCCCACTCGGCAATGGCATCCGAGGCCAGGTCCTGGTGGGGAGCATCGCCGCGGGTGTGGCGGCCTACCTTTCGGTCCGCTTCCTGATCCGGTGGTTCCAGACCCGGACGCTGTGGCCCTTCTCGATTTACTGCCTCGTGGTCGGGGCTTCGTGCACGGTCTATTTCGCCTAGCAGAAGTGCCGTTCACATCAGAGAGTCATGATTCGGGGCACTCGGCGGGTGTCTCCTCGCGGGCCTCATCCGCGCTGACAATGATCGGTGAATCGGGCCGCTGCGTGGAGACGAGGCTCACCTTCGACCGCTTGTAGCGCCGGACCATGAACACCGCAACGAGGACGACGAGGACGGCTGCGATGACATAGCCGGCGACGCCGAACAACTTGATCATCTTGTTCCAACTGTCGCCGAGTTCATAGCCGATCACGGAGAGGAGAGTCACCCAGAGGGAGACCCCAATCGTCGTGAGAACAATGAACTTGGCAAAGTTCATCCTCGCCATGCCGGCTGGTAGCGAGATGAAGGTACGGATGAACGGGAGCACTCGCCCGTAGAGCACCATCCATTCCCCGCGCCGGGAGAACCATGCTTCGGCGGTATCCAAGTCCGAATGGGAGAGGAGGACGTACTTGCCGTACCGGTCAATCAACGTCCGACCCCCGGTTCGGCCGACGACATATGCCAGCAGCGAGCCGCATACCGATCCGGCGATGCCGACCACGATCACCAGGCCGAGATTGAGATGGCCCTGCGCGCCCCCGATGACAGCACGACTCGCGAGTGCTCCACCTAGTCCGAGGGTGACTTCTGACGGTATGGGTATACAGGCGGATTCCAAGACCGTGAGGATGAAGATTGCAAGGTATCCCCAGGTCTCGAGAAAGTGCTGCACATCGTGATTATTTCCGATGTGGGGAGTGCCAATCGGTCGGCCCCCAGGCCAAGCGGGCTTCGAGTTCCGCCCAGCTGACGATCTCGAATGAACTAGGGAACCCGGGAAGCGCCTCCGGGTATTGGCTTCGCAGGAGGAGCTGGGAGTTTTCGCAGGGGCGGACCGTAGAATGGCCTCGGATTCGAACCGTGGTACCCCGGCATTCTAAAAGCGCACGTCAACGCCATCGTTTCGAATCTACCTGCCATTACGGTGGGACGGAGAGGTACTCGTTGGCACTCGCTGGTTCGTGCCGCTCGTGTCCTATTCGTGTCCCACCGAGGAACGGCATTTCGATTCGTCTCTGTGGTGCAAGAAGGAGTCATCGAGGTGCCCCATACGAATCCTCTTTGAGTCAAGACCCCAATTTCGACGGCTTCCAGGCGCGACGAATCAACCCGTCATAGAACTGGACGACGGCGTAAGGTTTCTCTGGGTTCCGAAGTGACTTCGCCGAAGGGCCGGTTGCGCAGGGTGAAGGGCCGGTCACGCAGGCATGGAGTCGTCCCTGAGTGTCCTCCCGGACCCCCCATCGGGCGTCGAGGAGTAGCTGTCGATAGACGGCGTTGCTCACCTGTCGTTTCAAGGACCTGACCGCTTCCTTCTTCGTCTTGCCCTCGGCGACCTTGCGTTCGAAGTAAGCCCGACCATCCGAACCGCTCTGTCGGATCTGACAGATGGCAGCCATGTGGACGGCATGGTTGAGCTGTCGGTTGCCGCGTTGTGGCAGTCGATGCACCACTCGGCCACCTGAGGACAGTTCGATCGGAGCGGTCCCATTGTAGGAGGCGAAGGCGCCGCGGTTGACGAAGCGCCGGACGTCACCGGCGTAGCCGATGAGCTGTGCTGCGATGATCAGACCCACCCCATAGAGCTCCGTGACCGACGTGCCCGATGCTTTGACGGCGACTCGGATCCGGCGGTGCGACTCCTTGGTCTGGGCATCAAGGCGACGGACGTCGTCGACGAGCTCGAGGGCGAGGTCGTAGCGAACCTGCTCGACCGGGGTCTCGGGCGTGACCTTGGCCAGCAATCGCTCGGCGTCGGAAACGTAGAGTTCCTTGGCAATTCCGCCTGGTGCGAGCTCAGCCAAGAGCGCATGGAGGCGACAGACCACCCGGGTCCGATGACTGCCGAGGTCTCCGTTGCGTTTGGCCAACAGACGTAGGACCTCTGAGTGGTCGGCTGCCTCGACGCTGCGGAGGTTCGGAGACCGAACGGCGGCAACGGCGACCGAGAAGGCATCGTTGGGATCGTTCTTGTTGGAGCGCCCTGTGGCGAGCACCCGGACGCGCGAGGCCAAGGTGGCAGGGACATCGAGGACCGCTTCACCTCGGGCGACCAACTGCTGGGCCAACAAGTAACCCAGTCCGCCGGCCGACTCGATGGCCCTGGTGCGCTTCTCGAACGGCTCGGCCCAACTGACCAGCTGGTCCACCTGACGCCGGGTCGCCCGGACCTTGACGCTCGAGATCTCGTCTTCGCCCTCGTCGACGGCCACCGCTGTGTGCGATGCCTTGTGGGGGTCGATGCCGATCATCACTTGCATGGTTACCTCCTTGATCGTGATTGGAACCACGGAGGGCACTCCTGCTTTCGGACTCTCTGTGCTCGATCCTCTTTTGAGCCACTCCGAGGCGAAGCCCGAGCGGGACACTCTTCGTACGAAAAGCCAACCGGCAATGCCGACGGCAGGCACTACGAGAATGATCCCGCAGGGACCTCTAAACGCTACGAACCAAGCTCAGCGTCTGCAGGAAGTCTCAAGCAGGCACCATGGGGGCAGTCCCATCGTCGGCAATACTCATGTGAGTGAGGTTGGATGGGTCCGACGGGAGCTGGGTTTCACTGACCGTCCTAGGCTACGAGTTCCCAGACAAGCATGACGATGTCTTTGACAGCAATTGGCTGATCATCGATGGCGAGGTTCTTCATGACGGCCTTCACTGGACGTTCCGGGAACCCTCGTTACTAGCGGGCGAAAGCTTCGACCTTCCCTCATGGTTAGGCCAAGTGGGGGACGCTGAGGAGCCAATCACCAGTCCCGATACGTCGGACCCCCAGTGGCCAGACCTCTATTTCACTGAGCCGAATCTCGCATTCAGCGTTGTGTCTCGTGCGGATTCGCTTGTTGTCTGCGGGTGCACCTCTCCCTTGAATCGGCCCCTCCGGTGCGAGACGACGCAGACCGATTTGATATCTATCAGTACTTCATCGATTTGCCCTGACCACGGACGACGTAAGGAAAGCCGCCGAGGATTGGGGCAACGAGATGACACCGTTCCCGGTGCGTGGAACGCCTTAGTGCCCCCCTACGCACGCCGGGAAGGTTGGACCATGGCACCGATGAAGAGCCTGAGCGTCGCGAGGAGTTCCCTTTATGGGACCGTCATTCCCCTCGACATTGTGATCGTTGCATCGACGGCAATGCTGATCGGAGTCGTGACCGCAGTGCTCGGGGTGGACTGGTCACCGGTCTTGATTATCTAATGGAGTTCTGCGTGTCTTCGTGGGAGTTGCGCCGTTCTATACGCAGGTGCGACGAGTGGCGTTGAGTGAGGGCGGAACCGTCTCATTCTTTTACCGCCATCGGGACGTGAGCTGCCAACTGGCAGAGGTCACCGTCCTGTCGACCATTTCCCCCAATGCCACAAGCAACTGGCCCGTCCGGTTCCAGACGCCAGCAAGGATCGTTCGGGTCTGCCCGCAACTCACCGGGATCGAAGATCTCATGCAGGCCATCCAAGCAACTAGCCCCTGACCCGCTGGGGTATCCCCGCTGCCGGGGTCGGGGTGCCACCCTGCGGCACCTTCGGGGTCACGTTCTTGGTTGACGTGCTGACGATGATCGCTCCTGGAAGAAGTCAGCGTGGCCGCGGCAGGCAAAATGCGGGTCACACCCATCGTCACGGGGCGGACGGTTCGGCCCCGCTCTCGTCGCTCCACGCGATGAGGACGGCGGGCAGGGGTTCGGCGATGCCCTTGAGCTCAAGGGTGCGCTCAGCAGCGACCGGTACCTTGCGCTCGCAGCCGGCGAGCAGATCGGCGCTCACCAGGATCTCGCCGGCTCCGGCGGCGGCAGAGATGCGGGCGGCGCGGGTAACGGCCGCGCCGAAGTAGTCGTCGTCGCGGGCGGTGGCCTCGCCGGCGTGGAGCCCGATGCGGACCGTGGGAGCGAAGCCGTGGTCGGCGCGGTGGCGGGTGAGCGCCCGCTGGATAGCGGTTGCGCAGGCGATGCCGTCGTCGGGCTGACCGAAGGCCACGAAGAACCCATCGCCACCGTGCTTCACCTCCTCGCCCCGCCATCGGGCGAACTCAGCGCGCAGGATACGGTCGTGCCAGCGCAGCAGCTGTTCCCAGGTGTCGTCGCCCATCGCCTCGGCGAGCCGCGTCGAGTCCACGATGTCGGAGAAGAGGAAAGTCCGCACAGCTCGCGTCGCGGGCTCGGATCTTGGCGGAGCGATGTCGAGGTCGACGACGGCGCCGATCTCCTCCACGGTTCGTGCCGCGGCTTTGATCTCGAGGCGGGCCCCGGCGTTGTCGCCGTCGGCGGTCAGCGCCCGAGCGAGCCGCACCCGTGCCTCGGCAGCTTCGTACGGAGCGTCGACCTCACACCAGGTGCGGACGCCCTGTCGGAGCCAGGCGATGGCGGCCTCGGTGTCGCCGCGGTGGAGCGCCAGCTCGCCACGTGCCACCGCGGCTGCGGCCGCCGGCCCGGGCGTCCCCAGCCGGCGCGCGAGATCCTCGAGCTCGGTGACGCTCACGTTCGCCGAGGGCTCGTCGCCGACCGCCAGGCACGCTCGCACGTGCACCGGAAGCACGAACACCCGCCGCTCTAGAGCGAGCATGCCCCGGTCGGCCAGCGCCCGGGCGAGGCTCCGCACTGCCGCAGGCGCGTCGCCCCGCGCGAGCAGCAAGCGGCCTCGCCCTGGCTGGCCGTCGTCACCGAACGCGACGGCCAGCGCGAGCGCTTCCTCGGCCCCGGCCAGGTCACCACGACGGACCCGGATGTCCACCAGTTCGGTGTAGCCCCACGCGGCGCTGTAGCGGTTCACCGCCCGTAGCTCCTCGCACGCACGCAGCACCCGTTCCTCTGCGTGGGCCAGCTGACCGTGAAGGCGATCGATCTCCCCCTGGTGGAAGCGACACAGGCCGCTGTAGCCGGCGATCGACTCGCGCTCGCAGTAACGAGTCGACATGTTCGTCCACTCTGTCGCCGCGTCCCCAGTCGCAGAGGGCCCGACAGATCGAGATCACCGCGCAGTACACGAAGCCGGCGTGGATCGGTTCCACCCCGGGCCGCATGGCCAGCGCGGCCGCCTCGTCGACAAGCGGTAGCACCTCAGCCCGGTCGCCCTCGGTGACCGCGATGTGCGCCAGCCCCTGCACTGCCATCGCCTCCGTGCCGGGGCTGGCCACCCGACGAGCGATCGCCCGCGCCTCCTGGAGCGACGACCTCGCTCCGTCGACATCGCCCTCTGCCAGCTGCGTGAACGACAGCATCCACATCGCTAGCGCATGCTCGGACGACTCGGGCTCTCCCTCGAGGAGCTCCATAGCCCGGAGGTAGCAGGTGGCCGCCACCGACTCGTCGAGCATCTGCACGTGCTGGCGCGCCTGCTCCAGGGCCATGCGTGCGGCCGTCGCGCGAGCACCGGCCGCGCTAAAGGCCACCTCGCCTCGCTCGAGTGCGTTCAGGAACCCCATCTCGTCGCTCACCCACCGGCACGACCAGGCCAGCCGCTCCAGGTCTTCGGCTTCGAGCGGCTCCTGGGCGTCGGCATCGAGCAGCAGCGAACGAGCCACGGTCCAGTTGTTGCGACCGTAGGCCGTACGTGCTTCGTCTAAGCGCGCCTCGCGGTCTGACACCGGGATCAGTCTGCCACGCACCCCCTACCGCGATCTCGAACTGGCCTGCCTCTAACAGTCTGCTCAGGGCCAATCCCCGGCGGGATCGCTCAACGGGTCGGTCGAGCAGCCAACTCGGCCCGATCCTGGCCCTCGAGCACGACCGTCACTGGCGGGTCCGGCTGTCCGGGAGACACCGTCGCGCTGTCTCCGATCCCCGCAACCGGGCGATGTTTCTAGGCATCGTCGATGGTCCTCAGGATAGCTTCCGCTCGCAGCGTGTCCTCATGCGTAGCCCCCAGGTCACGGCTCCGCACTTGATGAATATGAAGAGCTCAGTCCCGTGCCTGCTCGCGCAGCTCTAACGCCCTGAGATCACGAACCAACCACTCATCTTGGATGAGAGTGAGGAGATCATCCTTTCCTCGGTTTCGCCGATAGGCGGCCAGAACTTCTTCCCGCAGTAGGCGTGCCTCATCGAACCGCGCCAGATGTTCCAGTCTGGTCGTAATGTCCGCCCTTGCCGTTGCTGTGGGACCACTGTCCGATCCGTGTCGTCGAATGAGAGTCACCAGGCGGTCCTCATGAAGCTTGAGCCACCACTCGTTGTCCCTAAACCTTGCCAAGAAGTCTGAAGGCTTTCCGAGAAGGAACTGCAACGGCCGCAGTGGCCTGGGCGTCGCGTGCCGATACCCGCCCCTAGTCCGGTCCACTCGGAGATTCTCGTCCAGTCGGGGCCCGGACTGAATGCCCCAGTACATTGATATGCGCCCGCCGCCCAGACTCCGCCGCTCCGGGCAGGAAAAGGTGATCAGGAGTACGTTGACCAATTGGCGCGCGGCGCCGGTAGTTCCCGTCGTTGCGCGCCGAAGTTGAACTTCCCCAACCGCCGACCATAGGGAGACGACAGCATGCCGACCATCATCGGGCACCATGACATCTCGAAGGGCAAGGACCACTGGCTGAACTCGCCCAAGCGCGAAGAGCTCTCCGGCCAGCTCGGCGTCAGCAACATCCGAACGTTCGTGAACCCCGAAGACCCGACGAAGGTGGGACTCCTCATGGACGTTCCTGACATGGACGCATTTGCGTCTGCCATGCAGTCAGAGGCTGCCGCCGAGGCCATGCAGCACGATGGCGTCTTGCCCGAGACGCTGGTGATCCTCGTAGAGGAATAGACGAGTCAGCATTTCGACCACCTGGCGCCTGCTACCGGTACCCGGAGGATGCCGCGGAACGCCCCGTCGGATCAAACGCCCTGTCGGAATAGCGGGGTGCCCCGGAACGCCGGGACGGTGAGCACCTAATGGATAGCCTCTTTTCAGTGAATACATCTGAGTCGGGAGCGGTGATTCGGGTCAACCTTCGGTCGAGTTGCTACCCGTTGAGCTCGATGGCCGTCATGTGGGTGTTCTCTCTGTGGAATCCCCGGGGGTGTGTGACGAATGGGAAATGCATCCCGAGCAAGACGAATTGCTCTACCTCCTGGAGGGCGAAATCGATGTCTTTCTGAGTCCTGATCCTGAGGGGTCCCAGGAGAAAACACGTCATTTCCGACGGGGCGAAGCCTGCATAATCCCTTAAGGGAATGTGGCACCGGCAAGTGGTTGTCGTTCCGTGCAAGGTGCTGTTTTTACCCCAGAGACCATCCATAAGCCATATGTGCCTGACTCAGGCTGGGTTACTCGTTAGCCAACCTGAGGGAGCCCTGCCCCCCTACGCCGGACTGGTGGCAGACTTTTCGCTCGGAGTGGGCACGTTGGTCGACCTGCCGGTAAGGCGACCATCCGGAGCCGGAACCCATCACGGGTCGAAGGCTGAAGGCAGGTAGTAGACCCGGTGTCGCACCAACCCCCACCGCCCAGGGGGTGTCCCCGATCGCCGGACCTGGGCGCACCACCACCCTTTCAACCTTGGATAGGACGTATCCCGCAGTTCCTCAACTGCGTCCCAACCAACAAGTCGAAATGGCTCAACGCTGCAAGGACCCGTACACTGTCCTGGGTCGCGACCGTCGTCTGGTACTGCGTAAGTTCGCGCCGGAGTCGAACCGTCGGCGCCGACTTGAGCGACGTTTCGATGTCCCGTCCGAGCTGAGCAATCGCAGCCTCGGCTCCGGTTCCCGAAGTAGCGCTACGCGCACGTTCAACCACGTCAGTGGCATCTGTACCCATAACCTGTTTCACCGCTTGGCAGAAGCTGGCTGGCCAGGCGGTGGAGTCCGTCTGGTTGGCCTTGGAGGCAGTTGGGGTTGAAGCATCCCCACAACTACAGAGCAGACATGCGACTAGGACCGTCACCCCAATCAAGATTCGATGGCTTGCCCTGCGCCACACGGCACGGAGATTAGACCTTTGTTCTGACGCCCGTCCCCGTACGACGGGTTGGCGGCATATCCGAGGCGTGGAAAAATTGCTCAATGCATCGACTCGGTGACGACGATCTACGAGGCTTTGGGCGATCAGGGTACGTGGTCGTCCCGGAGGTGGTGTCGGAGGACTTGCTGCAGGCGGCAGAGGACGAGATTGACGAGCTTCTCACCACGGTCGCACCGGACGAGGGGTCAGGCGGCGCTGGTGCCAACCTCTGGTTCCCGCCGTGCGCTCAGCTCCCAATGTGCGACGTCACTCTGCGGCGATCTGGTGCGCTCGAAATCGCCGACGAGTTAGTTGCGCCTTTCAAACTGGATCACGCGTTCGACCACATCCAAGTAGCAACGACGGTCCCACCGTGGAGCCATGTCCCCGGGGGACCCCACATCGACGGGCACGGTCCCAATCAGGATCCGCCGGGGACCTTCACCTTGCTGGCAGGAATCCTCCTCAGTGACCAAAATGTTCCTGGCGTCGGCAACCTTTGGATCTGGCCGGGCTCGCAGCTCGAGCACGGACGGCTCTTCGCCGAACGTCGCACCCGAGTGCTCCAACAGAGCTTCGGGCATTCGACACGGCTTGACCCGCCCCTGGAGCTCGGGTCCGGAATTTGAGGTTCGAGGGCGCCGCGGCGACCTCGTGCTCTCGCACTACCTCACGGGTCACAACAAGGGCGGCAACACCGGCACTCATGTACGCAAAACCATCTATTACCGGCTGGCTGTCGCAGGGCATGTAGAGCAGTGGGAGCAAACCCTTCTCAACCCTCTGTTGGAGTTCAGCCCCGTTCGGCGTGCCCTTCACGAGGACTGACCCCGTACGCTTCCGGCTCGGGGATGGGGCTATCGGCTGCCGAGCTGCCGAATCCCGGTCAACCCTTCGAGGTGCTCTGGACAGGCCCTACTGAGCGGGCCCCGATGAATGGTCCAGTTGACCATTACAGGGGGCTCACCTCACTACCCGGAACCACTTGTCACCCATTGGGGGTGAAGCAGCGGGTCCGTGTAGGCCGGCGCCTCATGGCGGTGCGTGGACTTGGGCGCTGTGGACGAGCATCTGTGACGTTGAGGTAGCCGGGCCTTCGCTATCTGCCGAGGGTGTTGAGGTCGTGCGGCCGGCCGCAGGTGGTCGACGCAGGACTGCTGCCCAATATTCGTCCTTGCATCCAGCGAACGATCGACGGGGTACCGACGAAGACCACCGTGTTGTGGGTGGCACCCATGACGTGGAGGTACTCCACCGTGTCACCGATCTTGCACGCCGTGCCGCTGACGAAGGCGTCGGTCAAACCTGGTGGCACCGTCATGTCCTTGGTGCCTTGCAGGATCAGCATGGGTACGGTGGTTCGAACCCGGCCGGGATCGTTGGCCTTGGCGTGGGCGATCACGATCGGGTTGGTTTCAGAACTCGTCAGGAAGACCTGCCCCGGGGTCAGATGGCGCCTGCCAATCGCGTTGGCGACCGAATCCAAGCACCCTTTGGTCACCTCCTCTCTGGCGAACTGTTCACCAGTTGCTGTGAAGACATCAGTGATCGGCAGGTCGTTGTAGGTCTGTGACCACGCATACGACGTGGGGATGCTGAATGGGAGGAACTGCTGGCCGGTCGAGGTAGCGACGATCGAGATAAGGGTGCTGAGTCCTGTCGCCGGCGCGGCCGCCACAACACCGACCACATGGAGATCGGGAGCGTAGGTGGGCGCCATCTCCCCAGCGAACAGCGCGGCGTGGCCGCCTTGAGAATGACCGTAGACAACCACGGTGTCGGAAGTCCGGAGTCCGGGCAGATGCCTGCTCGCCCGTGTGGCGTCCAGTACAGAGCGACCCTCACTGTCCCCGAGGAGGTAGGGATGGACCCCATGCGCGACGCCCAAGCCCTGGTAGTCGGCCGCAGTCACGACGAAACCGGCCCGGAGATAGTTGGCCAGCCCAGGAATGAGATACGGGCCGTTGCCTCCACCAGCGTTGGTGAAGAGCGATGGCGCACAGCGGGCTGCGAATCCGGTGGTGCCGTGCGCCCAGGCGATGACCGGGTAGCCGGTGGCCGGCGGCGGCGCTCCCGGTGCGATGACGTAGCCGGACTCGGCCAGGTCGGCTCCGTAGATGGTGGTCGAATGGAACAGGATCCGCCAGACGGTGGCTCCAGCCGGCACGCCCGGTACGCCAATCACCCGGGTCGAGCGAATCAACGTTCCAGGTGGTGCGACCGGTAGGGGACGGGGCGGGACGTAGAAGGCGGGGATGGCACTGGTCGCGCCAGGCGCTCCCGACGTCCTCTTCGACGACGCTCCCGCTCCCGAGCTGCACACACCCGCTATTGCAATGAGCGTCACCAAAGCCAACGTCCAGCGGACCGCCCTTCGCATCCGGGCCATCGATCGCATAGTCATTCCTCCCCAGGCTCCCGCTAACGCTGGCGAAGGTACTCCGATGGTTGCGGTTATGGCCATCGCCTACTCGAGAATGGTGTGAGGGATGACCAAGCGGTCGGTGGCGTGAGTCTGGTATCAGCCGCCGAACTACCGGAACCCCGTCAAGCCCTCGAGGTGGTCTGGACAGGCCCAGACCCGGAACCAGCGGTCATCCTTCGGCGTGAACTAACCTTCCGTACGCGACGGCTTGCAGGGGTGTCCCCGATCGCCGGACCTGGGCGCACCACCACCCTTTCAACCTTGGATAGGACGTATCCTGCAGTTCCTCAACTGCGTCCCAGCCAACAAGTCGAAATGGCTCAACGCTGCAAGGACCAGTCCACTGTCCTGGGTCGCGACTGTCGTCTGGTACTTCGCGCCGGAGTCGAACCGTCGGCGCCGACTTGAGCGACGTTTCGATGTCCCGTCCGAGCCAAGGGCCACGGTCCGCCGTAACACTGTGGGTGCCGCATTTCGCTTGCTACTACTACCGGGGCACCCTTTGTAACGTTTCGCCCAACGCGGATCACTTGGTATTCCTCCAGGACCCCAGGCACTCGCAGCATCTATGCCACACTGCTGAGCAGGCATGAAGCACCGAGCGTGGAGAGCGACGATCGGCGTGGTCATCGGTACTCTGACGCTGCTCCTCAGTGGCTGCTCGACGACTCGCACCAGCTCGCCACAGATCGCCCTCTTCGGTGACTCCCTGTCCTGGGAGGCCCAGCCTTATTACGACGAGCTGGCCCACAACGCCGGGGACGTGCCGCACACCTACGACACCTACGGTGGGACCGCGATCTGCGACTGGCTCACGAGGATGACCGAGGTTGAGGCGCAGTATCACCCCAACGCGGTCGAGTTGGAGTTCAGCGGGAACAACCTCACCCCGTGCATGGAAGGTTACGAGACTTACAGCGCCCGGTATTACGAGAAGTACCGGGCCGACACGATGAGAGCCATCCAGATCTTCACCGCTGGCAGTGCCCATGTCTTTCTGGTTGGGGCGCCGATAACCCGGGCCCAGCAGTTGGTTCCGAACTGGCAGAAGCTCAACAAGCAGTACGAGGAGATCGCTGCGGCCGACCCGGCGCACGTCACTTACGTCGACGCCGGCACAGCCGTAGAACTCCCCGGGCACACCTACACCGACACCCTTCCTTGCCTGGCGCACGAGCCGTGCACCGGACCAATGGTTGACGGAGTGCATTCCAACGTGGTCCGCTCGACCGATGGCACGCACTTCTGCCCGTCCGAGACGGGCAACGACGCAGGTGTGATCGGCGGGTGTTCGACCTACTCGTCCGGCGCCTACCGGTATGCCCAGGCGATGATCAACGCGCTGACAGCGAAAGCACCCCGCCACTGATCCGAGCGATCGTCAAAGACATTTCCTAGCTGACAGCACTTCGTTGTCAGGCTCGCGCCTGTGGCCAAACTGAAAGGTGGTGACCGAATGCGGCGGTGTCCCCGAACGCTGCCGGATATGCGTGCCCTAAGGCTGTGGGTTCGTTCGGGGTTTGCGGGCGGCTAACTGTCGCCGCCCCGGCACGCACCGCGGGTTAATGGAACGCACAGCGGACGCTTTCAGCTCCTCCTGTACGTCATTCAGAGCCTTCCCATGTGCCATGATGACGGGCGGTGACGACCGCTCAAGGTGTCGCGGACTGGATGGTGGCCAGGGTCGAGGTGTATGGATTCCTGTACCAGTCGACGGCGGTGAAGGACATTGCCGAACGTTTCGGTGAAGAGTTCACAGACAGGAACGAAGAGGGCAGTCTCGTCATCGTTGAGCCCGTGCTGCAGGCCTTTCATGAGCAATTGGGACACGCCGTCTACTGGGACCACGGGACCCAGGCTTGGCGTCTTGGGCCGAAGATCGGTCATTCTTCCGGATAGGTTTCCGATCTGTTCGGGAGAGGCGACTGGTGGTGGCCGAGTGACTATCCCAAAACGATGCTCCTATGGATTGTCAAGGGTGAGTTCTGACCGCGGGAGCTGGGCGAACACCTCCCTCGCCACGTAGCGCTTGAGGCAGCGCATCGCCTCCTTCTCGGTCTTCCCGTCCTTCATCCGACGCTCGATGTAATGCTTGGTTCTCGGGTCGTTGACCATCCGGGTGAACACGATGTGCCAAAGAGCCGAGTTGGCCTGACGGTCTCCACCGTGGTTGAGGCGGTGACGTTCGTTCTTGCCGCGCGAGGCGTCGAGGGGGGACACACCACAGAGCTTGGCGAAGGTGGCTTCGTTCTTGAGTCGCTCGGGGTTGTCGCCGGCGGCGACCAGGAGGGCGGAGGCCACGTCGGTTCCCACCCCATCGATTGCAACCAACTCCGGAGCGGTCTGGGCGACGAGGATCTCGAGGAGCCGGTCGATCTCTTTCACCTCGTCTTCGAGGGAGAGAGCCCGGCGTGCCAGCGTGCGCAGCGTGAGCTTGGTCACCCCCGTCACGTCGGTCCGGCCTGAATGGCGATACGCACTGGCAAGCTCGAGGACCCTGTAGATAGAGAGATCGCACAGCTCGGAGCGCAGCTCGTCTGGGGCGGTCGACATGAGGCTGCGCATCTGGTTGATGGCCTGGGTCCGGCTGCGCCGAGCCGAGGACCGAGCGACCCTCAACACCCGCATGGCCTCGACGTTTCCGGTTCTCGTCTTGGCCGATCCGTTGGCATCTCCCCCTTGGGCGGCCCGAGCTGCAGACACCGCGTCAAGCGTGTCGGACTTGCCCTGGCGCCGGCGCTTCTGGCGGTTGGGCCGATCCACTTCGACCACCGAGACCCCCCGGCGGTGCAGGTGGCGGGTCAGTCCGGCCCCGTAGCTGCCTGTCCCTTCGACCCCGACGAGCCCGATCGTCCCGAAGGCCTCGAGCCAATCCAACAATGCCACGTAGCCCCGCGGCGTAGTCGGGAAGCTCTTGGTGCCTGGGGTCATTCCAGCGGACAGATCCGTGCCAGATGTCAGATCCAGCCACCTGCAACGACTCGCCGAGCGCATTGAGTGCCTCTACGAGCATCAGGGGTCGAACGCTCAGTTGGACTCCCCGCGCATTGGCATCTCGGAAGTCGACCGCTCGCCTTATCGCTTCAAGAACGAGCTTCGCAGGGCCGACCCCCGTCCACTTCCGCCAACGAGGATCCTCCCATCTCCGCCCGTCCATGTAGTCAGGTTTCGCCGCTTCGTGGTCGCCCACTTCACCAGATTCCCACAGGGCCTGAGAGGCTGTTCGGGTGATCCTGTTCGCCGGGACGGTGGGGCAGTCCACCGGGAATTAGGATTCGTCAATCCCGTACTCTCATCATCAACTGCTGGCCTACCTTGACGAGTCCAGTGCCGCGCTTCCGACCACAGCCAGCGGGCCCCCACTGCTCGCCGTAGACGGAGTTCCGCACACTCTGGTCATGATGAGCATCGACAACTCTCGACGGCAGATCAGAATCGAGACTGGTGGTGCTTTCACGGGTTCACTGATCGACCAGCCATCTCCGCCGCCAGACATTCCGGCATCCGTACCGGCTAACGCTTTCTATGTCGAAGTCGAGCCCGGCGCATCGTGGGGCTCCTGGCAGCAGCGCCCTCCTGCTTCTTAGGTCCTACTGCCCCCGTTCGCTGGCTCGGGGCGGAGATCAATGGAATCAATCCGCCCTGATTACTCACTTGCGGTGATTCAGCCGTTGATCACGTTGTGAACGGTGGCGACCATTGGCTCCTTCAGTCCGACGCCCAGCTCGGTGAGGATCGGCATCAGAGTCGGCCCGAAGGCATCGAAGTCCGCCTGGGACTCCCAGATGTCGAAGACCTGGATTGCGCCATCCGTCTCGAGCGCACAATGGAATGTGCGTCCCTTAGGCGAGCCCGCACCAGCGGCCTCCAGCTGCCTAATCGCACTGGTGTACTTCTCCGGCGTGAAGCCTTCATGTACGAAATAGATACCAAGTGCCATTGGGCACCACCTCCGCTGTTCTCCTCGGCCAATCCACAACGGATCGCGCCACGCCGGACCATAGCCCGCTGATGGGCTGGAATGTCGAGTCCGTCATGCCCTCCAAAGTGTCCCCGTTCGGCGGGAGAGGGCGCACACCACGCAGGTTCTTGTGCTTGCGGACGGCAAACGGTTCGCCGACCGGCGCAAGGGGGCATCCTGCGGTCAGTAGCGTCGGTCTCCGTCAATCCGAGCGGCGGTGTCCCCAGAAGCTCGGCTTGGTGATTTCGGTGACGGTCCACGTGGTCTCGTCGATGAGCAGCCCGCCGCAACCGAACTCGACGTCGAATCCCGATGGAGAGCGGCTGTAGAACGAAACCATGTGGTCGTTGGTGTGCTTTCCGAGGCTCATCGAGATCGGCACATTCGCCTCTTGGTGACGGTCGAGGGTGTAGCCGACGTCGTCGAGACTGCGGGCCTCGAGCATGAAGTGGTAGAGCGCGGGTTCGTCGGCAGGGACAAGGGCGAGGCTGTGGTGGCGCTGGTTGCAGTGCAGGAAGACGACGTCATGGTCTCCGGGTCGCCAGTAGTCGCTGACGCGAAAGCCGAGAACTTCGGTGTAGAAGGCTACCGACTCCGCCAGTTTCGGGCTGCCGAGCACGATGTGTCCCATTCCGTGCGCCCCGGTCACGAACCCGCTGACGCTCGTCGGCGAGACGAAGAGCTCGTGGTCGTAGATCGGACCGTAGAACAGCTCGAGCGCAAAGCCGTCTGGATCCGTCGCTCGGATGAGTCCACGAACGTGACGTTGGTCGCATTCGTCGGTCGCCGCCGTCTCAGTGGTGATTCGGGCTGCCGCGAGTTCAGCCTCGGCGCACTCCAGGGACTTGGCGTCGGGTAGTTCCCATCCAGCGAAGGCGAGTCCATCCGACCCGTCACTCGCTTGGACAAGAACGCGAAAAGGTCGTTCGTCGCTGCGCATCCGAAGGCCGGTGTCGTCGCCTGCCACCATCAGGCCCAGTAGTTCTCCATACGTGCGCCACTCTTCGATATCTGTGGCGTTGATACCGATATAGCCCAGACCTCGAATGTCCATGCGCTGCTCCCTTGGTGGTCCGGCTGATCAGTTAACCACGCCGGTTCAGATCCACTCCGATCACCCGGTCCGGGGGGCTGCAGCCACCCCAAAACCGACGTCGATCAGTCGTCCAGAGGGTATCCCCGTTCGCTGGGATTGGGTGCCACCCTCCGGTACCATGGGGACAGCTCTCAGCGCACAATGACACGCGCGTTATGGGTCACCGATCCAAGCGCAGATCGCCAATATGTGCGAGCGCGAACTTCGGGACATTGGACACACGCCCGCACAGATTTCCCTGTTGGGGCGGAGCGCTGGCTGGCCGTGACGTCGAGCGCGCCGGCTCCGGCAGTGCGCAAGGCAGTGCTCGAGGACCCTCGTCACCGGTACTAGGGCGCCGTCATCCGCCGTGGCTCAAGCCGCCGACGACCACGTTGCCGGATCTCACGTGGTGGATCCGTACCACGAACCCTCCGCCGGCCAGCGACTCGAGCGTGTAGCCGGCTCCGTCCAGCGACGCCTCACCGTGTAGCGCCATGCCGCCAGCCGTGATTGAGCCGGGCCGGAAGGCCAGCCGCAGGACCTCGGTGGCATCAGCGTCGAAGGTGCGGTAGGTGATGCGATTGTGGTCGTAGGCGACGCGCTGGACGACGGAAGTTGAACCCAACAAATGGCTCTGGCCCACGGGAGCGAGAGAAGGAATGGCGGCAATGGTCCAGTTGAAGCTGCGGAGATAGTCGGAGTACCCGTCGCTGAACCAGTACTGAAAGGTACCCAGACTCTGTCCGCAGCACGAAACCTCACCGTTGGAAGCCTCGAAGTACGTGGCGTAGTTGAGCGATCGGAAGGCGTCTTCCTTCGCTTGGAGGTTTCCGGTTCTTTCGTAGTAGAGGGCGGATACGGCAGCCCACCTGGAGGTGTCGCTACCGAGCCCCGCCGTCGAACAGCACAGATACTTCCCGACAGCCGGGCCCTGTTCGTTGATCCCCCATGCTCCGTCGAAAGGGCCGATCCCGAAGTGCTGCTTCACCCACGCGATCAAGTGGCTCACTTGGGCCCGCCACTGAGGGTCGACGGCACCGGGATTCGGCAGGTTCAAGAGGTACAGCGCCGTGTATGTCGGTGCAGCCTGGTTGAGATCGGTCTGGTCCTTGGGGACGTCTTCGAAGTAGCCCGTCCACAGGTCGTACGCGGGGCTGCTCGGGTTGAGCTGGTGTGAGTCCAGCCACCCCCAGGCCATTCGGCCTGCCCGCACGTACGCCCTCACGTTGCCCTGGTGGATCCGAATCAGCTCGTCGAAGAGTCGAAGAGGGGACACCACGCTCCCGCCGAACGTCTCCCCGTCAAGGGTGGCACCCGTCCGCCCGTCGACGCGGAAAGCCCATGGCGTGTGGGTGTTGTCACCCGGCCGGACGTGTGCAGCCAGAGCGTTGGCGCAACGGATCGCCTCCCGGAGATACGCGCGGTCTCTGGTCTCCTCGTACATGAGGGCATAACCGATCCCGACCTCGCCGACCTTGTCTGGCTCTATGCCGCCGTAGAAGCTCTTGGGCATGTCTGACAGGCACCGCCCGTAGTCGGGCTGGTTCTCGCACCCGGTTGGGAAGGGCACGCCGGACCAGCTCCAGTTCGTCGGCGTCAGGCCGTGGCCGAGCAGGTAACCAAGCATGCTCCTGACCATGCTGATGGCGGTCTCGTCGCCCGAATACGGGTACCAGGCCAGGGCAGAGTCGACGAACGAGCCGAACACCATGGCGGGGTTGCTCTGCCAATAGGCCCCCTGTCCCGTGGTCCCGTCGAACACGGAGTTGACCAAGTAAGTCTTGAGATCGGTTCCGGCTTCGTCAGGGACCCCATGCTCTAGGAAGTACCAGCCGAGCCGGAGCACCTCGTCGTAGCCAAGCCCTCGTTGAGGCTCGTACCACGCGAGGAGGCCACCGCTCGCGTCGGTAACCGCCGGATGCCACGGCAGCTCCGAGTTCACCGGTGCTGGGGGGGGTGCTGCCGCGGAGGCAAGGGCAGGGGTGGAGGAGACCACTGCGGCGACGGTTGCTGCCGCCGCAGCGAGTAATCGCACCAGTCGCCGGTATCGTCTCCCGAGGACTCCGGCGCGCCCCTCAATTTCCATCATCAGAGCATTACCCCGATGCTTGACGTGCGATGAGGTTAGCCACGATACCAGCAGGGTAGATCGATGTCGAAGGCTGACACGTCTCACCCCCGTCAAGACACCGCCATCGAATTCAGGTTCAAGAGCTACGCGCCAGAGCGAAGCATCGGCACCCTCTCAGCCAAGGCCGACATGCACCGCCGAACACGAACCAGAACGACGGATCTGGCGAGCGGCAGGTGTGTCCCATGACGTGCGCCGTCAACCGCTGCTGGGGGTGCCTCCGAACGCCGGGAGGGCGGGACGGTTCGGAACTCTCGAGCTAGGGCCTCACTGCCAATGTGGCATTTTGCGCTCCAAAGTGACGGAACGCCAACGCGATCCCCAAAATGGATGTAGCGTCCTCAACACACGACAGCCCCCGACGCAGCTCGGGGGCGACGCCCCGGACCCTGGTAGCGCCCGTTCCGTAGCGCTTGATAGCAGGGGAGTTCCATGGCCACTGTCGATGTTGTCACTATCCCGCGCTTCGCGGAACAGACGCCAGCACAGCGGAGAACCGCTCGGATCGCAGGCTGGTTCTTCGTGGTCACCTTCGTGACTTCAATCCCCGAGGTTTTCCTCTACAAACCGTTGCTGAAGCGCACCGACTACGTCTTGGGGTCGGGGGCACATATCGGCATTGCCATGGGTGCGAGCCTCGAGGTTCTCCTCGCGATTTCCGGGATCGCTACAGCCGTCGTGCTGTACCCGATCATCAAACGCCAAAGCCAGAGCATCAGCCTCGGCTATGTCGCCAGTAGAACGCTTGAATCGACCATCATCGTCGTCGGCGTCATCAGCGTGATGTCCGTTGTCACACTTCGACACGACGTTGGGGGTTCGGGCGCAGCAAACGCCGCCTCACTCGTTCTCGTCGAACGTGCGCTCGTTGCCATCCACGACTGGACATTCCTACTTGGACCCGGCTTCTGTGCCGGGTTTGGAAACGGCCTCTTGCTCGGCTACTTGATGTACAAGTCCGGTCTCGTACCTCGTGGCATGGCCATGTTAGGTCTCATCGGCGGCCCCTTGATCTTCGTGTCGGGGATCGCCATCCTCTTCGGCGCCTTCAAGAACGGCTCCACGCCAGCATCCCTCCTGGCGCTGCCGGAGATCGCCTGGGAAGCGTCGCTGGGCATCTACCTCATCGTCAAAGGGTTCAGACCCTCTCCGATCCTTGCTGACCCACCCGCTCGCTTGTCACCCATAGAGGAGCTCGCATGACCCAAATGGTTGAAGAAGCTCAACAGCCCGCAGGGGGTCGCACCGCCAAGTCTCCAGTCGCAACCGCCACCCTTCTTCGACTTGCTGGACTATCGGCTCTTTTGGCAGGGATCTGTTATGTGTTCGTGGGAGTGTTCCACCCATCGAACGTTTCTTTCTCGGTCACCACAACGCGTTGGGAAGTAGTTCACCTCATTGCTTGCGCCATGTGCTTCTTCGCCCTGCTCGGATTGGCGGGTCTCTACGCCAGGCAAGCAAAGAAGGTCGGTTGGCTCGGTCTGATCGGATACGTATTGCTCAGTCTGTGGTTCATGATCATGATGGGCTTCACCTTTGTGGAGGCATTCATCTTGCCGCGTCTGGCGACGACGGATCCGAAGTTCGTGGTGGCGTGGATGGGCATGTTGGTGGGCCCCGCCAGCCACGTCTACCTCGGCGGTCTCCCCGGGGTATGGACTCTGACTGCACCGATCTACATCCTCGGTGGCGTGCTGTTCGGCATCACGACCTTCCGCGCTGGCATCCTGCCGCGCTGGGCTGGCGCACTCTTGCCCTCGGGACCGTAGCGGCCCCCTTGGCTGCAGCTCTGCCCAACGGGTCCCAGCCGAAGATCGCTATTCCGGTGGGGATTGCTCTTGCCTGGATGGGCTATGCACTCTGGTCGGAGCAACGAACTCAATCCACCTGACTGGCTCCCGGCGGTGCGGTGCCCCAGTGCGTTGGATGGCTCTATCCAATGGCCGCTGCAAGCTATGTCCCGAGCCACAACGATAATGCCGCGTGTGTCACGCATCCTGGCGCGCTCGAGGCTGGGAGGATGGAGTGCTGAATGGCAGCTCGACATTCCTATGGTGCCACGATCGCTGCAACGACCTCCTCCAGGTGTGGCCTCGCTGCGAACTGCAGTGCGAGCTCTCCAGCGTGGGCGCGAGCTATTGAGTTGGTGATCTGGCGATCGATATGGGCCGCCACGACATCTGCGTCTGCACCTGCCGCGTCCAGGCTTACGGCCACTCCGGAAGCGACGAGCGATCTCATGGCGCTGCCCGTGGCGCACGAGGGCTTCGAGCATGGCGTGGTCGTTGGAACCCAGCGAGTGCCAACGAGACACAGCGGGCACCAGCGAGAGTCAGCGGGACACAGAGATTTCTTGCAAGAAATTTTCGGTGGAGAGGGCGTAAGGCGCCTCCGGCCTCGATCGGCCGTCGGCGCCGGGCCCCACGGACCGAAGCTCCTTCGAGTTCTGGCCCGAGCTCTCGAAGTACCCCGGAAGTCGGTGGGGGAGCTGTGCGCAGTTCCTCTACCAGATCAAGAACCGAGCCCGCCGGGTCGATCCGACAGCACCGTCGGCTGGTGGCTTCGCCGGAGCCAGGACACGGATCCGTGTCCTGGCGTGTCCTGGTTGTGTCCTGCGAGGTGTCAGCGCACCTCCAAGGGCGTTCCGAACTGCGCGTATGCAGCCGAACCATCCTTGGAGGTGGCGGGATTCGAACCCGCGTCCTCCGGAGCCGCAATAGGCCTTCTCCGAGCGCAGCCGGCATCAGATTGTCGAGGGCGGTACTTCTGCCGGCGGCAGTACCACCCCGTAACCAACGAATTGTCCTCAGTGATCAGTTGGTGTGAATCACTGAGTAAGCCCTACTAAATGACGCCCAAGATCCGATCCGTAGGGCGGGGACCGGCTGGACGTCGCTACTTAAGCAGCGATCGCGAGCTGAGGCTCGGCGTTTGTTTTTGGTTCCGGCTCTTTAACGTGGTTCCGGAGACCACGGCTCGCTTCTCCTACATTGACGACCGAAGTCGAAACCAATCACCCCCATGTCTGGGTTTGCGGACCAGTTTGGCCAGCTCCTCCATTCTACGGCCCAGTGGCCCCGATGGTTGACGAGAGTGCGAACGGCCAGCTAAGGGCTCCACCGGCCCATCTCCTTGGAGGCCCGGGCCGCTTCCCGTTCAGCGTCCCTGGCCATGATCAGGTTCCGTTTGTCGTAGAGTCGCCGCCCCTTGGCCAGGGCCAGCTGGACCTTGGCCTTGCCGTCCCGGAAGTACAGCGATACTGGGATCAGCGTGAGCGACTGCTGTTGGGTCTTACCCATCAGCTCGTCGATCTGCGAGCGGTGCACCAGCAGTTTGCGCTTCCTGTCCGGGTCGTGCGCCCCGAATCCGGTGGCGTACTGCCAGGGTGGGATGTGGAGTTGGAAGAGCCAGAGCTCCCCGTCGTCGACGCGGGCGTAGGCCTCGCTCAGCTGGGCTTTGCCCTCCCGGAGGGACTTGACCTCGGAGCCCTGCAAGACGATGCCCGCTTCGAACGTCTCGAGGAATTCGTACTCTCGCCGGGCGCGCCGGTTGGTGGCGACGGTACGGTCGCCACTTCGATCCTCGCGGGCAGCGGCCCGCTTGGCGATCTGCTTCTTCGCCCTGGCCATAAGGGGTACGAGGGTACCCTTCATGGGTGCTCCGCCTGACCCGCGACATCTATATGGAGATGGTCGCCCACTGCCTGGCGGGGTTGCCCGACGAAGCGTGCGGCCTCCTGGTCGGCCCCTATGGGGGCGACGAGGCGACCCATCTCTTCGTCACCGCCAACGCGGCTGCTTCCGCCATGGTCTACGAGATCGATCCCCAGGAGATGCTCCGGGTGGACCGGGCGGCCCAGGAGGAGGGGGCCGACATCATGGGTGTGTTCCATTCGCACACCCACACGGACGCCTATCCCTCGCCGACGGACGTGGCGCAGGCCACCGATCCCGGCTGGCACTACGTGCTCGTCTCGCTCCGGGACACCGTGCCGGTGGTGCGCAGCTACTTCATCCGCGGGGGCACCGTCACCGAAGAGCAGGTCGAGGTGCCCGGGCTGGACGTCCTGGGACCGGACGGGCCCGGGTAGGGCCCTGGGCTGGCTCCTTGTAGAATCGTTACCAGATCAGTCAACAATCGGAACGGCCAGCCCAACCGGGTGGCCTGTGAGCAGCCGACACTCAGCGAGGAGGCCCTGTGGCCGTCGAAGTCCGCCTACCGACCGTCTTACGTAGCCACGCCGGCGGCGCCGCCGGCGTCAGCGTCGACGGGGCAACCATCGGCGAAGTCCTCGCCAAGCTGGTCGCCGAGTACCCCGGGATGTCGGGCCAGGTTCTGACCGACGAGGGGAACTTGCACAAGTTCGTCAACATCTACGTCAACGACGATGACGTCCGGTACCTGCAGGGCCTGGACACGCCGGTCGCCGACGGCGCCGAAGTGTCGATCCTTCCGGCCGTGGCCGGAGGCTGAGCCATTCCGGGACTCGCCGCCATGACATCGCAATGACCTTGTACCCGTCGGTGCTCGACCTGATCGGCAACACGCCGCTCATCGATATCAGCACGCTCAGCCCCAATCCGTCCGCGCGCATCTTCATGAAGCTCGAGGGGCAGAACCCGGGTGGCTCCGTGAAGGACCGCGTCGCTCTGTCGCTGGTCGAGGAGGCCGAGCGGGCCGGCATCTTGGTGCCGGGCAAGCCGAACCAGGTCCTCATGGAGCCGACCTCGGGGAACACCGGTATCGGGCTCGCCTTGGTGTGCAAGGTCAAGGGCTACACGCTCAAGGTGGTCTTGCCCACCAACGTCTCGGTCGAGCGCCGCCAGCTCCTGGAGCTGTGGGGGGCAGAGATCGTGGAGTCACCGGGCAGTGAAGGCTCCAACGGCGCCGTGCGCATGGCCCGCGCCCTGGCCCAAGAACACCCGGAATGGGTGTTCCTCTACCAGTACGGCAATCCGGCCAACCCGAGGGCGCACTACGAGGGGACCGGTCCCGAAATCCTGCGCGATTGCCCTTCCGTGACGCATTTTGTGGCCGGGTTGGGCACGTCCGGGACGCTGCTCGGCGTGGGACGCTTCCTGCGCGAGAAGCTCGGCGACGCCGTCCAGATCTGGGCCGTCGAGCCGCCCGCCGGCGAAATGGTCGACGGGCTGCGCAACCTCGACGACGGTTACATCCCGCCCATCTTCGAGAATCTGGGCGGCGCCGAGCTGTTGGACCGCAAGACAGTGGTGCGGCCGCGGGAGTCGATCGAGTGGACGCGGCGCCTGACCGAGGTGGGGATCTTTGCCGGCATTTCCACCGGGGCAGCGTTGGCCGGCGCAGTCAAGTGCGCCACGTCCCTGCCGGAAGGGGAGTCCGCTTCGATTGTGGTGGTCTCGGCCGACGGCGGTTGGAAGTACCTCTCGACAGGCGCCTGGACCGATGATCTCGACGAGGTCGCCGAGCGGGCCAAAGAGATCATCTACTTCTGATTCCGGTTGTGTGAGGCTCCGTGGAAACTCTGACGATTCTCGGTTTGGAGTCCCGCGTGGGGCCGGGCTCGATACAAGCGGTCGGACACCCGAGGTCAGCTGTCCGTGGGCCGGGCCTCAGCCGTGCACGCCGATGCGATCGGCGATCCAATCTGCCAAGTCGCTGAGAGTGGCGTCGGTCAGTGGCGCTGCAGCCAGTTCGAAGATGCGTGCCGCCGTGACGGCACCGTCTTCGTCGCCTGGTGGGGGCACCCATGGATGCCCGTTCCGTTGGCAGAATTCGATGGTGGCGACCAGCGCCACGGGGGCGTTGCCGTCTTTGAGGGGATGATTCTTCACCAGATGGGCGCACAGGACAGCGGCCTTCGTCGGAAAGTCCGGGTAGAAGTCCTCGCCGCCGAAGCAGGCCAGCGGGGCATGCAGCGCAGAGTCGGCCAGGTGCAGGCTGGACTCCTCGGCGATGCGCCTTGCCGGCTCGGCCAGCACGGCCTCGGCGATCAGGAGGAAGTCCGCCAGCTCCAGCGCCCGGACCCTCTCCGGTTCGCTCTGGAGAGCGTCGGACGTCACTGCCGCAGCCGTTCGAGCGCCCGCCTGTTTTGCCGAATCGCTCCCGCCAGTCGGAGGTAAAAGGCCCGGTCAGCCCGGCGGCGACGCACGGCGGTGTTCAACGTCGGCCGGGTCGAGCTGGGGCGGGGACCCTCACGCCGACCCGGTCCGTCGGGCTCCCCGGCCGCACCCCACGAATCGTCGGAGCGCATGCGCCGGATTCTAAAGGTGTCCCGAGCTGCTTCAGGTGGGCGCGATGCACGCCGAGGCGCCTTGTGGCGGCCCTCAAGTGGAGCGGGCGTCCCGCCGACAATGGAGAGACAAGGAGAGTGGGCGGCACACGGCGACGCGATCCGCCGCGCCGACCCAGCGCAACCACTATGAAAATTCGACGCAGAGACGACAGCCCCTCCGAGCCCACCGGTGTGCTCACGCTCGAGCGCGAAGAAGAGGCCGAGCTCGGCCCGTTGGGCGACGGTGAGTCCGGCGACGATCCGTTGGAGGCCATCGCCGCCCCGACTCCTCCCCCTTCGCCCAAGGGGCTCCTAGGACAGGTGCTCGTGTCGCGCGGCGACGTCACAGAAGCGCAACTGGCGGCTGCCCTCGAGGCGCAGAAGGACTCGGGCAAGCGACTGGGTGAAGTCCTCGTCGACATCGGGGCGTTGGACGAGCGTGGCCTCGTCGATGCACTGGCCGACTTCTTCGAGATGCCCGTGACCGACCTGCGTCGCGACACCCCGGATCGCAAGGCGTTGGCGCTCGTACCCGAAGCCATGGCGCGCGCGAACCTGGCCATCCCGATCCACGTCGACGACGACGGGTTGCATGTCGCCGTCTCCCAGCCGAGCGACGACATTCGGCTGCTGCTGGGCGGCACCAGCGGTCGCACGGTCCGGCTGTCGCTCGCGCCGGTCACCGACATCCGGTGGGCCATCGACCGCAGCTACCAGGCCATCGGGGGCGTGGACAAGATGGTCCAGGTCTTCGAAGCGGTCGAGGGCACGCGCAAGAAGCAGCCCACCGAGACCGAGAGCCCGACCGTCGTCACCGAGAACGCGCCGGTCGTCCAAGTCGTCGACAGCATCCTCACCCAAGCTGTCCGCGACCGCGCCTCCGACGTGCACATTGAGCCGTCCCAGGACGTCATCTACGTCAGATTCCGCATCGACGGAGCTCTCAAGGACGTGTTGGAGCTCCCGTCTTCCATGGGCATCGGACTGATCAGCCGAATCAAGATCATGGCCGAGATCAACATCGTGGAGAAGCGCCGCTCCCAGGACGGTCAGTTCACGAAGAACATCGACGGCAAGGACACCGACGTCCGCGTCGCCACCGTGGCGACCATATGGGGCGAGAAGTGCGTGATGCGCATCCTCGACAAGAACCGCTCGGTCCTTCGCCTACACGACCTGGGTATGCCGACCGACACCCACGAGCGCTACTCCCAACTGGTGCGGGCGCCCTTCGGCATGGTCCTGTGCGCCGGCCCGACCGGAAGCGGGAAGACCACCACGCTGTACGCCACGCTCAGCGAGGTGAGCGACCGCTCACGCAACGTCATGACCATTGAGGACCCCGTCGAGTTCGTCTTCCCCAAGATCAATCAGATCCAGACCAATGAGCAGGCGGGCCTCACGTTCGCCAACGGGCTGAAGTCGATCCTGCGTCAAGACCCAGACGTGATCCTCGTCGGAGAGATCCGTGACGTCGAGACGGCCCGCATCGCGGTGCAGTCCGCCCTGACCGGGCACTTCGTGCTCTCGTCCCTCCACGGGAACGACGCCGTGTCGGCCCTCCACCGCTTCTTGGACATGGGGATCGAGTCCTTCCTCATCGCCTCATCCGTCATTGCCGTGGTCGGCCAGCGCCTCGTTCGTCGTATCTGCCCGTCGTGCAAGGTCAAGTACAACCCGACCCAGGAAGAGCTCACCTTCTACGAGGAGGCCGGGGGCGCGCCCAAGACGGACTTCTACCACGGCGCCGGCTGCAACTACTGCGGCCACACCGGGTACCTCGACCGCATCGGTGTCTACGAACTGCTCCAGATGACGCCCGAGATCAAGCGATTGGTCGTGGGCTGGGCCACGCAGGACGAGCTCCGCCGCCAGGCGCAGAAGCAGGGCATGCGGACGCTGCGTGAGGAGGCTATCGAGCTGGTGGCGCAGGACACGACGACGATCTCCGAGGTCATCCGTAGCGTCTACGGCATGTAGGTGACGCCGGGCGTTGCGCTCCGGCGGCCCACACGGCGGCTACCCAAACGCCGGCGAGCAAACCGGCGAGACACGCCGCATCAGCGCGCGGCGAGCGCGCAGAGCTTCGTCACGGTGTTCCAATTCCTGGTGGTGCTGACGACGCCGAGGCGGCGTTCGAGGAAGGTCCCGGTGTACTTGGTGTTGGCGTAGCCGTCCGGTGTGTGCACGTACACCTCCGTCCCGTCGACGACGAGTTCGTCCCGCCCGCTCTTCGGCAGTTCGAACGCGTCCAGCGCGGCCTTCGAGGGGGTGGTGGCCAGAAACGTGACGTGGTGGCGTGCGGGGTCGGCGCCCGCCTTGGCGTAGGGGCTCGAGGAGCCGATGCGTTCGAGCTCGGCGACGCTCCGGACGAGCACGACGGGGGCGTCACCGAAGTCGTCGACCAGGCGCTGTTCAATGGCCGCCGCGATCTTGGCCTCGCTTTTGGACCCTGTCGTGAAGAGGACGTTGCCGGTTTGGATGTAGGTCGTCACGTCCGTGTAGCCAAGAGTATCGAACGATGCCCGCAGCTCATCCATGGCGAGGCGCCCGTGACCGGCGACATTGACACTCCGGAGCAGTGCGACGTACCGAGGCATGGGCGCAACCTAGCGGGACACGGACCCCGAACCGGGCACCGGACCGTGCGCCGGCGCACCGTTCCGAGCAAGGATGAAGCGGCTGAGATCGACCGAAGGTCGTGTGCCCTCTGCCAAGTCGGCGAGCAGCTCGCCCAGGAGCGGACCGAATTTGAAGCCGTGCCCGCTCGTGCCGCAGCCGACGACGAGGCGGCCGACCCGTTGGAGCACGAAGTCGGTGTTCGGCGAGTTGTCGTAGACACAGCGTTCCGTGGCGACCGGCCGCGGGTCGAGGGTGGGGAGCAGGCGCGCCACCGCGTGCCTCAACGGCTCGAGGAGCGCCGGGTCGACCACTGTGAACGGGTCGTGGTCGGTCGGATCGAAGGTGTTGAGCGCGGGGCCCGGTACATGCTGGGCCACCTTGTACAGGCCCGCATGCGGCCCGCCCGCCGGCACGGGCAGGCCGTAGACCATGTCGTCCCCCCACTCAATGAAGACGGGCGGCGTTTCTCCTGCGCCGGTCCGGGGGGCGAAGTAGGCCACCTGGGGGAGCGAGGGGGGAGGCAGCGTGAGTGGTGTCCCGAGCCCGGCGAGCCCGAGGGTGGCTGGTCCCGCGCACACGATGGCCATCGCTCCCCGGAACTCGGCACCGTCCCGGGTCCGCGCTGTCACTGCGTCGGGCGTCTGTCGCAGCGCGGTGACGGGGTGTCCGCTGCGGACGTCGATCGAGCCCGCCTGGAGCAGCGCGGCGAGGCACTGGTCGGCGGCCAAGACGCCGGAGTGGGGCTCGACGAGGACGGAGCCCGTGACAGTGATACCCCCGAAGCGTCCAATCGCATCGGTTCCCGAGACTCGCTCGACGGGCGCGCCGGCGGCGGCCAGGGCGGTGGCGATGGCCTCCAACGTCGGCTCGTCGCCCAGCGTCACCTGGCCCGTGTCGGAGAGGAGCCGTCGCCCGGTCGTCGCTTCCAGGTCCCGCCACCGGGCGCGCGCAAGGACCGCCATCTCGACGTAGAGCGGGTCGGGATAGCCGAGACGGAAGATGCGCGCGTCGCCCTTGGAGCCAGAGCACTGGTGACCCGGGCCACCCGCCGCCTCGAGGACGAGCACCTCCCAACCCCGGCGCGTCATGGCCCACCCGGCGGCGAGGCCGAGGAGTCCCGCGCCCACGACAAGGCAACGGCGGCGGTCGGGCACAACGCCGATCTTAGGAACGGCGCGCAGCGGAGCCGGCATGCAGGCGCGCCCAGGGCGGTGCGAGACCGGAGTGCACGCGTGGACCGCGTTGATGTGAACCGGCTGTGCAAGCCCCGTGCCGGCGGGTCCTGGCGGTACGCTCGGCGTCGATGACGAGCGGCATGGACGTGTCGGCGCAAGCGTCACCCGCCATGCCAGCCGCCGGTGCCGCCGGATCCGTCACCTCGCCCGAGGGGTCGTCGGTGCAGGCTCCGTTCGCGCCCCTCGGTCCCGGGCGCATCGGAAGGGGCGCGCGCACCGTCGGCTTCCACCTCATCGCCCTGGCGTGCTTCGAGCGCGCCCGCGGTGGTCCTCTGGTGGCACACCTGGTCGGGACACCCCTCGTCGTCGTTGACGTGTGGTTGCGGCGACCCGGCCCAAGAGGTCTGGTTCATGGCCTGGCCCGCCTGGGCCATCACGCACCTGCACAGCGTGGTCTTCTCGGGCGCAGTCAATGTCCCCGACGGTGCCAATCTCCTGTCGAACACATCGGGCACGCTCGTCGGCGTCGTGGCCGCTCCGCTGACGTGGCTCTTCGGGCCCGTCCTTGCCACGAATGTCGCGCTGACGCTTGCACCTGCGCTGAGCGTGTGGGCCTGCTTCGCCGCCATCAGGCCCCTGGTGACGTGGAAGAGCGCCGCCATTCCGGCGGCGCTCGTGTTCGGCTACTCCTCTGCCATCGTGACCTCGCTCACTTTCGGCCATGTGTCGGTCACGCTCCTCGTCATTCCACCCTTCCTCTTCACCACGCTCCACGAGATCGTGATCCGCCAGGAGCACTCGGTCCGAAGAGACGGACTTCTCCTGGCAGCGCTCCTGATCGTGCAGTTCTTCATCTCGCCCGAGATCCTGGTGATGTGTCTGGTGCTGGGCCTGGTCGGCTTGGCGGCCGTCGTGCTCGTGGGCTGGCGCCAGCTCCGGCCTCGGGCCGGGCACGCCCTGCCTGCGCTGACGCTGGCCGGCGCCCTGGCCCTCGCGGTGCTGGCCTACCCGACCTGGTATGGATTGGCAGGGCCCCAGTCGGTCTCGGGTCTGCTGTTCGCACTGGCCCCGATCTCGGGCATTCCGCTCTCGGGGTTGCTGGCACCCGGGCAGTACGCGACGCGGGCCAACGAGTACATCCGCTTCGGCGGGTACCTCGGCCACACCGGGCCACCGCCCGACTACGTCGGCGCGGGAGTCGCCGCGGCCGTGGTCGGGTCGGTGATCATCGGCTGGCGCCGGTTGCTCACCTGGCTGCTGGTGCTCCTGGCGGCGGTCACGTTCTGGTTGGCCCTCGGCGGGTACCTCTTGGGCGGGCCGTCGTGGTTGGGGCACCCCTGGTTGCCGTGGCGCATCCTGTCCATGGCGCCGATCCTCAAGGAAATCCTGCCGGACCAGTTCGTGCCGCTGCTGACGTTGTTCTTGGCCTTCTTGATCGCGATCGGACTCGATGTGCTCCATCAGACCCGCTGGCGCCCGGCCTCGTGGTCGGCGGCTCATCGACGCGCCATTGCCACGGTGGCGACGGTTGCGGTGGTGGCGGTGGCGGTGGTGCCGGTGTTCGTCACTTTCGAGGTGCCCCTGCGCGTCGTGCGGGTGCACACGCCGATGTACCTGCAGTCGCGTGCCCCGACGCTGTCGGCGGACGACGTCGTCTTGACCGTCCCGTTTGCGGTGACGGGCTCGACGCAGCCAATGTTGTGGCAGGCCACCGAGGCGATGCGCTTCCGCCTGGCCGGTGCCGCGCTCAAGACGCCCAACGCCATCGGTGGTCCCGTTGGGACGGGCGCCCCGGGGTCGGCGCGTCGCATCCTCACCGACCTGACGATCAGCGGTGCGGCGCTGCCGACGGGAACTCCGGCCGAACTCGCCGTCGTGCGACGGGCGCTGCAGTCGTGGCGGGTGAGCCAGGTTGTCATCACGGGTTCGAGTCGTGACCCGGTCTATGCGTCCGGCTTCTTCACAGCAGTCATCGGCGCGGCACCCACGTTCGAGCGGAGGGCCTGGGTATGGACGGTCGCGCCCGAGGGCCCCGCGACGCCCCCAACCCCGGGCATCGCCCTGGCGCCGTGCCGCGCCGTGGCGGCCTCGCCGGCCCGGCGCCACGAGCCCCTGACCATGGCCCGCTGCGTGCTGTTCGCGGCGGGGCGCAGCGCCTGAGGCGTCACGTCGGCCGTAGGCTGGGCTTCGTGCAGCCGATCCTCCATCTTTCCATCCCGGTGCAGGACCTCGACGAGGCCCGGGCGTTCTACGTGCACACGCTCGGCTGCGAGGCGGCGCGCGCCCGCCCTGGCTTCGCCGATGTGTGGTTCTTCGGCATGCAGGTCACGCTGCAGGATCGGCCCGACGAGGTGGCCGGACTGAAGGAAGGGGGCTCGCGCCACTTCGGGGTCACGCTGAGCCGGGACGACTTCGACACCGTCGTGGCCCGCCTGACGTCTGGCGGCATCGACTGGCTGGTCCCCGTGTCGACCGACGACGAAGGCCTTCCCACCGAGCAGACGAAGGTCAAGCTGGCTGACCCCAGCGGGAACGTGATTGAGCTCAAGACCTACCGTGACGTTGGCGCGGCGCTGGAGATCTCGCCTCACTCGTACCCCGAGGCGTTCGCCCACGGCAACTGAGGTCGCGACCACGGCAACGGCGGTCACGCCCGCCGCGACACCGGTCGCCTACGGTGTCGCGGTGACACGGTGGGTGGCCGAAGCGAGAGGAGTCCCGTGGGAGGAGAAGTGGTGAGCGAAGATCCCCGCACGGCGCGCCAGGACGGGCGCGCCGTCGACCAATTGCGACCCGTCCGCTTCGACCGCGACTTCACGGTGATGGCACCGGGGTCGGTGCTCGTCACGTTCGGGCAGACCAAGGTGCTGTGCACCGCGTCGGTCGAAGAGCGTGTCCCGCCGTGGATGCGCGGCACCGGGCGCGGCTGGGTCACCGCCGAGTACTCCATGCTGCCCGGCTCGACACCCGAGCGCGCCTCCCGGGAGGCCGCCAAGGGCAAGCAGTCGGGGCGGACCCAGGAGATCCAGCGGCTGATCGCCCGCTCGCTTCGCGCCGTCTGCGATCTGGTCACCCTGGGCGAGGTACAGATCACCGTCGACTGCGACGCGCTCCAAGCCGACGGGGGCACGCGCACGGCCTCCATCTGCGGCGCCTATGTGGCCCTCCACGACGCCTGCACGCGCCTGGTGCAGGCCGGGACGATCAGCTCGCATCCACTCACGGACTCGGTGGCGGCGGTCTCGGTCGGCATCATCGACGGAGTGCCGATGCTCGACCTGCCCTATGTGGAGGACTCCCGCGCCGAGGTCGACATGAACGTCGTCATGACGGGAGCCGGGCGGTTCGTCGAGGTGCAGGGCACCGCTGAGGGCATCGCCTTCACCCGGGGTGAGCTCGATACGCTGCTCGGCCTGGCGGAGTCCGGCATCAAGGAGCTCACGGACATGCAGGCGGCCGTCCTGGCCGAGGCGCCTCCACGGCGGTGAGCGCAGCCGATGGCCCGGCGGCCCACGGGCCGCGACGGCTCGTGCTGGCATCGGCCAATCCCGACAAGGTCAAGGAGATCGTCGCGGTGCTGGCGGCGTCGCTCCCCGTTGAGCTGCTGCCCCGACCCGACGGCGTCCCTGATGTGGTCGAGGACGCCGACACGCTCATCGGGAACGCGCGCCTCAAGGCGCGGGCCTTGGTGGCGGCGACGGGTATGGCGGCGGTGGCGGACGACACGGGACTCGACGTGGACGCGCTCGGTGGCGCGCCGGGCGTCTACTCCGCTCGGTACGCCGGTGAGGACGCGACATACGCCGACAACGTGGCGAAGCTGTTGCGCGAGCTGGCGGCGCGTGCCGGCGGGGGAGGTGAGCGCAGAGCGGCCTTCCGGACGGTGGCGCTGGTGGCGTATCCAGACGGAACAGAGGTCTCGGCCGAGGGGGTGCTGCGCGGGACGATCGCGACGGAGGCCCGCGGCGCCAATGGCTTCGGCTACGACCCGTTGTTCGTACCCGACGGCGGGGACGGGCGCACGTTCGCCGAAATGCGCCCGGAGGAGAAGTCTGCGGTGTCGCACCGTGGTCGGGCTTTCCGCGCCCTGGCGGCCAAGTTGGTCCATCGTGCCGAGGCGTCCCCGCCACCTGGCCGCCTCGCCACCTGACGTCCCCGTCGACGGTCCTGCTGCGGCTCAGGGGTCGAGCAGTGCGCCGGCCAGCGTTCGGTACTCGTCGAGCGGGAACGCGCCGCGGTCGCTGACGACCTGCACGCAGACGTGGTCGGCGCCGGCGTCGTGGTGGGAGCGCACCGCCGCGGCCACCGTGGGCGCATCGCCCCAGGGGATCACGGCGTCGAGGAGGCGATCGCTCCCGCCGCCGCCGATGTCCTCGTCGCCGAAGCCGAAACGGCGCAGGTTTTCGGTGTAGTTGGGCAGGCCGAGATACGTGCTGGCATAGCCGCGGGCCAGGGTGCGGGCGCGGGCGGGGTCCGTCTCGAGAACAACGGCGACCTCGGGGGCGAGGAGGGGGCCCCGTCCGAGCACGCCGCGGGCGAAGGCGGTGTGCTCGACGGGGACGAAGTAGGGATGCGCACCGGCGGCGCGGGCCCCCGCCAGCTCCAGCATGCGCGGACCCAGCGCGGCCAGCACGCGCCGCGCCGCCGGCACCGGGGTGGCGAGCGCGTCGAGGGCGTCGAGGTACGCCACCATGTTCGTGTAGGGCCGCGTGTAGCCGGCGACGGCCACCTCGTGACTGGCCCCGATGCCGAGCAAGAAGCGGTCAGGGAACCGGGATTCGAGCGCCGTCACCGCCGGCCCGACGTCGTCGGCCGCACCGGCCCAGATGCTCACGATGCCGCTGGCGACGGGGATCCGGTCCGTGGCGCCGAGCAGACGCTCGAAGTGCGGCGAGAGGCCGGGGTCGAAGCGCCCGGACGACCACAGTGCGCCGTAGCCGAGGGATTCGAGCACGGGGGCCACGCTGCGGTCGGGATCGTCGGGGTCCCGCCACGAACCGCTCCACCACACCCCGACGCGCCCGAGATCCACCACCCGCACCGTACCCCCCGGCGCCGCGAGGGGCCTCGGCTATGTGAGCTTGAGCAGGCGGGCGGCGGTCTCACCGAGGAAGGCGGCAGCCGCCGCGTCGGACAGCGGCAGATCCCGGGCGGCGGCCACGGCCCGTTCCATCGGGAGGAACGGATGGTCGGAGGCGAACAGGACGCGACCCATGCCACGCGAGGAGTCCATGAACGAAATGAGCGCCGGGTCCATGTACGTGGCCAGGTAGGCGGAATTCGACAGGTAGAGGTCGGGCCACTTGAGCATGTACTGCATCAGCAGGCTCTCGTAGGGGTGGCCCATGTGGGCGCCGATGACGGTGAGCCCCTTGAAATCGATGAGGACGTCCTCGAGCCGCTCGGGGTGCTGGCAGGCCGAGCGCACGCGTGGGCCGGGGATGCCGACATTGACCGAGACAGGTAGGCCGAGCTCGGCGCAGGTGGCGTAAATCGGGTAGTACAGCTTGTCGTTGAGCGGGTACTGGGTCACCAGCGGCGTAATGCGCACCAGCGCCACGGCTGGGTGCACCGCCAGCTCCCGGAGCCGCGTCACCTGGCGCACCGGTCGGTCGGGGCGGTCCACGGTGAGCGCCACGCGCAGGCGGTCGGGGTGGGCTGACACGTCAGTGAGCAGCGCGTCGGTCTCCTCGGCCGCGATGCCGGCGGCGATCACACCCACGTCGACGTGGCACGCATCCATGGTGGCGAGCAGCTGCTGCACGGTCGAGGATGCCGACAGATTGCCGCCGAGCAGCTCGGGAATGCCTTCGTTGCCGGCCTGCCCCATGAAGGCGGCGGCGGCCTTGCCGCTGAGCGCGTTGACCCAGAGGTCGACGACCGTCACGCCGGGCCGGCCGGGGCGTCCTGGCCGGCCGCCTTGGCGTCAGCCTTCGCCTTGGCCTTGCGGAGATAGCCGACGCCCATCGTCAGCGACTCCTTGATGAGGCGGTCGTTGTCCTTGGAGATGAACGCGTGCACGCGCTTTTCGAGCAGGACCCGCAGCAGCGGGTTGAAGGCATGGTACGTCTCGGAGAAGTGCACCCGGGTCGTCCCGTCACCGAGATCCTCCAGCCGGGTGTGTCCCTCGGCTTCGGAGAACAGGGGCCGCCCGACGGCGTTGTACTTCCACGAGACCTTCGGGGTGACCTCGGTCAGCCACTCCCACGATTGGCCCTTGCCGCCGGTCAGCAGGTAGCGGGGCACGCGGAACCAGCAGTGGCGGACGAGGCCCTCGCCGATGTCGTCGCCGGGATGGAGGATGTCGATCGTCACATCCCCGGACTCGGTGTGGGGGATGCGGGCCCAGAAGAGCTGCCAGAGCTCGTCCACGCTGGCCTCGATATCGACGAAGTAGTGATGCTCCTGCACCGGCTCACCATATCCGCAGACCTGACGTGGGCGTCAGTTCCAGTGGGGCCGCCGCCCGGATCCGAGCCGATAGCTTCGCTGCGGTGTCAGCCCCGGACCGCCCGTGAAGATCGCCTTCGTGGTGCCGCGCTACGGCCCCGACATCCGTGGCGGTGCCGAAACCGGGGCCCGCATGCTGGCCGAGCGCCTCGTGGCGGATCGGGGCCACGACGTCGAGGTGCTGACGACCTGCGCCGTCGACGCCATCACCTGGCGCGACGAGCTCGACGAGGGCATCACGCGCAGCAACGGCGTGCACGTGCACCGCATCCGCTCCGCCGCGGGGCGCGCCGAGCATTTCCATCCGCTGTGGGCCCAGCTGCGCGCCGACCCCGCCCAGGCCAGCCCCGCCGACATGGAGCGCTGGGTCGACCTGCAAGGGCCGCGTTCACCGGCGCTGGTGGAGGCGGTGGCGGCCAGCGACGCCGACGTCCTCGCCTTCTATCCGTACCTGTACTACCCGACGGTGCGCGGATTGCCGCTGGTCGCTGAGCGTGCCGTGCTGCACCCGGCCGCGCACGAGGAGCCTGCCCTGCACCTCCCGCTCTTCGACGAGCTCTTCGCCCGCTGCCGCGCCTTTGCCTTCCACAGCCGGAGCGAACGGGCGCTCGTCAACGGGCGTTTCGCTGTGGCGGCGACGCCCCAGGTGCTGCTCGGGCTGGGCGTGGAGGCACCTGACGGGGTGCCCGCAGGTGATGAGGCGGTGCGCGAGGCGTTCGGTGTGAGGGAGCTGCCCTACCTGATCTGCATCGGACGGGTCGACGATCAGAAAGGGACGGGCATGTTGTGGCGGTACTTCCGCGCCTACAAGGAGCGCCATCGTGGTCCGCTCGGGCTCGTCTTGGTCGGACAGGTGGTCGACGCGCCCGAGCCCGCCGACGACATCGTCGTCACCGGGATGATCGACGACGCCGCCAAGTGGGCCCTCCTCCGACACGCGGACGCGCTCGTGGCACCTTCCCCGCACGAGTCGTTCTCCCTCACGGTGATCGAGGCCCTGACCGCCGGGGTGCCGGTGCTGGTGAACGCCACCTGTGGCGCGACGAGGGAGCACGCCGAGCAGTCGGGCGCCGGCCTGTGGTTCGGCGACTACGCGGACTTCGAAGCCATGCTCGACACGCTGACCACCCGTGGCGCGCGGCGGGCGACCATGCAGCGCAACGGCCGGCGGTACGTGGAGGCCAACTACACGTGGCCGGTCATCTTGGATCGCTACTGCTCGTTCCTCGAGCGGTTCGTGGGTGCGGGCGCGTCTCAGGCCGCGGGGAATGGCGTCCCGTAACGGTTGAGGTGGGCCTTCTCCTGCAGTGGCCGGCGCCGCGGTGGCCCGAGTGGTGCCGGCAGGTGTCCGAGCGGCACCACGGCGACGGGCATGACCTCGGTCGGGAGTCCGAGCAGCGTGCCCAGCTCGTCGCCCCCCAGCACGGGGAGCGTGGTCAGGGTCGAGCCGAGGCCGACCGCGTGGGCTGCCAGCAGCAGGTTCTGCACCGCGGGGAAGACGGACGCGTCCATGGCCTTGGCGTAGGTCAGGCGCGTATCGCCGCACACGACGACGAGCACCGGGGCGCCGGCAACGCCGCCAGTGGCTCCCCGGTCGACGTCGCGCAGGAAGGCGGGGGAGAGGCGCTGCGCCTCCAACGCCTTGGCGCCGCCCTCCCACAGCCGTGCCGTCAGCTCGCCGATGGCGGCGCGCACCGCGGGGTCGCGCACCACGATGAAGACGAAGGGCTGGCTGTTCTCCGCGCTGGGCGCGTGGGTCGCCGCCGTGAGGATGCGCGCCACCGTGGCGTCGTCCACGTCGTCGGGCAGGAAGGACCGCGCTGCCCGCTGGGTCTGGACCACGTCGAAGAAGTCGGGAGGGGTCACGGCGGCCGATGGTACCGATCGGGAGGCCGGCGCCGCCGCCCTGTGGATGCGCTGTCGGATTGGGCGGCGCCGAGGCACCGCCGCTACCTTGGGCGCTGCATCCGCCCGGCTGCCCAACGGGTGACGAGCGATCGATGGCGGACGGGAAGAGGGAGGACACCGGTGGCAGAAGGCGCCGCATCCATAGAAGACCTGCTCAAGGGAATCATCGGCCAGTCGACCGGCACGTCGAAGGTCGTGGTGGAGCGGGGACCGGTGCAGCACTTCGCCGACGCCCTCCTCAGCACGAGCGCGATCTACCACAACCCCGAGGTGGCCCGGCAGGCCGGCTTCGACAACATCCCGGCTCCGCCGACGTGGCCCTTCGCCATGGAGTTCTCGGGGAAGTTCGCCGAGATGCAGCCCAAGGGTGCCCCCACGAACAACCCGCTCCCGACCGTCCTCGGGCCGCTGATGGCCAAGGGCGGCCTCATCCTCCACGGCGAGCAGGAGTTCGAGTACCACCGACCCATTCAGGTGGGGGACGTGCTGGTCGGCCGGGGGGTTATCTCGGACGCGTACCAAAAGGAGTCCAAGGGGCGGACGATGACGTTCATCGTGTCGGAGACCACATGGACCGACGAGTCCACTGGCGAGCCGGTGGTCACGGCGCGCATGAACCTGATTCACCGGTCGTGATGCGAGTGCGCGTGAGCATCCCCCTCAGGGGGCAAGGTCAAGAGTCGATGGGAGGTCGAGCAGATGGGTGAGAGAACAATGTCCTTCGAGAAGGTGCAGGTGGGAGACGAGGCGCCGGTGATCACGCACACGCTGACCCGGACCGACCTGGTGAAGTACGCCGGCGCCTCGGGCGACTTCAACCCGATGCACCACGACGAGGTGGCGGCCCAGCAGGCCGGACAACCCAGTGTGTTCGGGCACGGCATGTTCTCCATGGGCCTGCTCGGCACCGCCCTCACGGACTTCGTCGGTGTCGGCAATGTGACCCGCTATCAGGTTCGCTTCGCCCGCCAGACGTGGCCCGACGAGGTGCTGTCCTCCAAGATCGTCGTGACGGCCAAGCGCGAAGAGGGCGGCAAGAGGCTGGTGGACATGACGGTGACGTTGTCCAATGGCGAGGGTGAGGACAAGGTCGTCGGGGAGGCCACGGCCACCCTGCCGTAACCGTTGCTCGGTGAGCTGCAGGGAGGAGACTGGTCATGGGTGCTGACATGTTGGCGCAGGCGTTCGCGTCCACGGCCGGTGTGCTCGCCGGGGTCGAGACACAGCAACTGAGCGCGCCGACCCCGTGCGCGTCCTGGCAGGTGCGCGAGCTGATCAACCACATTGTGGGCGGGACGGTGTACTTCGCTGTCACGGCTGAGACGGGTGTGGCGCCGACCGGTGGCGACGCCGTCGACTTCTGCGACGGCGCTTTCGTCACGGAGTTCAACAAGGGCGCGGCGCGCGCCGTCAAGGCGTTCGAGGCCGACGGTGCCATGGACAAGACGCTGCGGCTCCCCTTCGGCGAGCTTCCTGGCGGGGTGTTCGTCAACATCGCCACCGGCGACACCTTCACCCACGGCTGGGACCTGGCCCGGGCGACGGGACAGTCGACGGACCTCAGTCCCGAGCTGGCGACGACGCTCCTCGCCTTTGCCGAGGCGTTCCTCTCCGACGCCATGCGCGGGCCCGAGGGCGCCGCGCCGTTCGGCGCGCGCCAGGCTGCCCCGGCGGGCGCCGGCCCGGCCGACCAGCTGGCCGCGTTCATGGGCCGCCAGGTCTGAGGAGGGGCGGGAGGGCCCCTTCGGTCCAGGTCGAACACGGGGCCGAGGACCGGGCGCCACCCCTGCACCCGTAGTGTTGGCGTGCGTGGGACTTGGTAGGGCGGGGATGTCATGAGCGTGGTGGACGAGCGCGTCGGGGACCTCGATGCCGCCGTCGCCCTGGGCCAGGCCCTGTTGCGCAATCTCGAGCAGGTCGTGCTGGGCAGCGAGAGCGCGCTCGTGGCGGCCGCGGTGGCGGCCCTGGCCGGCGGGCACCTCCTCATTGAGGACGTGCCCGGTGTCGGCAAGACCGTGCTGGCCCGCACCCTTGCCACCTCCCTCGGCTCGGAGCTGTCGCGGATCCAAGGTCACCCCGACCTTCTCCCGTCCGACATCACCGGGGTGTCCGTGTTCATGCCCGACAGCGGCACCTGGGACTTCCGTCCCGGGCCGGTGTTCGCCCACGTCGTGCTCGTCGACGAGCTCAACCGCACGCCGCCGCGGACGCAGTCGGCGCTGCTCGAGACGATGGAAGAGCAACAGGTCAGCGTCGACGGCCAGTCCTGGCCGCTCCCGTGGCCGCATCTCGTGATCGCCACCCAGAACCCGCATTCGCAGCGCGGCACCTTCCCGCTGGTCGAGAGTCAGCTCGACCGCTTCGCCATGGCCACCGCCATCGGCTATCCCGACGCGGCCGACGAGGTGAAGCTGGCGCTGCACCGGGCCGGCACGTACGCCCTCGCCGAGCTCGGGCCGGTCTGCACCCCCGGGGAATGGGGCCGGGCGCAACGGGCCACCGAGTCGGTCACCGTCACTGAGGCGGTGGCGGGGTACGCCGTGGACATCTGCCGCGCCAGCCGCACCGCGCCGGGGGTGCATCTCGGCGCGAGCCCACGCGCCGCCATCTGGCTCATTCGCGCCGCACAGGCGCACGCCGTGCTCGACGGACGCGCCTACGTCCTCCCCGACGACGTGAAGGCGGTGGCCGTCGACTGCCTGTCCCACCGCGTCCTGGTTGCGGACGCCGAGGACGGCGTGGGCCACTCGGCCGGCGTGGTCCGGGGGCTCCTGGACGCGACGCCCGCGCCGAGGCCGTGAGCCGCTGGGCGCGACCGGCGCGCCCGTGGGCGCCGATGCTCGCCGCCGTCCTGATCATCGGCCTGTGGTGGCTGGTCGCGCACAACGCAGGCTCGGGCTGGGTCCAGGTCCTGGGGGACCTCGTCTTCGGTGCCTTGCTCATCGGGCTCGTCGCGCCGGGCCTGGCCGTGTCGCGATTGCGGCTGAGCGTGCGGCGCGCGCCAAGCGATGGCAACGCCGGCCTGCCGGTGACGCTGCACGTCGAGGCGAGCACGCGGGTGCGCGTGCGCCCGGTGGAGCCGCCGGGGCCCGAGGTCTTCGTGGGTCCCGGGGGGCACCGGGGCCGGGAGGCCGACTCGGTCACCCTCGTCCCCGCCCACCGCGGCGTCCACGATGCGGTCACGCTCGACGTGGCCTCCGCCGCACCGTTCGCCTTGCAGTGGTGGACCCGGCGGGTCACGCTCCGCCTGCCGGCACCGCTGCACGTCTCGCCGCGCTGCGGCCGCACGCGAACCCCGACCATGCTTGCGGACGAGGGGACCGGTGACGCGCTCGATCGTCCCCGTGCCGACACGGGCCTTCCCCGCGGCGCCCGCCCCTACGCACCGGGGGACAGCCGTCGTCTGGTCCACTGGCGCTCGACGGCGCATGCCGGGAAGGTGATGGTGCGCGAGTTGGAGCGCCCGGCGGCCCAGGCCGTGACGATCACCGTCGATCTGCCGCCCGACCGCGACGAGGCCGAGCGTGTCGCCGAAGATGCCCTGGGGACCGTGGTGGGACTGCTCGGGCGCGGCGCTCCGGTCGTGCTCGGTACCCGTGAGGCGGCGGGCCCGGTTGTCGCCGCCGTGGCCGACCGCCGCAGCGCGGGGCGCCGGCTGGCCCGCGCCGTGGCCCCGGCGCCGAATTCGTGAGGCTGGCCCAGGCGGTGCGACGGGCCAACCAGCCCGGCGTGCCCGAGGATTCGATCCGGCTCCGGCTGGCCTGTCTCGGTGCCGCCACGGTGGCCATCGCCGCCTCCGCCTCCCTGGGCGAGATCGCTTGGGCCACGGCCATTGGTGCCATGGTGCTCGTCGCCGTCGGCATGGCCTTCTCGCACGCCACCCGGGCCCACCCGCCGTGGTGGGTGAAGCTGTTGGTGGCAGTCTGCGCCACCGCCGCCTGCTTCTGGTTCTTCCACGCGGTGACCTCGCGGACCTCGGGCGTCACGTCGGTCATCAACCCGCTGACGGTCCTGCTCGTCTCGGTGCTGGTCGTGCACTCCTTCCATGTGCCGTCCCGGCGCGACCTGCTCTTCACCTTGGGAGCGTCGACCGGCCTGATGGCGGTGGCAGGTGCGCTGGCCATCGACCTCCGCTTCGGCCTCTTCGTGGTGGCCTGGGCCTGCTGCTGCCTTTGGGGCCTGAGCGAAATGTGGACGTCGGCAAGTGGCGGCGGCCGTCTGTCGGTGACGGGACTCGTGCTCGTGGTCCTGGCGACCTCGACGGCGGCCGCTGCGGTCTTCTTGGTTCTGCCGGCACCGGTCGTCTCGTCGCGGGTCTCCTTCATTGCGCGAGCCGGCTCGGGGGGATCGGTCGGCGTCGCGGGAGGGCTGGCCGGCGACTCGGGCGGCCCGGCGCAGTTGTCCCGTGCCGGCAGCCCCAACAGCCGGATCCGTGTCGGTGGGTACCTCGGCTTCGCGGCCAGCCTCAACACGGCGCTCCGGGGAGGCCTGGGCACCACGCTCGTCATGCAGGTGCGAGCCCAACGCCCGTCCTACTGGGTGGGCGAGACCTTCGACACGTGGCAGGGCCAGAGCTGGACAGAATCACAGCCGGTCCCGCGCCGGGCCCTGCGCCAGAGTTCGCCGTTCGTCCTTCCTGTCTCGCTCGGCGACGTCCCGTTCGGCCAGAGTGATCTGCAGACCTTCTACGTGGCGAACCCGACGGCGAACCTCGTGTTCCACGCCGAGAGCGCGGGCGAGCTGTGGTTCCCCGCCGGCAAGGTCTACGTCGCCAGTGACGGCACCATCGTCTCGCCCCTCGGATTGGGTGCGGGATCCGTCTACACGGTCGACTCGCAGGTCAGTACGGCGACCCCCGCGCAGCTCCGCGCTGACGACAGTCCGTACACGCTCCCGGTCGACCTCGAGCGCCAAGAGGTGCAGCTCCCGCACACCTACCACCGCGTGCTGGCCCTGGCGCAGAGGGTCACGGCGGGCAGGACCTCGACCTACGACAAGGTGCAGTCGCTGATCGACTGGATCGGCAACCACACCCGCTACTCGGAGGACATCCCCCCGCTCCCGGCCGGAGCCGACACGGTCGACGAGTTCCTCTTCGGGAACCGCGTGGGCTTCTGCGAGCAGATCTCGACGTCGCTCGCAGTGATGTTGCGCTCCCTCGGCATTCCCGCCCGCGAGGCCGTCGGCTACGTGCCGGGAGGCTTCAACCCGATCACCGACCTCTACCAGGTGCATGCCAGCGACGCCCACGCCTGGGTCCAGGTGTGGTTCCCGGGCTATGGGTGGCAGGACTTCGATCCGACGGCATCCGTCCCGCCGGGCCCACCGAGTCCGGGCGCCACCGCGCTCCACGACGTGGGTGCGGCCCTGCGCCAGGTCCCTCCGGAGCCCGTGGCGCTCGTCGTGGTCGCGGTGGGACTGACGGTCGTGACCGTGCGCTGGCGTCGTAGCCGACCCACGACCTGGGGGGCGCGGGTTGTCCGCGCCATGGAGCGGGCGGGCCGGCGGGCCGGACAGCCGCGGCGACCGTCCGAGACCCTCGGCGAATACGCCGCCCGCCTCGACACGGCGACGGGGACGGATGCGTCGACGTGGCGCGAGCTGGCCGCAGCGGTGTCGGCGAGCGCCTACGGCGGCCCGGAACCGGCCCCGGCCGCCCAACGCGCCATGATCGAGGAAGCCCGGCGGACCCGGGTGCCGCGCCGCGTTGTTGGGGGAGCAGGCGAGGCGGGCACTGCTGCGCCGTCACCGGAGGCGGCGGATCACTCGGTCGTCGTTTCGGGCCGGCGCCACTGACGCTGGAGGCGTCCTCGTCGTTCTCGGCGCGCCCTCTCTCGGGCGCACCGGTGCCGGCCTGGTCGGGGGTGAGGGAGCGAGTGAGCGAGTGAGCGACGACGGAGTGTCTCAGCCAGCTATGCACAGTGCTGTTCATGGCTTGTGCAACAACACCCCCCTCGCCCGGCGACCCTCACCACCGAACAAGACCGGGCGTCCGAAAGGTCGTGGGTCCTAGGTCGGCGCAAAGCGCAGCGGCAGGCGCGCCGGTCCCCAGATCCCGAAGGTCGAGGGCTTCCATTCCACCTCACCGGCCCGGGTGAGGTTCGGCATGCGCCGGGCCAGCAGCGGCAGGGCCTCTTGGAGCTCGGCGCGGGCGAGCGCGGCGCCCATGCAGAAGTGAATGCCCGAGCCGAAGGTCATCTGCACCGTCGCGCGCTCACGAGTGACGTCGAAGACGTCGGGATCGTCGAAGGCCTCCGGATCACGGTTGGCGCCGGCCAGCGAGGTGACCACCAAGGTGCCCTGGGGGAACAGCACGTCGCGATAGACCACGTCCTCGGCGGCGAAGCGGGCCGTGCTGCGGACAGCGCCGAGGTAACGCATCGACTCCTCCACGGCGCGGGCCGCCAACTCTGGACGCTCGGCCAACAGCGCCCACTGGTCCGGGTGCTCGGCGAAGAGTGCTACCGAGCACGCCAGTTGATTCCGGGTGGTGTCGGTTCCCGCCATGAGCACCGCCTGCGCCAGCATCGCCATCTCGTCGGTCGAGAGACGGTCACCCTCTTGCTCGATCGCGATGAGGTCGCTCAAGAGATCGTCGCGCGGGTCACCGCGGCGCGCGGTGATCATGTCGCTGACGTATTCGGTCAGCTCCGCGCCCGCCTGCTCAATGAGGGGCAGGTCCTCGGCGAGGTTCCCGTTGAAGATGCGAAAGATGTCAGTCGCCCATGTCGAGAACAACTTCCAGTCCTCGGGCGGCGCTCCCAGCAGCTCGCAGATGATCGGGATCGGATAGGGCTCGCAGACATCGGCGACCAGCTCGCATTCGCCGCGTCCTGCAAATCCGTCGACGAGCTCGCCGACCACCCTGCGCATGGTGGGGCGGAGGCGGTTCGCCGACGCCGGAGTGAAGGCGGGAGCCACCAGCCGCCGTAGCCGTGCGTGTCCCTCGCCCTCCATGGTCAAGATCGACTCGCCGGGTCCATTGCGGGCGGTCGAGCCTTGGAACTCGGGTGCCTCCGCGATCATGGACAGCGCGGAATGAAAGCGTTGGTCGCGCAGGATCGCCGTGACGTCCTGCTGGTTGATCACCGAGTAGCCAATGTCCGATCGGGCCAGCCAGTGGACCGATCGAGCGGCCGCAATCGCCTCGACGGCCGCACGGCGCTCGAGGCCCATGGTGTCGAGATAGGGCAGGTTCAGGTCCGAGACCAGCTGTGGCATGAGCCCCCGTCGTCAGTGTCCCGCAGCGGTGGCGCGGTGACAGCCCCAAGGTTAGTGGAGCCCGACCCGCCACCAGGGAGTCGACCGCAAGAGCGTGCAACACCGGCGTTCTCGGGGGGTGTGGGGCCTGGCTGGTCTGCGTTGGCGGCGGCCACGCGCCACGCCGGCGGCGGGCAGCGTTCAGTCGGCGGCTTTCAGTCGGTGGCCGTCGCTCCCTTCGGGTCGGCCTTGAGGACCGGGTGACGGCGCGCCATCAAGGGCAGGAGGAGCGACTTCGGCGCCAACTGCGCCAGCGCGGCCCCGGCTCGGTTGGCTGTCCCCGGGATCACGACGGCGCGGCCGGCATCGAGGCCCGCCACCGCCGCCCTGGCCACCTCGTGCGCAGGGACCCACATGAAACCCGGCAGCGTCTCGGCCGCCTCGTCGTCGCTCATGCCGGCCACCTCGGCGAAGCCGGTTTCGACCGGGCCCGGACACAGCGTGGTCAGGGTCACCCCGGTGCCCTGCAGCTCGGCCCCGAGCGCGCGCCCGTAGGAGAGCACGAATGCCTTGGACGCGCCGTAGCCGGCCTGGCCGGGCAGCGGCTGGAACGCCGCGGTCGACGCCGTGTTGAGCACGGCGCCACGATGCCGGGTCACCATGCCCGGCACGAACAACGTGCACAGGTCGACGACCGCTTCGACGTTCGTGCGCACCATGGCGAGCTCAGTGGCCCGGTCGGCCCGATAGCTCGCGCCCATGGTGGTGAAGCCCGCGTTGTTGACGAGGATGTCGGCGGTGAGCCCGAGCGCGGAGAGCCGCCCGGGCAGGTTGGCGCGCGAGTCAGCGTCGGTCAGGTCGGCCACCATGACCTCGGCGCGAATCGAGTGCGCGTGGGCCAGTTCGTCGGCCAGGGCCTTCAGGCGGTCTTCGCGGCGCGCGACGAGCGTCACACCGAAGCCGCGCCGCGCCAGCTCTCGGGCAATGTCCGCGCCGATGCCCGACGAGGCGCCGGTGACGATCGCGGTGGTGTTCTCCTTGGGTGTCGGCAGTGCCATGGTGCGAGCGTAGGTGGACGGCGCCAGCAGCGCCTCGATGCACCTTCGGGGTCTCACATCACGAGCATGTGAAGTTCGCGTGACGGCGCGCGCCCCGACCTGGGCCTTCGCGAATGGCCAGTTCGCACGGGGTTCACACGGGCGGCGTCGGGGTGGATACTGAATACAGCGAGAGGCAACAAGAGCACCCGCAGTTGCCCCGAGTGGGAAAGGAGCTGCCGATGGAGTCGACAGGCTCGACCGAGGAGGCCGATCCGCCGGGTTGAGGTTGCGTCACCGATGTCGGTTTCGGTGACGCCTCCACTGCATGTCGCTTGGCGTGAGGTCCGGCGTATGAATGAGGCCGCGATCGCGCCGGTGCGTGTGCCGGCCGGCCGACAAGGCGGTCCCCGCACCCACTGCGCCGCAGGCCGGAGCCGCGAACTGCAGACAGAACGAAAGAAGCACTACAAGAAGCACAAAGAGACGAGCAAGGGCCGGCCCGAGAGGCCGGTCCTTCTCGCGTTGGCCCCGGGTCGGGGATGCGGCTTCCCGCGTCAGCGTGCCATGGTGGAGCATGTCCGGTGCCCGCCTTCCGATCTTCCCCCTGTCGGCGGTGCTCTTCCCGCACGCGACCATGCCACTGCACGTGTTCGAGCCGCGCTACCGGGAGCTCATGCGCGACTGCCTCGCCGCTGACCGGCGGTTCGGCATCGTCCTGATTGCCCGGGGTTCCGAAGTCGGGGGAGGCGACGAGCGCAGCACGCTCGGCACTCGCGGCGTCATCACCGAGGCCTCCGAGTTGGCCGACGGGCGCTGGGTCCTGAGAGTGGAGGGCGAGTCGCTGATCATGGTCGACGAGTGGCTCCCCGACGACCCCTATCCAGTGGCGCTCGTCCGCGACGTGGAGCCCGTGCCGGAACTGGGCGACGCCACACCGCTGGTCGCCGCGGCTGGGCAGCGGGTCCGCCGCGCCCGAGCCCTGCTGGCCGAGCAGGGCGGCGCCCCGCCGCTCCCGCCCGATCTCGTGCTCGACGGTGGGGGGGACACCGAGGCGGCCTCGTGGCAACTGTGCGCCGCGGCGCCGCTCACTGCCTACGACGCGCAGCGGCTGCTCGCCAGGAAGGGCGCCGCGGAGCGCCTGCGGTTCCTTGCTCAACTCATGGAGGAGCTCGAGCTCGATCTGCACCGCATGTTGCGCGCGGAGTGAGAGGGTGGGGGTGACAATCGAGGAGCCGACGATCCGCTTCGTCGGGAAGAAGGAGAGGGAACGCAGCGTGCAGACAGGGCAGAGCGTGCCGAGAGCGCAGACCGGGGCATCGGGAGTACGGAGACGGGGGTGGGTCGATGCCTGACCCGGTTCCGCAGAACGGGCCGCCGCGCCGGCGCAACATTCTCTTCATCACCACCGATCAGCAGCGCTACGACAGCCTCGGCTGCAACGGGGGAACGGTGGCGCGGACCCCCGTGGTCGACCGCATGGCTGCCGAGGGCATCAACTATCGCCGCGCCTACAACCAGAACACCGTGTGCATGCCGGCGCGCTCGACCATGCTCACGGGTCAGTACGTCCGGACCCACGGCGTGGTGGCCAACGGGATCCCGCTCCCGCTCGACGCTCCCTCCGTGGCGGATTATCTGCAGACGGAAGCGGGCTACCGCACCGCGCTGTTGGGCAAGGCACATTTCGAGCCCGGCTTCGACCCGACGAACCAGTGGGAGGAGAACGCCCGCGTGGCCCGCGGCGACAGCGGTCCCTGGCGCGGCTTCGAGCGCTCCGAGCAGGCCATGCACGCCGCCGCCTGGGGTGACCACCCGATCGCTCACTACGGGCGCTGGCTCAAGGCGAACCATCCCGAGCACCTGCACAGCTTCGCGGGGTTGTTGCAGGCCGAGCCGGGCGGTGACACCGCGGCGCCGGAGACGAAGAACAACCCGATTCCTCGCCAGTGGTACCACACCGACTGGGTGGCTGATCTGACGGTCGACTGGCTCAACTCGATCGGCGCCGAGGAGCCCTGGTTCTGCTGGATGTCCTTTCCCGATCCTCACCATCCATGGGACCCTCCGGCGTCCGAGCTCGACCGCGTGCCCTGGCGCGATCTCGACCTGCCGCCGGGACATCCCGGCTCCGACGAGGCCATCCGCGCCGTGCTGGCGCGCAAGCCGGCGCACTGGCTCGCCTACTGGGACGGCTCCTTCTCGAACATGGAGGGAGGTCCTGCCTCGTTCGTCCCGTCGGCACTCACGCACGACCAGATCCGCGAGATCAACGCCAAGGTGCACGTGATGAACGAGTTGATCGACGAGGCCTGCGGACGCGTGCTGCAGACGGTCGCGCGGCGGGGTTGGCTGGCCGACACTGACGTCATCTTCACCACCGACCACGGCGAGATGCAGGGCGACTTCGGCCTCCTCTACAAAGGCCCATACCACACCGACGCGCTGATGCGGCTGCCCTTCGTGTGGCGGCCGGCCCCCTCCGCCGGCATCGCACCGGCCGTGGTCAGCGACCCGGTGGGGCAGGTTGACCTGGCACCGACGTTCTGTGCCATCGCCGGCATCGCGCCCGCCCCGTGGATGCAAGGCCGTGCTCTCCCGCTGGCCGATGGTGAGTCCGGGCAGGCACGTGCACTCTGCGAGTGGGACAGCCAGTTCCCGGGCTACGGCATGCACCTGCGTTCGATCTATCGCGACGGCTGGCTGTGCACGGTGTACGAGCCGTCGACCGCAGGGCAGCCCAACGGCTTGGAGGAGGTCTGGGGAGAGAGCGTCCTGCAGCCCTGCCCGGTGGTCTACGAGCAGTCCGGGACCGGTCCGGGCGGAGTGGCCGTCGCCACGGGGGAGCTCTACAACGTCGACGAGGACCCGCACCAGTTCGAGAACCGGTGGGACGACCTGTCCCACCGCGCCCAGCGCGACGACCTGGTGGCCGACCTCTACGCCAGCCTGCCCGAGGAGCGGCGCGCCCTCAAGGTGATGGCACCGGCGTAGCCACCGCGGCCGGGTGCCCCGGTGTCGCCCGCTCAATGGCGTCCCAGCCGCTCGAGTACTCCCGCCGGGCGTGCTCGGCCTGGTGACCGCCGCGAAACCCGAAGAGACGCTTCGCCAACAGCAAATAGACCACCACCGCCAGGTTGATCACCAGCGCGATGAGCTTGAAGATGCTGATGCCGTTCGTGAGCTCGTAGATCTCGAAGGGCACCAGGGCAGTCGTGGCGATGAACGTGAGGTACTCGGCCCACCGCTTGTTGCGCCACAAGCCCACCATCTCGGTCGCCTCGAGCGCAGAGAAGACGAGCAACACCGTTCCGAGGATGCGCAGATGCGTCGGTGAATACTTGAAGGCCCGGCCGAGGTAGCCGAGCAAGCCGCGCGCCTGCGAAGCCCCTGGGGCGCCGCCCGCAAGGTCGTTCATGATGTTCTGGTAGTCGTGATGGAGCGCCTGGTCGTTGGCGGCGAAGGTGAACAGCGCGATCGACAATCCGACGAGCACAATGACGTGGATGGCGCGGTCGACGGCGATGAGTCGGAGGACATAGCGGTCGCGCAGGGCCGAGCCGCGCAGCGGCAGCGCAATCTCATCGCGTGATTCGATCCTTTCCCGTTGCGGGTGCTCGGGCCTTGCTCGTTGGAGCCAGCTGTCGCAGCGCAGGCAGCGATACCAGCGCACCGGCCCGTCTTCGTAGGCCACCAGCGCGTCGTCGGGCGTGATGACGGCGGCGTCGGTGCCGACGACGACATGGCCCGACCAGGCACAGGTCAACAGCTCGTAGCGGTTTGAAGGTCGGCGGCGGTCCGGCACCCTCGCCAGGTTAGGGGACTATTCCGAGAATGCTCTGTGCCGCGGCTACGCCAGCCCTGGCAGCACGGCGTCCAGGAAGCGCTGAGGCGCCTCGACCATGGGGTAGTGCCCGACGCCATCGAGACGCGTCGCGGTGGCGTCGGAGCGGGCGGCCATCAGCGTGTCCACCATGGAGGGGACGGCGATCGGGTCGTCGAGGCCCCACACGATGTGGAGCGGCGACGGGTCGGATTCGATTGCGCCGGTGAAACGCCGCTCGTTGGCCCGGCGCTCCTCTATGTAGCGGATCAACCGCGGCAGCATGCGGTGGCCATCGTTGTGCACGACCTGCGCCGCCGCCGCCGGCACCGGATCCTCGGACCAGCCGGGGGGGACGAGCGGCGTCTGGGTGCTGAACGTCTCGCGCAGGCTCTGGGTGAGCGACACGACGTCGATCGGTATCCCCTCCGGCAGCTCTTCGTCGGGCAGGCCCAAGAGCATCTGCTGCCCATTGGTCAGGTGTGCCTGGGCGATGTAGATACTCCCGTTCGTCACCACGCGCTGTGTGATCTCGACCGGCCAGGTGCCCTCGGACCGGCGGGCCAGCAGCTCGCCGCCCACCGTGTCGCCCATGTCGTGGGTCAACAGTGCCAGCCGATCCACACCGAGCGCAGCCACATAGGCGGCCGCCACGTCGGCCTGGAGCGCCATGGTGTACCCACGGTCGGGCTTCGACGAGAGTCCGTAGCCCACCATGTCCAGCAAGAGCACACGCCGCCCGGCGCGGAGCCCGTCGAGCACGGCGGTGTAGTCGAAGGACGACGTGGGAAAGCCGTGCAGGATCAGCAGCGGCGGGTGGCTTTCGGGTCCGATGGAGGGCGCGTCGATGGTGAAGACGTCGTGGCCGGCCAGCTCCCGGTGCCTGCCGATGCCCTCCCACCCGGAGGTGGTCGTGATCATGTGCCGGCCAGCTTGGAGACCACCGGGGCGAGTGTCTCCCAGGCATCCGATTCGATCGACCAGTACGAGATCCCGTACTCGGCGCGACGCCACTCGAGCTCCTCGGCCATTTCGTCGAGCGTCCCGATGAGGGCCAACGGCACGTGCAGCGCATCAGCCGGGTCGATACCGAAGGCCGGCGCCATCTGTCCGGCCAGGCTCTGGGCATCGTCGGTCACCAGGACGAAGCCGATGAGCGAGTTGAGCTCCAGCTCTGCGAAGCGGTCGCCGGCCGCTGCCTTGACCCAGCCGACTTTTGTCCTCGTGCGCTCGGGCGTGGCATCGGCGGCTGTCTCGGGGCCGCCGGTGCCTTCGCGCAGGTTGACGTTGATGCTGACGATGTCGGCGTGACGAGCGGCGAAGGACAGGACGCGCTTGCCGCCACCGCCGATGATGAGGGGAGGCCCCGGCCGCTGCACCGGTCTCGGAGTGAGAGTGTGCCCGAGCACCTCGTAGTGCTCGCCGTGAAAGTTGAAGGGGCCGTCGGTGCGCAGCAGGCCCTGGACGACCTTGACCGCCTCCTCGAAGCGCGCCACCCTGACGGCGGGGTGGTCGTAGGTGAGCCCGGCCTCGTCGTAGTCGGTGCGCATCCACCCGGCGCCAAGGCTCATTTCGAAGCGGCCGTCGCTCAGCACGTCGAGCGTGGCGGCCTCCTTGGCGAGCACGAAGGGGTGGCGGTAGTCGTTGCCGAAGACGAGCGAACCCATGCGCAGGGTGGACGTGGCCGCCGCCACCGCCGCCAGTGCGGGTACAGGCGCGAGTTGGTCGCCGAAGTGGTCTGGCATGAGCAACGCGCCATAGCCCAGGTCCTCGGCTTGGCGCGCCTGCGCCGCCCACGAGCGGGCGGAGCCGTCCGGGGCCGTGCTCAGCTGCGCGGCGAAGCGGAACTTACGATCATGTGCCATGCCGACATGGTGCCGCAGATTCCAGCACGCCGCCTCCCGGCGGGAGCTGCTGCGATCCTGGAGGTCGTCTACAAGAAGCTGAAGTCCGGCACTCCCGAGCTGACGCCCTTGAAGAGGTCGCCCTTGGCGGCGAGCAGCTCCTCGGGTGACCATGCGGCATCGCGGGTCAGCTGGCCCACGGGCTTGAAGGCGCTCATGGCGTAGATGTTCCCGCCGAACACCACGAAGATCTGCCCGGTCACGTCGGCCGCGGCCGGCGCCGCCAGGAACCCCACCACGTTCGCGATGTTCTTGGGGTCCCAGGCGTCGAAGCCACCCTCGCCTGCGCTCATACCATCCCCACCGAAGATGGTTTCGGTCATGCGGGTGCGGGCCCGCGGCGCAATGGCATTCGCCGTGACGCCGTAGCGCCCGAGCTCGCGTGCCTCCACCCATGTCAGCGCGGCAATGCCGGCTTTGGCTGCTGCGTAGTTCGCCTGCCCGGCGTTGCCGTAGAGGCCGGCCTCGGACGACGTGTTGATGATGCGGCCGGTGACGTCCTCGCCGGCCTTGGCCCGGTTGCGCCAGTACACCGCGGCGTGGTGCGTGGCCGCGAAGTGCCCCTTCAGGTGGACTCGGATGACGTCATCCCAGTCCGACTCGTCCATGTTGAACGACATCTTGTCTCGGAGAATTCCGGCGTTGTTGACGAGGATGTCGAGAGAGCCGAAGGTGTCGATCGCCTGGTCCACGACGTTCTTGCCACCGGCCCACGAGCTGATGTCGTCGCCGTTCACCGCGGCGTCACCGCCCCGCTCCTTGATCAGGGCCACGACCTCCTCGGCCGGGTGCGCGTCCTGCGAGCCTTCGCCGTGCAGGCCGGCGCCCACGTCGTTGACGATGACCCGCGCTCCTTCGGCCGCCAGCACCAGGGCCTCTTCGCGCCCGATGCCTCGTCCTGCGCCGGTGACGACCGCCACCTTGCCATCGAGCAGTCCCATGATGCCTCCCTGTGTCGGTGAACGCGCCGGACCGGTCGTCCCAGAAGGGGAGAGCCGGAGGGCGGGGTCAGTCGCCGCCGTTGCGCGCCAGCAGTGTGCCCGATGGGTGCGTTCAGGGGCAAAACCGGGCCAGCGCCTCGGCAGTGACCAGGTTGATCAAAGCAACCGTCTCGGCCCGGGCCCGGGCCCGACCGAAGCGGGCCGTCAGGCTGACGACTTCCAGGCCCGACGGCGCTGCGGTGAGCAGCGAGGCATCCACCCCGCCGGCAATGCAGAGCACCGGAAGGCGCTGGCCACGGGCAGTCCGCTTCCGGGCCAGTTCCAAGACGCCGCCAGGTACCTTGCCGCGGAACGACGGCGGATCGAGGTGTCCCTCCCCAGTGACGGCGAGGTCAGCCTGCTCCAACCGGCCGGGCAAGCCGACCAGGCCGGCGACGAGGTCGAACCCGGGCTCAATGCGGGCGCCGAGCGCCACCAGCCCGCCGGCCAGGCCACCGGCCGCCCCGCCGCCCGGGACCGTGCTGACATCGATGCCGGTTTGGACCCGGTAGCGGTCGGCCACCTCGACCAGGCGCGCGTGGAGCACCAGCACCTGGGCGGGGCCGGCCCCTTTCTGCGGACCGAACACCGTGGCGGCATCCGTGAACAGCGTCGTGGTGTCACAGGCGACCACGAGCTCGACACCGTGCAGCGCCGCTGGCGAGCCAACCGCCTCGAAGGCACCGAGCCCCCCGTCGGTCGTGGCCGACCCGCCACATCCGATCACGATGCGGCGAGCCCCCGCGTCGCGGGCGGCCAGGATGAGTTGGCCCACGCCCGTCGTCGTGGCCCGCAGCGGATCGTCGGGGCGCGGCCGCGGCAGGAGGGCGCGGCCCGCGGCCCGCGACATCTCGATCACGGCGGTCAGGGCCCCCCCGCCAACAGGCCGCCCGAGCATGCGCCACTCGGCTTCGACCGGCGCGCCGAGCGGCCCTGTGACGACGTCGTTGTGGGCGGTGCCGCCCAGCGCGAGGAGAAGGCCCTCACCACCGTCGGACATCGGGACCTCGTCGGCGGTCCACCCCGCGGCGCGTGCGGCGTCGCCCATGGCGGACGCCACCTCGGCAGCCGAGGCCGTGCCTCGGAATTTGTCGGGCGCGGCGACGAGGTGAGGCACGCGGATGAAGCTACCGGGTGCGAATCGGGGGACTGGGGTGCGGGCGAGAGGACTCGAACCTCCACCCCCTTGCGGGGACCGGGACCTAAACCCGGCGCGTCTGCCAATTCCGCCACGCCCGCAGCGGCCCGCCATGCGGGTGAACAGGGAGTGTATGGCGGTGTGCCTACGGTCGCTCCCTCCGGCCACTAGCCTCGCGGCCATGGCAAACGCATCCGAAGCCCCCCGAATTACGTCCGCCGGGGCCGAAATGGAGTCCGCTGGCCGGGTCTTCCAGGAACTGCTCAAAGAGCGCATCGTCTTCATCGGGAGCGCCATCGACCAGGTGACGGCCAACCTGGTCTGCGCCCAGCTCGTCCTCCTCGAGGCCGAGAACCCCGACAAGGACATCTCGCTCTACATCAATTCGCCCGGCGGATCGGTCACCGACGGCCTGGCCATTTACGACACCATGCAGTACGTCCGTCCCGACGTCTCGACGATCTGCGTGGGCCTGGCCGCGAGCATGGGGCAGTTCCTGCTCTGCGCCGGCGCCCCCGGGAAGCGCTACGCCCTACCCCATTCGCGCATCTTGATGCACCAGCCCTCCGGCGCGATGCAGGGTCAGGCGGCGGACATCGCCATCCAGGCGGAGCAGATCATCTACCTCAAGCGGATGATGGCCGAGCGGATCGCCTTCCACACCGGCCAGACGCTCGAGCGGATTGAAACGGACTCGGACCGTGACCGCTGGTTCACCGCCGACGAGGCCTGCGAGTACGGGTTCATCGACAAGGTCATCGACCGCTCCACGGCGACGGCGGCGGCAGGGAACAAATAGACGTGGCCCTGGATGTCCCGGCCACCTCGCCGGGCGCTGATCCGAGCACAACAGAGGGCGTCGAGCAGAGGGTGGCCGACCGGTCACCCATGGCCGCGGAGGCGGCAGGCGTCCCGGAGCGTGACTCGCGGCGCGGGTCGGTCACCCGGATCGTCACCCCGACGACGAACGTGCGCCAGCGCATGCGCGAGATCTGGCTCTCGCGCGAATTGCTGATCTACCTCGTCCGTACGGAAATCAAGGTCAAGTACAAGAACTCGGTCCTCGGACTGGTCTGGTCCATGGTCTCGCCGGCCATGACGCTCGCCATCTACTTCTTCGTGTTCCAAGTGGTCCTGGGCAACAAGATGCCCGACTTCGTCATCTTTCTCTTCGCCGGGCTCTTGATCTGGAACCTGTTCTCCCTCGGGGTGCTCACCGGGACCGGTGTGGTGGTGAACAACGCCGGTATCGTCAAGAAGGTCTCGTTCCCGCGCGAGATCCTCGCCCTCGCCGCCGTGGGTTCCGCCTGCGTCTTCTTCTTCTTCCAGGTGATCGTGATGGTCATCTTCATGATCTTCCTGCATGCGGCGCCTGACCTGGCCTACCTGCCGGTGCTGCTCCTGGCCCTGGTCACGGGCGTCGTCCTTGCCTCAGCGCTGGCGGTGCTGCTGTCGTGCATCAACGTCTACCTGCGCGACACGCAGCACCTCATTGAGGTCATCCTCACGGCGTGGTTCTGGGCCTGCCCGATCGTGTACCCCTACCAGCAGAGCATCGGCGAGAAGCTGGGGCCGAAGGGCCTGACCTGGATCTACTTCCTCAACCCGATGGTGCCGCTCGTCCTGTCGTTCCAGCGGTGCATTTACGCCCACGTGACCACGTATGCCACGGTCAACGGCAAGCTGACCACGTATCTCGTCCTCCCGCCCAAGGGCATGCTCTGGTACGTCGGGCTCGATCTCGCCGTGCTCTTCCTGGCCGTCTGCCTCTTCCTGATCGCTCTTGCCACTTTCGGTCGGCTCGAGGGCAACTTCGCCGAGGAACTCTGAGCGGTGAGCGACTTCGCGGTCGACGTCCGTCACGTCTCCAAGCGGTTCCGCCTGGCCCACGGCCAGTACAACTCCATCAAGGAGCGGTTGATCCACGGCGGCAAGCGGAAGTCCGTCGAGGACTTCTGGGCGCTCGACGACGTCTCGCTGACCGTCCAGCCGGGCGAGACGGTGGGGATCCTCGGCCGCAACGGATCGGGCAAGTCGACGCTTCTCAAGTGCATCTGCGGCGTGCTCCAGCCCACCAAGGGCGAAGTGGCCGTGCAGGGGAAGCTGGCCGGCCTCCTGGAGCTCGGTGCCGGTTTCCAGCAGGATCTCACCGGCCGCGAGAACATCTACCTCAACGGCTCCCTGCTGGGGATGTCCAAGCGCGAGGTGGACAGGGCGTTCGACGCCATCGTCGACTTCTCCGAACTGGAGGAGTTCATCGACGGACCCGTCAAGTTCTACTCCTCGGGCATGGCTGTGCGGCTCGGGTTCGCCGTGGCGGTCAACGTGGACCCCGACATCCTCGTGGTCGATGAGGTCCTGGCCGTGGGGGACGAGCGCTTCCAGCGCAAATGCATCGACCGGGTCAACCAATTCCAGCGCGAAGGGCGCACGATCCTGCTGGTGACCCACGCCGCCGACACCATCCGCGCCATCTGTGATCGGGGGATCGTCCTCAGCCACGGGCACCTCGTGGCCGAGGGAGATCCGGGCGAGGTCACCCGCATCTTCCGGGAGCGCCTCATGGCGGAGGGGGCGGGCATGGCAATCGTCGACCCGACGCTCGTCGCGGTCCCGGCCGCGCCGGGCTCCTTGGCCACTGACGCGCTACCCGATACCGATCGGCCCGTGCGGTTCCGCTCGGTCCACCGGATCTACTCGGGCGACAACACGGTTCCGTACATGAAGTGCGGCGACGACCTGATCATCCGGGTCGAGTTCGAAGCCCTCCACGCGATGGAAGATGTGGTCTTCTCGCTGGAGATCCGCGACACCGACGGCCACCCCATCATGCGGACCGACACCTCCATCATCGGCGTGCAGATCCAGGCTCCACGCGGGACCAACATCATGCACTTCGGGATCGTCCAGATGCCTCTGCTCGACGGCTCGTTCTCGTTCGCCCTGGGGATCCAGAGCCGGGGCGGCATCCTGTACGACTGGCAGGAGCACGCCGGGACGTTCGAAGTCATGAATCCAGGCAAGATGACGGGCTCCCTCCGCATGGACGTGCACGCAGCCCTCATTGCGTCGGAGAGCGACTTCGACACGTCGGCTGCCATGGCGCAGCCGTCCTGAACGGAGCCCGCGGCGTGAGCGATGCAGACGTGACACTGCCCGACGACCCCCAGGCGTACGTAGAGCAGGTCATGGCGGAGATCGCCGAGGAGGTCCGGCTCCGTCGGGCGTCGGGCGACCTCCCGCCCAAGCTCGAGCGCGAGCTCGACGAGCTCTTCCTCGCCCACTCGCCCGTGGCGGGTCGCGGCGGCGACCTGGGCGACGCGCTCCGGATGGTCGACGCCGCCACGTTCATCGATCCCGTTGTCCCGGTCGAGTCGGAGCGGGCGGCGGGCGCCGTCGTCAAGAAGGGCATGCGCTCGGCCCTCCTTTGGTACGTCGGGTGGCTCACGCATCAGATGAGCCAGTCGGCGTCCGCGGTCAGCCGTGCCCTGCACATCGTCGACGACCGTCTCCGAGAGCTCGAGCGCCAGGTGGAGGGCCAGCGCGTCCCGGCCGCCGGCGTGATCGAGTTCCCCGCCCTGGTCCGAGCCGACGCCTGGTGGGTCGAGCCTGCGGTGGCGGCCGTGGCCAAGGCTCCCGGACGCATCCTCCACGCCGCCTGCGGCGACGGCTGGCTGGTGCGGCGCGTGATGGCCGCCGGTGGGGACGCCTACGGCGTGGACCCGCGGTCACGCCTGGTCGACGCGGCCGAGCTCGGCACGGTGGACTTGCGTGGTGAGTCAGTGGGCGAGCACCTGGGGGCGGTTGCCGCGGCCGGTCTGAGCGCAGTGGTCCTGAGCGGGACGGTCGACGGGATGGCGGGCGCGGAGCGCAATCAGTTGCTCGCTGCCGTCGGCACCCGGTTGGAACCCGGGGGGACACTCGTCATCCACTCGGTGACGGCGCAGGCGTGGGGCGCCCCCGACGCCCCGCCTGAGGCCGACCTGGCCGCCGGGAGCCCGCTGCGTGCCCAGACCTGGTGCAGCCTGCTGACTCAGCAGGGGTACGAGGCGGTCGCGCACCCGGGTCCCGAGGGCGACGACTACCTCGTCGTCGCGGTCCGGGCCGCCATCACCTCGCCGTACGCCCCGCCGCACCGGTGACCCCCGCCGCCGGGAGGCCGGTGGCCGTGCACCAGTTCATCGCCACCCTCAACCCGCATGACGCCACGGGGACGCACGCGCTGAAGCTGCGCGACGCCCTGCGAGCGGCCGGCTGGCGCTCGGACATCTTCGCCGAGGCGATCCATGACGATCTGGCGTCGGAGGCCTACAAGCACTGGATGTACCCCGAGCACGCCACGTCGGGCGACGTGGCGATCTATCAATTCACGACGTCATCGTCGGTGGCGGGATACCTGGCCGAGCACGGGCTGCCCCTGATTTTGGACTTCCACAACTTCACCGGTCCCGAGTACTTCGTCGGGTGGGAGCCGCGCAGCGTCGCCCGCGCCGCCGCCGCCGCCGAGGAACTGGCGCTCCTCGCCCCCGAGGCGTTGCTCGGGTTGGCGAAGAGCCCCTTCAGCCGCGACGAGCTCCGGCGCGCCGGCTGCCGGCGTACCGAGGTCGTCCCCGTCCTCGCCGACTACGCGCGGGTCACCGGCGACGCCGATCCTCGGGTGGCCGCGGAGCTGGCCGCGCTGGGCGCGGCTGGTGGTGCCGACATTCTGTTCGTGGGTCGGATCGTTCCCTCCAAGGAACAGCACGAATTGGTCAAGGCGCTGTGGGCCTTTCGCCATCTCTACGACGACAAGGCCCGGTTACACCTGGTCGGGGGCACCTCGAGCTTCGGGTACTCCAAGGCGCTGCAGGACTATGTCGACGACCTCGGCCTGTCCGCCGCCGTTCGACTGCCAGGCGAAGTGTCCGACGCCGCCCTTGCGGCGTACTTCGCCGCCGCCGATGTCTATCTCTCGTTGTCGGCCCACGAGGGGTTCGGCGTCCCCCTGGTCGAGGCGATGGTGGCCGGCGTGCCCGTGGTGACCCGAGGTGCTGGAGCCGTGGCCGAGACGGTGGCGGACGCCGCGCTCGTGCTGGCCGCGGCCGACCCCTCGTATGTGGCCGCGGCCATGCACCGAGCCTGCACCGATCGCCAATTGCGCGCCGTCTTGACCGCCGCCGGCCGGCGCCGCGCCGCCGAGCTGTCGGGGGACGCGGTGGCCAGGCGGATCACCGACGCGGTGGCGTCCGTGGTGGGTCGGCCATGACTGGCAAGGTCGTGTTCGTGACCCCGCGCGACGGCACCCAGGTCATGGGCGGCGCGGAGACCGCAGCGCGCCAGCTCGCCGAGCACCTGCGCGCCCACACGGCCTGGCAGGCCGAGGTCCACACGACCTGCGCGCTCGACCCGCACACGTGGGACGACGAATTGCCCGCGGGGACGACGGAGATCAACGGTGTACCCGTGCACCGCCATCCCTCCGCGCGACGGCCGCCGGCCCGATTTTTACGGTCTCGACGGCCTCCTCCGGTTGACGCCCCGCCTGGGCACCCTGGAGCAGGGGCGACGCTGGGTCGACTACAACGGCCCGGTCTCGCCGCAGCTGGTCGATGCCGTGTGTGCCTCGGACGCCGACGTCGTGGCCTTCTACCCGTACCTGTACCACCCGACGGTGGCCACCATCGGGAAGGTCCGCGTGCCCGCCGTGTTGCACCCGGCCGCGCACGACGAGCCGGCGCTCTATCTGCCGGTGTTCCGCGGCACCTTCGGTGATGCCGATGCCTTCTGCTTCCACACTGCGTCCGAGCGCGCCCTGGTCGAGCGGATGTACCCGGTGGCGGAGCGCCCGCAGATCGTCCTGGGGCTCGGTGTGGGCCAGTCGGAGGGCGAGGGCCGCCCCGGCGGCGAGCTCCTCGGTCTCGGGGATCGCCCCTACATCGTCAGCGTGGGGCGTGTCGACGAGCACAAGGGATCCAAAATGCTGGCCTCGTACTTCGCCACCTACAAGGAGCGACATCCGGGTCCCTTGGCGTTGGCGCTGGTCGGCCCGGTGTCCTTCGAGCTGCCGTCGCATCCTGACATCGTCGTCACCGGTGCGGTGGATGAGCCCGACAAGTGGGACATTGTGCGCGACGCGCTGGTGGCCGTGTCTCCCTCGGCGCTCGAGTCGTTCTCCCTCGTTGTGGTCGAAGCCTGGGTCGATCGGGTGCCTGTTCTCGTCAACGGCGCCTGCGGTCCGACCAGGGAGCACTGCGAGCGTTCGGGCGGCGGCCTGTGGTTCACGTCGTACCCCGAGTTCGAGGCGGTGCTCGAGCGCCTCGTGACCGACGTCCCGCTGCGGACGACGCTGGGGTCACGAGGCAAGGACTACGTGGACCGGCACTTCGAGTGGCCGGTGCTGATCAAGCGCTACGACGAGTTCCTGCACACGGTGGTCGAGCGGGGAAGGAAAGCGCCCGGCCTGTTCTGACCCCCTCGGAGGCTCAGGCCATGGCGAGTGGACGCCCGACGACGGTGTACATCGGTTGGTCGATGGCGTCCGCGACGATGTCGTGGGCCAAATGATGGCGTTGGCTGTGCATGGTCGTGACAGTGTCGCCGAAGCCCAGGCGGCCCAGCATCGACACGACCGCACCGGGGTAGATCGACCACCAGTTCGTCAGATGGTGCTCGGCGGAAGGGGAGAAACGCATGATGTTGGACTCGGGAGGGTCCAGATCGTCCTGCAGCGGCTCGGTGACGATCATGGTCTCCGTTGTCCGCTGGGCGGCCTGGGAGAGCGCGCCCCAGGGCTCGCGGAGGTGAAGCAGGATGGCGCCCACCACGGTGATGTCGAAGGTCCCGAGGTCACCGGGCATGTCGTAGATGTTCCCCTGCACGAACTTGGCCGACGATCCGAAGGCGCGGTGCAGGTACCACCAGCCGTCGTGGTTGGGATCGATGGTGTCCTGCATGACACGTAGCCGTTCGTCGGGCTGGTCTATCCCCTTGACGGGGAGCGTGTTGACGGGCACGTCGAACCCGGCCTCGAAGGAGACCACCTCGGCTCCCATGCGCTCCATGTAGAACGTGAGATACCCCGTGGCCGGCCCGAGTTCCAAGACGCGCTTGCCAGCGAGGTCAATGCCGCCCAGGTAGGCAGATTCGTGGCCGCGCAGGTCCCACACGCCGGGCAGGACGGTACCGTCGGGGAGCTCGGTGGCGTGGTACCAGGTGAAGTTCGAGAGGTCGGCGTCGGCGCGCCGCGCCGAGAGCGCGGTCTGGAAGGCCGGGTCGAGCTGGCCCAGGTAATCGTGCGGCGGGTAGGAGGGGAGGAGGGGGCCGCGGGCCGGGGCGGAGGCTGGCGGCGCCGCCGGAGCCGCGTGACCTCGCTGCGCGTCACGTCGCCGGAACATGAGGCGTCACTCTAGGCGAGGCCTTCGAGCGTTCCGTGACGTCCGGCGTGGTCGAGGGTTACTGCACTGGGCGATTGCACTGGGGTGCCGCCAGCGTGCGTGTCATGGCGGCGTCAGAAGCCATCCATGCCGACCATCGGCCGGTTGAGATGCTGTCCTCCCATCGACCCACGGAACGGCGCGTCGCCATAGGAGAAGATCCCGCCGTCTGACGCGACGAACCAGTAGCCCAGCCCGTCACTAGTGGACTGCATGGCGACGACCGGCTGGTTGAGGCGGATGGATCCGGTCGAGCCGAAGAACGGCGCCCCGAAAGAGAAGATGCCGCCGTCGGAACCCACCAGCCAGTAGCCCCCCGTCACCGGGTCAGGGGTGATACCCACGATGAACCCGTTGAGGTGGAGCCTGAGGGAGGGGATGTCGCCCGCGGGTGTGGCATCGCCGAAGGAGAAGACCCGGCCGGTCGTGCTCACCTCCCAGTAGCCGAGGCCATCAGGGGTGGCTGCCATCCCGACGATGGTCTGGCCGGGGATGGCGGCGGCGGAGCCATAGAAACCGGCGTCACCGTAGGAGAAGATGCCGCCGTCGGAGGCGACGAGCCAGTACCCACGTCCGTCGGGCGTGGCCGCCATGCCCACGACGGGCTTGTTGAGGACGAGCGAACCAGTCGAGCCGTAGAAGCCGGCGTCGCCGTACGAGAAGACGCCACCGTCCGAGGCCACCAGCCAGTATCCGCCCTGACCGGGTGTGGCCGCCATGCCGACGACGGGTTTGTTCAGGGTCATGCTGCCCGTGCTCCCGCAGAAGTCCTGCCCGAAGGCGAAGATGCCGCCGTCGGAGGCGACGGTGAGATACCCGTTCTGCGCCGCCGCAGGCCGGTCGCACACCGCTTGCGGCGCGCCGCCCCCGATGAACCCGCTGAGCGACGAGTCGTGGTGGAACTGGGGCCAGCCACCGGCCGCGCCGGCGTTGGCCGCGCTCGAGCCCGTCACCTCGAAGTGCTGGACGATTCCTTGCACGTAGTTGGTGTTGTTCACCGCGAAGTAACCCGCCACGGTTATCCCGATCGAACCGTTGGCATCGGGCGTCACGAGTGCCGCGTTCTGAAAACCGTAGGTCCCCGTGCCCCCGGCCCCGGTCCCGTCGTCGGTGTGCGCCACGACCAGGCCGGTCGGTCCATCAAGGATGTAGAGGCCGTTGTCGGTCGGCACGATGACGTCCTGCGCGCCGCTTCCGTTCAGGTCAGCGGTCGTCACCGAGCCGTAGATCGCACCCGGAAGCGACGTCTGCCAAATGACGGAGCCGGTTGCCGCATTGAGCGCCCACACCGATCCGCTCGTCTGCCCCGTCACGGTGCCCTCGACCACGGCCAGCTGACCGTTGCCCTGGACGTCGGCCAGGGCCGGGCTGCCTCCCGTCGTGCCGTCGAGCTTGTCGCTCCAGACCTGGTTGCACTTCGTGTTGTACACCTTCACGGTGTTCTCGTCGCCGGCGCCGGGGAAGAAGCTCCCCGTACCCGTCGCGATGCCGTAGGCACCGCCGGACAAGAAAGGTCCGACGGCCGGGGACGAGTCGACCTGCTCGTTCGTGTTCGCGCTGCAGATCACTCCGCCGTGGTCGTTGTAGATGCGGACGTGCCCGCCATTGGAGTAGTGCGTCCCGAGGGCGAAGCCTGCCGATGAGGCGCCGCCCACTGCGAAGTTGTCCGACCCCGTGCCGTAGAAGTCGCCTGTGGCGGCGGTCGAGAAGACGCTGTCAGCGGAGAACTGGGGCCAGCCGCGGGCCGGGGTCCCGTTCGCCGAGTTGAGCCCGTAGGTCATCTGACCGAGCGAACCTCCCTCGACCAACGACCCCTGGTCGGCGATCGGCAGCGACGCCTGCACGCCGCCATCGGGGGCCGAGTCGGTCGACGGATTCGTCACCACCTGGTTCCAGAGTTCGGAGCCGTTGGGCGCGTAGGCGTAGTAACCGCCGTCAACAGGTGCGGCGGCGTTCCCTGCGCCGAAGTAGAGGTCCCCGTTCGCATTGACCGAGGCGGTCGAGTCGACGGGTTGGCTTCCCGGGACCTCAATCCCGTTGAGTCCTGTCGCGGGCGCGCCGCTGCCGGAAGGGTTGCTCAGGCAACCCTGTCCCGAACCGACGGCGGCGCCATTCCCGGATCCCCATCCCGGGACGACGGACCCATCCTGCAGATTCAGGCCGTAAAGGTCGCCCTGGCGGTCGCCGACCTCCACTGACGTGATGCCGTTGTCCGAAAAGGCCACCGGTGACCCCTGCACGACGCCGCACGGTGCGTCGTTGAGCACGTCGCCCGGATGCGGACCAGTTGGATTCCACGTTTCGGTGAGCGTGAGCTGTGCCGGCGCACCGTCGACTCTCGACGGGGACAGCGTGCCCAGTGCGAGACAGACCCCCAGAGAGAGGACCCCGGCCAGGATGCATCGTGTCGCCATGGTGCGCGCGTATGTCACAGTTCCCCGCATCTCTCGCCGTGGCGGGCAAAATTAGTCGGTTGTCGCCGCACGGAGAACATGCCAGCCCCAGAGGGCCCGTCGGAGCGCCGGTAGCATCGGACGCCATGCCCGCCACCCCCCCTCCATCTGGCGATGCCGAGGAGGCAGAAGCTCGGGGGGAATCCGGGCGGACATCTGCTGCGGACCAGGTCCGGGCGTCGGCGGCGCTGCACGAGGCCTTCACCAGGCTGGCACCCCAGGGCAGCGACCCCTGGAACTTCCTCGCCGCCTTCACTCATCTGGGCGACCGGTACGGCCCGTACCACCCGGGCGCATCGGCGCTCACCGACGCCATGTCGTCCCGTCGGGCCGAGGCCAGGAAGGGCGGGACCCTCGACCGGTTGCGCCCTCGCAGGGATCGCTCGGCACGTCCCGGCGACGGCGAGAAGACCGAGTTGGAAGAGGCGATGGGCCACGTGGTCGAGGCGTTCCGCTTCTTGTCGGCCCGAGTCGAGACCCTCGAAGCGCGGCTCGCCGCCCAGGACCGGCCGGTGGAGGGCGCGGCGTGGCTCGTCCCAGCGCGCGACCTCGGTGCGCTCACCGGTCCGGTCGCTGCGCACCTGATGGCCAGCACGCCCGGCGGCGACATCGTCCATGCGGATTGCGGGGACGGCCAGCTGCTCCACGCACTGGGCGCACGCGGCGCCACCGCTCATGGCGTGGAGCCGCGGGGTGCGGTGGCGCTCCAGGCCATTGAGCACGGCTGCTCGGTGACCATCGCCGAGGCGTCGGAGCACTTGGCGACGCGTCCGGAAGGGATGACCGGTGGCGTCGTGCTCAGCGGCGTCGTCGACCGGCTCCCGCTCCATGCGCTGTTGGCGCTGTTGGCGCAGAGCCGTCGCGTCCTCCGGCGGGGGAGTCCGCTGGTCGTGGTTGCCGAGCCCGTGGCCACGGTGCGGGAGCGGGACGCGCCGGCGCAGGATCTCGTCGACGGACGCCCGCTGCACCAGGTCACCTGGGAGCTGCTCCTCCAGCGGGCGGGGTTCGTCGCGGTGGCGCCGCTCACCGACGGGATCGGTGCGGACAGGCGTATTGCTCTGTCGGCCGCCGCTCCCTCGTGATCAGCATCCATCATTTCGTCCCCGTGCTGCATCGTGGCGATGCCGTGGGCCGACACACCCTGCGCCTGCGCGACGCCACGAGGGACCGCGGTGTGCAGTCGGAGATCTTCGTCGACACGATCGACGACGACACTGCTGATGAGACGGTTGCCGTGCTCGCCTACCCCGATATGGCGAATCCCGGCGACGTCGTCGTGTACCAGTTCGCCACCGCCTCCGCCATGGCGCCGTGGTTGGCGGCGCGGTCCGAAACCCTGGTGGTGAACTACCACAACGTCACACCACCCGAGCTGATGGCGCCCTGGGACAACCACTTGGCCCTGGGACAGCTGCGTGCGCAGGGGGATCTGCGATTGCTTGCCCCGCGCACCGCAATTGCGGTCGCCGATTCGGCCTACAACGAGGCACATCTGGCTGCCGCGGGCTTCGCAAGGACGGCGGTGATTTCGCCATCGGCCGCGCTGCACACCGAGGCCCCCCGCCATGGAGCGACTGCACATCGCACCGTGGGCGCCGTGGCCCCTGGTGCGCGCTGGTTGGCTGTCGGCAGGGTCTCGCCCAACAAGGCGCTCGAGAGCACCATCGCCGCGTTGGCCGTCGCCCACGCCCAAGGCGACGTCGGCGCCTCGTTGCACGTTATCGGCAAGCCGGCGACGGACTCGTACGTCAACGCGTTGCACCGGTATGTCGCCGAGCTGGGCCTTGCTGATGCCGTCGTGTTCGGGGGCCATGCCAGCGACGCCACCGTCGCCGCCGCGTACGCCCAGGCCGACGTGCTGGTCGTGACATCCGAGCATGAGGGGTTCTGCGTGCCGGTCGTCGAGGCGATGGCCGCCGGCGTGCCCGTCGTGGCGTTCGATCAAGGGGCGGTTCCAGAGGTCCTCGGTGGAGCAGGGGTGCTCGTCTCGGACAAGGACCCCTTCGCATTGGCCGCCGCCGTCGCGGCGCTGCTCGGCGACGCATCGCGACGCGCCGCAGTGATCGAAGGCGAACGCCGGCGCGTGGCCGCGCTCGACCTCGACTCGGCAGCGAACCGGTTTGTCGACCTGTTGGTTCCCCTGGCGCGGTCGGGGCCCGGCTCGCCGTGAGCGGCATCCATCAATTCGTCCCGATGCTGCACCGTTCCGATGCGGTAGGGCGGCACACGCTGCGACTGCGCGAGGTGCTGTCGGAACGTGGCATCCGTTCCGAGATTTACGTGGAGAGGGATGACCCCGACACGGCATCGGCCACTCGACCATTCGCTCGCTACGATGACGAGGCAGAGCCAACGGACGTGCTCGTCTATCAATTCGCCACGACGTCGGCTATCGCACCATGGCTCGGCACACGCTCCGAAACGCTGGCCGTCAATTACCACAACGTCACCCCGCCCGAGTACTACGCGCCATGGGACAACGGCATGGCGCGTCATCAGGTGCTGGCCCTGACCCAGCTCCGCCGGCTGGCCCCCCGCGCCGCCCTGGGTGTCGCCGTCTCCGCCTTCAACGAGGCGGAGCTGCGTGAGGCAGGGTTCGCGCGCACGGCCGTCGTCCCCCCGGCCGCCATCGTGACCACCGACCCCGGTGCCGCTTCACGGGCCGCCGGTGCGACAGGCGTGGGCGCACGGTGGCTCAGTGTCGGTCGGCTCGCCCCCAACAAGGCGATCGAACGGGCCGTCATGGCGCTGTTGGTGGCGCGGGCGCACCACGACCCCGGGGCCACGCTCTCAGTGGTGGGCCGCCCCGTCGTGCCGTCCTACACGGCAGCTCTCCATCGTTTCGTGGCCGAGCTCGGGCTCCAGGACGCGGTGCGCTTCGCTGGCGCCGTGCGCGACGACGACCTCATCGAGGTCATGGCGGGCTCCGACGTCCTGGTCGTGACGTCGGGCCACGAGGGATTTGGCGTGCCCGTCCTGGAGGCGATGACGCTCGGCGTCCCCGTTGTCGCCAACACCGCCGGCGCGCTGCCGGAAGTCGTCGGCGACGCCGGCGTCCTCGTCGACGCCCGTGATCCCTACGCGGTTGCCGCCGCCACCGCCGCGGTGGTGCGGGACATAGATGCGCGCGCCGACCTGGCGCGCGCTGCCACCCAGCGGCTGATCGCCCTGGATCTCCCGAGTGCCGCGGCGCGGACCGTCGACCTGGTGACCGCGTTGTCTGCCTGACCGCACCACCGACCTGACCGCACCACCGACCTGACCTCGCTGCCCACCTGACCTGGCTGTCCGGGTGTCAGGCGCTCAGGGCGTGTTGGACCAGCTCGACGAAGCGTCGCGTCGATGCGCCGAGGTCGAACTCGGCTGCACGCTGGCGCCCGGCCGTGGCCAGGACCATGCGCAGTGTCGCGTCGTGCAGCACACGCCCCACCGCGGCCGCGAACGGTATCGGCGCCTTGTCCGGCAGGACGAGGCCCGCCTCGCCGACCGTCTCGGGTACCGCGGTCACGCCGTAGGCGACGATCGGGACGCCGTGGCCCATGGCTTCGGCCAGGGGGACGCAGAAGCCCTCGTGGTCCGAGGCCATGACGAAGATGTCGGCGGCCTGGAAGTACGCCTCGAGTTCGGCGCCGCTGACGGAGCCGGGGAGGTTGACGACGTCGGAGAGACCCAGCTCGTCGATGAAGTCGAGCAACGCGGGCTCGTAGGTCTCCCCGAGCGGCGAGCCGACGAGATGCAGGCGGGCTGCCGGGTCGGCGGTGCGCCGGAGGACCTCGAGCATCTTGACAAGATCGTGCGGTGCCTTGTGCGGGGAGATCTTCCCCACGTAGAGAAGGTCGGCACCGCCCTCGCGCTCTTTGCGTCGCGCCAGGGTGCGGGCCAGCATCGGATCGGGCGCATCGCTCTTCGCCTGCATGTCGATCAGCAGCGGCACGACGGCGGTCCTTTCGTAGCCGAGCGCGTGCAGCTCGGTTTCATTGAAGGCGGAGTCGGCAACGGCGAAGCGGCTCTGGGGCGCCAGGCGCGCCAGCTGGGTGCGGCCCAACTCGACCTCGTACGCCACGGCGGGCTCCCAGTCGCGCAGCAGCGACGCGGGAGTGATGTTGTGGTAGTTGACGAGCTTCGGCTCCGAGCGCGCCGCGAAAATGTCGAACACGGGGCTGCCGATGGACGCTTGATAGAGGAGCCAGCGATCACGGCCGGATCGGCCGAGATCGATCACCGGTCTGCCCTCGGCCTGCACGTCCGCGGTGTGGCTGCCGTAGAAGATGTCCGAGTCGATGCCGGCGGCGCGCAATCCGTTGCGCAGATTGACGGTGTGGACCCCGATTGCGTCACGGCTGGCCAGGGACGGTATGACCTGGTCGACCCGCACGGCCGTGCAGTGTATCGGTGCTCGTGCACGCCGATTGGGTCGCCCCATGCACCAAATGCGCCAGGTCTCGCCGGTAACCTTGCACGATCGTGCTGTTGAAAACTGCTGTCGCGCGCCAGCGTGCAACACGTCGCCATCCCGCCCGAGCACTGGCCGTCCTCTTCGTTTCGCTCGGCGTCGTGGTGCCCACGGCTCTGGTTGCCCTTGCACCGCCGGCGGCGGCCGACCTCGGCGCGCCGGATCGACCCTCGGTCCCCCTGATCCAGTCGTCGGGGGCGCACGCCTTGCCGGGTGACGCGACCAACGTGCGTATCGACATGACAGAGAACGACGGACTCGACGTCATCGTCGCCGCGTCAGGCGGCCAGGTGTCCGCTCCCGGGGTCCCTGGCGGGGCGGCCGCCGCCGTGCGGTTCCATCAGAGCGCGGGGACGTGGGAGGTCGACAGCGGACCGGGGTGCAGCGGCCCGTGGGCTGCGGTGGCGACGAGCCAGACGAATCCGGTGGCGTCGCCGGTCGGTGGGTTGCTGACCTTGTGTGTGGCGAGCGGCAGTCCCACCGTCCACGGGACGCTGACCGCGATGTACAACTCGCTCGGGCAGGCCAGGTCCGTCAACACGTTGCCCCTGGAGCAGTACGTGGCCGACACCGTGCCCGGTGAGTCGCCGTCGAGCTGGGCCAGCCTGGGCCTCCCCGGTCCGCAGGGAATGAATTGGGGCTTCCAGGAGCTCGAGGCGCAGTCGGTCGCCGTCCGCTCCTACGTGCTGGCCAACCTGGGTGGCTACGGCGGGTACGCCGACACGTGCGACCTGACGTGCCAGACCTATCGCGGCGTGCAGTACGAGACGGCGACCACCATCGCCGCCGCCAACGACACGGCCGGCCAGGTGATGGTCATGCCCAACGGCCAGGTCGCCACGACCGAGTACTCGGCTTCGACCGGTGGCTACACCTCGAGCGCGAACGAGCAGTCGCCGTTCACCGCCGTGCCGGACGACGGCGACGCGGTCTGCGTCAGCGGCGCCTGCAACCCGAACCACACCTGGTCCACCTCGGTCACCTACGGCGCGATCCAGGCGGCATGGCCGCAGATCGGGACCTTCACCGGTTTCGGCGGCGCCACGTTCGACCCCGGCCGCCCCTTCAACGAGAGCACCTTCGGTCGGCTGGCCAGCATCACGCTCAATGGGACGTCGCAGAACATCACCATTCCTGGCACCGAGTTCTACGTCGGCCTGGGGCTCAAGTCGGACCTCCTCACCGTGACGTCGACGGACGGCTCTTCCGCGTTCATCAGTGGCCAGGGTTGGGGTCACGGCATCGGGATGGGCCAATGGGGCGCGCTCGGCTACGCCATCGGTCAGGACAACGGCGACGGGAACTGGACGTATCAACAGATCGTGGGGCACTACTACGCGCCGGCACAGCTCGCCAGCCTCCCCGGCGGAACGGCGACCATCGGCGCGAGCGGTGGTGTCGGCGGCTACTGGATCAACGCCGCAGACGGCGGCGTGTTCAGCTTCGGCAACGCGCAGTTCTACGGCAGCACCGGGGGCATGCGCCTCAACGCGCCCGTGGTCGGCATGGCGTCGACGCACGACGCGGCCGGCTACTGGGAAGTGGCGACCGACGGCGGCGTCTTCAGCTTCGGCGACGCACAGTTTCACGGCAGCACCGGGAGCATCCGGCTGAACAAGCCGATGGTCGGCATGGCGGTGACACCCGGTGGCGGTGGCTACTGGCTGGTGGCCTCCGACGGCGGCATCTTCGCCTATGGCGACGCCGGCTTCTACGGCAGCACGGGCAGCATCCGGCTGAACAGACCGGTCATCGGCATGGTGCCCACACGTGACGGCATGGGTTACTGGCTCATCGCGTCGGACGGTGGCGTTTTCGCCTTCGGAGACGCCGGGTTCTTCGGCTCTCTGGGGGGCGCGCCACCCGCCACCGCACTCGTCGGTGTGGCCCCGACGCCGAACGGGGGCGGGTACTGGGTGCTCGGCGCCAACGGCACCGTGTACGGCTTCGGCAACGCCCCGCAGGTCGGCACCTCGGGCGCCTCGCCCGGTCTCGGCAGCATGAAGGGACCGATGACCGGGCTGATCCCGGACTTCAGCGGGCAGGGCTTCGACGCGGTGAACGGCAGTGGCCAGGCCTTTGCCTACGGCGACGCGCCCTACTTTGGCGACGTCACCACCGCCGTGAAGAATTACTCAGGCCATGCCGTGGGGATCGCCGCCACTCCCGGCTGAGGCTGCGACCTCGGAGAGTCGGGGGAAACGGCGCAAGCGCCCCAACGGACCCAGGCGTCCGGCGTCCACACCGTGGTCCGCCGCATTGAGCAAGCGCAGGTCACCGCGGCTGTTGCCGTAGGCCCACAGCACCGGATGCTCGCCACCGTTGTTCGACAGGAGGCCCCGCGAGCGAAGGTGGACGATCAGCCGCGCGTACTTCTCGGCTCCTCGGCAGTTCTTGCCTTCGTACCCCCCGGTCAAGATGCCGCCGCCGCCCACGGCCAGGCGGGTTGCCACCACCCCGTCGACACCGAGTTCCTCGCCGGCCGGGCTGACGTAGCACTCGGGTGACGCCGACACGATCACGGTGTAATGACCCTGCTGGCGGTGCCACTCCAGGCGTCGGCGGGTGTCGTCGCGTAGATGGCGCGCCACGTGGCGGCGGGCGAAAACGGCCGAGCGGCGATCGAGCTCCTCGACGGCGAGCCCACCGAGGAGGCGGTGGAAGAGCTGCTCCTTGATGTCGTCGGCCGCCGTGCCGCCCGCGATGGCCGCCCGCAGGAGGCCCGGCGAGAGGCGGATCGTGGCGCGCAGGACCGGCAGGAGCCCGCGCAGGCTGATCAGGAACGGGAAGGCGCTGCCGGCGTCGGTCAGCGTGCCGTCGAAGTCGAAGGCGGCGACCGTCGGCCGACCAGGTGGCCGCTGTCCGTCAGTGGAGTCGTCAGTCGAGCGCAACGCCACGACGGCCGGCACCTCCCGCGAACCGCATCGCTCCTTGGAGTGTCTCGCCGCTCTGGACGACCTCGCGCCCGCGCCGGGCCTCGCCCACGGCGGCATCTCCTTCGCGCATCCCCCACTGCTCGAGCGCGCTCATGCGGTCCGAGCGCAGGCAGACCTGGGGGAGCGCGGCCAGGTGATGGGCCAGGGCCACGGCCGCTGAGCGCGCCGCACCCGGGGCGACGACGCGGTTGACGAGACCCATCGTCAACGCCTCGGGCGCCGGTACGGCCCGCCCGGTCAAGATGAGGTCCATGGCGCGTCCGTGTCCGACGATGCGCGGGAGCCGGACCGTCCCCAGGTCGCAGAGCGGCACACCGAAGCGGCGGCAGAAGACCCCGAAGATGGCGTCCTCGGCGGCCACCCGGAGGTCGCACCACAGGGCAAGCTCAAGACCACCGGCCACGGCGAAACCCTCGACGGCGGCGATGACCGGCTTGCCCAACGTCAGGCGCGTCGGGCCCATCGGGCCCGGACCGTCGTCGGGGATCGGCCTGCGATCCCCTTGGGCGACCGCCTTCAGGTCGGCGCCGGCACAGAAGGTTCCCTCGGCGCCGGCCAGCACCGCCACCGAGCGCTCGTCGTCTTGGTCGAAGGCCTCGAAGGCCTCCCGCAACTGGTCGGCGCACACGCTGTCGACGGCGTTGCGCCGCTCGGGGCGGTTGATCGTGACTACGCTCACGGGTCCGTCGTGCTCGACGAGCAAGGTGTCGGCCCGGTAGGGCTCGTAGGTCCGTTGCGAGGGGTCGTCGGCCAACGGGTCGGGACACATGGAGGCATTCTCGCACGGCTTCCGTGGGCGTCCGCACATCGAGTCCTCTTTGGTTCCCAGGTGAACGCCCCTTTTCACCACCCCGGCAGCGGTGGCGAGAAATATGACCAATCGTGTCGACAATTGCCGGAGCAGCCGGTAAGGTCAGTGGTCGCACCGACGGACCTCATCATTTCCAGGAGGAACACAATGGCAGTACGACTCGGGGACACCGCCCCCGACTTCACGGCGGACACCACCGAAGGCACGATCAATTTCCACGAGTGGTTGGGCGACAGCTGGGGTGTCCTCTTCTCCCATCCCAAGGACTTCACGCCCGTCTGCACGACCGAGCTGGGGGCGTTCTCCAAGGCCAAGCCCGAATTCGACAAGCGCAACGCCAAGCTGATCGGCCTCTCGGTCGACTCGGTCGAGTCCCACAAGGGCTGGGCGGGCGACATCAAGGAGACCCAGGGTTCGGCCCTGGCCTTCCCGCTGATCGGCGACGAGGACCGTAAGGTCGCGGACCTGTACGACATGATCCACCCCAACGCCAACGACACCCTCACGGTGCGGTCTGTCTTCATCATCGGCCCTGACAAGAAGGTCAAGCTCACGCTGACCTACCCGGCCTCGACGGGGCGCAACGTGGACGAGATCCTCCGCGTCCTGGACTCGCTGCAGCTGACGGCGGACTACTCCGTGGCGACGCCGGTCAACTGGACCGACGGCGAGGACGTCATCATCGCCCCCGCCCTCAGCGACGACGACGCCAAGGGTCGCTTCCCCAAGGGCTGGAAGGCCCTGAAGCCCTACCTGCGGGTGACGCCTCAGCCCAACCGCTGAGGGGACACCACGTCCCGGGGGACCGGGACTGATTCCTGGCACGTGCCGGCCCTCGTGGCCGGCACGTGCGCGTCCGCCGGGGCGTCGGTGACCCGGTCGGGCGTCACAACCGTCGGGCACAATGACGCGCCGCCGCCGGGCCGGGCGCAACGGCAGAGCGAGGAGCGACGTTGATGGTTGAACCAGATGTCTTCCAGCTGGCGGACCGGGCGCTGGCCCGTGTCGTTGCGCAGATCGCCCCCGAGCAGTGGGACATGACGATGCCGAGCAGTTTCGCCACGAGGAGCCGGCCCGAGCCGCCCGCTCTGCGTACGCTGGTCAACTACCACGCCTACGACGACGCCTGGGTGCCCGACATGCTGGCGGGGCGCACCATGGAGGAGGCCGGCGCGGATAAGTTCGACGGGGACCTCCTGGGCTCCGACCCCGTCGCCAGCTTCGAGGCGATCGTGGATCGAGCGTGCGCCGCGGCGGCCGGCGTGACGGATCTCGACGCGCCGGCGCACCTGTCATTCGGCGACTACTCGGTGCGGGAGTACTTCTGGCAGATCAACCAGTTCCGGGGCCTGCGGGCCCACGACATCGCCCGGGTGATCGGGGTGGACGCCAGGCTCCCCGACGAGCTCGTGCAGGGCCTGTGGGCCGAGGTGAGCCCCCACGCCGAGGAATGGCGCACCATAGGGGTCTACCCGTCGGCGGTACCGGTCCCCGAGGAAGCCCCGCTGCTCGACCGCCTCCTCGGCCTGACCGGTCGCCCGCCCGACCTCGCCTGAGCGGCACCGCCTCAGTCCGAGGGCCGCATCAGCTCGTCGCGCAGCTCGCGCTTGAGGACCTTGCCCTGAGGGTTGCGGGGGAGCGGTTCGGACCGGAACCAGATGTGGGTCGGCACCATGAAGCCGGCCAGCCTGGCCTTGACGTGGAGCTGGAGCTCGTCCGCCGTCACCTTGGCTCCCGGCCGGAGGACGATGGCGGCGCCCACCTCTTCGCCGAGAGTGGGGTGGGGGACGCCGATCACGGCGCAGTCGGCGACGGCCGGGTGCTCGAAGAGTGCGGCCTCCACCTGCACGGAGTACACGTTCTCACCGCCGCGGATGATCATGTCCTTGGCCCGGTCGACGATGTAGATGAAGTTGTCCTCGTCGAGTTGGGCGACGTCGCCGGTGTGGAGCCAGCCCCGGCTGAACGTCTTGGCCGTCTCGTCGGGCCGGTTCCAGTAGCCGCGCACCACGTTCGGTCCCTTGATCCACAGCTCGCCGCGGACGCCGGGGCCGTGCGGGAGGGACCCGTCGGGCTCGTCACCGGTGAAGTCCTCGGGCACGACGGCCACGTCGCAGACGGGCACCGGCGGGCCGACGCTCTCGGGCCGGGCCACGTAGTCGGCCCCTGAATTCATGGATGTCACCGACGACGTCTCCGTCAGCCCGTAACCGTTGGAGGGCTGACCCACCGGCCAGGCGGCGCGGATCCGCCGCACCAGATCGGGTGGAGCCGGTGCTCCGCCGTAGGAGACGCCGCGTATGGACGACGTGTCGAACTTGGAGAAGTTGGGGGAGTCGAGCACCTGCATGACCATGGCCGGCACCCCGCCGAACGTGCCGATCCTCTCGCGCTCAATCAGCTGGAGCGCCCGCTCCGGGTCGAAGTGGTGCATCATCACGAGCTTCCCGCCCGCCGCCAAGTTGGACACCATGACGGAGTGACAGCCGGTGGCGTGGAACAGCGGGACCGAGAGCAGGAAGGCGGCCTGTGTCTTCTCGCCGACCGGCGCCAGGCTGGAGCCGAAGCGGGTGGCGCCGCGCGTGTTGATGAAGAAGAGGCTCATCAAGTTGGTGGCCATGTTGCGGTGGGTGCCGACCGCTCCTTTGGGCCGGCCCGTGGTGCCCGACGTGTAGAAGATGGTGGCGTCGTCCTCCGGGTCGATGGTGAGGTCGGGCGGCGAGGCGGCCTCGTCCACGGGGCCCACTGCGAGCGGGAACGGCCACTCCGGCACACCCCCAGGGGGCTCGACGACAGTCTCGGCCCCGGGGTGCCCGGCGCGGTGCTCGTCCGCCACGATCACTGCGGTGAGGTCGGGCAGGCCTTGGAGATGAGGGCGGATGCGCTCGGCCCGCTCCGTGTCGACGAAGACCACCTTCGAGCCGGAGTCCCCGAGCCCGTACTGCAGCTCCTCGCCGCTCCACCACGCGTTGAGCGGCACGACAATGGCCCCCGCCAGGGTGGCGGCCCAGAAGGCCATGACCCACTCGGGAAGGTTGCGCATGATGATGGCCACACGGTCGCCCTGCTGGATCCCGAATGTGGTGCGCAACCGGTGCGCCAGCGTGCAGGCGATCCGGTAGTGCTCGGCAAAGGTCGTCCGCTCGTCCTCATAGACAAGGAAGACGTTGTCGCCGTGGCCGAGCGACATGTCCATGATGGCGCGCAGCGACGGAGGGGCGTTCTTCCAGGTGCGGGTGAGCACGCCGCGAATGTCGAGCTCTTGCATCTCGAAGAGCTGTCCGGGGGCGGTGAGCGCGGCATTGGCCTCCGCGATCGACATCGATGGTGTGTCGTTGCCCGTCGTGCTCACCTGGGCTCCTTCTCGTGGGGGACGGCTTGGTCGAAGACGGCGCCGCGGTAGTAGGCCAGCTCGGCCACCGACTCGCGGATGTCCTGGAGGGCCCTATGACCGCCTTTCTTCTCCGGGGAGGACTTGGCGACCCCGGGCAGCCAGCGCCGGCAGAGTTCCTTGATGGTCGAGACGTCGACGGAGCGGTAGTGGAGGAAGTCCTCCACTTCGGGGAGCTGCGTGGCGAGGAACCGCCGATCCGTCCCAATGGAGTTGCCTGCCAGGGGGACCGTGTGGGCCTCCGCGATGTGGGACTGCAAGAAGGCGAGCGTCTGGGCCCCGGCATCGGCCAGGCTCAGCGTCGACGCCTCCACGGCGGCCAGGAGCCCGGAGCGGGTGTGCATGGTACGGACGAAGTCGTCCATGGCGGCGAGCTGCTCCGGTGTGGCGTGGACCACCAGGTCGGGACCCTCCTCCACCAGTTGCAGATCGTCGTCGGTGATGAGACAGGCAATCTCCACGATGGTGTGGCGCGTCGGGTCGAGCCCCGTCATCTCGAGATCGATCCAGGCCAGCATGCGCGGGCATGCTACCGGTCGCTCTCGGCGAGAGGTGGTGGTCGCCGTGCCTTGTAGTGTCCGGCGATGCTCCGCGTCCCCCTGCAGCAGCTCGACGAGGGTCTGCCTGTCCCCGGCTACGCCAAAGAAGGTGACGCCGGCGCGGACCTGATGGCGCGGACCGAGGTCCTGCTGCGGTGCCGGGGAGGCCGGGCCGTGGTCCCGACGGGGGCGGCGGTGGCCATTCCGGCCGGGTACGCCGGCCTGGTGCTGCCGCGGAGCGGCTTGGCGGCCCGCCACGGCCTCACCTGCCTGAACACGCCCGGGCTGATCGATTCAGGCTTCCGCGGCGAGCTCCAGGTCGTCCTGGTCAATCACGACCCCGAACACGACTACACGGTGAACCGTGGCGACCGGATCGCCCAGCTGGTGCTCGTGAAGGTGGAGCAGGCCGCCTTCGAGCTCGTCGAGGGTGGCGGGTTGGAAGCGTCCGAGCGCGGCAGCGGCGGCTTCGGGCACACGGGCACATGACGCCGGAGCACGGAGACACTAAGAAGGGCAGGGTGATGGAATCACTCGCCGGGATGGACGCCGCCTTCCTCGCACTCGAGACGCCCACCACGCCCATGCACGTCGGCGTGGCGCTCGTGCTCGACCCGCCCGAGGGCACGCGCTCGCTCTTCTCGCCGTCCACCCGATACGCACAGATTCGCCGCGTCATTCAGCAGCGGCTCCACCTGATCCCCCCGATGCGCCAGCGCGCCGTGCGGGTCCCCCTGGGGCTGCACCACCCGGTCTGGATCGACGACCCGGACTTCGACCTCGACGACCACCTCGGTCGGGCGAGCCTGCCGTCCCCTGGCGGCCAGGCCGAGCTCGACGCCTTCGTCGCCGGCGTGATGAGTCGCCGGCTCGATCCGGACCGCCCCCTCTGGGAGATGCACGTGGTCGAGGGGCTCGAGGGTGAACGCACCGCACTCGTGGCCAAGGTGCACCACGCCATCCTTGACGGCGTGAGCGGCGCGTCGGTGCTGGCCGCCTTCCTCGACCTCACGCCACGCACCCGCGTGGTGGAGCTGCCGCCGGAGTGGAACCCCCCGCCGCTGCCGTCCAACACACAGATGCTGCGTCACGCGGCCTCATCACTGGCGCGGCAGCCCGGATCGGCCTTGACGACCTTGCAGGCCGGCGTGGAAGCCGTTGCTGACCTCGGCATGCACAACCGGGAGCTGGCGGGCCGCGGGGAGCAGGCGCCTCCGGGGTTCTTCGCGGCACCGCGCACCTCGTTCAACGGCACCGTGTCCAACCGGAAGCGGTTTGCCGGCCTGAGCGTCCCCCTCGAGGACGTGAAGCTCGTCGGCCGTGCCTTCGAGGCGACCGTGAACGACGTGATCATGGCCTGCGTCTCGGGCGGGCTCACGCGTCTGCTCGAGGATCGGGGGGAAGAGGCCGAGGAATCGCTGGTCGCCATGGTCCCGGTGTCCACGCGGGGGGAGGGAGAGACCGAGGAGTTGGGCAACCAACTGTCGGGGATGCTGGTCTCGTTGGCCAGCGACGTCGAGGACCCGGTGGCGCGCCTCGACGCCATCTCGGAATCGTCGCGGGTGGCCAAGCTGCAGGAGAAGCTGCACGGAGGGCGCTTTGTCGGGGATCTGGCCCAGATCGCCCTCCCGGCGCTGGCCTCGCGGGTGGCGCGTGCCGTGGCCGGCGCCCGGCTCTTTGACAAGGTGCGGCCCCCCTTCAACGTCACCATTTCGAGCGTGCGCGTTCCCGACGTCCCGCTGTTCCTGGCCGGGAGCAGGGTTGCGGCCACCTATCCGGTGGGCCCCATGGCGGAAGGCATCGGCCTCAACGTGACGGCGTTCTCGTATCTCGGTCAGGTGTACTTCGGGTTGCTCTCCTGCCGCCGACTCCTCCCGGAGCTCGACGATCTGGCCGTCCATGTCGACGACGCGCTGGGCGAGCTCGTGGCCTGTGCCCTGGACGCTCGCGGGGCCACCGCCTGAACATCGAGTTCGACGCGGAGGGACGAGAGGGGGCGGTGCGGACCGCGTGACCACGGCCCACACCACCCGTTCCTCTGTGGTGGAGGGTCAAGGGTTGCCGCCCGGAGGCGAGCCTCAGGAGGTCGAGGTCGATGGGCTCTCCGTGCTCGGCGACGCCGGCGGACCAGATCCCGATGGTGGCCGACCGGATTCGCCGCCGTCGCGGGAGCCCATGTTCGGGCAATGCTTCGTCGACCCGGGCCCGGTACCGGAGTTCGAGCTGGAACCCGAGCTGTTGTTCGGCGACTCGTTCGAGGATCCCGACCCGGTCGAGCCGGCATTGGTCGAACCGGTGTTGGAGGACCCGGTGTTGGAGGACGGAGTCGTCGAGGTGGATGTGGTTGCCGCGTTGGCGACCAGCGCGCCACCGGCAACGAGGCCCGATGTCAACGCGCCGACGGCAATGACGTTGCGCAGGCGAATCTGCATGTGAGTACGTCCTTTCTCTGGGTAAGGCGCCGGCCCGTTCGGTCCGGTGCGCATACGGTGCGCCCCGGACCTGTGTGCAGTCGCAGAAGGACGTGGGCGGGCGCGTGGAGCTCGCGGACGATTCGATGACGATTCCCAGTTTTGGTGAAGCCGGGTGCGGGTGGGAGAGCGGATCGGTTACGCCCGGACACCCTGGTCGGCCGATGGTCGTCGGCGGCAGAGAACGTCGACGAACGCAGGCGTCAGATGACGGCCTGCTGGCGGTAATGCCGTCGCCAGATCAATCGGTACACACGGGACCACCGCGGTATGGATCGCAGGATCGGAATGAAGGGCAGAAAGACCAGCAGAAGGGAGAGGCCCATCATGATCACCCAGACCTCGAGATCCCCGTTCGACGATGCGTTCATCGGCGGGACTTGGTACCACATGGTGTAGAGCCATAGCCATGCCTGACCGGGGTAGTTCCCGGTCTCGTTCATCATGCCCCATTGGTCTCCCTGCAGATGTTGGCTCCCGGCGCGGTCCGCGAGGTAGTTGCCGTCTGCCAGGAAGAGAAGGGGCTTCGTGTAGTCCGTGTTGTAGAACTGCCCGTTGCTCAACAGGGTGCCGTCGAGCCCGCCCGTCTGAGCCATGTTCGTCAGCGAGCCGACGATGACGCCGACCGGGCCATAGTTCCCAGCGGGAACATGCAGCCGGCCCCGGACCTCGCTGGCGTTCGCGACCGCTTTCTCATAGGCGGTCGTCCATGCGCTCCGCTGTGCGACCGAAGCGCTCTCGTAGGCGGTGATCGCATGCTGTGTCACGGGCTCATCGGGGAGGGTGCGCAGCGGGCCGATCACGAAGTCCTGGGCCGTGTCGACTGGCTGGTGCACACCGAGCCATTGGTCGGGCTCGAAGAAGCCAATGTGTTGCGACGCGTCCGGCGTGGCGTTGTATGGCGGCCCGTACGTCGCAGTGCCGCTCGTGCCGTCCAGTTCGGTGACCGCCGTCTGCGCGAAGTCGACCGGATTCACCACCGACCACGTTTTCAACGTGGCCGCTGGCTCGTCGGGAGAGGAGAAGACCACGGCGAGCACAGTGGTGAGCACCCCGACCACGAGCAAAGCGACAAAAGCCTCCTTGAGGATGTCGTAGGGGACGTAGGCGCCCTTCCACTCCTTGACGTCGCGGTCGGGATTGAAGCGCCGTCGCCCTCGGCTTCCCCGGCTCACGCCGTGTCCTGCCGGTGAATTGTCCCCCGACCTCTTCAGTATCGGATGAGAGTTCGAATGGTGGGACGATGCCGCGACGCCGAACGAGCAGAACGTGCAGGCCGGCGATCAGCGCGACGACGATGGGCAAGAGGACGATGTGCCACATGAGCATCTGGCCGAAGTTCAAGACGTTCCAGACTGCCCCCGCACCCGTGGCGTTGATGCCGTCCTTGGCCTGGGTCGAGATCCATTGGGAATCGAAGTTCTGCTGCGAGAGGTAGCCCGTGAACGCTGCCCCCACCGATACGAGGAAGGACACGGCGCCGGTGATCCATGTGAGCCGACGATTGCCCCGCCATGCCGCCATGAAGAATTTGCCCCACAGGTGGATCACCATGAAGAAGAAGAAGAACTCGACACTCCACAGGTGCAGTGAGTTCACGAAATGCCCGGCGGTCGAGACGTGCCACCAGCTCGGCCCCATGACGGCGAGGATGCACCCGGTGATGATGACCCAGGCCAGGCTGACGACGGTCAGGACTCCGAACACATAGATCCACGAGGCCATATAGGCCGGTTGGCTGTCGGGCAGCAGGCGGTCGGGGGGGAAGGCGGACTCCGCCGCGCGCCGTGCTTTGGCGGTCCACTGGCGCGACATCTCGGGCGATCGGGCGTCGGTTTGGACTTTTCCTGTGACTCCGGCGTCGATGCTCATTGTCCTCCTCGCTTCCGACGTGGGAATGGGAGAAGGATTGCCAGCACGAACACGACCACCATGGAGATGATGACGACCAGATTCGCCACCGAGATCTGAATGAAACCCCAGTGGACGTATCGGCCGGATCCATTGAGGTTGATCAGTGCACCGAGCACCGCACCGAAGAACATGGCGTCACGGTACGCCGTTCTTTGGCAAGTTGCCTCGGGACTTTTGTCCCAAATGCCCAGGGTTGATGTTCCCCTTCAGGGATGATCTGCCCAGCTCAGCGCTTGTTGGCCCGCCAGCAGTAGGAGCGCATCGGAACGTCGAGTGTCTCGAGACCAGCAAACGGTTCGTACTCGTTGAGAAACTGCCTCATTCCGGCGAGATGCTGTTGGCGGGCATCGTCGTCCATCGTGATCACCGCGCTGTAGGTGGACGAGAGCGCCACCAACTCTTCCCTGTGCATCGGACGCGTCCATCGGAACAGCATCGTCTCGGGTGTCAGGAACGGCCCCTCAGTGCTGGGGTCGACGCTGACCAGGTGGCGGCGCCTCCGCCAGCCGTCTTTCTCCGTTCTGTCCTCAGGACTGAAGATGATCCCCCCGGCCCAGAGCGACCGCACCCAGTCGACCGAACGATCTGGTCCGGTCCACACGAGCGAGAGGCGGCCGCCGGGACGCAAAACACGTGTCACCTCGGGTATGGCGCGCGCTTCGTCGACCCAGTGCCACGCCGACTGAGCGATGACGAGGTCGACGGATGCAGAAGGGGCGGGGATAGCCTCAGCACGGCCGGCGAGAACCTCGACCCGTGCGTCACTAGCGGCGAGCACGGTCCGCATCCGCTTGTCGGGCTCGACGGCCGTCAGGTGAGGGATCCGGTCGGCCAGGAGCCTCGTGAGGATGCCGGTACCGGCTCCGATTTCGAGCACATCGCTGGCGGCCTCGGGAACCAGCCAGTCGAGCGCTTCATCGGACGGGGCGGAGCGGAGGCGGTTGTACTCGTCCGCCACCTCGCCGAAAGAACTGCTCAGGATGGCGGTGTTCTCGTCTTGGCGCACGAAACGGCACCCTAGCGACACCATGGATCAGGCTGACTCTCCGATGAAGCAGCTCACCCCGCGGATGCGTCGCCGTGTTGTGGGCCAGCTGCCTTCCCTCGGGGGGTGTCCGGCGCGATAAACTGTTCGTCCACGCGGAAGTGGCGCAGCGGTAGCGCATCACCTTGCCAAGGTGAGGGTCGCGGGTTCGAATCCCGTCTTCCGCTCCACCGTCTTCCGCTCCATTGCGGGGTCACTGCTGGCTCATGTGCTCCACGAGCCGGGCGTAATCGATGAGATGGCGATCGCTCAGGAAGTGGTTCCGGACATGTTGTCGTCCTCCTCGTCCGAGCGCGGTCATTTCGTCCGGCCGCTCCAATAGCGACCTCACGGTCCGGCCGAACTGGTCGAGGTCACGCGGGTCGTCAAGGAGCACACCAGCGTTCGACGGCACCTGGTCGATGATCCCCCCGACGGCGGACGCGACGACCGGTCGGGACTTCCACATCGCCTCCGTGACCGTGAGTCCGAAACCCTCCTTGAGGCTCTTCTGCACGACGATGCTGGCATGGCGCTGCGTGGCGTTGACCATGAGGGCGTTCGTCACGATGTCGTCCATGGGGAGCGCCACGAGACGCACGTGATCGCGGGCTCGGGCGGGCAGCGCTTCCCACGCGGTGAGGCACTCGGCGAGGACCTGCGAACCCTCTGGGTCGTCGACCACACCGTCGACGGAGGGTCCCACGAGTGCGAGCCTGGCGTCACTGTGCCCGGCAACGTGTTCGGCGAAGCCCTTCAAGACGCCGAGCATGTCCTTGAGATGATCCCAGCGAGAGACCTGGACTATGGCTCGACCCCCGGGCCGGAACGGCCCTGCACCCCCCAAGACGACGGCCCCCGACACCCCCGACACAGCCGGCTCGCCTGCGAGCAAGCCCATGCGCGCCAGAATAGATGTGACCCGGCTACGGGTCATCGGGCGGTTCTTGGGTGAAAGAGGGTCGATCGAGGGCTGGACGATCCAGACATCCGCCGACGCCAGCTCCGGCGGCACGAACGCCGCACGTGAGAAGACGAAGGCGTGACATGGCGCCAGGTGCGGCAACAAGAACGCCCAGGCTTCTTGGGTATGCGCGTTGGGAACGTCAGCGCCGATGTGGCTCCGCCAAGCGACGCGCGCGCCCTGGCACACCAGATGGCCGGCGAGACCAGCGGTCTGGGGATCGTGGAGGAACACAATGTCGCCGGACCGGATCTGCCGTCCGATCGCAGCCGCATTGGCCTTGAGGGTGGCGCTGTAGTGGGAGTCCTCATCCTGACTGAGTGCTCCGGCATCTCCTGGCGCTCCGTGAAGTCGGTTGTGCAGTCGCTTGGTCATCGCAAAGAACTTTGCGTCGGCGTCGATGACGACCCAGCGGGTATCGACGCGGGCCTCGTTGGCATAGCCCACCAAGAGATGCAACATCTCCGCCACACCCCCGCCGGTGGCTGTTGAGCTCACATGCCACAGCCGCCGGCCAGTGAGGGCGCGACGGGCACCTTCGGCGGTTTCTTGGAGTCGAGCAGAACGCTCTGAGCCCAACAGTCGTCCCAAACGGTCGAGGGAGCGTGGGGGCACGACGATCTCTCGGGGCTCCGCCACGCAACATGGTACGTTGGCCGGCGTTTCGCGCACAATGCGCCGATGTCACCATGGTCACTCCTGGAGAACGATCCGGGCACCGGTACTCGGTCGGTGGCTGAAGCAGGGAGCCCTAGTGATTCCGGCCAGCGCCGTCACAATTTGGCCCTATGCGTGCCGCTGCGCCAGGTCGTAGCCTCGTGTGGTGGACGTCGGGGATGACGCGGTGATCGATCGCTACGGCTTCGACATTCTGATCGAGGTCCTACGTGGGCGCGGCCTGCGGACCATGGGGCCGGTTGTGCGTGACGGGGCGATTGTGCACGGGGAGATCAGTACCACCGCCGACCTGCCCGAGGGCTGGCACGACCACGCCGAGCCAGGAAAGTACCGGCTCACCCGCGACGAAAGCTCTGAGCTGTTCGGGTGGGCCGTCGGCCCAGCTTCGTGGAAGTCCGAGTTCTTCGTCCCTGCCGAGGTCGTGTGGCGGGCGGCGTTCGCCGAGGGTGAGGTGACCTTGTCCAATCCACCGGACGAGCCGGTCCCAGCGGCCGTCATCGGGGCCCGGCCCTGCGAGGTGGCGGCGCTCGGGACCCTCGATCGAGTGCTCCGCGACGGCGCGGTAAGCGATGACCGGTACGCGGCGCGCCGTGACGGAGCGTTCATTGTGGCGATCGAGTGCGGCACTCCCTCGGGCACCTGCTTCTGCACTTCCATGGGCACCGGCCCCGGGGCTGATGCCGGGTACGATCTGGCCCTCACCGAGCTGGCAGGACCGGTCGAGGGTGAACGTACGTACTTTGTCCGGGTCGGGTCGGTCGCCGGGGCCGAGACCTTGGCCCAGGTTCCCCACCGGGCCGCCGACGACACGGTGCGCTCGGGCCGGCTGGCGGTCATCGAGGGGGCTGTCGAGCGGATGGGCCGGGCCCTCGACACCGAGGACCTGCCCGGGCTCCTGGCCCGGAATCTCGAACACCCGCGCTGGGGCGAGGTGGCCGAACGCTGCCTGTCATGCGGCAATTGCACCCTGGTCTGCCCCACTTGCTTCTGCAGTGACGTCAAGGACGTCACAGACGTGAGCGGTACGGTCGAGCGTGAGCGTCGCTGGGCTTCCTGCTTCGACCTCGAGCACTCCAACCTGCACGGTGGCTCGGTGCGACCCACGACCTCTTCGCGCTACCGGCAGTGGATGACCCACAAGCTCTCGACGTGGTGGGGTCAGTTCGACGAGTCGGGTTGCGTGGGGTGTGGCCGGTGCATCGCGTGGTGCCCGGTCGCCATCGACATCACCGAAGAGGCTGCTGCCATTCGGGCAACCGATGGCGCATCCGTCATCGACACGATCAACCAGATGATGAACGAATCGTGATCGGCGAGGGTAGGACGACGGACGAGCTTCTGCGCGAGCACGGATTTCTGGCCGGCGTTTCTCGCGGGACGCTTGCGCTCTTGTCGGAGGCGGCGAGGATCGTGAGTTTCGACCCGGGTGTCTTGCTCCTTCGGGAGGGCGAGTATGCCGGCACCATCTTCCTCGTCACCCGAGGAAGGGTTGCCATTGAGATCCACGCGCCGTCTTTGGGGCCTATCGTTGTCGACATCGTCGAACCTGGTCACGTCGTCGGGCTCAGCTGGATGGCCGCCCCCTTCCGCTGGCAATTCGATGCGCGGGCGCTGGAGCCCGTCGAAGCGCTCGCCATTGACGCGCAACACCTCGGGGCGGACCTGGCGGTCCACCCAGAGGCGGCTGCTGAGCTCCACCAGCGCCTCTCCGCTGTGTTACTGGCGAGGTTGCAGGCCACTCGGATCCGCCTCCTTGACCTCTACGCCAATGCCAGCCACTGATCTGGCCCTCGGTTCGCCGGCCCCGCGCAGCCCGCTCACCCCGATTCCCTACCGGGTCGTGAAGCGGCGGGTGGAACTCGATGACGTCGTCACCATGTCTGTCGTCCCGGTGTTGGCAGAGGCTGGCGAGCCTTTCCACTTCACCCACGGACAGTTCAACATGCTGACCTCCTTCGGTGTGGGGGAGGTCGCAATTTCGATTTCGAGCGCACCCGCAAAAGAGGGCCCTATTCAGCACACCGTGCGAGATGTGGGCGCGGTGACGCGTGCTCTGTGCGCCGCTCCAGTGGGATCGGTGATCGGCGTGCGCGGCCCCTACGGGCGCGACTGGGGACTCGAAACCATTGACGATGCGGCCGATGTCGTGGTTGTGGCGGGCGGGATCGGCCTGGCTCCGCTGCGTGGAGCCATACAGGATTTGGCCGAACGTCGTAGGCGGCGCACGGGTCGGGTTTTTGTGCTGGTCGGGATGCGCTCCCCTACTCAGATCCTTTTCCCTAATGACCTCGAGGCGTGGCGAACGGCCGGGATCCACGTCGGTGTCACGGTCGATATCGGCGCACCCGGGTGGGATGGGTCGGTGGGTGTGGTGACCGTGCTGCTTCCCCAGGCGCCATTCGAGCCAGCCGGAGCCGTAGCGCTGCTCTGCGGTCCCGAGATCATGATGCGTTTCGTGGCGCGTCAACTCGTCGATCAGGGAATAGACCCGTCCCGGGTCAGGGTTTCGCTGGAGCGCAATATGCAGTGTGGGGTGGGGTTGTGCGGCCACTGCCAGCTGGGCCCGCTGCTGTTGTGCCGCGACGGGCCGGTGGTGCGGTACGGAGGAGTGGCCGACCAGCTGTTCATGGAGCGCAACCGGTGACGCGGGCAGGGTTCCTCGACCCCCAAGGTGCCCATGACTCCCGTCCCACGCTGGCCGTATGGAAGTTCGCCTCGTGCGACGGATGCCAGCTCAGCCTGCTCGACTGCGAGGACGAACTCTTGACCCTGGCCGGTGCAGTGCGTATCGCCCACTTCACCGAGATGTCGCGGGCGACGGTCGACGGACCCTACGACGTGTCATTGGTGGAAGGTTCGATCACCACAGCCGAGGACGCAGAGCGTATCCGGGAGGTCAGGGCCAACTCGCGTCGGCTCATCACCATCGGCGCCTGCGCGTCGGCCGGCGGTATCCAGGCGTTGCGCAACTTCGCCGCCGAGGGCGCCTATCCGGGTGCCGTCTACGCTCACCCCGAATACATCTCCTCGCTCTCCACGTCGACGCCCATCGCTGCCCACGTGGCTGTCGATTTCGAGGTTCAGGGATGCCCGATTGACCGCCACCAGCTTCTCGAGGTGATCACTGCAGAGCTCGCCGGCCGCAAACCGGTCATCCCTACTCACACGGTCTGCCAGCAATGCAAGGGGAGCGGCACCGTGTGCCTGCTGGTCGCCCACGGGACGGCGTGCCTGGGTCCGGTCACGCGCGCTGGGTGCGGAGCTTTGTGCCCGTCCATCGGCCGGGGCTGCTTCGGCTGCTTCGGACCCTCGGAGGATGCGAACACCGATGCCTTGGCACAGCGGCTGCTCGACAGCGGCATGGCCCCAGTCGACGCTTCACGACTTTTCGCCACCTTCTACGCAGGGAACCCGGTGTTCGGTCAGCAGGCAAGGGCCTTGTCCGAAGGCACGGCGACCGCTACGGTCGAAGAGAGCGTGGAAGGGCGATGACCCACGGGTCGGGCGCGCAGCGCACGGTCTCGATCGAGGGGCTCTCGCGCGTGGAGGGCGAGGGTTCGCTCCACGTGGAGGTGCGCGACGGCGTGGTCGAGGAAGTGGCGCTCAACATTTTCGAGCCGCCCCGATTCTTCGAGGCGCTCCTCCAGGGACGCCGCGCCACCGAGGCTCCCGACATCACTGCCCGTATCTGCGGCATCTGCCCCGTGGCGTACCAGATGAGCGCCTGCGCGGCGGTGGAGAATGTCGTGGGCGTGGAGGTGAGTCGAGAGGTGGCTGACTTGCGCCGCCTTCTCTATTGCGGAGAGTGGATACAGAGCCATGCCCTGCACGTCTACCTGCTCCATGCTCCAGACTTTTTGGGCTGTGCCGATGCCGTGGAGCTGGCCGAGCGCGATCGCGCTGCCGTCGAACGCGGCCTCTCTATCAAGAAGACCGGCAACCTGCTCATGTCGACTGTGGGCGGTCGGGCCATCCATCCCGTGAATGTGCGGGTGGGGGGCTTCTACTCCGCACCGGCCCGCGCCGACGTGACGGCCATGGCCGAACCGCTGCGCCGTGCCCGCGACCAGGCCCTCGACACGGTGTCATGGGTATCGGGATTCGACTTTCCCGACGTGGATGGGGACTACCGCTTCGTCTCTCTGCGCACCCCAGGGCGCTATCCCATTGAGTCGGGCCGGGTTGCCTCGAGCGACGGGCTGGACCTGACAGCGTCGGCCTTCGATCGCCTGGTGGTCGAAGAACACGTGGCGCGTTCCACCGCGCTGCACGCGCGTCTTGGGGGTGAGCTCGACTACTTGACGGGCCCGCTGGCCCGCTACGCGCTGAATGCCTCGGTCCTGCCAGAGGTGGCACATCAGGCCGCGGTCGGGGCTGGGCTGGCGCCGATCGTCACCAACCCGTTCCAGAGCATCGTCGTGCGCGCGGTCGAGCTCGTGTTCGCGTGCGATGAGGCGCTGCGATTGGTGGAGTCGTACGAGCCCCCGAGCCCGCCGGCAGTCGCTCCACCTGTCCAGGCCGGTGTGGGCGCCGGAGTTACTGAGGCTCCGCGGGGTCTCCTCCTGCACAGCTATGCACTTGATGCCAACGGCGACATCGCCACCGCTCGCATCGTGCCGCCGACCTCGCAGAACCAGATCAGTATCGAGGCCGACCTGAGACGTGTCGTGCAGGGTGGCCTCGACCTCTCTGACGCCGATCTGACTTGGCGCTGCGAGCAGGCCGTGCGCAACCATGACCCGTGCATCTCGTGCGCCGCCCATTTCCTCGACGTCAAGGTGGTCCGGGAATGAAGGACGGTGCGAGCACCGCGGAGACGGGCCGCGTGACCGGCGATGCCCGTAGGGTCGTGCTGGCCGGCCTGGGCAGCGAGTACCGCCGAGACGACGGCGCCGGCCCTGCCGCGGTCTCCGTGGTGATGCGGCAGTGCGCTGGAGTGACTGTGGTCGGGCCGTTGGACGATCCACTCGACCTTCTCGGCCTGTGGGACGGGGCCGCCTTGGCCGTGGTCGTCGATGCCGTGTCTTCGGGTTCTCCGCCCGGAACGGTCCAGGTGGTGGAGCTCGATCCGACCGCGCCAAGGCCGGTCCGCGAGGGACGGGCGTCAGGAATGAACAGCACGCACGGCATCGGGCTTGCCGGCGTCTACCGCCTGGCTCGGGCCATTGAGCGCGCCCCTTCGAGGGTGGTGGTGGTCGGCATCGAAGGATCCGACTTCGGGCAGGGCCTGGGCCTGAGCCAAGGGGTTGAGGAAGGTGTGGCACATGCGGCGCGCCACGTGGCGGAGATGATCAGGGAGGTCAGCTGATGTGTCTGAGCACGTTGCATCAGGTCCGGTCGGTGTGCGGTCCGGGCAAGGTCCTGGTCGAGGACATGGACGGCCGGCAGCATGAGGTGTCGTTGTTGGCACTCGAACCCCCGGACCCCGAGCCGGAGCCGGGCGATTGGCTCGTCGTGCACAGCGGCTACGCCATCGACCGGGCGGACACACGAGAGGGTGAGACGGCCCTCGCCGAGATAGCCCGGGGCAACGCCCGTCTGGAGCAGGTGGAAGGGTCGGCAACGTGAGCGAAACGACGACGCGTCGGACCGCGGGACGCGTCGGGATGAGCGGGCTGCTGGTAGCCGGTATTACCGCCGTCATCAGCGGGATCTCGGTGTTCGCCAACAGTTACGGCGTGCATCACGTGCCGTCGCCTTCGGTCTACACCACAGGAAAGAACCTGGTTGCCTTCCTCGGTCTTGTCGCCGGCACGCTGGCGGCCTCGGCCTGGAGGCGTCGCTCAATGGCGAGGAGTGACATGGCCGCCCGCTGGGTTGCAGCGCCGGGGCGAATTGTCCCGGGCACCCGCGGTGCCCTCACGTGGGTGGGGCTGGCCTACGTGGGTATCATCGGCGGTGGCCTGGCCTTCGTGCTCTTTTTCAACGGGCTCGCCCGCACCACGGCGACTCCCGCTGCCTTCCTGCACGACACCTTGGTGATCTGGGTGGTGCTGCTGGCCGGCCCTTGTCTTCACGAGCGAGCGGCGAGGTGGAACATCGCCGCCATCGCCCTTCTCATCGGGGGCGAAGTCGCGCTGTCGAATGGGATCGGTCACCTGGCTTGGGGGAGTGGTACATCCCTCGTCCTGGCGGCCACATTGCTGTGGGCGGTCGAGGTGGTGGTGGCCAAGAGGCTGCTCTCTGGCATCTCTCCGGCCACGGTTTCGCTGGTCCGCATGGGGGTTGGATCCGCGGGCCTGCTCGGCTACCTGGCGGCCGAGGGCAGCATTGCGTCACTGTTCGCCCTCAATCGCGGCCAGCTGGTTTGGGTCCTGTTCACCGGGCTGTTGCTGGCCGGTTACGTCGGCACATGGATGACTGCCCTCAGTCGAGCCCGCGCCATCGACATCACATCGATCCTGGTGGCGAGCTCTCTGATCACTGCTGCGCTGCAAGCGCTGGCCGGGACCCAGTCCCTAGCGCCGGAGTGGCTCGGGTTGGCGCTGATCACGGCCGGCACCGCGTTGGTGGCTCGGCACATGCCGCGCCACGTGATGGCGACATGAGCGATCGGGCCGTCGAATCGCTGCGTGCCGGCGCGTCGCGATCGGCGCCGGCCGGGCCGCTGCTGTTCGCCCGCTACGCCTACCCACCCAATGAGCTCGGTTACTGCGGGCCCTCCGATCCGGGCGCGCTCCTCGAGTCGGCCTCTGACGGCCTCGACCTGGCGGAGCTGGCGCACCTGGCCACCGGGTTCGCTGGCGCGTGGCCATACCTCGAGCTGATCGCTGGGTGCAACGGCATCGCCGATCCCCTCGACACCCGTGTGGTCGAGGCCTACTGGGTGGGCAACTCGCTGCTCGAGAAGGTGCCGGACTCCGCTCTGTTGTCATCGCTGAGCGACCGTTTCGAGGACCGGGCCGGCCGGCGGTTCGGACATGTGGCCTCCGCAGTGCCCCTGGGCGGGGTGTGCCAGCACAGCTTCCACGTCTTTGCGGTGTACCCGTGGCTGGGACTGCTGCGGGCGGGGATGGAGGGCGCCCCTCTCACAGTCCTCGACCGTTGCCGCATCCGCTGGGGCTACGTGGAAGCCGTCACCGGCGACCTGGTCACCGTGCGGAACCGCCTCCTGGGCTTCGACGGATCACGGCTGGTGCTTGGCCCAGAAGAGGTGGAGGTCGCGCGGCGCAGCCTCCACGGAGTGCGCTTGGCCCCCCAGGTAGCGGTGGGCGACACCGTGTCGCTCCACTGGGATTGGGTGTGCGATCGGCTCACGCCGGTCGGGCTGGCGAACCTGGTGCGGTGCACGGCGGCCAATCTGGCCGCCGTCAACGCCCTTCCCACGCCGGGCCCGGCCGCCGTTTGCGGTGCGTGATCCCTTCGGGTGCGCTCCGGTTTCATTACCGCGGATCGAGCCTCCAAGTGAACTCGCGCCCTGGTCGTCCCCGAGGCCTGGAGCGCAGACGTTTGTGTGGACATTGTTGTGGACCCAAATGTCTGCTCGTAGTGCCAGCCCCGGGACACGTCGTGGGCCGCCGCCAACTCGGCGATCGGACGGCCCGTTTCGAGGGGCACATCGATCAGGAACCGGCCCTTGTCCATAAGAGACCCCTTCCACTTGGGTGTCTCCTATGTCTTGATACATCCCCGCATGGGATGTCGCCTATCTCCTGAACTCATATACCGTCTTCCGCTCTCGGTGATGTAGCAAGACATCGTAGAGCTGGACTCTGGCGCTGTACATGGCCTCAAGGGATTCGGGGGTCCTCCGAAGTAAGCAGCTCTTCTGATCTCAGCGGGGAGTGCCACCTCCGGAGGTCCCCCTGAATCAGGCGAAGGTGCTCCAGGGTTGTGGTGTGAGCCAACGTCTCAGAAGCACCTTGGCCATTCCACCCTGGGCGAGATCCTCGCTACCCTTGTGGACCTCAAAGACGTCCGGGTTCTGCGCGACGAGCGCCGGGGTCGCCACGGCGAGCTGTTGGTCGAAAAGTCCCAGGGGCGGCGCCGTCCGCCGTTGTGTTCAGACCGAACAGACCGGACATCGGGGTCGACGCGACGATCCGCTGTTTCGGGTCGGCGGGTGTTGCTGCGCGGCGAAGAGACTCTCGATCAAGGTGCCACCGAGCGACTGTGGTCGCTGCTCGCCCAGGGCGACCCCGGTGCGGAGGGTGGCATCGCCTGGCGCGTCAATGAGCCTCTGCGCGCCTTCTCTTGCACGAGGGACCTTGACGGGACCGCCACCATCCTCGGGGAGCTCGTCCGCTTCGCCCAATTCAAGGGGGCCTCCGGACGCGGCACTCTCCGCTGAGATCCGAAGAGCCGCAGTGTCTTGAGCAGCAGAGATAAGAGGCGCGACCCTTCGAAGGGTGATTCGCGACGCGGGTTATGAAACGTTGCCAGGCGGAATGAGAGCCACCAAGGATGTGTAGACGACAGTGTTGGAGAGGTAGTGGCCCGTTTGCGTGTCGAAGTCCCCTCCGCAGGTGACCAACTGCAGAGCGCTGTAGCCGTGCGATGCATAGACCAGCTGATCCGGGAAGTCTGTCTTGAGGTACGTCGCCGCCGAGGTGACTTCGAATTGTGCGGTGACTCCATCGGCCAGGGTCACATCCACGATGTCTCCGAAGGTGAGGGACCGCAGATCGAAGAACACGGCGGGACCTTCCTGGGAGTCAACATGCCCCAAAATCACCGCTGAGCCAATCTGGCCTGGGGATGGCCCCAAGCCATACCAGCCAGGCTGCTGGACGTCGGTCGGCACTCGCACCGTGCCATCGGCGTTGAGTCCGAGAGTCGACAACGAGACTGCAATCGAGAGAGCGGGGATGTTCAACTCGACGGGTGTGGATCTGGCGGTGGCGAATATTGCGCTCTTGGACGCCGCGACCTTGGGCTTCACGGCTCTGGGCACCCTCATGGAGGGCGCCGGCCCGGCCAGTGGATGCTGGTGATCTTGCAGGCCAGCGACGGCGCATCCGGATCCGGCCAGTACAAGCACGCCAGCCACCAGCCCCCACGTACCTATGGAGTGGCGAAGGCGCTCATTCCAGGCGCTCGGCGTCATGGCGTTTCAAGGGCGCTTTGACGGGAGAGGGTCCGGCGGCGGAGGTAGGCAAGAGTCAACGCAAGTCCCGCCCCGACAAATGCGAGCAACGACGCGAGCAAGAGGCTGCTGTCGCGAGAGTGCGATGCTCCGCCCAATCCGGTCTGTGCTCCGCCGGAGGGTATTGCACCCAACGTCGCCGCGACTGTTGGCGAGCCGGTTGCGCCCCCAGCTCCCGGCGACGACCCGGTGAGCCCAGTCGATCCAGAACCGCTGCTCGCACTCGGCGCGACGCCAGACCCGGGAGGCGAGGTGGTGGTGGTGGTGGTGGCGGCGCGGTCACGAAATCGTTCTGCTCCGTGGCCATGCAGGTCACGGCACTCCCTCCACCGGTCGCGCTGCCATTGCACTGGTTGATGGTGACGGGCAGCGCCGAAGCGGCACCCGTGACCGTGCAATCCACCGCCGATATCGAGGCTATGGTTCCGCCGCCGGTCGCCGAACCGTTGCATTGCGTGACCGTGGCATTGGTTGTACTGCCGGAGGGGTTGCATACCTCGGTGTCCCCCCCGCCGGTAGCCGATCCGATGCATTGGTCGACCGTGACGTCCGAGGTCGACGTTCCGACCGGAACGTCGTTGGTGACCGTCACGTTGCAATACACGTTACTTCCGCCGCCCGTCGCGATCCCGTTGCACTGGTTTACCGAAGTGACGAGTTGCGTCGAAGATGTCGTGCTGGTGATCGGCCCAAGGTTCAGCGGGCAGGAGGGAAATACGACTCCTGCCGCCGCCAAACATGCACTCGTGGTCACAGTCGAACTGGTCGCACCCGTCGAGGACGTGCTGTTCACGATCGTCACCGTGCAGGTCACCTGGAACCCGGCTCCGGTCGGAAAGTCTGGCGGATTGCACTGAGTGATCGAAGGGGCGGTGGTCGTAGCCCCGGAGGCAGCTGGTGCAACGGCGATGCCGAGAGCTGAGACGCCTGCGAATGCAGTCGCGGCTGCTACTGCGGCTACAGAACAGCGCCGGATGACTCGCCTTGAGCTGCTGGTGCCACGACGAGCACTACGAGAACACAACGACGACAGTGATAAGGCTGACCACACGGTCGCCCCCCCTCTTGGATACCCCGAAATAGACAACCGTCGGTGACGGACGTTCGAGGTGTCTTGGCATCGTACTATAGATCTAGAAAACTAGCAAGGTATTTCTAGTTCTATGCATAGAGTGTGTCCGTGCCCAACTGGACCTTTCTCACCAACCACGGACGGGTTCTGCTCTGCATCGCCCACGATCCGGAGATACGCCTGCGCGACATCGCGGCCGAACTCGGCATCACGGAGCCACTCTCGTCTTGACGACGCACTGCAGAGCCCCTGTCGCTGCCGGAACTGAGGGATCGTGGGCAGGCGATCGGGGAGGTGTTGGCCGTGCTGACCGGTGGAGCGGTGAAACGGGAGACACCAGCGCGGAAGAACTGAAGGATCGGCTAATCACTTCCTGGTCGTCGATTCAGGCTTGCAGGGTTCGCTGTAGGTCACCTGCCGTGGCGATGTGGCGAACTCTGCGCAACAGTTTCCAACTCCGGTAGCACGGCGACGCGGTGCCGCGGTGACTCGACTCGAGTCGACACGACACGACTCGAGCGGCTGCCGGCTGCGCCGCCCCCTCGGACCAAGGTGCCTCATCAGGCACTGAGTTGTCGGCAACAGATGCGTGCCGCGACCTTCGAGCGGATGCTCACCGAACCCTCACGTTTCACCCACACAAACCTGACACGGGAGAGGTCAAGATTCCATCGTGAGCGGCACCCGCGGCAACTGGCATGGAGGGTGGTCGTGGCTCGGGTCTGCCGTACTCGTCTGGGGTCTCGCCGGAGCTTGTGCCTGGGCCGTGACCCCTTCGCCTTCATGGGCCTCTGCGACGCCTTTGAGTCGTACAGAGACGCCTCCGATCGATCCTGCCCTCGGGGTCTCGGCGGCGCCAGTGAAACCCATCTTCAGTGAGGTCCGTTCGATGTTCGGGGGTCACCCGGTCGTCGAATCCATACCGGCACATCCCAGAGGCGTCGTCTACATGTTCCACGGGAGTGGTGGCGGGGTCGGCTTCGTCGCGAGGCTCGAGACCGTCGATGTGTTGAACACCTTGGTCTCCCAGGGCTATGGGTTCGTAGCAACGGACAGCACGAATCGCCAGAGTAGGCAATGGGACGTGACCGATGCCTCGCTGCGGACGAACCTCGACCTCGCCCGAGTCGCTCGCCTCCGCCAACATGTGGTGGCCTCCACCTCGGTGAGCACCCTCACGCCGACCTACGGCATCGGGATGTCCAACGGTGCAGCCTTCGCTGCACTCTGGGCTGCGGTGTCAGAGAGATCCGAAATGCCCGTGGGAGCGGTCGCTCTCTATATGTCGGCTCCCAGAGCCGTCGTCTTCCGCACGGGAGGACTCCGCGTGCCGACCTTCATGGTCATCGGACAAAACGACACCCGTACCAGGCCGATGCATGAGCGCAGTGACTTGCAGCGCATCGCGGCCAAGGGCACACCGACCAGACTTGAGGAAGTCCGCCAACGGCCGCTCATGGCGTCCCGATACTTGCGCATTCCCGGCGTCAACTCCTTCATGGCTAGGTCCATCGTTGACGCCTACCAGAGAGCGCGGATTATTGACGCCCAGGGCAACCTCATCGTTGCGCTTCCCCGGATCTCCAGGACCAGCCAAGACCCGTTCACGAGCAAGGTCACTCTGCCGAGCGCTCTCTCGCGGGCCCAACGGCAAGACGTACGGGACGAGACCTTGGCGGCTATCGGAGAACATCAGTTCAATGCGGAATTCAAGGTTCCGAACGTTGAATTCTTCGAGGCCCATCGTGGTTCGGAATCGTGATGTCGACAACTGAGCGCCTGTGAGCCTGGTGTACCGCGCCCTCGGGGTCTCGTTCGTCGTTGTGGCGGTCAGCGTGCTCGCGGGGCCGGCTGCAAGTGTCGCCGGGGACGTCTCGACCTTGACGACGCAGGCCCCATCGGGTGACACGGTGTGGCTCTGTAGGCCGGGCGTTGCCCATGATCCCTGCGCCGGTGACGTGACGGCCAAGGCAATCCGGGCAAGCGGACGCACATCCATTGTCCGGGCCAAGCCAGATACCAAAGCTCCCGTTGACTGCTTCTACGTCTATCCGACGGTCAGCGTGGAGCCAGGAGCCAATGCCGACCTTCAGATTGATCCCGAAGAACGTGCTGTCGCCGTTGCCCAGGCGGCTCGCTTCTCGCAAGTCTGCCGGGTCTACGCCCCGATGTACAAACAGGTCACACGGGCCGCCATCGCGAGCGGCAAGATCAACCCGAACGCTGCTGTCACGGCGTACGGCTCGCTCTTGTCTGCTTGGAACGACTACCTGGCCCATTACAACCACGGCCGTGGGATCGTGCTCATCGGACACTCGCAGGGAGCGTCGATGCTCATCGCGCTCATGAAACGCGAAATCGACCTTGATCCGACTCTCCGCCAGCGACTTGTGTCGGCCATCATCGTGGGTGGCAATGTCACCGTGCCCCGAGGAAAGGATGTGGGAGGTGACTTCACCCACATCCCGGCGTGTGAACGCGCCACCGAGACCGGTTGCGTGATTGCGTACTCGAGCTTCGACATGACACCTCCCGCCGACAGCTTCTTCGGTCGGATCGGTACCAGCATCAGCGCGGCGTCGGGCTTAGGAGGCTCGACGAGTCGCGATCTGGAGGTGCTCTGCACTAATCCCGCCGCACTTGGCGGTGGCTCCGGTGTCCTGCAGGCCTACTTCCCGAGCCAGGGCGCCAGAGGGTCAGCCAGCTCGTCGTCGACCGGACCACCAAACGCGAAGAAGACCGTCTCCACACCCTGGGTGACCTATCCCGGCCTTTATCAGGCTCGTTGCGAAGACGTGGCTGGTGCCAACGTGCTCATGGTCGATGTCAAGGACAACGCCCCTGATCCGCGACCTGTCGTCTCCGATGTCCTCGGTCCGAAGTGGGGGCTGCATCCCTATGACGTGAACCTTGCACTAGGGAATCTCGTCGGCCTTGTGCGTTCCGAGTCGTCCGCATGGCGCGCTCGGATTGTGCAAAGAGCGGGCTCGTGAGCAGACCCACGTCCAAGGCGGGTGTTTGGGTGACGCCGGGCGCTCGAGTCCTCTAACTTCGTCCAAAATTGCTGGGTCGGGAATGGCACGTAGCCAAATCGCTTGAGCGGTCGCTCGTCGTTCCGCCATTGGACACGGCCGTGGGCGCGAGTTCGACACACATAGACGGTGCGCCAGGGCATTCATGCCCGTCGCAAATGAGCTCGGACTGGTGGAGCTCGTTGATGGTCTCGGCAAGCGCCCTGTCGTCGCTGTCGCCGCGACTGCCAACCGACGCGACGGCCGGCGCCTCGTCGACCGTTCGGCGTAAGCGAACGGGCACCATCATTGCGTCTGTCCGGATAGACGGACAGACCACCTTGTTGCCAGGGCGTTGATCGCGGGTTCCGTCCCGTTGGGATCCTTTCTGGCGGTCAGGGCACGTGTCCAAACCGCCCGAGGCGAAACTCCTTCCGCGCCCGACGGCAGGACGATTGGCGATCGTGCGACACATCGCCAAACTCGCCTCCGAGCGAATCGCGTCCTCAGAGGTGCAAGCTTGGAGTCACCAGCCGGTTCCAGCGATAACCGGAGCGTTCAGGTGAGCGGCAGCCAGACCGCCAGCGTTGGGCGCATCGCCATACGAGTCAACCGCACCATTGGCCGCAGCCAGCCAGTAACCACCACCATCAGCGGTGGCGAAGACAGCGTCTGCGGGATTGATCCCCCCGAAGCCACTCGCACCGCCGAGATATTCGGCATCGCCATAGTTGTAGACAGTGCCGTTCGCAAGGAGGATCCAGTAGCCTCCTCCGTCCGGAGTGCGAACAGCCGAGGTCACGGGGGAGCTCTGGATGCCAGGCGCACCGTAATAGGGAGCGTCACCGAATGCATAGACATTGCCTGTGCTCGTCGTGACCCAATAGCCATGCCCGGACGCATCCGGTATCACTGACACTGCTGAACCTTGGCATCCGCCGATATCCAGACACGACCCAGCGAAGTGCGCATCACCAAAGGCAAAGACACCGCCGTCAGAGCTGACCATGAAGTATCCGCCTCCATCGGAGGACGGAACCATTCCTACGATGGGCGCACTGAGCCTGGGGCGGGACCCTGAGCTTCCGGCGGGGGCGAAACCTAATGCTGGAAGGGAACCGTGGAAGCCCGCGTCACCGAAGGCGAAAACGCCTCCGTCCGAGGCGACGAGCCAATAGCCCTGCCGAGCCGAGGTGGGAGTGAGTCCGACAACCGGCCGCTGCAACTTCAGGGACCCGGTTGAGCCGTGGAACTGGGCCGAGCCGAAGGAGAAGATGCCGCCGTCCGCTCCAACGAGCCAATAGCCGTGATCGGTCTGATTCGTGATGAGGAGGGCGCGGGCGGTCGAGATGGAGCTCTGATAGTTCCCGTCGCCGCGATAGTCGGCGGTCAGCGAATGTGTGCCGAGGGAGAGTCCGCTATCGCTCAGGGAGCAGCTTCCACTGGCCGTATTTGGACCGCTCGCCACGAGAGCGATTGTGCAGGCGGTGGCGCCGCCATTCTCCACGTCGATCAACCCGGTTGGTGATCCCGAAGTCCCCGAAGTGACAGTCGCCGAGAAGCGAACCGTGCTCTCATTGCCGAATGCAGCTGTGGTCGACGACACCGACAAGGTCGTCGAGCTCATGGCCGGAAAGACGGAAAGTGAGGCTGTCGCGGATGCTGCAGTGAAATTGACGTCGCCGGGATAGCTCGCCGTCACTTCGTAGGGCACCGTGGAGGCGGGGAGCGCTGTCGCCGAGTCGATGAAGCACGGGTTGCCCCCACCGTTTCCGGCTGAGCAGGAGTTGGGGGCGACCAAGTTCACCCCGTCTGCCGTGACGCTGAAGAAGCCAGTGGGGTTCCCTCCGTCGCCTCCTCCCACTCCGGTAATGAAGAAGTTGCCGTTCTCCGCTCCGTAGAGGGCGTACCCCGGCACCGGGAACAGTTGCATCTGGCTGGCGACTTTGACGACAGAGAAGTCCTCCGGCAACGAAGAGGAGCCAGCAAAATTGTTGTCGCCTCCATAGATCGCTGTCAGTTCGTAGGGACCGGCGCCGATCTGCGCGTTGTTGATGAAGCAGTTGGCGTTGGATTGACCGGGGCCACTGCCACCCAGGAATGCTGTGCAGACATAGGTATTCGGTCCCGGTACACCGTCGTACAGGTTGATGCTGCCCGTGGGGGAGTTGTTCGACACGCCGGGGGCAGAGACAGTGAAGTTAAAGGAGCTCTGCCCTTCATCACCGTACGGGACGGTTGAACCAGGGGAGGGCGACGTCATAACAGTGTTCGTTGGCGCCTGATTCACGGTCTGACCGAGCGAGCTGGATCCCTGGTCATACGTCGAATCGCCGCTGAAGAACGCGGTGATGTTGTGCGATCCAACCGACATGTTGGAGCCAGCCTCGTCACACGTGGCCACGTAGGTTCCGGCGGTCGCCGTACTCGCAAGCGATTGGAAGCTGCATCCCGATATATCGCCGCCGTTGTCTTGGAATTCGATGGCATCGGTGAGGTCGAGGTTGCCCGAATCCGACGTGGTCAGCGTGGCGGTATACGTGACGTCCTGATCGAACGTCGCGGGATTGGCGGATGTCGTGACGGCGATCGTGACGGCAAGGCCCCCTGGCATTGCCGAAGCCGATGTCGACCACCCCACTGCGACGAACGACAGAGTGAGCGCAGCCGTCAGCCCGGCACGGGTTCGGAACGGGTGGAATGGGTTGCTTCGGCGGCTCGGACGCGGGTCGATCCTCATTCCACAAGGAATCGCACAATTTTGGGCCTGTCTAAAGGGGCGTTGAGGAATCTGGACGCCCGTTACACCGACCACTGAAAGGTCGAAACTTCCCCATCCGGGCCGAAAGACCAGGTTGCAGGCAAAAAGTTCGTGGGTCGGCGCTTACCTCCGGCCGAATTGGCATTGCGGGAGAAGGGCCACATCGATCTCCGTCAGGACATTGAGGCCGTCATGGCGACCGTGTGGGGCCGTGCCCACGAGCAGAGCAGATCTCGGAGAATCCGTCCTCGATGCAGCCAGCAAGCTTCGGACTGTCGTGAACAGCCGCGATGTCTGTGGTGATGGTGATACAAGCGCGTTCCGCCGTAGAGACCAAGGACACGCTCAAGGCGGCTCCCGATGGCGGTGTCACGGCATAGATGCCTTCGACGGCGACGCCGGTCAGGAAGGCCTGAAACGGAGGTCCCGGGATGTTCGTGATGCAGAGGTCGTCGCCCATGAGCATTGAGCCCCACAAGCCGCGGGCCACACCAGCGGGCAATGCGCTCAGGCCGATGGCCAGAACATCGCTTAGGGCCAGACCCGGCGCGTGCTTCCACTGGTCGGCGCTCCGCCTCACCTCTGCCACACCATCAGCGAGATCCCGGTGGACAGGGATGACGAACCGGGCGGGCACGAAGTGATTGCCGCCTTCGCCGTCTGCTGTGCCACGAACATTCACTGGCATGAGGACGCGGAAGCCGGGCGCGACGAGACCATGCTGCTCGTGATAGTGGGAGAGGCCTCGGACGACGGACGCGACGAACACATCATTCAGCGTGCCACCCCAGCTCTTGGCGGCACGCTTGAGCGTCGGGAGGTCGACGTCGAGGATCTCGACGTGGCGGCGAAAGCTGCGCCCCCTCATGATGGGCGACAAGGGTCTCCTCGCCGGAGCCATCAGTCGACCAACCGAGCCGCCGACGCCGAGCAGTTGGCCGGCAGATCGAACGGGATGCGTCACCATGTTCATCGCCTCGCCCATGTACCGCAGCGCACAGGGAAGACCCGGCACTCGGTCGAGGGCAGAGGGGCGTTGCGGGGGGTCCGCGTCCTGTGATGCGGACCTCACCCTGGGGCCCGCGCCCGACACCGGATCGACGGGGTCGAAGAGCCGGGCAAGCACGGCTAGTCCTCCCACGCCGTCGATGAGGGCGTGATGGACCTTCATGACGAGGACGGCACGATTGGCGTCCGACTCCTCGACGAGAACGGCTTCCCACAGCGGCAGCGCAGCGTCGAACCCGCTTGTGGCCATCGTCTGGGCCATGTCGATGATGTCCCGGAAGACCCCGGTTTCGGGCAGCCGGATGTGGCGGAGATGCATGTCCAAGGCGAAGGTCTCGTCCGGCACGAACTGCGGTCGTCCTCGACCTGGGGCCCGTGTCACAGCACGTGCACGAAGCCGAGGGACCGCCTCGGTCAGCTCGGCGACCCGCGCTCTGACCTCGGGCCAGTCGGGCTTCCCACCCAGGACCATGAGCGCCACGATGGTCGGACGCATCACGGGATCGGCGCTGATCGTCCACAACAGAGCGTCCGAGCCGCTCATCGTATCGACAGGCCTCGATGCTTCTTCTGTGTCTGTCATCGGTGACACCCCTTCGGGTCAAATGTACGGCCAGGATTCCCGGGCGGATAGGGACAGAAGTCCCCACCCCAAGGTCCTCAAGGTCACCTCATCTGCTCTCGTGAGGTCGCGGCGCATGAGGTCGTGGCGCCGCAGCGGCGCCAGAATTCGGGTGCTGGGTGTCTGGACTGTCTTCGCCCGGGCGCGCTGGGGCATGATTAGGAGGTGGCCGAGCCTCGTGAAATCGGGGTAACTGGCCCTTCGCCCCAACGCCTCTTCCGCCTCATCGGGGCAAGACGTTCGGACGAGCTCGTTGGTGAGGCAACCCGGGCACGAGCCGCCCTCGACGGGTCTCGGGTGTGGAATATCAGTTCGACGGCTGCCGGGGGTGGCGTGGCAGAGATGTTGCGCAGCGTCGTCGGGTATTCCAACGAGATAGGCATCGACAACCACTGGGTTGTAATAGAGGGCGACCAGGACTTCTTCCGCATAACGAAACGAGTCCACAATCGGCTGCACGGGTCCCGCGGGGACGACGGCCCGTTGGACGTGCAAGAAGCGGACCACTACGAGGCAACCTTGGCCGAGAACTCGCTCGCACTGCTGAAGCGGATCAGACGGGGCGATGTGGCGATCTTGCATGATCCGCAGACATTGGGCCTCGCCGGCGCGCTGGCCGCATGCGGGGCCCGGGTCGTGTGGCGGTGCCACGTCGGGACCGAGCGAACGAATGAGTTCACCGAGGAGGGCTGGCGCTTTCTGCAGCCGTACCTCGCTCCATGTCGTGCGTATGTCTTCTCACACGGTGGCTTCGTCCCTTGGCAGCTGGCGGGATCCGCCGTCCTCATCATTGCGCCCTCGATCGACCCGTTCTCCGCGAAGAATCGACCATTGGACGCTGCTCGGCGGGACCGTCTCCTGATCAGGGCCGGGCTCTTCGAGGGCCACGGTGACCCTGTTCCGGAGGCAGGGTCGGTCTTCGGTGGCGCCGGTCCGGTGTCACGGGAGGATCGTCTCATTGTTCAGGTGTCGCGTTGGGACCACCTCAAGGACATGGCCGGAGTCCTCAAGGGGTTTGCTGCCCAGGTTGCCGGACGCAAAGGCGTGCGACTTGCGCTGGTCGGCCCGGACGTGAGCGCCGTGGCAGACGATCCTGAAGGAGCCACCGTCCTCGACGAGTGTGTGACGCTGTGGGAGAGCCTGCCGCAGAAGGTGCAGAGCACCATACGGATCATGGAGTTGCCGATGGACGACATTGAGCAGAATGCCCTCCTCGTCAATGCGATACAGCGGCACGCCACCGTGGTCGTGCAGAAGAGCCTCGAGGAAGGGTTCGGCCTCACCGTCGCCGAGGCCATGTGGAAGTCGCGGCCCGTCATGGCGTCCGCCGTTGGAGGCATCGTCGACCAGGTGGCTCCGGGAACGGGGGTCCTGCTGAACGATCCCTCTGACCTGGACGGTTTCGGCCGCGCCCTGACGGATCTCCTGGACCGACCCGCGGAGATGGCGGCCATGGGGGAACGCGCCCGAGGGCGCGTTCGATCCAGTTTCCTGACCGATCGATATCTCGGTGACTGCATGCGGCTGATTGAGATGGTCTCCCACGAGTAGCGGCGTTCGGCCGCTGTTTCGCTCGTTATCGGATTGACAGCTTCCTCCATCGTCCTCGAGCAGGCACTGACCTAGGTTCCGCTGCTCGAACCCACGAGGCACGCGAGATCGACGAGCCTGTTGGAGTAGCCCGTCTCATTGTCGTACCAACCCAGGACCTTGACGAGGTTCCCCTGGGCCATTGTCAACTTCGAGTCGAAGATGCAAGAGGCCGCTGATCCGACGATGTCGGTGGAGACCAGGTCTTCCTCGGAGTACTCGAGCAGCCCGGCGAGACGGCCCTTGAGTGCAGCGGTCCGGTAGGCGGCGCAGACATCATCGGCGGACGGTGAGGACCGCAGTGTGGCGACGAGGTCTGTAATGGATCCGTCGGGAACAGGTACTCGCAGGGACAACCCGTCGAGGTGGCCCGCAACCTCCGGCAGCACCAAACCGGTGGCTCGAGCTGCCCCTGTCGTCGTTGGGATGATGTTGATGGCCGCTCCGCGGGATCGGCGCGGGTCCTTGTGCAGCGCATCCACCAGATGTTGATCATCGGTATAGGCATGGACAGTCGTCATGAAGCCCTGTTCGACGCCGAAGGCGTCGTCGAGCACCTTGACGAGAACGGCAAGGCAATTCGTCGTGCAGGAGGCGTTCGAGACCACGAAGTCACGGGCCGGGTCGAAGGTCTCCTCGTTGACCCCGATGACGAAGGTCGCATCCGCTTCCCTGGTCGGTGCCGACACGATGACGCGGCGAGCACCGGCGGCCAGGTGGGCAGCCGCCTTGTCCCGACTCGTCAGCCGTCCTGTGCACTCGACCACGACGTCGATCCCCAGTTCACGCCATGGGAGCTCCTCTGCATGCGGCTCCATCAACATCAGAACAGACGAAGATCCCACCAGCATTGCGCCATGTTCGACCGACACTGGCAGGGGGAATCGACCGTGCACCGAGTCGCGAGCGAGCAATAGGGCGAGCGCTTCGGGTGAACCAAGATCGTTGACCGCCGCCACTTCGACATCATGCGGCGACTTGACAGCTGCTCGGAGGAAGGCGCGGCCAGTTCGACCGAATCCGTTTATAGCGACGCGTACTCCCATGATGACCTAGTTCCCTCGTGTCTGCGGCCCCGATCGGCCCGCCACCAGCGATGCTGACAGTTCGCCGCTGCAGTCGCTACGGGACCATGGTCCCGACTCGTGACGTGTCTCCTCGGGACGTCGAACCTCCTGGTTCAAAGACCGCGCTGGTATCGCCACGTCCGACCCTGCAACTAAGGACCTTCGTCCCTATTCCTGCTCAACGTGGCCGGGCAGGTTTGGAGGTGATGTTCGAAGTGCGATTCCACGGGCGCGGAGGCCACGGCACGGTCACGGCCGCCGACCTCCTGGCGATGGCGGCCTTTCTGGAAGGACATCACGCGCAGTCGTTCCCGAGTTTCGGATCGGAGCGCGCGGGCGCCCCGGTGGTGGCCTATTGCCGTTTGAATGACGGTGACATCCGCACCCGGGAGCCAGTGGTGGCGCCCGACTGCGTCATCGTGATCGACCCGACGCTGGTGCATCAGGTTGACCTTTTCGCAGGACTGCGCCCAGACGGCTTCGTGCTGGTCAATTCAGCACGGACCCTGGACTTGATTGGATTGGGATCCCTCCGCGAGGCATTCGACAGCACGCATCTGCTCACCCTGCCGGCGACCGAAGTTGCTCTGCGCCAGATCGGCAGGCCGTTGCCCAACGCGGCCCTGCTCGGGGGATTCGCCGCGCTGACGGCAAGGGTGACGTTGAAGGCTGTAGGCGCCGCCATCCGGGAAAGATTCAGTGGGGACCCGGCGATCGCAGAGCGAAATGTCGCCGCGGCCACCGAGATCTACCACTCAGCCCGGCAGGCGATGGTTCTCAGCGGAGATCGGGTACTCGGTGTTCCGGCAGATTGAAGGCTCCCGGGCGGTCGCGGAGACTGTCGCGCTCTGTCGACCAGAGGTCGTCTGCGCGTACCCGATCTCTCCGCAGACCCACATCATCGAAGCCATCGGCGATCTCGTGAAGATCGGCGATCTGGCGCCGTGTGAATTCATCAACGTGGAGTCCGAGTTCGCCGCGATGTCGGTCGCCATCGGCGCATCGGCGACCGGTGCCCGCGCCTTCACGGCCACGGCGAGCCAGGGGCTTCTCTTCATGATGGAGGCGCTCTACAACGCCAGCGGACTCGGATTGCCGATCGTCATGACGCTGGCGAACCGTGCCGTGGGTGCCCCCATCAACATCTGGAACGATCACAGCGACGCCATGGCCGCTCGTGACGCTGGCTGGATCCAGCTCTTCGCCGAGACCAATCAGGAGGCTGCCGACCTCCACATACAAGCTTTCCGGCTGGCCGAGGAGCTCTGCGTCCCGGTCATGGTGTGTATGGACGGGTTCATCCTCACACACGCCACCGATCGGGTGGACATGCCCGACCAGGAACAGGTGGACGCCTTCCTCCCCCCGTTCGAACCACGCCAGATGCTCAATGCGGACGACCCGTACTCCATCGGTGCCATGGTCGGGCCGGAGGCGTTCTTGGAGGTCCGCTTTCTGGCTCACGCCCACCAACAGGAGGCACTGAGGCGTATCCCCGAGCTGAGTGCCGAGTTCGCCGAGGCCTTCGGTAGAGACTCCGGCGGTCTGCTTCATCAGTATCGGAGCGCGGACGCCGACGTGGTCGTCGTCGCAATGGGCTCCGTCTTGGGCACCATCAAGGACGTCATCGACATGCAGCGCGACGCCGGAGTGCGAATCGGTGCCCTCGGCGTCACGTCGTTCCGGCCCTTCCCGATCGACGCCGTTCGGACAGCCCTCCAGGGGGCACGCCACGTCGTCGTGGTGGAGAAGGCCTTCAGCGTCGGCTTCGGCGGTGTGCTTTCGACCGACGTGGCCATGGCGGTGAGCGGGCTGCCGGTATCTGTCGTGACAGTCGTGGCAGGCCTTGGGGGTCGGATGATCACAAAGGCCTCGCTGCAGACGACCTTCGAAGCGGCCGTCCGCGGCGAACTTCCGCGACTGACGTTCCTCGACCTCAACGAGCGCCTCGTCGAGCGCGAGCTCGCGCGCATCGCGCAGCGGCGGAGCTCGGGTCCGACGGCCGAGAACCTTCTGCGTGATCTGGGCACCGTGGCGTCAGGGATCGGCTGACCGTGGTCCGCTTCTATCAGGTGGGCAGCTTCGCTGTCGGCAACCGTCTGGCCGCCCGGGCCGACCGCACGATCCAGTCGGAGCAGGGTCGCTCCAACTCGCTCACGTCGGGTCACCGAGCCTGCCAGGGCTGCGGAGAGGCCCTCGGCGCCCGCTATGCGCTCGATGCGGCCATGCGGGCAACCGGGAATCAGATGGTGGCGGTCAACGCCACCGGCTGCCTCGAGGTGTTCTCCACCCCTTACCCCGAGACGTCGTGGCAGATCGCATGGTTGCACTCGCTGTTCGGGAACGCGCCTGCCGTCGCGACCGGGGTGGCTGCGGCACTTCGGGTCAAGGGTCGAACGGAGACAAGGGTGATCGGGCAAGCCGGCGACGGCGGGACGGTCGACATCGGGTTCGGGTGCTTGTCGGGAATGTTCGAACGCAATGACGATGTCCTGTTTCTCTGTTACGACAACGAGGCCTATATGAACACCGGCGTGCAGCGGTCCGGTGCCACCCCGCCGGCAGCGCGTACGGCGACGACCGAAGCGGTCGGCCCTCACCCGGGGAACGCGTTCGGGCAGGGCAAGAACATGCCCGTCCTGGCGATGGCGCACGGCATCCCCTATGTGGCGACGGCGACGGTGGCCGATCTGCACGACCTCGAGGCGAAAGTGACGCGGGCCATGTCGATCAGGGGTGCCCGTTACATCCACATCCTCGTGCCCTGTCCCCTCGGATGGGGGAGTGCCCCGAGCGATACCGTGCGGATCGCTCGTCTGGCCACCCAGACCGGACTCTTCCCGGTCTTCGAGGCGGAGCACGGTGCGGTGACCGCCGTCACCCGGATCCGCCGGCCGACCCCGGTGGACGAATATCTGCGCCCCCAGGGCCGCTTCGCCCATCTCTTCGACAAGGAAGGGAACGCGGCACAGCCCGACATCCTCGACGCACTCCAGGCGATGGCCGACGACAATGTACGACGGTACGGGCTTCTCGAGCACGACGACGAGGTACCGGGCTAGTGGAGAAACCTTTTGCCATCACACTCGAAGTGGGTTCCAGCTTGGCCAACAAGACGGGAAGCTGGCGGACGGAACGCCCGGTGTACGTCGACCGACTGCCTCCGTGCAACGATGCCTGCCCGGCGGGGGAGAACATTCAACAGTGGCTGTACAAAGCCGAGGACGGTTCCTACGAGGCGGCGTGGCGCGAGATCATGCGCGTCAATCCCTTCCCGGCCGTCATGGGCCGGGCCTGTTTCCATCCCTGCCAGACCGCCTGCAATCGGGCCGCGATCGACGAGGAGGTCGGCATCAATTCCGTCGAGCGCTTCCTGGGAGACCGCGCCCTCGCTGAAGGGTGGCGGCCCGACAGACCGGCTGCTCCGACAGGCCGCCGCGTCCTGGTGGTGGGCTCCGGTCCCGGTGGCCTGACAGCCGCCTACCACCTCCGGCTCCTCGGGCACGAGGTGACCGTCCACGAATCCTCACCCCTCCCGGGCGGCATGATGCGCTATGGCATCCCGGCCTACCGACTTCCCCGCGACGTGGTGGCGGCCGAGATCGATCGGATCGTCGCCATGGGCGTGGGAATCGAATGTGAGAGGGTGGTTGACGACCTCGTGGCAACCCTCGAGGCGGGGCGATTCGACGCTGCATTTGTGGCCGTCGGAGCCCAGCGCGGCCGGCACGCCGACATCCCGGCTGGGGACTCGGCGCGGATCCTCGACGCTGTGACGTTGCTGCGGGGGGCCGACGACAACACGGCGACATTGGGCCGTCGGGTCACCGTCTACGGCGGCGGCGACACGGCCATGGACGCCGCCCGCACGGCCCGCCGCCTTGGCGCCGAGGAGGCTGTCGTGGTCTACCGACGAACCAAGGATCGCATGCCGGCCGACGCCGCGGAGGTCGTGGACGCGGCCGACGAAGGGGTGCGCTTCAAGTGGTTGTCGACCATCGCCGGGCATGACGAGGGAGTTCTGACCATTGAGCGGATGGAGCTCGACGACTCGGGCTTCCCGAGACCAACCGGCCAGTTCGAGGAGCTGAGATCTGACACGTTGGTGCTGGCACTGGGCCAGGAAGCCGACCTCTCGCTGTTGCGGTCAATGCCCGAGGTTCGCCCCGAGAACGGCCTGGTCCCGGTCGGAGGGGATTTCATGTCCGCACACCCTGGCGTGTTCGCCGGCGGGGACGTGGTGGCCGGGGCCCGGACCCTCACCGACGCCATCGGCCACGGTAGAAAAGCGGCCCGGGCCATCGACGCCTGGCTCGACGGCCGCACAGTGGAGCGCCCCACCCGGCACGCGGTCGCCACGCCGGCGGACCTGAACACCTGGTACTTCGCCGACGCGCCGAAGTCGGTGCGCCCTCACCTCGAGGCGGCCCGCCGCACCTCCACCTTTGACGAGGTGGTCGCCGGTCTCGACGACTCGACGGCCCTGTACGAGGCTCGCCGATGCCTGTCGTGTGGCAACTGCTTCCAGTGCGACAACTGCTTTGGGGTCTGTCCGGACAACGCCGTCCGGAAGGTCGACGAGGCCCACGGTTACGCCTTCGACTACGACTTCTGCAAGGGCTGCGGGATCTGCGTCCAGGAGTGCCCCTGCGGTGCCATCGAGATGGTGCCCGAAGAGATCTGAGGCACTCTCGGATACCGTCCGGCGACCCGGGGAACCCGCTACGGCCGGGGTCGCCGTCCGAACGGCTTGCGCGGCGTCACGCCGGCGCTCTCGGGACGCCCGGGCACCGCCGCCTCGAGGAGCATGCGCCACTCAGCCTCGGCGACCGTCTTCCGTACGGCTGACACGGCATCAGGGTTCACCGAGATGGACGTGATGCCCTGGCGCACCAGGTGCTCGGCAAAGGCGGGCCGGTTCGATGGTGCCTGCCCACACAGTGATGCGGTGATCCCAGCCTCCTTGGCCCCTCCGATGATGCGCCCGATCGCATCGAGGACTGCCGGGTCGGCCTCGTCGAACAGGTCGGCGCACACCTGGGAGTCGCGGTCGACCCCGAGCATCAGCTGGGTCAGGTCGTTGCTGCCGATTGATACGCCGGTGATCCCCATGGAGGCATAGGTGGGAATCCAATAGGCCACTGAGGGCACCTCTGCCATGACCCACACCGGTAGGGAGTTGCCAACCGGACTGCGGTCGACCACCTGGAGGCAGGCCTCGAGCTCCCAAGCCGTGCGAACAAACGGGATCATCAGCACGATATTCGAAGTCTCCTGCAGTACTCGGGCCAGGACGTCGAGCTCGAGTTGAAAGAGGTCAGGCTCGCGCACGTAGCGATAGCAGCCCCGGTACCCGATCATTGGGTTCTCCTCTTTGGGCTCGAATTTGTCGCCGCCCTCGAGGTTCGCGAACTCGTTGGACCGGAAGTCGATGCTCCGGTACACGACCGGGCGCGGCTCGAAGGCGCGCGTGATCTGGAGGAGCGACTTGGCCATGTTGTCGACGAACGTCTTCTGTTCGCCTCGCTCGAGCAGCCGGCGAGGATGCACTCCGCCCAGGGCGTCGGTGACCATGAACTCGGCCCGCAGAAGCCCGACACCGTCGACCGGCAAGGCCGCAACCTCGGCCGCGTGCTCTGCGAACGCCAAGTTGACGTAAATCCTGGTGGCGAGCGCTGCCGTGCCCTGTTCGACCGGGGTGGGACCGGGCTCGGATACCTTGACCGCGGGGGTCATGGCACCTTCGGTCACCAGACCCTGGGCACCGTCGACCGTCACCAGCTCGCCGTCGCGCAGGACGGTCGTGGCGTTGCGGGCACCCACGACGGCAGGTACGCCGAGCTCCCGAGAGACGATGGCGGCATGGCAGGTCATTCCGCCACCGTCGGTGACCACGGCTGCTGCTCTCCGCATGGTCGGCACCCAGTCTGGGCTCGTCATCGGGGCGACGAGCACATCGCCGGTTTGGAGACGATGCCTCTCCTGTGGCGTCTGCAACACACGCACCACCCCTGAGGCGCGGCCCGCCGAGGCGGCCAGGCCCTGGACAAGGACGACCTCAGTGCCGGCCTCGGTGGCAGAGGATGCCGCGAGGCCCCCGGTCGCCGTGACCGGTCGCGACTGCACAATGAAGCTGCGGCCATCCGCCATGGCCCACTCGGTGTCCTGGGGGGACCCATAGTGCTTCTCGACTGCGAGTCCCAGGCGGGCGATCTCGAGCACGTCGTCGTCACTGAGCACCCGGCCACCTCCTTCGGAAGGGTCGAGATCGATTCGCTGGTCCTCGCCGTCCGCCCCGCGGACGATTTTGAAGCGCTGGATGCCAACCCGGGCATGCAGGAGGCGGGGCCCGCGCTTGTCGACGACGTAGGTGTCTGGTTCCACCATTCCACCGACCACCACCTCACCCTGACCGAAGGCGGCCTCGATCACGATGTGATCGGTCTCGCCGGTGGAGGGATCGAGTGTGAACATGACGCCCGAGCGCTGGGAGGCAATCATCTCCTGTATCACCACGGCGATAGAAGGCTCGGCTGTGAGCAACCTGTCGCCTCGGTAGAAGATGGACCGGGCGCCCCAGAGTGAAGTCCAACAGTCGACCAGACGCGACAGTACCTCGGCTCCGCCCGCCACGTTGGTGAAGGTCTCGTTCATGCCGGCGAAGGACGTGCCTTCGTCGTCCTCGCCGATGCCCGAAGACCGCACGGCCACGCGCACATGGTCTCCGAGGCGCTCATAGGCGGCCAGGACCTCCTCGGCGAGGTCATCGGGAACAGGAACCGATCGCACCAGACCCCTGGCCTCCTCGGCCAGACGGTCGAGGTCGTCGGGCAGGGCAGAGCGAGCCTCGTCCAAGATGGCGACCAGACGCTCGCGAATGTTGGCCCTGGCCACGGCATCGAGATAGGCCTCTCCCGTGACCACGAATCCTGGCGGGACCGGAAGGCCGCCCGCGGTCAGCTCTCCCAGGTTGGCTCCCTTTCCGCCGACGGATCCCGTGTCACCGAGTCGGATGTCCTCGAACCATCGGACTGCCTGCATGTCGCTCCCTCGTTGGCGCCGGTCCGGAATCCCGCCCCTCTTCGATCGTCTCTGATCAGGGCATGTTTCGATAGGGACCAATGTCCCTGTTTGCAGTCGTGATGCATTTGTGACACTGATGCCCGTGAGGATCGTGACGTTCAAGGAAGTCGTGCGGCTGTTGCGCGACCTCGCCCCCCAAGAGCCACGAGTGGTCATTTCGGGAAATTCGGCTAACCCGAGCACGTTGATCGACGCTCTTTGCGCGGCCCGTTCCCGGTGCCGGGTCTTCCAGCTCAACGCACACGACGGGTTCTCCGCCAAGCCGGCCTTCGTCACCGAGACACCCTTCGTCGGGCCGGGCACGCGCCACGACCTCATGCTCGACTACCTTCCCATGCGGCTCTCGTTGGTGCCCCGGCTCTTCAGCACGGTGCGGCCAGTTGACGCAGTCCTGGTCCACACGTCTTTGCCACGTGGAGACAAGGTCTCCCTGGGTATAGAGGTCAACATTCTGCCGGCGGCCATTGAGCAGGTCCGGGCCCGAGGTGGCCTCGTCATCGCCCAGATGAACGCACGCATGCCGTACACATTCGGGGATGGAGAAATCCCACTCGAATGCATTGACGCCGCCCTCGAGGTCGACAGCCCGCTCATGTCGCCCGCCGTCGAGCCGGCCAGCGACGCCGCCCGTCTCATCGGGAAGCGCGTCGCCCGTTTTGCCGAAGACGGGACCACACTGCAACTAGGAATCGGGGAGATCCCAACCGTTGCCGCCTCCATGATGACAGACCTGCGCGACCTGCGGGTCTGGTCGGAGATGATCAGCGACGGCGTCCTCACGCTGCACCGGGCTGGAGCACTCGATCCCGGCTGGCCGGTCACGAGCTCCTTCCTGATCGGCTCCCCGGAGCTCTACGACTGGGCCGACCGCAACGATGGATTGCAGATGCGGCGCACCGAGACGGTCAACGATCCGTCGCGAATTGCCGCGCAACGAGCGGTCCTCTCTGTCAACGCTGCGATGCAGGTCGACCTGTTCGCCCAGGCGAATGCCAGCTATGTCAACAGGCGGATCCATTCGGGATTTGGAGGCCAGCCTGACTTCGTCACCGGGTCTCTCCACTCGACGGGCGGACACGCCGTGGTCGCCCTCCACGCTTGGCACCAGAAGACCGATACCTCCACGGTGGTGCCGATCCTCGACAACCCCGTCACATCCTTCCAACACTCGGCCATCGTCAGTGAGTACGGATGCGCCGAACTGTTCGGACGATCGCAGCACGCGCAGGCAAAATTGATCATCAATGAGGTGGCGGATCCCCGTGCCCGCCCGGAACTCATGGCAGCTGCTGAGCGTCTCGGGTTGCTCCGCGACGGCGAATGATCGATGGTGGAGGACCGATGGCATTTCGGGACCAAAGTCCTTAGTCGGCAGCCGTTGAGTCCCTAGCGCGCCACCAAGCCCTGCGGGTCTGATGGATATGTGCCGCCTTACGAGGTTCTCTGTGTTGGCGATGCTGCGACGGATATCGTGATCCGACTCTCCGACGCTCATATCCGGACCCGGGAGGACAGAGACGGACGCTGGCTCGACCTCCCGTACGGAGGGAAGATCCCTTTCGACGATGCGCACACTCTGGAAGCAGGTGGCAATGCCGCGAACGCCGCCGTTGGATTGTCGCGGCTCGGAGTGCCGACGGGTCTGGCCTCCCATGTCGGGAACGATGTCACCGGGCACGCGATGCAGACGGCGCTCCATCGGGAGGGAGTCGACACGCATTTGGTGCGCTTCGACCCGATGCACCCCAGCAACCGGAACTTCGTGCTCTGGTACGACCAGGATCGGACGATCCTCGTGCACCACGAGCCCTACGACTATCACTGGCCCCATCTGAGTCCCCGTGAAGTCCCAACATGGGTCTACTTGAGTTCGGTCGGAACCGACGGGATGGCCTACTGCCATCAGATCGTGAAGTGGCTCGAAGACGAGCCTGAGGTGCGCCTCGTCTTTCAACCAGGCACGGTCCAGATCGCCCAGGGAGCCGAAGCACTCCGCCGCGTGTACCGGCGTACGCAGATCCTGATCTGCAACCGAGAGGAAGCGGTTGCGATCGGGGGGGCGGACCATGGTGACGTGGCGGCGATCCTGGACTCCTTGTACGGACTTGGACCGCGACTCGTCGTCGTTACAGACGGCCCCGACGGCGCATACGCCTACGACGGATCGGAGCGTTTGCGCGTGCCCTCGTACCCGGACCCAGTGCCCCCGGCCGAGCGGACCGGGGCGGGGGATGCATTCTCGTCGACGTTCTTAGCCGCGTTGGTAAAGGGTCATACCCTTGTCGAGGCGCTCGAGTGGGCTCCCATCAACGCCATGAGCGTCGTCCAAGAGGTCGGCGCACAGGCTGGCCTCCTCGGCGTTGACGAACTGCTGCGGCTGCGCAAGGAGGCGCCCGAGCGATACGCCGTCAGCCGGTGGTGAGCGACTCGCCAGCCCTCGTCCTGGCAGCCGACATCGGCGGCACGCATATGCGTGCCGCGCTCGTTGACGGCCGGGGAGACGTACTCATCCATCGGACGGTTCCGACACCGGCGCACGACGATGCTCCGGGAGCGCTCGTCGACCTCATTCGGGCCGTCAAGGACAGTTGCGGTCAGGTGGCGCCGTGCCACGCTGTCGTGGGGCTTCCCGGCGCTGTGGACTACGACGCTGGACGACTCCTGTGGGCACCGCATCTCCCAGAGACTTGGCCGGAACTGCTGTCAGGCGGTGCACTTGCGAATCAGCTCGGCCTGCCCGTCTTCATCGCCAACGATGCCGACCTGGCTGCGGTGGGGGAGGCCACATTCGGTGCGGGCGTCGGCTCATCCGACGTCGCGTACTTGACGATCTCGACCGGCATCGGCGCCGGCATCATGTGCAGGGGACGTCTGCTGCGAGGACACCGTTCACTGGCCGAGGTCGGCCACACGGTGGTCGACTGGCAGGAATGGTGCGCCGGCAGGCCCAGCACGCTCGAGCAACTCGGTTCGGGCAGCGGGATGGCACGAGAGGCTGCTGCGTCGGGCCTTGGGGATCTCGACGCCCGGGCCATCTTCGACATGGCGTCGAGAGGGGACCGCCGGGCCCGAGACATTTGGAGCCGAGCGATCTCTGCGTGTGCGGTCGGTGTCTGCAACCTCGTCATGACCTTTTCGCCGAGCACGGTCGTCATCGGGGGCGGCATCGGACGTCAAAGGAAGTTCTTCACCGCCGTCCGAAAGACAGTCATCAGCCGGCCACAGCACCAACCAGACGACCTGTCGATCGTCACATCGGCACTCGGGGACGAGGCAGGGCTCGCGGGCGCTGCCGGCTGGATGACCGCCACCTCACCTTGGTCAAACGATGACGCCAAGGCGACCGTTCTTGGCGGTCACATCAAACCAACATAGAGACGCGTTTGACGCGCTCGCGGAGCCTCACGGCACCGCCCTACGGGCGTCGGCACCGACTGGAGCCTTGCCAGGTCAGGCGGACAGCCAACCATCGGCTCCCGTTTTCGTGAGGACGCCCGAGCCCACGGTTCGACGAGGGCGGAGGTGGTCAACCCTGTTGTCCCGTCCCGATAGGGACCGAGGTCCCTATCGGGACGGGGGCTCTGGATGGGATCATCGGAGCATCAACCCCGTCCGGGCTGTCCGAGTGCAAGGTGAGGCGTCGGGTTCCGATTCTCCGGCAGCGAGCCGCCGGAAAGGGGTATTGGCCAGAAAGAGGAGCGTCTGATGCGAGCGTTACGACTCATGGAATGGAAGTCTGACCCGGTTTTCGTGGAGGTGGAGGACCCCGTTCCAGGTCGGGACCAAGTGGTGGTTCGTATCGGTGGTGCGGGTGCGTGTCACTCGGACCTGCACCTGATGCGCGAATTCGGAGAAGGCCTGCTGCCATGGGGACCGCCGTTTACGCTTGGACACGAGAACGCTGGGTGGGTCCATGCGCTCGGTTCGGACGTCGCGGGCCTAGAAGTTGGCCAACCAGTTGCCGTCTACGGTCCCTGGGGCTGCGGAAGTTGCGCTCGTTGTCGGCTCGGCATCGAGACGTACTGTGAGAATCCGACGGCGGCTCCGGTTCCGATGGGGGGTGGCGGTCTCGGCTTGGACGGGGGAATGGCCGAGCTGATGCTCGTACCTTCTGCTCGCCTTCTCGTGCCGCTGCCCGACGGTCTTGACCCCGTTTCGGCCGCACCGCTCACCGACGCGGGCCTCACTCCCTATCACGCAGTTCGCCGCAGCTGGCAGAAGCTGGCACCAGGGGCGACAGCCGTCGTCATAGGAGTTGGTGGCCTCGGACACCTGGCCATCGAGATTCTGAAGGCGACCACCGCGGCAAGGATCATCGCCGTGGACACGCGTGAAGAAGCACTCGGTCTCGCGGAGGAGTGCGGCGCCGACGTCATTATGGCACCCGACCCTGGTGTCGCGGACGAGATCCGTACTGCCACCGGAGGTCGCGGCGCGGATGTGGTCTTGGACTTCGTGGGCTCGGAATCCACATTGGCGTTCGGGGCGGCCGCAACGCGCATGCTCGGTGATCTCACCATCATCGGCATCGCTGGAGGCACGCTTCCGGTGTCCTTCTTTTCAGTGCCCTACGAAGTCTCGATCCAGACCACATACTGGGGGAGCCGTCCCGAACTCGTCGAAGTCCTCGACTTGGCGGCTCGCGGATTGCTGCGTCCCCGGGTCACCACGTTTGCCTTGGAGGCTGCGATGGACGCCTACAGAGCCCTGGAGGCGGGGAAACTCGAGGGACGGGCCGTCGTCGTTCCGGGCCAGTCTTGAGCTGCGACGGGCGGGGGTGCCGCCAGTGTGCCAGGTGACGTCACCAAGCTCGGGCTCGGTGGGCGCGCGCTGACGGCCCGTTGCCCGTTTGCCCGTTGCCCAGGCCCTCGAGCCAGGAGGGTGAGCGTTTCCTGGGTGGCCAGCCCGAGGTCCGTCAGCAATGTGGGAGTACTGCTGTTGGTCCGCCGCTGAGTACAGTCACCCGCCAGGCGACAAGGGGAGGGAGAATGTCAGACCTCATATTTCCAGATGGTTTCGTGTGGGGCACGGCGACCGCGGCGCATCAGATTGAGGGCGGAAACACCAACAATGACTGGTGGGAGTGGGAGCACGAGCCGGACTCGGGGTGCCTGGAGTCAAGCGCCGATGCCTGTGACTCCTTCCATCGTTGGCCCGAAGACGTTCAACTCGTTGCGGGCATGGGACTCGGGGCCTACCGCTTCTCGCTGGAATGGAGCCGCATTGAGCCGGCGGAAGGGGAGTTCTCCCTGGCGGCGTTGGACCACTATCGGCGAATGTGCGCAGCGTGTCGCGAGGCCGGGATTGCGCCGGTAGTCACGTTCCACCATTTCACGACCCCCACCTGGCTCGCCAGAAAAGGCGGATGGGAGTCCGCGGACACCCCCGACCTGTTCGCTCGGTTTGTGGGGAAGGCCACCAGTCACTTCGGCGATCTCATCGGGTGGGGGTGCACCATCAACGAACTGAATCTCATCGGCACCATGGGTTACGGCCTCGGTTCTTCACCCCCTGGGGTTGAAGACTTCGGTCGCTACCTGGCCGTGAACGACATCGTGGCGACAGCCCATCAACGCGGTGTCGAGGCCATCCGATCAGGTCCGGGCGACTTCCCCGTGGGTTTCACACTCTCCATGGACGAGATGGTGGCGGAGCCGGGAGGTGAAGGCGTCCTCGAGGCCGCCCAAGAGATCTTGGAGGAGCGGTTCATGCGGGCGGCTGACAAAGACGATTTCATCGGCGTGCAGTGCTATTCACGGGTTCACTTTGGCCCAGAAGGTCAGGCTTCGAACGACCCCTCCGTGCCGGTCACGCAGATGGGCTACGAGTACTGGCCCCAGGGGGTCGAGTATTGCGCCCGTCGAGCGGCTTCAATCACAGATCTTCCGGTACTGCTGACGGAGAGCGGGATCGCAACCGACGACGACAGGGAGAGGATCGCCTACATAGGAGAGGCATTACGGGGAGTGCACCGCGCACTTCAGGACGGCGTGGACATCCGCGGCTACTTCGTCTGGAGCCTGCTGGACAATTTCGAGTGGTCGAGCGGCTTCGGCCCCAAGTTCGGGCTCCACAGTGTCGACCCGGAATCGTTTGAGCGTCGCGCCAAACCAAGTGCAGCATGGTATTCCGCGCTTGCAAAGGCGAACGCTCTGGTCGGAGCTTCGGAGTGACCCCCGCAATCGCCTTCGTCGAGCGATCCGACTACTGGCAGGGAAGCGCCGAATACCACGGCGGGGTGGACGGCGGTACTGGACCGGGCCACGCGCCCCCTGGTGAAGTGCGTGCGTGCGCCTGGCCCACCGCGGCCAGTTCCGGCGCCAGCTGCATGCCGACGAAGATCCCGCCCGATTGTGAAAAGTGCACGCCATCGCCACAGCGCACGTTGACAGATCCCACCACGGGCGAATAGCGCCCGTCGGGTGAGACACGAGCACCGAGGTCAAAGACGAGAGCCTTTCCGTTGGCTGCCGTCGCCGCATTCCGCATGAGCGCATTGTCGAGCGCTCCCCGGGCCGGATCATTCTCCGGCCATGGCGTGCCGGCCCCGGACACGCCACTGTCGAAAGAAGGGACCGTCAAGAACATGACGGCGGCTCCCCGAGAGCCGAGAACATCGATCGCACTACTGAAACGACTGCGGACATAGTTGTCGAAGGCAGCATCACCAAGGTTTTGCCATGCTCCGTCTACCTGCTGGTTGTACGTCTCACCTCGTGCGAGGTAGACGACGACGTCGGGGTTATAGGCGTCGACCCATTGGCGCCACGCCGCCAAGAGCGAGTCGGGATTGCCCCCGACGTCGCAGGGGGGACCCGGCGACACGGTATACCAGAGCACCTGGACTTCGCCCTGCATGGACACGGAACAGGAGGGAGATCCCTCGTTGACGAGCTGAACGCCGTACTGCTGGGCCTCAAGCGCCAAGCCGACACCCAGCGAGCCAGCAAGGGAATCACCGACGAGGAGGACTTTGACGGGTTTCTTGGTCGAGGTTGGCGGCGTTGGGTTCGAGTTCGAGGCTGTTGTGCCCCCCACCGATGTCGCATGCTGAACAGTGGTGGGCTTGGCTGCGCTCTGGACCGACACTTGGTCTGACACCGGCTGCGCCGCCGGAGTCGCCGCCGCCGCCGTTGTCGTCGCTGTTGTCGTGGTCGGTGCCCGGCCGGGCGCCGTCGTCGTGGTCGATGCCTGCACGGCCACCGGCACTTGGAGCTGTTCTCCGCGCAGCGCCGAAGCACCACCGACCGGTACAAACGTGCTCGCAAGCACTGCGAGGAGCGCGACAGCGGCACCGAACGGGGCCACCGCGACCATGCGCCAGCGTCGGAGTGCCCCAGAACGCACCGGCTTCTCCACAAACTCGTAGCTCAACGCGGCGACGCTCACCGTAAGGACGACGCGGAGGGCGAACAGCTCATAGGGACCCCAATGGAGGCGGCCGCTTGTCACGAGCAGTATTGGCCAGTACCAGAGATACATGCCGTAGGAGATGTGCCCCAGTTGCGGCAACGGCGGCAGTTCGAGACAACGCACCACGAGCGAGTGCGGGGCGATGACGCATGCGAGAACCACAGCACCCGCAGCGAGACCGGCCGCCAGGAAACCGCCCCGAAAGGCGAATGTCGACGTTTCGGAGGTCGTGGCCCAGAGAACCCCAGAGCAGATGACACCTGCGATTGCGAGACCAGAAGCAAGACGGAGGGACCTGGTGCCCCACTCCGCTTTGCCCCACAGCGTGACTCCTATGGAGATGGCGGCGCCAACGAGAAGTGCCTGGGCGCGGGTGTCCGTTCCGTAGTAGGACCGGGCGTTGTAGCCGTGAGGAGCGAGATACCCCATGAGGGCGGCTGATGCCAGGGCGCCGCCACAGGCCAGGAAGAAGAGGATGTGGAGACGCCGCCGTCTCCTCGCCCGCCCGGTAGGTCGCCGCGCAAATCCCAGTACCCCGATGAACAGGAGGGGCCAGAGCAGGTAGAACTGTTCTTCGATTGCCAGCGACCAGGTGTGTGTCCAGGGCAAAGGTTGATTCGAGAGCGAGAAGTAGGACACACCCGCGTGGACGAGGAACCAGTTGGACCCGTAAAAGACGGTCCAGAATGCGCTCTCGAACGACCCGGTCGTACTGAAGACGTCAGGCGCGCTCGCCATGACGATCCCGATCACGGCGACGAGCAGGAAGAGTGCTGGCAGGAGGCGCCGAGCTCGCCGGCCCCAAAAGCGTCGCAAGTCGACCCTCCCCGAGTCACCCCACTCCGCCAAGAGCAATGCCGTGATGAGAAATCCCGACAGGACGAAGAATGCGTCGACGCCGTAATAGCCGCCGGGGATCCAACTCAAGCCCGAGTGGAAGGCGATGATCGCCAGCACCGAGAGGGCTCGAATCCCGTTGAGCCCTGGGAAGTGTCGAAGCCTCGGCTTGGTCACTTGTGCGTCGCCACGACTGTTGGCAGCCGCCATCCCCCTGAACCCCCTTGTCCCGGGTCCTTCTCCCGACTTCCCCAGGTCCGCCGGCACTACTCTTGCCCCTTGGCATGGGGCCCGCAAATCCGCGGACTCAAGGACGTCCGCGCGCACGATTGCGATGGAATGCGGCGATTCCGGGCGAACGGGCGGCGGGGGAGCGCTGGGAGGTTGGAGAGGAGGCTGGGGCGTTGTGAGGGCGTCACCGACCGTTCGGTCACGCCCTCTGGACCTCGGAATCCGCCACGCCCACGCAGGGAGGATCGGGTCCTCGGAGGGCCGAGAGCTGGAGCGGTGGCTACGGTAACGACATGCCCTCTCCAGTCCTGCTGTGTACTGACGGATCTGACGAGGCAGTGCGTGCCCTCGCAGCTGGTCTCGATCTTCTTGGCTCCGGCCATGCGTTCGCGCTTGTCTCGGTGATGGACGTACCCGACGAGGCGTCCCTGGCGGGTTCTGGGCATGCCGGCCCCGAGCTCTCGCTGGAGGAATTCGATCGTCAGGTCGTGGCAGCCCGGGATGCAGCGAGTTCGGGGATTCGCGCTGCTCAAGAGAAGTTGACCCCGTTGGTGTCAGCAGATGTGTACACGCTCTCGGGCGAGCCCGGCCCGGCGATCTGTGAACTGGCGAGGGAGCTGTCAGCCCGAGCGATCGTCATCGGGACACGAGGCCGAGGTGGCCTCAAACGGGCCCTCCTTGGTTCTGTCTCAGATCACGTCGTGCGCAATGCTCCGTGCAGCGTGGTCGTGACCAGGGCGTGACCTCGCAACAGGTCAACGCGGCCACCCCCCGGCAGCGAGTGCTGGGTGTCGTTCCCCTACCCCAAACGCATCAGCACGTTCCGGGTGATCTGTTCAATCTGCCGATCGCGTTCGGCCAGGCCGTGGGCCCAGTCGGTCGAGCCGGACGTCATGACGGTCGCTCCGGCAGCATTCGTGTACGCGCCGAGAACAGCATGGCCGTGGCGAATGCGTTCGATCGCCTCGACGGCACGGGTTCCGAAGATGCGTGATGCGATGTACTCCAGTTCACTTGGCTCGCCGGGCTTGGGCGGACGAGGTGCGGTCTCCCGCGTGAAGTGCTGCGTGGGGCAGGTTCCGAGAATCTCGAAGGTCGATGGCGTGCCATCCTCGCCGGTCGGATAGGGCAGTCCGTCGCGATACGTGAAGACACAACCGTCGCACTCGTAGCCGACCACAGTCGCTCCTGCACCAAGCACGTCGCCATAGCCGATCCCTGTACCTTCGAATATCCAGTGGCCGGCCCGGTGCACCGTGTAGCCGCCGAGTCCGGCGGTGACGTTCCGGCCGATCCGGTGATAACCACCGCGAGTGAAAGAGACACCGGTCATCTGGTTCTCTGGACGCCCGACGACAACGTCGGACCAAAAGGTAGTGACCTCGGATTCACGGTCGGTACCCATGAGCGGGTCGTTCTTGAAGAATGCCTTGTACCCGACCATGACGTCACGATCGTCGCCTTCGATGCGGACCTGCCACAGCGACGTGTTCCCGGAGAAGAACGCCGCGTTGCCACCCCCGGCGACAAAGGCTTCAACGGTGTCCCGCATGCCTCTTGACCAGTATTCGTCGTGTCCGACCGATAGATACAGGCTTGCACCGTCCAAGACCTCGGGATGCAATTCCAGGTCGGCGTTGACGCACACGCCTATCTCGAAGCCGTTGCGTTCCGCCCACTCAATGAACGGAAGTTCCCAGTCCGGCCAGCCCGCCGACCCGGCATAGCCCGAGAGGTGGTTGATCTGGATGTACCCCACATGTGCTGCGTTCTGCGGATCGGGAGCTCCCGTCCCCGTCACCCGGCGACCTTTGCCCGGAGGCTTGCTGAGGTACCCCGCCGCCATGGGTCGCCGCATCGATACCTGTGTGCCGCCGGTGTACAGGTTCGGTCCGCCGAAGTCGTTGTATGCATGCCAGGTATTGGTTGCCAGAGCCAACACGATGCGTGATCCCGAAGCCGGCCGTACGACAAAGAAGGCGTAGTCCCGCCGCACCCTCGCCCCAACCTCAATCTCCATCACAACCTCGTAGTAGCCCGACCGCCACGTACGATCGACTTCCAGCGTCAAGGCAACCGGCCACCCGCATCCTCGTGAGGCGGCATCCTTCGGCGTCTTGTGGTCGCCGACAGCAACCGCACTGGCGCTGAACACGGTCTCTCGCTGCCCTCCGATTCGCGCTACCTCGACTCGTGCCGGGCGGCCACCAGACGAGGACATGTGCAGTCCGACTTGTTCTCCAGCGCTGACCGATTGCGGCCAGCAGTATCCCGAGACGACTTCGCGCTCCATCGTCCGACCCTAACTCCGCTGATCCGAGGTGTCCTGTACGGTCACGGCGGAGCCGGCAATCGCTCGATCGAACCGACAAGGAACCGGGACCCAGCGACAGAATCGAGGACGCCGTAGCATCGTGCCCGGGACCGGGACTCATGAAGTGTGAGAACCCGAATGTTGGAGGTACCAGATGGCCGATCTGCCGGCGCCGCCCGAGGACATTGTGTTGGCTCACTTCATCGTTTCGAACGATGTCGAACGGTCTCGACGCTTCTACACCGAGGTACTGGGAGGCAGGGTGGCGTTCTCAGGAGACGTGACGTACGTGGCCCTGGCCAACAGCTACATCATCATCAACGTCGGTGGAGGGCCGACTGATGACAAGCCGACAGTGACACTGGAGACACCACGGGATCCTGACCGGGTCAGTAGCTTTCTCAACATCCGCGTGAGGGACATTGAGGCGGTCTATGCCGATTGGAGTGCCCGAGGCGCAACGTTCCTCACGCCTCCGAAACAGCACCAGTATGAGATTCGCTGTTACATCCGCGATCCGGATGGCTATCTGATAGAGGTGGGCCAGACAACGGATCCAGAAGGCGACTGGACTCCGGCGTATTGGCCGCCGAGCCGCTCTGATTGATCTGGTAGTGCGGTCTGACTGCACGTCGGTGCTGGAGCCTGAACGGCGGGAGATCCGATCATGACCACAACAGTGATCGGCTTAGGCGTGCTTGCTTCGAGCATCGTCCGAGTTCAAAGGAGCATCGTTCTGGTGCGCTCGACGCCATGACGGAGGACGACGTCACGTATGGAGACCGACCGCAGACGTGACGTCAGAGTGTGTCAGGAGCGGCGTCAGTCAGCGTGCGACGAGCGTCACAGGCATCGACGTGATGCTGTTGACGGCATGGCTGAGAAGATGACTGGGTTCCCCTGCCTCAATCGCTGCGACGCGTGAAGCGAGGTGACTGAAAAGTGCCCGAAGCTCTAGCCGGGCAAGGTTTGCTCCGAGGCAGAAGTGGATACCTCCGCCACCGAAGCCAACGTGTGGATTGGGCTGTCTCGTGATGTCGAACTTCAGCGGATCCCGAAAGACCGACTCGTCCCGGTTGGCCGATTCGTAGAACATAACGACGCGTTCGCCTCGGCTGACCTCGACGCCACCGATTTCAGTATCGGCCCGCGCCGTGCGCCGGAAGTAGATGACCGGACTGGCGCAGCGGACGAGCTCCTCGACGGCGGATGCATCCAAAGCCCGATTTCTGAGGAGCAGCGACCACTGTTCAGGGTGTTCAGCGAACAGTTTGAGAGCATGGCTCGTCGTGTTCCGGGTCGTTTCGTTGCCGGCAGTGATGAAGAGCACGAAGACGTTCCTGAGGACCTGATCGGAGAGCGGTTTGCCGTCGAGCGTGCTGTGCACAAGGGCTGACAAGACGTCGTCTCCGGGCTCCTCCCGCCGCTGGGCGATCACAGCCCTCGCGATCCGGTGGATATCCATTCCCGCTGCCAAAGCCTCTGTGCGGTTCCCACTCCCGTTCAGGTCCGCCTCCTGAGCTGCGAGCAGCGCGTCGGCGGCCGAGGAGAGCTTCGACCGCAAGGACTCGGGAACCCCCAGAATCTCGCAGATGGTCCAGATTGGAAGCTTTCTCGAGAAGTCGACCACAGCGTCGCCGCCGCCACGCTCCACAAACTCGTCAACGATGCGCTTCGCCTGCGCGCTGATCCGGGTCTGGAGTTGCGCCACCCGTTTCGGGGTGAATGCTCCGCTGACGACCCGACGCAACACCGTGTGACGAGGCGGATCCATGACCACGAAGGAGGACTTGGATTCGAGGTCGGCCGGAGTGTCGTCCAACCCGATGCCCTCGCTTGACGAAAACAGATCTGCATTGCGTGAGACGGACACGACGTCGGCGTGGCGCGTGATGGCCCAAAAGCCGGCACCGCACTGTCCCGCTCCGAAATCAGGCGTCTTCTGAAAGCTGACCGGAGCCCCTCGCCGCAGCTCCGCAAAGATCAGAGCGCGCTGGTCCATTGGTTGCGACCAAAAGGCGGCTGACGAGACGCACGGCGCAAGGGCCGGTCGTGTGGCAATGGTCACTCGCTCTCCCTTCGAATGCCGACTGCGACGCTTGCTGTGTTGATGCCAACTGTCGGACCCACTCCCAGGCCCACAGCTTGGTCACAGAAGTGTTGCACAGTTGTTGCATCGTTGTGCCTGTTTGGTTTGCTGAGGGTAATCCCGCGGATGCGAGAAGGGTCGGGCCTACCTCTCTGACCTGCGCAAACGAGTCCGGGCCCGGCGGTTCCAACGCGGCGGTGGTGAGACGCGGACAAGGCCCACGACGGGGCAGCGGCCCGGGCCTCGAATTCGGGACTTCGCCAAACAACTCGGCGAGCAGCTCTCCGCGTCGCCCCCCGCCCCCCGTGGCGCTCGTGATGTGCGGGTCGGGCCCTCAGCGACCGGGTGCGGGTTGGCTCAGGAGGTGAACGCTCGCACCAGCGAGCCCGGGACCTGTCGTGTGGAGATGACAGCGGACGGTGCTCCCAGCGGGTGTGACGAAGCGGGCCGGGTCGACCTCGGCGCACACCTCCATGGCGAAGGGACACCGGTTCCGGAACCGACAACCCTGTAGGACTCCAGCCGGTTCGTCGACCTCGCCGCGCAGAATGATGCGCTCTCGTTTCCGTTGGCGGCCCGGATCAGGCACGGGGATGGACGACAGCAGCGCAGCGGTGTAGGGATGCGTCGGACGTTCGTAGACTTCGTCTGCATCGCCCTCCTCGACGATCTGGCCGAGGTACATCACTGCGATTCGATTACTGATGTGGCGGACTACGGACAGGTCGTGGGCGATGAAGAGGTAGGCGACCCCGAGTCGTTCCTGCAGTTCGGTGAACAAATTGATCACCTGGGATTGTGTGGAGACATCGAGGGCGCTGACAGGTTCGTCACAGACGAGGAGTTGGGGTTGGAGCGCAAGGGCACGCGCAATGGCGATGCGTTGGCGCTGTCCGCCCGAGAACTCATGCGGTTGGCGCTGCAGGACGTGCGAGCCCAGTCCGACCTGGGTCAGGAGTTCTACTACTCGTCGCTCTCGCTCGTCCCTGCTCATGGACGTGTGGATGGCAAGAGGCTCGCCGACAACATCGGCGATGCTCTGCCGGGGATCGAGCGAGGAGTAGGGATCCTGGAACACCAGCTGCATCGTCTCGCGATGGTGACGCAGTTTCGGTCCACGCATGGACGTGATGTCTTTGCCGTCGACCACGATCCGTCCGCTCGTCGGATCGATGAGGCGGAGGACCAGTCTGGCCAACGTCGACTTGCCAGATCCGGTCTCGCCCACCAAGCCCAGGGTTGTTCCCGGATTGACGCTCAGGCTGACGTGGTCGACCGCGCGCACGGCGCCTGTGGCTCTTCTGAGCACGCCGCTCCTGAGCGGGAACTCCATGACGAGGTCAGTCACTTGCAGCACGGGCGGTTCGGAGGCAGGCACGGCTTGCGGCGCGGGGTGACCGCTCACCGACGAGCTGGCCTCCAGGTCGGCCACGCTGGAGAGTGCGAGTTCGTCTTGTCTGATGCAGCGAGCCAGCGTGACGCTCGATCCGGTTGCCCTCTGTTCGTCCGCCGCTGCGTCCTCCCGCGCCGCCGTCTCGCGCATGGCAATGGGCTCCGTCGTGCAGGCGTCCTGCGCGTAGGAACAGCGTGGCGCGAAGCGGCATCCAACCAGAAACTGGTCCGGTCGGGGCACCATGCCGGGGATGGCATGCAAGGGCTCGCCCTTCGGGGTGAGCTGGGGAATCGAGTCGAGCAGGGCTTCGGTGTACGGGTGTCGAGGGCGACCGAAGAGATCCGCCGCTGCGGCCTGCTCAATGATTTGTCCGGCGTACATGACCACCACGTCCGATGCCACATCGGCGATGACGCCCAGATCGTGCGTCACGAAGATCATCGCCATGTCCTCTTCGCGTTGCAGGGCGTGGAGAAGTTCGATGATCTGTGACTGCGTCGTGACGTCGAGCGCAGTGGTCGGCTCGTCGGCAATCAGCAGCTTGGGGGAACATGACAACGCCATGGCAATCATGACCCGCTGGCGCATCCCACCCGAGAAGGCGTGCGGGTAGTCCTGGGCCCGCGTGGCGGCGTGTGGGATCTCTACTCGATCGAGCATCTCGATCGCGACCTTCCCGGCGTCGGCTCGGCTGATGTCTCGGTGGGCCCGCACCTGCTCGGCAATCTGATTCCCCACTGTGTACGCCGGATTCAGGCTTGTCATCGGCTCCTGGAAGATCATCGCCATCTCGTTGCCCCGCAAATGGCGGAGGCGGGACGGGCTGGTCGTGGCGAGCTCCTGGCCCTCGAAACGGATCGAACCGGACAGCCGCGACACTTTGGCTGGAAGCAGCCCCATGACGGCGAGAGCGGAGACGGTCTTCCCCGAGCCGCTCTCGCCCACCAAGCCGAGGGTCTTCCCCCTGGCTACCGAGAAGGTGGCTTGTTCGAGGACTGGCAACCACTCTCCATGTGCGACGAAATCCACGCCGAGCCCGTCAACCTCGAGCAGAGCGGCTTCATGTGTGGGTGCAACAAGCTCCCTCACTTCCTCGGATGGCCGGGTCTCGTGCACCCGCGCCAGCAACCTGCGACGAGGCTCCTGCTCTCCGGTGACGGGACTGCCGCCACGTGGGCGTTCTCGGCCCAGGGAGTCGCGCAGACCATCGGCGACCAGGTTGAATGCCAGGACAGTGAGCATGATTGCCAATCCTGGGAACACGAGGGCCCAGGGCGCTGTGTTGATGAACTGAAACCCTTCTTGGAGCATGCCGCCCCAGCTGGGTGTGGGCGGTTGCTCGCCCACGCCCAGGAAACTGAGGCCCGCCTCCGTGAGGAGGGCGAAACCGAGGGCGAGCGCCAGCTGAATAATGATCGGCGACGCCACGTTCGGGACAACGTGGCGCCCGACCAGGCGTTTCGAGGTTGCACCGAGGCTTCGTGCCGATTCGATGTACGCCTCTTCGCGAATGGCGATGACCTCGCCGCGGAGAAGGCGTACGAAGCTGGGGACGAACACAATGGCAATGGCGATGGCGGCGTCGTTGATATCGGCACCGAGGAGAGCCGCCACGGTCAGAGCCAGGATCAGCGGGGGAAACGAGAACAACGCGTCCATCGTCCGCATGATCACGGAGTCGACCGCGCCCCTGAAGAATCCCGCGATCAACCCGAGGGGGATGGCAACGACAGCGGCGAGGATCACGATCTCGAATGAGACGCGCAAAGAGATGCGTCCACCCCAGATCAGGCGGCTGAGGATGTCGCGTCCGAGGTCATCGGTCCCGAGCCAGTGTGCGGTGGACGGTCCGGCGTTCACCGCGTTGATGTCCTGTGCGTTTGGTGCGTCGGGCGCAATGAGGGGTGCGAAGATGGCGGCAACGATGACGATGAGGAGGAATACGAGTCCGGCAATTGCCCATCGTTGATGCAGGAAGCGGACCCAGAATCCCGGGCGGCGTTCAGGTAGCTCGTCCGGACTGTCACCTATCGCCGGGATGTTGGTCAGACCGACGAGGGCATCGCTGGCGTCGGGGGTGCTCCACGTGCTCATCGAAGTACCCTCATGACAGCCGGATCTTGGGGTTCAAGTAGGCGTAGATGACGTCAACGATCAGATTGATCAGGACGAAGCACAGTGCCACAACAAGCACCACGCCTTGAATTTCCGGGATGTCCTTGTCGCTGATGGCCTGGATGATGTACGTGCCCAGACCCGGTAGGGAGAAGATCTGTTCGATGATCAGGGTGCCTCCGAGGAGATACCCGAATTGGATGCCAACGACCGTCACGGCTGGGCTCAAGGCGTTCTTCAGGGCGTGCTTCCCGACGACCATGCGTGGGCTCAGTCCCTTCGCTACGGCTGTCCGCATGTAGTCCTGGTCCAGCGTGTCGATGAGCGCTCCCCGTACCTGGCGCGCGATCACGGCGGAGCCGCCGATGCCGAGTGCCAGCCAGGGAAGGAGCAGGTCTTGGAACCATTCCGCCGGCGATTGGGCGAAGGGTGTGTACCCGAGCGCCGGCAGCCACTGCAGCTTCACTGCAAACACGATCACGAGCAACATGGCGAGCCAGAAGTCCGGGATCGCCACCGCGATGCTCGAGCCGACAGTGACTCCGCGGTCTCGTGCCGTGCCCTGGTGGAGCCCAGCGACGACGCCGGAAGGAACGCCGAGCAGTATCGCCACGATCATCCCTCCGGCCGCCACGCTCAGGGTCACGGGGAACCGGGCGGCGATGCCGGAGGCGACCGTCTCGTGGTTGAAGAGTGAGTTGCCGAGGTCCCCGTGCAGGGCGGCCCTGAGCCAGTTCCAATACTGGGCGAAGAAGCCATCGTTGAGATGCAGTTGATTCGTGATCTTTGCAATCTCGGCCGGCGTCGCCTTGGTGCCACCGGCCAGAGCGATGGCGGGATTGCCCGGAATGATCAATATGAGCGAATACACGCCCACCGTGATCAAGAAGAGCAGCAGAACCGTAATGAGAAGCCGACGTGCGACGAACGTCAGCAGTGAGCCATTGCCGCCTGACGCCATTAGGGCTGGCTAGGGCACTGTGCAGATGTGCAGCGGTGCACTGGTTGTCGTTCTCCTGAGCGTGTCGGGAGGTCGGCTATTTCTTGATGTAGATGCCGGCCAGGTCCGAGCGGCATTGACCGATCGGAGCAACGACAGCGCCGCCAACTCGATTCTTGTTGTAGGCGACGATCGATGGCATAAACGCGATTGGCACCAGCAGTCCCTGCTGCAGGATCGCCTTGTCGATCTGCTGCATCAATGGACCCTGGAGGCTCGGGCTGAGTGACGCATTAGCCTGCTGAATCAGGGGCGTCAGCTGCTGATTGACCGACCCCAGTCCATTGGCCGGGAAGCCCGAGGGTTCGAACATCGCTTCGTAGGCGTTTGCCAGGTCCGCCCCGTTGGTGAGCTGTTCGGTCAAGAGGGCGTCGCCCTGCTTCTTAATGTAGATGTCAGTCAGGAAGTCAGAACCTGGAATCTGCTGCAGGTTTGCCTTGAAGCCCGCGGCCGCCATCTCGGATTGGAGCAGAGCTGCGGCTCTGGCGAAGGTGGCGTCACCAGAAGGGATGATCAGGCTGAAGCTGACACCCTTGGGGAAGCCCGCCGCTTTCAGCATGGCCTTGGCCTTGGCCGGGTTGTACGCATCGGGGATGCCGAGCGACTTTGAGTAGCCGGGCGACCAGGAGGGGACCGGTTGGTAGGCGGGCGCGCCGAGCCCGTCGAAGATGACTTTGTTCACGGCCGGCCGGTTGACCGCGTATTCGAGCGCCGCACGTACTTTCTCCTTGGCGAAGGGCCCTGTGTTTTGCCGCAACTCGATCTCCATCGCGTCGTAGGACTTCGTCACGGAAATCCCGATGTTCGGGTTGCTCTTGAGCTGTGGGTAGTTCTGGGGCTCGACCTGGATCATGTCGACTGCACCAGAGGTGAGGGCGGTCGCTGCCTCGGGACCCTGCGTCACCTGGGTGAAGTCCACACCGCCCAGAGGATAGGCCTTGGTGTTCCAGTACTTGTTGTTCTTGGCGAGAACGATGGATGAACCCTGGCGATAGCTCTTCAACACGAAGGGTCCCGCACCGACCGGTTGCGTCGACTGGGTGCTCAACGCACTCGCAGGATAGATCTGGCCGTCCACGTAGCTGGCTGCCCACAAGAAGTCTCCGGCGGTTGGCTTGCTGAGGTTCACGACCACGGTCGAGGGGTCGGGTGTCTGAATGCTGGAGATGGCGAACAGCGAAGACCGCAAGGGGCTGGTCTTGGTGTGGTTTAGGCTGGCCGCGACGTCGGCCGAGGTGACGGGCTGGCCGTTCGAAAATGTCATTCCCGGTCTGATGTGGAAAGTGATCGTCGAGTTGTTGTTCGACACGGTCCAGCTTTTGGCCACGCCGCCCTTGACGGCGTTGTTTCCGGGAACCGTCATCGACTGGTAGATGTTCGATGTCACCGTGTAGGAGCAATCGTTTTCTTCGGTCGCTGGCGCGAAGTCGTTATTGAACTCGTTATTGAGGTCGAATCCGTACTTGAGCACGCCATGGGGGTCCACTGCCGAAGAAGCGGCAGCAGGTCCGCCGGGGGAGAGCGCGAGGGCCAGCGGCGCCAACACCGCCACGGCGACACCGGCTGCACCGACGTGGCGACTCTTTCGCTGGACCCCCGGTGCAGCACTGCGTCCGCGTTCGAACCTGCGGTTCAAGCCTTTCCTGTCGATCCCCATGACCATCCCCCCGAATCGATCCGGCCTATCCACGCAGTGGTAAGGCGAATCCCTCCCGAATGGCGGCAATATATCGGTTTCTGACATCCGTGTCAGGTAGCGGCGAGGGCGACTCAGCGCTACGGAGGATCGTGCCGCACCAGATCAGTCAGGTCCCCAACGTCTGTTGGGTTGTCGCGGCCAATCGTCCGCCACCGCCTTCATGCAGCCGAACCCTGGGCAGCCACGCGCACGATCACGCCACGGGAGCCGCCGGGGTGCCTTGGCTTGCTAGGAGGACGCCGACGGTTGGCCGTTCAGAATGACCGACTTCGTCTCCAGGAACGGCAAGAGCCCCTCGGTCCCGCCCTCCCTGCCGAGGCCGGATTGCTTGAAGCCTCCAAACGCCATGCCGAAGTCGGTACGGAATGCATTGTGCCCGACCGTGCCTGAGCGGATCTGTCCGGCCACCTGCCGCGCTCGGTCGACGTCGTTGGTGAAGACGGATGCATTGAGGCCGTAGATCGTGTCGTTGGCCAGGGCGACGGCATGGTCCTCGTTGTCCGCCGGGATCACGCTCAGAACGGGACCGAAAATCTCCTCGCGGGCAATGGTCGAGTGGTTGTCGACGTTGCCGAAGACTGTTGGCTCGATGTAGTAGCCGCGGTCGAGGTCTTTCGGCCGGCCGCCGCCAGTGGCCAGGGTCGCACCTTCGGAAATTCCCTTCGCGATGTACCCCTCGACGCGATCGCGTTGGCGGTCCATGGCGAGCGGACCCATCTGGGTCTGGGGGTCGAAGGGGTCGCCCACTCTGACCTGGGAAAACGTGCCAGCCAAGGCTTCCACGAGTTCGTCGTGCCGAGAACGGGTGACGATGATGCGCGTCAGTGAGGAGCAGACCTGACCTGAGAGGAAGCACTCTGCACTGGAGATCGTGCGGGCGGCGACCTGCAAGTCCATGTCGTCGAGGATCACCGCCGCGGATTTTCCGCCGAGCTCCAAGGTGCAGCGGGCGATCCGCTCCCCACACAGGGATGCGATGCGGCGGCCGGCGGCGGTCGAACCGGTGAACGTGATCTTGTCAATACCCGGGTTCCGGACCAGCAATTCGGAAACCTCGCGGTCTGCCGTCACGATGTTGAGCACGCCCGGCGGCAGGCCGATGGATTCCGCGATCTCGCCGAACAGATAGGCATCGCCCGGTGCCTCCGGGGACGACTTGAGGACAACCGTGCAGCCGGCGAGCAGCGCCGGGGCGATCTTGTAGGAGATCAGGCTGAGGGGGCCGTTCCAAGGGATGATCGCACCCACAACCCCGACCGGTTCCCGGACCAGGAGCCCGAACTCTCCGCCCATGGTGGGCCGCATCTGTTCCTCGAAGGGGAAGGTGGAGGCAAGGCCCGCGTAGTAGTCGAAGACGCCAGCCATGCCGCCGGCCGTGTACTGCGCGATGGCGAAGAGCGCACCCGACTCGCGCGGCCACAGCTGACCGACTTCGTCGTTCTTGCCTCGCAGTCCCTCGCCGATCGCTCGTAGGTAATCCGCTCGTTCGGCATGGGACATCCGGGGCCACGGACCACGATCAAAGGCTTCGCGTGCCGCGTCGACGGCTCGGGCCATGTCGGCCTCGCGTGCCTCAGGCACGCTGAAGTACGTCTCCTCGGTCGATGAGTCGATGACCTTGATCACATCAGAGGACGAGGGCGAGACCCATTCCCCGCCAATGAAGAATCGGTCGTCGTGGAGGATCGGTGCGACTGTGGTCGTCATGGCTGGCGGCTCCTGATTCGTGTGCTCCTACACAGCAGACTTTAGGGGACTTCAGCAAAGAGACTCCACGGGAAATATCGTGGCCTCGGCGGCATGCGGGATTGAAATTTGACGGCCGGGCAATGAGACGGCCGGGCAGTGAGAGGTTGGTCGAGGACGTGACAGCGACGGTTCCGAGGCTCCGCGTCGAGTATGGGCGTGAGTGCCCGCTTGGGATCGGCGAACCTCACCCCAGATTGTCCTGGACCATCGAGACCGACATCGCGGGATGGTCCCAGTCGACCTATGAGGTCGAGATCGACGGCAACGCCGAGGGGTAGAACGAGACTCGGTCAGCTGGCGCCGGTGGGCGGGTGGGCATCGAAGGGCGGCTCGGACCCGGACTGCCGTGCTCGGACCCATCGTTCGTAGCGGTATGTGATGCCTCCCTCTCGGCGATCGTCGCTCTGCGTCGCAAGGCGAAACGCGCCTTCGTAGGCAGGAAAGAACTTCGTGCAACGAAAATCGCCGTCGACCTGGGTGAGGAGGAGCTCGTCAGACTCGTCGATCGTTTGGGCGTAGACGCGGGCGCCTCCGATGACCCAGATATCTTGGCCCGGATGGCCGTCCGCCACGGCGGCCAGGTTGGCAACGGGCTGAAAGCCGTTGCGGAGAGGCGTGGGGTCCCTGCTCAAGACATAGTTCTCCCGTTGATGCAGCGGCGATGCGAATTCGCGGTACGTCGCCCACCCCATCACGATCATCCCGGTCGCGGTCTTCTCGTGGAAGTAGGCGGTGTCGCCTGGGAGCTTCCAGGGGATGCCTGCGTCGGTCGCGATGCCGCGTCGGGAGTCGACGGCGGCAATCTGGCGGATCATGTCAGTGGGAGGAGCGGCAACGGATGGGGTGGACGCGCGCGGCTCACGGGCACGGAGGTTAGCGACTGCGACATCCCGCCAAGCAGTGCGACCTCCTGGCGCAGGAGACCTCTACTCCCTCGAAGGTCGAAGGTTGAGGTAGGTGTCGATGCCGGTGATCTCGAAGAGCCTCCGCATGCCGTCGCTGGGGGCCAAGACGATCAGTTCGCCCCCCGACGCCGCGGCTCGCTTGTGGGCGGTGATGATGGCCGACACGCCTGTGGAGTCGACGAACTCGAGCGCGGCGATGTCGATGGTGATCTGCAGGATGCCTTCCCTCGACAGTTGGGCCAATTCTTCGTAGAGCTGGGCGACGTTGGATGTGTCCAACTCTCCGGCGAGAGTCACGACAGCCTGCTCCGCCCCTCCCTTGCGGATGTCGGTCTCGAGGACATCGATGCGTGACACGCGTAGCGCCATTGAAGAACCCAATTTCGTCTGTCTGCCTGATCACGCGTGAGCCATTCGCCAGGTTCGGATCGCTCACCAGCCTGCGCGGTGCAGGTTAGCCGTTCTCCGATCGAGCCTGAGAGCGCAGGTTTCGCGTGAGCCGAGCGAGGATGGAGAGTCCCCGCAGTCGACCGAACCGTACAGGCGAGATGCTTAGTCGTAGGTGTTCGGATCGGATCGGATCCGGTCGATGACCGGGATGACGAACCAGAGGATGGCAAAGCTGGCGCTTGTTGCAGCCGACAGGACCGTCACGATCCAACTTGCCCCAATGAAGCTCATGATCAGCCAGATAGCGAGCGAGATAGCCACCGCAACGCTGGCGAGCCCGAGAAGCGCGAGCAAGTTGGCCATTCGCAGCAGCCGGTCCTTTTGATGGCGGCGAAACACCCAGCGGTGGTAGGCGACGGGGCTGACCAGCAACGCGGTGGAAAAAGCGGTGGCGAGGAGCGTTGCCTTGTAGAGGTCCTGCTGGGCAGCGCCGAGCTTGGTGAACCGCACCGAGAACGGAATGGCCAACAGAAAGCCGAAGAGGACCTGGACGCCGAGGCCGGCCACGCGGAGCTCCTGGAGCAGATCGCTCAGGTTGCGATTGTTCCGTTCGGCCAGGGTATCGGCGCCCGTGTCCACGTTCCCCAGGCCGACTGCACCGTCGTGGACGAGGCCGTGTCCCGTCTCTGTGCGGCGTTGCACGGTATGGCCGACCGCTTCTGCCGCTCTCATTGCAGCCATGCACGCGCGGATCCCCTCTGGAGGGTCTTCCACGCTTTCTCCCAACGGCGCCGGGCTTTTGCCTGCTGGCGGACGGCCTGGGCTGCAAGAGCTCCGGCGGCGAAGCTGGCCGTCGTGGTGTCGTCGGTGGGGATGTGCTCGAACCAGTCCACTGCCGTCACGGCGTCGTGGTGATCCCCCAGGATCGTCTGGACGCTCTCCGCCCGCCGGGCCGTGCGGCCGGCGTCTGATCCCAAGATCGGTTCGGCCAGCTCCGCTCCGTAGCGCAGCTGCTTCGATCCGATCCGAATGCGGTGCAGCTCGGTGTCGCTGGGCGGGGAGGAGGCCCTGGCGACCCTCTTGCGGAGTTTCTTCCAGTGGGGGTGCAGCAATTGGGGCAGTGCCGTGCGCGCTGGGACCAGCGGGCCGAGACCGTGGCCGACCCCCTCTTCGGAGGTCAGGCTGACATAGAAGCGGGGTGAGGACGTGCTGTCGTCGAGACGATCGAGAAGGTCGAGATACCGATCGCTCCGCAAGACCTCGGCCAGCGTCGAGCTGGTGGTCCACCGCTGGGAAGCCAGCCTCGAGCGCAGCTCGTCAAAGCCGGTGGAATCGGGGCCGGTGGGATCGGGACTGGTGGAATCGGGACTGGTGGAATCGGGAAAGATCGCAGCGTCGGAGCGCACCCGCGCGTCGAGGACGTCGATGTCGCGGACTGCTCCAAGTACTCCGCCCAGCCATTTCAGCTCGGACCGAGTGTGCTGCAGCCAAACCGGGTCCAACACGGGGCCGAAGGTCTTGAGATCCGAGCGAAGCCGCCGTGTGGCGACTCGAGCCTGATGCACTGCCCGCGTCGGGGGGTTCCGCGGGTCTCGGCGCAGGGCTACATCGAAGTCGAGCAGGCGCTCCAACCCGTTTCGGATACTCCACCGGATCAGAGACCCCAGGGTCGTGGCTCGGTCGATGGCTTCCTCGGTGTGGCGCGGCGGCAGGGTCGTGTTCGACGCCGAGGGCCTTGGCGAACTTCTGCTCGTGCTCAATCCGTGCACCTGCCCCCTTGATGGCACCCACCACCTGTTCGATCACTGCCAAGCCGCCCTCGGTGCTGCCCACCTCAGGATCGATCTCGAATTCGATCTGGCGGAAGACGTGCCCGGTCCGGCCGCCGTCGGTCACGGTGACGATGTCGTCGTCGATCTCACCAACTGGAGCGCCTGCCGATCGAACCAGCACACGGTGCCGGATCGCCTCGAGCGCGACGATTCGTTCGAGAGCGTGCTGCCGTACGATGCCCGCGAGGAGGCGGCGCGCCTCGGCCGGCATGACATCGGAGCACCCGGGCCATGACAGCTCGGTCCGATTCACTGCATTGTCGCGCCTCATTGTCGCCGTCCTCATTGTCGCCGTCTTCGCCGTGCTCGTTGTCACCGTCCTCATTGTCGCCGTGCTCGCCCTGGAGTTTCAGCGTCCAGATACCTTCTGGATCTCCTTCCCCAACCCGGTGGCGGAGCGTGATCCGGCGTCGCCACAGGCGGAGATCCTGCGTGTCGAAATAGCAGGTCGACAGGGTCTGTGCCGGGAGCTGGACGCTTCCGAGGCCGAGCTCGTGCAAATCAGGAAGCCGGTAGGCGGGGGCGGCGCTCAGCTTCACTTCACTTTCGGCATTGACCGATGTCTCCGATTCCGTCACGTGTGGCAAGTACCCCAACTCCACAGCGCCAACCCCGATTGTCGGAATCCCGCACTGAAACACATGACGATCCGCCGCGTGCGGGACGCTTTTCGTCCCCGTGGGATCTGGTGTCGCCAAGGTCGGTCGCCCCGCGGGGGCCACATCGGAGGGGGTTTGATCCGAACTGGCGTTGGGAACTGACGATCTATGGTCAGCGACGGCGTCGCAGTGCCGTTCTCCGCGAGTTCGTTGCCGGCCGCGAGACAGTGGAGGTACCAATGCCACAGCAGTCGTGGAGCAAGAAACGAGAGCGTCAATACCAGCACATCAAGGGCGGCCTGAAGGAGGGAGGCAAGTCAGACGCCCTCGCAGAAGAGATCGCTGCTCGCACGGTGAACAAGGACCGGGCAAGAGCCGGGGAGAGCAGCCAGGCCAGCTCGACCTCTATCCGTGACATCTCCTCGGGTCGCCGGGGCGGTCTGCGATCGCACCGTGGGTCGGGTGGACGTACCAAGGAGCAACTTTACTCTGAGGCACGGCGCAAAGGCGTGCCGGGACGATCCAGAATGACGAAGGCAGAGCTGAGTCGAGCCGTCGGGCGCTAACACTCGAGAGGAGCCGACGTGAGGATGACGTCGTGCTCCCGCTGTCGTCACCGTCGCGGACCTCTTCCCCGCACCGGCGATCGCCTGCATGTCAGGCGATCCGGCCTAGGGCCGCCGGGAGACTCCACGGTCGATCCTCGTCTCCAGACATGCGCGTCTCCCGACCACCCCAAGGCCATCTCATAAGAGCTGAGCGACCCCATGTTCGCGCGGGCGGTCCACGATCGTCTGCTTTCGTGCGTCCGGGTAGATCGGAATGTGCTCGTTACGGAGAGCGGGCATGGAGACCCTGCTCCCCGAGGTCGATGAGAGCTCGGACCGTCGGCCACATCTGGATGGTCGAGGGCGTGGGCACGACACCGTTAGCGTGACAGGATGCGAATTTCTCTTGGTGGCCTATCCGGGGGCCGGCAAAGGGACACAAGCCGACAAGCTGGCCGTGCACTATGGCATCACACACCTGTCGAGCGGCGCCCTGTTGCGTGCCGAGGTGGCGCAAGGGACGAGGATTGGGCGGATTGCGGCCGCCTATCTGGAGCGAGGCGATCTTGTTCCCGACGAGCTGGTGTTCGACATGATGGCGACACGTGTCCTCGAAGCGGCCCGCCACGGTGGCTATGTCCTGGACGGCTTCCCCCGGACGCTGCATCAGGCCGAGGAGGCATACTCCCGCGCGCAAGCCCTCGAGGAGGAGATCATGCTGCAGGCGGTGATTCATCTACGGGCGGGGATCGATGAGCTCCGAAGCCGGTTGCGGACCCGGGCGGAGCAAGAAGGGCGGAACGATGACACCGAATCCGGTATCGCCCACCGTTTCGAGGTCTTCGATGCGGAGACAGAACCACTCCTCGGCTTCTACGCCGAACGAGGCATCCTCGTCGAGATCGACGGCGAGCAACCTGTCGAGGAGGTGTTCGCCGACATCACGGAGGCAATCGACACCCTCCACGTCTGAGGCGTCGGCTGTCCTATCGATGCTCCGGGACGGCACCTTGCATCGATGTGTGCGGCTGTCCCAGTCCGGCGAAATTGATGTCCGACGCAGGGCACGGGGTCTGAATGGCGTAGCCCTGACCGACGTCGCAGCCGAGCCCGGCAAGGACGTCGACGAAGTCGAGTTGCTCTATGCCCTCGGCAACCACGCGCAGCTCGAGCGCGTGGCCGAGATGGATGATGGAGCGGACCATTGCCTCGTCGCGGCCTCCCGTTCCCCCGACCTGAAGGCGTGATGTAAACGTGCGGTCCAACTTGAGTTCACCAACGGCAAGCTCGTTCAGGTGGGCGAGGGAGGAGAACCCAGTGCCGAAATCGTCGATCGAGACCAGAATGTGCAGCTCCGACAGTGCTTCAATGACTCGCTTCGATCGGGTGAGGTCGGCCATGACCATGCCTTCGGTGATCTCGAGGACCAACGCCTGAGGTGGCAGCCCGGATGCGATGAGCAGATCGGCAACTCGTTGCGGGAGTGACGAGTCGAGGAGGTCGGTGGCGAGGAGGTTGACTGCCACCGCCACCTGATGTCCGTCGTTCCACCATCGGGCGCAGTCTGTAACTGCCTGCTCAAAGACCCAAGCGGCCAAGGAATGGATCAGACCGCTCTCCTCGGCCAGGGTCAAGAGGTGCTCAGGGGGAATGAGGCCCAACGTTGGATGCGGCCAGCGCAGGAGCGCCTCGACGGTTACGACTTCGCCGCTGTTGAGGTCGATCTCCGGTTGGTAGTGTAGCGCCAATGAACCCTTCGCCATCGCCAATCGCAGATCCTCGATGAGGACGAATCGGTCAGCTTCGTCGTCGAGGGCGGCATCGTAGACATCGAAGGATCCCCTCTCAGTCTTCGCCCGGTACATCGCAATATCGGCGCAGCGCAGAAGTTCGCTGCCGGTCTGCGCGTGCTCGGGGGAGAGAGCCACACCGATGCTGGCGCCAACGTGCAGGCTTGCCGTGTTCACGTCGATCGGCTGTTCGAGAAGTGTGGTGATCCGCAAGGCGACCGTCGTGGCTTTGAATGCATCCGCTCCATAGAGGAGCACGGCGAATTCGTCGCCGCCGAGGCGTGCCACGATATCGTTGTGGCGCACGACCTTTCGTATACGTGGACCGATCTGCTGCAGTAATGCGTCCCCCGTCTGGTGGCCGAACGAGTCGTTGATCTCCTTGAAATGATCCAGGTCGATCAGCAGTAAGGCCACGCTTCTGCCGGATCTACGCTCATCGGAAGGCTGCCCGACCGCCTGTTCGAGGGCGTCGAGAAGGTAGCGACGGTTCCCGAGCCCCGTGAGCTCGTCGGTAAGCGCCAGGTGTTGCCGCGATTCATGGACTCGCTTTTGCTCGCGGAGCGCCAATGCCCTTCGGGTCACTCCACTCAGAATCGCTGCCGACGCGAATCCAAGGGCGAGTGAGCTCAGATGCGTGACATTGGCAACGACGACGATCACGACACAAGCAAGCGTGATCGGGATCAGGATCACGACGCGTAACGCCCGCTCTCGACGAACTGATCGAGAATAGCCGTGAGTCCGGAGCCACACCGAAACGGACATGGCGAGGATGGCGGTCGGCCAGGCGAGATCGAGTGCTGTGCCGACCCGGTACGTCCCGGATGCGGACTGGGAGAGCAACGCGATGTTGGCTCCAGCCATCAGCGCACAGCCTGAAGCAAGGAGCATCACACGTGCCGAATGAAGCGGCACCATGACGACCACCGTGACCGCGAGAGCGAGCAACAGCACATCACCGACCGGGTAGGCGATGTGCACAATCTGGGCCGCTGCTGTCCCGGAGACTGCTGGAAAACTGTCGGCCGCCAGAGCGGTCGTGATGGCGGTGACGCCGAAGAGGGCGATGGCCCCGTCGACCCAAGTGGTCAATCGGATCTTCGGTCCTGCTTCGCTGCGAAGAAGGAGCACCAAGGCCGTGGCGGCCAATGGATAGAAGAGAAGGAAGAACACATCGGCGGCGGACGGGCTCGACGTTGACGATCCATGTCGCCACACGATGTCGCCGAGAACCCAGGCGAGCAGTCCCGACCCGAGCGCGATGCTCAGCCCTCGTCCGGGTCGTGTCGTCACCGCCCGGGCCAGGCAGCCGAGTGCGAGAGCGACCTCAAATGTGCCGACCAATTGGTAAGGAATCATCGGTCCACCGTGGCCGGAAGGCCAGACAATGTAGGTGATGGCGTACGCGCCGACGAGGGCGGCCGCCACGAGATACAGGCTCAAGACCTTCTCGCGTCGTGCCCCTCCCACATCGGGGTCTGTGCCGACTCTGTCTTCGATCCGCCGCACGAGAAATGAAATCGGCGTTTCGGCACCCGGGCTTGACAAAATGTTGGCTCCTTCGTAGGGCGACGGACTCCGAGCGGCGCCTGGAGCCCTATTTCGGCGCGAAAGGTCGGTCCGGCGCCTCGATCCTTCCCTAGAGTGGAACCCGGATTGCCGAGAGAGATCTCGATTCGATGGAACTCGGCCACCCTGGTGTGAGCCCCAGCAGTGCTCCGCCTACCCTGCCGCCATGGCCCTGATCTCCTATAGCCAACGCCTGACGAAGCTCGCTGCGAGCGATCCGGATCGACTTGCCATCAGTTGTGGTGAGGACGCCTTGACGAGGCGCGAGCTTGATTCGTCGGCGAACCGTCTCGCTCGAGACCTTGCCTCTGGTGGAGTGGGTCTCGGCGACATGGTCACCATCGCCCTTCCCAACTCGGTCGATTGGTTCGTCGCATGCGCGGCGTGTTGGAAGATCGGCGCCATTCCGCAGCCGATCTCGTCGAAGCTGCCAGAGCCCGAGTTCCGGGCGATTTTGGATCTGGCGGATCCACCGGTGGTGATTGGAGATGCGCCGGCCCTGGCCGACGGACGGCGATGCCTCCCCGTCGGTTACGTGCCGGATCCGAACCTGTCCGATGACCCGCTCCCGAGCGTGACGTCACCCGCGTGGAAGGCGCCGACGTCGGGCGGTTCGACAGGCCGTCCAAAGTTGATCGTCTCGGGCGATCCGGCTGTGTACGACGAGGACGCCGCGCCGCGGTTCGGCGTTGCAGATGGGTGCATGGTTGTCCCCGCGCCGCTGTATCACAACGGGCCGATCGTCTGGTCGTGCACCGCCTGGTTGGCTGGAAGCCATGTCGTTGTTCTCCCCCGCTTCGACGCCGAAGCCACGCTGGCAGCCATCGATCGCCATGGGGCAGACACCGCCTACCTCGTGCCCACGATGATGAAGCGCATCTCGCGCCTTCCTGAGGCGGTCAGGCATGCCTACGACATGTCGTCCCTTCGGGCAGTGTGGCACCTGGCCGAACCATGCCCCGAATGGCTCAAGCAATTGTGGATCGACTGGCTGGGACCGGAACGGATCTTCGAGCTCTATGCCGGCACGGAGGCACAGACGGCGACAGTCATCACCGGAACCGAGTGGCTCAGACACCGCGGCTCGGTCGGCCGGCCCATCGGGGGCACCATCATGATCTGCGATCCGGACGGCAATGAGCTTCCGTTCGGCCAGGAGGGCGAGGTCTGGATGCGATCACCAAGCCCGCGTCCGACCTATCGCTACGTGGGCGCCACGGCGCGGACACGCGAGGGTGGATGGGAGTCACTGGGAGACGTCGGCCGAGTGGACGTAGACGGCTACCTGTACCTGGGCGATCGCCTGCAGGACATGATCCTCACGGGTGGAGCCAACGTCTATCCCGCCGAGGTCGAGGCGGCGCTCCAAGAACATCCGGCCGTCCAGTCCGTTGCCGTCATCGGACTTCCGGACGAGGAAATGGGCAATGTCGTCCACGCCATCGTGGAGGCCGATGAAGAGACGGCGGGACGGCAAGAGCTCGTCCGATTTGTCTCCGAGCGCGTGGCCCGGTACAAGGTTCCTCGTTCGATCGAATATACGAAACAGCCCTTGCGAGATGACGCGGGCAAGGTCCGGCGCACTGTACTTCGCAGCGAACGGCTCGGGTCGACAGGGCAGCCATCCGCCTGACGGGGTGGCCGAGCGCTGTCCGGCCCGACAACGTTCGTCAACGTGAGCGAGGAGATGCCTTCCTGGTGGCCTCGGCGGGGGCCTTTGTGGCCCGCTTCTTGGTCGCCTTCTTGGCAGTGCTGGCCTTCTTGGCCGCCCGCTTCTTTGCCAAACCGGTCTCCTTGGCGGGTTTCGTGGCTCTTTTCTTCGCTGGGGTGACTCTCTTCTTCGCGGGGGTGGCTTTCCGCCCGACGGCTTTCTTAGTCGCGGCAGCCTTCTTGGCCGCCCGCTTCTTTGCCACCCCGGCCTTCTTGGCGGGTTTCGTGGCTCTTTTCTTCGCTGGGGTGACTCTCTTCTTCGCGGGGGTGGCTTTCCGCCCGACGGCCCTTTTGGTCGCGCCAGCCTTCTTCGCCGCCCGCTTCTTTAGGGTGGCCGCCTTCTTGGTGGCGTCAGTGACTTGCTTCTTGCCGGTCTCTTTCGCGGCCATTGTCTTCTTGGCGGCGACCTTCTTTGTCGGAGCCAGCCGCTTTTCGATCCGATTGGCCGTTTTCGAGCTGCCGATGACCGCGACCGCTCCAGTCAGGCCTTGCCGTACCCTCTTGCCGGCCGCTGTTGTGGCTGCACTCACGGAGCCCACCGCGTCACCCACGATTTCTGCAGTGTGACCGAGCTTGCGTGCCATGTGAAAATGCTATCTCTTCATTTGATCAAACACGCCACATTGGCTGCAGAATTCGCAGCACTGGTGGCTGTAGGTGCAATGGTGGAGCTGTGTCGGTGGCCTCGGTGACGTGAACGCCTTGTAAACCAAGAGGTGTGACCCGTCAATCCACTGACTTCGCCCTGGGCAACCGATCGCCGAGGATCCCCTGTCCCGCAAATGATGCGGCTTGGGCTCTGTTTCGGACGCCGAGCTTCGCGTAGAGGTGTCGGAGGTGCGTCTTGATCGTGTTCTCGCTGACGTACAGTCGCTTTCCGAGTTCGCTGTTGGTTAACCCCGTTGGAAGGAGGGACAACAGCTCGCTTTCTCGCTCGGTCAGACCGATGTCTCGGCCAGGCCAGCGGAGTGCCTCATCGAGCTTGGCGTGTTGGGACCTCTGGGTCTGAACCACGCGGTGCCCCGCCGCCGCCGCTTTGATGCCCTCAATGATCTGCTCGCGGTGGGCAGCCTTGGAGATGAAGGCCGTTGCACCAGCCGAGAGGGCACTTCTGACGGCTTCGGGATGGTCCGAGAAACTGAACACCACGATCGCTCCGTTCTCCGGATCGGAGCCGAGAGAGCGAACCCTATCTGGCAGGCTGTCGAGCTCGCCGTAGGTGTCGAGCAAGCAGATGTCGACGGCGCTCTTGGGATGTCGCCGGACATCCATCTCGACAACCTGAATCTCCGGTTCGCTCATTCGAAGGAGGGCCCGGAGTCCTTCGAGGACGATCATGTAGTCGTTGACCAGCGCGACTCGAATCGGCTTGGCCACGACCCCACTCTACGTGTCGATCACTTTGCCAAAGGATCACCCGATCGGGTGATTGCAGCCGTTCGTGGCCCCGACGACGGGGCTTGTGCCCCGGGCGCGGCTCGTGGTGGAGCATGGGGGGAGTCAAACGATCTCCCGCGCAGTGGCGTCGGCAACGACGCACTGGCGTCGAGAATGCGGGTGTCGTACCGACGGGGATGGGCAGCGTGGCGGGTGAGGCCGACGCGTGCGCTGGTGGCCCCGCCGAGAAACTCGCTGCATGAGAGAGCCGTCCCGGCGGAGTCGCCCACGGTCTGCGTGACGCGGCGTGCGATTCGAGTCGTGGCATTCCGTCCCACGGAGAGGGCATGCGCGAGCCACTGATCACTGAACTCCGCGCTTGCTCGAGTCGGCGACTCGAGCAAGCAATGGCCAGACTGCTTCTCGGACATTCGGGAGCGCGGTCCTTTGACCAGACTCGGGCCACGTCGTGTCGGTGGCGCGCTGGTGGTCACCACGGACGGCCGGGCATGTTCCGCTCGAGTACGAGGATTGTCAGGTCGGCTCAGGCACAGGAACTGCACGTCGCTCCCGAGACGCTGAGGCGAATTCCGGCCGACCCGAGCATCCCAACCCCTTTGTTGATGGTCATCCCGCTGGAGGACGCCACGGGGTAGCTTCGGGGCCGCATCGTCTCAGTTGAGGCGTCCTGCGAACCGCGAGGGAGCACACCGGAGACCATGAAACGCCTGAGGACGGGACTGTGACGGATGCCCCCGGCCCCGCCCAGCCGGCGACGCAGCCCGCCGACGCGGGCCTGATCGCCGTCATCAAGTCCAAGAGCTATATCGCCCTCCTCGTGCTCGGGGCCGTGATCGGTGTCCCCGTTGCCGCCGTGTCCTATTTCTTCTTGAGCGCGGTCTCCAAGCTGCAAACGCAGATCTTTACCGATCTCCCGAACAGCATGGGCTTTCACGGTGAACCACTCTGGTGGCCGTTGCCCTGGCTGACCCTCAGCGGAGTCCTGGTTGCCCTCTCCATTCGGTTTCTTCCCGGTACGGGTGGTCACGAGCCGTCTGAGGGATTCAAGTCGGGGGGTCTCGTGCAGCCCATCGAGCTCTTCGGGATTCTCGCGGCAGCATTTGCCACGCTCAGTCTTGGCGTCGTGCTCGGACCGGAAGCACCGTTGATCGCCATCGGTTCCGGGCTCGGCGTCCTTGCCGTGCACCTCGTCAAACGAGACGCACCACCGATGGCCGCAATAGTGATTGGTGCGGCCGGAAGCTTTGCCGCCATCGCAACGCTGTTGGGCTCACCCCTGGTGGGCGCATTTCTCTTGATGGAGATGGCTGGTCTGGGTGGTCCTACGATGGAGATCGTCTTGGTCCCGGGTCTGCTCGCCGCGGGTGTCGGTTCGCTCATCTTCGTTGGTCTCGACAACCTGACCGGATTGGGGACGTTCTCGCTCACCGTGACATCCATCCCGCACGTCGGATCGCCCACCGGTCTGGAGTTTCTCTGGGCCATCGTCATCGGGCTCGCTGCCGCGGTGGCAGCCTGGGGGATCTTTCGCCTTGCGACGTTCCTGCGTCCATTCGTCGCGAAGAGCAGGCTCCTGCTGACCCCTGTCGTCGGTCTGGCTGTCGGAGGGCTCGCCGTCGCTTTTGCGGCGGGAACCGGTCGAAGCTCGTCCGAAGTGCTCTTCTCCGGTCAGACAGCTTTGCCCTCACTCGTGCAACAGGCGGCGGGCTGGACGGTTGGTGCGTTGCTCCTGCTGCTGGTCTGTAAGGCGTTCGCGTACGCCATCTCGTTGAGCGCCTTCCGTGGAGGCCCGATTTTTCCGAGCATGTTCATCGGCGCCGCCGGCGGTATCGCCTTGTCGCACGTGGGCGGTCTCCCGATGATCGCAGGGGTGGCCATGGGTGTGGGGGCGATGGTCGCCGGAGCGCTGAAGATGCCCATGACCGCCGTTCTCCTGCCGAGCCTGCTCTTCCTCTCCGATGCCGTGCATCTGATGCCTGTCGTCATCGTGGCAGTGGTGGTTGCGTACGTGGTCGCCATCTGGATCGAGCCGACTCCCGCGGCAGAAGCGTCGCCTGAGGCGCCCGCCCCGACTCCCGCACCGGCTGGCTGAACCGCTCCCGCTATGGGGTTGGGAGAGCGTGGCGGAGCGCACGCCGTTCGTCGCATCCAAACGTGCGCCGCCGACCGTTTCGGCCCGACGCTCGGGTGACTCGTTCCATGAAGGTCGAAGGTGGCCGCGGCGTCGTCGGGTGATGCCTGTCGCGGCCTGAGCAGCAGACCCACTGCAGCCCCCGCCAGGGCGAGGGCGATCCCGGCTATTGCGCGGACTCCTGGCGTAAACCCGGCTATCTCGGCTTCGAGATGCCGACCTCGCTCCTCCGCGATCGTGTTCAGCGGGACTTCACGATCCTGGGCCTCGTCTCGCGTGTCGAAGGCTTCGGTGCCAGCACCCCACCGAGAGGCGGTGGACATCCGGGCCGCGCCCGCGGCGGCGTCGATGTCGCGTGGCGGGGCCAAGACCACACGACTGCGCCTCCCGTACCCGTCGCCATCCGTCTGTCAGGCTTTTCGGACGTCGATGTCACGGGGGCAGACCTCGATGTTCCCTCTGGGTTGTCTGCAGGAGCGAGGATCAGACTGCTCGCCGTCAACGGCGACCTTGCCGTATTCGGTCCAGGCAATACCGAGGCCATCGCACAAGGGCGCTCCGGCGATGCTGTTCGTATTGACAACAGCGGCTGCCTGGCGGCCGAGACCTACCACCGGCATCAAGTGCCCGAACCGGGGCAGTACGCCGTGTGGGACCAGTTCCGGCGCTCGGATGGATCGCCGCGGTACCCACAGCGGCCTGTGCTGCTCGGGCCTCTGTTCGCCTCCGCAGCGGCCGGAACCGTGCAGACGGGGCGCTTCGAGGGAAAGATGATCGTGGTCGAGGCGCTTCTCGATCGCGAGGCCCTCACGTGGCATGCCGATTGGTGCGCGCCCGGCTGCGCGCGCACCTGGGCGACGCGCTCGACGAGCATTTCCGCCTGTGGTTCACGGATAACGCCCTCCATGGCGACGATGAGGCGCAGGAGGACGCGGCTCACACGGCCAGCTATCTCAGCATGCTCCATCAGGCACTGCGTGATCTCAGCCGCTGGGTCGAGGAGGGGCAGCGCTCCCACCGTTCACGAGGTACGACGTGGTGGTGGGACAGCAACGGTGCCATCCAACGCCTCGGAGCGTCGCGGTATCCAACCAGTGGTCTCGCTCAGCGTGAACGACGACGAGCGTGCCGAAGTGGTACGGGAAGGCTCCTTGTCGTTTCGTGTCGAAGCCGAGGTTCCGGATGGAGCAGGGGTGATCGTCGCGGTTGCATGGGATCCTGCTGGGTCGGGCACGTTCTCGGTCCAAGAGGCCGCTACGGCAGCCCCGCCAGTCGTGCTCGAGCGTCACTTCACCTTTTCGAACTTTGGAACGTTCTTCCCTACGGTCCGTGTCGTCGCTCAGCGCGATGGCGACGGAACGAGCCCGTTCGCGCCTCTGCAGAACCTGGCCCGGGTGCGGGTGGTCGAGCGAGGCATGTGAGAGCACACGCCTCGTCGGGTGGGGATCGTCCCGTTTTCTGGTAGACCCCTTCGACATGGCTACCGATCGGATGCTGGACCTGGTAGGGCGACCCGGCGGTCCCTTGGCCGACGCAACCTTGTGGGAACTCGAGGTGGTCGAAGCGGCCCCACTGACTCCCTCGATCCACCGGGTGATCCTGACCGCTCCGGGCATTGAGGGGCTGACCTACGTGCCCGGGCAGGACCTGATGTTGCGGATACCGGTGGGCGGCCAGAAGATCGTGAACCGTCGTTACACCATCCGCCGTTTCGATCCGGTCGGTCGCACCGTGACGATCGATGTGTCGCTCCATGGTGCCGGGCCGGGAACGGACTGGATTCGCGCCGCGCAGGTCCGTGATCACATTGCTGCAATCGGTCCCCGCGGGAAGGTGACCGTCGACGCAGCCGCCGACTGGCATCTCTTCGTCGTGGACGAGACCGGGATACCGGGTGCCTTGGCGATGATGGAGTCGCTGCCGCCAGGCTCGCTGGCCACGGCGATCCTTGAGATCGACACACCCGATGACGAACAGGAGCCGGATGCCAGCGCGGTGGAGCATCTCGACCTGCGTTGGCTGCACCGCCTCGGTGCATCGACGCCGGGGGACGCCGATGCCCTGCTCCAAGCGGTCACAGCAGTGGGTCTTCGGTCCGGAGCGGGACACGCGTATCTGGCCGCGGAGGCTCGGGTGGTGCGCGATGTCGGCGGTGTCTTGAGAGAGCGCGGTCTTGGTCCGGACCAGATCTCAAGTAAGGCCTATTGGAGGCGGGGGCTCCCGAACGCGGAACACGGGGAACCGACGCGGGAGGAGTAGACCCGGACGGATCAGCGCGCCTCTTCCACGGTGAGCTCGGCGGCGGGGTCGGCTTCAAGGCGGTCGTCGGGTATCGGCTGCCCGCTGCGGACTGACAGGCCGTACCTGCCGTCCGCCAGGCGCTGCTCAGCTCGGGCGATTGCCGCCAATCGGTCCGTCAGCTCCACCCGCACGGACTCGTCGGCGCCTTCTGTCGTCAACGGCTCGGCGGAGTCGAACATATCGCCCGGTTGGTTCGCGGCTGTCCGGTCGGCCGCACCGGCAGCCTCCATGTCTGCGAGCAATTGCTCTACACGGCGACGTTCGGCGCCTAACAGTTCTTTGGCTCTGGCGTCGTTCATATCTGTCCCCGATCTTCGTGCTGTGTGCGTTGCGGTCTGCGGACTGCTGCGGCGTCAGACCCCGCGGCGCTCATCGTAGACGGCGGTCCGCGCATGCGATTGGTGGGTCGTTGACCCTGCCGGGACTGATGGGAACCGGGCGCGCCCGCCTGATGCAGGGTGTGTGCCGCGCCGGCCCATCAGGCGTCAGGTTCCACCGCCGCGCCCGTCAGGGCGGCGCAACGGCCTGCATCGGTGTAGGGTGCACGACACGGCGGCCGGTCCGTGTTGGTTGACGACCCGGACCGGCGATCCGTTCGGCAAGGAGGACACGCAATGACCCTTTCCCTTGCAGCCGTCAGCGGCGGATTCATCGCCCTGTGGTCCATCCTCTATTTCTTGTTGCTCGTGACCCTGGGCGTGATCTCCATTCGAAAAGGGCATTGGGTGATGTTCATCATCGGCATCTTCTTGCCACTCTTCTGGTTCATCGGTGCGTTGCTACCCCGACGATCCCGCTGATCAACTTGTCCGAGGGCGCCGGCTGGGGCGCTGACAATCAGCGTCGGCGAGGGCCGAGGCCGAGAGCATGTACGAAGTGGTTGATCTGCCGATTGCCCTCTCGGTAAATCACTCGCCGCGCCTCACGCTGTGCTGCCCCACCAGCGGAGCCGGTGAGCCCGCCTCGTCTGTACCCGTGCTCGACTGCCTCCACGTTGCCGAGGTCCCGCGCGAACCGGTAGAGCTGCGAGCGAGTGGTGCTCACGGCAAGACCACTTCTTTGGCGGCGCGGTCCGCCAAGACGACCTGCTCGACGATGCGGCGAAGCGCGTCGGCGTCTTCGACACCCTCCATCCGGGCCAGTTGATCAGGTGACACGCCCACGCAACCCAGCCCACCGTCCTCGAACGTCGACGTACGCCAGGTCATCCAGGCGGACCCGTCGTCGTCCTCCCCCATTTCCTCAATGGCGTTGATGAGCGCGACCAACTCGATCTCCCCGTCGGGCGTGACGTCGTATTCGATGAAGAGCACCGGCGCACCTCGCAGTCGACCCTCGGCACCCTAGGGTAGTGAGTGATGGCCGGAGGAACGCGGCGCTGGCGTGGCCGCCGTCCTGGTCTGACGGACACGTGGCCCCCCTCTTGGTCCGCCAAGGCGAGTCGGCCGGTCGTCCGCTCAGCCAGAAGGTTGAGGGGTTCCGAACCTCTTCCTCCCTCCGGTTGATGCACGGCCCGGGAGCTGACCGTACGCTTGGCGTGCCATGGACCAGGTCGAGGGATTGAGCGCCGCAGCCCACGCACGTCCACCGGGGAGTTGCGGGAGCGGGGGGGCGTCGCCAAAGATGACCGCCGTGCCGACGGCGGAAGTGGGGTAGGGGTGGAGGAATTTCTGAAGTCGGCCGGGTACGGTGCCATCTTCACCTTGAGCTTCGTTTCGGCCATGGGTCTTCCGGTCGGGGCCGAGCTGGCTCTTATTTTCGGAGGAGTGCTGGCCAATCCCGCCTCGAGCCACGGGAAGCCCCTGCAGCTCGCCCTGGTCATCATCGTGGCCACGCTCGGCGAGGTCCTCGGTTCGCTCGCCGGCTACAGCATCGGCCGCTACGGCGGCAGGGCACTGGTCGACCGGGTCGGCAAGTACGTGCTGCTCACCCATAAGGACCTCGATCGTGCCGAAGCCTGGTTCGCCCGCCGGGGAGAACCCGTCATCCTCTTCGGGCGCTTCATCCCGCTCCTGCGCTCGTTCGTGTCCTTCGCTGCCGGCTTGGGTGAGATGGCGTTGGCCAAGTTCACGATCTTCACCGTGATCGCCTGCGCCATCTGGTGCACGGCGCTCTGCTCGCTGGGCTACAGCCTTGGCACGAGCTACAACCATGTTCTCAAGGCGTTCAGCTTCGCCGGCTACGTCATCGGGGCCCTCGCCGTGATCGCAGTCCTGGTGGTCTTCTTGCACCGTCTGCGCGAGTATCGCAAGCAGCGGGACCTGGGTCGGGCCGACAGCGAGGTCTGAGGAGCGGCAACACCGGCGGCGGGGCGTCCGGGTGTCCGGTTCTGTCCACCCTGGCGTAACATTGCGCCATGGCCCCTCCAGGAGCGACACGACCCTTGCGGGTCCTCATGGCCAAGGTTGGGCTCGACGGACATGACCGCGGCCTGCGCGTGGTGGCGCGCGATTTTACGCGACGCTGGCTGCGAGGTTGTCTACGCCGGGCTACGCCAGTCGCCTGAGACCATCGCCGCCATGACCGCACAGGAGGACGTCGACGTGGTGGGTGTGTCGATGCACAACGGGGCCCATCTCACGTTGGCGCCGGCCGTCGTCGGAGCGCTGCGCAACGCCGGGCTCGAGACGCCCGTGGTGATCGGCGGTATCGTCCCGGCGGACGACATCGACGTGCTCAAGGCCGACGGCGTGGCTGCCGTGCTCGGGCCAGGTGCCTCCAACGAAGAGGTCGTGGCGACAGTGCGGGCAGCCGCCGGCGCCGTACTCAGCTGACCGCCTCACCCGATTCCGGTGCCCCCCCGGCGTCCTCACCCTCGGAGTGGCGCAGCGCCTCTTGCAGCAGTGGGATGACCGTGTGCCAGTCGCCCACCACACCGAGGTCGCAGTGCTCGAAGACGGGCGCATCAGGGTCGTCGTTGACAGCCAAGATGGTGTCGGCTGCTCGCACCCCGACCATGTGGTTGAACTTTCCGCTGAGACCGATGGCGATGTAGAGCCGCGGGGCGATGGAGCGGCCCGTGATGCCCACCTGGCGTGCCCTGGGCGCCCAGCCCTTGTCGGTCACCTTGCGTGTGACCGCCAGTTCGGCGCCGAGCACGGCCGCCAGGGGACTGAGTTCCCCGTACTCCTCGGGCGCGACGCCGCTGCCGACGCCGATCACGACCTGGGCCTTGGCCAGCGTCTCCACGTCGTCGTTGCGTCGGTCGGCCAACACGCGGACGCGGCCGCGGGTGCCGACGGTGCGCGTGAGCACCGGGACCTCGTGCCGAGGCCGCAGCGCTGGGGCAGGGAGGACTCCCGGCCGCACCGTCACCATCTGCACGGTGCTCCGGCACGTGACGTCGGCCACCAGTGCGCCCGAAAAGGCCGGCTTGGCGGCGACCAATCGGTCGCCGAGCACCGAGAGTGCGATCGCATCCCCCACGAGTCCCGAACCCGTCGACGCGGCGGCTCGCCCCGCGACCTCCCGGCCGAACGCCGTGCTCGGCGCGAGCACGGCCCACGGGCGGACGTCGATGATGTAGGCGTCGAGCGCGTCGGCGATGTCCTCGGCCACCGAGGAGCCCTCCAACACGACGGCGGTGTCGGCGCCTGCCGCGCCCAGCGATGCAACGTCCGCCGGGTCGACGCACAGCGCGTGCACGACGGCGCCGGCATCGCGACCGAGGCGCGTGGCGGCACCGAGAAGCTCCTCGGATACGGCCGGACGGTCGGGCTCGGCGAGCACGGCGATGATGCGCGAGCCGCTTGGTGCCTGCGTCCGATCGCCCTCCGGCGGCGGCACCGGAGCGTGGCGCGCCCTCGACGCGCCCCGCTGGGCCAGCGTCCGCACCGCTTCGTCAACCTGTGTCGCCACCGGTCCTTCCAGTACGCGTCGGGCACGGTGGTGTTCCATGGCGCGGCGTCGCGCCGACCACGGTCGGGCTGCCGGCTTCGCCCCATGGCCCGGGGCCGAGGCGGCGGGCGGTGAGTCGGGTGAGCCGTTCGGGCGACACGGCGGCCCGACCGTCGGGGTCGACCTTGCAGGGGTCGCAGAGCCGCTCGGCCACCGACAGCACAGCGGGGAGCGTGACCTCCACCTGTTGGGTCCCGTCGTCGTGCTCCAGCTCGAGCCGCCACACCGCGCCGAGGTCCTGCACGCGACGCACCCCGCTCGCGAAAGGGTGGTCAAGGAGCTGGGCGAGCTCCGGGCCGACCTGCCCCGTCTCGCCGTCGACGGTATTGCGACCGAGGAGGACGACATCGAACGGTCCGGCGGCCTCCAGTACCGCTGCCAGGGCGCGCGCCGTGGCGAGGGTGTCGGAATTCGCAAACGCCGGGTCGCAGGCGTGCAGACCCTGATCGGCTCCCCAGGCCACTGCCTCGCGCACGACGTCCTCGGCGCTCTCGGGGCCGAGTGTCACCACGGTGCACGTCCCGCCGCTGTCGCGGGCCAACGCGACGCCTTGGGCCACGGCGCGACGGCAGTAGGGATTCATTTCGAGGGCCACGCCAGCACGGACCAGCCGGCCGCCGTCGAGCTGCAGCGACTCGGCCACGGGTACCTGCTTGGCGAGGGATGCGATCCGCAGCGGCGCGCCCGGCAGACGGCTCATGGCGCGGCTCAGCGTGCCAGCGCGCAGCCGGCCGGGCTGCGGGGGTCCGACGCCCCGACCTGGCGGCCGGAGCCGTCGTCGGCGCGCTCGAGCTGAATGATCTGCGCACAGCCCACCGCAACAGGGTCGAAGGCGCTGATCGTCTTGACGCGGTGGCCGCGGCCGGCGAGTCCGTCGTGCCACGCCGCCGGAGCGTCGGCTTCCATCACCACGGTGAGATCCTCACCCCACCACAGTCGGAAGGGGCCAGCCGATGGCGCGTCCAGAGTGAAGCGGGGTGCCGCAATGGCGGTCGCCGGATCCTGCCCGATGTGCAGCAGACGGGCCAAGAGCTGCACGAGGATCTGCGGCTGGGCGTCACCGCCCATGGCGCCGACGAGATGCGACAACGCGCCGTCGCGGGTGGTGACCAACATGGGGGAGAGGGTGTGCGGCGGCCGGCGTCCCGGTGCCACCTCGGCCGGGTGGCCCTCGACGAGCGAGAAGCCGACACCGCGGTTATGCAGGAAGATTCCCGTGTGCGGCTCGACGAGGTGCGAGCCGAAGTCCAGAGCGTTCGATTGCGTGAGCGACACGCCGAGCCCGTCGGCATCGAGCGCACACAGGTGGGTGGTGTCGCCGTCACCGAAACGGGCCACATCGGGCCCGGCCGTGCCGCGGCCCGGCCTGACGTCGAGCGGGGCCATCCGTCCGGCGTCGACGCGTGCGGCGGCGGCGGCCAGCCGGCCTGGGTCGAGTAGTGCGTCGCCGTCGGCACCGTCGAACAACACGTCGGGGCGGTCATGGCCGACGGCGCGCCAGCTCTCGACGAGCAGGTGGGCCCATTCGGGGGCGTCGGGATTGGTTCCGAGCCCGGCCGCCTCGGCGACGGCGGCGCCGGCCAGCGTCAGATAGCCCTGCGAGGGCGCCGGCACCGTCCACAGGTCATGGCCCCATGCCGTGGCACGCAGAGGCGTGTTCCACGTGGCCGCGCCGGCGGCCAGATCGGTGGGTGTGAAGTGCCCGGCGCCCAACTCCAGCAGGCCCTGGCCGAACTCACCCCGGTAAAAGCCGTCCCGTCCTTGACGGGCGATGGCTCGCAGCGTGCGCGCAATGCCCGGCAGGCGCACGGTCTGGCCGACGTCGAGGGGACCGTCGGGACAGAGCTCTCCCGCGCCGGGGACGGCATGGACGAGATGACTGGCGAGCGCCAGCATGAGGGAGGCGGCGAAGCCCTCAGATGCCAGCTCGATCGCCGCCGCCAGGACCTCGTCGAGGGGCAGCCGTCCGTGGCGTTCGTGCAGGCTGAGCCAACCGTCGACGGCGCCCGGCACCTGGACACTGCGGATGTCGCCTCGCACTGGCATGGTTGCCATGCCCTCAGCCCGCTGTTTCGAGGCATCCGAGCCCGCCCCGGCCCTCCCGATGGACAGGAGCGCCTCGGGCGTCGACCCCGGCGCGGCCACCATGGCCAGTACGTCGCCCCCGAGCCCGCACAGGTGCGGTCCGACGACGGCCATCGCCGCCCCGGTGGCCACGGCGGCGTCGGCCGCCGAACCGCCCTGGGCCAGCATCGAAAGCCCAGCCGAGGTGGCCAGCTGGTCGGCCGCGGCCACCATGCCGCGCCGTCCCGTGCGCGGCCCGAAGGGGGCGAGGGGAAAGGGCATCTGTCAGGAATAGCACGGTCGTCGGCGCGGACGCAGATCGAGCACCGTGTCGATTCTTCCGCGTCGAACCTGGGTAGGTCCCGAGGAGACCACAAGTCAGTCCACGTCTGAGAGGGCATACGCCATGGCAACGGCGAAACAGAAGGAAGCGGCACGCCGCAACATCAAGAAGGCGAGGCGTTCCCGCGTCAAAGGCTCCACCAAGGCGACCAAGACAGCCAAGACAGCCAAGACAGCCAAGGCGACGCGCTCGCCTGGCTTGAGCACCGCCGCCAAGAACACGCTCGACGACAAGGACTTCGCCTTCCCGGATGAACGCAAGGAGCCCTTGATCGACGCCAAACACGTGCGGAACGCGGTGGCGCGTTTCGATCAGGCGGAGGGAGTGAGCGACAAGGAACGCGACAAGGCGTGGTGCCGCATCCGGTCGGCCGCGAGGAAGTTTGGCGTCGACATCGAGGAGAAGAGCTGGCATGAGCTCTTCTCAGGCGGCAAGGCGAAGAAGAAGAAGCACTGAACGCTCCTCGCCCGGTCACACCCTCGGGCCTACACCACGACGACGGAGCGAAGAACCTCGCCTCGCTGCATTCGGGCGAAGGCGGCCTCGACCTCATCGATGCCGATCGTTTCGCTCACGAAACGGTCGAGGTCGAGTCGCCCGGCGAGATACAGGTCAACCAGCATCGGAAAGTCGCGCGAGGGGAGGCAGTCGCCGTACCAGCTCGGCTTGAGGGCGCCGCCGCGCCCGAAGAACTCGATCATCGGGAGGTCGATGCGCATGTCCGGCGTGGGGACACCCACCTGCACGACCGTCCCCGCCAGATCGCGGGCGAAGAAGGCCTGCTCCATGACGGCGGGATGGCCCACAGCCTCGATGCAGACGTCGGCACCGTTGTCGCCTGTCAGTGTCCTGATCGCCTCGACGGGGTCGGTCGTACTGGCGTCGATCGTGTGGGTGGCACCGAACGAGGCGGCAAGTTCAAGCTTTCCAGGGTCCTTGTCGACCCCGATGATGACGGCCGCGCCCGCCAGCTTCGATCCGGCGATGGCGGCGCATCCGACCCCGCCGCAGCCGAACACGGCGACCGAGTCGCCCAGTCCGACCTCACCGGTGTACATGGCCGCCCCGATGCCGGCCATCACGCCGCAGCCGAGCAACCCGACCGCCTCGGGACGGGCTGCGGGGTTCACCTTTGTGCACTGTCCTGCGGCGACCAGCGTCCGCTCGGCGAAGGCGCCGATACCGAGGGCGGGGGAGAGGGGCGTGCCGTCGGCGAGCGTCATCTGCTGCGTTGCGTTGTGGGTCGCGAAGCAGTACCAGGGACGTCCACGGCGGCAGGCCCGGCACTCCCCGCAGACCGCACGCCAATTCAGGACCACGAAGTCACCGGGGGCCAGGTCGGTCACATCGGAGCCGACCGCCTCCACGGTGCCGGCGGCCTCGTGGCCCAGGAGAAACGGAAAGTCGTCGTTGATCCCGCCCTCGCGGTAGTGCAGGTCGGTGTGGCAGACCCCGCATGCCTTGACTCCGACAACGGCCTCGCCCGGCCCCGGGTCCGGGACCACGATGGTCTCGAGGGTCACCGGCGCGCCCTTCTCCCTGGCCACCACACCGCGTGTCTCGGTACTCATGTGTACTCCTCCCGTGTCACCTCGACCGTCCCGGCGCCCCTTGGACGAGCCAACATGATGCCCGATCGGCACGTCGACGAGCCGACGGCGTGCCACACCTCGCGGTGGGGTGGCCGACCCTTGCGTCGGTTCCGGCCCGAAGCCGCCCTATCGTGACCCGCCATGGCGGTGGCTTACGTGGACGTGCCCGCAGGATGGCGGCGTCTCGGCGGCCGCGGCTTCGGGCCCTTCGTCACCCGCGAGGTCTTCTCGCTCCCCGACGGCTCCCGCCTGTTGTGGGACTCGCGCTCGGCATCGCAAGCATGCCGGTCGCCCTCCCGGCGGCTCGACGTGGTGGGCCCCGTGGACGATGACCTGGTGGATGGGCATCCTCTTCGCCATCGGCTCGGTCTGCTTCGCGCTGGGCTCGTTTCCTCCGTACGCCACGGCGGCCGGGACGACCCCGGACAACATCACGTACTTCGTCGGCTCCATTTTCTTCACCACGGCCTCCTTCCTGCAGTACATGGAGGTGGCGTCCACCCCGACCGGCCTCGTCGAAGCACACCGCAACGGCCCGGCGTCCCTGCTGCGGATCCGGCATCGTCGCATCGACTGGTGGGCGGCGGGCATCCAGCTGCTCGGCACACTGTGGTTCAACCGGACCACGCTGAGCGCGTTGCTCGTCGGCCTCGGCGCGTCACCGGGCCATCACCCGATCTGGCGCCCCGACGCCCTGGGCTCCATCTGCTTTCTCGTCTCGAGTTGGCTGGCCTGGGCGGAGGAGTGCCACGGCCCTTTCGCCTGGCGGCCGTCCCGCATCTCGTGGTGGATCACGGCACTGAACCTCTTCGGGTCCGTCGCCTTCGGCGTCTCGGCCATCGCGTCCTACGTGACGTCGAGTGGCCAGCTCCTGAGCGTGGCGCTGACCAATCTGGGCACGTTCGTCGGCGCCATCTGCTTCCTGGCCGGCGCCATCCTCCTCCTGCCGGAGCGAACGCTCGAGGCTCCCGACGAGCCGTCCGAGCCGGTGCCGGCGCTCAGCGGTGAGACGTGAGCCACGGCGCCGTCGCGCTCGCTGCGGTCGCCGGCGCCGTCACGCATCCCGGAGAAGGGTGACGACGGGCGCGAACGCACCCACATCACGGACGCTGTAGAAGGTGAACCCCCAACGCTCCCTGCATCGTCGGAGGTGGGCGGCGATCTCGGCATGGGAGCCCACGCAGAGGAACGGGGTCGACAGTGCGTCCGCCACGGTGATGCCGACACGTGTGGCGAGCGCCGTGGCTGCCTCGTGTCGGTCGTCGGTCACGACCACCGCCTGCACCAGCGCGTGCAGCTCGATCGCATCCCACCGCTCGCCCGCGGCCGATCGCATCGATGCAACGGTGGCGTCGAGCCGTTCGGCTTCCCACCGCACGTCGTGACGATGGCCGTCCTCTCTGGTCCGACCGAGCATGGTGGGCGCAACGATGTCGGCATGGCGGACCGCGTGGGCGAGCGCCGCTCGGCCGTTGACACCGACGAGCAACGGGACGTGGTCTTGCAGCGGGGGCAGCGTCGCCACGTTGTCGATGCGGTAGTGCAGCCCGCTTCGTGAGACGGTCTGGGCGTCGAGGAGCGCCCGGAGGATTTCGACTGACTCGGCGAGGCGATCCTTGCGCACGGCGGGAGGGTCGAACGGCAAGCCAAGCGCGGCGTACTCGGTGAAGCTGTGACCCGCACCGAGTCCCACTTCGAGCCGGCCCCCGCTCAGATGGTCGAGCGTCGCCAACTCCTGTGCCAGAAGGACAGGATGACGCAGGTCGTTGTTGAGCACCAGCGTGCCGATTCGGATCCGCTCGGTACTGAGCGCGGCACCCGACAGCGACAGGAGCGGGGACGGTTCGTTGCCGACGTGGTCGCCGACCTGGAAGATGTCGAAGCCGGCGTGCTCGGCGGCGCGAGCGTCTCGGACGACGTCAGTCGGCGTCCTCGACGTGGACTGCAGGCCGAAGCGGAATGGCCGCACTCGGTCGACGATACCGAGTGTCGGCCGTCCGTCCCCATGGCCCCGGCGCCGTCACAGCGCCTGCAAGCAGACCTGGGACGCTCGGGCTCGAGCTCAGCCCGACTACGGGCGCGGTGCCCTCCGCCGCCCTCGATACGTGCTCAGGCAGAGGAAGGCCGTCGCCACCAACGGCAACAGGATGGCGCCGACCCACCGCTGGCCCGCCAGCAGGAAGGCGAGGCCGACGATGGCGCCGGTGGCCACGGCCAGCTCGGGCGTGTCGCCGATGAGAAAGTCCCACCAGAAGTGACCGAAGGCGCGCAGGGTCCGGGTGACGGCCGTCACGAGGTTGCCTTCTCGGGTGCCGTATTGGGGGATCCGACTGGCGCCGGCAGCTGTGTGCGCATGAACGCCGTGAAGCCGAAGAAGACGACGACGAAGAACCCGACGAGCACCGGGATGGCCAGGTCGCTGCCCGGCCAGTGCACGCCGGCGCCTTCACCGACCCAGAACACGCCGAAGCTGGTGAGCATGACGCCGACGACCGTCTTGATGGTGTTCTCCGGGACCTCGCTGAGCTGTCGCGCCACCAGCAGACCGACGACGGCCACGAGCACAGCGGCCGCCGCCGCCGCCAGCGCGGCGAGGCCGAGACGGTGCTGGGCGGCGCCGAGGCTGATCACGATGAGCACCACTTCGGTACCCTCGAGGAAGACGCCCTTGAATGCGACCGCGAATCCGACGCCGTCGTGCCGGGGGGCCGTCGCCGGCGATCCGGTTCGAGCTGCCGCGCCCACGATGGCGCCCTCGGCGGCATCTTCGGCCTCGAGCTCGGCCTCGAGCTCGGCCACCGTGGCCGCGAAGATCTTGTCCTCGTCATGGGGATCCTTGTGGCCGCTCGCCCGCAGGATCGCCTTGCGCAGCCACGACAGGCCGAGCACAAGCAACAGAGCCCCCACCACGACACGCAGCGTGCCGATCGGGATGTAGCGGATGAGCGGGACGCCCACGGCGAGCACCAGCACGCCGAGCACCAGAAGCGCCGCCGCGGCTCCCTCGAGGGCCGGACGCCAGCCGCGGCTGACCCCGGCGGCGACCACGATGGTGAGCGCCTCGACCATCTCCACCAGGCTGGCGGCGAACACGGCGAGGACCAGGACGAGGGTGGACGAGGTGTGCATCGCAGGACAGAAACTACCGGCCGTGCCGCCCTGACCCCAGGCTCGGGGGACGGCAGTAGTGTCGGGGTCACTGACCAGGACATCCGCTGCGGGCGTGCGTGGTCCAGATTCTCGGCCGAGCGTACGCTCGATCAGCGGTCCAGGGGAGGACGTCGCATGGGTGAGGGAGCGGCTGCGGCCGCGGAGGGACGCAACTACGTCGTGGTGTCCGCCGACACGCACGCCTCGCCGGACAGCCTCGATCACTTCTTGTCCTACGTGGACCCGGGGCACCGTGAGTCGGTGGCTGCCTTCGGCGACATGTCGAATCTCGCCATCTCCATGTTCGGTGGCTTCGATCCGGGTGAGGTCGACGAGTCTGATCCCGTGCGGGCGACGGCGGCGCGGCGCCTGGCCGGCATGGGGGTGGACGTCGCCGCGGCCGAGGGCTGGCTGGCGCACTACGGCACCGACTGGGTCGTGCCCGGCGACGGGGACGGTCGCCGCCTTGCCGTGCTCGAGGAGCAGGGGATCCATGCCGAGGTCGCACTGCCGGGACCGATTCTGGCGGGCGGGCTCAGTCCTGCCATGTATCTCGGCGCCACGACCGACAAGAACCTGGATGTGGTGTGGCCCGCGCTGCACGGGTACATGCGCTGGCTGGCCGACTTCTGCAACGCCGCACCCGGCCGTCGCGCCGGCGTCATGCCCATCGACTTCCACGACATGGACCGCGCCGTCGAGGAGGTGGCGTGGGCGCGTGCCAACGGCATCTTCGGCGGCGTGATGCTGCCCGCCATGTCCGTCACGTCGAGGCTGCCCGGCTATGCCGACGACTCCTACGAGCCTTTCTGGAGCGCCTGCGAGGAGCACGGCATGGTGGTCAACCTGCACACCGGCGCCTCGGGCTCGGCGACCGACACCAAGTTCCTCTACGACGCCGCGCACGGCGGCATGCTCGGGCTGTACGAGGTGTTCGTCTTCACCCGCCGGCCGCTGTGGTTCATGATCTTCGGCGGTGTGTTCGACCGCCACCCCGACCTCAAGGTCGTCGTGAGCGAGAACGGCGTGCAGTGGCTCCCGTCGCTCATCCGGGACATGGAATCGTTCTTCGACACTCACGGCGGTGCGCCCGTCCGCTCCTATCTTGCGATGCGACCGCGGGAGTACTTCGAGAAGCACGTTTGGATGGGCGGCTCGCTCATGAAGCGCTACGAGGCCGAGATGCGCCACGAGATCGGTATCGAGAAACTGATGTGGGGGGCGGACTACCCCCACCTCGAGGGTGCGGCGCCGGTCCACCGGGAGACGCTGCGCTACATCTTCGGGGGCATGCCGGAGGCCGACCTGCGTCGCATCCTCGGGGCCAACGTGTGTGATCTCTGGGATTTCGACGGCGACCAGCTCCAGGCCGTCGCCGACCGGGTCGGGCCGACCGTGGCCGACCTGGCCGAGCAGGTGGCGCTGGCCGACATCGAGGACACCTTCAGTTGGAGCCTGGCCCGACCGGTGCCGCTCGTGACGAGAGCTGCCTCCTAGCTGGTCTCAGCGGTCGCTCAACGCCTCCTCGCGCTGGCATCCTCGGACCTTCGCTGCACACCGGCAGTCTCATCCTTCTCCGCGCGCCAGAGAAGTCCCCCCTAAGGAACGGTCTCACCACTTGGCTGTTTGTCGGCCTGATTTTTTGCGGAGTCTCTCTGCCTCGTTGTGACAGCCCCGTGCTTGCATCGAGACATGGAGTTGGATGCCTTCGAAGACGCTCTCGACGCACTGATGCTCTCCGACGCAGCGAACTACGGAGACTGCGCATCGATAGAGCGTCTGCACCGGATCATGTCGCGCGTCGAAGCATTCGTGACGGACGCGACCGCAGCCTTCGAAGCGGGGGAGGAGTGGGCGGTCGACGGAGCCAAGACGGCCTCGGCCTGGATTGCCTCGCACTGCCGCGTCCCGCGTGGCGCGGCACGACGCCGAGTGCGCCTGGCCCGGTCGCTGCGCCACCTCCCCGAATGCGCCGAGGCATGGCGTGCGGGTGCTATCGGAGTCGATCAGGCGCGGGCGATCGCTTCCGCCCGGCGTCACCGCACGGAGGCCTCCATGGCACGCGACGAAGGCATGCTGGTCGACCAGGCCAGCCAGATGGGTTTCGAGGACTTCCACCGGGCCCTCTCCTACTGGAAGCAGCTGGCCGATCCCGACGGGGCCGACGCCGCCGACGAAGATCGCAGGAACGCTCGCAACACCTTCCTCGAGGCCAGCTTCACCGGGATGTGGCTCGGTCAGATGACCCTCGACCCGATCTCGGGCACAATTGTGGCCAGCGAGCTCAACCGCCTCGAACATGACCTCTTCGAGGTCGATTGCGCCGAAGCCAAAGAGCGCTTGGGACGCGCGGCGCGGATCGATGAGCTGGCTCGGACCTCGGCGCAGCGTCGAGCTGACGCGCTCGTCGAAATGGCCACGCGGAGTCGCACCGCCCCGGCCGACGGCATTCGTCCCGCCCCACTGTTCTCCGTCTTCGTCGGCTACGAGACCCTCCACGGGCGCATCTGCGAGCTCGAGAACGGGACGGTGCTCGCACCGAGTGCACTCTCACCCTGGATGGACTCGGCCTACTTCGAGCGAGCCATATTCACGTTGGCTAATCGGGTCGACGTCAGCGTCCGGGCCCGGCTCTTTACCGGCGGCACCCGCCGGGCCATCGAGTTGCGTGACCGCATGTGTACCCACCCCGACTGCTACGAGCCCGCCGAGAGCTGTCAGGTGGACCACATCAAGACCTACGCCTCGGGCGGTCTGACGACCCAGGAGAACGGAAGGTTGCTCTGCGGCTTTCACAACCGCTTGCGCAACCAACGCGAGGCCAAGGCCGAGCAGCGCCAGCGCCCCCCACCGACAGCAGCGTGAGGGGCAGGCCGCACCACGCCGCTGTCCCCGTACCCCGGTCCCTCGCAGCTCCCCGGCTGAGCCTGCCGGTGCAGCCCGAATCCGAATCCGAATCCAACTGCGAATTCGATACCGAACTCCAGACCGAATCTGAACTCCAGACCGAATCCGCTGGGCGCTTCGTCGCGCCCCGCCACATGTCCGGCTGCGATGGCGAGTGCCGATATCGGTACCGATATCGGTACCGGTGCCAGCACCAGCGTCGGCCGCTGTCGTCAGCACCAGCGTCGGCCGCTGTCGTCAGCACCAGCGTCGGCAGCTGCCTGCCCCACGGACCTGCTGTGATCAGCGAGAAGGTCGCTCGCGTTGCGGATGGAGCGTCTCACCTCGAGCCAGCATCTCGACGAACTGATCGATCCGCTTGACTCGGGTCTCCGCCCTCTTTGCGTTTTCGATCCGGTACAGAATGGCGTACCGATTCGCGCTCGTCAGCGTCTCGAACATGGCACGGGCTTGAGGGTTGGCCTTCAAGGCAGCAGCCAGATCCTTCGGTACAGCGGCATTGGCCTGCCCTGCGTAGGCACTCGCCCACCGTCCATCTGCCTTCGCCTTCGCGACCTCATCATCGCCCGATCGGTGCATGCGACCAGCGGCGCTCAGCCTCTCAGCGAGGGCGACGTTGCGTTTGGACCACGCACTCCGTCCGTTCCGAGGAGTGAAGCGCCGTCGGAACGTCGTGTCGTCACGGCGTCGGAGCTGCCCGTCGATCCAGCCGAAGCAGATCGCCTCCTCGAGCGCCGCGTCGTAGGTGAGCGTGGTCGGCTCGGTCGTTCCCTTCTTGGCTAGCACCAGCCAGACACCACTGGACCCGGTGTGGTGGCCCGACAACCAGGCGCGCCACGCAGCGGCGTCAGCGACCACGAGCTCCGGGACGTCCACCAACCGACAGTATCTCGCGACGTGCCTTGTCGAGTCTCGCATTGGACGAAGCGATGGGAGGGAGGGACCTTCTCCATGGAGACCCTTCTGCGGGCGTCCGCGGTTCGTCGACCCACGCCTGAACATCCGAATTGCTCGTACATGCTGAGATTCTCAGTCATCACGTGTGGGGGCGTATCACGACGGGTGAAATCCGAATCCAGCTTTGCCAGACGTCGCCCGGGCGATCCACGACCACTGCACGACAACGACGACACGACAACCAACACGACGACGCGACGAACACTCGCAACGATCGCGAGCACACAACTGTGCGCCGGGTCACTCGGCGTCAGCTCTCTTGCGTCACCACCAACCGGTACCCGAGGTCGATGGCCGGCAGATCGGCCAGGTCGGCGTGGCGCTGCTGCCAGGCGCCACTCGACAGGTCGGCCTCAAGCGCGGCGGCGCCCCGAGCCACGATCGCAGGGTCGGCCAATGCCAGTCCTGAGCAGTTCGCCCGTACCGCAGGATCGAGATAGGCCTCGGGCCGGCACCAGTAGGCGCCGAGCACACCGTCCTGCATGTCCCGGGGCACCAACAGGGGGATCACGGTCGTCGCGGCCCCGGACCTCGTCCCGGACGCAGTCCCACCGATGATGTCCGCAACCTCTTCGACGCCTGGCGAAAGGCGCCGGGTGTGCTCGCCCACCTCGGGCACGTAGTCCTCGAGGAACCAGAAGTGCGAGTGCAGCTCGAAATCCATGGTCAGGACGAGGCGGCGCGGTGCCACCCGGCACAGCTCGGCCAGACCGGCCGCCCAGTCTTCCCAGTGGTGCACGGTCAAGATGGCCATCGCCACGTCGGCCGACCCGGTGGACAGTGGCAGCGCCGACCCCCTCGCCCGCACAACCGGTGCCGCTCCCGCACCGCGTTGGGCCACCATGACACTCGAAGGCTCGACAGCGACAACCGCGCGGTCGAACCCCTGCGGCTCGTAGTTGCCGGTGCCGGCCCCAACGTTCACGACCACGCGCCCGCCCCCGAGCTGTTCGCTTATCAGCGCCTCCCAGCGCGGGTCGGCCTTGCGGTGGGCGACGTAGCCCAGCCCGATGGTGTCGTAGGCGGGAGCCGACGGCATGCCCGGCTTCCGAACTAGGCCGCCGACTTCTCCAAGATGTGCACGCCGCACGCGGAGCCGAGCCCGATCACGTGCGTGAGCCCGACCTTGGCGCCCTCAATCTGGCGATCGCCGGCCTCACCGCGCAGGTGGGTGGCCACCTCCCAGACGTTGGCGATACCGGTTGCAGCGATCGGGTGCCCCTTTGACTCGAGGCCCCCGGAGACGTTGACCGGTGTCGACCCGTCACGCCACGTTGCGCCGGACTTGAAGAAGTCGGCCGCACCACCCCGCTCGCACAGGCCGAGGTTGTCATAGTGGACGAGCTCGGCGGTGGCGAAGCAGTCGTGCAATTCCACGAGGTTCAGGTCCGACGGTCCGACCCCGGCCTGCTCGTAGGCCTGGGCCGCCGCGTTGCGGGTCAGGTCGTTGACGTTGGGCAAGATCTGGCACGCCTCTTCCCATGGGTCCGTCGTGAGGATGGACGCCGAGATCTTGACCGCCCGCTTCTGCTGCTCCCGTGACAGCGTCTTGAGCTTCGACCCCGAGACCACGACGGCTGCGGCCGCACCGTCGCAGTTGGCCGAGCACATGGGCCTCGTGTTCGGGTAGGCGATCATGACGTCGTTCATGATCTCGTCCAGCGTCATCTTCTTCTGGTAGGCCGCCATCGGGTTGAGCGTCGAGTGGGAGTGGTTCTTCTCGGAGATCTGGGCGAACAGTTCGAAGCTCGTGCCGCCGTAGCGGTGGCCGTACTCCATGCCGATCTGGGCGAAGACGCCCGGCATGATGTCGGTGCCGATGCGACCGTCGATGGCCGCCACCGACCCGTAGCGCCCCGAGGGCGTCCAGGTGTTGTCGTCGCTCTTGCGGCTGCCGCCCGCCAGCAGCCCGGCACCGGCGAGCTTCTCGACGCCGAAGGCGAGGCCCATGTCCGTTTCGCCCGCCTTGATCGACATGACGGCCACGCGCAGCGCGGTGGCGCCGGTCGCGCAGGCGTTGGACACGTTGTAGACGGGGATGCCGGTCTGGCCCAATTGCTTCTGGACGACCTGTCCGATCGGCAGCGCACCACCCATGAGGTTCCCGGCGCCGATGATGCCCATGTCCTTCATGGTCACGCCCCCGTCGGCCAGCGCGCCCTGGACCGCCTCCGACGCCAGGTCGGTTGTGTCGAGCTCGGGGTGCTTCCCGAACTTCGTCATGTGGATGCCGAGGACCCACACCTCTTCCGATGCCGATGCCATCGTGCCTAACCTCCCAGGGGTTCGAAACCGAAGCCGACCGCCTCGGTGCCGTTGTCGTCGGTGCCGATCACCTCGGTCGCCAGGCGGACCTTCATGCCCAGTGAGACATGCTCGGGATCGGGTGTCACATTGATGAGATTGGCCTTCACGCTGGTGCCCTCGCAGTCGACGACTGCGGCCACGTAGGGCACGGGGATGCCCGGCGCGGCGAACGAGACGATGGTGAAGGCCCGCACCTCGCCGCTCGTCGGGATGGCGACCTTCTTGAACTCGGTCGCCTCGCATGATGCGCAAGCATTGCGGCGGTCGAAGAACCGGGCGCCGCACGAGGTGCACTCGTTCGCCACCAGGTGCGGGTCGTCACCCAGCTCCAGGTAGTCGACCAGCGGGATCTGTTGCGCCATCACTGCCCCCAAGCTCGGGTGGAAATCACGTTCTCAATGTAGCTTGGCGACGAAAAACCCAGCCAATCGAGGCCATCTGCGCCCCCGCTTGGCATGCCGACGACGAGGGACCGGTATGTTCGGGCGCATGCAATACACCCACCTCGGCCGCACCGGCCTCCGCGTCAGCCGCATCTGCCTGGGCACCATGAATTTCGGGCCCGAGACCGACGAGCCAACCTCGTTTTCCATCATGGACTCGGCCCTGGAGGCCGGGATCAACTTTTTCGACTCGGCCAACGTCTACGGGCGGTCCAAGGGTCGCGGGCGCGACAGAGGAGATCGTCGGCCGCTGGCTCGCCCAGGGCGGCGGGCGCCGCGACAAGACGGTGCTCGCCACCAAGCTCTACGGCGACATGGGTGACTGGCCGAACGAGGGCAAGCTTTCGGCGCTGAACATCCGGAGGGCCTGCGACGCCAGTCTGAAGCGGTTGCAGACGGACTACATCGATCTGTACCAGATGCACCACATCGACCGCGAGACCGGGTGGGATGAAATCTGGGAGGCCATGGAAGTGCTGCGCGCCCAGGGCAAGCTCCTGTACGTCGGCTCTTCCAACTTCGCCGGCTGGCACATCGCCAAGGCGCAGGAAGCGGCGTCCCGCCGCAACTTCCTGGGCCTGGTCAGTGAGCAGTCGCACTACAACCTGCTGACCCGCCAGATCGAGCTCGAGGTGCTGCCGGCGGCGGAGGACTATGGGCTCGGCGTGATCCCGTGGTCACCGTTGGCCAGTGGCCTGCTCGGCGGCATCGTGCGCAAGGAGCGCGACGGGAGCCGGCGCTACGGGGACAACGTGAAGCGGACGCTCGACGCGAAGCGATCCGCGCTCGAAGCGTACGAAGACCTCTGTGCCGAGGCAGGGGAGGAGCCGGGCACGGTCGGTTTGGCCTGGTTGCTCACCCGACCGGCGGTGACGGGCCCGATCGTTGGCCCGCGCACGCCCGAGCAGCTCGAGTCGGCCGTGCACGCCGTCGACGTGACGCTCGACGACAAGGTGCTCGCTCGCCTGGACGAGATCTTCCCCGGCCACAGGACGGCGCCGGAGGACTACGCCTGGTGAGATGAACGCCCCGGCTCGTTGACCGTGCCGGCTCGTTGACCGTGCCGGCTAGTTGACCGTGCCGGCCAGCTCTGGTTGCGGTTCTGGGCCCGGGTCCTCGGGCATCTGGCTGGCCAGGTCGTCGGCGTCGACCGACAGCTTGGGAAGAATCCGGTCGAGCCAGGCGGGGAACCACCAGTTGGCCTTGCCGAACATCATCATGATGGACGGCACGATCGCCATGCGGATGAGGACGGCGTCGACGAGGATGCCGCCGGCCAGGCCGATGCCGAACTCCTTGATGACACGGTTGCCGCCCAGGATGAACGAGCCGAACACCAGGATCATGATCAGCGCAGCCGCGGTGATCGTCTTGCCGGTAGCGGCCAACCCGTTGCGTACGGCGATCCGGTTGTTGCCACCGGACTTGATGTACTCCTCGTGCATGCGTGACACGAGGAACACCTGGTAGTCCATCGACAAGCCGAAGAGGATGGCGAAGAGCATCACCGGGAGAAACGCCTCGACAGGGCTTGTGCCCTGCAATCCGATGAGCGAGCCGGCATCGCCCCATTGGAAGACGGCGACGAGCATGCCGAGCGCGGCACCGATGGACAGCAGGTTCATCACGGCCGCGGTCAGCGGGATGACGAGACTGCGGAACACCGTCATCAGCAGCAGGAACGACAGGATCACGACCAGGCCGATGAAGAGAGGCAACTTCGAGCTCAAGACGTTGGCGAAGTCGATGTAGATGGCGGTCGTCCCGGCGACGAGGACTTTCAAGCCCGAGTTGCCGACCGCCTGCGGCACGGTGGTGTCCCGTAGATGGTTCACCAGGTCGGTGGTGGCCGCGTCCTGGGGAGACGTGGTCGGATAGACGGTGGTCAGCGCCACATAGCCGTCCCCCGTCTTGTTGGGGATGTACTGCGTGCTGGGCGGCGTGCTCTGGACCACGCCGGGCTGGGCGGCGACAGCGGTCACGACCTTCTCCAGGGCCGGGTCGGGATTCTGCGGCACCACGGTCACCAGCTCGAGCGGGCCGGTGAAGCCTGGACCGAATCCCTTGGTGAGCATGTCGAAGGCGACCCGGGTGGGCGTGCCTGCCGGGTCGGTCCCTTGGTCGGCCGAGCCGAGCTGGAGGGAGAAGAAGGGGAGAGCGATGGCCACGATGATGACGAAGGCGAGGCCGGCCGACAGCCATGGATAGCGCTGCACCCGGTCGGCCCAATTGGGCCAGAAGCCCCTGCTGTCTGCCCCGACGATCCGGGGGCCGTTCTCGGCCAGGTTCCGCTTCTGCTTGCGGCTCATCACCTTGGGGCCGATGAAGCCGAGCATGGCCGGCAGGAGGGTGAGGGCCGCCACCATAGTGAGAGCCACGCCGATGGCGGCGGCCACGGCCAGGCCGTAGAGGAAGCTGACACCGAGGGCGAACATGCCGAGCAGCGCGATGCACACGATGATCCCGGCGAACAAGACGGCGCGGCCTGAGGTGTTGACCGCGTTGATGATGGACGATTCCACGTCACGTCCGGCCACGAGCCCCTGTCGATGGCGCGTCACGATGAACAGGGCGTAGTCGACGCCGACCCCCAGTCCGATCAGGAGCGTGAGCTCGGGTGAGATGGAGGGCATGCCCAGCAGGTGGCTCAGGAGGCCGATCACGCCGATGGCGGTGCCGAGAGCGAGGAGCGCCGAAAGGATCGGCAGGATGGCGGCGAAGAACGAGCCGAAGACCAGCAGCAGCACGATCAGGGCGAGCAGGACACCAAGTCCGGTGCTGCTGAATGACTGGTTGTTGGCCTGCTCGGCCAGCGGCCCGGTGACGGCGACGGTGAGTCCGTGACTCGAGGTCTTCGTGACGGCGTCGACGAAGTGCTTCGCTTCGGCGTTCGAGATGTTCTGGGTCTGTTTGTCGAAGTTGACCTGGAAGAAGCCGACGGTCTGGTCCTTGCTGATGTTGGGAGCGTTCGCGTTGACAAGGTTTCCACTCTGGTCGAACGGGCTCGTGACCTGCGTCACGTTGGGGAGGGCGTTGATCTTGTCCACCATGGCATTGATCCGCTGGCCGACGGCGGGGTCGGTCAGCTTGGTGCCACCGGACGTGCCGAAGACCACCTGCTCGGTGTCGCCCGAGTGGGAGGGCGCGACCGATTTGAGCAGGTTGATGGCGTCGAAGGACTGGGTGTGGGGAAAGCTGAAGTTGTTGGAGTAGTTGGTGCCGGCGGCCTTCACGGAGAAGACCGACACGACGAGCACGAGGATCCACAGCAGGACGACGATGCGGCGATGGCGGACACACCACCCGGCCAGGGTGCGCATTTAGGGGGATCTCCTCCGGAGCAATCGGTTCAGGGGCATTCGACGCGGCCACCGGCCAGCGTCGGGGGGAACGGGGTCAATGGTAACGGCCCCCGCGGCACCCGCCGGTCCTTGCATTCTCGGCCTGATGGGTCAGCGCATTGAGCATCGGAAGGGCCAGCCGGTCCGCTGAACAGGCCGAACGGGCCACCAGGCGTTCCGCCAGCAATGGGTGGCGGTCGGGCATCTCGAAGAACTCCCGTTGGCCGAGCGTGAGCATCGTGAGGGGCGAGAGTGCCACGACGGCGATCGACGAACGCAGCTGGTTGAGCAGCGAGTGCTCCGACCACGAGTCACCCCGGCCGAGCAGCCCGATCGGCATGTCGTCCCGATAGACCACGGCATGGCCCCCGGTGATCACATGCCACAGGCGCACGGGCACGTCCTGCGACTGGACCATCTGGCCCGGGTGGGCCGTGGTCGGGGTGCACCGTGCCGCGATCTCGTCGAGCTCGTCAATCGGCCAGGCCGGCGAAGAGTCCCAGCGATGCGAGCGCGACCGGTTCGGCACGGGGGTCGCCCCCGGTGAGGGGGTCGCCTCCGGTCGAGGTGTCTCGGGTGTGCACGGTGCTCAATGGTCCATGACCGAGCTCGGGTCCTCGACCTGGCGGTGGTGATGGTGGTGATGGTGGAACTGCCCGCCGGCACGCCGCCACATGAACAGCCCGATGATGAGGAAGAGGAACCACGGCACGTGGTACATCGGGTAGAAGGGCAGTGTCGCGCCGGCAGCAATGGCGACGAAGAGCCCAGCGACGACCAAGGGGAGGATCCGCCGGTGGCGTGGCGGCGGCCCCGGCGGCTCGGTCTCCAGGCGCGGCAGATCGTCGAACAAGCCGTTGAGGTCACCCCGTGTGGTGGCGGACATGGCGATGTCGAGGCGGTGCTTGAACTCCGCCTCATCGAGCCGGCCCTCGGCGTAGTGGCGCGAGAGCTTGTCCGCCACGGCGTTGCGCTCGTCGTCGGAGGCGCGCATGCTGGCGTCGTAGGCGCTCGCCTCCCTGCGGCCCATCGGGTAGGTCGGGTCCCACCGGTAGCGCATCGGATCACTTCTCCTTGTCTTCGGGGGTGTCTGTCGTCGTCGGGGGTGTCAGTCGTCGATCTGTCAGGTCCGTCGGGCCGGCCGCCGCCGGGGCGAGGCGGCTCAGTAGGCGCCGCGGGCACGCTCACGGGCGAGGAGCTCCTCGGCTACGGACACGTCGGTCTCCTCGTCGGGGATCAACAGCCAGCCGGCCAGGTAGAGCGGTACGGCCAGGCCGCCCAGGAAGGCCAGGGCCACGAAGCCGACGCGGACGATCGTGGGGTCGATGTCGAAGTAGTCGGCCACGCCGACGGCGACTCCGGCCAGCATGCGGCCGCGGACCCCCCGGTGGAGACGCTGCTCGCCTCCGTGTCCGAGGGGCGCGGTCGGGGGGAGCCCCGGGGCGGCCTGCTCCGAGGTCGAGGCGGCGCCCGCCGCGCCCGCCGAGCCCGCCCAATCACCCGAGGTGCTTGCTGTGTCGTGTGGTGTCGAGTCCATGGCCCCAGCCTGACGGTGCGCTGGTCAGGCGTGAATCCGGCGACACCCTGGTCGGACCCTGAGGCCAGCCCCGAGCCCTCAGGGATGTCCCTGATAGCCGAGGGGGGCGGAGTGGCGCGATCATCGACGTATCGCTGAGGCACCCGATCCCGGTACGCGTCCGCTCGCCGACGGTGGCCGCCCGACAGAGCCACCTCGCACCGCGCCCGGCTGTCCGCCGCCTCAGGCCGGCTGGGAACACCGGAGCAGGCGGGACCGGCACGGGTCGCAGCACCGGCACGGACCGTGGTCCGAGACCGACTCCCACCGCGGTCATCAGCACCATGTCGGGCGAAGACTGCGGAGCCTCCGCCGGAACCCGGACAACCGCGTTCTCGGGGGCGTCTGCGGCGCCGTCTCGAGTTCGACGGGCATCGACGTCATGTGGGTGCGCATCGGCTTCGTCCTGGTGGCGATCGCCAGCGGCGTCATGGTGTTCGTCTACGCCATGGCGTGGCTGCTGATTCCGATGGAGGGGGAGAGCGCCAACGTCTACTCCCGCGCCATCAACGACCGGCGCGGCATCCGGACAATCGCCGCCATTCTCATTCCACTCTTGATTGCCGTGCAGTTCATCACGAGCAGCCTGCACGTCCCCTTCGTTGGCTTCATGGGGTGGCCCACCGTCCTGGCGGTCGGCGTGGTGATCCTGATCTGGCGCAACGCCGGCGAGTCGGAGAAGGCGTTCATCGACAACGACATCGTCCCCCTGCTGGGTGCCGACACCCACGGGCGCGGTCGACGGTGGCTCCTCGCCCGCGTCGTCGCCGGGGCGTTGATCGGCGCCGCCGGCATCGCCCTCCTCGTCGAGGGTCACACGACCGTCGCCGCCCTCCGGCCCGTCGGTGGGGCAGCGCTCGTCATTGCCGCGAGCGTCGTCATCTTCGGCCCGTGGTGGCTGAGCCTGGTGCGTGATCTCATCGCCGAACGACAGGCACGTGCGCTGGCCGAAGAGCGGGCGCAGATGGCGGCCCACGTCCACGATTCGGTGCTCCAGACGCTGGCTCTCATTCAGCGCTCCGCCGACGACCCGCAGAACGTCGTCCGTCTCGCCCGCGCTCAGGAGCGTGAGCTGCGGTCGTGGCTCTTCGAAGGACGGCCCCCCGGCACCATCGGCGAGGATGCCACCATGCTGGGCGAGGGCATCGGGCTCTTGCAGCGCCAGGTGGAGGGGGACCACGGCATCGCCGTGCAGGTGGTCATGGTCGGTGACTGCGAGCTCGACGAGGCGCTGCGTGCGCTGCTCGATGCGGCTCGTGAAGCCACGGTCAACGCCGCCAAGTGGTCCGGCGTCAATCAGGTCTCCGTCTATGCGGAGGTCGAGGCCGACACGGTCAGGCTCTACGTGCGCGACCGCGGGCGTGGTTTCGATCCGGCCGCCGTGCCCGACGACCGACAGGGGATCGCCCAGTCGATCTGCGCACGGATGGAGCGCTTCGGCGGCTCCGCCGCCGTCCGCTCTGCTCCAGGGGAGGGCGCCGAGGTCCAGCTCTGCATGCCGCGGCGAGAGCGCGTCGCATGAGCGGCGGCGCACTGGCCGGGCGGCCCCGCATCTTCCTCGTGGAGGACCATGCCGTGTTCCGGGCCGGCGTGAAAGCCGAGCTGGGAGACGCCGTCGAGGTCGTGGGCGAGGCCGACGAGGCCGGCGCCGCCATCGAGCTGATCAACGAGCGCGTGCCCGACGTGGTGCTGCTCGATGTGCATCTTCCCGGTGGTGGGGGACATGCCGTGCTGCGCGGTGTGCTGCCCGCGCACCCCGACGTGCAGTTTCTGGCGCTGTCGGTATCCGACGCCCCCGAGGACGTGATCGACGTCATTCGGGCCGGTGCGCGCGGCTATGTGACCAAGACGATTTCGGGACCCGAGTTGCTCCAGGGCGTCTACCGCGTCGCCGCCGGGGATGCCGTCTTCTCGCCACGCCTGGCGGGGTTCGTCCTCGATGCCTTCGCCCAGGGTGGGGTACCGGACAGGTCCAGCCTCGATCCGGAGCTCGATCAGCTCTCGCCACGCGAGCGGGAAGTGCTGCGCCTGATCGCCCGCGGCTACACCTACAAGGAGGTGGGTCGCGACCTCAGCATCTCGGCCAAGACCGTCGAGTCCCACGTGTCCTCGGTCCTGCGCAAGCTGCAGCTGTCGACGCGCCACGAGCTCACGAGATGGGCTACCGACCGTCGCTTGGTCTAGACAGGGGGGATGGCCGACGATCTGGAGTCCGAGCATCGCGACGCGGCCAAGCTGGCCGAAAGAGCCGGGCGGGCCCTCGTCGAACTCCGAGCCGACCCGCCGGCGCAGCGCGACCTCGGTGCAGCTGGAGACCGCATGGCCCACCAACTGCTCGTCGCCGAAATCAACCGGCTCTATCCCGACGATGACGTGCGATCCGAAGAGGGGCTCGAGCACGTCGCCGGTTCAGGGCGCCTCTGGATCATCGACCCGCTCGACGGCACCCGCGAGTTCCGCCAGCGGGACCGGAGCGACTGGGCCGTCCACGTTGCCATGGCCGTGGCCGGCGTCGCGGTCGTCGGGGCCGTGGCGCTCCCGGCACTCGATCTCGTGTTGGGGACCGGCGACCCACCGGTATTGCCGCCTTTCCCTGCCGGCGAGGCTCCCCGGGTGGTGGTCTCGCGCAGTCGTCCGCCCGATGTCGCCTACGAGGTGACCGAGGCGATCGGCGGTGTGATGATCCCCATGGGATCTGCCGGCGCGAAGATCGCAGCCGTCATCCTCGGTGCGGCGGAGGTCTATGTGCATGCCGGCGGCCAGTACGAGTGGGATTCGTGCGCGCCGGTTGCCGTCGCCACCGCCAGCGGTCTGCACGCCAGCCGGCTCAACGGAGACCCACTGCGCTACGGCGACCCCGATGCCTGGTTGCCCGACCTCGTCGTGTGCCGACAGGAGTATGCCGAGGCGGTGCTCGGGGTCACGACGAAACAGCACCGGCCGTATTGGTGAGCTGAAGCCCGGGGGCGGGGCTCGAGGCGTCGGAAACGGACGCCCCGGAACGAACAGAACCCCGCCTCACGAAAGAGGCGGGGTTCTGTCATGAACGTTGTGCGTGTCGGTGTTACCCGATGGCGCGCACGTTCGCAGCCTGCAGGCCCTTCGGGCCCTGATTGGTCTCGAACTCGACCTTCTGGCCTTCTTCGAGATTGCGGTAGCCCGTACCGGCAATCGCGCTGAAGTGCACGAAAACGTCGGGGCCCCCACCGTCCTGGGTGATGAAGCCGAAGCCCTTCTCACCGTTAAACCACTTCACGGAACCAGTTGCCATGGAAAATCCACTCCTCTCCTGGCCAGATTTAACCCATGTCGCGGGGGTCGTGGCCGGTAGCTCTTGCGAGCTAGAGGGATTTCCAAACTTGTGATGGTGGTGCCCTCGGAGACGAACCTTAGCGCGGCCCGGCACCCGAAGGGAGGTTTGCCCGCCTGGTGCTCAAATCGTCACCCATTGTTCACGGACCGGATCGTGTCTATGTTGGAATGGCCGTTCTCGCCCGAACGAAGGGGGCAACGTGACCGTCACCGCCAATCCGTACCTGCAGGGCAACTTTGCGCCCGTGCTTGAAGAGGTCACGGCGACCGACCTCCCCGTGACCGGTGAGCTGCCCGATTCCCTCTGCGGCCGCTATCTACGCAACGGTCCCAACCCGGCCACGCCCCCCGAGCCGTCGACGTACCACTGGTTCACCGGGGACGGCATGGTGCACGGCATCAGGCTGCGCGACGGGCGGGCCGAGTGGTACCGCAATCGCTGGGTCCGCTCGGCCGAGGTGGCGCGGCTCCTCGGCGAAGAGCCCCGGCCCGGTCCGGTGCACGCCGGCATGGACTTCGCCCCCAATACCAACGTGATCGGCCACGCCGGCCGCACGTTCGCCATCGTGGAGGCCGGCGCGCTCCCGTACGAGCTGACCGACGACCTCGAGACGATCGGGCCATGTGATTTCGGCGGCACCCTCAGTGGTGGCTACACGGCCCACCCCAAGCGCGATCCGCTGACGGGTGAACTCTACGCGGTGTCCTACTTCTTCGGTTGGGGGAACGATGTCGAGGTGACCGTCGTCGGCGCCGACGGAGCCGTGCGCTCAGCGCGCCGTGTCACCATGGGCGGACCGGTCAGCGTGCACGACTGCGCGTTGACACAGCGGTCCATCGCGCTGCTGGACCTGCCGGTGACCTTCAGTCTCGAAGCGGCCGCCGCCGGTGCGTCGTTCCCCTACCGCTGGGAGGAGGGGTACCGGTCGCGTGTCGGCCTGTTGGCGCGGGACGGCGATTCGACCGATGTCGTGTGGCACGACGTCGACCCGTGTTACGTGTTCCACCCGATGAATGCGTTCGACGATCCCGATGGGGACGGCATCGTCCTCGACGTGGTGCGACACCCCTCCATGTTCCGCACGCAGCACCTCGGGCCCTCGGAGGGAAGCCCGACCTTGGAGCGGTGGCACCTCGACGGTCACGGCGGCGCGGTCAAAGAGGAGCGGCTCGACGATCGGGGCCAGGAATTCCCGCGGGTCGACGAGCGCCGCGTGGGCCTGCCGAACCGGTTCGGCTATGCGGTGGCCACCGGGAAGACCGACGACATCTTGGGCACCGAATCGGTGCTGTTGCGGCACGATTTCGAGCGCGGCACCAGCCAGGCCCGCTCGTTCGGTCGCGACACCAGCCTGGGCGAGGCCGTCTTCGTGCCGCGTGACGGCGACGCCGGGGAGGACGACGGCTGGCTCCTGCTCCTGGTGCACGCCGCTGAGGCGGGAACCTCCGCGCTCCACGTCCTGAACGCCGACGACCTCGAGGGTGAGCCGCAAGCGGTCGTCACCCTGCCCCAGCGGGTGCCGGCGGGCTTCCATGGCAACTGGGTCCCCGACCCCGGAGGGGCCTGACCTCGTCACGCCAGGCCTGACCAGGTCCCGGTTGCGTCTCTCCCGAACTGGGTAGGATTTTGGGGTGTTCGTCTGGCAATGGGTCCAGCAGCACCGGCTCCTTTCGGTCATGGTGCTGGCCTTCGTCTTCGTCAGCTGCGCCGGTGGCACGGCGTGGGCGCTGGTATTCCGCACCGTGTCATCGCCGGTCGGTTTGCGCGAAGCGCTCCGCATGTACCGACGCGAGCAGACCGGGAGAATGCTGGCCACGCTGCGCGACCGGATGCCGGTCCCCGGCGTCTACACCTATCGCACCAGCGGCGGGGAGAGTCTCAACCTGATGGGTGTGGCCCGTTCCTTCCCGTCGAGCACGTCCATGATCGTGGCCGACAACACCTGCGCCAACGTGAGCTGGGTTCCTCTCACTCAGCACACCGAGTCGACCACCGTGTGCAACGCGGCCAACGGTGCGCTGACCATGCCGAAGCTGGTGACGGACGAGTCCATCGCCGGCTCGACCACCACGTCGACGATCGACTGCCCGGCAGCGACCTACCTGCTGCCACCGGCCTCCCGGCCAGGTCGGCGCTGGGGCGCCACGTGTTCGCTCACCGATCCGTCGGAGCGGGTCATGTTGGCCGGCCAGGTCGTCGGCCCAACCCGACTGGTCGTCGACGGGCATTCTGTCTCCGTCGTGCACACCCGCGTGACGCTCACCTTCACGGGTGCCGAGCACGGGACGAACCCGACCGATTACTGGATCGTCCCGAGTACGGGGCTCATCGTGCGTCAACAAGAGACGGTCGGTGTCACCCAGGGCGGCGTGCACTACACCGAGCACATGGACGCCATGCTGGCGCACCTCGCACCGGCGCGCTCGACGCCGGGAATGCTCCCCCGCACATCGCCGCCCGGGCGGCCCGCGGCTGACTACGAAGGACGTGACGAGGCCGCGTCGACCAGCGCAGCCAGTCGCTTCGGTGCAGTGAGGCAGTAGCTCTCGGCGATCATCTCGGCCATTTCGTCCCAATCGGGCGCGGTACGCAGGTCCAGCCGGACGCCGACCCAACCTTTCGGCCCGACATACTTTGGCACGAAGAACCGCTCGGGCTCCGACGCCACGAGCGCCTGCTGGGCACCCTTGGGCGCCTTCATGGTCATGGAGGTGCCGTCCTCGCTCGTCATCACGAAGATCCTGTCGCGCACCCGGAAGGCCGGAGTGGTGTGCCCTCCGAAGGGGCGCTCTTCGGCTTCGGGCAAGGCCAAGCAGATGGCGCGCACCTGTGCCACGGCCGACGCCGTCGAGCGAGACGCCGGAGTCATTCCTCCGGCGACGAGCCGTCCTGGGCCACGGCGGCCCGATCCTGGGCCACGGCGTCATAGGACGCGTAGTCGGACCCGGTGTCGTCGGCGAACTCGAATTCGAGCAGGCCGGCCTCGCCCCACTTCCCGCGCAGGTAGCCGTTGTTGGCGTCGAGCAGCCCCAGCTTGCGGACGTTGGGGACGAGCTTGGCAAAGAAGCCGCGGGCGAAACCGCCGGCCGGGTTGACCTTCGTCTTCTGCGCCGCCTGCACAATGAAGGGGAGCACCGCTTCGGCCGTCGTGCCCATGCGCTCCCAGACCTCGGGCGTCGTGGCGCGGGCCCGCGAGTTCAGCGTGGCGTCGACGAGGAACTCCTGGCGGTCCTTCAGCTCGGCCTCGCTGAGGTCGCCGTAGAACTCCGACAGAGTGAGTACCCCGAAGGCGACGTGCCGTGCCTCGTCGGACATGACGTAGCGCAACAGCTTGGTCAGCAGCGGCTCCTGCGTGCGCCGGAGCATGTCGCCGAACGCGGCGAGCGCCAACGACTCAATGACGATCTGCATCCCGAGGTAGGCGATGTCCCAGCGTGAGTCCTCCAACAGCGACCAGATCTGCTCCTTGAGGAAGGGGCTCATCGGATACGCCTCGCCGAGCTTGGTGCGGAGATACTTGGCGAACACTTCTGTGTGCCGGGCCTCGTCCATGGTCTGGGTCGAGGCGTAGTACTTGGCGTCGATCCACGGCACGGTCTCGACGATCTTGGCGGCGGTCATCATGGCACCCTGCTCGCCGTGCATGAACTGCGACAGGCTGGCCTTGAAGAACTCGATACCCAGCTGCAGGTACTCCTTCTCACCCCACGTCGCCATCGGCGAGCCGGGCAGCGTGCCGGCGACGCGCGACACGGCCAGCATCGGGCTGTCCTGTTCGGCCACGAGCCGCTCGGGATCGACCGCAATGGACCAGTCGAGGTCCGTCACGCTGTTCCACTGCGACCCCATGGCCTTGTTGTAGAGCGTGACGAGCTGGCCGCGGTCCCGCTCGTAGTCCCACAGGAACAGCCGGTCCGCGTTGTCGTGGATGACCTGGACGGCCGCCTCGAGGTCCTGCCGGCCCGGTACCGGAGGTGTCGCAGCGGTACCGGACACCGGAGGTGTCGCAGCGGTGGAGGGACCGGACACCGGAGGTGTCGCAGCGGTCATGGACCGAGGCTACTTCCGCCGCCCGCCCATGTTGGCGTTCGGAGCGGCCCTGGCCACGAGGTCGGGGACGACCTTGCCCAGCTCAGCCGGGTCCCAACGGTCACCCTTGTCGGCGACCGGCCCTTCGACCCAGCCCTCGGCCACGCTCAGGTGGTCGCCCTGCACGTTGAAGACGCGGCCGGTGATGCCGGCTGATTCGGGGCTGCCGAGCCACACCACAATGGGTGCGATGTTGGCCGGGTCGAAGGGGTCGAACTCCTCGGGCTTCTTGTCCGTGGGCGTGAAGCCCCCGCCGAGGTTCTCGGTCATGCGAGTCGAGCGCGGCCGGAGCGATGGCGTTGACAGTGACGCCGTACCGTTCGAGCTCCATGGCGGCGATGATCGTGAAGGAGGCGATGCCCGCCTTGGCGGCGCCGTAGTTGGTCTGGCCCACGTTGCCGTAAATGCCGGAGGGGGACGTCGTGTTGATGACGCGGGCGTCGTTGGTCTCGCCGGCCTTGGTGCGGTTGCGCCAGTACTCCACGGCGTGGCGTGTCGGTGCGAAGGTGCCGCGCAGGTGCACCTTGATGACGGCGTCCCACTCGTCGATGGTCATGTTGACCAGCATGCGGTCGCGCAGGATCCCGGCATTGTTCACCAGGACGTCAATCGTCCCGAATGTGTCGATGGCGGTTTGAATCAGTCGGCCAGCACCCTCGTAGTCCGAGACGTCGTCGCCGTTGGCCACGGCCTCGCCGCCCATGCCGCGGATCTCTTCGACCACCTGGCCCGCTGGCCCGTCCGAGGAGCCGGACCCGTCCACCTCAGCACCGAGGTCGTTGATGACCAACTTGGCGCCCTGGCTGGCGAACTCGAGGGCGTGCTCACGCCCGATGCCCCGGCCTGCTCCGGTGATGACGACGACCCGTCCGTCACAGATACCCACGTTCAGCTCCTTTTGGTTTGCTCATTGCGGCTTTGCCGCCGCTCGGTACTGCTCACGTAGCTTTCTCTTGAAGATCTTCCCAGTATCCTCCCGTGGCAGCTCCGACACGAAGTCGACACTGCGGGGGCACTTGAAGTGCGCCAGGTGGTCCTGGCAGAAGGCGATGAGCTCGGCGGCGAGCGCGTCGGTTCCCGTGACGCCCTCGGCCGGCTGCACCACGGCCTTCACGGCTTCGCCCCACTCCTCGTCGGGCACCCCGATGGTGGCGACGTCGCCCACCGATGGGTGCTCGAGCAGCACGGCATCGACTTCGGCCGGGTAGATGTTCACGCCGCCCGAAATGATGAGGTTGGCCGTGCGGTCGGTGAGGTAGAGGTACCCCTCCTCGTCCATGTAGCCCATGTCGCCCAGGGTGAAGTAGTCCTCCCGGAAGGCATCGGCCGTCTTTTCGGGGTCGCCGTAGTAGTCGAACCTGGTGGCGGCGGGCGCCTGCAAGAAGACGAGCCCGACCTCGCCGGCCGGCACGTCCTCCCCATTGCTGTCGGCCACCTTGACCAGTCCCGGGACCATGGGGCGGCCGACGGTCCCGGGGTGGGCCAGCCAGGTGGCGGAATCGACGAGCGTACCGAGGCCCTCGGTTGCTGCGTAGTACTCGACGACCACTGGGCCGAGCCAGTCGATCAGGCGCCGCTTGATCGGGACCGGGCAGGGTGCAGCACCGTGAATGACGAAGCGTAACGACGACGTGTCGTACTGTTCGCGGGTCTCGCGGGGCAGGGCGAGTAGTCGGTGGAACATGGTCGGGACCATGTGGGTATGGGTGATCCCGTGTCGCTCAATGAGCTGCAACGCGTCAACGGGATCCCAGTGGTCCATCACCACCAGCGGCACACCGTAGAGGTAGGGGACCGCCACCGAGAAGGCCAGCGGCGCAGCGTGATAGAGCGGCCCGGTGAGCAAGTGGGCATCGATACTGGTCTCGTATTCCTCGTCGTAGCCGCAGAAGTTGACCGCGGCGAGCGCGCTCACCGCGGCGCTCTGTCGGTGCACGCCCTTGGGCCGACCGGTGGTGCCCGACGTGTACAACATCTGCGTCCCGATCACCGGATCGTCGATGTCGGTCCCGTCCTCGGCGGCGACGACCGCGTTGTACATCTCGAAACCGGGGACGTAACCACCGGTGTTGATCTTGACCAGGCCAGGTCCGCCCGCAGCTGCAGCAACGACGACGCGGTCGCCCAGCGACCCCGAGCAGATGAACGCCTTGGCTTCGCAATTCTCAACGATGTAGGCCGCTTCCTCCCCGGTCAGGTGCCAGTTGATCGGTGTCAGCCGCAGGCCGATGCGCTGCGCGGCGTAGAGCGCCTCCAAGAAGGCGGGCTCGTTGGTGCACATGAGGGCGAGGGCGTCACCAGCCTGCAGACCGTGGGCCCGGAGCGCTCGGCCGAGGCGGTTGATCTGGGCGTTGAAGTCGGCATACGTGCGGTCCCCGTGCGCCGTGATGAGCGCCAGGCGGTCAGGGATCCGGGCCGCCCACCATGCGTGCAGCATGCCGCTGGCCGACGCTTCCCGCTTCTCCTCCGGCAGGCTCATGCGGTGCCTCCCTCAACGGGACGGAACAGTGCCAGCTGGCGACCATCGGACAGCGGTTCCCAGCTGACGGTTACCGCCATGCCGCTGTGCACGGCAGCCGGTGGGCACCCGACGATGTTTGTCATCATGCGCACTCCCTCTTCGAGGTCGACCAGGGCGATGCAGTAGGGCTCGCCGCCCGAGAAGGTTGTCCCGGCAGCCTCGGGCCTGTGCTCGACGACCGCGGCGTGGACGGTGGCCCGGCCGCTCGCTTCGCGCCACTCGAGGGCCGCGGCCGTCGCGAGCGCCGGCTTGCAGTACGGGCAGAAGGCACGGGGGTAGAACACGCCACGGTCGCACGATGTGCACCACTGCACCAGCAAGCGGCCCTGGCGCGTGGCTTCCCAGAAGGGTCCGCTTTCGTCCCCGGTCGGGGGTTCGAAGCGCATGCGCTCCGGTCCCGGCGCCGCGCTCACAGCGTCGCCTCGGTTCCGAGGACGACCGTGGACAACACCGAGAGGAACATGCCGGACCCGTGCGCGACGGCGACGTTGGCGTCGGCCACCTGTCGTTCGTCGCCCTCGCCGCGAAGCTGTCGCACCGCTTCGGTGATGAGGAACATGCCGTACATCCCGGGGTGAGTGAAGGAGAGGCCACCGCCGTTCGTGTTCATGGGCAGCGAACCCCCGGGCCCGAGCCCGGCCTGCGCGGCGAAGGGGCCGCCCTCGCCCTTGGGACAGAACCCGAGGTCCTCCAGGTGCAACAGGGCGGTGATGGTGAAGCTGTCATAGGCCATCAGCACATCGACGTCGCCAGGCCCGAGTCCCGCCATGGCGAACGCCCGACCCGCCGAGACGGCCCCCGGCGTGGTGGTCAGGTCGGGCATTTGGGTGATGCCCATGTGGTCCGTACACGTCGCCGCCCCGAGCACGTAGACCGGGGACTTGGGCAGCGTGCGGGCCCGTTCCGCGCTGGTCATGACGAACGCCCCCGCGCCGTCGGTGACGAGGCAGCAATCGAGGAGGTGCAGGGGACTCACCTGGAGCGGTGAGGCCAGCACCTCGTCGACCGTCAACGGGTCGCGGTAACGGGCGCGCGGATTCAGGGCGGCCCACTCCCGCGTGCTCACCGCAATGGCTGCGAGCTGCTCGGACGTGGTGCCGAACTCGTGCATGTGGCGGGCGGCTGCGAGTGCGTACGGACCCATGGGCAGGCGCAGGCCGAAGGGTAGCTCCCACTCCGCCATCGGGTTGGGGCCGGGCATGCCGCGTTGTGGGCGCCGTCGCTTCTTGGTCCGATCGCTCCGCGGGGTCGAGGCGTAGACACTGACCACGACGTCGCACATCCCCGCCGCAATGGCTGCGGCGGCGTGCTCGACGTGCACCTCGTAGCTCGAGCCGCCTGTCATGGTCGATTCGACGAAGGTCGGATGTAGGCCCAGGTATTCCGAGAAGGCGACGGCCGACTCGGGGTGGCAGACCCCGTCGACGTCGGACAGGGAGAGTCCGGCGTCCTCCAGCGCGCCGAGCACCATGGCCACCTCGAGCTCGCGTCCCGTGCGTTCGAGCTCCCCGGTCGGCGACACGTCGTCGGCGACCCCGACGATGGCTGCGGCGCCGCGCAGGCTCCGGTCCTCCCGACTCACCGACTCACCGACTCAGTTTTCATCAATGCCGCGGTCACCGTTGCCGCGGTCACCGTTGCACCGGCCCAGAGCTCACTGCTCGACGCCCACCCGAAGTCCAGCTCGACCGGCCGCGGGGAGCTACGCGTTCTTGGGCAGTTCGGAGAAGGGCGTCACGCGGTCATTGTTGGGCTCCTTGGGGAGGCCGAGCACCCGTTCCCCGATGATGTTGCGCTGCACCTGGTCGGTGCCGCCGTAGATGGGTGGCGCCTGCGCGAACAGGGCCATCTCGGTGATGCCTCCGGCGAACGGGTCGCCCGTGGCGTGCTTGAGGGCGGCCTTGTCGTCGCCGTCATAGGCGTGGAGCATGCCGGACGGCCCCATGATGCGCAGGCCCAGGTCGCGGGTGAGACGGACGATCTGGCTCATGGAGAGCTTGGCGACGTTGGGCATGCCAGGGATGTCGCGACCCTGCTCCTTGACCGCCTTGACTCGCAGGCCGTTGAACCGCCCCAACTCGCCGAGCGTGTAGAGCCGGGCCAGGTCCTGGCGGATGCCGGCGTCTTTGTTCACGCCGCGGGACTGGGCCACGCTGATGAGGAGGCCGGCGCCACCGCGCATGGCGCCCATTGCGCCACCCGGGGCCTGTGACTTCTTCTTGCCTCCCGGCGTGGCGTCCGCCGGGCTGACCAGGTCACCCACCCGGCGCGGCAGCATGCCCATGACGCTGCCCGGCTGGGCCAATCCGCCCCCGGCCGCGTTCCCGCCTCCGGAGCCCAGACCGGCTCGCTCGTTCATGAGGGTGGTGTTGGCGGCTGCCCAGCCGTTGTTCACCCCACCGATGAGCGCAGAGTCGGCGACCCGGGCGTCCGTGATGAAGACCTCGTTGAAGAGGGCGTGCCCGGTCATCTCCTTGAGGGGACGCACATCGACCCCGTCCTGGAGCATCTCGAAGGCGAAGTAGGAAATGCCCTGGTGCTTCGGCACGTCGGGGTCGGTGCGCGCCAGCAGCATGCCCAGGTCGGCGTACTGGCCTCCCGAGGTCCACACCTTCTGGCCGTTGATGATCCACTCGTCGCCGTCCTTGACGGCTCGGGTCTGCAGCCCGGCCAGGTCCGAGCCTGCCTGGGGCTCGCTGAAGAGCTGGCACCAGGCCTTGTGCCCCGTGACGATGTCGCGCACGTAGCGGTCGATCTGCTCTTGGGTCCCATGGGTGGCGATAGTCGGAGCGGCGAGCAGCAGGCCCAGCCCGGCGGGGGCGCCCAGCGCACCGAACTTGGCGATCTCCTGCTGGACCAGGACCACATCGGAGCGGGCCATCGCCTTGCCGTAGGCGTTCTCGGGCAGACCCGGGGCGGACCAGCCCGCCAGGCCCATGCGTTCCCACCAGTCTCCCACCGTGAGGTCCGGGTCCCAGTTACTCGTGAGCCAGGACCGCAGCTCGCTGAGCAGCTCGTCGGTCCGCGTCGTCTCCGTGGCAGTGTCGGTCACGTCCCGAAGATACCGGGTGCACAGAGAAACGGGAAACTGCTCCGAAACATGGGTAGCGTCCGCCGGGTGCAAGACGACCGGCTCAACGCAGCATTCGACGCCTGGCAGCAGGCACAGACCGCGGCGCTCGACGTCGTGCGCCAGGCCACGGGCGTGCCCGAGTCCGACGTGGACCTGGCCGAGGGCTATCGCTGGGTGACCCGTCTCTCCCGGCTGGCCCTCGACTGGATCGTGGAGTGCTCCGACCCCCTGCATCCCCAGCTCTTCGTCCTCCAGGACGAGTACAAGAAGCTCCTCGTCGACAACCCCGACGTCCACTACACCTTCTGCGTGCTGGACGACACCCGCTCCTACCGCCTCGTCGGCTACCGCGGCCAGTGCGCCTACCTCGGCATGACCTTCGGGACGGCGTTCGGGCAGGGCCAGGTCGGCGGTCGCACCGGAACCCAGACGCAGACCCACATCGACGAATTCGAGCTCGGACCGAACGGCGAGGTCGACATCCTCATTGCGCCGGCGTCGGCCATGCCCGATCCCCGGCCCCGCAACTCGGTCGTTCTCGAGCCGGGGACGGCGCAGCTGGCGATACGCGAGACGCACTTCGAGAAGGACCCAGAGCGGTTCTCCCGCCTGCGCGTCGAACTGGTGCCCGAGCCGGGCGAGATCGTGCCGCCCCCCGTCCTGTCCACCGAGGAGCTGGCGCCGAAGCTCGAGTTCGCCGCCATGTTCCTCACCTTCGTGGGCGGAACTGCGTTGCAGATGTGGCGTGACGCGGCCACCAACATGAACACGTTCGGTGGTCAGGCCGGATCCGCGCACGTGGCGGCCCAAGAGGACGAGGTGCGCACGCACACCAACGCAGAAATGACGTATCACGGCGGTCGCTTCCAGCTCGAACCCGGCCAGGCGCTCGTGGTGACCGTGCACGAACCGGACAACCCGTTCCTCTACTGGGGGCTCACCCTGACCTCGCCCTGGATGGAGAGCTACGACTACCGATACACCACGACCGCCCTCAACAACAAGACAGCGGTCCGCTCGCCGGACGGCTCGTGGCGCCTGGTCATTGCGCCGTCCGACCCGGGTGTCGAGAACTGGCTCGACACCAGCGGCCGGGTCGAGGGCTACATGCTGGTCCGCTGGGTCCTGGCCGACGGGCCGCCACACCCCACGGCCGAGGTCGTCGCAGTGGGCGACCTGCAGCGGGCCTGACCGTGCTCACTGCGCCCGGCTCGGGACCTCCTGGACGAGCCAGAGGTTGCCGTCGGGGTCACTGAAGGACAGGAACGTCCCGTAGTCGACCCGGCCGGGATCGGGCCCGTCGACCTGGACGCCGTTTTCGAAATGGAAGAGGTCACTGGCCTGGACTCCGCCGCCAAGGAGCTGGCGCCGGGCCTCCTCGATGTCACGGACAACCACCTGCAGGCCCTGCAGGGTTCCCGCGGCCTGCTCGTTCTTCATGAGCGAAATGGAGCAGGCCGACCCGATCGGTGTCAGCTGGACGACCCGGAAGTCCTCACCTGCACTGTGGTCCACGTCGACGTGGAAGCCGACGGCATCGGCATAGAACGCCTTGGCCCGGTCGACGTCCGCCACGGGAATGACCAGCGTCTCGAGTTTCCAGTCCATGTGCCTCCCAGGTTGTGGCCCGTCACGATTCGAGCCGGCGTGCGGCCTTCAGTCTCGCCTGCCGGCGAGGTGCTGGCTAGACCTCGGACGGAACGCCAAAGCGTTCCTGGTAGGGGGTGACGAGTGCCCGATGGGTGGCCAGGTCGAGCCCGGTGTCGGCGAAGGAGTAGTCGTGTCCGCCGGCCCGGCCCGTGTGGCGGGCGGTCAGATAGGCCTCGAGGGCGGCACGGAAGGCCGGGCTGATCGGCAGGTCCCAAGACGCGTAGAGGCCCTCCACGGTGCCCACGGGGTTGGCCACCAGGTCCTTGTACACGACGTCGTTGATCTGCTCGCTCGGGATGGCTCCGGCATCGCGCTCGGCGGTGACGTGGTCCATCTGCATCTCAAGGCCCATCGCCATGAACTCGACCAAAATGCCGTGGTCGACCTGTTCGGAGTGCATGTAGTGCAGTGTCGCCATCAGATCTGACAGCGAGCCGATGACGCGCAGGGGATCGCGGTGCGTGATGACGACGCGGGCATCGGGATACGTGGCGAAGACGAGCGGCAGCGCGGAGAGGTGCGACGGTGCCTTGACGACCCAACGGGTCGTCGGCTGCGGGCCGACCCATTGCAGCGTCTGCAGGTGGCGTCTGTGCCAATCGTAGATCGGCGCCTGGTCCACACCACTGCGCCACACGGTGTAGTCGGCCACGTTGTAGAGGCCCGTATAGACATCGCTGGAGAATTGGTGGGCGAACGCGAAGATGCACTCGGTGGGGAGCCGACCTCCGTTCTCGTGCATGGCGGTGAAGGCGGGCACGATCTCGTCCATGAGCCGTATCTCGTCGTCGCAGAGGTCGCCGGCGGCGTCGTCGTGGGGGACGGTGTGCAGCAGCTCCCACAGGAGTGGTGGCCGGTTGTCGGGATCGCAGGCGAGCAGCTCGTGCAGCAGCGTGGTGCCAGAGCGGCCGAGGCCCGTCACCACAATTGGGCCCGTCACGGGTTGGCGCAGCACCGCCGGCTCCCGCTTCCAGAGGTCGACCATGCGCAGGCGGTTCTGCAGAATCAGCTGGAGCTCCCCCCGGGTGCGCAGCCGACCGGGGAGGTGGAGGCGGGCCTCGGTGTCGAGGGAGGTGCACAGGCGCCGGAACGGCTCCTCCCACCACGGATCGCCGAAATCCTCCAGGCCGGTGGTGTCGATCGCGGCAGCCGTGAGATCCTCGGGCACCAAGGAGATGAGCGAGCGGCCGTCGTCGCCCAGGCCGCGCCCGAGTGCGATCATCTTGTCGGCCCATGGGCTGCGTGGTGGAGGGACCCAGGGCACGGGGCGTCACCGTACCCTGCAACGGGGGAGAACGGTCACATTTGGAGCCGACGGAGAGGCGGATGGCGAGCCCCGTGAAGAGACAGCAGTGGAAGCGATGGGACGGCCGTCGGTGAGCGCAGCCGTGCCCGACCTCAGCGTGGACGACATGCTCGACCTGCTGGTCACCGGTGCCGGCATGCTCCTGAACCCTGCGCTTGCGGTCTCCCAGCTCGACCATGCCTGCCAAACAGCGTCGCGGCTGGCGCACCTGTATCCCGACGACGCCGAGCTGGCGGTGGCGGGGCTCGTGCACGACATCGGGCACCTGTTGCCCGGCGGTACCGACGAGGCGCACGCCACCGACGCGGCGAGCGCGGTCCGGCGCACGCTGGGGGAACGGGTAGCGGGAACGGTGGGGCTGCACGTGGAGGCCAAGCGGTATCTCGTGGCGACCGAGGGCGGCTACGGCGGAGTGTTGACGACCGACAGTGTGCGATCTCTCCAACGGCAGGGCGGTGCGCTCTCCAGGGACGACGTGGCGACGTTCCTGGCCGCACCCTTCGCCCGCGATGCGGTGACGCTGCGTCGGGCTGACGACAGCGGCAAGGTCGAGGGTCGTGTGCTCGGCGATCTCTCCAGTTGGGCTCCCCGCTTGCACGACGTCGCTCGACGGGCCCGGGTGGCCCCGGGCTGACCGTCGGGCCCGGCGCCGCGGGTCCGGCCACGCCGTATTGACCCGCGGCCACGGCGAGGTCCTCGGTCTCACCGGTGACAACGTTGCGGGCGAGACCCCTTCTTCGACTGCGCATCGGAGTTCCTGCCGCTCGACGGCGGGAGGATCCGGCTCGGCGCCGGCATGGCTCGATTCGGAGGCCGTCGTGGCCGAGAAGGCGACCTTCTGGTTGAGTTGATGGCGCTCAGCGCATTCCGGGAGAGGCTCGTCGGGGATCTCTCCACCGGGACGCGCGCATCGTGGAGTCAGCCGGCGTCCTCGCCCAGGAGCCGAGTGAGGTGCTCGAACACCGGGCTGTGATCGAGTCCTACCCCGGAACCGACGAGGCCACCATCAACCGCTCGGGCGTGCGGGCGTCGTGCTCATCATGCCCGTGCGCCTGAGCCGCTTGCGCTGGCAGCGGAGTGAGGCCAGAGTGCGCTGGTGGACGTCCCGATCTCTGGCGAGTGCGACGTCCGATTCCGCTCCGTGCGCGAGGAGTTCATCCGCAACTTCACCCAGCGCGGTGAAGTTGGCGCGGCGGTGTGCATCGTGGTCAACGGCGACACGGTCGTCGATCTGGCGGGCGGTTGGGCCGACCGCGACCGGCACGCGCCCTGGCGACACGACACGCTCGTCGACTTCTACTCCGTCGGCAAGGCGTTCGTGGCTCTGCTCGCCCTCCAGCTGGTCGACGCCGGCCATATCGCGCTCGATGACCCGATCGTCGCGGCGTGGCCGGAGTTCGCCGCCCGGGGCAAAGGAGGAGCGACTCTACGCGCACGCGCTCTGTCACCGGGCGGGTGTCCCGGCCATTCGCGAGCCACTGACCAACGAGGACCTCTGGGACTGGGACACCATGGCCGCGGCGCTCGCCGCCACGGCGCCGTGGTGGGAGCCGGGGACGCGCCACGCCTATCACACGAACACCTACGGGCACCTGATCGGCGAAGTCGTGCGCCGAGTCACCGGCGAGAGCTGTGGCAGCCGGTTCACCGCATTGGCCAACCTGCTCGGGGCGGACGTGGTGGTCGGGGTTCCCGCAGCACAGCAGTATCGATGTGCCGAGGTCCTCTTCGAAGCATTCGGTTCTCCACCCACCGCGGCCGATCTCGAGGCGTTGGAAGGGGACGCCCGGATGGAGATGCTGAGCTATTTCAACCCACCTGGCTTCTCCTCCATGGGTGTGGTCAACACGGCAGCCTGGCGCAGCGCTGAGGTCCCGTCGACGAACGGCCATGGTTCGGCACGCGGCGTTGCACGCCTGTACGCGGCGCTCCTCGAGCCCGGTCGCGTCCTCTCGCCCGACTTGCTGGCCGAAGCAACGTCACCCCAGTCCACGGGCTACTGTCCAATTCTGCACGAGGACGTGACCTTCGGGCTTGGCTTCAAACCCACGGTACCGCGGCGACCGTTCGGACCCAACCAGGGGAGCTTCGGCCATTTCGGTACGGGCGGTGCCGTCGGGTTCGCCGATCCGGTCGGTGCCGTGGCGTTCGGCTATGTCATGAACCACGTGATCCCACGCTGGCAGAGCACGCGCAACCGTGCACTCATCGACGCGCTGTACGCGTCGTTGTAGACGGCGGGCGCCGGCGGGGATGGTCCGGCCCCTCCGTTCCGCCCCGAGAGGGCTCAAAGCGACCGGCGACGCTGACCGGCCATGTCGGGACGTACTCGGCGAAGGTGACGCGGGTCTCCGATTCTCAGGCCGCCCGCACGCCGCACCGGTAAAGAGCAGATCATGCTCGTGACCCGGGGCGCCCTCGACGAGAACCGGGTCAGGTCCGTCTGAGGTCCCACCGGGCCCGGAAAGGCGGCGCCTCGGGCCGACGGCACTCCGAGGGTCCGCGATCAAGGACATCAGTGCGCCCCGCACGTCAACGAGGAAGGCAAGGACTCGGGAGGAATGCTCGGCAGGACTGATCGGGGAGGAGTGCTCGGCATGGGTTGCTCGGAAGGGAGAGCACCCGTGGTGACCCGCTGGAGTGCCCGTCCAAGGCTTCTCCGGCCGTCTACACTACTGCCCTGCAACCGAGCACTCTTCGCACTCTTTACACTCTTTACACTCTTCACACCACCTATATCGGCGGCGTGGCTCGGATGGACGTCACCTTGCTCCGTCCGACGCTGTCCTCGTGCCGTCATATTCCGGGGGCAGGCCTGACGGCACACACCACCAGGGTCGTCATCTCCGATGAGGGTTCATCGATTGTCGGCGATTTCGATTCAGAAGATCTCGAGGCGGACACAAATGGGTACGACGGCGCGCCGTTGCGGATGCGGCGCCAGGTGATGGCGGCCGCTTCGTGATGCTGTCAGAGGCCTGGCGTGCGAGGGGTGATGACGGGGCGCGCAAGCCCGATGGAGGGCACGACGTGTCTCACTCCACCGCCGTCTTGGTTCTGCGCGGCATGCGCCCCCAGCAGTGGACGAAGAATCTCTGCGTCTTCGCCGCGCCGGCGGCCGCCGGCGTTCTTGGTCACTGGCAGATCGCGCTCAGACTCATCGTCGCCTTTGTGGCCTTCTGCCTTGCTGCGTCGGCCACCTACTTGTTCAACGACGTTGTTGACGCGCCGGCAGATCGACACCATCCGATCAAGCAATCACGCCCCATAGCCAGCGGGGCTCTCAAACCCGCCGTAGCCTTGGGGGTCGCGGGATCGTTGCTTGCGGCCGCCTTTGTCGTTACCGTCCTTCTGGGACCTTGGACCTTTGTGCTGGTGATTGCCGCGTACGTCGCGATCAACGTGGCGTACAGCCTTCGGCTCAAGCGGGAGCCGGTCGTCGAACTGGCGATTGTCGCCTCGGGATTCGTGCTGCGAGCGATAGCTGGGGGTCTCGTGGCCCGTGTCCCCTTGACCAACTGGTTCCTCGTGTTCGTGTCGTTCGGCGCCCTTTTCGTCATCACTGGCAAACGAGCAGCCGAGTACATGCGGTTGGGCGACCAACGCGGCGAGCACCGACCCGTGCTGGCGCTCTACACCGAGTCCTTCCTCCGGTCGACACTCGTGCTCTCCGCGACCGTGACGGTCGCGGCCTACTGCCTGTGGGCCTTTGATCGATCCGGCATCCTGTCGCACGCGCGACATCATGCGTTCTGGGTGGAGGTGACGGTGGTTCCGTTGGTCCTGGCCGTGCTGCACGTGATGCGGCGCCTGGACGCAGCGGAGGGCGGCGAGCCGGATCAGTTGGCGCTGCACGACCGCCTCTTGCAGGGCTATGCCGTCGGATGGGTGATCTTGATATGCATCGGGCTCTACGCGTGAGCGCGTCCATGGTCTCGGATGCGACCGACACCGTCACACGCGAGAGATTGTCGGGCTGGGGTCGTACGGCACCCTCGACGGGACTGGTCGACAGGGCCACAGGGCCCGGGTCGATCAACGCGCTCATGCACACCCAGCGCGGCGGGATCATTGCGCGCGGAATGGGGCGGAGCTACGGGGATGCGGCTCAGTGCAGCGGGGGCCTGACGGTGGACATGACCGAGTTGTCCTTCATTGGCGAAATCGATTCTGCGACCGCCACGGTGGAGGTCGGTGCGGGTGTCAGCTTGCATGCACTACTGAGGCGCATCATTCCGAAGGGCTGGTTCGTGCCCGTCACGCCCGGGACGCGCTACGTCTCCGTCGGGGGCGCCATCGCGGCGGACGTGCACGGCAAGAATCACCACCGAGACGGCAGCTTCGCACGTCATGTCGCGGAAATGACGATCGCCACGCCGACTGGTACCTACACCGTGTCACCGGAAAGAGACGCCGATCTCTTCTGGGCGACCGCTGGTGGTATGGGGCTGACAGGCATCGTCGTCGGTGCGACCTTACGTCTCGAGATGATTGAGACGACCTGGCTTCGGGTGCAGAGCCAGCCCTTTTATCAACTCGATCAATTGATGTCGACGATGGAGGAGACGGATGAAGGTCACCACTACAGCGTGGCCTGGCTCGACTGTGCCAAGTCCGCCCGAGGTGGCATTCGCTCCGCGTTGTCGTGGGGCGAGCAGTGCGCCGAGGATGATCTTCCGGCCGCACTGCGGCCACGTCGCCTCGAGGTTCCACAAGCAACGAAAGTGACAGTGCCGCGACCACCTCCGGTCAGGTTGGTTAACAGACTGAGCACATCGCTGTTGAACGAGGTGTGGTTCAGGGCCACGATCCTCCAACGCGAAAAGTTCCAGTCGGCGTGTGCCTATTTCCACCCGCTCGACGCCATTGCCGGTTGGAATGTCCTCTACGGTCGGTCCGGCTTCGTTCAGTACCAATTTGCAGTGCCCGGCGACCGAGGAGACGTCATCAGGGACGCCGTGGCGTCGATCATCGACGCCCATGTTGCGTCCGTCCTCTCCGTCCTCAAACGATTCGGGCCCGGAACACCCGGTCCACTGTCCTTTCCCCTTGCTGGCTGGACGCTGGCCCTCGACTTCCCGGTCGGGCCGCCTCAGCTCCCTGCCCTGCTGGATCGACTGGACGATCTCGTCGCCGAAGCCGGAGGAAAGGTGTATTTGGCCAAGGACGCGCGGTTGAAGCCTCAGCATTTCGCCGCCATGTACCCCTTGGCCGGCACGTTCGCCGCGGTCAGGCGACGCGTCGACCCGGAAGGTCTGATCACCTCCGACCTCGATCGTCGCCTTGGAATTCCTCGATGATCAACGCCTTCGGTCAGCCGCAGTCCGTCGTTGTCCTCGGCGGTACCTCCGACATCGCGACCGCCGTGCTGCGCAGACTTGCGCCGGATCGGCTTCGAAGCGTCGTCATCGCGGCGCGCCAACCTGACCGGATCGAGCTCGAGAAGCAGATGGACCCGGCGCCACGGGTCCACTTCGCCGCGGTGCGCTTCGACGCTCGTGATGCCGACTCAGCAGGGTCAGTTGTGTCGCAATGCTTCGCGGAGGCTGGTGAGCCGGTTGATCTCGTCATCGTCGCGGTCGGCGAGCTCGGCGACAGCGAGGTCGACGAGTCCGATCCCCAAAGGGTCAGCGCCCTGATGACGGTGAACACGACGTGGCCCGCGGCAGCGCTGGCTGCCGTGGCGGCGCGGTTGCGTGAACAGGGGCGAGGTCGGATCGTCGTTCTGTCGTCCGTTGCCGGTTATCGGGTTCGCAGGTCGAATTTCGTGTATGGCGCCGGCAAGGCCGGCCTCGATGCGTTCGCGATCGGCTTGGCTGAATCCCTCCGTGAAACGGACGTCTCGGTCCACGTGGTCAGGCCCGGCTTCGTCTTTACGAAGATGACGGAGGGGCGGAAGGCCGCGCCGTTCGCCGTCGGGGTAGACCGCGTGGCAGCCGACATTACCGAGGGTATTGCGAAGGGCCGAACCGTGATCTGGTCGCCGGCGCTGCTCAAATGGGTCTTCGGTGTTCTGGGCGTCCTTCCACAAGGGATCTGGCGCCGGCTCCCTGGCTGATCGGCGCCCGCGGGATCGGACGTCGCACGGCAGTTGCTCGGGAGAGCCGAAGCGTTGAATTGGGCGCACCCGACCTATTGCACGAGTACCTCGGTGTCACTCGGACCGATGTTCGTGCGGACGCGCCAGCTCGGGACCTGTGGCGGTGCATGAGTCCGTGCGACAGACTCCGGCCAATTCCGCTGGAATACACCGTCGCGCCGCCACGCGTGCTCTAACGTTCGATGTGAAGATGCCTCCGGCAGTGGATGGCAGACAAGGGGAGTGCCATGTCAAGCCCATCAATGGCCATGCCGAATCGGCGTGTCGAGCTCGAGTTCGCTGCGGCGGCGGACCAGAACCGGGTTACCGTGCTGTTCCGCATCTTCATGGCGATCCCGCAGATCATCGTCCTGTACTTCTTGTTCATCGCAGCGTTCTTCGTGGCGGTGATCGGATGGTTCGCCGCTCTGTTCACGGGACGGTTGCCACAGTGGGCGTATACGTACCTGGGTGGTCTGATTCGATGGTCCACCCGGGTCGGCGCATACTTGTTCCTTTTGACCGACGAATACCCACCCTTCTCTTTTGAGGACAAGGCGTATCCTGTACGGCCCGTCCTGCCCGAGAACGGGCCGTTGAACCGTCTGACTGTCTTGTTCCGCATCTTCATCGCCATCCCGGCCGGCGTCTTCTACCAAATCGTGCAGAACGGCCTGACGTTCCCGTTGCTCATCGTGGTGTGGTTCATCGTCCTCTTCACTGGCCGCATGCCGGTCTCCCTGTACCCCACCTACATGGCGTTGCTCCGCTACGAGTTGCGCTTCCACGCGTGGTTCTCCATGATCACATCCGAGTATTCGTGGGGCATGTTGGGCGACACCGTGACGGTCGACACGGGCTACACGCCACCGCCCTTCGTTCCCCCCGGCGCTCCGGCGACCGACCGGCCCGCGCCCGGTGCACCCCCCGCACAGTCACCCGCACAGCCGTATTCGTACCCTGCCGCGTCGGGCGAACAAGTGCCCATGCCGCCTGAGGCGGCTGCGCCGCCGCCAGTGTGGCCCTCCCCACAGCCGGCTCCGGCACCGTCGGGCCCCGGGTCAATGCCACCGCCGACGTGGTGGGAAAGGACCGCACAGGCGGGGGACAACACGCCGCGGCGGGTGCTGATCCTCCAAGGTGCGGCCCGATCCTGGATGATTGCCGCCATCGTGTGGGGTTCGATCGTGTTCGTTGGTCAGATTGCTCGGAATTTCGGGAACTCGCATCCCAACACGACGAGCCAACAGGTCGTCGCTGTCCACGCGGACACGCTCGGATTCGTCCACCGCATTGGGCTGCCCGCCGCCAACCCTTGAGCGCCTGCACATGGGAAGCGACTCGCCTCAGCTGGCCTGGCTGACCGAGCTCATGTTGTAGTCGGGAATGCGCAGTGGCGGCATGATCGTCCGGTTGAGGTATTCACCGAACTCGCGTCCGAGCGAACGCACCGGCGTGCCGACCTCGAGGGCCCGGGCCAGCAGATCGACGGGACTCTCGTTGAAGCGGAAGTTGTTGGCCGCGCCCACCACGGCACCGTCCTCGATCACGTAGACGCCGTCGCGGGTGAGACCTGTCGTGAGGAGCGTGGCCGGATCGACCTCCCTGATGTACCAGAGGCAGGTGAGAAGGAGCCCCCGCTCGGTGCGTGCCACCATGTCATCGACCGAACCGCCATCGGAGCCACCGCATCGCAGGATCAGATTGTCGATGTAGGGAGCCATCTCGACCCCGGATTTCGCCGCGCCGGCCCGGTGATAGCGGAGTCGCGTCAACACGCCCTCGTGGATCCAGTCCGTGTGCGCGCTCGGGAGGCCGTTGTCGAAGACGGACACCTCCGATCCGCTCGCCCCGGTGGCCACGAACGGGGTACACGCAATGCCGTGCTCGAATGGATCGCTGGAGAGCGAGAAGGGAAGAGCCGTGATCGTCTCGCCGACGCGCGTCCCACCGCCTTCCTTTGAGAAGACGGTGCGACCATCCTCGGCATCCTGGCCACCGAGCGCGTCGAAAGCCAGCATGGCCATCATGTCGCTGACGGCGGACGGCGGCATGATCACCTCATAGCGACCGGCTTCGAGCGACAGTCGCCGGTTGGCCCAGTCGAGCCGCCGCCAGATCTCCTCCTCCATGCGTTCGAGCGAGGGAGTGATGGTCGGCTCGCCCACCCATGCCGACCCTGACCCGTCCGCTGTCCGTCCGACCAGGCTCATCGCCGCTGTCGGCTGTGCGTGGGACAGGCGGAGCCCAGTGGAACTGCCGAGGTACAGGGTGGCCAAGTCCTGTTCCGCGAACCCGGCGAGCACGACATGGCGCCGCCGGGCACGGTCGAACGCGCCCGAGAGGGCCGACACGATGCCTTCGAGGGCGCCAGAGTCCGTCTGCTCGGGCTCGAGCCCGAAGTCACGGGCCGGACGTGCTTCGGCGGGCGTGACGAGCGCGAAGGAGTCCGTCGCCGGGGGCGCCCCCCGTGCGTCGGCCAGCGCCGCTGCGACCATGTCGGCCACCCCGTCCGCACCGATCTCTCCTGTCCGCCGGGCGGAACCGACCGAGCCGCCCGAGAGGGCGATCGCGCTGACCGAGCGCCCGCGCTGCATGCCGTTCGTCGTCGTCGTGTTCAGCGCGAAGCGGACGTCGACGTGGCTGGTTTCCTCAACCAGGACCAGGCACCCGTCCGCGCCGAGCGTGTCGCCGAAGGCGATGCCGCGTTCAACGAGCTCTTGTGGCGGGATCAGCGCCCCGACTCCTCACGTGTGTTCAAGACCCGCACGCCGCGCACCAACGCGGAAGGGCAGCCGTGCGACACCGGTGCCACCTGTCCGGGTTGACCCTTGCCGCAATTGAAGGCGCCCCCGAGCACCCACGTGGACGCGCCGCCGACGGCCTCCATGGCGCCCCAGAAGTCGGTCGTGGTGGCTTGATACGCCACGTCCTTCAACTGGCCCGCCAGTCGTCCGTTCGTGATGCGGTAGAACCGCTGTCCGGTGAACTGGAAGTTGTAGCGTTGCATGTCGATCGACCAGCTCTTGTCGCCCACGATGTAGACCCCGTGGTCGACGCCGGCGATCAGATCTTCTGTACGCGGGCCGTCGTCTCCGGCGTGCGCCAGCGACACGTTCGCCATGCGCTGAATCGGTACATGCATCGGTGAATCGGCGAAGGCGCACCCATTCGAGCGCTCGAATCCCATGGCAGCAGCGATCGAACGGTCGAGTTGGTAGCCGACCAGCGTGCCGTGGCGCACCAGGTCAAACGACTGGGCCGCGACGCCTTCGCCATCAATGCCGACGGTCGCCAGGCCGTGCTTCACCGTGCGATCCCCGGTCACGTGCATGACGGGGGAGCCATAGGCCAGCGACCCCAGCTGGTCGAACGTGGCGAACGATGTGCCGGCGTAGGCCGCCTCGTAGCCGACGGCCCGGTCCAGCTCGGTGGCGTGCCCGATCGACTCGTGGATGGTGAGCCAGAGGTTCGAGGGGTCGACGACCAGGTCGTATGTCCCGGCCTCGACCGTTGGCGCGCGGCAGTTTCTCGGCCAACAGCTCGGGGAGCTCCGCCAGCTCCTCGTCCCAGTGCCACGCGCCGGCGGAGTTCGGGCCGACCAGGAACTCCCAGCCCCGTCCGACCGGTGGGGCCAACGTGCGCATGGTCTCGAAGCCACTGTCCGAGAGGGCCAGCGCCTCCAGCTGGGTCTGCAGCCGGACCCGATGCTGGGTGGCGCGGGTCCCGTTGAGATCGGCCAGGTATGTCTGCTCCGACACCGCGAGCAAGGACGCCGACGTGTGGGAGACGGCGTCGTGTGCGCCGAGCCGCCTGCTCCACTCACTCAGGAGTGCGACCTTGTCGGCCAGCGGAACGGCGGTCGGATCGATCTCGAACGCGCTCGTCCACGTGACGTCGCCGTGCGGCGGTTCGGGCGCCAGCTCGACACGGCCGCTCTCTGCCCGGCTGGTGACCCGGGCCATCTCCCGCGCCTGGCGGACGAGGTTCGCCGCCTCCTCCGGCCGGACGTCGACCGTGGCGGCGAAGCCGACCGCGCCGTCGACGACGACGCGCACGCCCATGCCGAAGTTCGTGTCGTCGGCCGTGGTCTCCGGATGGGCGTCGTGCAGGCGCAGCATTTGGCTGCGAATCCGTTCGACCCGCAGTTCGGCCGCCTGGCAGCCGCTGGCGGCGTCGAGCGCCGCATCGGCCAACAGCGCGAGTTCGTCGGCGGCCAGGGGCATCAGCCGACCGGAGTGGGCTGGCGCACAGGGAGACCGGCAGCGGTGTAGATGGCGTCGATGAGCTCCATCGTACGGATCGCGTCCGACGCCGTCGTCGGGAAGGAGGCCCCATCTTCGACGGCGGCGACGAAGGCCTCCAGTTGGAAGTCGTAACTGGCCTTGCGGCTGAAACGCTCCTTGCGAGTGCCGAGCGAGGTGGTGACCTTCATGCGGTGCCCGTGCTGGGGGCTGAAGGGATTGAAGACCGAAATCTTCCCGTTGTCGCCGGTGATCTCGGCGTGCAGGCGGAGGACCGACGACGAGAACATGGAACAACCGATGTGCGCGCTCCCGCCGTCAGGCAGCGAGAAGTGGGCGTCCATGGCGCGGTCGACGCCGGGCGACGAGAGTTTTGCCGCTGCTTTGAGCACCCGGGGGCCCGGGACCAGGAGGCGGAGCAGGCTCACCGGGTAGCAGCCCATGTCCATTGTGGCCCCCCCCGCCAGGGCCAGCTGGTAACGAATGTCGCCCTTCTTCCACAAGGGAGCGGAAAAGGCCACGTCGACATTGGAGATGTTGCCCAGCTCGCCTGAGCGGACGATCTCCACGAGGCGCTTGGTCAATGGGTGGTACTGGTAGTGGAACGCCTCCATGACCACCAAACCGGGATTTCCGTTGACCACTTCAGCCACGGCTCGGGCCTCGTCGGCGTTGGCGGTGAAGGGCTTCTCGCACAGGACATGCTTGCCGGCCCGAAGGGCGGCGATCGTCCAGTGCCCGTGCAGCCCGTTGGGCAGCGGGTTGTAGACGGCGTCGATCTCGCCGTCCTCAATGAGGGCCGCGTAGCTGTCCAGGACGCGAGGAACCCCCTGTTTACGTGCGAATTCTGCGGCCCGTTCCCGATCACGCGCTGCCACGGCAACAACGGTGGCCCCCCCGCACCTCCGGGCTGGCTTGATCAGGGCAGAAGGAGCAATGCGAGCCGCCCCGAGGACCCCGACTCTCAGCACGCGGCGGTCACCGCAGATCCCCGAGCCGATCCGAGAAGGGGTAGTGAGATGCGACCCCTGTGCACGTTCTCCCCGCATGGGACGGAGGGGCCGCCGGGGACGGTGTGGGCCAGACGATGCATGAGCACGGACGCTAACGCACCGGGAGCACGCTCGACGCTGGGTCACATCCGCGGGCTCGACGGCATACGTGCCTTGTCGGTGCTCTCGATCATTGCGTTCCACACCGGCCTCAACTCGGTGCCGGGTGGGTTCTACGGGGTCGACTCGTTCTTCGTCCTGTCTGGCTTCCTGATCACATCGCTGCTCGTGCGGGAGTGGAGCGGCACGGGGACGATCAAGCTCCGCCGCTTCTGGGCCGGCCGGGCTCGCCGCCTGCTGCCGGCCCTGTTCCTCCTCGTCGCGGTCATCGGCATCGTTCTCGGGGTCGTGCCCACCGTCCTCGCCACCCCACACGTCCTCGGTGACGCCCTCTCGACGATCTTCTATGTGTCGAACTGGTATTCCATCCACGGCGGGGTCACGTACTTCGCGCTCTCGGCCCAACCATCGCCGTTGCTGCATACGTGGTCGCTGGCGATCGAGGAGCAGTTCTATTTCGTGTGGCCGTTGGTGGTGCTGGCCGTCCTCAAACTCGGAACCTCGCGGCAGCCCCGTAGGGCGCGCCGGCGCGCCCTACCTGTGAGCACAAGGCGCACCGTCGAGGTGCTCGGCGGAGGGCAGTTGCTCTTGGTCGGGTCCTGGCGGCCCCAGGACGACCCGGCATGGACGCGACGTCGCCGACTGCACCTCCTCTTCCTCGTTGCCTGCGCCGGCTCGCTCGCCTCCGCTCTCTTGATGGTGGTGATGGCACCCAGCGGCTACACGACGCGCGCCTACTACGGCACGGATACCCGGGCGCAGGCGCTCCTGGTCGGCGCCGCCATCGCGGTCGGCCTCACGCTGTGGCCCGAGGGGAGCACGCGTCGTTGGTTCACTCACATGGCGTCACTCCTGGCCCTTGCCGGTGTCGCCGGCACGGCGGCGATCTGGGCGACTACGTCGGAGGCCTCGACGTTCGCCTTCAGCGGTGGATTCCTCCTGGCCAGCCTGGCGGCGGGTGCCGTTGTCCTTGGTTGCGCCGTTGCGCCGCGCTCTACCGTCGTCCGCCTCTTGGAGCTGCCGCCGCTGCCGCAGTGGGGCCGGATCTCCTATGGCGTGTACCTCTGGTACTGGCCGGTCCTCTTGGTCATGACCGGGCAACGCCTGCACTGGGGCGTCTATCCGCTCTTCTTGGCCCGGGTCGGCGTCACGGTGGCGATCGCGGCCATCAGTTACGACTTGGTCGAAATGCCCATTCGCCGTGGTGCGCTGCGGCGCTGGCGCTCCTGGGTGGCGGCGCCCATCGGCGCCGGCGCCGCCATCGCCGCGGTATTCGTCAGCACGCTGATGCCAGTGGGGGCGACGGAGCTGCAGGGTTCCCCGCTGGCGGTGAGCACCCCGACGTCGACGACGTCGACGTCGGCCGCGCCGGCGACGCCCTCACCCGGTGTACCCGCACCAACCACGACGACGACGACGCCTGCGTACCTGTCGCCGGTACCGCCTGCCACGACTTCGACCAAGGCGGTCAAGGTCCTCTTGGTCGGCGACTCCGTCGCCGGGACCCTCGGCGTGGGTCTGGCCCAGGAGGCGAAGCCGTACAACGTGCAGATCGCCAACGAGGGCACGCCGGGCTGCTCGCTCTCCATGCAGACGCAGATCAAAGTCCTCTTCTACTCGGTGGCACCCCAACCGCCCTGCGACGTGGACAACAACCCCACGTCGCTGTTGGACACCTGGCGCAGGTGGGTTGACGCCTACAACCCGGACGTCGTCGCCTACCTCGCACGCGGTGAAACCTTCGACCAGGAGCTCGGGGGGCGATGGCAGCACGTCGGGCAGCCCACTTTCGACAGCTACCTGGCCAACCGCTATCGCCAGGCCATCTCCGTGCTCGGCTCGAAGGGGGCCGACATCGTCCTTGTGACCACGCCGTACTACGACAGCGGAGCCTCGCCCGCCGGCACGCCGTGGCCCGAGGACAACCCGGCCCGGGTCACGCTCGACAACGAGATCATGCGGCAGGTTGCCCCCGCCACTCCGGCTGGGGCTGAGGGAAGTCGCGTATACGTGTTCGATCTGAACGCCGAAGTGTCGCCTGCCCGCACCTTCTCTCCGACCGTCAATCACATCAACGTGCGCTGTGGCGACGGGGTGCACTTCACGCAGTCGGGAGGGATCTTTGTCGGGCAGCGCCTCGCTCCAGAGCTGGCGGCCCTGGGCCAGATGCATGCTGCTGCCTCACCGGGTGGCGGGTGGCCCGGACCTCTGCCACCATCGACCCCGTCATGGTTCACGAGCCTGCCCTGCCGGTAGTCCGGCGTGCGAACTGGAGCGACATTCCGGCCATGGCCGCACAGTTGGCACGCACGTTCGACGACGATCCCGTGACCAGCCACATTTTCCGCAACGACGCACGCCGCGCCGCCGCCCTGCGGGCCTATTTCGGGACCCAGATGCGCTCGGACTACATGCCGTTCGGGGGTTGCTACACCACTGAGGGCTACACCGGCTCCGCCGTGTGGGCGCCGGCCGGCAAGCCACTCCGGACCGGGTTCAGCGGCATCCTCACCATGTTGCCGGTGCTCCCTTACGTCGCTGCCAACCTGCGCACGACCCTGCGGCTCCTGACGCTCATTGAGGCGAAGCACCCCCACGAGCCCCACTGGTACCTGGCGACCCTGGGCACAGCCGTCGAACAGCAGGGCAAGGGAGTGGGTGGCGCCCTGCTACGCCCGGTCCTGGAGCACTGTGACGCCGAGGGACTGCCCTGCTACCTGGAGTCCTCCAAGGAACGCAACCTGCCCTTCTACCGGCGCCATGGCTTCGAGGTCGTCGAAGAGGTGCCGCTTCCAGACGGCGGCCCCACCATCTGGACCATGTGGCGGAAGCCTGGCCCCCCTCCTGAAGGTGGGCGTTGAGCATCGGACCCGAACCCGGGCGGCCCGGTCGTGTTCAGGTCGGATGGATGCCCTCGGGCATGGAGAGGGTGTCGTTGACGACGACGCTGAGCACGTCGATCACCGCCCGCGCAGGGGCGGAGGGCAGCCCGCGCCGCCGCTGGGCCACACCCACTCGTCGGCGCGGGAGACCGGTGACGGGAAGTACCGAGAAGCGCCCGCGCAGGTGGCCCGGCACGGCAGTGGCGGGCAGGATGGCCGGTCCGTAGCCGTCGAAGGCGAGCGAGGCGATCAGGCGGACGCCGTCGAGCTCCATGGCCGGCCGCAGGGCGATCCGGGCCGGCCCGGTGGCACCGTCGATCTCGGCCCGCAAGGCGGTGCCGGGCGCGGGCAGGAGGAGCTCGACGTCGGCGAGCCGTTCGATCGAGACGGAGGACTCACCGGCAAGGAAGTGCCCGGCTGGCAGGACGGCGACCAGGTCCTCGTCGAAGAGCTGGGCCGCCATGATCTCGTCGCCGCTGAGGGGAAAGGTGACGACGGCGAGGTCCAGCTGGCCGGATGCGAGTTGCTGTTCTAGCTGGACGCTCGAACCCTCCGCCACATTCAGGTAGATGTGGGGATGGCGGACCCGGAGGAGGTCGAAGAGCTGGGGCACCAGCCAGCGACCCGTGGTCCCGATCATGCCCAAGCGGACGGTGCCGACCACCTCCTGGCGCAGGGCCGTCACGTCCGAGACCATCGCTTCGAGCTCGTTCATGACCTGGCGGGCGCGGGCGACGACCACCTCGCCCTCTTCGGTCAGGCGGCCGGAGGCCCGGTCGACCAGCTGCACGTCGAGCTCGCGTTCGAGTCGCGCCACGTGGGCCGAGACGTTGGACTGTACGGTGCCGATCGACGTGGCGGCCGCAGAGAAGCTCCCCGTGTCGGCGATTCCCAGCAGCGCTTGCAGGTGTTTCAACTCCATGGTCCGCCTCCGCTGGAAGTGCTTGCCGCAGTTACGTTGCCTATCAGTATAACTGATGGAAAGTATCTCCTAAAGCTGCTTGACTGATTGCCGAGACCCCGCCAGAATGAACCTCAGACCGCAGGTAATCGGAAGCCCCCCCTCTGAACCTGATGAGTCTCGAGAAGGGATCGCCTTCCCCCCCGGCGGTCCCTTCTCCTAATTCCGGACCACTGCAGCGCGGTGCCGATGAGCCCTCCGACCAGCGATCGAACTGCTTTAGGCTCCCTATCCGTGGCGAAGAGTGCCGTCTTCATCGACCTCGACCGCACCCTGCTGTCGCGAGCTTCGGGTCAGATCATCAATCGTGCCCTGATGCATGAGGGCGTCCTGCCCGAGGGCCGCTCGCTTCCGGGGGACAAGATCCTGTACGCGATCAACGACCGGCTGGGCGAGAACCTGGTCTCCATGGGCCTGGTGCGGGCGGCGGCACGCGTGGCCAAGGGCTGGGACCAGGAGCAGGTCCGGGCGGCGGGTCGGCACGCGGTGGCCCAGCTGAGCGAACTCGTCGCCCCCTTTGCGCCGCAGCGCCTGGCGGCCTTCCGCGCCGAGGGCCATCGCCTCGTGCTGTCGACCACGACGCCGGTCGACATGATCGCCCCCTTCGCGGAGGCCCTCGGTTTCGACGACCTCATCGCGACCACCTACGAGACGAAGGACGGACGGTACACGGGCCGCCTCTACGAGGGCTTCGTGTGGGGAACGGGCAAGCTCCGTGCGGTCCGGGTGTGGGCCGACGAGCACCAAATCGACCTGGCCGATTGCCACGCGTGTAGCGACAGCATCTTCGATGTGCCGCTGCTCTCGAGCGTGGGCGCGCCGCACGCGGTGAACCCGGATCCCTCCTTGACCGTCGTGGCCACGGCGCGCTGCTGGCCCATCGAATACTGGGACCGGCCCCCGGGCGTCCCCAGCGTCGTTGGCCTCGAGCCGTACCACATGCTCCGGCCGTTCGTCCGCAAGCTCTCCTTCCCCTACGCACGTTTCGACATCGCCGGCGTGGCGCACGTGCCGCGGCGTGGGCCCGTGCTCCTGGCCTCCAACCACCGGAGCTATTTCGACGTTGCGGCACTGGCACTCGTGGCGCGGGACATCGGCCGCCCCGTGCGCTTCCTCGGCAAGAAGGAGATCTTCGATGCGCCAGTGGTCGGCGCCATCGCGCGCGCCATCGGCGGCATCGCTGTGGACCGTGGCAGTGGTTCGGGCGAGCCGCTGCGGGCAGCTGAATCCGCCCTCAAGGCGGGAGAGGTGGTTATCGTGCTGCCGCAGGGCACCATCCCACGCGGCTACGACTTCTTTGACCCGGTCCTGCACGGCAAGACAGGGACGGCTCGACTGGCGGCGGCGACGGGAGCCACCGTGGTGCCGGTCGGTCTCTGGGGCACGGAGAAGGTCTGGCCGCGCTCGGCGCGGGTGCCTGACTTCACACTGGTGCGCCATCCACCGACCGTGACGGTCCGCGTGGGGCGCGCCGGTGTCGTTGTCGCTCACCGACGCCAAGGCTGACACCGCCACGATGATGACGGCCATCAGCTCCCTGTTGCCCCCGGAGTCACGGGTTCGTCACGAGCCAACCGCCGAGGAGTTGGCTCGCAGTAAGCCCCCTCGGTGAGGGCCCGAATTGCCAGCGTGACCACACGGGCCGTCAACGTCGCGTCCCGCCGTCTCGGGCGCGGCCAGGGCACGGTGGCCGGTGGGCGCGCCGGTCTTCGCGTTGACCCAAAACTTCTGGAACACCTGACCTCGGGCCGCCAGGTTGCCCTTGTCACGGGCACAAACGGGAAGACCACCACAACGCGCTTGCTCACTGTGGGCCTCGGCGTCACCGGTGACGCCGTGGTGAGCAACGAGACGGGTTCGAACATGCCGCCTGGGCATGTCGCCGCACTCGCCGGGACCGCCGCGCACCGGGCCGTGCTCGAGACCGACGAGGTGTACCTGCCGCGCGTGCTCGCGGCCACCGCGGCCCGAACCGTCGTCCTGTTGAATCTCTCGCGGGACCAGCTCGACCGCACCAACGAGGTGCGCATGATCGCCGGACACTGGCGCGCCGCGCTGGCGGCCGCGCCGCACACCCATGTCGTGGCCAATGCCGACGACCCGCTCGTGGTGTGGGGGGCGGGCGCCGCCCGTGACGTGCATTGGGTGGGGGCGGGGCTGCGGTGGCGGCACGACGCCGTGGGCTGCCCGTCCTGTGAGGGCCGCATTGTCTTCGCCGAGTCCTCGTGGTCGTGTGCCAATTGCGACTTTGCCCGCCCCGAGCCCGAGGCGACGCTGCGGGTGGTGGACGGGGCAGTGACCGCGCAGTGGACAGACGGGAGGCGCGCCCAGATCCGGCTCCGCCTGCCCGGACGGTTCAACCAGTCCAATGCGCTGATGGCGGCGGTGGCCGCCGAAACATCGGGTGTCGATGCCCTCGAGGCGTTGGCCGCCATGGAGGGTGTCCACGAGGTGGCCGGGCGGTTCACGGTGCGTGCGTTCGGCGACGTGCATGCACGGCTGATGCTGGCGAAGAATCCTGCCGGTTGGGACGAGCTACTCGACCTGGTGACGGATGGGGAGGCGCCGCTCGTGGTGAGCATCAACGCGCGGATCGCCGACGGCGCCGACCCCTCCTGGCTGTGGGACGTCCCGTACGAACGTCTTGCCGGCCGTATCGTCGTGGCCACCGGCGACCGCTTTCGCGACCTCTCCGTGCGCCTGCTCTACGGGGGCGTGGCCCACACCACTGAACCGGACCCGAAACGGGCCGTTGCCCGTGCCGCCGAGAGGGCCGGGGTTGCACGTGGAGCGGGGGGAGTGGTCGACGTCATCGGGAACTACACGGCGTTTCACGATCTGCTCGGCGCTCGCCGATGACGATGCCACTCCGCATCGCTGTTGTCTACCCGGATCTCCTGGGCACGTACGGCGACGGCGGCAATGGGCTGGTCCTGGCGCGACGAGCTGAATGGCGCGGCCGTGAGGTCACGCTGCTGCAGGCGGTCTCGGATCGCCCGCTGCCCGCAGCAGACCTCTACTGCCTCGGTGGGGGGGAGGACGGCCCTCAGGTCAAGGCGGCACGCGCACTCGGCGAGGACGCGACGCTGGCACGCCGCGTGGCCGAGGGCGCGGTCGTCCTCGCGGTCTGTGCCGGGTTCCAGATTGTGGGGCGGACGTTTCCCGGGGCCACTGGTGACACGCATGAGGGACTCGGGCTACTCGATGTCGATACCGTGAAAGGTTCCGGGCCGCGAGCGGTGGGCGAGGTCCTGGCGACGGTCGATGCGTCTGTGTTCGGATCCGCGCTGCCCATGCTCACCGGGTTCGAGAACCACGGGGGTGTGACGTCGCGGCGGGAGGGCACCACCGCGCTGGGGGAGGTCGTCGTCGGCGTGGGCAATGGTGGTGGTGACGGCAGCGAGGGTGCGGTGCAGGGGCGGGTGGTCGGGACATACCTGCATGGGCCCGTGCTCGCGCGCAACCCGGCTCTCGCCGACCGTCTGCTGTCATGGGCGCTCGATGGTGCCGAGCTCGCTGCGCTGGACGACAGTGCGTCGGAGAGCCTTCGAGACGAGCGGGTGGCCGCTGTCGGGGGTAGAAGTCGTCGCCGCGGCCGGGCGTAGGGTTCGGGACGAAAGGAGAGAGCTTCATGCGGACTGTGCTGAATCTGCTCTGGTTCGTGCTCTCAGGTCTGTGGTTGGCCATCGGCTATGCCTTGGCCGGCCTCGTGTTGTGTCTCTTGATCATCACCATCCCCTTCGGGCTGGCATGCTTCCGGCTCGCGGCGTTCGTGGTCTGGCCCTTCGGGCGAGCAGTGGTGCGCAACCCGACTGCGGGGGCGCCCTCGATGGTGGCCAACGTGCTCTGGTTCATCCTGGTGGGCCTCTGGATGGCTCTCGCCCACCTGATGCTGGGCGTGCTGCTGTGTCTCACCATCATCGGGATCCCGCTCGGGCTCGGAAATTTCAAGCTGGCGGCAGTGGCCCTCGCTCCGTTGGGCAAGGAGATCGTGCCAACGAGCGATCCTCGTGCGCAGGCGGGTGCCATCGTCTTCTGACTTGGCGTCAAGCCGTCGCGCCGACATCCAGAGTCAGAAGGTCTTCGGCCAGGACGACCGTACCGCCGAAGTGTTGCTTGGCCTGGGCAATCCACTCGGGCTCGGTGCCCGGTTGGGGCGCGGGGACGGGGTGCGTCAGGACGAGGGTGCCGACGCCGTTGCGCGCCGCCGTGCGCGCCGCGTCCTCCACCGAGGAGTGGTAGTCCAACACGTCGATCAGCCGGGGCAGGCCGATCGGTCGGATCAGGTCGGGTCGCACCACCGTGTGGACGAGCATGTCTGCTCCTGCGCACAGCTCGTTCAGGCCGTCGCACGGAACCGTGTCACCGGCGATGACGACGGAGCGTCCATCTTCTTCAACGCGGAACCCGACTGTCGGCCGAACCGGGGCGTGATCCGTCGGCGCGGCGAGGATCCTGACCCCACCGTCCTCCCACACGGTGCCACGCTCGCACTCGACTACTTCTGCCGACGGTCTCCACTGCAGATCCTGGTGATGGGTCAGGCGGTAGCCGATGTCGAGTTCGAGCATGGCTTCGGTCGCCTGCAGGAGCGACGCCGTGCCGACCGGACCGAAGACCGGAAGGGGCTGGGGCTGGAAGGAGGTGATCCAGCGCGACGTGACAACGTCGTTCAGGTCTGTGGTGTGATCGCTGTGCAGGTGGGTGAGGAAGAGGCCACGCAGGGCTCCGGCGGCTGACCCGGCGGCAGCGGCCCGCATGAGGACGCCCCGGCCGCAGTCGAAGAGCAGGTCGCCCGACCCGGTGCGCACCAACGTCGACGGTCCGGCGCGCTGGGGGTCGGGCAGAGGGCTGCCGCTGCCGAGAATGATGGTCTGCATGGCGCTCGTCTCCTGCACTCGGGGAGGCACTGCCGCGGCAGCGCAACCTCAGCCTGGCACGGTTGCTACCATCCCGCGTCACATCTTCGGAAGGATCGACATGGCCAAGTGGAATGAGAACGACGTGGCCGCGCTGCTGCGCGACCTCCGAACACACGGATTTGGAGGGATCAACCCTGATGAGGACCAGATGCGCGGCCTGCTCGAGTCGGACGGGGACGGGCCGCTGCAGTTCGTGAACCTGCTCTCGTACCGCGAGGTCGCGAGTTACCCCGACGGACACGAATTGTCCGGCGCCGGCCTGAGCGGGGCCGAGGCGTATGGACGCTACGGAGCGATTGCCCTCGAACACGTTCTCCGACGCGGAGGTTCGCTCGTTCTCTTCAACGATGTGCTCCACGTTCTGATCGGGCCGAGCGCGCCATGGGATCAGATCGCCATCATGGAGTACCCCGGAAAAGATGCCTTCATCGACATGATCCGCGACCCCGACTACCAGGCCGGACTGCTCCACCGTGACGCCGGCCTGGCCGAGACGACGATCCTCGTCTCCCGCTCGTTGCTCTGATCGGCAGCTCTGCGCAGTTCAGTCCGGCCACTCGGCTCCGCGACGGCGCGACGGGGGTTCGTCGAGGGCCCAGGCGCGTCGCCACGGTGCGGCCGACGGCCCCCGATGGGCCGTCTGGGCGCCATCGACCGGTGCCACGGCGCTGACCGAGCGCCTCGCCAGCCACCAGTCCGAGTTGACCTCACGTGAAAGCGTGGCCACCGCCGCCTCCACCCGGTCCGAGAAGCGGTGCGCGTTCTCACCCTCATCGGGCGTCATGGGCGCGCCGAAGAGGACGGCAATAGGGGAGCGGCGCAGGCCACGGCCACGCTGTCCCTCAGTGCCGGATCCGCCGGGTGCGCGCCCCCCGTCTGCGCCGTCTTCGGCAGTACGTGGCGGGTCCCGTGCAGGTACACCGGCACGACGGGACGCCCCGTTCGCCGGGCCAGATACGCGGCACCGCCCCGAAATGGCTGGGTCCAGCCATCGGGAGAGCGGCCGCCTTCGGGAAAGATCACGAGGTTCCACCCGTCCTCGACCAGCCGGGCCGCCGTGTCGGCAGACTTGCGGTTCACCTTGCTCCGCTCGATCGGGATCGCAGCCAGAGCGAACGACCACACGACGGACTTCCAGGTGCGGTCGAAGAAGTAGTCCGAGGCTGCCGCCACCACGGTGCGGTGACGGAACTCCACCGGCAACGTCGTGAGCAGAAGTGGTGTGTCGATGTGGCTGGCGTGGTTGGCGGCGAAGATCACCGGTCCCTCAACGTGCTGGAGGTGCTCTACGCCGCGCACCGTGGCGGGAGCCAAGAGCCGCGCCGCCGGGCGGGTGACGTTGTCCATCACCACAGCCCGGGCCAGGCGGACCGGGTAGCGGCGCGACCATTCGTGGTCGTAGTCGAGGCCGACCTTCCGCTCGGGGTCGGGCCGTTCGACCGTCGCCGGCCAGGACGGCGCGGCAAGAGGGAAGCGGGCGGAACGGATTCGGCCGCGCAGGCCCGGACCCGCCATCAGCGGACGTCCGACATGAAGATCGGCGGGTTGTGCATGTGGGTCAGCGTGGGCGACGGGCCGACCACGTCGGAGGCAATCTCGAGGGCGTCGTCGAGCGAGCTGGCCGGTGAGAACCCGAGTCGGCGCACGGCCTTGGGGTCGCCGCCGACGACGATGACCCGGCCCAGGTGTGCCATGGCATGCGCGCACCAGTACCACATGTAGAAGGGGTGGACGCCGTGGTAGGCGTGTCCGGTCCGGTAGAGATGCACGTACCACGGGTCGGTGGCGAAGGACTCTTCGAACTCCTTGTGCATGCGCATGGGATCGACGGTCTGGGTGAGCACCTGCTCGTAGAAGTCGATGTAGCTGGGGTGGTGGCCCGGATGGAACTCGGGCCGTGTCGGGTGCTTCATGATGACGACACCACCCTCGCGCACGAGCGGCTTGCCGCGGTACATGTTGAAGAAGTAGCCCAGGCCGAGACAGGCCACCAGGATCGGGTTCATGATGGAGTTCACGTTGTACGGACAGATGTACGGCAGCCCCATCGTGAGGATGTCGGTCTGACCCTCGACCTCGACTCCCTGCTGCGCCCAGACGTTGGCTGTCGTCAGCGCATGGACAGCCTCGACCTCACCCGCTTGCACCGATGTCAGCGCGTGAGGCGAACGGACGGAGTGGAAGATCTGCCGCGCCAGGCGCGGCGGCACTGTGGACAGGGCCTTTGACGTGGCGGCGTACGAGGCACGGTCGCGCAGCGACCACTCCCACTCACGCTTCTGGAGGAACCTGAAGTTCGACGGGAAGGTGTCGTTGTTGAGGGTCGTCTCAATCTGGAAGATCTTCACCCCGGACTCGGCAATGAGCCGCCCCATGCGCCAGTTCGCAGAGTGCAGCTCCGAGGCCGGCTGGTCCATGAACGACTTGGAGTGGCGCATCGTCTGGGGATTGTGGTGGTGGCGCAGGCTACGGTAGCTCGCGAGGCCCGTCGCGACGCTCTTGTGGCCGCCGTCCATTGAGACCAGGTTGATGTTGACGTAGACGAGCAGGTCCGAAGTGGCGGCACGCTTGTTGATCTCCACCTCCTCGCCCTGATCCGTCTCGCCGATGAAGATGAGGTTGTCGGGATCTTCGGCGTCGTGTTGGGTCAGGAGGCCATGTGGCGCGAAGGCGTCGTAGACACGGTCACCAAGGGCGTGCCTGAGCTCTTCCTCGGTCATGCGGCGATGCAGGGCGAGTGCGGCCACAAGCTCCACGTCGTCGACGCCCGCCTCCGCCGCCATGTCGAGCACGGTCTCGATCACCATTTGTCGAATGTCCGGAGCCTCCATGGGGGGCAGCGGGAGGGACACGTCGTCGAAGCAGATCGTCAACTTCATGCCGGGGCGCAGGAGAGCCGGCAAGGGGTCGCGGTCACCCGCCGGGTGGAGCAGCGCATGCCGGATGGCGCGGTAGGGGTCCTCGGTGGCCTTCATCGGCTCCGGTGCGTAAATGACTCGGCTGCCCTCGGGCAGCGTCTCGAGGCCGAAACCCTCTCCGCTCCAGAACAAGGTCGGTGGTGTCGACTTGTCCACCTCGAGGACGAAGCCTGGACGGCGACTCATCGGATCGGTCCTTTCCGTACGTCGAATGCGATCTTCACAGCGCCGCGGCGGCCGGCTGCACCGGCGTGGGCCACGGCATCCTCGAAGCGCGCCAGCGGGTAGGTGGCTGACACCAGCCGACCGGTCCGCTGCGTCCCCGCGACCTCGAGCGCCAGCGAGAACGTCGAGACGGCCTGCTCGCTCCCGGGACCACCCTCGTTCCCGTAGGCGTAAGCCCCGGCCAGCCGCACCTCGCGGTGCCACAAGGGGGCGAGGTCGACGGTCACCCTGCCGGGCATGCCGACGAGCGCGACCGTGCCGCGCGGGCGCACCATGGCCAGCGACTGGGCAATCGATTCGGGACTGCCGACACAGTCGATCACCACGTCGGCGCCGCCCGAGAGCGTGGCTGTCATCCCCGGAGCGCCGCCGTACGACAGCGAGCGCGAGTGCCGCCGCACGGCGCGACTGAGTTGATCGGAGGGCAGTGCTTCCGATGCGCCGAATTCTCGAGCGAGGCGCTGTTGATGGACGTAACGTGCGCCGACGAGAATGGCCGACGGCGCTGCACAGCGACCGGCGGCGGCGAGTTGGCTCAATGAGGCGGTGACCAGGAGTCCGAGCGTGCCGGCCCCCACCACGGCCACGACGTCGCCCGCGACGATCGGTGCGCCGAGCACGGCGTGCACTGCGCAGGCCACCGGCTCGACCGTGACTGCGTCGGCGTCACTCAGGACCTCGGGCACGGCGTAGAGCTGGCTGGAGTGCGCGACGAGTCCTGAGCTCGACCAGCCCCCGCCGGTGTCAGCGCAGAACCCGGTCTGCAGACCGGGTCGGATGTGGCCGAACGCCACGTACCCGCAATTGCCGACACGACCGGCTTGGCAGGCAGGACACATGGGCTCGATCCCGCGGGCGGCGCAGCCGAGCACCGGCTGGAGTACCACGCGGCTGCCCGCTGGCAGGACACGACCTTCGGCTCCGGTGGCGTCATCACCGAGCGTGCCGACCACTTCGTGACCCGGCACGAACGGGAACGAGACGATGTTCTCGAAATAGCGGGAGCTCCGCCCGTCCAGCGTGGCCAGATCGGATCCGCAGATGCCGGCGAGGATCGGCTCGACATGTACCCAGTCGGCGGCCGGGGCCGTGGGCGCGTCCTGCTCGACCAGTCGCAGCGGGCCCACGCCGGCGCCCCGTCCGGAGCCCAAGGATGACACCACACGGGCTGCGGCGAAACGCGGCAGCGACCGCTCGAACAAGAGGGTGCTCATCGACCCAGGACCGCCTTGGGTTGCTTCACGTCGAAGGGCCCGAGCGGCAGTGGACGATGAGAGCCGCCTTCGGCCTTGGCCCAATGCTCCACGTGCCAACCGCGGCGCCGGGCAATGGCCGACAGGCGCGATTCGGGATTCACGGCGACTGGGAAACCGACCGCCTCGAGCATGGCGAGGTCGCTGGCCGAGTCGGCGTAGGCAACCGACTCTTCGAGGGAGAGCTCGTGCTCGGTGGCGTACTCGGCCAGGACGAGCGCCCGGGCTTCACCGATGGGAGGAAGCGTGGTGAGGTGGCCGGTGAGCCTGCCGTCGTGCACCTCCATTTCGGCGCAGATGATGTCGTCGAAGAGCGGCCGAATCGGCTCGATGATGAAGTCCAGAGCACCCGTGATGAGCAAGGTCCGGTGGCCGGCGGCCCGGTGGTCACGGACACGCGGAAAGCCCTCGGGGAAAGAACGAGTCAGAAGCTGGCGGTGGAAAAGCTCCCAGGAATCCTCGCGCAGGCGATCGACGGGCGCGTCCTCGAAGCGTCGGTAGAACGAGCGCAGGAAGTCGCCGCGGTCACGCCGGTCGAGTGCCAGCAGCGACGGCGCTTGCCGTACGAGGTCCGCCACAAAGCGGGCCCGTCTCGCCGGCGACAGGTGCCGGCTGGCCAGCCAGGCGTAGGTGTCGACGACATTGGACGACATCAGTGTGTGCTCGAGGTCGAACGCGGCGAGGTGTCGGTCCGGCGACAGAATGGCGCGCCGCTTGACGATCAGGCCGCTTGTCCACGACGGAGCGGCCGGGCTTGGTGCGTACCCGGGTGTGCTCGAGCACCGACGGCAGGTGGACCTCATGGACGTAGTGATCCCAGTCGATGACACCGGGATCGAATTCGAAATGGTGGTGATCGTCGTCGTCGCCCGTCTCCCACAGCTCGAGCAGGTTGTCGACCCGGTAACGCGCATCGGTCTCGGTGTAGGCGCCGTACAGCTCGACGTAGCCCAGGGCGCGCTTGGCCAGGGCGTGCCGGTCTTCCATCCGGGCGGCCAACTGCGCCTGCTTGCCCCGGATCGGCAGGGCAGTGATCAACCTCTCCACGAACGTCATGGCTGCGTCAGCGCGCTTGAGTTGGCGCTGCACGCGTCCGCGTCCGGGGAATGACCACTCGGGCACGTTGATCGGCTGACCTCGCTCGTCGTAGAGGGGGTTCCGGCTGAAGAAGTCCTCCGACAGCTCGACGAGATGCCCGTAACGCAGTGGGTTTCGCACGCCCGACGCCACGTGGTACACCTTCGGGCGCCCCGGATCCGGCCCCCGTGCCGCCACGGCCAGGATCGCGGCCACGACGAGGTCGACCGGTATGACGTCGACAATGCCTTCGGGCACGCCGGGGAACTCACGCAGGAGCCCGCGGGCGTAGGACACGATGATGGGCTCCGCCATCCGGAAGCCGCGGATCCAACCCGGTCGTGGTTCGGCCAGCGCAGACTCGATGATCGATGGCCGGACCACCGTGATCGGGACCTGACCCTCCCATTGCTCGACCAGAGCGCGCTCGCCGAGCGCTTTTGTGAAGGGATAGGCGTCGGGCCACCCCAATGAGAGTGCACGGGCTGTGCCAGCATTCACGAGCTCACCACTGACCCATTCCTCGCGCAGCTTTTCGGCTTTCGCTGCGATCAGATGATCGCCGGCGGCACCGATTTCGGCGCGGGCCTCCTTGGTGAAACCACGGAGCGATTCGGGCTTGCGTGATGCGGCCTCGAGATCGTCGCGGAGTCGTCGGGCCGATGTGACTTCGGCTTCCCATGGGACGTCGAGGGTGAAGCGATTCTCACTGAGAAGCTCTTCTTTCGCCTCACCTTGGTGTGTGCTGGCGACGTAGGCAGTCGAGACGGCGACCAGGTGTGCCGCCGATCCGGTCTCGACGATCGCTTCGGCGACGCGTGATGGTCCGAGAAGATTGATCTCGACGGCTTGCGTCAGCGGAGCATCGAAGGAGACGGTGGCTGCCGAATGGATCACGACGTCGGCCGATGCCAGCGCCGACCGCCCGTTCTCATCGAGCCCGAGACCGTCGCGACTCACGTCGCCGGCCACCGCGTGGACTCGCCGCGCCACCACGTGGGTGAATTCGTCGCCGAGCTCAGCTCGCAGCCGATCGAAGCAGTCGTTCTTGATGACTTCGCGGGCGAGCCGGGCGGCGGCATCGGCGCGGCGTCCGGGACGGACCAACACGGTGATGTCGGCATCGGGGACGCAGCGCACAATGCGTTCGACCAGGGCAGTGCCCAGGAAGCCGGTGGCGCCGGTGATGAAGAACCGTTTCCCACGGAGATCCCGCTCAATGGGCATCGGAAATGTCTACCACCGCCCGGCGATTGTGTCTACCATTTGGTAAGTGCCCAGCTCGTCGACGAAGGACCGCATTCTCGATGCAGCGCTGGCGTCGTTCGCCAGTCGGGGTTACGAAGCGACCGCCCTCGACGCCGTTGCCAAGGAGCTCGAGCTCACCAAGCAGTCGATCCTGTACTGGTTCCCGTCCAAAGATGCCCTCTTGGAGGCGGTCATCGCCCGCAGCGCGGACGAGCTTTCCAGTGCACTCGAGACGGCCCTCGTCGGGGCGGGGGAGGGTTGGGAACGAGTGGAGGCGGTCATCCGATCTGTGTTCCGGCTGGCGGCGCGTCAGCCGGAGTTGCTCGGGCTCCTCCGTGAGGTCGGGCGGCTCGGGCCTCCGGCTGCGACCCAGATGACCATCGCTCTCGAGCCTCTGATGCAGCGAGCGTCGGCTTTCTTGGAAGCCGAGATGGATGCCGGAGCCATGCGACTGCACGACCCCCGCCTTTTGCTCCTGGCCATCTATTCGACGGTTATCGGAATGGTGACCGAGGTGGAGGTGCTGCGTGCGCTCGGTGAGGAGCCAACCGCTCGTTCACTTGTGCGACGCCGCACCGACGCGCTGCAGCTGCTGCGGTCAGCTCTGTTGATTGAGCCGTTGGACTAGCCGTTCTGTTCGACCGTCCCGGTGGCTATTCAGGCGGAGGTTTCGGTATCTTCTTCCGGGGCGCGGACTTCGGGGTGTAGCGCTTGCTGGCCGTTGGTGGTTTGCGGACGGTTGGACTGCTCCCGGCCTTGGCAGTCGATCGAGCCGTGTCCCTGCCCTGACGCCCACGGGGACGCGCCGCCGCCTCACGGGCGATCGCCTTCGAATTGGTGGTGCCGTACTTGTTGATGCGCCAGGCCCGCAACATGAGCCAACCGCCGAGAAGTATGAAGACGAATCCAAGGAGCCCGATGAACAGGGTGAAGGCAAAGCCGAGAAGAAAGAGGTCAAAGGCCACCAGCGTGCGCTTGCGCTTCCACCAGGCAGCGAATCCGATGGCACACAAAATGAGAATGACGAGGCCGAGCAGCTTGGCATCGGGTGCCACGGCGATGGAGTTCTTGCCGTTCTTCGCGACCTTGTTGGCGACGGTGAAGTAGAGCGGAATGGCGATGCCGGCGACCGTCGCCGCAATGAGCGCTCCAAGCGCCCACTTGGCCTCCATCGGGTCCAAGCTCACCATTGCGGCTTTCCGCTCATCATGCGGGATGATCTGCCCGGGCTCGGGCTTCTCCGGAGAACCTCCCGACCCTCGAGAACCCCCGGAACCGGACCCGGCCCCGGTAAAGGCACCGAAAATGCGCGCGCTGAAGGTCTGTGGCCTGTCGCCGCTGTTTCCGGTGGAGGACATCGCAGTCTCAGGGTACCGGTGACGATGGGCGTCCCCAAATCAACCCGCCCGCCCGAGGACGGGCCCGGGGCGGGCTACGGTTAAGGTCCGGCAAATCCGCCAGGGCGCTTAGCTCAGCTGGTTAGAGCGCAGCCTTCACACGGCTGAGGTCGTGGGTTCGAGTCCCGCAGCGC
>CAWAJT010000008.1:0-963353 GCA_963782415.1 uncultured Acidimicrobiaceae bacterium | reverse complement strand
TTGGTACCAAAGCCAACCGGCAACGAGGCGGCCGGTACCTCGAGAGCCATCCCGCCGTGACCTCGCATCGCTACGGGTGCAGCTCCGCGCCTGCAGGAAAGTCTCAACCAGGCACACGGGGCCGTTCATGCCGGACGTACGCCAGCACGCCCTGGCGTGATATTGAACGGTCATTGACTTCCCTTGTACACTGTATAAGGATAATGATCGGTGAGCACGATTTCCGAGCCAGCTGACTGGCGGGAAGGGCGCCGGCAGACGGCACGCGAGGCGATCGTCCGGGCGGCCTGGACATTGGTGGACGAAGAGGGACTTGCGGGTCTGTCTCTACGCGATCTGGCCCGCCGGGCAGGGATCACGACGCCAACGGTGTACACCTACTTCGAATCGAAGAACTCCATCTACAACGCCATGTTCGGCCAGGCGGCCACCGAGTTCGCCGAGATCATGTCCGAACCACTCGACGGCGACGTGCCTCAGGAGCTCTTGGCTGCGCACGCACGTCGCTTCGTGGCGTTCTGTACGAGCAATCCGAGTCGCTACCAGTTGCTCTTTCAGCGGACACTCCCGGGTTTCGAACCGTCACCAGGTTCGTTTGCACCTGCCATCCGCGCCCTTGCTCACGTCAAGGAGTTGCTAGCTGCCCACGGCATCACCGAAGAACGCCACATTGACCTGTGGACCGCGCTGTTCACAGGTCTGGTTGACCAGCAGATCTCAAATGATCCCGGCGGGGATCGCTGGACCAGGCTCGTTGACGAGTCGGTGACCATGTTGCTCGCCCACACCCAATCGAGCCGAGTGGCCCAGAAGCGATCATCCCGAACGACGCGAACGAGAGGTTCCCGATCATGACCATCACGAGCATCGACGTAGCGACCCTCGAGCAACTGACCCATCAGGAAGCGATGATCCTGCAACGTGATGAGCTGGAATGCACGCTGCGAATGCTCAGGTCGCTGGACGGAGAAGCCTGGTTGACCCCTACTGACTGTCCGGCGTGGGACATTCGTGCGATGTATCAACACGTACTTGGTGCATGCGAAGCCGGCGCGTCGATGCGCGAAAATTTCCATCAACTCCGTCTGGGTCGGGCCACCCGGAAACGGCGCGGCGGTCCCCTCGAAGCAGCACTTTCAGAAGTGCAAGTGCATGAGCGCGCTGACCTCGACCCCGCCGAGATCATCGACCGGCTGACAGCAATCGCACCGAAGACTGTGCGAGGACGCAGTCGGACGCCGGCGCTCGTGCGCAATCACGCCAGGATGTCTGTCGATGGCCCGGTGCACGAGACGTGGAGGCTTGGCTACCTCATCGACACCATCTACCTGAGAGATCTCTGGATGCACCGTGTCGATGCGGCACACGCACTCGGCCGGACGTTGGAGGTCAGTGCCGAACACGACGGTCGCATCGTGGCCGACGTCGTGGCGGAATGGGCCCGTCGCCACGGGCAACCATTCGTGCTCGAACTCACCGGTCCAGTGGGCGCGACATACGTGAGCGATCCGGAGACTCCGGAGGCCGAGCACGCGTCCGTCGACGCCGTCGAGTTCTGCCGCACCCTCGCCGGGCGTGAACAGGCAACAGGCTTGCTGAGTACCGTCGTCCCGTTCTGATCCTGATGTTTGATCGTCCCTTCGAACCGACCAGCCCGTAAAGGAGACCTGCCATGGACACCCGTATCACCGAAGTCGCCGATCGGATCTTCCGCTTCTCGACGTTCGTCCCGGAAATCGGACCGACGGGGTTTACGTTCAATCAATACTTCATCGATGACGAGAATCCGTTGCTGTTCCATACCGGACCGCGGGCCATGTTCCCCCTCGTATCCGAAGCGATCGCCACTGTGACTTCCCTTGATCGACTTCGCTGGATCACGTTTGGTCACGTCGAGGCCGACGAGTGCGGGTCGATGAACGAGTTCCTCGCCGTGGCACCCGACGCCGAGGTGGCGCACGGGGTCCTCGGTTGCATGGTGTCGATCAATGACTTGGCCGATCGTCTGCCGGTGCCGCTGGCCGATGGCGACGTCCTCGAGCTGGGGGTCCACCGGGTCCGCCATATCGACACGCCACATGTTCCCCATGGCTGGGAGGCGAGACTGCTCTTCGAAGAGACCACCAAGACCCTGTTCTGTGGCGACCTGTTCACTCAACTGGGTGATCCTCCCGCCATGTCGACCGATGACGTAGTCGGACCTGCCGCGCAGGCGGAGGACATGTTCGGCTATTCCACTCTGAGCCCGAAGACGGGACCCACCATCCGGAGTCTCGCCGACCTCGCCCCCGTCACATTGGCGATGATGCACGGATCGTGCTTCACCGGCGACGGGGCCAGAGCGCTGCGCGAGCTGGCGGACGAGTACGAGTCTCGAATCGCTGCAGCCAGTCCCTGAGGGGACCAAGCGATCGTGACCCGAACGCAAGCGCTTGTTTCGCCAGTAGTTCGAACGCGAGCCGATCGGGCCAGGCGGTCCCAGAATCCAGGTGCACCCATGAGCATAATGTCCATTACCCGGTTTCACGTCGTAGAAGGCGAAGAGGCGTACGTTCTCGAGCTGCAGTCTGACGAGCAGCGACGCGTGCTGGCGGCGGAGGGCTGTGGGTTCTCGAGATAGTCCGCAAGTTCTCGAGATTCTCCGCAATCATTCGGATCCACGATCTTCTGCATTCCTCCACGATTGGTCATGGCGAAACACAAGACGCCGCTTTCGGCGAGTTGATCAGGGCAAGCAGCGACGTGGGTCAGCCTGCTCGCCTGCCTTGGGCGCAACGAGCGGAGGTCAACGGGAAACGTTCCCATTGGACCTTGATCTCCTCCCGAGGAGGGTCCGATGCGAGCATGGACGGCCGATGGCCGACCAGATCGCCTCACTATGGTCGTCAAGGACGGCACGGACGTCGCAGCCGCAATGTCTTCGGAGTGGCCCGACGAGGTGTCCCGGAGGCGCTGCCGGGTTGGCGCGCACCTCTGTCAAGGAGGAACGATCTCGAATGAGGCGAGCGATGTGTAGTAGTTCGGAGAATCGCTGGCCGCTGGCGCGGTGATGCCGGGACCGCTGACATCTCCGATTGCCCTATAGCGGCCAGGCCGTAGAGGCGAGCTCCCATCACCGACACAGCGAGTGGTAGACCCAAGAATGGCGACCGATACGGACTGACCAGGTCGAAGAGTCCCGCCGAACCCTGTGCCCGCAACGAATCCGGAGTACGCACCCACTATCCTGCGTGACTTTGAGTCGATGATCTGCACGAGAATCGGTTGCACGGTGTCGACCGTCAGGGTCTTCTTCCCTGGATTGTGCAGAACCACGTGTCCTCTGAGATGTTGGCCCACGGTCACCATGGAAGGCACGATGCGTAGCTTTGCGGTGTACCCCGGAGGTTGGTGGACCACCTTGGGGAGCCACCCGCAGAAGACCCCTGCAGTGCCGGTCGGTGCCGCTCCCGCCTCTGGAGGGACAAGCGTGTGGACAGCCGCCAACGCAAACGCCGCCACGAGCCAGCGCAACTTCATGATCGCAGCCTCGTGGCTCTCTCCCTGCTGCTTTCGACCGCTTTCCCTATCGCCGTACATCAGACTGCACACCCTGCGGCACGGCTGCACGAGTCCCGACACACGCGCCAATCGTGGCCAGGCTCATCTCCCATGGGAAGTCCGTCAGCTCGTCAGCGCCCATGGAAAGAGCCGCTCGTGCAAAGTACATTAATTCGAACGACTGCTCATTTCGGGAGGAGAGGCAAATGGTAGGTGGTCGCGTTGTGCGGAAGGACACAGGAGGCATATTCAAAGCTACTGGTGCAAGTACCGACGGCCGCTTCGAGATGATGGTCCTTGACGTTGACTATCGCTTCGGACCGCCTTTGCATGTGCACGAGGTCCAAGAGGACACCTTTTTCATTCTCAATGGTGTGCTGACCGCTCAGATTGGCGACGAGATCATCGAGCTGAAGGAGGGCGACTTCGCGACGGCTCCCCCGGGCGTGCCTCACACCTTTACCAATACCAACCAGACCGAGGCAGCCAGGGTGGTGAACGTTATGACTCCCGGAATCGGGTTCGATCACTACATCACAGGCGCGATGTCGGGAGTGGAACACGCTGAGATGGAGCGTTTGGGTAAGAAGTATGGCGTCACCGTCGTCGGGCCATCCCTCGCTGAAACGCTCAACCTTCCGTAGCGATGTCACAGCCAGTTCGTGGCCTCTGGGGCTAGCACTTCCTGGGTATCAGGTTGCGCCGGCAGCAGGCAAGGGTCTGCGCCGGACCTACGGGTCGAGCCCAGTTTCGTTCGGCGGCGACGCGCCCAGCGCGTTCTCGTGGCCGAATGGGTCGACGATCTGTCCCAGCCGCCAACCATGCGCATCGTTCACTGGTGACGTTGGGGTTGCACCGACGCTTTGCGCACGGTCCAAGACCGCTCCGGGATCGTCGACGACCAGCAACGTCCTGCTCGTTGTGCCGCCAATCGCCTTCGGGCTGAAGCGGTTCACGCGTGTACGTGCGGCTACTACCCAGAAGCTGGCGACTCTCACCCCGAGTTGCGCCACGATGTCGTGGCCCTCACCCACGCAGTGGAGGACGGTCGCCTCGAATCCCGTCCGGTAGGTCCTTGGCACACGCCTCGACCACCAGGGGTAACAACAAGCGCGCGAAGCGGAGCGGCCCCTGTCATTTGGGTAACGTCTTGTCATGCGTGACGCACGGCTTCCGGGTGGTGTGGTGCACAAGCTTCCAGCCGACCTGCGCGTGGCACTGACCGCCAGTCCCACTGCGCTCGAGGCGTGGAGGGACATCACCCCGCTCGCACGCAACGAGTTCATCTGCTGGGTTGAGGATGCCAAGCAGGATACGACGCGGGAGCGTCGTATCCGTCGGACCCGGGAGGAATTGGAAGAAGGCCAGCGCCGCCCCTGTTGTTGGCCTGGGTGTGCCCACCGTGAGAGAAACGGTCGGGCCTAGCGGACCGTTGGTAGGTGGCACGGCGTGGACGGAGCACACGTCGGCAGGAAGGGACAATCGCGTTCCAACTCTTCGTCGCCCCCGGACATGCAGGCCGGAGGCGAGCGCAACTGCTCGACGTTGCCGTCAAGGTCGACGACGTCGTCATGCACCAATCCTTGGAAGAGAACGTGGAATCAGTGCTGACCCACGTGTCGCCGGGACGCCCTCTGAGCTTGCGCGAGCGAGCCCCGATCGATACACCGACCTGAAGATGTTCGAGTACGTCTCCGAAGAACGCTGCGACGCCGTTCGGTCGGGCGAAAAGGTGACGAGCGTGGCATGGCATCGACTGTGACGATCGTGCCCGCTGTGGCGGGGGACCTACGAGACGATCTCGACGAAGCCATCCGTACCGTTGACCCTGATCCGCTCTCCGTCGCTGATGCGACGGGTGGCGTGCTCCACGCCCACCACCGCCGGCAATCCGTACTCGCGCGCGATGACGGCACCGTGGGTCATCAGCCCCCCGACTTCGGTCACCAGCCCGGCGATAGCAACGAACGCTGGCGTCCAACTGGGGTCCGTGTACGACGTGACCAAAATGTCGCCCTTCTCGAGCTCAGCCTCGGCCATATCGTGCAGGACCCGTGCCCGCCCTTCGACCGTCCCCGACGAAACGGGCAACCCGACGAGCGTGTCGGCCGGGACGTCGACGCGTCGGTATATTCCGGCGACCACTTCGCCGTCGGATGTCATCACCCGGGGCGGCGTGAGGCCTTCGTACGACGAGAAGGCTTCCTTACGTCGGAAGATGAGCTCATGATCGACCCGATTCGTGCGCGCAACCTCCTGGAACTCCTCGAATGTGAGGTGGAACACATCTTCCCTGTCGCCGATGACGTGCTCGTCGACGAGGCGATCGGCTTCAGCCAACAGTGCTTGCTTGTACACGAAATACCGGCTGACCATGTGATACTTCGGATACTCGCGATACCCGATGAATGTTCGCACGCGATCGATCTTCTGCCTTGCCTCATCTGCTTTGTGCTGGCCATCCGGTTGGCGCAGCAAGCGGGCCAGGATTTCGTCCTTTTTGGCCAACGCCTCGCGGCGCCCTTGTTCGAAACGTCGCTGCCCGTCTCCCTGCTCGAAGTTCTTGACGTTGCCGAGCAGCATCGGCACAAGAGCGCTGGGGCGTTCGCTCCAGCGCGGGCGCGTGATGTCGATCTCACCGACGCATCGCATGCCGAAGCGGTCGAGGTAGGCCTGAAGAGCATCCCGACTTTCTCGACCCCCGGGCAGAGCGGGCAACACACTGAGGAACGTGTCATCCGCGACACCCTCGAGAAAGGCCACGACCTCGCGATGAGGCCGGATGGCGTCGGCGACGCCGAGCAACGCCAACCCCATCTCCGACGTCACGTTATGCGGCACCGACTGCGACAGCGCGTCGGCCACGTTCTTCTCCCCCAGCCACGTTTCCATGTGCTCGTTCAACCACCAAGTGGCTTCCATGGCGGACAGAAACACCGCATGGCTCCGGGGATCGAACAGCACCCGCCTGAGCTCTTGGAGGTCGTCCAGAATGAACTCGAACAATTCCGGACCGGACGTCCCCCCGATGACACGGGTCAATGCGGCCAGCGAGGCCTCGCACTGCCGGATCAGTTCGGTGACGATGGCCGGATCCGTATCAATCGGGTCAGCGGGGCTGAGGCCGGTGGGTGTCGCCACGGGTGGGGCGTCATCGGCACGGATCGGAACGAAGTGGCCCCGATCGAGGATCGACTGCAGCGCGTCCCCCATGAGCGGATCGGATCGGCGAAGCGCCGCCACGAAGCTGTGGTTGGTTGCGGGCGAACCCAGCAGTGCGGTGACGTCGACGAAGAGCCTGCCACCTGCCTCCGCCATGGGCCGTGGGGTCGTCAGTTGCCACATGGCGAGGCCCAGTGTCTTCATGGCGTCGGTCATCATCTGTTGGTGACCGACCGACACGTAGACATGGTTGCCGGCGTCGGTCGTGGTCGGAACAGGGAACAGCGTGGTGATGGGTCGGCTCTGGACGATCTGGAACTCGTCGTCGGCGAGGCACCACTCAATGTCCTGGGGGCTGCCGAAGTGGGATTCGATCCGCCGACCCTGCTGTGCCAGGCGCAGGACCTGCACGTCCGTGAGGGCGGGCACTTCCTGGCGGTCCGGGGATACCGCTCGCTCGTGCGTGCCCCCGCCCGCTGCCGGACGAAGAGCGAACCGCTTCACGGCGATGGCCTTGGAGGTGATCGCACCGTCACGCACCCGGTAGATGTCCGGAGTGATCGACCCCGAGACCACGGCCTCGCCGAGACCGAACGAGGCCTCTACGGAGGTGACCTTCCGGTTGGACGTGAGGGGGTCAGCAGTGAAGAGGGCGCCGGCCGCGTCCGGCACGACCATTCGTTGGACGACCACGGCCATGCGGACCGAACGTTCGTCGACACCGTTCCGAAGGCCGTAGGTCACCGCCCGCTCGTTGAAGAGTGACATCCAGCAGCGGCGGACGTGCTCGACAATCGCCGCCAGCCCGACGACATTCAGGTGCGAGTCCAGCTGGCCCGCAAATGACGCACCAGGCAGGTCCTCGGCCGTGGCGCTGGATCGGACGGCGCAGGGCACCTCCGCTCCGAGCCGTCCGAGCGCGCGGGCGATGGCGGACTCCACGTCGTCCGGTAGTGCGGCATCGTGGAGAAGGCGGCGGACCTCCGCACTCCGGGAGCGGATCGCCTCACGATCGTCAGGGCGTCCGCGCCAGAGCCGCGCAAGGTGTTCACCGATTGACGGGAGGTTCGCCAACATCCGATCGAAGGCTTCCGTCGTCACGCAGAAGCCGGCGGGTACGACAATGCCGTCGATCCGGGCGAGGTCTCCCAAGCGCGCGCCCTTGCCGCCAACGCGCGCTGTCTGCGTCTGATCGATCTGTGAGAACTCCAGCACAAAGCTGCCCATCGGTACACGCCTCCCTCGGACCCCGCCGGTCCGCACGCGGCCAGCATTGTCAGCACACGGATCCTGCTTGCGGCAAGACCCCCTCCCTGGTGTACCTTGGTGCTGGCGGGAAAAGCACGGCGTCTTCGGCGGGTAACCGTGCTCGCGCGGCACTCGAGGTCAGGGCGGCCGGTGGTGACGCGACCAGATCCTCTTCGAGGTCGCGTCCTCCCTATGATCGGCGCCACGCCGACAGGGGGACTGATGACGACAGAGACGGAGACCGCTTTCACCGAGTTGCTGGCGGAGGTAGCGGCCACGCACGCCCGCATGGTCGAACAGCTCGCCGACGACGAGGTGACCCTCCTGGAGGCCCACAAGTGGGTCCTTTCCATGCTGCAAGTGGCGGCCGAGGTGAACGTGTGGGCCGACACGGCTCGCCCTCGTTTCGTCGAAATCGTCGGTCCCTACAAGAAATGGGGCGGTGACAACGCTGACGCGTTCTACTGCTACGCACCGATCGATCCCACCCGCACCTATCGAGTGACGCTCGCACCGGGCGATGCCGTCTACATGTCGTTGACCGTCTATGGCGGACCGGACGACGGGAGGTACTCGACGCGGATCGTCGGCTCCGTGAACAGTCATGAGGTGGAGCGGGATGCCGACGGTGCCATCCACATCGTGATCTCGCCGACGAAGCCCGACGAGCCGGGCGTCGGCTGGATCCGCCTGGAGCCCGACGCGGTGGCGGCGATCACCCGGGACTATCTCGACGACCCCCTGACGGGGCGACGCGCCTCCTGGCACATCGAAGCTGACGACCCACCGCAGAACTACCGCCAGGACGATGCCGACCTGGCACGTCGCCTGCGCGCCGCCACCACCTGGGTGCGCGAGCAGGCCGGTATCGTGCCCATCCCCCTCGGCCCGCCCAATGCCATCGACCCGCCCTATCCGGTGCCGACGGAGACCTTTGGCTGGGCGGCGGGCGACGCCGCCTACGCCATGGGCGCCTTCGAGCTGGCCGACGACGAGGCGCTGGTGATCCGCGGGCGCTCGCCCGAATGCGTGTTCTGGAACGTCTGCCTGTGGAACCGCCTGCTCCATACATACAACTACGACTACGAGCGGGTCACGATCAATGGGTCCCAGGTCCGATACGAGTCCGATGGGTCGTGGATCATCGTCATTGCGGCACGCCGTCCCACCCACCCCAACTGGGTCTCGACAGCCGGTCACCGTAGCGGTCGCATCTGGTTCCGCTGGTTCTTGCCCGCCGAGACACCCGACCAGCCGCAGGTCGAGGTCCTCCCCGTGGACACCGTATGAACGATCGACCGGCCCCTGTCCGCATTGACGACCTGGCCCAGCCGCAGTTCAGCGACGACGTCCGAGCCATCCTCGACTTCATGGAGGAGGCCGGGTCGCAGATCACCCTCGACCCGGCCGAGCTCATGGCGTCGGCGCGTGCCGAGACGGGGCTCGACGACTTCGGCTCAGAGGAGTTCGTCGACCGGCTCCGCGTCCTTTGCCGCGCCATGACCGACGAGGGGGGGTTCAACGGAGCCGGCGTCATGCAACAGCACGTGCTCCTGCTCGGGCTGCTGAAGAACCGGCTCCTCATTGAGGACCTCGTCCGGCGCCACCCGGAGATCCTCGAGCAGCGAATAGAGGCCCCGATCGTCATCTGCGGCCTCCCGCGGACGGGGACGACCCACCTGCACAACCTCATGTCTGCCGACCCGGCCCTACGGTCGCTTCCCTACTGGGAAAGCCTGGAACCGGTTCTGCCCGACGCCGAGCGGCCGGCGCCCGGAGAGCCCGACCCGCGTCTGGCCCGCACCGACATGGCTTTGTCGTTCCTCAACTCGGCTCTGCCGTATTTCAACCGGATGCACGAAATGACGGTCGAGCACACACACGAGGAGATCCAGCTGCTCGCCATCGACTTCTCCACCATGCTGTTCGAGACGACGGCGCCGATGCCGACCTGGCGCGACGCCTACCTCGGGCGCGACCAACGGCCGTCCTATACCTACCTGCGCAAAGTCCTCAAGGTGTTGCAATGGCTGCGGGGTGGCACCCGCTGGGTGTTGAAGACGCCACAGCACCTGGAGCAATTCCCCGCCCTCGTCGACACGTTCCCGGACGCCACGTTCGTCGTGACCCACCGTGACCCGGTCTCGGTCACCGCGTCGATGGTGACGATGATCGCCTACACGGCCCGTCTGACGCGTGACCGTGTGGATGTCGAGAGCATGGGCGACTACTGGTCGGACCGGCTCGAGCGCATGCTGCGCCGGTGCACCGAAGAGCGCGAGGCGTTGCCGACCGACCGGACCATCGACGTGCGCTTCGACGAGTTCATGGCCGACGATCTGGCCATGGTGGCGCGGGTCTACGACCTGGCGGGCCAGCCGCTGGACGACCGGGCCCGGTCCGCCATGACCTCCTTCATGGCGGACCACCCGCGTGGGCGCCACGGGGCCGTGCACTACGACCTGGCCGAATTCGGTCTCAATGCGATCGAGCGGCGGCGCGCCCTCGCGTTCTACAGCGATCGCTTCGAGGTATCGGCCGAGTTGTAAGGCCCCTCACCGCCACGTCGCACTATTCGATCGGCCGCGTGGCGATCCCGGTCGGGTCCCGCCCGGCCAGCACCCAGCCGACGAGGCCGGCGACGAGCGGCATGGCAACCACAAGGAAGAACAGATTGTTCCACGGCACGTGATGGACAATGTCCGACACGCCGCCTTCGAGCGCGTTGGCACGGAACCACCCGAACAGCCCGATGTACGCCGCCACGGTGCCGAGCAGCGCTCCCAGGAAGGCCAAACCTCCCGCCGTAACCGCCGTCAGGCTACGCCGCGTGCGCGAGCTGGCGCCGGTCGCCGTCAGCGTGCGCAAGTCGCTGGCGGTCTCGCTGCGGATGAGTCCGACACTCATGGCGAGGACGCCAAGGGCAAGAGCAATGCCGAAGACGGTCGCCCAGTTGACGATCTCGGCGGATGTGGGCGCGTCGTTCTTCGATTCAATGGTCAGGCCTTCCGCCGCGGCCAGCGAGTTGGCACTCGTCAGCTGCGGCTGGGTGATCGGGCTGCGGGCCAGGATGGTCCAGCCCCCAAGGCTGTTCTCGCTCGTCAGGTGCAGCCGGTGCAGCGCACTCTCGGTGATCACCGTGTTCGGCGAGGACGTGCCGACGGGCAGCCCGCTCTCCTCCTGCACGACGGGGTGGGCCAGGCACTGGTTGGGCGTGCACTGGTTGTACGAGCTGCCGCCCCCTCCCGGACCACCTCCGCCGCCGCCCTTGTCGTCATTCCCATAGGTCAGCTGGACGCCCGAGCCGCCCAGACCGGGCCGAGAGCTGAGGACGTCGACGTTGGACGGGATCGACGAGGGATTGATGCCGTAGGCCAGCAGGAGAGCGGGCGTGGCGACGTAGATGGGGCCGTTCCACTGCCGGCCCGCTTCGCTCGGGTTCTGCAGGCCGACGGCCGGATTGATGAGCTCGACCACGTTCGTCGCCCCGACGGCAGCGGCAATGGCGTGCGTCGTCGCTTCCTGCGCCGAAAGGCTCGGGGGCGCCGGGGCCGTCTCTGCCTGCGGCCCGTTCTGCCCGGGGGAGAAGAGTTGGGTGCCCGCCGCCGGCGGGCTGTACACGTTGAGCGTGTTCGCCGTCATGTTCGGCCCGACGAAGTCGAAGACATTGGCGTAGCGGGCCACGGCGACGGCACAGATGATGACCGCGATCATGATCCCGAGGCTGATGGCCGACAGTGCCGAGCCGGAACGGGCACGGTAGCGCGCCATGTCGCGCAGGGGAAGGCGGACCGCGATGGGTGATCGGGCGCCGACCCGGGCCGACAACGCGAGGAAAAAGGGCGAGACGAGGATGATCCCCACGATCAACGCGATGAGTCCCGGGACGAGCCAGATCACGCCTCCGCCATTCCCCGCCGCACCCGAGAGTGAGAACATGACGAAACCGAGCACCAGGGCGATCACGCCAGGGATCAGGGAGCGGTGGATCTGGCGCGGAGGCGCGGGTCGTCCGGCGAGCGCGCTGACGACCGGCACTCGGTTGATGGCCCGCGCCGGGTAACCGGCGGCGAAAAAGGTCGCGACGACTGCCAGCACCATGGCCGGTACGATCACGTTCCACGGGAGCGCGAACGTGCCGATGATGTGGTGCGCACTCTGTTCGTTGTGCGGTCGGTAGAGCAACCAGAGCACCAGGCCGACGACGAAACCCAGCACGGCACCCACGACGCCGACGATGACACCGTTCGCCTCCAGAACGAGCCGGACATTACGGTCGGTCGCCCCCATCGACTCGAGCATCCCGAGGGATCGCATACGACGTTGGGCCAGCACGGTGAACCCGCCGATCGACACCAGGGCGATCAGCAGCATGCCGACGGTCGCCAAGGCGAGCACGATGGTCGACGGGTTGATGCCGTTGCTCGGGTTCGACCCGGCCGTGGTCACGTAGGAGGGCAGGTCCTTGGCGGCTGCCGGGGCGGCGTCGAACAGGACGCTCACCTCGGTCGGATGGGCCACCTGCCCGGGTGGGACGAGGGCGAACTCGTCCAGCAGGCTCTGTGGGTTCTGGACGATGCCGACGACCGTCTTGCCGCCTAGGGGCCAGGTGTCGCCCACCGAGAGACTGAGCTCGGACGCCAGCCCCGGAGTGATGGCGATCTGATCCGAACCGCTCGGGTAGTGCCCTGACAGCAGCTGCAACATCGGCCCGCCGAAGGGCCCGTGCGGGTCCTGGGACCGGAGCTGATACGTCTGGCTGGAGCCCGGGACGTTGAAGGTCTCGTTCTCGATGACCTGGGTCCGGCCGTAGCGATGCTCCAGCAGTGCGATCTGCCCCTGCACGTGCGAGAGCGTGACCCCCGGTGCCTTGGCGGAGGGTGTCGACAGGTTGAAGGTCGCGAGGTCGCGGGCCGTGCCGAACCCGGCGTTGCGCGCTGGCGGCGTGTTGACGGCAACCGCGGCACCGACGACGACAGCGGCGACCGCCACCACAATGAGGAGGAAGATGAGCAGCTGTTGGCGCCACTCGCGCCGGAAGAGGCGCCAAGCCCAGCGGACCATGGCCCGGCGGGCCGCGATACCGCCACCGGCGGGCGTGGCGACGGCACCGGTGGCCGGCCGCTCCACGACGCCGAGGCTCATCGGTGCCGGACGTCCGCCAGGAAGCTGTCGGGGTTCTCCACCGGCAGCGTCTGATCGACGATGCGACCGTCGCGCAGGAAGATCACGCGGTCCGCCCACGAGGCGAGCTGCGCGTCGTGCGTCACCACGACGGCAGCCAGGCCGCGATGGCAGGCGGCCAGGATCAGCCGCATCACGCTCTCCGCGTTGGCCGAGTCGAGCGCGCCGGAGGGCTCGTCGGCGAGGAGGAGCTGGCGGCCACCGACCACGGCCCGGGCGATGGCGACGCGCTCGACGCTCTCCACCCGACAGCTGGTCGGGGTAGTGCGACGCCCGCTCGCGCAAACCGAACTCCTCGAGCGACTCCAACGCCACCCCTTGGGCCTTGCGGGCAGACACGCCGTCCAGTTCCAGGGGCAAGGAGACGTTCTCCACCGCACTTAGTCCGGCCAAGAGGTTGTAGTCCTGGAAGACGTAGCCGATCGACTGACGGCGCAGCTTCGCCTTGCCGTCGCGCGACAGCGACGCGAGGGAGCGGCCGCCGATGGAGACCTCGCCGCTGGTGGGCTCCTCCAAGCTGCCGGCGATGGTCAGCAGCGTGCTCTTGCCGGAGCCACTGGATCCCATCACCGCCACGAGGGACCCGGCCTCGACCGAGAGGTCGATGTGCTGCAGCGCCTTGACCTCCGTGGCCCCATCTCCGTACACCTTGGAGATGTTGCGTAGTTCGAGATAGCTCATGGCGTCGTTCCCACCCTGCGCCGGGCCTTGGGGAGGGGGAACGGCGGGGCTGCCGGCGCACTGGGGTCCGCCGCCGCTCGCTTCAGTCGGCCGTCGGCCGAGTCCAACCACCGGATCAATGAATCGAGACGGAACAGCTCGGCGTCGACCACCAGGGCGAAGTGCAGGTCGAACCGCGACTCGTCCTCCTTCAGCCTTGTCCACTGCTGCATCAGCTCCACCAGATAGCGCCGGTGGACCTGCACCACCTCGTGGACATCCACGCCCGGCAGGCCGAGGGCCACCAGTACCTTGATGACGAGCTCGTCACGGGGGGGCGACGAGAGGTCCGGTGGCGTGCGCAACCAGACCTCCAGCTCGGCCGCACCCTCTGCTGTGATGTGGAACCCCTTCTGGGGGCTCTCTTCGGCCGAGTCGTCCGACTCGACCAGGCCGTCGCGCTCCAGGCGCTGCAGCGTGGTGTACACCTGACCCACGTTCAACGGCCAGACCTCGCCCGTGCGGGCCTCGAACTCCTGCCGGAGCTGGAGGCCGTACTTGGGCCCCTCACTGAGCAGGGCCAACAGGGCGTGACGGACGCTCACCGGTCACTCTTTCGAAGTAGCATACCGAGTATTCTACCCGAGAGCAGACCAAATGGCAAGGGCCGGGGGAAGGGACGGGGACCAGGGGCAAGCCTCGGAAGGGGCGCCCCAATGCGCGCCGGAGGGCTAGGCCGCCGGAAGGGCCGATCCCGTCTCGAGGAGCGTCTTGAGACTGGCCAACACAACCGGCCACCCCGTGCTGACCCCGGCCAGGACGGCGCTCCCCGGCGCGAAACCGTCGTGGACCACGGTGAGCTTGACCACGCCCGGGGCGGACTCCTCGATGTCGAAGGCGACCTTCGACCGCGGTTCGCTGCTCCAGCGTTCCACCTCCTCCGCGCTCTTGCCGTGGTAGGCACCCCACTCCGGCGTGAACGTGTGCCAGGTGTAGGCGAGTCGCCGGTAGGGGTCGGATTCGAGGATCACCTGCGCCGGATCGCTGATGACCAGCCCGGCGTCTTCGTAGGCGACGTCGTAGGTCGAGCCGTTCTGCCAGTCCGTGGGGAACGAGACCCCGCCCCAGTAGCGCTGGGTGAAGGAGGGTTCGGTCAGGCCGTGCCAGACCCTTTCCGCTGTGGCGTTGATGTACGTGGTGTAGACGAAGGTCGTCTGGTCACGCGTGTGGTCCATGGGAGTGGCCTCCAGTGCCGTCTTGAGATCGGCGAGGGCCTCGGCCCGCTGCCGGTCGTAGTGGTGGATCCAGCGATCGGCGATGTCGTTGATGGGCGCGGCATTCAGGTAGTGGAGCTTCTCTCTCCCCCGGCGCCGGGTCGTCACCACCTCGGCGTCCTCCAAGACGACGAGATGCTTGGAGACCGACTGCCTGGTCATGCCCATGTCGGCGCAGAGCTGGGTCAGGGTGAGCCCGTTGCGCTCGTTCAGCCGATCTAGGAGTCGGCGCCGGGCCGGGTCGCTGAGTGCCCGAAAGACTGCATCCATCTCTCGCATCGACGTATCCGCTCGATCTGCATTATGCAGCCTTTTGGCTGCATTTCTATTTAAGCAACCTCGCGGCTGCATGTCAACCGCCGGCGCGGCGGCCTGACCCGGCTCCGATCCCCTGGTCTCCGCTGGCGGGGGCGTGGTCGCCCTACAGGCCGGGCGTCCAGGCCCGCACCCAGTCCACCTCGGTGGTGTCGGGCAAGGGGGTGGTGCCCGGAGCGAAGGCATCGGTGCCCACGCCGAGGGCCTGGGTCAGCGCGATGAAGAACGGCTGGTCGAACGGCTGGCGGCCCGTGGACGGCGTGTCGACCAGGCACGGCCGGCCGTTGTAGAGCACCGTGATCGACGTCGGGGTCCACTCGACGCCGTAGGTGTTGAACGCGTCCTGGTTGATGAGGCAGTCGTACGCGGTGGCGTTCGGGTCCGTCGACGATTGCGAGTAGTGGATGTCGGGGACGTCGAGGCCGGGGAAGTCGCTGTAGAACTCGGCGAAGTCGATCTCGCCCGATGCCGGCCAGGCGCCGTAGGTCAGGCTCTGCGGGTAGAGCCAGAACGTCTCCTGCAGGCCCGTGATCTCCGCCGGCGGCAGCTTGGCGCTCACCTCGAAGGCACCATAGGTCTGATCGAAGTGGCCGTACGTCGACACCATGCCCGCTTCGTAACTCGTCGTGAAACTGTTGCTGCCGTCCGGACACGTGAAGGGGTCGACCTGCCGGACGCTCAGATTCAGGTAACCGCCGGACACCGAAATCGTGTCGGGGTTGTTGACGTAGCACGCCGACGCGCCGTTGAGATAGCCGCTGGCCGCCGTCTCCTGGGGCGTCCAGACGTTGGTGTTGAGCGACGTGCCGTTGAATTCGTCGTCGAAGGTGCACGTCCAACGACCGGGAAGACCGAGCGGGGTCGTTCCCTGGCAGGCGGGAACCGGCGACTGGGGCGCCATCGCCAACGGTGCCGCGAGGCCCGTCCGCCATTTCGAGCTCGAGGACGCCCCACCGACAGGGCCGGATGCCGTCGCTGCACTCGGCGCGCCGGCGCCGGCGCGGGTGCTCGTGCTGAAGCCGCTGCCGGTGGAGGTGGTGTCGGGAGAGCCGGGGATCAGGCTCGGCACGGTTGACAGGGTCCCCACGGCGGATGCAGCGGCACCGGAGGCACCGCGAGGGTGCGCGAGCACGCCCGATGCGACGATGTGCTGGGCGACGGCGCCAGACGAGGGCGTGGCATGCGTCGCGTCCTCGGATGCCGCCAGCGCCACCATGGCGGTGAGCGCGACACAGACGGCGGCCGGAATGGCAGCGCGTCGACCATGCGGGCGCAGCGGTGACGGCCTCCAAAGCTTGCGCATCCCCGTCCTTCTCTCTCTTCCTTGTGCGTGTCTCTTCCCGGGTCCCGTGATTCGAGAACGATCCTGCGCGAGGGGGGACACGCCGATCTAGGGGGGCTTCGACTACGCAATCCCAATTAGGAACAACACATGGACGCGGGCAACCGGACTGCAACCGTGCGGCGCGATGCGACTGCGGTTGCGAAAGTGACGACGGGGTCAGGGCGAGGCGAACTCAGAGTGCGGCGAACTCAGAGCGCGGCCTGCTCAGAGCGCGGCGAGCACCTCTTCAGCCGAGCTCACGTTCAGTCCCGGGCCTGGCTCGACGGCGATCCAGCTGACGACGCCGTCGTCGATGATGGCGGCAAAGCGCTGCGAGCGGGAGCCGAGCCCGAAGCCGCTGCCGTCCATGGTCAGCCCCATCGCCCCTGCCAGTTCCCCATTGCCGTCGGCGAGCATCAGCACCGACGAGCCGACACCTTGGACCTTGCCCCAGGCCTCCATCACGAAGGGGTCGTTGACCGATACGCAGACCACTGCGTCCGCACCCTTGGCCCGAAGCTCCTCGGCGCGCATGACGAACCCAGGCAGGTGGTGATCTGAACAGGTGGGCGTGAAAGCCCCCGGAACACCGAAGAGGACGACCTTGCCCTTCCCCAGTACCTCCGTCGACGTGGTCGCCTCGGGTCCCTTGTCACCGAATGTGAACACCTTCACGTCGGGTACCCGGTCACCGGCTGCGATCGCCATTCCTGCCTCCTGTTGTGGTCATGCGGTCGTGCCGGCCCAGGTTGCCATACCTCGACGAAGACCCCCAATCGACCGCCACCCAAGAACGGTCACGAAGTTGTAACCTGCCGCGCAACAAAGCCGTACGCAGTGGGGATCACGACAGTGGGGGTTTGCAATGACGCAGTCTTTTGATCGTCGGTCGTTCATGGCCGGTGGCCTTGCACTCGGTGCCGGGGCAGCCATTCTCGGTGGCCTGGAGGGCGAGGCGGGTGCCGCCCGGACCAACGGTCCCGGCCGGAACGGTATCTCCAAGGCGAGACCTGTCAAGGGCGGTTCCCTCACCTTCGGCATCGACACCGAGGAAGGCGGCTTCGATCCCTCGTCGGCACGCTGGGACGAGGGGGGCTTCCTCTACGGTCGCTCCGTCATGGACCCCATCGCCATCGTGAACGCCAGCGGAGGGGTGGAGCCGTACCTGGCGCAGTCGATCACCCACAACGAGGATTTCACGGCCTTCACCGTCAACCTGCGCCCAGGCATCGTCTTCCACGACGGCACACCCCTCGACGCCAACGCGCTGCACCTGAACATTGAGAAGCAGGCCACGTCCGTGCTCACCGGTCCGGCCTTCGCCGACCAGATCGCCTCGGCCTCGGTGACCGGCCCACTTGCCGTCACCATCAACATGAAGTCGTCGTGGGCCCCCTTCCCCTACTACCTGGCGCAGGCGCAGACCGGCTACGTCGCGGCACCGGCCATGTTGAACAGCTCAAGCGGGACGTCGCACCCGATCGGTACGGGCCCCTTCGTCTTCAAGGACTGGGTCCCCAACAGCCACATGACCGCCACCCGAAACCCCCACTACTGGCGCAAGGGCTATCCCTACCTCAGCTCCATCACCTTCAAGCCCATCATCGACCCGAACGCACGCGCCGACGCTCTCCAGACCGGCGAGGTCGACATCATGCACACCAACTCGCCCAGCAGCCTCCTGCAGTTCCGCGGCAACGACAAATGGGCGTACTACGACAACAGCGGGGAGGTGGTGGGACAGCCGACGGCGCAGTGCATCATGTTGAACACCTCCGCCGCACCGTTCAACAACGCGGACGTGCGCAAGGCGGCGGCCATGTGCATCAACCGGGCGCAGTTCGCCAAGGTGATCGACAAGGGCGTTGACGCCCCACTGAACGGCCTGTTCCTGCCCGGCAGCGAGTACTACACCAAGACGGCCTACCCGTCCTACAACCCCTCTGCCGCCGCCAAGCTGGTCAAGAAGGTGCAGCAGCAAACAGGGAAGCCTGTTGCCTTCAAGCTCAACTCCACCACCAACTCCGATGTGCTGCGAGCGGCGCAGTTCCTGCAGCAGGCGTTCAACCAGGCCGGCATGCAGGTGACCATCAACCCGCTGGCCCAGTCCACGCTCATCAACGACTCGCTGGCGGGCACCTACCAGGCCACCACCTGGCGTCAGTTCGGCGCCGTCGACCCGGACCTCAACTACGTGTGGTGGAGTTCGAAGACCACGGCGCCGCCCCTCGCCTTGAACATGGCCCGCAACGTTGACCCGAAGATTCAGGCGGCCTTGATCTCTGGACGAACGACGAACAACAAGGCCGACCGCATCAAGGCCTACCAACAGGTGAACCAATTGCTTGCCCGGGACATCCCCTACCTCTGGCTGGCCCGCGACACCTGGGCCGTCGTGGCCAACCCGAAGGTGCAGAACTTCGCCAACCCGACCACGGTGCAGCACTCGAAGGCCATCGCCTTCGACGAGGGCGTGCTCTGGCCGACGCAGATCTGGATGAAGTAGGTCAGCGGAGGCGTGCTTCGCTAGCGCATCTCCACATCGTCGAGGTACTCCTCGCGCCAGTGCGTGAAGCGCTCCTCCGGGAGGCGCAGGCAGTAGGTGGGGCGCAGGGCCTCAACGAAACCGCGCTCGTGGCTGACGGCGATGATGGTGCCCGGCCAGTTGCCGAGCATGGCGCCGACGGCGGTGATGGACGAGGGATCCAGGTTGTTGGTCGGCTCGTCGAGGAGCAGGAGGTTCGCCTCCCCCGCCGACAGCATGGCGAGGCCGAGCTTGGCCCGTTCGCCTCCGGACAGCGTGCCGGGCAACTGGTCCGCCGCCTTCGAGGGCAGCCCGAACGATCCGAGAAGCGCCCGGCGGTCCCGATCGGCCTTGAGGACGGCGTCGCTCACGTTGTCCAACGCGCTCCGCTCGGGGTCGATCTGCTCGTGCTCCTGGGCGAAGTAGCCGAGCTCGACGTTCGCCCCGAATTCGACCACACCGTTCGACGGCTCCTGAACGCCGGCCAGGCAGCGCAGCAGCGACGACTTCCCGGCGCCGTTGCGCCCGATGACCACGACGTGGTCGCCTCGGCCGACATGGAACGTCACCTCGGAGAGCACGTCGTTGCTGCCGTAACGGATCCCCAGCTTGGCCACCTCCATGGGGATGGCACCCGAACGCGGCGGAACCGGAAGCTTGAACGCGCTGGCGCGGTCGCGCTTCTCGACCTGGGTCCGTGCCCCCTCCAACCGCTCGACTCGCTTGTCGAGCGACTTGGCCTTGCGCGCTCGCTTCTCAGTGCTCCCCCGCATGGAGTCAGCCAGCGTCGACAGACGCTTGATCTCCCGGGACTCGAGCTCTGAGGCACGTTCGCGCTGGGACTGATCGGCCTCGCGCTGTGCCTCGAACTTGGAGTAATTTCCCTTCCACTCCGTCAGGCGCTGGTTCGCGATGTTGAGCACCTTCGTGATGGACTGATCGAGGAGGCGGAGGTCGTGGCTGACGACGAGCAAGGCGCCGTTGAAGCGGGCCAACTCATCGAGCAGCCAACGCTTGGCCGAGCGGTCGAGGTGGTTGGTCGGCTCGTCGAGGATCATCAGGTCGGGCTCCTGGAACAGCACGCGCATCAGGTCGACGCGCCGGCGCTGCCCACCCGAGAGGGAGTCGATGTCTTCGAGCAAGAGCTCCTGTCGCAACCCGAGCCCGTCGGCCAGGCGGGCCATGACCGACTCCGCCTCGTAGCCCCCGTTGGACTGGAACTGCTCCTGGAGGTCGGTGAACAGCTCGATGTTCTCAGCCGAAGGGTCGTCGGCCATGACGGCACGGGCCGTGCCCAACGCGTCGTCGAGCACGTCGAGGCCACGCGCCGAGAGGATGTGGGAGAAGCCGGTGGGCTCCAGCCCGAGGCCCCCGGGCACCGGCGCCTGGGGCAGGTAGCCGAACGAGCCCAGCAAGCGGACGTTCCCCCGATGCCGCAGCTGCGGCGAGGTCTCCCCCACCAGGACCGAGATGAAGGACGACTTGCCGGTCCCGTTGCGCCCGACCAGACCGACCTTCTCGCCGGCACCGACCACGAAGGATGCGTCAGCTAACAAGATTCGGTCACCGATTTCGATGGTGAGGGCTGATCCGACGATCACAGCACATTGTACGGGGGGGAACGTCCGGTCGATACACTCCGCCAATGCCCGCGCTCGATCGCAAGTGGTGGACCCTGATCGCCGTCTGCACGGCGACGTTCATGCTCCTTCTCGACATCACGGTCGTGAACGTGGCGCTCCCCGACATTCAGCAGTCGCTGCACGCGAGCTTCTCGGACCTGCAGTGGGTCGTCGACGCGTACTCCTTGACGCTGGCCGCGTTCCTCCTCACCGCCGGCGTGGTGGGCGACATCTACGGTCGGCGGGAGGTGTTCGCCGGCGGGCTCGTCATCTTTTCCCTCTCCTCGCTGGTCTGCGGCCTCTCCACTTCGCCCCTGATGCTCAACCTGGCCCGCGCCGTGCAGGGCGTCGGCGGTGCCGTCATGTTCGCCACCTCGCTGGCGCTCATTGCGAGCGCCTTCGTGGGCAGGGATCGAGGCACCGCCTTCGGGATCTACGGCGCAGTCATCGGGGGGGCCGTCGCCATCGGGCCGCTGATCGGGGGCGCCATCACGAGCGGCATCGGCTGGCGGTGGATCTTCTTCGTCAACGTGCCGATCGGGGCGATCGCCGTCCTCATCACGTTCGCCAAGATCGCCGAGTCCAAGGATCCGCGTGCGCGCCACATCGACTGGGTTGGATTCGTGACCTTCTCCGTCAGTCTCTTCTGCCTGGTCTTCGCACTCGTCCGGGGCAACGACCTCGGATGGGGCAGCGCCACGACGATCGGCCTGCTGGTGGCGGCCGCCGTCTTGATGGTGGCGTTCTTCGTCAACGAGCGGTTCGCCGGCGACCCGATGCTCGATCTTGGTCTGTTCCGGATTCCGGCGTTCGTCGGCATCTCGATCGTGGCCTTCACCCTGGCGGCCTCCATTTTCGCCATGTTCTTGTACCTGACGCTGTACATCCAAGACGACCTCGGTTACAGCCCGCTGGCCGCGGGCGTCCGCTTCCTGCCCCTGACGCTGCTGACCTTCGTCGTCGCCTTCTTCGCCGGCCGACTGACCGTGCGGGTGCAGTCGCGGCTCCTGCTGGGCATCGGCATGATCTTCGTGGCGGGTGGGTTGCTCTCGATGTCGACCACCCACGCCGACTCGACCTGGACCGTGTTGCTGCCCGGCTTCATCTTGTGCGGCATCGGCATCGGCACGGTCAACCCCGTGCTGGCGTCCGGGGCGATCTCGGTCGTACAGCCGCAGCGCAGTGGCATGGCGTCGGGCGCCAACAACACGTTCCGCCAGGTGGGCATCGCGACCGGTATCGCCGTGCTCGGCGCGATCTTCCAGACACAGATCGTGTCGCACACGGCCGGCGTACTGCACCAGACGCCCCTCGGCCGCGGCATCCTGCACCGCGGCGGCGCCCACCTACAGACCGCGATGTCCGCCGGCGAGGTCCGTCAGGTGGCATCGGCCATCCCGGTTCCCGCCGCCCGCAGAGTGCTCGTCGGGGCGTATCAATCGGGATTCTCCAGCGCGCTGAACCACCTCATGATCATCGGCGCCGCCGTCGCCATCGTGGGTGCCCTCGGAGCATTCGTCCTCGTGCGCCAACGAGACTTCATTGTGCCCACGGGACCGCCGACTGGCGGGCAGCCGGGTGCGGGTGGCGGTACGGATGGCGGCTCGGATTCAGGACCCGGCGACGCCATCCCCGCCGTGCATGCTTGAACCCTTCACGCTCGAGGGGGCGGGGGTCCGCCTTGAGCCGTTGGGGCTGGAGCACGTCCCCGCTCTCGTCGAGGCGGCGGCGATCGACCGCAGCAGCTACCGGTGGACCTATACGCCCGACGGGCTGGAGCAGATGACCGAGTACGTGCTGGACGCCCTGGCCAAGGTGTCAGCCGGCGCACACGTGGCGTTCGCCACCGTGCAACGCGGCGCGGGCCCCGATGGGGCCGAGGTGGTGGTGGGGGCGACCCGCTTCTGCGAAATGGGCTTCTGGCAGTGGCCGCCCGGTGCCAGCCATCAGCGCAACGGGATCCCCGATGTCGTGGACATCGGCTTCACGTGGCTGGCCGGGCCGGCCCAGCGCACGCACGTGAACACCGAGGCGAAGCTGCTCATGATGACGCACGCCTTCGAGGTTTGGGGGGTACACCGGGTGGCGCTGCAGACCGACGTGCGCAACAAGCGGTCCTGGGCCGCCATTGAGCGTATCGGAGGCCAACTCGACGGCATCATGCGGGCGGACCGACCGGGATCGGATGACACGGTGCGTACATCGGCCCGCTTCTCCATCATCGCCGAGGAGTGGCCAGACGTGAAAGCTCGCCTGGTCGCTCGCGTCGCCTGAACTGCGACCGACGCTCAGGCGACGACGCGGCATGAGCCACGACGAACACCCCGTAGGTCATGAGCACCACGCCGGCCAGGGCGGCCGGCGCGCCCGCGAGCACGAGCGTGCCCACGAACACAACGCGCCTCATGGTTGCCGCGCCTGGTGCGACATACGTGCCGGGCACCGTGGCCGGAGGCCGTGTGATTGCCAACCGGACGAGCAGACGCTCAATGCCAGGAGCGGCGCCGCGACCCCGAGGAACCAGGCCAGACGCGACCCGTACGTGCCCGACGTGCCGATGACACCGAACGCGATGACGAGCATGGATGCGCCGAACGCCACCGCCGGGACGACAATGCGCGGGCGAGGAGGGTGGATCCGGGTCGGGCGGATGCTCCCCGGGCGGCTCATGGTGCGGCCACGAAATGACGGGTGAGTTCGTTGGCGTAGCGGAGGCCAAGCGTCTCGCCGTGCTCGGCCAACCAAACCGACAGAGCGGTAGCGCCCGTGGCGGGACCATCGGTGTCGGCCAGACCGGCCGCCATGGCCCGATACTCGTCGGTCGTGAGCAGAACGTCGTGCAGTGCCAGTCCCAGCACTCGAGCGCACAGAGGGACGACGGCACCCGGAACATGCACGAGCCGGGCCCGGCTGCCGACGGCGGCCCTGATGGTGGCGACGAGCTCGGTAAACGTCGGTCGCTCCGGGCCAACGGCGTCGGTCACGCTGTCGGTCCCCTCGACCGCCTTGGCCAGACACAGCTGGGCCAAGTCATCGACATGGATGCCACGGATCCGGTAGTCACCGCGCCCCCCGATGGCGAACACGGGCAACCGGCGCAGGAGCCAGGCGATGTTGTTGAGGAGGACCCCGTCGCCGCCGAAGAGAATGGCCGGCCGCACAATGGCATGCGAGACGTCACACTCGGCCAGGGCTCGCTCCACGAGCGCCTTGCCGCTGAAATACGGCCAGGGTGAGTCGCTGCTCGGATGAGTGATGCTCACGTGCACGATGCGCCGCACGCCAGCTCGCTTGGCCGCGAGGAACAGGGTCTTGGAGTTTGCGACGGCCCGCTCGTGGTCGACACTGCGATGGGCGAAGCGAACCCAGTACGTGTTGTAGAGCGTCGTCACGCCGGACAGCGACGTCACCAGACCGGTGGGGTCGTCGAAGTCGAGCGGACGGACCTCCACGGCGGTGCCCTCCGGCGCTCGTCCGGGATGTCCCGTGAGGGTGCGGACGCGACGACCGGCCCGGTGGAGTGCGCTGGCCAGGGACGCGCCCGAATAGCCGAAGGCGCCCGTCACGACGTCGATCCCCGTGTCGACGGACCGGATCGTTTCCTTGGGGCGCGGCGCGGCGACGTTTGAGGTGCGTGCGGTACTGGAGGGCCCGGTCACCGTTGCCCCTCTGGCGCCGGCGTTGGCCCGGGCGCGAGTGCCTCTAGAAGCGTGGCGAGCGTCTTGGCATGGGCGAAGAGTCCGAGCGCACGGGCGCGGTCGCCGTCGAGATGGGTGAGCATTTCGAGCCCCAGATAGAGCGCCACGATCCCATAAGCGACGTCACCGGCCGACATGACGGCGTCGAGCGGTGAACCACCGACGGTGGTCGAGATCGCCTGCTCGGCGAGGGCGAACCACGGGCCCAGGCGGGCCGCGACCTCTCGACCCAGCCCTGGCGTGGACGATGCTCCCGCGATCATCTCGACCAGGACGGCCACGTAGCCGGCGTCGAGGTCCTCCCGAAAGATGTCCGTCGCCGTGTCGACCAGCTCCGAGGGCGAGCCCACCCGAGCGATCGACGATCCGTACTTGGCCATGCGTCGATCGCTGACCGAATCGAGCGCAGCCAAGAGAAGCTTGGCCACAGAGCCGAAGTGATAGAAGACCAGGCCCTGGTTCAGGCCGGCGCGTGCGGCGATGGCGCGGGCGCTGGCGCCCCCGTAACCCTCCGACTGCAACACGTCGATCGCGGCCTGCACGAGCTGCGCCCGCGTGGCCGCCGAACGAGGCGAGCCCCTCTCCACCACGCTGCTCGACGTCCCGGACTTGGCCAATGCTCGGCTCCCTCACTCACTTTGAGTGATTGCTCAAAGCATACACACAAAACCCAACCAACATGCGGCGCCGGCGGGAGACCTTCTTTCAACCATAAATGGACTCGTTTACAGTTGCCGGAGCCGAGCCCGATGCCTGCGACGAGGCCCGCCCCCGGACCGAGGGCTGGAAGCCCGAGGTGGTCGGGGGCTTCAGGCCCGGCTGAGAGAGGCTGAAATCTTCCGCAGGTGCAGTGCGTGGACGGCGGCCTCAGCCTCGTCCTTCGGGCGGACCGCCGCGACCGCCTTCCCGGTGCGGTGGATCCGCCAGGCCAGCTTGTCGGCCCGTTCGACCGTATGGCCGAAGATCTCCACGAAAGCCTGAATGACGGTCTGGAAGGTGGTGACGTCGTCGTTCCAGACGATGACCGCCCAAAGATCCTCGAAGGCGAAGAAGGCGTCAATATCCTCGTCGGCCACGACGGGAAGCTCGACGGTGGTGCTGGGTTCGAGTGTCCGAGGCATGGATCTCCGGGAGTGCAATAGCCGCGTGTATCGGCCGGAATTCGACCCGTGACATTGTAGTCCTGCGAGGTAGCGTGCGGAGATGCGAGCCACCGTCCTAGCCGGGCCGCGCCACGTCACGATCGAGAATGTTCCCGATCCGGTGCTGCCGGGGCCCGAGGGTGTCATCGTCACCGTCGAGCGCACGGCCATCTGCGGATCGGATCTGCACCTGTACCACGACGCCCCGACCGGCAACGGCATCCGCCTCGGGCACGAGGCCATCGGCACGGTGGCCGAGGCTGGTCCCCATGTACGCGCCCTCAAGCCTGGCGACCGCGTGCTCGTCTCCGGCGTGGTCGGGTGCGGCGTCTGCGGCCCTTGCCTGGCCGGCCAACCCAACGTCTGCCTCGCCGGCATGGCCACCGCATTTGGGACGGTGCCCGACCTTCCCGGCGGCCAGGCCGAGGCGATGGCGGTCCCCTTCGCCGATCTCTTCGCCCTGCCCATCCCCGATGGCGTCTCCGGCGAAGAGGCGGTGCTCCTCACCGACATCCTTCCCACCGGTTACCTCGGGGCGCTGCGCGCCTCCATTGAGCCAGGCGCGACCGTCGTCGTCATGGGCCTCGGCCCCGTGGGGATCATGGCGTTGCAGTGCGCTTCGCTCTTTGGCCCGGCGCGCATCCTTGCCGTGGACATGGTGCCCGAACGGCTGGCACGCGCCGAGCGCCTTGGCGCCGAGCCGATCAGACGCGCGGATCGCTCCCGGGTCGGCGCAGGTGCTGGAAGCCACCGGGGGACGGGGAGCACAGAGCGTGATCGAAGCCGTTGGCGCCGACGCCACGGTGGTGGAGGCGGTTGCCTGTGCCGCCACAGGTGGCACCGTCTCGGTCGTCGGTGTGAACCTCACCATGGACCTCCCGTTCCCGATGGGCGCCGTCTTCTTGAAGAGCCTGACGTTGCGGGCCGTGTTCGCGCCGATTCCTGGTACGTGGGCCGCGCTCGTCCCGCTCCTCCAATCGGGCCGCCTGACCGGGCTGGGCGAGACCTTCACCCACCATATGGACCTGACCCAGGCGCCGGAAGCCTACGAGTTGTTCGACTCCCGCTCCGACGGCGTCTTGAAGGTCTTGCTCACGCCGAAGAATCGCTGAGCGCCCTCCGGCTCGTCCGGGGTGCGGTTGAACACCAAGGGGAACCGTGCCACGCCGAGATCGGGCCGGGCGATGAACCATGGTGCCGGCGGCGGGACGACGAGCCGCGTCGAGCGCGTCGACGATGTCCTCGTAGTTGATCCGCCAGCCCTGGAAATGGCGCCACGCTTCGTCAGCAGTCCGCTCAATCGGGAAGTTCACCGACTCCAGTCTCTGAAAGCCTTGGTCGAATTCGGCACGAGACAGACGGATACTCGCCGTGGGGAGCGGGTCGTCGTCGTAGGGGACGCGCAGCGCTCGGGCCATGGAGCGCAGGCAATTGATACCCATGGAGATGCAGAGCCTCGCCTGGCGCGGCGTCTGCGACGGGCTCGTGGCGTGGTACAACGCTGCCGAGTCCATCATGGCCACCAACGCAACGAGCCAGCTGCGCGTCGACACCGGAGAGCGGAACCAGATCAGGCCCGGGTAGTTGGCGTGGCTCTCCGACACCGCGGCGGCCCACCGCTCCCAATCGGAGTACAGGGGCGGGAGCTCGTCCATGATGTCGAGCCAGTGATGGCGCGCGAGGATCTCGGGACCCCATGCCGGGTTCCCGGACCGCGCCTCAAGCAGCGTGACCTCGGTCTCGCGGGTGGAGAACTGCGTGTAGAGCGTGGGCAGGTAGGCGATCTCCAGCGCCACGACGAGCAGGCCGATCCCGGATGCCATCACCTCGACCACCCTCGGGCCGGCCTGGCCCGAGGAGACGATGCCGAGCGTGAAGACCGAGGACCCCGCGATGCCCAGGGCGGTGGCGAAGTCGACGCCCGCGGCATCCCACTCGATCAACCCCACGCCGAGGACGATCAGGCAGAGCCAGATGACGAACAGCAGCACCATGGCCGCCGGTCCCACGAACGAGAGCACACGGTCGCGCGCCTCGTAGTTCGGAAGTTTCGGGGCGATCCTCCGCGCGGAACCACCGAGGGAGCGCGCCAGCATGCGCATAGCCGGCGACGAGGTCACCCTCGGGACGACGAGGGCGGTGAACACACTCCATGCGGTCGCCAGCACGAGAGCAATGCCCGCGATGAGCGCGACCAGGCGGGCGACCGACTCCACGGCGCCATCCTGTCAGATGCCCGGCGCCAGCGGTCCGAGCATCGTCAGCCCGCCGCGAGCCTCGCTGCGACGGGACCGCGCGTCACGAGCACGGCCGGGACCGAGAGCGCACGCGACCGAAGCAGCTCGCCCAAGCCCTTCGCCTGCGTGTCCAGCCGAAGGTTCGAGGCGACGCCCCAGCCGAGAATGCCGTGCACCACGAAGTTCACGGCCCGGAGATTCGGCAGCGCGTGGCGGGTGACCCCGAACGGCCCGACCTCCGGCAGCAGCCGCCGGAAGACCTCGACGGAGAAGGCGCGCTGCAACCATGCGGCGACGGCGTCATCATCCGCCCAAAGCCCGACGTTGGCATCACCACCCTTGTCCCCCGAACGAGCACCGACCAGCGCCCAGAGCGGTACCTCGACCAGTTCCACCGCCTCGTTCTCGGACTGGGGCGGTGGTTCCGTTCCGCCGTCCGGCGCGGCTTGGCCGATCACGGATGTGGCGTGGAGGCCAGTCGCCGGTGTCGCCCGCACCGCCCGTCCGTCGCACTCGATGCGCGGCGTCACCGCACCGGCGTCCACCGTGGTCGGCCAGTACCGTGCCACCCCTTGCGCCCCCGAGGGAGCCGAGGTGAAGAACGTACCGGGATAACTCGAGAGGCTCGTCTCGACGACGGCGCCCGAGAAAGCTCGGCCCACCTTGTGCTCGTCGTCACCGCGCACGGCGAGCCGCAGGTAGGCCATGCCGCCGCCGCTGAGGTCGCCCGAGAGATCCTCTGCGACCTCGGCGAAGCCCGCATGCCCACCGGGCAGGCCAGCCCACACCGCCTCAGCGGCGAAGCGAGCCTTCTGGACCGGGTGCGCACCGGTGATGGCGAGGGTCATGGCGTTGCGCCAGCCGGCATCGAGATTGGCCGTCACTTTGAGCGTCGCTGGCGGTGGTTCGCCTCGCACCGGCGCGATCCGCACACGGTTGCGGCCCTCCTCGGACAGCTCAATGGTGTCGAACCGGGCCACCGCATCGGGACTGAGATAGCGCGGGCTTCCGATCTCGTAGAGCAGCTGTGCCGTCACCGTGCCGACCGTGACCATGCCCCCGGTTCCCGGGTGCTTCGTGATCACCGACGACCCGTCGGCATGGAGCTCGGCGAGAGGAAAACCGATCCGCTGCCGGTCCGGCACCTCGTCGAAGAACGCGTAGTTCCCACCGCAGCACTGGGTGCCGCATTCGATGACATGACCCGCCACCACTGCGCCGGCAATGGCGTCGACGTCGCTATCGGCCCAGCCAAATGCGTGCAACGCCGGGCCGACGACCAGTGCCGCGTCCGTGACGCGCCCCGTCACCACCACCTGCGCCCCGGCCGCCAGTGCATCTGCGATAGGACGTGCCCGCATATAGGCGTTGGCGGTCACCACGGCCGCGTCGGCGGGAAGTGGCTCACCGGTGTCGAGGTTGACGAAGGCCTCCCCCTGTGCGCTCAACGCGCCCAGGTCCGCCGTGATGTCGTCGCCCGAGACCGAGGCGATGTGGACGTCGAGTCCCTGGCGTCGGGCCAGTTCTCGCACTGCTGTGGCCAGCGCTTCGGGTTGCAGTCCCCCAGCATTCGAGACCACGGTGATCCCGCGCTCCACGCAGGTCGGGAGCACCTCTTCCAGCTCACGCAAGAACGTGCGGGCGTAGCCACCGGTACGGTCCCGCGTTTTGTGGAGGATGTACATCGTCAGCTCGGCCAACCAGTCACCCGTCAGGACGTCGATGGGCCCACCCTCCACCATGTCGCGGGCGGCGTGCGTGCGATCGCCGAAGAACCCGCTGCAGTTCCCGATGCGCAGCACGCTCGGTCCGGAGTGTCCCGGACTCACGCTGACGACGGCTCCACCACGACGAGCAAGTCATGCAGGTCGACTTGTTGTCCGGGGACACAGTGCACCGCCGCCACCCTCCCGGCACCATGCGCCCGCAACGTGTGCTCCATCTTCATTGCCTCCAAGACGACAAGCCCCTGCTCTTCGGCCACCGCTTCGCCTTCGGCGACAAGCACCTTCGTCACCGCCCCCGGCAGTGGCGCCCGACACTCGCCGGCGACACCGGCTCGCTCATCGAGTCCGTCCTCGCTCCGGCGGGCAAAGCTCGACTGGCCCTCAGGCCCGTTCACCTCGACACCGCGCGATGAGATCCGTACGCGGTAGCGGCGCCGGACGCCGTCCGGGGCCGTGAGGTCCACCACGTCGCCGTCGGTCTGCGCCACTTCGGCCAGCACCCTGCCCACCGGGCGCCACTCGTCGTCGACCAACACCGATGCCTGGTCACCCGGTACGGGAGCGCGCACCCGGAGGATGCCGAACGCATCGGTCAGCTCGTCGGCATGGAGCGCCTTCCCGACATTGCGCCAACCTGTGGCGCCCACCGGAACCAGGCTCTGCGCCGCCCGGTCGTTGGTCAGGCTGGCTGCGCCTGCGGCGGCGTGGCGGTGCCGGACCACATCAGGCACTGACGCGTCACGCAGGTCAGGCCTCGCATCGAGATAGTGCACGTCCGCCTCCCCGTCTCGGAACGTCGCGTCGTCGAGGACAGCGCCCAGCAACTCGCGGTTCGTCTCCAAGCCGTCGAGCTCGAGCGTGCGCAGAGCTCGTGAAAGGCGGCCGACCGCGGTGGCGCGGTCGGAACCATGAGCCATGACCTTTGCCACCAAGGAGTCATATGTCGGGTTCACCACGCTCCCGGACTCGATCGCCGCGTCCGTCCGCACACCCATTCCGTCGGGCCAGCGAACGTGTGTCGCGGTCCCCGGTGTCGGCCGGTAGTCCTCGCGCGGCCGTTCGGCGCAGAGACGCGCCTCCACCGCATGACCGTACGCCACGACCTCGGACTGGCCCAGCGAGAAGGGACGACCGCTCGCCACCGAGAGCTGCAGCCCAACGAGGTCGAGTCCGGTGACCAGCTCGGTGACGCCGTGCTCGACCTGCAGGCGCGTGTTCATTTCGAGAAAGAAGAAATCGCTGCCGTCGACGAGGTATTCGACGGTGCCGGCACCGACGTAACCGACCGCCCGGGCAATGGCCACCGCGGCATCCCACATCTGCCGGCGGGTCGCCTTCGGCACCAGGACGGCCGGCGCCTCCTCCACGATCTTCTGGTGACGCCGCTGCACCGAGCATTCCCGGTCGAGGAGGTGGAGCACGCTGCCGTGCGCATCGCCTATCACCTGCACCTCTATGTGGCGCGGCGTATCCAGGTAGCGCTCCAAGAACACCTCGTCGGAGCCGAAGGCCGCCGCCGCCTCGCGCTGGGCCGCCGCAACGGCATCGGCGAGCGCGCCAGAATCCCGCACCAGGCGCATGCCGCGGCCGCCGCCGCCGGCCGACGCCTTGACCAGCAGCGGGAACTCGACCGTGGCCGCCGCCGTCGCCAGCTCGGTCTCACCGGCGCCGCGGGCCACCAGCGCGCTCGGCAGGACGGGTACCCCCGCTCGGGCCACCAGCTCCTTGGCCCGCGCCTTGTGCCCCATGACTCGCATTGCGTCGGCTGGCGGACCCACCCACACCACACCCGCGGTCGCGCACGCCTCAGCAAGGGCCGGGTTCTCCGACAGGAATCCGTATCCGGGATGCAGGGCGTCGGCACCCGACATCGTTGCTGCGCCGACCAGCGCGGCAGCGGAGAGATAGGTATCCGCCAGTGCTGTGCCGGGGAGCAAGACGGCCGCATCCGCCTCGGCCACGTGCGGGCTGCTCGCGTCATCCGCGGCGTAGACCGCGACGGCCTCACAGCCGGCGTCGTGTGCTCCCCGGATGAGGCGGCGGGCGATTTCGCCGCGGTTGGCCACCAACAGACGCCGGACCGGTCGGGACTCCATCAGTGTCGCACCACACCAAAGACGGCGGTGCCCTGCACAGCGGCCGAGTGCACCGCCGTCAGCGCGATAGCCAACACCGTTCGCGTGTCGCGCGGATCGATGATGCCGTCGTCCCACAGTCGGCCAGTCGCGTACTGTGCTGTCGACTCCTCCTCAATCTGGTTCTCGGTGGCCTGTCGAAGCTCGTCGTCCGCCGCCTCGTCGAAGGGTCTCCCTGCCGTCGCGGCGGCGTTCCTTCTCACAATGGAGAGCACGCCGGCCAGTTGTTTGGGTCCCATGACGGCAATGCGATGGTTTGGCCAGGTGAACACGAAGCGCGGGTCGTAGGCCCGTCCGGCCATGGCGTAGTTGCCTGCCCCATAGCTCGCACCGACCATGAGCGTGAGATGCGGCACGGTGGAGTTCGACACGGCGTTGATGAGTTTGGCCCCGTCCTTGATGATGCCGCCCCGCTCGTAGCGCGTGCCCACCATGAACCCCGTGATGTTCTGCACGAACAGGATCGGCGTGTCGGTGCGGTTGCACAGTGCGATGAACTGCGCGCCCTTCTGCGCCTCCGGCGAGAACAGGATGCCATTGTTCGCCACGACCCCGAGGGGATATCCGCCCAGCGATGCCCACCCGCAGACCAACTGCGGCCCATAGTGCTCCTTGAACTCCTCGAAGCGAGAGCCGTCGATCAATCGGGCGAGGATCTCGCGCACGTCGAACGGCACGCGGACGTCCACCGACGCGATGCCGAGCAATTCTTCTGGCGGGTAGAGCGGCTCGTCGGCGCCGCGCGCTGGGTCGGGGCCGAGACGGGGCCAGTGCAGGTGAGCGACGATCCCGCGCGCCATGTGGATCGCCTCAGGCTCGTCTCGGGCCAGGTAGTCGCACAATCCGGAGACCTCGGCGTGCATGCGCGCCCCACCCAGCTCCTCCTCGTCGGCCTCCTCGCCGATCGCCATCTTCACCAGTGGTGGGCCGCCGAGGAAGACACGGGCACGGTCTTCGACCATGACCGTGTAGTCGCTCATGCCCGGGAGGTAGGCGCCTCCCGCCGTCGAGGACCCGAACACCACGCAGACGGTGGGAATGCCCAGCGCGGACAACTGGGTCAGGCGGCGGAACTGCTCCCCGCCCGGAACGAACACATCCGCCTGGCGCGGCAGGTCGGCCCCGCCGGACTCGACCAGGAGGAGAAGCGGGAGGCGATTCTCCTCGGCGATGTCCATGGCCCGCAGGAGCTTGCGGATCGTCGTCGGACTCGTCGTCCCGCCGCGCACGGTCGGGTCGTTGGCGATGACGAGGCACTGGGTGTGAGAAACCTCCGCCAGCGCGACGACGACACCGCCGCCAACCGGATCCCCTGTGTGCAGGCCGGCGAGCGGGCACAGCTCGAGGACGGGCGTCCCGGGATCGGCAAGGGCCTCGAGCCGCTCGCGCACCATCATTTTGCCGCGGGCGCGGTGACGGGCGACGTACTGCTCACCACCCCCGGCCAGAAGTGCATCGTGCAGGGCATCAACCTCATGGACGAGCGCACCCATGGCCGCCGCGTTCTCACGGAACTCTTCGCCGCCGACGGCCAGACGCGAACGGATGGCCGTACTCATGGAGTCGTATCCCACGACGGCGGTCGCTTCTCGAGGAAGGCGGCCATTCCTTCCGCCGCTTCGGCCCCCGCGAAGAGCTCAGCCGAGGTGGCGGCCGCGGATGCCAGTCCGTCCGACCATGATTGGGACGGGAGCGCACGCAGGAGCTCCTTCGTCGCGCCGACGGCACCGGGTGCGGCCTGGCGGAGCGCCTCCGTCTGGGCGGCGACCCAGGCATCCAGCGCTGTTTCGTCCGGCACGACCGCCGTCACGAGCCCGGCGGACGCGGCCTCCGTCGCGCTGAAGCGGTCGCCGGTGAGGGCGGCCCGGGCAAGGAAGCGGCGCTCGACGACGCGCAATGCCGGGACGAGGATCATGGCGGGCGCCACGCCGACCCTCACCTCGGTAAAGGCGAATGTGCTCGATTCGGCAGCCACCGCCATGTCGGCGGCGGCGATGAGACCCAGGCCGCCGGCCCGGGCATGACCGTTGACGCGCACGATCACCGGGACTGCGCTTTCGACCATCGACGTCAAGATGGCCGGCATCCGACTCGGTGCCGCACTGCCCCGCTCGGACAGGTCGGCGCCCGAGCAGAACACCGTCCCGGCGCCGGTGAGCACGATCACCCGCACAGCGGGGTCGCTCGTGGCGTCCCGCAACGCCTGCTCCAGCTGGCCCAGCAGGCTGGCCGAGAGGGCATTGCGGTTGGCCGGCGAGTCGAGCGTCAACGTCCGGATGCCGTCGTGGTGCTGCACGCCGACCAAGACATCCTTCACGGATGCGCAGTGTAGGTGGCGGTCACGGAGGTGCGGAAAAGGGCCGGTGGTATCGTTCGCGGGTGATCGAGAGCGACGAGCATCAGCTCTTTCGTAAGACGCTCCGGGATCTCTTCGCGCGGGAGGTCGAACCGCACGTTGACGAGTGGGAGGCAGCCCGCACCTTCCCGGCACACGACCTCTTCCCGAAGCTGGCATCCGTCGGGCTGCTCGGCCTGGAGTACGACGAGGTCTACGGCGGCATGGGAGCGGACCACTCCTATTCTCTCATCGCGGGAGAGGAGATGGGCCGGATCAGCTGTGGCGGCGTCCCCATGGCCATGGCCGTGCAGATGTCGATGGCAACGCCCGCGCTCGCTCGCTACGGGTCCGACGAGCTGAAGGAGCGGTATCTGGCGCCGGCCATACGCGGCGAAGTCGTGACCTCCATTGCCGTTACCGAGCCGGACGCCGGGAGCGACGTCGCCGGTATCCGCACCCGCGCCGTGCGCGATGGTGACGAATGGGTCATCAACGGCGCCAAGCTCTACATCACCAACGGCACGCAGGCGGACTGGTTGTGCCTGCTGGCCCGCACCTCCGACGATCCAGGTTCCCGCGGTATGTCGTTGATCATCGTGCCCACCGACGTCTCCGGCGTTGTCGTGTCACGGAAGTTGGAGAAGCTCGGTATGTGGTCTAGTGACACAGCAGAGCTGTCGTTCACCGACGTGCGCGTGCCGGTTGCCAACACCATCGGCGACATCGGCCGCGGCTTTCAGCAGCAGATGGTCCAATTCCAGGCTGAGAGACTCATGACCTTTTACAAGCAAGTGGGTTCTATCGAACTCGCCCTGGAACGCACCAAGGCTTACCTGCGCGAGCGCCGGGCGTTCGGCGCGCCCTTGTTGGCCAATCAGCATCTGCAGTTCGTCCTGGCCGAGCTGTCGGCACGCCACGATGTCCTCAAGGAATACGCTCGCACCACCGCCGACGCCGTGCTGCGCGGCGAGGACGCTACGCGGTACGCCACCATCGGCAAGCTGCTGGGCTCGCGCTTGCAACGCGAGGTCGCCGACATCGCAGTGCAGTTCCACGGCGGTATGGGCTACATGGACGAGAACTGGACCTCGCGCTACTTCCGCGACACACGCCTTGACTCCATCGGTGCGGGCGCCGACGAGGTCATGCTCCGCATCCTGGCGCGCATGGACGGCTACGCGGTCGAGTGAAGTAGGCGGGGCGCGTCCACAAGGAGTGCGGAGAGAAGTTGTGCAGGTAGCCCACCAGGACACCACCCGGCTCGGGCCACGGCCCTTAGACGTGCCGGAAGACCGCCTGGCCTCCCCCGCTGGCGATGAGACGACGCTCCTGGGACCACACACGACCGGTCCACGACAGCAGGCCGGCATGTGCCACTGGCGAATGGGCGTCGAGCAGCAACCAGTCGGAGGATACGCCGGGGTACTGGAACGAGGCGTAGAGGTCGAGACTCGGCGCAATGAACGGTGGCTCCAGGTACATGTGTGGGCGCGAACCGGCTGGCCAGCTGCCGACGTCGAGCACAATGAGCGAGCGTGCTGCATCCACCCACGGGTCCGTGAAGGAGGGGGTGGGGCGGCAGCGCACCCAGGTCCGCCAGGTCGGAGCAAGTGGTCCGGGGGGCGGCCACGGTTCCGACCAGTCGACGGCTCGTTGGTCGAAGTTGTCCCAGAACGGCATTGGGGGCCGGTCCTCGTCCGGCTGTAGGTGCTCGCGCACCGGCAATGCATCTGGATCGGGCACGTCGGGAGGACGGACGTCCTCATGCTCGAGGCCCTGGACCTCACCGACCGACCAGACCATTGCATCGAGGACCGGTCGATCCTGCTGGGTCATCGCGACCCGTTGGGCCAGCACGGTGCGGCCGGCGCGCAACGGGGTCACCACGAGGTCGACGGGTGCGAAGGCGGCCACGGAAAGGTAGTGGCAGAAGAAACTGGCCGGCCGGGCGAAGGGGCTCTCCGCGCCGGCCGCGCGCAGGGCCAGCGCCGCCACGTACCCGCCGCACGGCCCCCAGATCTCCCAGTCGGCGTGAACCATCGCCGTGAACCGACCCTCATCGACGGGCTCGACGGCGGTCTGCACCGCAATGTCACCCACGGGACCGTTGCGCCTCCCAATCTGCCCGCAGGAGCTCCCGCACGGCGAGATCCTCGCCGCGACCACCCGTCGTCGACCAATGATGGGTGAAACCCAGCCGATCCATCACTCGGCCCGAGTCGACATTCTCCGGCTCATAGATGCTCACGATGCGATCGAGGCCGCCCGTAGTGAAACCGAAGGCGACGGCGGCGGCCCCGGCCTCGGTCGCGAGACCGCGTCCCCGCCATCGGCTCCCCAGACGCCACCCCACTTCGACCGCCGGCAGGATGGAGGGCAAGAAGTGCGGCACGGCCAGACCCGCCCACCCGATCATGGCTCCGCTTTCGCGGTCGACAACGGCCTCTATCCCGAAGCCGTCGCTGTCATAGCGTCCACGTACCCGCTGCAGGAATTCCGACGTCTCCTCCCTCGACATGCCGCGGCGCAGCGGGTACCACCAGAACGACTCCTCGGCGTGGAGCACCGCCAGCTCGTCGAGGTCGGAGCGCGCGAAGGGCCGCAGAATGAGCCGCGCGGTCGTCAGTGTGGGAATCCCGGGTTGATCCACGGGCTGCCCGTCAGCCGAGTGGGAGCCCGGGCGCGTCAGCCAGAGAGGCGTCGTGACCAGGCCGGGCGGTGGCGGCGTAGAGCTGGTCCGGCCGGAAGGACCGGACGGCCCGGTCGCCCGCTCGGCCTCCGACCACCTCGACCCAGACGTCACCGGTCTCCTCGTTGGTGATGTGGGCCACGAACTCCCAGGACGCCCCACGCAGCCGGGTGCCGTCGACCTGGACGGGATCGCCTGGCTGCAGGCCCGCCCAACGGGTGGTACGCCGCAGGTCAGCCACGGCGGCGGACGAGGAACCCGGGAGACATCGCCCCCTTTCTACCTCCTCGATGGGATGAGCCGTCGCGTCGCGACGCCACCGTATCCTGACGCCCATGGCGCTCGACCTCCCGCGGACACTCAGCCCGTCGAAAGTCGTCGCCTTCACCAACTGCCCGCTGGCCTTCCGCTACTCCCAGATCGAGCATCGACCCGAGCCGCCTTCGCCGCACGCGGTCAAGGGCACCCTGGTACACGCCGCGCTCGAGGGATTGTTCTGGCACCATCCGCCGGGGGCACGGACCCGGGCCGCGGCGCACGGCGAGCTCGAGCGCTGCTGGGAGGAGCTCCAGCACGACGAGGAGTACATCGAGCTCGCGCTCGATCCCGAGGCGGCCTCTGCCTTTCTCGCCGACGCGCGCGCATCCTGGTGGATAACTACTTCGGACTCGAGGACCCCAACGCAGCGCGGGCTGTGGGCATCGAACTCGGGGTGGAGACTGTGGTCGACGGCATGCGCCTGCGCGGCATCATCGACCGGCTCGACGTCGACGAGAACGGCAACCTGATCGTGGTGGACTACAAGACCGGCCGGGCCCCGTCTGAACGTTTCGAGCGCGGCAGCATGGGCGGGGTGCAGACGTACGCGCTGCTCTGCGAAAGCCTGCTCGGCCGCGCCCCCGCCGAGGTCCGCCTCCTCTACCTGCGGCAGCCGATCGCCATTTCGTCCGTCGCATCGGAACAGACCATCCGCGGCCAGCGCCGGCGTGCCGTAGCGGTGTGGTCTGCCATTGAGCGGGCGTGCGACGCCGAGGACTTCCGCCCCAACGTCGGCCCGCTCTGCAACCACTGCCACTTCAAGACCTTCTGCCCCGCCTTCGCCGCGTGAACCTGACGCAGCTGGACACCATCGACGAGGCGGTCGACGCCGTCTTCGAACCGCTCCGGGGCCGTCCCGAGATCGACCGGGCCGCCGCCGTGATCTCGAACCTGGCCGACTATGGGCTCATCTGGGTCGTTCTGGCCGGCCTGAAAGGCCGGCGCCGCGGGCCGGACCGGCGGCGGGCCGTCGTCGGCTTGGCGGCTGCCGGTTTCTCCTCTCTGTTGGTGAACCGCATGGTCAAGGCTGAGGTGGCGCGTCAGCGTCCGGACGACCACTTGGTGGCGACCGTGCGTACTCCCACCAGCAGCAGCTTTCCGAGCGGCCACACGCTCGCGGCCTTCTGCACCGCCTTTGTCCTCGGGGACTCGGACACGGGCACAGCCGCCAACGTGGGCTTCGCCGCCGCCGTGGCGGCCAGCCGGGTCCACCTCCGGGCCCATCACCCCACCGACGTCATCGGCGGCGCCATCCTCGGCTCGCTGCTGGGTCTCGCCCTGCGCCCCGTCGTCGACATCGTCACGCCGGGCAGCGTCGGGCGGCGCGACCGACGGGGACGCGGGCGCAGACCCGTGGGAATGCGCGCCGGGGGCGTCGCGTTGCACTAGCTATGAAGTCGTTCGGCGTGACCTGGGACTACCGCTGTCCGTTTGCCCGCAATGCCCATGAGCACCTCGCGCTCGCCTTGGCCGGGGGTGCCGACTGGGACGTGACGTTCCTCCCCTTCTCGTTGAGCCAGGCACACGTGCATGAAGGCGGCGCTCCCGTGTGGGACGACCCGGACAAGGCCAAGGATCTGCTGGCCCTCGCGGCCGGCGTGGTCGTGCGCGACCAGTACCCCGACCGTTTCCTGGACGCGCATGTGGCCCTGTTCGCCGCCAGACACGACGAGGGACTCGACCTGCGCCAGCCCGACGTGGTCGCGGCCGTGCTCGATCGCGTCGGGGTGCCCGCCGACAAGGCGCTGGCCGAGGCGCAGTCCGGTGCGCCCGTGCACGACATCCGTCAGGCGCATGAGCGAGCCGTCGGCGACCTCGAGGTGTTCGGCGTTCCCACCTTCATCGTCGACGACCGTGCGGTCTTCGTGCGACTCATGAGCCGCCCGGAGGGCAATGTCGATGTGGCGCGCCGCACCGTGCAGGGCGTACTTGACCTGTTCGACGCCATGCCCGACCTGAACGAGTTCAAGCACACGACGCTGGCACGCTGAACCGGTAGACCGAAGCACCGCATCGCCCAATTGGTCTCTGCGGTCAGGACCGGGCGGCGTCAGGACCGGGCCGCGTCAGGACCGGGCGGCGTCAGGACCGGGCGATCTCGCTGATGAGCGCCAAGCCACGCGCCCGCTCCTCGGCGTCCCCGACGATGGCGGCCACGAAGTCCGTCGCCCCCGCGTCGGCGAGCTTGGCGATGGACGCCGCCACCGCCTCTTCGTCACCGACGAACCCGATGTCCCCCGCCACCGCGGCACCTTCCTTGTCCAGCATCGCCTTGTAGGCGGGGAGGTTGGGATAGATCGCAAAGGCCTCGTTCATCCTCTCCCTCGCCGCGTCGTGGTCAGCGGTGACCGCAATGGGGAGGGACACGACGACCCGAGGAGCCGGACGCCCGGCCGCCTCGGCGGCCGCGGTGATCGTCGGGGCGATGTGGCCACCGATGGTGGCCATTCCCGTCATCCAGGTGATCGTCCCGTCGGCGACGCGGCCCGCCAACCCCAGCATGGTGTCGCCCAGGGCGGCGACGAGCACGGGCGGTGCCTCCACGTCGGCGATCTCCAAGGGCGCGAAGGCATTGGTGGTCACACGCTGGCCCTCGGAATGAACGGCCTCGCCGTGGAGGAGTGGCATCAAGGACGCCAGGTATTCCTTCATGTATGCGGCCGGCCGCTCGTAGCTCATGCCCCACATACCCTCCACCACCACCTGGTGCGACAGGCCGATGCCCAGGAGCAGCCGGTTGCCCGTCGCGGCCTGCACGGTCAGGGCCTGCTGGGCCAGCATCATGGGATGGCGGGGGTACACCGGCACGACCCCGGTGCCCAGGCCGATGCCGGGCACCTGTGAGCCGGCGACGGCCAGGAGGGTCAGTGCGTCGGGCCCGAAGATCTGCGACGCGAAGGCGTGATCGAGACCCGCCTCGCGATACCGCTCCAGGAGGGCCACCGTGTCGGGCAGCGGCTTGTCCACGTCAATCATGCTCCCGATGCGCAGCGGCTTGGTCATATTCCTCATGCTCCTCGCGTAGTCTGCCGGTTGTGTCCGTCACACTGTCTAGGCGAATCCCCCGACGGGGGCGAGCGACCTGAGCAAACACTCGATCGGGTTCGTCGGGGCCGGTCAGCTGGCGCGGATGGCGGGCGAGGCGGCGAGCGCGCTCGGACTGTCCATGGCCGTGCTGGCCGAACGCCCTGCCGACGCGGCGTGCGCCGCGGCGGCCGACGTCGTGATCGGCTCGCCCTTCGTGGCGGCAGACGTCGAGGCCCTCGCTGAACGCAGTGACGTCGTCACGTTCGACCACGAGCAGGTCGACTTGGACATCATCGCGGCGCTTGCCGCCCAGGGCGCCGTGATACGACCGGGCATCGAAACGCTCGAATTTGCCGTCGACAAGGCCCACATGCGGACGGTCCTCGACGACGCCGGCGTCCCGGTGCCGGCCTACGTTGTCGTCGAAGAGGGCCCGGGCGCCCTGCGGGCTGTCGAGGCATTCGCCGGCGCACACGGGTGGCCGGTCATCCTCAAGGCCGCTCGCGGTGGCTATGACGGGAAGGGTGTGTGGCCGGTGCCCGACCGAGACGCCGCCGCCGCCGTCTTGGCCTCGGTGCAAGGCCGGGTCGTCGCGGAGGAGCTGCTCCCTCTGCAGGCCGAGCTGGCCGTGATGGTGGCGCGCCGCCCCTCCGGAGCCGCCTCGGCCTGGCCGGCGGTGGAGACCGCGCAAGTGGGCGGCGTCTGCCGGGAGGTGCTGGTGCCTGGACGCCTCGGCACCGACGTGCTCGATGCCGCCTCCGCCCTCGGACAGAAGGTGGCCGAAATCGCCGGAGGCATCGGTGTCATGGCCGTCGAGCTCTTCTGGTCCGACGGCCGGCTCCTCGTCAACGAGGTGGCGACACGACCGCACAACTCCGGCCACTGGACGATGGAGGGTGCGGTGACGTCCCAGTTCGAGAACCACGTCCGCGCCGTGCTCGATCTGCCACTCGGGTCCACCTCGCCCCAGCATCCCCAGGTGGCGAGCGTCAACATCTTCGGCGGCGACCAGGGCGAGGACCCTTCCCTCTTGCTGGGCCGTGGCCTGGCCGTCGAAGGTGCCCACGTCCACCTCTATGGCAAGGACGCCCGCCCGGGACGCAAACTGGGGCACGTGACGGTGTGTGGCGACGAGGCCGAGGATGTCCGCGCTCGCGCCTGGACGGCGGCCATCGCCCTCGGCACACCCGTGCCCGGCGAGCTGCAACTGCCCGCGGGGGTGCGTCCGTGACGCACCCTGCGCCACTGGTCGCCGTCGTCATGGGCTCGGCCTCGGACCTGCCTGTCATGGAAGGGGCGGTCGAGATGCTCGAGCGCTTCGGCATCCCCCACGAGGTCCGGGTCGTCTCGGCCCACCGCACGCCGCGCGAGATGTTGGCCTTCGGACAGGAGGCTGCCGGTCGTGGCTTGCGTGTCATCATCGCCGGAGCAGGCGGCGCCGCCCACCTTCCCGGCATGCTCGCCTCGGTGACGACGCTGCCCGTCATCGGTGTCCCTGTGGCGCTGTCCCAGCTTGACGGACTCGACAGCCTCCTCTCCATTGTGCAGATGCCCCGGGGCGTCCCGGTGGCGACGATGGCCGTCAACGGCGCGCGCAACGCCGGCCTTTTGGCCGTGCGCATCCTGGCCCAGACCGACCATGATCTGACCGCCAAGATGCAGGCGTTCCAAGACGAGATCGCGTTCGACGCCCGGGCACAGGATGCCGATGTGACGGGAAGGCACCCCGGCAATGACTGAACCGAACCTGGCGCAACGACTCGGCTACGACGGCAGCGCCAGACTTGTCATCATCAACGCTGACGACCTCGGCTCGTGCCACTCGGCCAACGTCGGGGTCTTCGAGTGCCTGGCGACCGGGACGGTGACCAGTGCGACCCTCATGGTGCCGTGCCCGTGGGCCCGCGAGGCGAGCAGCCGCTATCGAGGCGAGGACATCGGCGTCCACCTCACCGTCAACGCCGAGTACGAGCTCTACCGATGGGGGCCCATCACCTTTGCGCCCTCGCTCCTGGGCGGCGACGGGGGGTTCCCGCGGACGCTCGAGGACGTGTGGGACCACGCCGACCTCGACGAGGTTCGCCGCGAGTGCCGAGCCCAGATTGAACGGGCGATCCTGTGGGGCTTCGACGTCAGCCACCTCGATGCCCACATGGGCGCCCTCCAACTCCGCCCCGAGTTCTTCGACGTCTACCTGGAGCTGGCCCTGGAGTTCGGCCTGCCGCTGCGCATGGTGAGCGCAGCCATGGAGCGCTACCTCGGGTTCCCAGCCCGTGCCGTGGCTGCCGACGAGGGTGCCGTCTTCACCGATCACTTCCGTTTCGTGCCCGGCGTGGGCTCGCGGGAGATCTTCGAACGCGACATCGCCACACTCCACCCCGGCGTGACCGAGCTCCATCTCCATCCGGCTGTCGACAGCGCGGAGTTGCGGTCGCTGGCAACCGACGACTGGCCGGCCCGCGTCGACGACCGTCGCCTCATCTGCGACGAGGCATGGGTCCGGCGCTCTCTCGATGAGGCCGGAGCGATCCTGATCGGATACCGGCCGCTCCGCGAGTTGGCCAGGTCCGGGGGCTGAGGCGGGTCCCGTGGCTGCCTCGACCACCACGACGATCCGCGGCGTCTCGATCTTTTCGAGACAGCGCAAGCGCAAGGCGGACGTCTTCGACATCGCACTCTCGCCCGAGGGGATCGCCATTCAGCGACCGGGTCGGAGCGACCAGTACATGGGATGGGACCGCGTCAGCCAGTGGGAGATTGAAGAACGACCGGGCTGCGTCGTGTTGACTCTGCCGCGGCGGCGGCTCGGTCACACCGCTCATGGTCAAGGACTGGACGCTCGACGACCTCGAGACCGTGATGCGGGACACGACGGCGGGCTCTCGGCGGTCCAATACGGCATCAGTGCCGGGGTCGGAGTTGGCGCCATCGGTATCGACGGACACGGACACAGACGCGGACGCGGACGCGGACGCGGACGCGGACGATGCAGGGGCACCCGGGGGCGACACGGTCGCCATGCCAAGCGACGCAGCCCCTCTCATTGACATGCCGAAGGTGCTCGAGCCGATCCCGCCCAGGTCGGCCCGTCGTCAGGCCGCCCGGCGTCCTCGGCACCGCGCCTGGCGGGCGGTCGTGACGATGGTGCTCCTCGGCGCGCTGGCGGCGGCGGTGGTCGTCATTCTTCTGCAGAGCGCGGGTGTGATCAGCTGGAGCTTTCTCGGCCCCACCGCGTGACGCTGGACGCGTCAGGAGCCGGAGCGCACCCCGGCAAAGAGGTCGTCCTCGGTCACATCGACCGCGCCCACGCGGCTCCGCGCCAGGCGGAACTCGTCGAAGGGGTGAATGTCCCTCATCACCTCAGGTGGTAAGCCGAACCAGAAAGGCGAGTTCGGGTCCACCTGTGTGGCATGAGCCTTCAACGCATCGCCACGAACTGCCGTGTAGCCACTCACGTCGATGGTCGTAGTGAACGGCTCTGTTCTGGTCATGCGCGCCATCCATTTGTCGTCGAACGGCGATTCGATCCCGAGCTCCACGAACTTCTCGTGGAGCTGGCGGAAACGCTCACCAGACCACACTGAGTAGTAGAGCTTGCTCGGAGCGAACGGTGGTCCGGCTGCCGGAAAGCGGCCCGGATCGCCGGCGGCGTCGAAGGCGACGATCGAGATCTCGTGCACCCGCAGGTGGTCCGGGTGCGGGTATTCGGTCTGATTGTCGCCGTACGTGATGATCACCTGTGGCCGCTCCCGACGGATGACGGCCACCAGCCGCTCGACGGCCTCGTCGAGTGGGGCCTGCGCGAACGAATCGGGCCTGGCATTGGCCTCCGTGTCGGGCATACCTGAGTCCCGGTACCCCAACAGGATCGTCTCGTCGTACCCGATGATGTCGGTGGACGCCTTGAGTTCGGCCATGCGGATCCGCCCGATATCCGCCCGCACCTCGGGCGTGTCCAGGGCCGGGTTGAGGATGTCGCCCTCCTCACCCCCGGTGCAGCACACGAGCACCGCCCGCACGCCCTCGGCGTGGTAGCGGGCCACCGTCGGCGCCCCCTTGGAGGCCTCGTCGTCCGGGTGTGCGTGGACGCTGAGCAGGCAAAGGCGATCAGGCACGTGCCGACCTTAGCGGCGTGCCTGGGATGGGCCGCCCGGTGTCCCCCCTCCCCCGCTGGGCTTTATGCTCGGTATCCATGGCAGGCATGTTCAGTCGGATTCGCGACATCTTCCGGTCCAAAGCCAACAAGGCGCTGGACAAGATGGAGGATCCGCGTGACACGCTGGACCTCTCCTACGAGAAGCAGCTCGAGCAGCTCCAGAAGGTGCGCCGGGGCGTGGCCGACGTTGCCACGGCGCGGAAGCGCGTCGAGCTCCAGGCCCAAGGACTGCAGAAACAGGCCGACAAGCTGCAGGGTCAGGCCAAGGCCGCGCTGGGACAGGGAAACGAAGACCTTGCTCGTGAGGCGCTGGCCCGCCGGGCGGCGTTGGGCGAGCAGCTCGCCGAGCTCAAGACCCAGCACGACCAGATCAGCGACCAAGAGCAGAAGCTCGTGCAGACCTCGCAGGAGTTGCAGATCCGCGTCGAGCGGTTCCGCACGCAGAAGGAGACCATGAAGGCCTCCTACACGGCAGCCGAGGCGCAGACGAAGGTGGGCGAGGCAGTGTCAGGGATCTCCGACTCCACCCGGAGTGCGGGTGCCACCATGCAGCGGGCCCAGGACAAGATCGCCAGCATGCAGGCGCGGGCGGGTGCCATCGACGAGCTCCTGGCGTCGGGTGCGCTCGACGACCTCTCCCAGCCGGTCGATGACATTCAAAAGGAGCTCGACAAGGTGTCGTCGACGTCCCAGGTGGATACCGAGCTCGCCGCACTGAAGGCCGAGCTGGGCACCGGGGGCGACGCCGACGCGACAGCGGCGCTGCCGTCAGCGGATCAAGGAACCGGCGCGGCGACGGGCGAGGGGGCCTGATGGCCATCTCACGAAACATCCCGGCCGACAGGGGCCTGACCTACCGGATGTTCCTCACGGGCCTCCTTTTCGTCGTGCTGTACGCCGTGTTCATCGGCATCCTGTTCGCGCTCCTGCACAGCCTGGTGCTGATCCTGATCATCGGGGTCGGGATCCTGTTCTGCCAGTACTGGTTCAGCGCCAAGATCGCCATGTACGCCATGCACGCCAAGGAGGTCACCCCCGAGCAGGCTCCCGAGCTCCACGGGGTGATCGACCGTCTCTGCGCCCTGGCCGACATGCCCAAGCCCAAGGTGGGCATCGCCACCACCGATATCCCCAACGCGTTCGCCACCGGTCGCAGCCCGAAGTCCGCCGTCGTCTGCGTGACCTCGGGGCTGCTGCGCCGGCTCGACGAGCCCGAAGTCGAGGCCGTGCTCTCCCATGAGCTCTCCCACGTGGCACACCGCGACGTCGCCGTCATGACCATCGCCAGCGGGCTCGGCATGATCGCCGGGCTGCTCACCCGGGTCATGTTCTATTCCGAGATCTTCGGCGGTGGGCGCGGCAACAACAACAACCAGAACCAGGCCGGGATCGAAATGATCGTGCTCCTGGTCTCGGTCGTGGTGTACTTCGTGAGCTTCCTGTTGACCATGGCGCTGTCGCGCTACCGCGAGCTCGCCGCCGACCGCTCGGGTGCGCTCCTCATCGGCCGGCCGTCGCTGTTGGCCTCGGCGCTGGTCAAGATCACCGGGGAGATGGGCCGCATCCCGACCAAGGACCTCCGCGCCGCCGAGCCCTTCAACGCCTTCTTCTTCACCCCGGCCGTGGCCGACGGGGGGCCCCAGGGCGAGGGCGGCGGCTTCAGCTTCGGCAACCTGTTCCGGACACACCCGACGCTCGAGAAGCGCCTGGCGCAGCTGGACTCGCTGGAGCGCCAGCTCGGCCAGGCCGGCCCGGCCAACGGCTGAACCAACGGGTGGGCCTCATCGACACCATTCTCGGCCGCTCCAAGCCTGTCCGGGCCAACCTCGACGCGCTGTTCGCGCTTCCCACGGCTGCGCTGACGCTGCAGAGCGCCGGGGGTCTGGTGACCTCGAGCCATGCCGGTGTCTGCTGGAAGCCGCCGCCGGGGCAGGCCGCGGCGGACGCCCAGAAGGAGATCGCCGAGCTGGTGGACGACGGCTTCAGCCAGGCGGTCGACCGGTTCGACTACGGCTGGCTCCTGCTCGACGATACCGATCTCGAGGAACTGGTCACCAAGATCCACATGGCCAACTCGACCCTGCAGGACAACGGCTGGGGACCCCAACTGCTGTGCTCGGCCTTCGGGTTCATCCCCGGGCCCGACGCACCGACCGACGCCCGGGCCTTTCGGTTGATCTACCTCTTCAAGCGCGGCACCTTCTACCCCTTTGCTCCGGTCGACGCTGAAAAGGAACGACGCGACACCGAGTTGGAGCTGCGCATACGGACCATGGTGGGAGCCGACCTGCCGGTGGAGCCCGACCTCACCCGGTGGTTCCCCCTGTGGGACATGCCGGTGGCCTGACAGATTCGTCACCTGGAGTTCACCGGCACGCTCTGGCCGAGCGATCGGGGGTGCAGACTGCAGGGAGGAAGGGCCCGAAAAACCAGAGAGGTGCACCGAGGTGGCAGAGACCATGGACCGATTGATCACGCTGGAGGGCGCCGTCAACTTCCGCGATCTTGGTGGTTATGCAGCCCGTGACGGCCGACGAACGCGCTGGCGCACGCTCTTCCGAGCTGACGGCCTGGGCGAGCTGACCGAGGACGATCTCACGGTGCTGCGGGGCTTTGGCATCCGGACGATCATCGACCTGCGCTCAGGCTCCGAGCTCGAGCGCGGTCGGTTCGACGTGGAGGCCCACCCGGTGACCTTCCACCACTTCCCCTTCATCGCGGAGCTCCCGGACGCAGAAGAGTTCGATCGTCGCCCAGGCCTGCTCGGTTCGCAGTACCAGGAGATCGTGCGGGACGCCGGTGATCAGATCCTGGCCGCTCTTGAGGTGCTGGCCTCATCCGACGCCTTGCCTGCCGTATTTCACTGCACGGCAGGCAAGGACCGGACCGGCGTCCTCTCCGCCATCGTGCTGTCCCTCGTGGGCGTGGACGAGCCGACCGTCGTCGCGGACTATGCGCTCAGCGGCGAGGCCATGCAACGCCTGCGGGAGAAGCTGATCAGGAGGTACCCCGAGGGTCGCGAAACGATCGAGAACATCGACGAGGTCTTCTCCGCCAACCCGGCGCAGATGGAGCTCCTGCTCGACCACGTGCGTGAGCAGTACGGGTCGGTCAACGCCTACATCGAGGGACTCGGCGCAGCACCTGGTCTTGTCGAGCAACTCCGGGTTGCCCTGCTTGAATCTCCGGCCTAATCGACGTCCTCGTCTCGGATATCGGGGCGCAACCGGTCGACCACGCCGGCCAGGGCAAGATCGAGGAGCGTGATGCCGCCCGAGTCGTGTGTCGTGAGGGCGAGCCGGACGGTGTTCCAGCGGATGTCGATGTCCGGGTGGTGGTTGGCCGCCTCCGCCGCAGCACCCACTGCGTTGACGAAGGCCAGCGCCGCGCCGAAATCGTGCAATTTCACCGTCGTCACGAGCACGTCCCCCTCGCGGCTCCAGTGCAGTCCCTGTCCCTCGACCTCGGCATCGACGTCGGCCAGCGTGAGCACGGGTTCGCTCACGGGTGGGTCATCTCCTCGGGCCGCACCGCTGCGTCGAATTCCTTTTCTGTCAGGTAGCTGAGCGCCAGCGCCGCCTCCCTCAGGGTCGACCCGTCCTTGTGCGCCTTCTTGGCCACCTCGGCCGCCCGGTCGTACCCGATGCTCGGTGCCAACGCAGTGACCAGCATCAGCGAGTTGGTGAGATGACGCTCAATCTGCACCAGGTCCGGCTGCAGCCCTTCGACGCAGAATTCGCGGAAGGCCCGGCAGGAGTCGGTCATGAGGGCAACCGACTGCAGCACGTTGTAGGCGATCACCGGCTTGCAGACGTTGAGCTCGAGGTTGCCGCGGCTGCCGGCAGTCGCCACCGCCATGTCGTTCCCCATCACCTGGATGCCGACCATGATCATGGCCTCGCTCTGGGTCGGGTTGACCTTGCCCGGCATGATGGACGAGCCCGGCTCGTTCTCGGGCAGGGCCAGCTCGCCCAGTCCGCAGCGCGGCCCCGAACCGAGCCATCGGATGTCGTCGGCGATCTTCATGAGCGAGACGGCCAGCGTGCGCAATGCCCCGTGCGTGAACACCAAAGCGTCGTGTGCGGCCAGCGCGGCGAACTTGTTCGCTGCGGTGACGAAAGGGAGCCCTGTAGCAGCGGCGATAGTCCCGGCCACCCGGTCGCCGAACTCGGCGTGCGTATTCAGCCCGGTGCCGACGGCCGTCCCGCCGGCGGCCAGCTCGTAGAGTCCGGGTAATGTCGATTCGATCCGTTCGATGTCGGCGGTCAGCTGGGCCACGTACCCGGAGAATTCCTGCCCGAGCGTGAGCGGCACGGCGTCCATGAGATGGGTGCGCCCGATTTTGGTGATGCCCTCGAACTCGACTGCACGCACCTGGAGGGCGTCGCGCAGGGCGGCCACCGACGGAAGCAGGCGCAGCACGATCTCTTCGGCCGTCGCGATGTGCATGGCGGTCGGGAAGGTGTCGTTGGACGACTGGGACATGTTGACATGGTCGTTGGGGTGGATCGGCGTCTTGGAGCCCATCACCCCGCCGCTCAACTCGATGGCGCGGTTTGCAATGACCTCGTTGGCATTCATGTTGGTCTGGGTCCCGCTGCCCGTCTGCCAGATGCGGAGCGGGAACTGATCGTCCAAGGCACCCTTCGCCACCTCGCCGGCCGCCTGCTCAATGAGGCCGGCGAGGGCCTCGTCGAGCTTGCCGAGATCCCGGTTGACCGCTGCCGACGCCCCCTTGAGGACACCGAACGCCCTAATGAGAGGCTTGGGCATCGTCTCGGTCCCGATGTCGAAGTGGTGCAGGGAGCGTTGGGTCTGTGCACCCCAGTAGCGGTCGGCGGGGACCTCGATCTCCCCCATGCTGTCGCTTTCTATCCGTGTCGTCGTCACGGGTCTCAGCTTAGGACGGCGCCACGGGACCACTCTGAGGGTGACAGCGGTCAAGGGCGGAGAAGCTCATCTCGATCCCGGACCGTCGGCGTGTCAGCTGAGATCGGCCTCGGCCCGCATGTGCCGCTCTGGAAGCACCTCGCCGTCGAACAACCGGATCGCGGCCTCCCGAGTGGGAACTCCCAGCTTGCGCAGAATGGACGACACGTGGCTGCGCACCGTTGTCGGCGACACGAAGAGCCGCTCCGACATCTCGGCCGTGCCAGCGCCCTTGCGCATCAGCTCCAGCACATCCCATTCGCGCCCGGTCAGGCGCGCCGCCTGCCCGTCGGGGACGGCCACCCGACGATGCTCACGATCGCGGAACTCGTCGACCAGACGGGCCACGAGGGTCCCGGGCAGCGTGGCCTCCCCCGCCAGGACCCGTTGCAGCGCGTCGCCGATGGTGGCCTCGTCCAGGCCCTTGAGCAGGTAGCCCGAGGCGCCGGCCCGCAGCGCGTCGAAGAGGTCTTCGTCCTGGCGCGACACGGTCAGCATGACCACCGACGTGTCCGGGAGGGCACCACTGATCTGCATCGCCGCCGCAATGCCATTGCCGGGCATGTTGATGTCGAGCAGGCAGACATCGGGTCGCGTGCGCTTGGCGCCCTCGACGGCAGCGGCGGCATCCGCCGCCTCGACGCACACCTGAAACTCCCCGGTACGCTCCAGAGCGGCGCGCACCAGCGCCCGGGTGCGGGCGTGGTCGTCGGCCAGGAGGACGGTGATGGTCGTGCTCACGAAAATGCCACCGCCACCCGGGTGCCGCGTTCCGGTGTCGAGTCGACACACAGCTCGCCGCCGACCGAGGCGGCCCTTTCGTGCATGCTCTGCAGGCCGAATCCACCCGCACGCGCTCCGTCGACGTCGAACCCGCAGCCGTCGTCCTCAATGACCAACCGCAGTCGGTCCGCCCGCTCCAGGCTCACCCGGACGTGCTCCGATGCACCGTGATGCGCCGCATTGGTGATCGCCTCGCGCACAATGCGGAGCAGATTCTCGGTCACCTCGCCGGGCACCTCGACGTCGTCAGCGAGGTGGAGGTCACATGTGACACCCAGGCGGGAGCCGAGATCCTCGACTGTCTGGGAGATGGCGGCATCGAGCGACTGCGGCTGGGCGACCGACAGCACGGTGATGGCCCGTCGCGCTTCGTCGAGGGCACGATCGGCGGCGCCCGCCAGCTCCCGGGCTTCGCGTGTCGTCGACGGTGCCGTCACCGCACCCCGGGTCTTGCTCGCGATGAAAGCCAGCTCGTGGGCCAGCCCGTCGTGGAGCTCGCGGGCGATGCGCCGGCGCTCTTCCATCGTCGCTTGCTGCTCGAGCGTTCGGTGGGCTCCCCAGTTGGACAGCGCGAGTTCCAAGAAGTGCCCGAGGGCCACGCACCGGGCCAGGCATTCGTTCGAGATCGACCGGCCCCGGCTGGCGATGCCGAGCACACCATGCAGCCTCCCGTCCGGGCAGACTGGCACCCAGGCGCCATGGGTCACACCCGACGCGTCGAGCGCCGCCCGCACCGTCGGACCGGCGGCCTCGCGGTCGATTGGGGCGGCAACCGGCTCCAGCGTGGCCACGGCCTCGCGCAAGCCCGGGTGCTGTCGTAGCGGCCACGTCGCCTCGATCTCCGCGCCGAAGGCGTCGTACTGCGTGTCGATGACGACCATGCCGTCCTCGATCCGGAAGTACGACGACCGGAGGATCTCCGCCCCAGGGGGTGACGCGATGCCCATGGCGAGTTGCGCGCCCAGTGCCGTGATCTGCGGCGGCTCGGACAGCTGGACCAACTGACGCGCCGCGGCGTTGAGCGACTCTTCGTGACGGAGCAACCGCGCCATCCGCTCATTGGAGTCGACCAGGCGTCCATGCAGGACGTGGATCGCCACCGACAGCATGGCAGCGATGGCCCCCGTGAGGAGGAGCCGGCGTGGCGCCGTACCGAGGAGATCCGGTGAGTTGGCCCAGGTGACCGCGAAAATGCCGAGCAGGACGAAGCCAACGGTCACTACCGACTCCCACGGCTTGCCGTAGAGGGCGACCCCGACCACGGGCATGAGCATCAGGACGCCGAAGCCGCTCCCGATGCCGCCCGCCGCCAGCATCAAGAACGACACCGACGAAATGTAGAGAGCTGCCCCGACGGCGAAGGTGCGCGGTGGCCTGCCTCGGCGGGCCAGGAGCAGCAGAAGGATCACGACGAGTAGGGCGCTGCTGGCGACATAGGCGCCGCGATCGATCGGCCCGTGGGGCCAGGCCACACAGACCTGTCCCACGACCGCCACAGCCACGAAGGGGAGATAGCTCGAGAGGCGCTCGCGCAGCGCAGGAGGCGGCATTCCTCTCGGTATCGGCGCAATCTTCCCTGGACTGAGGCCCTTTCGCAAGAGTGGAACGCGCATGTTCTCTCCGGCGCGACGCGGTGGCGTCCGGCCTGTGGTGCGGGGTCGGTCGCCGGCCGTGCCCGCTCGACACGGCGCAGCTCCATGTCCAATTGCCTCCACGTTCCTTCAGAGGTCTCCGGGCGCCTCCGAACTTCGAGTGGATCGCAGAATCAGGCACCGTCCCCTCGGGGCGGAGAAAAGGAACAGGGACACAGTGAGAGGGAAGCACGTCAAGGCCACCACCCATCGGACAGCACGCCTGTCACGCCGGATGAAGATCGTGTCCGCCGTGGGAGGAAGCCGGTTGGTGGCAGTGGGCGCCTACGCCGCCACGAACTGAGTCGTGGGCCTGAACGCCGGCTCTTCGGGTGAAGGATAGTCCGCCACCATCGCCAACCTGACGATCTCGGCCGTGTCCAGCCCATCCCCTTCCAACCTGTTGTTCCCGGGCAGTACCGGCGACGCCGTCGTCACCATCGCCAACCCCAACTCGTATCCGGTAACGATCACTGCCGTGAATCTGCCGACGAACAGCACCCAGCCGGTGGCTTCACGACGAGCGCGTTGACCACGGCGCAGACCGGTTGTTCCACCACGACGAGCGGTGTGACGTGGAACTTCGCCACCTCGACGAGCGGCAGTTCGCACACGCTGGCGATCCCACTCACGGTGGGAGCGAGCGGAGCGGCGAACAATCCGTTGGTGGTGACCCTGACGAACGATGCGCTGATGTCGACGACTTCGCCGGCGGCGTGTGCCAACACCTTCTTCTCCATGCCGTCGTTGACCGGCGTCACCGCCACGGGTGGCAACGCCACGTCCACCACGAGTCCGGCCACCGGCGGCTGGGCCAGCTGATCTCCTCGTTGTCCCCACGAGGAGTCAACGGCGGCGACGAGGGGGGCCTGCGCAGGCGGTGCAGTGCCCTTCTCGTCGCTGCTCTCCTTCTGTGCCCTCTGGGCCTCCTGGCCCCGACCGGGACCGCTTCCGGAGCCGGCAACTGGACCGTGCACCTCGCCAGCGCGAACTCCGGCGAGGCCAAGGCACAGGCCCCGCCCACGGCTCCGACGGCGACGGCGACGGCGACGGCGACGGCGACGGCGACCGACGCGACGCGACGATGTGTCCACGCCGACCAGCGCCCGGACCATTGTGGTCTCGTGGGGTGCCATCCCCCACGCCACGGGCTACGAGGTGTACCAATCCACCACCGTCAGCGGGACTTACACCCTGCAGACGACGGTGGCGACCACCACGTGGACCACGCTGTGCTCGCCGCGAACACCTACTTCTACGAGGTGGTGACGCACATCGGTACCAACTGGGCCAGCGCCAAGTCGACGGCGACGGCGAAACGCACCATCACCAGCACCACCTGCGCGTAGGCGGGTGACCCCTTACCCCGGGGGATGGTCGTCGGGACACGCTCCCGGCGGGTTGTTGAAGTTGGGATCCGTCGTCCACGCCCCTTGTGACCAATTGGCGGATGCCGGCGACAGATGGAAGACCGACGTGGCGTCGGCCAAGATGGCGTCGGCATAGCGTGCACTGCCCTCCGGACACAGGTGCACGTCGTCGAGCTTGCGTACGCGCAGCCACGCACTGCTCGGCGCGTGCGGATGGCCTTCGGGCGGGAGCCACGCCGAGACCTTCCCGTTCAACATGATGGAATCAGCCACGGGGAAGTACATGACCTGGCCCGGGAAGTAGGCCGTCATCTTCTTGGCGATGTTGTTCCACGCCGTCACTCCGGCCCGCCTCTCGCGGTTGTACGCCGCCTGATCGGCCGGGTTGGCCGCCGGGATATTGCCGGACTGAGGGAACTCGGTGAAGATCACACCCTCGACGCCGTTGCCGGGCGTCAACATGGTGGCGACGGCGCGACGGAGCAGAGCCGTGTACTGCGCCGGATCGTGCAGCGCATTCGGGGTCGTCGGCCCATACTGGTCCCAGCTCCATGACGCCACAATGAGCTGGGCTCCGGTCTGGTGAATGAGGCTCGGGAAGGACGTCGGCCAGCTGGTCGCCGTCGTCAACCCGAACCCGTCGATGGTCCTGGTCGCGACCGTGGCCTCGCCGGTGGATTCCAGCGCGGCGCTGATGCCGAAGGAAGCGTCGTGCATGACCGAGTCGCCCAGGACCATGACCCGCAGTGGATCGGATGCCGATGGCGACGGAGCGAGCACAATGGGCTGGCCGACAGAGCCCCCCGAGCCCGGGACGACGGCGCCCGAGGCCGCGGAGGGCAGGTGGGACGTCCCCACGACAGTCGTCGGGTCGGCCACGGCAGGGGTGGTGGCCACCACGATCGCGACGGCCGAGAGAACCCCGGCGAGCGGGCCCCAGACCCGGACACCACCGCGGAACCGCGCCAGGCGGACCGGTCGTTCGACGAGGTAGTAGCTGGCGGTCGATACCGCCAACGTGACTGCGATGCGGAGGACATCGAGGGGCCAGGGCGACAACCCGGTGCGGGCGCCGTTCAGGTACACGATCACCGGCCAGTGCCACAGGTAGATGCCGTAGGAGATGGTGCCGATGAAGTGCAACGGTCCCCAGCTCAGCCCGCGGGCGAACCGCCCCGGCTCGACCAGGCGGGCATCAGCGACGACCACTGCGGCGAGCACCGCACAGACCAAGAACCCGCCTTCGAACATGAGGTTGGTGGGCAGGCCGCCCGGCGTGCCCGCCGTCACCCAGAAGACAGCGAGCGCGGCCCCGGCGACCGGACCCACCCAGTGGAGGGCCCGACGCGCCGACGAGCTCGGCTGCGGGCGCGCCGCAACCAAGAAGGCGAGGGTCGCGCCGGCCATGAGATCGAACAGACGCGTGTCTGTCCCGTAGTAGATGCGCGACGGGTCAACGCCCGGATGGAAGAGCAGCGCCATGAGCAGCGACGACGCAACACCGAGGACGACGGTGAGGGTCATGCCGATGCGGCGCCAACCGCGCCGGCCGTACCGCAGGAGCACGAGGAGCACGAGGGGCCATACGAGGTAGAACTGCTCCTCTATCGCCAGCGACCACGTGTGCTGGAGCGGCGAAGGCGTGGAGAACTGGGCGAAGTACGACTGGTGCGCATAGATCAGGTGCCAGTTGTTGACATACAACAAGGTGGCGATCGCATCGCCGCGCAACCCGGAGAGGTCAATGAGGCCGTTCGCCCCCGGTCCGCCGAAGAGGGCCTCGCAGATCAGGTACAGCGCCAGGGCTGCCACGACCATGAACAAGGCCGGCAAGAGCCGCCGGGCGCGACGCCCCCAGAAGGCGGCCAGGTCGATGCGACCGCGGCCGACCCACTCCTCGAGCAACAGAGTGGTGATGAGGAAACCGGAGAGGACGAAGAAGAGATCGACGCCGAGATACCCACCCTTCGCCCAACCGAGCTGCAGGTGGTACGCCACGACGCCGAGAACGGCCACCCCACGCAAGCCGTTCAGCGCAGGAAGGTGCCGGCCAGTGACGGCCGTCGCGGCGTCGGAGGTAGCCGGTCGTTCGTGCACGAGGGTGACGTCGGTCACACGCGCTCCATACTGCACACGGCCGACGTGTCGGCAGGCCTCAGCACGAGGTCGGCCGTACCCGCGAGAGACCGTGACACCCCCTCCCCCCTGGTGAGATCCAGGGCGATCAATGGCCCCGTCTCACCGAGCGGCCGGGATCGATTGGGCGCGGCGCGCACGGGATACAAGGGTCCGTCGCAGATCGCTTCGCCCGACCGCCACAATGCGCGACACACGGCGATGGCCTCCTCCAAGGAGTCGGCGAAGGGCGGAGCGAAGCACAGGACACTCCTGCCGCCGCAGATGAGGTCCAAGCTCGTGATGTCCCGGGCGAGCATGGCCGGATGCCGCTCTCGCCGGTCCAGCTCAATCCGGGCCCCCAGCAGCACCCGCGGCACGGCGGGGGCCAGCCCGGCGGCCAGAACGATGGGGTCGCCGAGCTCCCCTGCCCTCAGGAATACGGCGGCCGCACCCTCGGCCTCGGCCCGGGACGCCTCGGCGAGCAGCCCAGCCGCGTCGTTGGCCTGGAGAAACCGTCCGTCCACGGCGAGGCAGGTTAGGGCGTCAACGGTGTGGCGACGGAGTCAGGCCCTCCGAGCGCCCCGAGGGTCCACGGACCTCGCCCGGGGTGATCGTCTTGGGCGTCCAGTCCCGTTCAGCCGTTCAGGCCCCTCACGCCCGTGTACGCCCGTGATACCCGTGCACGCCGGGGACACCCCTCTACGTCCGTGCCCACCATCCCCCGGCGTCATAGGCCAGGCCAGCCTGTGCCAGTCGCTCGAGCCCGCCACAGAGTTCCGCCAGATGCAGGCCACTGATCCTGGCCAGATCGTCGAGCGGGGTGGGATCGCCGGTGAGCGCGTCGTAGACCAGGCGATCTGGCCCCGATGGCACCAAGGGTGGCTCGGATTGGCCACCGACCGCCGACTTCGGTACGTCGACGGGCGCGCCGATGAGCGAGAGCGCCACAAGCACGTCGGCCGACGAGCACACGGGAAAGGCACCATCGGCCAGCAGCGCGTTGGTTCCCTCGGAGGTGGCACTGCGGATGGATCCGGGGACGGCGCCGACGGGCACCCCGCGATCGATCGCGGCATCGACCGTGTGCCGAGATCCCCCGTGGTGGCGACTCTCCACGACCACCACGATGTCGCTCAGCGCGGCAAGCAGGCCATTGCGGACCGGGAAGCGCCACTTCTCTGTCGGGACCCCGGCCGGAGACTCCGACACGATGGCACCCGACGCCGCCACCCGCTCCCACAGGCGTTCGTGTCGTCGCGGATAGACGCTGTCGAGGCCGCCCGCCACGACGGCGACCGGGGGTGCTCCGGCACCGCACGCCCCCTCGTGCGCCGCACCATCGATACCAAGCGCCAGCCCGGATACCACGCTCACCCCGGCCGCAGCGAGGTCCGCCCCGAACTGTGCCGCCACGCCGATGCCGTACCGTGTCGGCGCCCGGGTCCCGACCAGCGCCACCGTCGGAGTGCCCGACAGGACACCTGGCTCTCCCAGGCAGAACAAGAGGGGCGGCGCCTTGGGGTCATCGAGCAGGGCGCGTTGGATAGGACGGATCACCGGTCAAGAGCACCTTGATACCCAGGGCACCATGCCGAGCCCAGAGGCGTCGCACCTCCTGCATGGACGTCTGGTCGCCGCCATTCTCACGCGTCCAAACCTCGGCCGGCGTGCCCGCGGCCAAGAGCCTGCGCAGGCGAGCCGGGCCCATCACCGGCATGGACGCCAGCGCGACGGCGAACGCCTCAGGGGGCAGATCGGAATCGCCGGCCGCCTTCATGGCGCGACCACTGCCCGGCCCGCCCGCAGCGACAGGGCCTCGGAGGCATGGGAAAACGACACCACGTCGGCTTTGGCCAGCGCGGCCACGGTGCGGGCCACTCGGGTGACCTTATGGAGCCCACGTGCGCTCAACGCGCCCGCTCGTAGTTTGGAGGCGAAGAGCGCGACGGCTTCGGGCGTCAGCTCCCGTTCGTCGATCCGCTTGCTCGTCGCGGCGCAAGCGGCGGCAACCCGACCGGCGACCACGGCGGTCGGTTCCCCGGGCACGTCCGCCAAGAGTTCGTCGGGGTCTGGGCGGCTCAGTGGCACAACCAGGTCGAAGCGGTCCAACAACGGCGCCGAGATGCGTCGGCGATAACGGGCGCGCGTCGCTTCGGTGCAGCTGCATGCGCCCTCGTACACGCCTTCGCCACACGGGCAGGGATTCATGGCGGCAACGAGAAGGAAGGCCGCCGGGAAGGTGACGGTTCCGCCCGCTCGGCTGATCCTAATCACACCTTCCTCGAGTGGCTGACGCAGGGCTTCGAGAGCCGCCACGGGGAACTCACCCAGCTCGTCGAGGAACAAGACCCCGTGGGTCGCCAGGCTCACCTCGCCGGGTCGGAGCGACCAGCTGCCACCACCGACCAGGGACACGATCGAGGCCTGGTGGTGGGGCGCACGAAACGGCGGGGTCTCGAGCAGGCGGCCCTCCGGGAGGGCGGCCCCCGCGGCGGAGTGGATCCGCGTCACTGTCAACGCCTCGGCAGGAGTGAGCGGCGGGAGCAGACCGGCCAATCGTTCGGCCAGCATCGTCTTGCCCGAACCTGGTGGTCCGATCATGAGGAGGTGATGGTGCCCAGCCGCAGCCACTTCGACAGCCCGACGCCCCAGGGCCTGTCCCCGCACCTCCGACAGGTCAGGTGCCCTCGAGGCGGGCCTGCGAGGCGCCGGCGCCGGCGCCGGCGGCCACTGCGCCTGGCCGCGGAGGATGGCCACCAGTTCGCCGAGGGAGGCTGCGCCCCACACCTCCGAACGGCCGACCAAGGCCGCCTCCCTGATGTCGGAGACCGGTACCACCAGGCCCGAAGGGCCGACCGCTTCGGCCAGAGCGACCATGCCCGGGACATGACGCAAGGACCCATCGAGCCCGAGCTCGCCACAAAACGCCAGAGTGTCCGTGCATGCCGTCGTCAGCACCCCGGCCGCGACAAGGAGACCGACCGCGATCGGGAGATCGAGGCCGGCGCCTCCTTTGCGCACGCCCGAGGGAGCAAGATTGACGACCGTTCTTCGAAGCGGCCACGGCAGTCCGCTGGACAGGAGGGCCGCTCGCACGCGATCACGCGACTCTCGGACCGCTGCGTCAGGCAATCCGACGATGGTGAATCCGGGCAAACCGTTGGAGACATGAACCTCGACGGAGACCGGGTTGCCGACGGCGCCAGTCAGTGTCGCGGACGCGATAGTGGCGTGTTGCACAGCGGTGAATGGTCGCCTCGACCGATCCCTTGATCGAAGTGTTCGTCACTGGTGCCTGGATTGACGGGTGTCCCAGAACGCCGGTGGGTGTCGCCAGCGCATCTGGGCAGTGGTACTGCGGGCGAGCGCTAGGAGCGGGCCTTGAGGTGCAGGTGGTCCGATGTGACGAGCTCCCTGAAGGCTCTTTCGCTGGTTCGGCAGGCGTGTTCTACGTATTTTGTGACGGGAGCCAGGTTCGTGTACACATTCGACGGCGACGAGCTGGCCGCGTAGCCGAACATCGCTGCGGCATCTTGCGCCCACATCTCCTCGTACTGCGCTTCGGTCGCCGCGATGGCCGGTGCGTTGTGGCCCAACAGATTAGAGGCAACAAGCGTGACGAGCTGTGCGCGGTTTGCCACAACGGTCGCTGGCGGTAGCGCTGCCGACGCGGTGCTCAGATCCGAAGCGAGCCGTCGCGCACTTTGTTCGGTCGGGTGCTGCATTGCGATGGCATCAGCCCGTGCAACGTGCGTCATGTCGGAACAGAACGCCGATGTGGACGCGTGGGCGCCCGCCGGTCCTGAAACGATGAAACTGAAGACACACAGAACTGCTCCACCGATCCCCGATTTGCTCAGTCGTTTGTTCATGGGATCTCCCAGGGTCGGGACTTCGAGACTTCGTTCCCCCATTTTCTCGTCCAGAATGGCCCGACGATTGAGCCTGGACACTTGCCGTGGCCTCGAGCAACCTGTCCCCGTACGACGCCGCCGGATCCGAGCTACTGTCCGACCTCCGGTCGGATTGTCATGACAGAGACCTCGTCGCAACTCATGTCAGGCGAACCCGCTCTTCTACGTTCCCACGAGGACATCGTCACCGGGAAAGGTGGGCGGCGATGTTGATCCGGTTCCACACGTTTCTGAGGCCGGTCAGGTAGAGCAGGGCGCTAGCTGGCCGTGGGAACCCAGTGCACCCCGCCGTCGGATGTTCGATAGAGAGCGTCGTTGGGCAGCAGGATGGCCCACCCGTGTTGGGCGTCAGTGAAGGTCAGCTGCTCGACCCCACCCGATGCCGGCAGGCCCTGCGGTGTCCAGGTTCTACCGCCGTCGGTTGAAGCAATTGGCGGCCCTTGATCGAAAGTAATGAGGAGCCGGTCGGGATACATGGAGGTCACCAATGTGACAATGCCCGATGCTGGCAGGCTTCCGACGCCTGATGGCCGACCAGGGTCCGATGCCGCTACGAGGGCCCAGGTTCTTCCGTCGTCGACCGAGTGATACAGCGCCTTTTCCTGAGAACGACCTGGCGCTGCTCCGAGACAGAGCGCCCAGACATCGTGGCTGGTCAACGCCGTGACACGTTGCAGTCGGTCGCACAAAGGCGGCAACGGATGCCTGGCCCAGGACGCTCCACCGTCGGTGGTGGCATAGAGCGTCCCGTCAGTGGCCAGGGCAGCAAGAAACGCGACCTGGGCCGAGGGCCGAATGAGTTGGATGTACGGGTATGAGAGCTTCGGTGCTCCTTGCTCGACGTGCCAAGGTCCCCCGCGAGTGGGGGTGGTGAAGATGGTCGAGCTGCATCCAAAGGTGCCGGGCGAGCACGGCCGACTCAGTGCCCAGGTCTCGTTGCCCACGATCGACAAATCCATGACCAACCCCGCCGGACCGTCCTCAACGAACGTCTTGCCACCATCGTGAGTCACGAATGTCTTCGAGCCGTAGATCCACCCGTCCTTGCCATTGGTGACGAAAGTGATGAACGGGTACGAAGCTCGGCTGTCGGGATACGTCACGTGCAGTGTCTGACCCACCAGTCTCCATACCTGGCCGGCATCATCCGTGCGGACAATTGCCAATGCGCACACCGTGTTGGTGGACGGCGACAACACGCAGTGTTGCTCCAATCCGAGGCCGCGCGTCGAGTCGGCAAAGTACACGTCGCTGAGACCGTTCGAGAAGCCGGCGAGATCGACGACCCGAGCAGTCGGGGAGATCCGTAGGTAGCGAACGGCATTGGCGGAGTTTTGACCCGGCACCGTGAGGACCGCGGTGACCAACGCTGCCGCCAATGCGACAAGAAGGACGACCGACACCGTCCTACGTGAGCGCCTCCGGCGTGCATGTCGAATCTTCACATGGGCCAAACCGTTTGAAACATCCGGGTTGCGCAAGAGGCTGGCCCGATTGAGTAGCCGGGCAATGTCGCGGTCAGGCATTGTCAACCTCCGAGATAGTGAGCTCATGAGGAAGCAGCGTGCGGAGTCGATCGTGAGCCGAATGAATCGTCGCCTTCACGGTTCCCTCTCGACACCGCATTGCCTTGGCGATGTCCCTTATGGAGAGATCCGCGTAGTAGCGAAGCACGATTGCCAGACGTTGCCGGGGGGCCAACTCTTCGAGTGCGGCCACGATCGACAACCGAGAGGCGGTGTCTTCAGTCGGCTGGAGTGTTTCGGTAACCCATAGCGACGCCGTGAGCGAGCGATTCTGACGGCGCACATTTCGCCTCGCCTGTCGAACTGCAACCACAAAGACCCAGGTCGCCGGCCGATCCAGATGTGATACGGCGGTCCACTTTTGGAAGGCCCGGGCGAATGCGTCTTGGGCAGCGTCTTCTGGATCGCAACCCTCACCAAGGGCGAGCCACAACGCTCGGCAGATACCCGGATAGTGGGCCTCGAAGAACTGCTCAAAGGAATAGCCCGGCGTGGACGCCATCATCTCACCACATATAGAGACCCGAAGGGCGACAATCGTTTACTCGGTTCTGCGGCAACTTCAGAGTTGACCTGGGGGCCCCAGGTGCGCCAGACATGAGTGCCACCGCGCGGAACCCACTTCGGGGATAGCCGCCGCGACGCCCGCAAAAGCCCCGTTGTGTGGCTCCGATTTCGCCCGCTCGGGCCCCTCTCGGACGGGACGCGTTAAAAGGTTCAACACACGACATGGTCCCGAGTTCGCTCGGGAGCAACGTCCCGGACCTACCCCGAATCCTGATCGCGAGCTCTATTGTCGAAGGCTGAGGCGTCACCGAATGCGGGGTGAGTGGCGCGGCTAATCATGTTCGGAGACGCTGATAATCGTCTTGCCGGGGGTGCGCTGCGAGGGAGCGAAGGCCGCAGGGGCTTCACGCAGCGGCCTCACCGCCCCCACGATCGGCCTGAGCCGTCCATCCCTTAGCCGCTGGGCAAGCTCCGCGAGCCGGATGCTGTCAGATTCGACGACGAAGTAGAGCGCCCGCCCGTCCATTGGCTTGACCGTGGGCATCCGCACGATAGTGACGAGCGTGCCACCGGCACGCACCAGCGCGGCGGAGCGATCGAGTATCTCTCCTCCGATCGCATCGAAGACCACGTCGACTTCACCGACGTCTTCGAGCTTGTCGGTCTCGAGGTCCAAAAAGTCGTGCGCCCCCAAGCCGAGGACTGTGCTGCGGTCAGCGGCCCGGCCCGTGCCGATCACGACGGCTCCCACCTCGCGAGCGAGCTGCACGGCGATCGAAGCGACACCGCCACCGGCGCCGTGTATGAGGACGCTCTGCCCGGTCCGGAGGTGAGCGTGGTCGAACAGCGCCTGCCATGAGGTCAGTCCTGAGATTGGCAGAGCGGCGCCGGTGACGTGATCGATATCCGACGGAAGCGGAGCCAGGTTGCGGGCCTCGACGGCTGTGTACTCGGCCAGGGTGCCGTTGCGGAACCAGTCGGTCAGCCCGAACACCCGCTGGCCGACGGTGAGGCCGGTGGTACCCGGCCCCAACGCAGCCACGACACCGGATAGATCGTGACCCACGATGCTCGGCGTCCGGTCACGTCCGGCGCGGTCGGCCCAGGTTCCCGTCCATTCCAGTTCGGTGGAGATGAATCCGGCGCCATGGACACTCACGATGACGTCGTTTTCGCCCGCAATGGGATAGGGCATGTCGGTCAGAGAAAGACCGGCGACGCCCGCATCGCGGTCTCCAACCGTGATTGCCTCCATGACAGGACCCTTCGCTACGGGGTTGGACATATCGGCGCGGTCGTGCCGCTTTCCTGAAAGTCCTGCGCGGCCGCAAGCCGGTTGAGAACGGCCGTTGCGGTTTCATAGTGGTCGAACTCGGCCAAAATCACTTCACCGTCGACTGGGATGAACCCGTGAATCGCCCACAGTTCTGTGGCCAATTGGGATACGTCTTGGCCGAGCCGTGGGCGTAGCGGGAGAATCGAATCGAGTACCAACTCGGGGCGTTCACCACATCCACTGCCCATTTCGCCCTCACCTCGATTCGATCATAAGGAAGGCGTCGGCTCTTGTGAAGATCCACCCCTGCGGAAAGCGGTGGGAACTCCCATCGCCCCGGCTGTCTGGGCGATCATGTGGTGTCCGACGCCTCTCGGGCCTGGCTCCTCTTGAGGCTAGGGCTGTGTTCGACGCGGTGCCTCAGCGACGCTGCCGGGGTCGTACGAGCGAATGTCCTGTCGTCCCGGTGCCTTCCGCGCAAAGGCCCAGTAGGCAAGCGAGTTCCCCATCTGCGCTGCGCTGGCGATTCGCCAGACCCACTTCGGCCCGCGAATCTGGTTGGCGTCTCGGCGTCCGATGTCTCTCCACGTGAATGCGGCCACGATGAGCTGCAAGACCACGAGGGCAGCGAGAAGCCTTGCATCGAGCTTTCGTCGAACCATTCACCAAGTGTGGCATGCCGCCTACACGGCGCCGGGACAGTGCGATGCGTAATGGTCTGGGTTGTGGGACTGGGTTCTTGTTTCTTGGACGCCCTCGGAGCAGCACGAAGCCGACGTCGCACTCCGGGCGCGGGGCGTCCGAGTTCCCCGAGTTCCGTTGCTATGTCCCACCAAAGGAAAGGAGCAGCGACCAGCCCGATGGTGGCGCCTGATCAGCGATGCACTGTGACGTCGACATCACGCTGTAATACGTGCCAGGACCTGCAAGATGGTCCGCTGCGATTATGGGATCCGTTGCCGAAGAAATGGTGAGGCCGTATGAACATCGCCCCGGAAAGATCTTGACGGCGGTCTCGATGTGCGAACCGCTGGCCACAAAACCGACAATTTGGCTCTTTGCCGAGGACAGTGGAACGTTCGTTCCGCCATCTACCCAGGTATAGGCCGGCAATCTCGCGTTGAGCGTCGAGGTGGTCAAGGTGCTGGGTTGTGAGGCTGCGGCCCAGGCCGCCGCGCTGGCAGCGTTCCCACCGTCTTGCATCCTTTCAAGACCACGAAGATCCGGAAAGTCCTTCCACGACTCCGTGAGTTTCGCGATCCCAAAATGCGCAAGCGCTGTCAGCGCGACCACGAGGAAAGCCATGGCCAGCACCGCTGCGACCGCCCAGATGGCCCGCTCTGGCCGACTCATGCCAGCTGCGGATCGTGAAGGTGCTCCCCCGCCGGGCCAGGCAAGATCCATGGTTACTATGTAACACTTTACGCACCTAATTGAAATACTTCTGTAATGAAACTCCGTGCCTTGTCACCCACGGAGCTCTTTGACCGAGACCCGCGTGCCTATGGCAGAAGGCACTGGATGGCAACGTACGCAGCACCACCGCGCAGGCGGTGACGGATCCGTTCGACTGTGGACGAATCTGACCGGAAAGCCGTCGAGTCCGAGCACAAGGCGCGAGCCCGGCTTTTGGTCGAGTCCGAATACGCTCCCTTCGGGAGAGCCACCCGTCGTTGGCATCGTCATCGTGCCGGGTCTCCATGCCTTCGACACACAGGGAGTCACATGCGGCTCGGCCTCCTCGTGCACTCCGTTGTTTAGTACGTCGCTCGCAGGTAGCCCGGGCGCCATGGGGGGCTCCGTTCTCTCCGCCGGCAGCGGATCGACGATCGACGCGTACGACGCCCGGGGCATGTCTGGGTGCTCGAGTTCGCCGAATTCAATTCGCCTCTGTGGTCTGCCCGCCGCCGCGGCGATCGTGACGAACAGCCCTGTGTAGGACGGCACCACGTATTCTTCGGGCAATGGAGAAGATGTCGCCTACGGACTCTCGTGAAGTCCACATGGCCCCTACGCCCTCGAGAAGGTGACACAGTTCAGGCCTTCGGGGACGATCATCGAGTTGCTCCGCGAAGTGCTCGTGTGGAGGCCGAAGACATCGAGAGTGCGACGGTGATGAACGAGCGGTCATGGCGAAGCTGATTTACGCCTCGAACATGTCCCTCGACGGCTGCACCGAGGACGAACGCGGTGCCTTCGACTGGGCTCCGCCGGACGACGACGTCTTCGCGCTCATCACCAAGCTGATGCGGTCCGCAGGAACCTATCTCTACGGGCGCCGCATGTACGAGACGCTGGCCGTGTGGGAGACCGACTCCACCCTGGCCGCGCAATCAGACCTCACGGCCGACTACGCCAGCGCATGGCAGGCTGCGGACAAGGTCGTGTACTCCTCGACCCTTGCCGCACCGCCCACTGCGAACACTCGGCTCGAACGCCACTTCGACCCCAACGCGGTCCTCGACCTCAAGGACACCGCCAGGAGGGATCTGTTGGTCGGTGGCCCGAACCTCGCGGCCCAGGCTCTCGTCGCTGGGCTGGTCGACGAGCTCGCCCTGTTCGTATGGCCCGTCATCCTCGGTGGGCGCAACCCCGCACTGCCAACCGACATGCGCACCGATCTCGAACTCATCGACGAGCACCGATTCAGCAGCGGCGTCGTCCACCTCCGCTACCGCTTTCAGTAACGGTGCAGGGAATCGCACCCTCGCGCCCTGACCCATACGTCGGATACGTGCGGCACATTGATGTTCAGGGCATCTCTGGAAGACGTCCAGAATCGCCAGAAGCTTGGCGCAGCAACGAGATGGTGGACTTCGCCGTGTTCATGCATCTCCGCATAACGCGATCCCAAGCACCACGTTGCGGAACGTGCGCTGTTGAGTCTCCGCAACAGAGCGAGAAGGTCCGAATCTGTTTCGGGAAACAGGTGGACGACCTCATCCGACTGAAGGGCGAGGTCCCATTCGAGGGGGCCGATGCAACAGCTCTCGAAGTCGACCCAGCGTATGCCCTCGCTGGTCACGATCCGATTTCCATTGTGCCGAACCGGCCAGCGACATCGGTAGCTGCCTGGACGACCGAAATCATTCTCAGAGGATCGTGCAGACGGTGAGGTGATCGCCAGGTTGGGGGCCACCACCGGCCGTGCGCAGTCGTGCCCGTCGGCCTGGAGGTCCCCATTGCCCGGCCCCGGCTACCGTCGTGCACGATGAGTGAGACGAGTGTCATGGACCTGCCCGACGGTCGCGAGCTCGCGTGGCTGGAGCAGGGCGACGCGGAGGGACCGGCGGTGTTCGTCTTCCACGGCACGCCCGGCTCACGTCTGCAGGTGTCATTCGACGAGACGGCGATTGCGGCCGCCGGCGTTCGGTCCATTGCGGTGGATCGGCCGGGTTACGGCCACAGCTCGTTTCAGCAGCAACGACGTTTGGAAGATTGGCCGTCGGATATTTCGCGTCTCGCCGATCATCTCGGTCTCGAGACATTCTCCGTGGTCGGCATCTCGGGCGGCGGACCGCACGCTCTTGCCTGTGCTCGTCTCCTTCCCGACCGAGTTCGGGGCGCCGGCATCGTCAGCGGAATAGGCCCACTGGCAGAACGGGGTTCCGAAGCCGAGATGATGTTCTTCAACCGGCTTGTCGCACGATTGGCGCGAAGGTCTCGACACCTCGTCTATCCCCTGTTTGCACTCACCACCTGGCTCTTCCGTCGGTGGCCGGAACGATCCATTCGAGCGACGTTGGGTCAGTCCCCGAGGTCGGACGCCGACGTGATGAACCGCCCTGAAGTGCTCTCGGCCTACATCAACTCCTATCGACGTGCGCCGTCGACGACTGCGCGGGCCGCAGCACAGGACTTCTCCCTCTTCGCGAGCCAGTGGGGGTTCCGACTCGAAGACATCACGATTCCTGTCGACATCTGGCACGGCGATGACGACCGCAACGTGCCGATGTCGCATGGACGCCTCCAAGCCGACCGCATCCCACGGGCGCGCCTGCACGAGTGCCCCGGTGAAGGCCATCTCCTCGCCCTGGTCCGACTCGCGGAGATTCTCACGACTGTGAGCGTGGGCGGCACGGGGTCGACGTGAGATCCCTCAAGAACCCGATCCGCGGCACATCGTCGTCACGGTTGGCCCTCCGGCTGGGAGTCAGAACGCGCCACAGACGACGAAACGATCGATTCGTCTCGTGGGAGTTCACCGGATCCGTCGCCTCCAGACAAGCGGCTACATGCATCTGGTCGAGACGAGCAGGGTTGTCAGCGAGCACACCCACAGCCGAGTCCGGAACCACGGTGCGCGTGCATTTGCCAACTTCGACCGGGGGCCGAGCATCGCCTCGAGCATCGGTCCGAGCCGTGCTTGTCAGATGCGGGCAGTTCCGGGCGGCCGGCCCGCACCCAAACCGAGGCTGCTTCATGGGCCGGTGTGATCCGCACCCGCTGATCAGGGCTGGCGCTCAGGATGAGAAGTCGAACCCACGCCTCGTGCTGGATCTTGCGCCTGCTCCGCAAATACCCATCCCCACGCAGGATCCGAGGAGACGGCCTCGGCAACCGTCTCCGACCCATCGACGTCCGAGAATGCATCGGTCCCAACCTGCAAGTCTGGCCTTGCGGGTGATCTGCCAGTCTCAGTGCATGAGACGCCTCGAACCCCCGGCGGTCCACCTGTCGTGGTTCAGATCCTCACGCTCGAACGACCGAGACGTGCCAGGCGAGGGCTCCCGCGGGATCCCACGTGAGCTCGATGACAGCCGGTTCAATGGAATCGATCGTCCAACCTTGGCTGAGCGCCGCCACAATCTCACCTTGTGTCACCCGTCGAGGCCCCCAGTCGCCGGGCTGGCGGTCACTAAAGCACAGGATGTGCAAGCGAGCTCCCCGCGGGAGCACGCCGGCCAGACTGAGGACGTAGTGCACGCGCTCGGCGTCATCGAGCACATGGAAAAGGCCGCAGTCGAGCACCGTGTCAAACTGCTCACCAAGGTCACCGAGGCGGAGAGCGTCAGCGACCGCGAAGCGTGCCTGAACTCCTCGGTCGATGGCCTTCGCCCTGGCCAATTCGATCGCCCGTTCCGACAAGTCGATCCCCAACGCGTCGTGGCCGTGTGCAGCCGCCATGAGCGCATGCTCTCCTGTGCCACAACCGACGTCGAGCACCCGGCCGACCACATTCGAACTTGTTGCGAGCGCGTGAAAAGCCGGCTGCGGCCGGCCGATGTCCCACGGAGGCGAGCCGGTCGCATATATGGCATCGAAGTCATGGGCTGAACGCTGCGCTTCGCTTCCAGAAGCTGTCGATGAACCGCCGCCCACGCCCGCATGTTAGGCACATGACCCACCACCCGCCGTGGAGCACTGGTTTCCATCGCGCTGGTCGGACTCTCACTCCATTGAGACTGCACCACGACGAGAGGATCCCGATGTCGTCATCCCCCCAACCAGCGCTCTCGCCGGGCGTCGTCGCGACACCCTCCTGCAGATGTTCAGGCGAGACGAACCACGACGTCGAATGGCACGATGTCATGTCGCTGCTTGAGGCGGTCGGATCCATTGAAGAGCGACACGGCGACATGTTCGTGTTCCGGCTCGGGCAACAATCCGAAGTGCTCAGGCGTCCAGGAGAGAAGGTCGGAGACGGACAGCAGCTCGTCGATCTGCGTCGACTATTGACAACGGCTGGCTACGACGCCGATGGCGCAGATCTCGACCGAAAGGGAAGAGAAGCCTGAACCGAGGGATGTGTCGCGGTGTCGCTCAGTCGGCTGCCGGCCGAGAACGGGGGCCTGCCAACCAGATCTCCCTGCCTCCCAGGAGGCCATACACGCTCTTGGTCGAAGTCGATGGCCCCGAGCCCGGTCGTTGGTGCCCTCGGCATCGGTTCGGCTGATCCAAATCGCCTTGTTGTCGTGTTGATCGCAGGCTCGCGGTCATCCAGGAGTGCAGATCGGACCGCATTCTGGCCGGATCCCCGCGAAAGCCGCGGTCGCAGCGAGGCCAGCCCCTAGTCTTGAGCCATGGGTCAAGGCGATGTGCCCACATCTCGAGGCGGCCCCCTCAAACGACGACGTGAGAAGCGCCAGCTCGAACATCTGGCCTCGTCCGCCGTCGGGGAGGGTGCGGCGCGGGCGTCGACGGCGCACGTCAAAGTACTCGGGGATCAGGCAGACGACGACCATCATGCCGCGGAGCGCAAGGCCCCTGACGAACCGGCCGAGAGCGCTCCGCCGGTTCGGATCGGCGGCTTTCACGTGCGTGCCGTACCGATCGATCAACCTGTCGGCGAAGAGCCCACTCCCCGTTCCGAAGGATCCATGGCGCCTTAGCCGGGAATGGTGGCCGTCCGGGCGTAGACCAGCGTCGTCAACCGCTCGGTCGACCGGTCCCTGAGCTCCACCCGCAGGGGCGCGTCGGGCCCGTCGCCGAGCACCGTGCATGTCGACCGGACCGGACCGGCACCCGTCTGGGCCAGGTAACGAAGATCCAAGTCAGTGACCACCGCAGGGATCTCGAAGCGCGCTGCTGCCAGGTCCTCGGCCGCCGCCTCGGCGAGAAGTGCCACCATGGCCCCCTGCAGCGTCCCGGCGGGATTGCGCAGCTGAGGCGTCACCTGCATTTCGAGCACCCCGTTGGCGGCATCGATCACCAAGATGCCCGCCTCGTCACGAAGCGGGCGATCCAAGCTGCGCGAACTGCCGAAGAGGGTCGAAATGCGCTCCGGCGAGGATTGCGGCTTCGGGGGATCCGAGTCACGCCGCGTCACCCGGGCGAAACCGATGGCGCCGGTCGCGACCAGGTCTCCGCCGCCGGCCACGAGGTCGACCGTTGCGGTCGCCGAGCGTCGCCCCTCCCGCAGAATCGTGGTCCGACTGGCAAGAAACCCAGGTGCTGGCTGCGGGCGCATGCGAACCGACATGTCCGATGTCAACGTCCACGCGGTTGGATCCTTGTCGAGGATGATGCCGGCGGCAACATCGATCATGAAGGCAATCACGCTCGCCCGCAGCGCGCCGTGATGCAGCAGTTCGGCCCGCGGGGTGAGCTCGAGGCAGAACTCCCCATTGCGGACCTCGGCGATCACCCCGAGCCGTGACGGCAACGACATGCTGTCGTCGAGGAGGTCGGTCATCGGAGGCCAGGATCGAGCACGGCCGGGCACGCTACCGGCAGGCCGCCGCTGCCCACCAGTTGCGCCGGTGCCCCGCGATTTGCTGGCAAGGTGGCGGCATGGAGCCGATCGACGTCGCCGCCTTCGAGGCCCTGGTGGCCGACGCCCTCGAGGAGATCCCCGACGAGCTCCGCTCCGGGATGGAGAACTTGGCGATCATCGTCGACGACGAGAGTCCACCGGGCGGGCTCTATGGGCTGTACGAGGGGATCCCCCTGACGAAGCGAGGTACCTACGCCGGCGTGAGTCCGGACCGGATCACCCTCTTCCTGGCCACGCTCTGTCAGTCTGCCCGCACGCTCGACGAACTGGCGGTACGTGTCCGCGTCACCGTCCTGCACGAAGTCGGCCACCACTTCGGTCTCGGAGAAGCCAAGCTCCGCGAGCTCGGATGGGCCTGAGCCAGGCCCGTCGACGGGTCCGGCGCCAGGGTCCGGCGCCTAACCCTGCGGCGGGAGCTCCTTGTTGGGGCGGGCCGGTGTCGCCGTCGGCGGAGGCGTCGCACCGTTCGTGGTCGTTGCGCCGAGGTCGTCATTGCGCAGCGTCGAGAGGAGGACTTCAGCCGCGCCCATGAGGCTGGTCGCCTCGTAGGGCACCACGACCTTGGCATTGTCCGACGCGGCGATGTCCTGCAGTGCCTTGAGCTGCAGCACCGCAAGCGTGCGCGGGTTGATGGTGGCGGTGTCGATCGACGTCAGGCGTGCCGCCTCACCTTCGCCCCTCAACTCGAGCGCCTTCTTCTCACCCTCGGCTTGGAGCTCGAGCACCTTCATCTCCGCCTCGGCGCGGAGGATGGCTGATTGCTTGGCACCCTCGGCTTCTAGGACGGCCGCCTGCTTGCGTCCCCCAGCGGAGTTGATGGCAGCCGTCTGTTCACCCTCTGATTTGAGGATGAGCGCCCGCTTGTGCTGCTCGGCCTCCTTCTGCTCCGACATCGCTTGCACGACATTGAGCGGCGGCGTGATGTCAAGGATCTCAATGCGGTTGAGCCGTACGCCCCACTTCGCGGTGGCATCCGCCATGTGATCCTGCATCCGGCTGTTGATCGTCTCGCGCTCGCTCAACGCCTGGTCCAGCGAGAGCTCCCCGAACACCGCCCGCAGCGCCGTCCGCGACAGCTGGTCGACCGCGAGCTGGAAGTCGTTGATTTCGAAGAGCGCCGACTTCACGTCGATAACCTGACAGAAGATGGTCGCGCTCACCTGGAGGGAGACGTTGTCCTTTGTGATTACGGCCTGCTGGTCACCCGTCATCGGGAACTCGCGGACGTCGACCTTCTCCATCTTGTCGATGAAAGGCATGAGGATCCGCATGCCCGGCTGATCGACCGACTTGAACTCGCCCAACCGCTTCACGACGCCGACGCTGCCCTGTTGCACGATTTTGACGAAGCGCGACACGAAGAGTGTGCCGAGTCCGACGCCAGCCAGAACGGCGACAACGACAATTCCCAGAACTTCTCCGGCCGATCCGAGCATGTGGGTACCTCTTTCCTAGGTGTCGATGGCGTAGACCACGAGCAACCCTCGCTCGACGTCCGCGACCACGACGTCGGTCCCGACCGGGATCGTGGCGTCGGGATCGAGCGGAATTGCGAGCCACTCCTCGCCCCTGGCCCGGATCCTTCCGGGGTGATGCGCGCCTCCAATGGCCTTGGTCACCAACGCGGTGTCACCGACCATTCCCTGGACCCCATTCAGCACGAAATCAGTCTATTAGCGACCGATGAAGACGGGCTCTCGCTTCTCCCCGAAGGCAAGCATCGCCTCCTGGGTGTCCTTCGTCGAGAAGTTCAAGGCCTGGCAGCGGGCCTCGTCCTCCACCGCTTGCTCCATGGAGGCCATGGAGGACGCATGGAGGAGCGTCTTGGTCATGGAGAGGGCAAGGGGCGGGCCCGCCGCCAGCGTCCTGGCCCAGTGATCGACGAACGGGTCGAGGTCGGCGAGCGGCAGGACCCGGTTGACCAGTCCGATGGCCGCCGCCTCCTCGCCGCTCCACATGCCGCCAAAGAGCGCGATCTCCTTGGCTCGGGCCATGCCGACCAGCCGCGGTAGGAGCCAGGACGCGCCGTTGTCGAGGGCCAGACCGCGCTTGGCGAAGATCATGGAGAGCTTGGCGCGGTCGCTGCAGACGACGAGGTCGCAGCCGAGAGCGAGTGAGAGTCCGGCGCCGACTGCAAACCCGTCCACTTTGGCGATGGTCGGCTTCGAGACGTGATGGAGCGCCAGCGCGACATCACCGAGGCGCCGCATGCGCGCCAGGCCCGAGCGGGTGGGATCGGTGGCGGGGCCGCTCGGATCCGACAAATCGGCGCCCGAACAGAAGGAGCCCCCGGCACCGGTCAACACCATCACCCGGTCGTCCGGATCGTCCTCGATCTCTTCGAAGATGGCGCGCAGCTCTATCAGCATCTTGCCGTTGGCGGCATTCTTGCGATCGGGGCGGTTCATCGTGACGGTCGCGACACCGTCCTTGCGCTCGACAATGAGGGTCTCCATGGGCACGGACCCTATGCGGCGGCGGTTCAGAACGCACCTTCGACCACCTCGAGATGGCCGTCGAGGATCCCGACCACGTCGAAGCGCACCTCGGCCCATCGGTCGCCCTGCTGGCGGAGGTAACGGGTGGCCAGGCCGCGCAGCCGACGCTGCTTCGCGAGGGTCACCGCCTCCAAAGGATGGCCATGAGCCGATCCGGTGCGGGTCTTGACCTCGCAGATCACCAGGAGTGTGCCGCGGGCACAGACCATGTCGATCTCACCTGCCTGGCACCGCCAGTTCCGTTCTAGAACCGCGTACCCGCGTCCGCGGTAATGCGCGGCCGCCACACGCTCTCCGAAATTGCCGAGCGCGGCGTTGCGCCGCTTTGCACTCCCCACTGGAATGGAACGGTCGAGGCGCCGCCCGGGTCAGAGCTCTTGTTCGGGCAGACGCTCGATGTTCACGTCACGGAAGGTGACGACCCGGACTTCGGGCACGAAGCGTGCCGGGCGGTACATGTCCCACACCCAGGCGTCGCGGATTTCCAGTTCGATGCAGGCCGGTGCCGTATCGGACCGCACGGTCAGCGAGACCTCGTTGGCGAGATAGAAGCGGCGCTCCGTCTCGATCACGTAGCTGAAGAGGGGGAGGACGGTGCGGTATTCCTGGACGAGCCCGAGCTCGATCTCGGATTCGTAGCGTTCGAGGTCTTCCTCGCTCACGCTGCGACCGCCCTAGTCGTCTGCGTCCCCCCCGACGGCCCCGTCGACACCGGCGTCACCAGCTTCGACGTCATCGGCCTCCACCTCGTCCACCACCATGTCGGTTTCGACAGCGTCGACCTCTTCGACCCCTTGAGCCTCCTCGAGATCTTCGACGTCCGCGGTCTCGACATCTTCCTCGACGACGGCCGCCGCCGCCTTGCCGCGCGGGACCCTGCGCTCCTTGATCTTGGCGGCCTTCCCGTGCCGGTCGCGCAGGTAGTACAGCTTCGCCCGCCGGACGTCACCCAGCGTGGTGACCTCGATTTTGGCGATGGTGGGCGAATGCACGGGGAACGTCCGCTCGACACCCACCCCGAAGCTCACCTTGCGCACGGTGAAGGTCTCCTGCACGCCGCCGCCCTGGCGACGCATCACGGCACCCTGGAAGATTTGCACCCTCTCGCGGTTGCCCTCCACGACCCGGACGTGGACCTTGACGGTGTCGCCGGGGCGGAACTCGGGGATGTCGTCGCGCAGGCTGTCGCGATCGATCGTTTCGGTGGGGTGCATGAGAGGAATCCTTCGATCACACCGGCTCAGTGCCGGACGGAACATCGTAGCCGTGCTCGGAGAGGGCCTGCACGTCGCTGGGGCTGAGCGCCGAGGCCCTGACCAGGCGCGCCAGCAGGTCGGGACGGCGCTCGGCCGTACGGAGGAGGGCGTGCCGGCGGCGCCAGGTGGCAATCGCGCCATGGTCTCCCGAGCGCAGCACCTCGGGAACGAGCCACCCCCGGAACGCTGCCGGTCGGGTGTACTGGGGGTATTCGAGCAGCCCATCGGCGAAGCTCTCGTCCCGCGGCGACTCCTCGTTGCCGAGGACGTGAGGCAGCAGGCGGGCCACCGCCTCGACGACGACGAGCGCCGCCAGCTCTCCACCGGCCAGCACGAAGTCCCCGACGGACAGCTCCCCGTCGACCAAGTGGTCGGCCACCCGCTGGTCGACACCCTCGTAGCGCCCACAGAGCAGCGAGAAGCCCTGAGGAGCGCGTCCCGCCAGGTCGGCGGCCACCGCTTGATCGAAGGGCCGCCCTCCGGGAGTCAACAAGAAAAGGGGCCGTGGCAGATCCGGCACGGATTCAACGGAGCGAAAGATCGGATCGGGGGTCATCACCATGCCGGCTCCCCCGCCGAAGGGGCTGTCATCGACCGTGCGGCGGGTGTCGTCCGCACCGTCGCGCAGGTCGTGGACGCGCACGTCGAGCGCACCGACATTGGCGGCCCGGCCGAGAATCGACGTCCCGCAGTAGGTGGCGACCACGCCGGGGAAGAGCGTGAAGACGTCGATCCTCACGTCGATGCGTTCACAGGTCGAGCAGCCCCTCGGGGATGTCGACGTCGACGGTGCGCGCCGCCGGATCGTGCGCCGTGATGAACCGGACCGGGATCAGCCCGCCGGACTCGAGAACCATGAGGTCGCTGGCCGGATTCGCCTCGACCGACGCGACGACCCCGACCGCCGTGCCGGCGGCGTCCCGCACGGTCGACCCAACGAGCTCGTGCACCCACAGCGCGTCGGGCACGTCGTCGAGTGGTTCAGCCGCCAGCTCCAGGCCCCGCAGCATCTCGGCCGCGCTGCGGTCCGGCACGTCCTCGAACTGCACGATGTACCGGTCCGGTCCGATCGCCTTCGACGAGACCACGGTGAGGATGCCCCGGGCGGATGCGAGTTGCGACCCTGGGTCGACGCGCTGAGTCTGGTCTGTCCAGAGCTGGACGACCACCTCGCCGCGCAGGCCGTGGGCCTTGGCGACCCGGCCGACCGTGAGCAGGTCAGTCGTCGACGATGTCGACGCTCGCCTGCACACCATCCTTGGCCCCGGCCACGTTGACCAGCGTCCGAATGGCCTGTGCGGTGCGACCGCGTCGGCCAATCACCCGACCCATGTCGTCGGGAGCCACGTGGAGGTTGAGCCGCAGCCCGCCACGGCGCTCCTCGGTGTCGATGACCACCGAGTCGGGGTCGTTGGACAACGAGCGCGCCAGGTACGTCAGCACGGCCAGCGCGGTGCCTCCGTCCTGCTCGCCGCGCTCGTTGCCCTCGCCGATCTCCTCGTCGACCTCGTCCGCATCGTCGAGGTCGCCGGCCGCGGCGTCGGACTGGTTGATGTCGCCCGCTTCGTAGAGGTCTGTCACTTGGCCCTCGCCGCGGCGAATTCGTCCCACGCGCCGGAGGTCTTCAGCAATCGCTCGACCCGCTCGGTCGGCTTCGCCCCATTGACCAGCCACTTCACGGCCTTGGCGTTGTCGATGTTGATCACCGCGTCCCGTTCGACCGTCGATGAACCCCGTGGGGCGTAGGTACCCACGATCTCGAGGAACCGCCCGTCACGCGGCGATCGGCTGTCGGCGGCGACGACCCGATAGGTCGGCTGCTTCTTCTTACCCATCCGCACAAGGCGGAGCTTGACTGCCACGAACTAATTCCTCCACTGATCTGGACGTCTCGGCCGTCCATTCTGGCAGATGGCGACCCTACCGACCTTTCGGTGGGGTGACCCGTCCGCCCTTCTTCTTCTTCTTGGTGCCCTTGTTCACGTTCACCACAGGCCGAGTCGCCCCCGGCGACGGCAGTCCGGGGAAGCCCGATGGCAGCTCACCGCCCTCTTCCATGAGCTGCGAGAGCATGTCGAAGTCGGCTCCGGCAGGTGCTGCGGGCAGGCCGGCGGCACCCTGCTGGGCCAACTTGCGGGCGGCCCGGCCGCTCATGCCGGCCATGTTCGGCATGCCGGGGAGGTTGGGCATGGTGCCCGAGGCCATCCCCTTCATCATCTTCTGCATCTCCTTGAACTGCTTCAACAGGGTGTTCACGTCCTGGATAGAGGTGCCCGAGCCCCGGGCCACCCGGCTGCGGCGCGAGCCGTCGAGCAGAGCGGTGTCATTGCGCTCGGCGGGCGTCATGGAGCACACGATTGCTTCCACCTTGGCCACCTCGCCGTCGTCGATCTGGCCGGCGGCCTGACGCATCTCCTTGGACATCCCGGGCATGAGGCGCATGAGTCCGCCCAATGAACCCATCTTCTTGACCTGCCGGAGCTGGGAGAGGAAGTCCTCCAGCGTGAAGTGGCCCTGCATGAGGCGGTTGGCGCTCTTGGTCACCTCGTCGGTGTCCATGGTGCGTTCTGCCTGCTCAATCAGGCTGAGCACGTCGCCCATGCCGAGAATGCGATCGGCCATGCGATCCGGGTGGAACAGGTCGAAGTCCTCAAGACGCTCACCGGTGCTGGCGAAGGCGATCGGCTTGCCCACGACGCCCTTGACCGACAGCGCGGCGCCGCCGCGGGCATCGCCGTCGAGCTTGGTCAAGATGACGCCGCTCAGCTCGAGCGTGTCGTGGAACGCCTTGGCGGTGGCCACGGCGTCCTGCCCGATCATGGCGTCGACCACCAGGAACGTGTAGTGCGGCTCGGTTGCGGCGGAGATGTCCCGGATCTGCTCCATGAGGTCGGCATCGATAGTGAGACGCCCTGCGGTGTCGATGATGCAAATGTCCCGGCCGAGCCGTCGTGCCTCTTCGAGACCAGCTTTGGCGCATGAGACGGGGTCGGTGGGCTCGCTGAACACGCTCACCCCGGCCTGTTGACCGAGGACCCGCAGCTGCTCCACCGCGGCGGGTCGCTGGAGGTCGGCTCCGACGAGCAAAGGGTTGCGCCCCTGTTGCTTCCACCAGCGCGCGAGCTTGGCCGAGGTGGTGGTCTTGCCGGCCCCCTGCAAACCGGCCATGAGGACCACGGTCGGAGGTCGCGACGCGTAGCTCAGCTTGAGGGTTTCGCCGCCCAGCACGGCGATCAATTCCTCATGGACGGCGCGCACGACCTGCTGGCCGGGGGTCAGGCTCTTGGCGAGTGCCTCGGTGCTGACCCGCAGGCGGATGCCGTCACAGAAGCGCCGGGCGACGGAGAGCTCGACATCCGCCTCGAGCAGCGCCGTACGGATCTCCTTCAACGCCTCGTCGAGGTCCTCGTCGCTGATGCGTCCTCTGCCCCGCAAGCGCGTCGAGATTCGCTCCAGGCGGTCGGAAAGCGCGTCGAACATGGTCTGTCAGGTTAGCCACGGGGGCAGCGTGGTCGGCCGGCGTGGGGCGTGGTCGGCGTGGCGACGACGCCAGAACCATCAACCAGGACTATCAACGCGTTGGTTGAGAGTTTCGGAGGACAAGCCGCCGCCCCGACCGCCGCCTCGGGACCCATCCGACACCAACGTGGCAAGGCGCTCCGCCGTACCACCGCGCCCGCCCACGCCGACGACCCATCCGGCCGCCGCACACCTTGCGGGCAATTGGGCGCGCCCTGCCCTGCCACGGGACCATCGCCCCCAACGAGTACCGTCTCGGCGCATGGCTCCCCGCAGACCTCGCTCCTTTACGGTCGCGCTGGCACTCGGTGCCGCCGGCGCGCTGGGGCTGGCCGCGTGCAGCTCCTCGCCCTCGAGCACTTCAGGCTCCGGTGCCACCACGAGCACGACTGCGGCCAGCAACGCCAGCGCCAACCCGACGATCACGACCGTTCCCGGCCAGAGTCCGCTCGACGCCATCGTCGCGCTCCCGGCCGCCGACCAGTCCCCTGCCGGGACGGCCGGAAAGGCACCGACGGTGACGGTTCCGACGAGCACGCCGCCGACCTCGCTGGAGAGCGCAGACCTCATCACGGGAACGGGTGCGACGGCGAAGCCGGGTGACAAGGTCACCGTGCAGTACGTTCTGGCCACGTACTCGTCGGGCCATGTCGTCCAGTCGTCGTGGACCAGTCAGCCCTTCACTTTCACGCTCGGTGCCGGACAGGTCATCCCCGGCTGGGACAAGGGTGTGGTGGGCATGAAAGTCGGCGGACGCCGCGAACTGGTCATTCCGCCCTCCCTCGGCTACCGGGGTGAATCACCCGGACCGGGCATCGCCGCCAATGACACCCTCGTCTTCGTCATCGACCTGCTCAAGGTGGCCTAGGGGTCGCGCAACAGCCCGATCGAGGCATTGACCAACGGCCGTCGACCCGACGCCTCAGGTCGACGTGATCCGGCGCCGGCCGAACAGCCAGTAGGCCACCGAGCCGGTGGTGTTCACGCCGGACGCGACGCGCCACACCCGTTTCTTGCCCCGCACCGCGGCATCGGGCCGGCGGCGCAGGTCCCACCAGGTCAGCCTGGCCACAAGGAGATGTATGACGAGCACGGCCAGGATCAGCTTCTTCTGCTGATCGGTCAGCGTGTCCACCGGACCTCCCCTCCTCGCTCAGTCGGTCGCAAGCAGAGCCTCGACGAATTCGTCGGGGTCGAAATCAACCAGGTCGTCGGGCCCCTCACCCAGCCCGACCAGCTTGACGGGCAGGCCGAGCTCACGCTGGACGGCGATAACGATCCCGCCCTTGGCCGTGCCGTCGAGTTTCGTCAGCACGATGCCCGTGACGTCGACCGCATCGGTGAACTGCCGTGCCTGGGCGAGCGCGTTCTGACCCGTCGTGGCATCGAGCACCAGGAGCACCTCGGTGACGTTGCCCGGATCGCGGTCGGCGACGCGCCGGATCTTCTTGAGCTCCTCGACCAGATTGACCTTCGTGTGCAGTCGCCCGGCCGTATCGGCCAGCACCAGGTCGTTCCCGCGCGCCGCGGCGCGTTGGACGGCGTCGAACACGATGGCGCTCGGGTCGCCGCCCTCGGCGCCGCGGACGATCTCGGTGCCGCTCCGCTCGGCCCACATGGCGAGCTGGTCCCCGGCGGCGGCGCGAAACGTGTCACCGGCAGCGAGGAGGACCGAGCGCCCTTCGGCCGTCTCCCGCTTGGCCAGCTTGCCGATCGTCGTGGTCTTGCCGACGCCGTTGACGCCGACGATCAGCCAGACGTCGGGCGTCCCGGGCGTCCCATCGAAGCGCAACGTACGCGTGTCCGCCGTCTCGAGCAGCTGGCGGATGGCTGTTCCGAGCGCCGCCAGCAGGTCGTCGCCGCCGTTGACCTCCTTGGCCTCGACGCGGGCACGCAGCTCGCCGAGCAGTGCGTCCGCCGTGGCGACACCGACGTCGGCCCGGATCAGCGCTTCTTCCAGGGAGTCCCAGGTGGCGCCATCGATCCGTCCCGAGCGCAATGCGGAGACGGCCCCGCTGAACAGGCCGCGCACGCTGCCGAGCCGGCTCCGGTAGCTGGGCGGCGCCGCCGGTGGAGCGACCTCGGGCGCGGCGGCGGGCGCGAGATCTGCCTCGGCCGCCGGTTCAGGGGGTGCTCGTTCCGGCGCCGTTGTGGTCGGGGGGGCCGGTGCCGGTCCCGCCTGCGGCGGCGGTGTCGGCGGTGCACCGGGTGGTGCGAGCGTGCCCGTGCCCGTGCCGCGCCCGGACCGCCGGCGGGCGCGGGTGGCGGCGATGGTGCCGGCGGCGATCGCCAGGACGGCGACCACGATGATGAGGGTGATGATGATGCCGCTCACACCGGCGGCGCCCCCTCGACGCCGTCGCGCTCGTCGTCACCCTGCTCTGCTTCGAGCGCGGCCTCTGCGGCCGCGACGGCGGCCGACTCTTCGGCATAGGTCATGCCGCCATCGTCCTCGCCCGAGTCGTACTCGTCGTCGCGGACGCGCCGGCGGGTGCGCCTGACGGCCGCCACCCCGGCGATGACGCAGACGATGGCCGCCACGACGAAGACGGCGTAGAGCGTGCCGTTCATGCCGGCTCTCGCTCCTTCTCCACCTTCTGGCTGACGACCTGGGACGAACCGCCGGGCGCCATCGTGACCCCGTACAGCGCGTCGCCCGTCTCCATGGTGCGCTTTTGGTGGCTGACGATCAGCAGCTGCGCCTCGTCGCGAAACTCGTGCACCAGCGCCAGGAAGCGGCTGAGGTTGACGTCATCGAGCGCGGCCTCGACCTCGTCCATCATGTAGAAGGGCGACGGGCGGCTCCGGAAGACGGCGAACAGGAAGGCCAGCGCCGCCATGGAGCGCTCGCCACCGGAGAGCAGCGACACCCGGCGCACATTGCGTCCGGCGGGGCGCACCTCTATCTCGACCCCGGTGTTGAGGAGGTCGTCGGGCTCCAGCAGCATGAGCCGGCCCGTCCCGCCGGGGAACAGCATGGCGATCAGGGCCGAGAAGTGCTCGTTCACGTCGGCAGCCGCGGCGGCGAACGACGTCATGATCTCGTGGTCCAGGGTGCGCACGACCTCGTGCAGCTCACGCCGGGCGCCGCGCACGTCGTCAACCTGCGCCTCGAGCTCCTTGTGGCGCTCCTCCAGCGTCGAGAGCTCCTCGAGGGCCAGCGGGTTCACGGGGCCGAGCGCCGCCAACTTCCGCTCGAGCTCCTCGGCGTGCTGCGGCAGCGGCGTGCCCTCGGGTGCCTCGGGCGCGGGCAGGCCCGTCAGTTCGTCGGGCGTCGCGCCCAGGTCGCGCGTGATGTGCTCCTGCAGCGCCTCCATGCGCAGGTCCACCTCATTGGACTCGAGGTCGAGCGTGCGCGTGCGTGTGCGCACCGCCTCGAGTCGTTGTTCGGTGGTGTGGCGGTCCTGGCGCAACCGCTCGAGCTTCTCGCCGCCGGCACGTACGGCGTCGACCTGGTCCTGGTAGTCGTGACGCAGCGATTCGAAGACGCCGTCCAGCCGGTCGTGCTCGCGCTGGACCACCAGCTCCAGGCGGGCCAGTGCGGCGCCCTCCGCCTCCAGGCGGCGGCGGCGCGTCGCCGCGGTCGCCCGCTCCTCGGCATGGCCCTGGAGCCGGCGCTCCACCTCCGCCTGCCGCTCGGCCAGCACACGCCGGCGTTCCACGACGCCGGCCACGCGCACCTCGAGCTCCTGGCGGCGCCGGCGCAGGGCGGTCCGGCGCTCTTCGAGCGCCTCCCAGGCCACCAGGGCCTCTTGCAGCTCGGGCAACGCCCCGGCCAGCTGCGCCTGCTCGGTGGTGACGTCGGCCAGCCGCTGCTGACCTGCGGCGACGGCGGCACGGGCCTCTTCGAGCTCGGCCGTGACTCGGCGCCGCTCCTCAGCGGAGCGCTCCCGGTCGGCCCGCCCCGTCTCACAGGCCGAGGCGTGCCGGTCGTTGGCCCGCTCGGCCGCGGTGCGCGCATCCCGGCAGCGGCTGAGCACAATGCGGCTCTCCGAGAGGTGGGCGCGGGCGAGCTCGGCCGCGGCGGCCGCGGCCTCGGCCCGGTGGCGTGCCTCCTCCACCGAGGCCGCCGTGACCACGCTTGTCGCCGAGCGCACCCGCCAGCCGCTGGCGGCGAAGCGATCGCCTTCGGGCGTGACGACGACGAGGTCGTCGCGGGCGAGGGACAGGTCGATGGCCTCCTCCCACCCGTCGACGCGGACGGCCCGGCCGACCAGCGTGTCGAGCACAGATTCGGCGGCGGCCCCGCCCTGGCGCACGCGCACGTGGCGGCGGACGGCGGACAGCGCTGCTGCCGGGGGGCAGCTCCCCCACACCCACCGAGGCCGAGGACTGGCGCGGCGTGAGGATGGCCCCCGTGACGCCACCCTCGCGCAAGGTGGCCAGCGCCGCCTGGGCCGAGCGGCGGCCGTCGACGACAACGGCGGCCACGCCGGCGCCGATGGCGGCTTCGAACGCGGCCTCCCAGCCTTCGTCGATCTCCACCAGGTCGACCAGCGAGCCGACCACGCCGTCGACATCGCGGAGCAGCTCACGCCCGCCGGCACCCTGCAGGTCGGCCAGAGCACGTTCCAGGGCCTCGGCGCGCGCCGCCGTGCGGTGGCGCGCCTCTTCGGCCTCGTCCGCCGACACCTGCGCCGCCTCGGCCGTGCGCACCGCCTCTTCGAGCTCGGCGCTGCGGGCAGCCAGCTCCGTCTCGAGTGAGGCGGTCGCCTGCTCGAGCTCGTCGGCCTGCCGGGCCAGGAGGTCGGCGCGGACCGCCGCACCGGCCACGCGCTCCTGGAGACCGTCCACACGCGCCCCCAGGGAGTCGAGATCCTCTTGCTCGCGCGCCGCGGCGCGCGCCACCGACTCGGTGCGGGCCCGCACCCGGGCGATGGCCTGGTCGGGTGCATCGCCACCGAGGACGGTGGCCCAGCGTTCCTGCAAGGCGACTGCCTCGCCGTCGAGGGCGGTCAGTGCCTGGTCGAGCTCGGCCCGCTCCGGCGCGCCGCCCGCCTCCTCCTCGGCCTGGGCCGAGACCAGCTCGCTGGCCAGGCGGGCCGCCTCGGCCTCGAGGGTCGAGACCACGTCGACGTCGGCGGCGGCGTCGAGGGCGGCGACCACGCCGCGTCCACGTTCGCGCAGCACACCGGTGAGCCCACGGGCGCGCTCGACGAGACCCTGCACGCGACCGAGGGCGTTGGCCAGGTCCTCCTCGCGGCGTGACGACAGCTCGGCCGTCGTGGCGGTCGCCTCGGTGTCGAGCTGTTCCAGGGCCTCGTGCAGCTCCTGCTCCTCCTCGCGGCACACGGCCAGGTTCTGCACTGCCGTCCGTCGGCGCGCCGTCAGGTCGGCCTGCTCGGCCCCGGCGAGATACCGCCGCACGGCCAGCAGCTCGGTGGCCACGCTGTCGTGCGATCGGGCCGCTGCGGCCTGGCGCTCGAGCGGCCGGATCTGGCGCCGCACCTCGCGTACGAGGTCCCCGAGGCGCTCGAGGTTCTCCGCCGTGGCCGCCAGGCGACGCTCCGCCCGCTCGCGGCGCCGGCGGTGCTTCAAGACACCGGCCGCCTCCTCAATGATGGCGCGGCGGTCCTCCGGCCGGGCGTTGAGGACGGTGTCGAGCTGGCCCTGGCCGATGATCATGTGCTGCTGGCGGCCCACGCCCGAGTCGCTGAGCAGCTCTTGGATGTCGAGCAGGCGGCACGGTGCGCCGTTGATGGCGTACTCGCTGTCACCGGAGCGGAAGAGCGTCCGGGTGATGGTGACCTCGGAGAGGTCGATCGGCAGCTTCCCCGACGAATTGTCGATGGTGAGCGACACCTCGGCCCGGCCCAGCTGGGGCCGCGAAGAGGTTCCCGCGAAAATGACGTCCTCCATCTTCGCCGAGCGCAGCGAGCGCGGCCCCTGGGCCCCGAGCACCCACGTCACCGCGTCGACGACGTTGGACTTGCCGCTCCCGTTGGGTCCCACCACCACCGTGATCCCGGGCTCGAACTCCAGCACTGTCGGATCGGCGAAGGACTTGAAACCCTTCATGCTGAGCGACTTCAGGAACATCGGGGCGACCCTACCGGCTGCCTACGAGCGGCGTGGGACTCACACCTGGCAGTGCTCGCAGAAGAAGGTCGAGCGTCCGCCCGCCTTCACCCGCACGATGGTGTTGCGGCACCGGCGGCACGGCTCCCCCTCGCGGTCGTAGACCTGGTGCGAGCCCTGGAAGTCGCCGAGCTCGCCGAAGAGGTCGCGGTACTGCTCGTCGGCCAACGAGGAACCCCGGTGCTTGATCGCGTCGGCCAGCGTCTCGACGATGGCCCGGTAGAGCCGGCGCACCTCGGTCGCCGTCAGCGAGTCCGCCGGCCGGTCGAAGCGCAGCCCGGCCTGGTAGAGCATCTCGTCGGAGTACAGGTTGCCGATGCCCGCCGTGAAGCTCTGGTCCATCAAGAGCGCCTTGATCCCCCCGTGGTGCTGGTGCAGCAGGGCGCCGAAGCGATCCCAGCTCATGAGATCCTCGATGGGGTCGAAGCCCAGGTGCGCCAGCTCGGGGATCGCCTTGCGGATGGCGGCGCCGTCGCCACCGGCTGTCCCCGAGACCGGGCTCAGCGGCGTCCCGTCCGCCTTGAGCGGCGGCGTCGAGACGAACATCTCCCCGAAGGTGCGGGGGTCGACGTAGCGCAGCTCCCCGCCTTGGGTGAAGGTGATGACGACGTGGGTGTGCTTGGGCTTGGGCTCCTTGGCGGACTTGACCCGCAGGAGCTGCCCGCTCATGCCGAGATGCACCACGAGCGTGTCCGCGGTATCGAGCGTCAACAGCAGATACTTGCCGAGGCGGCCCACCGACTTGATGGTGTGCCCCTCTAGGAGGGCCCGGAAGTGCTTGGCCGAGGCGTGGCGCCGCACGGAGCGGCCGTTGGACACCGAGACCGCCTTGATTTTGCGGCCCACCACCTCACGGGAGAGGTCCTGACGCAACGTTTCGACTTCGGGCAGCTCAGGCACTGGTGAGGCCTTCCCAGGCCGCTCGTGCGGCCTCCTGTTCGGCGTCCTTCTTCGAGCGTCCCTCGCCCGACCCCCTTCGGGTCCCGCCGAGGAACACCTCGGCCCTGTAGACCCGGTCGTGGTCGGGCCCCGAGCTCACCACGACGTAACGGGGCGTCCCCTCCCCGTCGCGCACCGCCTTCTCCTGCAACCGGCTCTTGTGGTCGAAGTCGTCGGGTTCCTCGCCCGCCCGCTCAATGGCCGCGCCCAGCTCGCGTAGGACCAGCTGACGCGCGGCGTCCCAGCCGGCGTCGAGGTAGACGGCCCCGAGGATCGCCTCGAAGGCGTCGGCCAGGATGGAGGCCTTGGCCCGGCCACCTGATCCTTCCTCCCCCCGGCCCAACAGGAGGACCTCACCCACCCCGAGCTGGGCAGCAACCTGCGCCAGCACGCGGGCATTCACGACGGCGGAGCGGACCTTGGCCAGCTTGCCCTCGGGAAACTCGGGGAAGCGCTCGAAGGTGTACCTCGCCACGACCAGGCCGAGGACGGCGTCCCCCAGAAACTCCAGGCGCTCGTTGGAGGGCGCGCCACCGTCCTGCTCGCCACACCAGCTCCGGTGCGCCAGGGCGTGCTGCAAAAGGCTCAGGTCGGCGAAGGAATGGCCAAGTCGCTCGGCCAATGCGGCCGCACCCTCAGCGCCCGCGTTAACCCGCCTCGAGCTTGGCGTAGACGTAGTCAACTGCATCCCGTACCGTGCGCAGGTCCTCGAGGTCCTCGTCGTTGATGCGAAAACCCACTGTTCGCTCGCCCAGCTCCTCTTCTAAGGCTTCGACCAGCTCAATCAGGGCCAGGGAGTCGGCGTCGAGGTCCTCGACGAAGGAGGCGCCCTCGGTGATCGACGACGGGTCCGTCTCGAGGATGTCGGCCAGCTGGTCCCTGATCAGCTCGAAAACCCCGTTGCGGTCGAGTGGGCCCTGGTTGGTGTGGGTTTCTGCTGGCACGGCCACAGTGTACGTCTCAGCAGACTCCGAGCGCCCGTTTGTACCACTTGAACTGGGCTTTTAGCTCTTTTCCTCATTTTGCACTGACGCCGCCACGTGGTCAGCGAGCCCCCGGGTGGCACATTCGTGGGCCACGAGGACGGCGTTCATGATGGCGGTCGCATTCGAGGATCCGTGGCTGATCACGCACACGCCGTCGGTCCCGAGCAACATGGCCCCGCCCGTGTTCTCGGGCTCGAATTCGGTTGCGATCGGCAACAGGTGCGGCAGCAGGACCCCCGCCGCCTCGGTCGTCGCCTCGTTGGTCCCGAACACTCCGAGCATGGTGTCGAACAAGAAGCGCAGCGATCCCTCCAGCGCCTTGAGCGCCACGTTGCCCGTGAACCCGTCGGTGACGATGACGTCGGCCGGCGAGGGCAGGAGGTCGCGACCCTCGAGGTTCCCGACGAATTCGAAGCCGCCACGACCTTCGCCGGTGCCCACGTGCGCCGCCTTCACGAGCAGCCCATGGGTCTCCTTGACCAGCGGGGTGCCCTTGGTCGGCTCCTCGCCGATCGACAACAGTCCCACCGACGGGGCCGCGGTGCCGAAGCGGGCTGCCACGTAGGCGGCGCCCATCTGGGCGAACTGCACCAGCATGGCGGGGGTGCACTCGGCATTGGCGCCGGCGTCGACGAGCACGGCCGGCGTCCGACCCAGGCGCGGCAGCGGCGTTGCGATGCACGGGCGCACCACGCCCGGCAGCCGGCCCATGCGCAGGAGCGCAGACGCCATGGTCGCCCCGGTGTTGCCCGCCGACACCATGGCCGAGGCCTTGCCGTCGCGCACGAGCTCGGCGGCGCGTACGAGGGAGGAATCCTTCTTCCGGCGGACGCCCCCAGCCGGGTCCTCGTCCATGCCGATGACCTCGGTACAGGGCAAGAGGTCGAGGCCCCGCGTGTCGCCCACCAGTTCGGGCGGCCCGACGAGCACGATGCCGACGCCGTGCTGTTCGTGCGCCCGGCGGGCACCCTCCACGATTTCGCCCGGAGCCAGGTCGCCCCCCATGGCATCGACCGCAACCGGCAGGGTGGCCAGTGTCTCGGGGCTGGGACGCTCGCCCCGACGGCTCAAGTCAGTCGACCTCGACCGCTTGACGACCCTTGTACCAGCCGCAGCTGGGGCAGACCACGTGCGGGGTCTTGGAGGCCTGGCAGTGCGGGCACACGCTGCGCGCCGGCCGGCCCAGCCGCCAAGCCCCAGCCTGGTGGCTGCGGCCCTTGGCCTTCGACTTCTTCTTCTTGGGGACGGCCATGGCGGAACTCCAACGATCGATCGGGCGCAGGTGCGCTCTCGGACGGAGCCGGGCCGGAGGAACGGCTACCGGAGCACGTCGAGGTTAGCCCACCGGGGGTCCCGTGGGGCAACGCAGCCGCAATCGCCGTCGTTGCGGTTCGCCCCGCACTGCGCACACAGTCCCGCACAGTCCTCCCGGCACAGCGGCGCCATGGGCAGCTCGAGGACCACGGCGTCGCGGGCCAGCGGCGCCAGGTCGATGGTGTCGTCGACGATGGGATAGAGCTCTTCGTCGGAGGGCCCGGCCAGCGGCGCGTCGGCGAAGCGCTCGCGGACCGGGATTCGCAGCACACCCGACACCGGCTCGGCGCAGCGCCGGCAGATGCCGGTCCACGGCGCGGTGACGGTCCCGGTCGCCTCGATCCCTCCCTCGAAGGGGATGAGGGTCACGTCGACCTCGATCTCGGCTCCGGCCGGCACGACGCTGCGCCCGGGGTCGATCCCGGCCTCGTCGATGGGTCCAGTCTGGGCGACCTCGCCCCGCCGCACCTCGTGGGCGGGCTGGGCGGGCGGGCGGCGCAACCGTGCCACGTGGACGCTGAAGGGTTCGGTGGCCATCCGACCTACCCCTACGAGCGGTCCTGGTCGAAGAAGCCGTCCTCCTCCGTCCGGGTGACGTCGACGGTGGGGGTGGTGTCGAGGGACGGCGCCGCCAGCCGCGCCCGGCCTGCCTGCACCGTCCGTGTCAGCCGGTCCAGCACGATCTCCATGCCGGCCAGCTTCGTGTCGACGAAGTCCTCCGCCTGGTGGCGCAGCGCCCTCGCCTCCTCGTTGGCGTCGTCGAGGATCCGCTGGGCCACGGCGTTGGCCTGCCGCACGATCTCGGTGCGCTGCACCATGTGCTCGGCCTGGGCCCGCACGTCGGCCATGAGCGCCTCGGCGTCGCGGTTGCGCTCCGCCATGAACTCCTCTCGCTCGCGCAGCAGCCAGCGGGCCTGGCGCAGCTCGTCGGGCAGACACTCGATGGCCGACTGCACCAGTGAGCTCACCTCTTCGCGCGAGACCATCACCGACGAGGACAGCGGCATGGACTTCGCCGCCGCCAGGAGGTCGAGCAGCTGGTTGAGGATCGACTCGATGCCGACGTCCTCCAGCGGTGGGTCGTCGTCGTCGACGTCGAGGAACTGATCACTCACGCGTCTTCACCCCTCGTTCCGTCCACGTCACGCTCCATGTACTTGGCCTGCAGGGCCTCCGCCACCGGCTTGGGGACGAAGGCGGACACGTCGCCGCCGAAGCGCCACACCTCGCGCACGAGCTTGGACGCCACGAAGGACCACTCCGGGCTGGTGGGGATGAAGATCGTCTCGACGCCCGAGAGGTGGTTGTTCATCTGGGCCATCTGCATTTCGGCCTCGAAGTCCGAGACCGCCCGCAACCCCCGTACGATCGCCGACGCACCGACGTCGCGGGCGACGTAGACGAGCAGGGTCGCCACCGACACGATGCGCACCGACGGCAGGTGGGCCATGGTCTCCTCCAGCATCGCTTGGCGCTCCTCGAGGTCGAACAGCGCCATGCCCTTCTGAGGATTGCGCAAGGCGGCGACGACGACCTCGTCGAAGAGCCGGGTCGCCCGCTCGACGATTTCGAGATGCCCGTTGTGGAACGGGTCGAAGGATCCCGGGAACAGACCCACTTTCACGAGTCGTCACCCCTGCGATGAGCCACGGTGACGAGCGTACCGCCGTACTGCCGCTCCCTCGCGACCACCCAGTCCTCGGGTAGGGCGATGGGTGCCGCCGATTCCATGACGACGGTGACGGCTCGCAGGACGCCGAGCAGTGCGGGCCAATCGTCGAAATCGTACGGGGGGTCGCACAGCGCGAGATCGAACGAAGGCGCCGCCGCGGACTCGAGCCATCCGGGCAGTGCGGCCCGCACGAGCGTGACGGACTCGGCCCCGAGGCCGACCGCGTCGAGGTTCAGGCGGACCGCGGCCAACGCGTCCGGATCGAGGTCGACGAAGGTGGACGACGCCGCCCCCCTGGACAGAGCCTCGACCCCCAACGCGCCGCTGCCGCAGAAAAGGTCGACCACCACCAGGCCCTCGACACCGCCTTGTGAGCCCAAGATGTCGAAGATCGCCTCGCGCACCCTGTCCGACGTGGGGCGCACCGTCGGCGGCAACTTGGCGGCCAGCCGGCGACCGCGGCTCCGGCCTCCGATGACCCGCATCGCCTCACCCTACGACCGCGCCGGCCGCAGCCACGACGGGCCCCAGCACGCGCCTCAGCTCTTGAAGAGATACTCCCCTTCGTCCTCGCTCAGGAGCAGCTTGACCTCGTCGGCCAGGTCGGGATGGCCGCGGAGTTGCGGGTCCTCGCCGACCACGGCCTCGGCCACCCGGCGCGCCTCAGCGAGCAGTGCCATGTCGTCGGCGTCGGTGAGCGAGGCCAGCCGGAGGTCGCTCTGGCCCTTCTGGCGGGCGCCGAGCAACGTGCCCTCGCCGCGTACGCGCAGGTCTGCCTCGGCCAGAGCGAAGCCGTCGGTCGACCCCGCCACCGCAGTCAGGCGCTCGTTCCCGTCCTCGCCGCCGAGCAGATAGCACCAGCTGGAGGTCCCGCCCCGTCCGACGCGACCGCGCAGCTGGTGCAGCTGTGCGATCCCGAAGCGGTCCGCGCTCTGCACCACCATGACCGTGGCCTCGGGCACGTCGACGCCGACCTCGATCACGGTCGTGGCGACGAGCACCTGGAGCTCGCCGGCCCGGAAGCGCTCCATCACCTCCTCGCGGGCGACGGCCGCCATCTGCCCGTGCAGCAGCCCGACCTGCAACCCCGCCAGCTCGCCCGCGGCCAGGCGCTCGAATTCCTCGGTGGCCGACTTCGCCTCGACGCGCAGCGAGTCGCTGACCAGCGGGCACACCACGAAGGCCCGGTGCCCGGCCGCCACCTCCTGGCGGACGCGGTCCCAGGCGCGCTGCTCCCCCTTGTGCTCGCTCCCCGGGAGCCATTCGGTCGTGACCGGCCGGCGGCCCGGTGGCAGCTCGTCGAGCGTGGTCAGGTCGAGATCGCCGAAGATCACCATGGCCGCCGTGCGCGGGATCGGCGTCGCCGTCATGACGAGCAGGTCCGGATCGCCGTCGGTGCCCTTGGCGCGCAGCGTGGCCCGCTGCTCGACGCCGAAGCGGTGCTGCTCGTCGATCACCACGGCCCCGAGCGACCCGAAGGCCACCTCCTCGGTCAACAGCGCGTGGGTGCCGACCACGATGCTCACCGCTCCCGACGCCAGGCCCTCGAGCACAGCCGTGCGCGCCTTGCCCTTGACCCGGCTCGTGAGGAGTTCGACGCGGACCTCGCCCCCCGCCATGCCACCCGGGCCCTCGAGTTCGCCGAGCAGGGCGCGCACCGCCGCGAAGTGTTGCTCGGCCAGCACCTCGGTCGGCACCATCAGGGCACCCTGGTGGCCGCTCTGCACAGCGGCGAGCAGCGCCGCCAGCGCCACCACCGTCTTGCCCGAGCCGACGTCGCCCTGCAGCAGACGGTGCATCGGGAACGGGCCGGCCATGTCGGCCACGATGACGGCGAGGGCCTGGCGCTGCGCCGTGGTCAACTCGTAGGGCAAGTCGCCCAGGAACCGCGCCACCAGCGTGTCGCCGACCGACCCCGTGACCTCCCGCGGCGACACGTCGTGATGCAGCGCGCGGGCGTTGACCTCGAAGGCGCGCCGGCGCAGCACGAGCGCCAGCTGGAGGCGGAAAAGCTCGTCGAAGACGAGTCGGCGCCGCGCCGGCTCGACCACATCGACCGATTCGGGCGCATGGATGGCCCCGAAGGCTGCGGTCCGGTCCCACAGATCGAGCTCGGAGCGCCACTCGGCGGGGAGCGGGTCGGCGAATTCCCCGGCGCGCGCAAGAGCCTCGGCCACGAACTCGCCGATCTCCCACGACGTCAGGCCCGCCTTGGCCGAGGCCGGGTAGACCGGCAGGATCCGCAGTGTCCGCCTCCCGGGCGCCACACCGGCCACCACGTCGACGACGGGGTTGGCCATCTGCCGAGTCCCCCGATAGTCGGTGACCTTGCCGAAGAAGATCGCCTGGGTTCCCCCCTCGAGCTGCTTGGCCCGCCAGGGCTGGTTGAAGAAGACGATCTTGAGGCGACCCGTGTCGTCGCGCACCACGACGTCGACGACGGCCCGGCCGGTCCGCGCCCGACGGGCCCGCGCCGTCTGCACCGTGGCCAGCACGGCCGCCTCGTCGCCGACCCGGAGCCCCGAGACGTCGGCCTGGCGGGTGCGATCGATGTAGCGCCGCGGGTAGGTCGTGAGCAGATCGAGCACGGACTCGATCCCGAGATCGGCCAGCCGACCGGCCTTGCGCTCCGACACCGACTCGAGCACCGAGACCGGCCGCAGGCTCAGGTCGCTGAGTGTGCGGCCGCTACTCAATCCCCAAGAGGTACGGGTAGAGAGGTTGGCCGCCCTGGTGCACCTCGAGTGCGACATCGGGGTGCTCCTCGGAGAGCCATTCCTCGATCCGCCTGGTGTCAGCCACCCGGGCGCCCTCGCCTTCGATCAACGTGACGAGCTCGTGCGTCGGCCGGAGCAGGCGGCTCAACAACAGCCGCGTGCACACGACGATGTTGTCCGACACCGCGACCACGCCGTCACGCGAGATCCCGATGAAGTCGCCTTCGTGGACCTCGCCGGCGTCGGTGACCGTGTCGCGCACGGCGCGGGTGACCTCGGCCGGCACCACCCGGGCGGCCGAGTCGGACATGGAGGCGACGTTGGCGTCGGCCGGTGCCGCCGGGTCGTACGCCAACAACGCGGCGAAGCCCTCGACGATCGACCCCGTGGCCACGACCCGGACCGTCTTGGGGCACAGCGCGTCGACCTGATCGGCCACGGGCCGGATGTTCTTGTTGTTGGGCAGGATGACGACCTCGGCTGAGCCCACGGATTCCACGGCCTTGACCAGGTCGGCCGTCGCCGGGTTCATCGTCTGGCCACCGACGACCAGGTGGTGGACGCCGAGCGAGCGGAAGATGCGACCGATGCCGTCACCGGAGACGACCGCCACCACGCTTGTCGTCGGTGGCGGCCCCGTGCCCTCGCTGCTCGGCCCGGCTCCGGGCGCGCCCACGCTCTCGCGCACCCAGCGCTCCTCCTCGACCTGCTCGTCGAGGTCGGTGACGCGGATGCGGTGGGGCCGGCCGGCGTCGACGCCGGCCTCGATGGCGGCACCGACGTCGTTCGTGTGGATGTGGCAGTTCCACAGGCCGTCGCCCCCGACGACGACGATGGAGTCGCCGATGCCGGCCCACACCTCCTTGAACGCCTCGACGGAGTCGTCGGGCGCGCTCAAGAAGTACATGACCTCGAAGCGCAGGTCGCCGACGGCGTGCGCCTCGCCCGCCCCGCCCTCGACCGCCAGCACATTCGCATCGAGGGCGCTGAGGTCGGGGGCGTCGACCCCGGAAGGCTCGGGCAGGGGCCGGCCGTCGAGCACGAGCAGGAACGCATCGAGCAGGAGGAGGTAGCCCGCCCCGCCGGCGTCGACCACGCCGGCCTGAGCCAGGACCGGCAGCATTTCGGGCGTGCGGGCCAGGGCGTCGGCCGCCTCGGCGCGGGCGCTCTCCACCACGCCCACCAATCCGTCCCCGCTGGCCGCCCCGACGGCGGCGGCTGACGCCACCGTCAAAATGGTGCCCTCGACCGGGCGTACCACGGCCCGCCGTGCCAGCTCGGCGGCGTGGCCGATGGCGGCGACGAGGACGTCGGGCTCGACCACGTCGTCCCCCGTCCCCGCCATGCGCTCGCTCATGCCCCGCAGGAGCTGCGAGAGGATGACGCCCGAATTCCCGCGCGCCCCCATGAGCGAGCCGTGCCCGATGGCCTTGCAGACGGCGGCCAGATCGGCCCCGGCCTCGACGGCCTCCAGCTCGCTGACCACGGCCTCCAGGGTCAGGGCCATGTTCGTCCCGGTGTCCCCGTCGGGCACCGGATAGACGTTGAGGCGGTTGATGTCGCCCTGGTGCAGCCGGAGAGCGTCGCGGTAGCCCCCCATCACGGCACGCAGTTCGTCGGCGCCCAGCGTCGACGGGGAGGTCATGGCAGGGGATGCTAACCTTTGAGCCGTTCGTGAAGGCCTGCGTGGTCCGTCGACCGCGGCCTCCCCCAGGAAGGTTCTCCCATGGCAGCAGTGTGCGATATCTGTGGCAAGAAGCCCTCGTTCGGCATGAACGTCAGCCACTCGCACCGTCGCACGAAGCGGCGCTGGAACCCGAACATCCAGCGGGTTCGCGCCGTGGTCGACGGCGCACCGAAGCGGCTCCACGTCTGCACGTCGTGCATCCGGGCCGGCAAGGTGACCAAGCCGCTGCGCCGGGCGCCCCAGCCCACCGGCAACTGACGCCCGGACGCAGCTGACGGCCGACGTAGTGGGCCGATGGCGCCGTCCCGCCGTCGTCCGGGACTCGTCACCAGCCCCATCGTCAGCCGACCCTGTGCTGCCACCCCAGACGCTGCAGCGGACGCCCGCGGAGCGTCCGGGTCGCCCTCTCGGCCGTGACGGTGCCGAAGGCGACGGGCGCCCGCAGGCCGGCGGCCGAGAAGCCGGCCACCAATTGTTCCGAGCAGGGAACGTCCACGGCAATGATCAACTCGTAATCTTCGCCGCCACCGAGTGCCTCGTCCAGGGTGGCCGCGGGTGCAATTGGGATTGACGACAACTCGAACCCGACATGCGAGGCATCAGCCAGGCGATGGAGGTCGAGGGCCAGACCGTCGGAGACGTCGATCATCGCGTGCGCGCCCGCGGCCCGGCTCAGCTGGCCCTCCGTGACGCGGGCCACCGGCCGCCGGTACGCCTCGGAGGCGGCCACGGTGCCGGCCCGAGCACCGCCCGGGCTCCGGAGCGCGCGCAATCCCGCCGCTGACGCGCCGCAAGGTCCCGTCACGAGCAGCACGTCCCCGGGCCGGGCGCCACCACGCGCCACCGGCGGGGGTCCATCGGGCTCGACGCTCCCCAGCACGGTGACCGCCACCACGACCTGGTCCGACTCGGACACATCGCCCCCGACCACCGAGCAGCCGCTGGCGGTCGAGGCCTCGGCCACGCCGGCCATGAGGCCGAGCGCCAGTTCACCGTGGCCAGATCCCCCGGGCACGCAGAGGGCGATCAGCGCCCCTACTGGCGTGGCGCCGACGGCGGCAAGGTCGCTCAGCGCCCCCATCAGGGCTTTCCAGCCCACGTCACCCGGAGTGCAGATCGAAAGGTCGACGTGCACCCCATCGACGACACTGTCGACGGACACCACGAGCGGCCCACCTGGCGGGATGGTGAGGACGGCGGCGTCGTCGCGCCGGTCGAACGGCTCGGTTCCGCTTCCCAAGATCGACCGGATACTCTCTAGGACCTCGTCTTCAGAGACGGGATCTGTCGTGTGCCGAGGTTTGGGGGATCCCACGTCACATGCCTAGCATTGGACCCCACCGAAACCGGCCGGACGAAGGAGCAGATCCCCCAGCCATGGCGCCTACAAAGAACGCGAAACTCCTCGCTTGGGTCGATGAAATTGCGGCCCTCACCACACCCGACCGAATCGAGTGGTGCGACGGTTCCGCCGACGAATACGACCGCCTCTGTCAGGGGCTCGTCGACGCCGGCACGTTCACCCGGCTGTCGGACGCCAAGCGTCCCAACAGCTACTGGTCGCACTCGGACCCCGGCGACGTCGCCCGCGTCGAGGACCGCACCTTCATCTGTTCGGCCAAGGAGATCGACGCCGGGCCGACGAACAACTGGTGTGCGCCCGCCGAGATGCGCCAGAAGCTCGACGGCCTCTTCAAGGGGTGCATGAAGGGTCGCACCATGTACGTGGTCCCCTTCTCCATGGGCCCGCTGGGCTCGGACATCGCGCACATCGGTGTGCAGCTGACCGACTCGGCCTACGTGGCGGTCTCCATGCGGATCATGACCCGCATGGGAACGGGCGCGCTGGAGGTGCTCGGCGAGGACGATTTCGTCCCCTGCCTCCACTCGGTCGGTGCCCCGCTCGAGCCGGCTGAGCAGGACGTGCCGTGGCCGTGCAACGCGGAGAACAAGTACATCGTCCACTTCCCCGAGACGCGCGAGATCGTGTCGTTCGGCTCGGGTTACGGCGGCAACGCTCTCCTCGGCAAGAAGTGCTTCGCCCTCCGCATCGCCTCGGTCATGGCCCGTGACGCCGGCTGGATGGCCGAGCACATGCTCATCTTGAAGCTGACGTCGCCCCAGGGCGACACCCGCTACGTCACGGGTGCCTTTCCGTCGGCGTGCGGCAAGACGAACCTCGCCATGCTCATCCCCTCGATCGAAGGATGGAAGGTCGAGACGGTTGGCGACGACATCTGCTGGATGAAGTTCGGCGCCGACGGCAAGCTCTACGCCATCAATCCCGAGGCGGGATTTTTCGGGGTCGCACCGGGGACCAACACCCACACGAACCCCAACGCCATCATGACGCTCGACGGCAACTGCATCTTCACCAACACCGCCCTGACCGACGACGGTGACATCTGGTGGGAGGGCATGACCGACGATCCCCCGGCGCACCTCACGGACTGGAAGGGCAACGATTGGACCCCTGCGTCCGATACCCCGGCCGCACACCCCAACGCGCGCTTCACGGCACCCGCCAGCCAGGACCCGGCCATCGCGCCGGAGTGGGAGGATCCGGTCGGCGTCCCGATCAGTGCCATCCTCTTCGGTGGCCGCCGCGCCTCGGTCGTCCCACTCGTGTTCCAGTCCCACGACTGGGAGCACGGCGTCTTCCTCGGTTCCATCATGGCGTCGGAGACGACGGCAGCCCAGGCCGGGGCGGTCGGGAACCTGCGCCGCGACCCTTTCGCCATGTTGCCCTTCTGCGGCTACAACATGGCTGACTACTTCGCCCACTGGCTAAAGATCGGCGCGGAAGCGCCCAACCGTGACGTCCTGCCGAAGATTTTCTACGTGAACTGGTTCCGCAAGGACGCTGACGGCAAATTCCTGTGGCCGGGCTACGGCGAGAACTCGCCGCGTGCTGGAGTGGATCTTCAACCGCGTGATGGACAAGGCGCCGGCGGTCGAAACGCCGATCGGCTCGGTCCCCACCGCCGACGCCATCGACACCTCGGGGCTCGACGTGACACCCGAGCAGATGGAGGAACTGTTGCGCGTGGACGTGGAAGGCTGGCGGGCAGAGGTGCCGCTCATTCAGGAGTACTACGCCAAGTTCGGCGATCGGCTCCCCAAGGAGCTGGCCGACCAAGTGGAGACGCTCGGTCATCGCCTCGCCTGACGCCGCTGGGCGGCGCCGGGCTTTGGCACCTCAGCTGCCCGCCTCACCGATGTCGCCGATATTGCGGTAGTCGCGCTGGATGAACTTCGGTGCGCGGGCCGCCCGCCTGCCTGTGACATAGGACAGGCCCCCTAGAGCTGCCAGCACCGACATGGTGGCGTCACCCTGCGGCAGCGTGAACACGATGATCAACGGGATCAGGGAGCCGATCACCCAGACCAACTGTTGACGCATGCCGAAACGGGCGAAGGCTCTGCCCTGGGCCGAAAGCGGGATCAGGCGTTGCGTCATGGCATCGAATGACGGTTGCGCCACAGCACCGCACAACCCCACCATGAACGCCAGCACGACTTGGGCGAAGAGGGTGCCCCACACGGCGACCCCGGCCGCAGAGAGCGCGATCAGCCACAGTGAGCCGAGTAACAACTGCTGCTCGGTCAAGCGCTTGCGCAACCGGCCCACTAGGACCAACCCCACGATCGCCCCCGCCCCGCTGCCGGCCAACACGAGTCCGTACCAGTAAAGCCCGACGCCGTGCATCCGCCGCAGCCCGAAGGCGAGCATGAAGATCATGAAGCCCTGCAAGCCGCGCACGATGCACATGGCGCTGAGCCCCAGCATCACCTCGGGATGGCCCAACGGCTGCAGGCGCAGCAGGTCCTGCTCCCGGTCATGCGCGGCACCGGCCTGCCCGTACTCGCGCACTTTGATGGCCTCGTCCGTCCACGGGCGCTCGCCCTGGCCGCCGGAGAGCACCGGGAGACGGGCGCCGGCCACCGCAGCAGCAACGAAGATCAGCGTGGCGAGGATGAGGACCGCCGGAGAACTCCCGATTTTGTAGAGGATCAGCGCGGGCACCGAGACGACGAACCCGGCCAACGTGCCGAGGAGCGTGAGTCGGGCGTTGAGCGTGGCGTAGCCGGCTTGCTCACCCTCGCCCCCAGGGCCGGTCAGAGCGGCCATCTCCGGAACCAGCGCGCCCTTGGTGACCAGGTAGAGCTTGGAGCACACGAGGACCAGGAACGCCAGCGGGAAGAGCAACAAGCTGTGGATGTGCGTGGCCATGAGCGGACAGAGCACCGCCCTGCCGACAGCCGAGGACACGACCATGGCGCGGCGCGCCCCGCGGCTGCGGTCGATGAGGGGACCGAGGAGCGGTGACACGATGGCAAACGGGAGCAGGGTGAAGAGCAGATACAGCAACACCTTGTGATCCGCGGCGTCGGGCGAGATGGAGAAGAAGAGCGAGCCCGCCAATGAGATCGTGATCAGCGTGTCGCCGCCGAGCATGGCGCACTGCACGAGCGAGAGGCGACCGATCGGGTTCGACTGGTCGAACAGGTCCCGCCGGGCCTGGTTGGCCATGTCCTTGAACTGCTCGACCTTGGGAGACATCGCCACCAGGCCAATGTACGGTGTGCCGTGACCGTCCATGCGTACGTCTTGATTCAGACCGACGTGGGGAAGGCGGCCAAGGTCGCACAGGAGGTGGCTTGCATCGCCGGCGTCATCGTGGCCGATGGCGTGACGGGGCCCTACGACGTGATCGCGCGGGCCGAGGCGCCCTCCATGGACGATCTGGGGCGCATGGTGGTGCGCGACGTGCAGCAGATTGAGGGGATCACCCGCACCATCACCTGTCCCGTCGTGACCATCTGAGCGCAGGCGCCGGCGGGGTTCTCCCCGGCGTTGCCGTCCGGCCCTGCCGCGCCGGGATCCCTCTCAGGAATCGCTGTCTGAGCAATGCCCGCTGCTTGAATCCCGGTTGAGGGCAGCGTTCTGCGGTGTTTCCAAGAGATTCCTTCGCTCCGGTCGTGCGCCCGGGTGCCGGCGGGTATGAGTTCGACACGAGACGCAACGCGCCCGAATCCCCCACCCCGTCCATCCGTTCGCCTTGCAACCGGCCTTGAAGGAGCAACACCCTTGTCCCCTGTCGCACGCTCGCGCCGCCGTCTGCGTCCACGCACCTCCACGTCCCTTGCCATCATCCTCCTCGCCACCGTGGCTCTTGTCTCCTCGCCATTGATCGAGTCCGCGGCGGGAGCCGAGACGACCACACCCACTCGTCCTGCGGGGGCACTCGGCACACCCGTGTCCGCCGCGACCGCAGCAGCAGCCCTCGTGAGGGCTTCAACCCCCGTCGCCCCGGCCGCCCCGGCCGCCCCCTCGGTCACGACGCCGGCCGCGGACACCGCCACCGCCACGGCGCCACCCACACCGACTGCGCCCACCACGCCCACCACGACGACATCGACCACGCCTCAGGCCACCCCGGTTGCCAGCCCGGTTCCGGCCGCGCCGGCACCGCCGCCGGCTCCGAGGGCGGGCGATCCCGCCGCGGTGCCGCCTGTCGGCCAGGCCGCCGCCTGGGGTTGCGGCGCCGCGCTGGCCTACCTGGAGGCCTACGCCGCCAAGGGGTTCACCTTCGAATGCCCCGGGTACGCCGAGGGCCACGAAGCCATGACCTGCCTCAACGTGGCGGGAGCCTGCCCCAATGCGGCGGTGATCGCCCTCGCCGATCCCTGCCCGCAGGCCTACATGAACGAGACGTCGAACTCCTACGTCGTCACCGGTGCGTCGGAGGCGCCGATCGACCCGTTCGGTCCCTGTCCTAGCTGAGCGCGCCGGACTCGCGCAGCTTGGCGACGACGTCCTCGTCGACACCCCATTCCACGAGCCCCGCGATCGTGTCCGCCCCCGGAGGCGATGGCGGTCGCGACACCCTTGACGGGGTCTTGGAGAACCGGGGCGCCGGTGCGGGCTGCACGGCACCCTCGACCTCAATGAACGTCGACCGGGCCACATTGTGCGGGTGCTCGTGAGCCTCCCAGGGTGACAACACCGGTACGACGCACGCGTCCGTCCCATCGAAGACGGCACTCCACTCGTCGCGCGTCTTCGTCTTGAAGATCGCCGCGAACCGCTCCTTCATGGCCGGCCAATCCCCCTTCGACTGCTGGCGGGGCAACGTCTCGTCGCCTGTGAGGCCGAGTCCCTCGAGCAGGGCGGCGTAGAACTGCACCTCGATGCCGCCCACGGCCATCCACTTCCCGTCTGACGTCTCGTAGACCTCGTAGAACGGCGCGCCCGTGTCGAGCATGTTCGACCCGCGCTCCTCGTTCCAGATCCCGAAGAGGTGAAAGGCGTGGATCATCGTCATGAGCGACGCGGCGCCGTCGACCATGGCGGCGTCGACCACCTGACCCTCGCCGGACCGGGCGGCCTGGAGCAGGGCGGCGACCATGCCGAAGGCCAGCAACATGCCGCCGCCGCCGAAATCGCCGATGAGGTTCAGCGGTGGCACCGGAGCGGAATCGGCCCGGCCGAGCGACCAGAGCGCGCCGCCGATGGCGATGTAATCGATGTCGTGCCCGGCCCTCGGTGCCAACGGCCCGTCCTGACCCCACCCCGTCATGCGCCCGTAGACCAAGCGGGGATTGCGCTTGAAACAGGAGTCCGGCCCGACGCCGAGACGCTCGGCCACTCCCGGTCGAAATCCCTCGATCAGACCGTCCGCCTCCGCCACGAGCGCGAGCACCAGCTCGATTGCATCAGGATGCTTCAAGTCGATGCCGACGGACGGGCGGGACCGGTTCATCAGATCCCAGTAGGGACCCGCGCCCGAGGCCCGTATCTCCTGGGCCCGCTCGACCGCTCCGGGGGCGGCCCGCTCGAGACGGAGGACCTGCGCCCCGGCGTCGGCGAGCATCATGCAGGTGTAGGGCGCCGGCCCGATGCCGGCCAGCTCAATGATCTTGATCCCGCTCAACGGTCCACTGCGGTCGGCCATTGCAGGATCGTGACCCGTGTCGCCCGCGATGGTCAAACCAGCGTGCGGCCGCGCCAAGCTAATGATGTGCCATCCGCCCGCGCCCCTGGACGAGTCACCATCATCGGCGACCACACGGACTACAACGGCGGCCTCTCGCTCCCCATGGCCATCGAACTGGCCACCACCGTCACCTTCACCCCCGCGAGCGGCAGCTTCTTGTTCGGGATCGACTCGGACCAGTTCCCGGGTCGGCCGATGGAGATCACGCTGGGCGACAACGCTCCGGTGGTCGAGGAGGCTGCGCTGGCGGCGGCCCTCGTGCGCCTGCACCCTCCACGCTCGGGCGGGGTCGCCCATGTCACGAGCACCCTGCCGGTGGGCGCGGGCCTGTCGTCGAGCGCCGCGTTCTCGGTGGCGCTGCTGCTCGCCCTCGGCCACGACACGGATCCCCTCGCTTTGGCGCGCTCCTGTCAGGAGGCCGAGCGCAGCGCCGGCTCCCATGTGGGCCTCCTCGATCCGCTCGCCATCACCGGCGCCGTCGCCGGCAATGCGCTTCACATCGACTTCGCGACATTGGAAACGCACCAGGTACCCGTCCCCGACGACGCCGCCTTCGTCATCGTGCACAGCGAGGCGCCCCGCCTGCTGACCAGCACGCCCTACGCCGACCGGCGCGCCGAGTGCGAACGGGCCGAGCACATCCTTGGACGCCCGCTCGGCGCCTGCGAGATGGGCGACCTCAGCGCGCTCCATGACCCGGTGCTGCGCCGACGCGCCCGGCACGTCGTGACGGAGTGCTCCCGCGTCGTCGAGGCGGAGCGGTTGCTCACCCGCGCCAACCTCGTTTCGCTCGGCGAGTTGATGATCGAGAGCCACCACAGTCTGGCGCTCGACTATCGGGTCAGCGTTCCCGCCGTCGACGATCTCGTGACCGAGCTGTTGACAGAGCCCGGCGTGCTCGGGGCCCGGATGAGCGGTGGGGGATTCGGTGGGTGCGTCCTCGCCCTCTGCCGTCCGGACTCGCCGGCGCTCGACCCCGCGAGCCACACCCCGCGCCGGGCCTGGCGGGTCAGTCCGTCTGCCGGCGCAGCTCGTCTTGCGACGTCGTGATCAGCGCCTCCAGCACGCCGACCGCCCGGCCGCTGTCGATCGCGTCGGCTGCCGACACCAGACCAGCCTCCAGATCGTCGACCCGTCCCGCCACCATGAGCGCCGCCGCAGCGTTGAGGATGCCGATGTCGCGGCGCGCGCCGCGCTGGCCATCGAGCACGGCTCGTATGACGCTCGCGTTGTAGGCGGCGTCGCCGCCCCGGAGGTCCGCCATCGTCGCCGGAGCGAACCCAAGCGCCTGGGGATCGACCCGCCATTCGCTCAGCTCGAACGTGCCGTCCCCGTCGCCGTTGCCCCGGACCTCAAAGACAGTGGCGGGCGAGGTCACGCTCAACTCGTCGAGGCCATCGTCGGCGTGCACGATGAGGGTGCGCACGCTGCCCGTGGCACCGAACACGCCGGCCATGATGGGCGCCATGGCGGGGTCGCTCACCCCGACGAGCTGGCGTCGGGTCCGGGCGGGGTTGATGAGCGGGCCGAGGAAATTGAAGACCGTCGGCACGCCCAGCTCCTTGCGGACGGGACCGATGAAGCGCATGGCGGGATGGAACCGCTGGGCGAAACAGAACCCCATGCCGGCCTCGGACACACAGCGGGCGACGCCGTCGGGACCGAGCTCGATCGCCACCCCGAGCGCCTCCAGCACGTCGGCCGTCCCCACCGACGACGAGGCGGCGCGGTTGCCGTGCTTGCAGACGGGCACACCCGCCCCGGCCGTGATGAAAGCGGCCAGCGTCGTCACGTTGATGCTCGCCAGACGGTCGCCACCCGTGCCGACCAGGTCGACGGCCTCTGTGGCGTCGCCCGCCCGCAACGGACAGGGCACCGCGGCAGCGACCATGGCCCGGGCCAAGCCCGTGACCTCCTCGGCCGTTTCGCCCTTGGCGTGCAACAGGACCAGGAACGCCGCCACTTGGGCCGGTGTCGCCTCGCCCGACACCACGATCCCCAAGGTCTCCTCGGCCTCGGCCGCGCTGAGCGGCTCGTGCCGGGAGAGCCGGGCCAGGACGTCGGGCCAGGTCAGTCCCACCACAGGTCCTTGTCGAGCACGCCCCGGGCGATGAGGCCGAGCTGCACCTGCGAGGTTCCCTCCACGATGGTGAGCTGCTTCGCATCGCGGTACCACTGCTCGGTGGGGTGGTCCTCCATGTAGCCCGCCGCTCCGAGCAGCTGCACGGCCAATGACGAGGCCCGTACGGCCAGCTCGGTCGCGTGGTACTTGGCCATGGAGAGGTACGGGACGAATTCCTTCGTGAACTTCCCCTCGTCGGCGAGCACGGCGGAACGGTAGGTCAACAGCCGCGCCGCCTCAATGTCGACGGCGCACTTGGCGATCTCCCACTGGATCCCCTGGAAGTCCGCGATCGTCTTGCCGAAGGCCGCCCTCTGCTGCACGTACTCGGTGGCGTACATAAGGGCGCCCTCGGCGAGGCCGATCCCGCGGGCGGCGACGATCGGCCGCATCGCGTTCAGTCCCAGCATGGCCAGTCGGAAGCCACCCACCTCACCGATCACGTTGTCGGCCGGGACATGGACGTCGGTCAAGAGGAGCTCGCCGGTGTCGACGCCGCGGACGCCCATTTTGTGGTCGGTCCGGCCGACGTCGACCCCGTCCCAGGCCCGCTCGACGATGAAGGCGGTAATGGAATCGTGGGCCCGGCTGGACGGGTCGCTCGTCTTGGCGAACACGGTGTACCAGTCGGCTTCGCGCACACCGGACATCCAGCACTTGGTGCCGTTGAGCACCCACCCGCCCTCGGCTCCGTCGTCGGGCACACCGCGAGTTCGCATGCCCATCACGTCGCTGCCCGCTTGAGGTTCGGACAGCCCGAAGGCGGCGCGCTGGGTCCCGTCGCAGATGCCCGGCAGGTACCTGCTCTTCTGCGCCTCCGTGCCGGCGATCATGACCGGCCCCGTCGGGAGGCGAGTCAGCAGGAGCATCAACGCGGCGGCGTTGGAGTACTTCGCCACCTCCTCAATCGCTACGGCCAGACCGAGGATGCCCGCGGCCGAGCCGCCGTACTCGGTCGGGATGCAGAGCCCGAGCAGGCCCGCGTCCGCGAAAGGCTTCGAAGATGTCGGTCGGGTACCTGCCGTCTTGGTCGATGGCCCGGGCGCGCGGCTTGACCTTGTCCTGAGCGAGACGCCGGACGGAGTTTCTGAGCTCCGAGAGCTCGTCGGGGAGTTCAAAATGCACCGGTGAAGGCTACCGGACCTCTCGGCCAGGTACTTTCTGGTCCTTGACCCCCGCGCCCGACGCCCCCGGACCGTCCGACACCGCCGAGGAACGGGCCACGTCGCGCGCCGACCTGCAGTCCGAGCTCCGCAAGTCCCGGAAGAAGGAGCGCAAGCGCCAGCACCGTTGGCGACGGAGGACGATCTACGCGCTGTCCTTCATCATCGTGCTGGCCGCCATCGGCGCCGGCGGGCTCTACCTCTACGCCAACTACCGCTTCAACCAGATCAAGAAGGTGCACGCCAAGCACCTGGTGACGGCGGCGCCTCCCGGCAAGCCCTTCAACCTCCTGCTCGTCGGCTCAGATTCACGGTCCTTCGTGCAGAATGCGACCCAGGTCAAGGCCTTCGGTAACGAGGCCAACGCCGGCGGCCAGCGCAGCGACGTGACCATGGTGGCCCGCTTCGACCCCGCCGCCAAGACCGTCACCGTGCTGTCCATCCCCCGCGACCTCTGGGTCGATATCCCGGGCAACGACAGCGGGATCTCGGGCATGAACCGCATCAACGCGGCCTACGACGGCGGTCCGGACCTCTTGATCCAGACGATCGAGCAGGACCTCGGCATCCCGATCAACCACTACGTGGCCGTGAACTTCCCGGGCTTCTCGGGCATGGTCAACGCGTTGGGCGGGGTCACTATGGACTTCCCGACCCCCGTCAAGGACCAGTACACCGGCCTGAACGTCACGACCACGGGGTGCCAGGTGGTCAACGGGACGACGGCCTTGGAGCTCGTACGGAGCCGGCACCTGTACTACGAGAACGCCAACGGCTATTGGGAGGGCGACGGCCTGTCGGACTTCAGCCGGATCCAGCGCCAGGACGCCTTCTTCCGGGCCGTGCTGGCCAAGGTAAACGCATCCATCACGAGCCCGCTCACCATCAACGCATTCATCGGCGCCGCGGTGGGCAATCTGACCATCGACGACGCGCTGACCCAGGGCGACCTCCTGCACATCGCCAACGTCTTCCGGGGCTTGCCGGCATCGCATCTCGTCACCGAGACGTTGCCGACCGTGTCGTACGTGACCGCCGGCGGGGCCGACGCGCTCAAGGTGGCCGAGCCTTACGCGCAGAACCTGATCAACTCGTTCAACCAGATCGGCACGGAGCCCCCGGCGCCAGCCCCGACGCACAAGGCCACGTCCCCCTCCACGACCACGACGTCCACGACCGTGCCGACGGAGGATCACAAACTGGTCGGCGTGAACGTCCTCAACGCATCGACCCAGAGCGGCATTGCGCACAACACCGCCCAGGCCCTGACGACCCAGGGCTTCGACGTGACCGAGGTTGGCAACGCCTCGACGCAACTGAGCGAGGGGGGTTCGTCGGAGATCCTCTACGGGCCGTCGGGAGTGGAGGCGGCGCACACGCTCTCGTCCGTCCTCAGCGGACCCGTCACCCTGGTGCCCGACCCGAGCCTGAACGGACAGACGGTCTCGCTGCTCATCGCCGGTTCCCAGTTGACCGTGACCGGCTCACAGCAGTCGACCACCACCACGACGACGACGGGACCGACCACCACCACGACGGTCCCGGGCGACGTCTACACGAACCTGCAGCCAGAGCCGTGGAACCCGTCGCCCTGCACCCCCGGCCAGCCGGCCCCGTCCACCACGACGACCCAGAAAGCAGCCAAGAAGAAGTAGGCCGGGCGGACGTGTCGGTCAGGCGGACTTGCGACGCTGTCGCACAATGCGGCGGCGTTCCCGCTCCGTCGTGCCGCCCCAGATCCCTTCACGCTCGCGGTGGGCCAGGGCGTGCTCCAGGCACGCTTGGCGGACCGGGCAGACGGCGCACACAGCCTTGGCCTCGGCCGCGTCGGCCTCGTCCTCGGTGACCGGGTAGAACGCCTCGACGTCGAGGCCCCGGCAGGCGGCTTGCTTGCGCCACGTGGTGGCGATCATGGGAAACACTTCCTCAATAACGGATAAATGGGCGGATACTTGATTCGCCCTGTTCGGAGGCCTTTTTCGTACGACAGAAATCGGAGGCACCCCGTATTCGGCGAACGAAGAGTATGGCGCACGTCGTGTGCGTCTGTAAAGACTTGCGCACAGAATTGTCCCTGGTCAGCCCATCGGGAGAGCCTTTGTTGTGCCGGTCAGATCGCCCAGCAACTCCCGCCGCACCGCCGCGGTCAACTCGGTCCGGGCCTCATAGGCCGGATGGGTCGCCACCAGGGCGACCTCGGCGGCATCCCTGAAGGCCGCCACCTGGGTCGGGGTGAATCCGAAGCGCACGTAGTGGACCGCCGGCGTCACCGTCTCTCGGGTGAGGGCGGCGGCGTGGTCTGCCTCCGGGACGCTCGCGACGACCTCTCCGTCCAGGGTGAAACCCAGCTGGCGCTCGATCCCCACCAGCTTGGGCAGCCACTCCCGGAGCGCATCCTCGGAGGTCAGTTCAATGAAGAGGGTCGCCGACAGCTCACCCTCGTCCGGGAGCAGGCGGTTGTAGATGTCGAGCTCGACCTGAATACCCTCGTCGCTGATGATCTTCTCCGCCCGCGCCATCTCTTGGACCTGGAAGCGCACCGTGTCGACGCACTCGAAGACCAGGGTCATGACCGGACCGAGGATCACGCGGCGGTCGCGCTTGCGGGCGATGACACGAGCCCGATAGTCCTCGCGCACCCGCTCGTAGGCGCGGAGGTCGAGCACGTCCGCCAGCGTCAGTCCCCGGGCGGTCACGCCGGGTCCGTCCGGTCGCCGCCATCGACGCCGTAGGCGCGCGCCATCAACTGCATGGGATGCACTGGTTCCAAGCCCGTCTCCTGCCGGATCGATCCGTTGGCCAGGTGGCAATCGCCGCAGACGACCTCGTTCCCCGCGGCCTCGACCTCTCGGCCCAGTGGCCCCGCCACCTGGCGAGCCAACTCGTAGTTCTCGGTCCGATACCCCCAGGTCCCGTCGATGCCCGAGCAACGCTGGACGAGCGAGCACTTCACGCCCGCGGTCTTGAGAAGGTCCCGGCTGCGCAAACCAGCGTTCTGCGCCTGGAGGTGACAGGCCACGTGATAGGTCACCGCAGCGGGCACCGACCCGTCGGATCGCCCGGGGAACTCGTCCTTCAGCACGAAGGTGTCGTCGGCGTCGCGCTGGCGGCGCATCAGGTACTCGGCGGGATCGAACGTATGGGCGGCCACCAGGTCCGCGTCCGGCCCTTTGGCGTAGATCGGATAGTCGCGCTTGACCACGTAGGCACAGGTGGGCTGGGCGACGATGACGTCGCGCCCGGCCCGCACCTCCGCCGCCAGTGCCGCCACGTTTCGCTGCGCCGCCTTGGTGAACTCATCGACGCGGCCCGCATGCAGCCAGGGAGCCCCGCAGCACTTGGTGCCCTCCGGCAGGGTGCACGACACACCGTTGTGCTCATAGACCTCGACGATGGCCCGACCCACGTCAGGCTCCATGTACTCGACGAAGCACGTGGGAAACACCGACACTGAACCAGCTTCGAGCGGGCCGGCGGGGGCCCCACGGCGTCGCCTGAACCACGTGGTGAAACGCTGCTTGGCGTAAGGGGGCAGCAGCCGCTCCGACGCCAAGCCGGTCACCTTCTCCATGATCCGGCGCGGCAGTGAGCCGGGCGTCCCTGTCGCCCAGTTGACCACCGGCGCGGCGGCGACCGACGCCTTGCCCAAGGCGTCGGTCCGCCCGAAAAATTGGTCAGTGACACGTTCCTTGACCCCGACATGCTGCTTCTGGCGCACTGCGTGCACCCGGCTCATCAGCCGCGGGAAGTCGAGTTCCCACTCGTGCGGTGGCACGTAGGGGCACTTCACGTAGCAGAGCTTGCACTGATAGCACTCGTCGACGACCTGGTCCCGCTCGGCCTCGGTCAGGGCGGACGCGTCCCCGTCGTTGGCATCAATGAATTCGAACAGCGTCGGGAACGACGGACACAGGTTGAAGCACAACCGGCATCCGTGGCAGAGGTCGAAGACCCGGTCCACCTCTTCCCCGAGCGCGGCGGGGTCGAAGTACTTGGGGTCGGTCGGATCGTATGTGGCGGTCATAGAGCCGCCCGTCCTAGGCGACCGACTCGAGCCCTTGCGTGAAACGGCCGGCGTGCGACTTCTCGGCCTTGGCGAGCGTCTCGAGCCACTCGGCGATCTCGGCGAAGCCCTCGTCCCGCGCCGTCTTGGCGAACCCGGGGTACATCTCGGTGTACTCGTACGTCTCGCCCTCAATGGCCGACTTGAGATTGTCCTCGGTCGCGCCCACCGGGACACCGGTCACGGGATCGCCCACCTCACGGAGGAAGTCGAAGTGCCCGAAGGCGTGTCCCGTCTCACCCTCGGCGACGGAACGGAAGAGCGCCGCCACGTCGGGGTAGCCCTCGACATCGGCCTTCTGGGCGAAGTAGAGGTAGCGGCGGTTGGCCTGGCTCTCACCGGCGAACGCCTCCTTGAGGTTGGCTTCGGTCTTGGAGCCCTTCAGTGCTGGCATGGCGATGTGGTGCCTTTCTCTTGTCTTGGTTTTCGTGGTGCTACGGATGCTGCTGAGATCCTCGACAGGCGTCGCACTGGCCGCGAAAGACGACCTCGGCGCTGTCGACTTCGAAACCCGGCGTAACCCGGCGCGACACCTGGAGCCCCGGGATGTCCGCCGCCACATCGCGCACCTTGCCACAGCTGCGGCAGACCAAGTGGTGATGCGTCGTTTCAACGTTGGGGTCGAAGCGAGCCGAGCCCGTGCCGACATCGAGCACTGTGATCGCGCCGAGATCGGCCAGGTCGTTGAGCGTTTGGTACACAGTCTTGAGGGAGACGTTGGGCATCTCCTGGCGTACGCGCTCGTGCACTCGCTCCGCCGACGGATGGGTGACGTCTCCCTCCAGCGCCCGGAAGATGCACTGGCGCTGCGCGGTGATCTTCCGGCCGTGGGCGCGGAAGAGGTCGGTCAGGTCGGCGGGCGACTGCATGGCAACCCGACCCTAGCGGGCCTCCGGACCATTTCGACAATCGTTGTCAGAATCTCGCCCGTTCCGGTGGCGGGTGGCGTGGGCGGGTGGCGGGTGGCGGCGCTACCTCGAGGTGGCCCCGGGTCCCGCTCCCTCCAGATCGCGCATGGTGAAGAGGGCGTGGAGGGCGATCCCCTCGGCGGCCGTCACGTCGGCTCCCCCACCTTCTCGGTCGATGACGCACACGGCGTGCTCTATGAGAGCTCCTTCGGAGCGGAGGTCCTGAGCCGAGAGCACCATCTGGCCTCCTGTGGTCACGACGTCTTCAATGATGAGCAGTCGCCTTCATGATGAGCTCCCGTCCCGACACGACACCGCCCTCGCAGATCTGCTCGGTCCCGTACTTCTTGGGCTGCTTGCGGACGAAGTACGCGGGCAGTCCGGTGACCGACGACAGCATGGTGGCGAGCGGGATACCTCCCAGCTCCAGCCCGGCCAGACCCTCGATCCCCGCCGGTACCAACGGCACGAGAGCGTCGACGATCGCGGCGAGCAGAGCAGGGTCCGACTCGAAGCGGTACTTGTCGAAGTAGTGGTCAGCCGTACGGCCCGATCGCAAGACGAACGTTCCCGTCAGGTGGGAGGCGGTGAAGACTCGGGCGGCCAACGTCACGGGTTCATTCTGCACCGCGCCCGCCCGGCCTGTGACGCTGTTAGCGGCGGCTGGTGCCGCCGTCGATGCGCACATGGCCCAAACGAAAACGGAGGTGGGCTTGGCACAGGTGTGTCAGTGCCAGGGCCCAGTTGGGGCTGATGTTCGGGCGTCCCAGCATCTCGCAGTCGTTGCAGAGGCTTCCCGGTAGCCCGAGCACCGCGGTAATCAGGGCCGAGAGCTCGAAGAATTCGTCCATGGCAAGACAGCCGGTCTCGCAGTAGCCCCAGAGCTCGCTAAGACGGATCTCGTTGTAGAGCTCCTCTTCGGAGCCGTCGTCGGCGAACAACAGCGCGCCGATCGCGGGCACTCCATGCGCGTCGTGGGACCACACGCTGTCCGACCAGTTCCGCTGATGCTGCTCGTCGGGGATGAGGCTCTGCCAAAGCTCTTCGGGATCGGAATCGATTGCGAACTCGGCCTCGAGCTCGGCCTTTCGCCCCGCGTCGTTCCCCGGCTCCGGTGCGACCTCACCAGAACTGTCCTCGAACTGCTCCATCGTTCCCCCATGGGAGTGGCGTGCCGACGCACGCCGCCTCCATGCATGGCATCGGCGCGCGCAACGCCGGCCTGAAGCGAATTCGATGCGGTGGAAGCCGTGACGGTGTGCTCAGATGCCGGCTGAGCTGGGCGGACACAGCGCCCACCCCGACACCAAACGCGTCCCGTCCCAGCAAGAGACGATGGCCCATTCAGCCGGAGCCCACGCGAAAACGGCGTCCTGGCCGTACCGGGCACCGAGGGCCAGCACATCTGACTCGGCAACTCCCACGACGGCCACGCCCTCCTCGCGCCGGTGCGTGCCGGCGTCGACCCCGATCGCGCGCAGGAGCGGGACACGAAAGAGTCGCAGTTCGGCCTCGAGCGCCGTCTGTCGTGCGCGGTTGTGCACGAGGCCGGGACGTTGCTGGCCCGGGTCCCAGGCCGTCAGGATGTGCACGGTCTCGACCGTCGGCCACGGCCACGCCCGATCTTCGACGTCCGGTGCCGCCCGAACACCCATGCTCGCCCCGCCTGGCCACGGGATCTCGACGATCGTCTGGCCATACGACGCGAGACGGTCCCCCGGCGCGGACTGCACGGGTGGACCTTACGTCCCGCGATAATGGGCGAGGCGGTGTCGTTCTCCCTCCCTTCCCTGCTGTCACAGGCCCTGGTCGTCCATATCATCGAGATCGACAACGAGGCCGGAACAGCGCTTGCCGCACCGGATCAGCCACTCCCGTGCCACTCCAGGCTGCTGCACCGCGGGGGCTACCCCGATGACAGCTGAGCATCCCGGTCGGACCCAGGGGAGGATGTGGCAGGCTGCATCGGTGCACCCCTTTCGCCGCGCCGACGCGTTGCGACGCCTCGCCGACGAGGAGTTCGATGTCCTCGTCGTGGGCGGCGGTGTGACGGGAGCGGGTGTCGCCCTCGACGCCGCCAGCCGTGGACTCCGAACCGCACTGGTCGAGAAGGGTGACTTCGCGTCGGGAACATCCTCGAAGTCCTCCAAGATGATCCACGGTGGCATCCGCTACCTGCAACAGCGCGAGTTCCGGCTCGTCTACGAGAATCTGGCCGAGCGGCAGCGCCTGCTCGACAATGCACCCCACCTCGTCACCCCGCTTCCCTTCCTCATCCCGCTCTTCGGTCGCGACGGCGTCGTGTCGAAGACCGTGGCCCGCTCGTACGCCACCGCCCTGTGGATGTACGACCTCACAGGCGGCTGGCGCATTGGGAAGCGTCACCGCGAGATGACCAAGGACGAGGCTTTGGCCCACCTCCCGACGCTCAACACCGATCACCTCGTGGCCGGTTTCCTCTACTTCGATGCCCGGGCTGACGACGCCCGACTCACCCTTGCCCTGGCGCGCACGGCGGCATTCGAGTTCGGGGCGGCCATCGCCAACTACACATCCGTCGTTCGCCTCACGACCGCTGCCAACGGCATCGCCAACGGCGCCATCGTGAGGACCACGGCTGACGACGACGATTCCGAGTTCCCAATCCGCGCCCGCACCGTGGTCAACGCCACCGGCGTCTGGGCCGACGCGGTGCGTGCCCTCGACGAAGGTCAGGATCCCCACGCCATCCGGCCTGCCAAGGGCATCCACGTGACGGTGCCAGCCGAGCGTCTGCCGTGCGACATCGCAGCGGTCATCCCAGTCCCGAAGGACAAGCGTTCGATTTTCGTGGTGTCGTGGCCGGAGACGGATCTCGTCTACCTCGGCACCACGGACACCGACTACACGGGACCACTCGACGATCCCGCCTGCACCCCCGAGGATGTCGACTACCTGCTGGACGCAGCCAATGCCGTCACGACCTCACGTCTCAGCCGCGCTGACGTCACCGGCGTGTGGGCCGGCCTGCGCCCCCTCCTGGCGCCGCCGGCCAAGGGCGGCCACGTCTCGGAGCGCACGGCAGATCTCTCCCGCCGCCACACCGTCTCCACCTCGGCCCACGGTGTAGTGACCGTCACGGGCGGCAAGCTGACCACCTACCGCAAAATGGCGCAGGACACCGTCGACGCCGTGGTCACCAGGCTCGGCGAGTCCCCGCGACGACGGCACTGCATCACGAAGTCGCTCCCGCTGTTGGGTGCCACGTGGAAAACCCGTGATCCGGTGACATTGGCACAACCACATGCCCGCCTCCTGCGGCGCTACGGCACGGCGTCGGCCGACGTCGTGGCGCTGGCCGACGAACGGCCCGAACTGCTCGAACCCGTCGTCGCCGGCTTGCCGTACATCGGTGCCGAGGTCGTCTACGCGGCCCGCGAAGAGATGGCCTGCACGCTCGACGACGTCCTGGCACGTCGCACGCGGTCGCTGATCCAACGGGCCCATGCCACGATGGAGGCTGCGGCGTCGGTGGCGACGCTCATCGCACCGGACATGGACTGGGACGAGGCTGAGGCACGCCGGCAAGCGACCCGTTTTGTCGAGGCGGGTCAGAAGGAGCTCCTCACCGCCGGACTGGATCTCTCGTGACCGAGCCGACGCCCGTCACCCCGATCGACGCGTCCGGAGCGGACGTCACCGACCGCCTCGGCGCGCCAATCGCTGCCGTCCCACCGGGGCTGCTCGACCGGCTGGCCGACTCCGGAGCCGCTGTCGTCATCGATGACGATGCCCGGGCTGAGGCGGGACGGGATTGGTGGCCGATCGCCATCGGCTGGGCCGCAGAGGGAGCGGTGCCGCAGCGCCCTGCCGCCGTGGTCAGACCGAACTCCGTCGAGCAGGTCTCCGCCGTGCTCGCGGCGTGCAACGAGCAGTTCGTGCCCGTTACCGCGGCGGCCGGGCGAAGCGGCGTCTGCGGAGGGTCCATCCCGGTGCACGGCGGCATCGCCCTCGACATGACCGGCCTGGCGGGTCTCGGTGCGGTCGACGAAACCTCGCTCACCGCGGATGTCGGCGCCGGCACCTTCGGCCCCGACCTCGAAGATGCACTCGGCCAGGTGGGGGCCGGCTACACCCTCGGTCACTGGCCCCAGTCCATGGACCTCTCGACCGTCGGCGGTTGGTTGGCGTGCCGCGGAGCGGGCCAGTACTCGACCCGCTACGGGAAGATCGAGGACATGGTCATCGGCCTCGAGGTGGTGTTGGCCGACGGACGCGTCGTCCACACCGAAGGGAAAGGGCCTCGCGCCGCCACGGGACCGAACCTGACCCAGCTCTTCGTCGGGAGCGAAGGCACGCTGGGCATCATCACCGAGGCACGCTTGCGCATCCATCCCCTCCCGGCCGGGCAGGAACGCCGCGCCTACGGCTTCACCAGCTTCGCTGCGGGCCTGGAGGCGTGCCGGCGGATTCTGCGGCGGGGCGCCACACCAGCCGTCCTGCGGCTCTACGACCAGACCGAGTCGGAGCGGAACTTCGATCTTGGCGATACCAACGTCTTGATCGTGCTCGACGAGGCGGACCTCGACCTCCTGTCGGGGACCCTCAGCGTGGTCGACGCCGAGTGTTCGGCCGAGTCCGGCGCGCAGCCCCTGGATCACGCCCTGGTCGACCGCTGGCTGGGACACCGCAACGACGTCTCCGCGCTGGCGCCCCTCTGGCGCGGCGGCATCGTCGTCGACACTGCAGAGGTTTCCGGCCCGTGGTCGGTGCTCCCCGGCCTCTTCGACGAGGTCATCGGTGCACTGCAGCAGATCGACGGAACGCTGGCGGCCTCGGCGCACCAGTCCCACGCCTACCCCGACGGCGCCTGCCTCTACTTCACCTTCGGTGGGCGGGGCCCGGAAGGCGATGCCGAGTGGCGGGAGCGCTACTACCGCCAGGCGTGGGATGCGGTGACCGATGCCACGCTGGCGCACGGCGCCGCAATCAGCCACCATCACGGCATCGGGCTCAACCGTTCGCGCTTCCTGCCCCGGGCCCTCGGCTCGGGCTTCGAGGTCCTCCAGGGCCTGAAGGCCAGCTTCGACCCGAACGGGATCCTCAATCCCGGCAAGTTCGGACTCTCCTCGTCGTTTGGTCCGGCACCCTGGGCATGAGCGGCGGCGGCGGGAGCATCCTGGTCGTCGACGTGGGGACATCGGGTGTGCGCGCGGCGATCGTCCGCCCCGATGCCACCGTCGAACACGAGCACCGCGTCCCCCTGCTCCCAGATTCGCCCGCCCCGGGATTGGTGGAGTTCGACGCCGCCATCATGGCCGACGCCGTCCTGCAGGTGGCACGGGCGACGCTCAACGACGGCGGTCCGGTGGCCGGGGTCGGCATCGCCAACCAGCGGGCATCGAGCATTGTGTGGGAGCGCGCCACCGGGAAACCGGTCGCACCCGGCATCGGCTGGCAGGACCTCCGCACCGTCGGTACCTGTCTGGTGCTCCAGTCCGAGGGGATCCGGGTGGCACCCAACGCATCGGCGACCAAGGTCATGGCCATCCTCGACGAGGTCGACCCCGAGCGCGCTCGTGCCGGAGCAGGAGAGCTCTGCTTCGGCACGGTGGACAGCTGGGTGGCGTGGACGCTCGCTGGCGGCGCCGGCACGCAGGCGCTGCATGTGACCGACGCCACCAACGCGGCGGTGACTGCGCTCGTCGATCACACCATCGGATGGGACGAAGCACTCCTGGAGACGTTGCGGATTCCGCCGGGGATGCTCCCGACCATCGTCGATTCCGCAGGGGCGGTCGGCCCTGCCGCGGCGCTTCCCGGCGCCCCGCCTCTCTGCGGCATCGTCGGCGATCAGCAGGCGTCCCTCGTGGGGCAGGGCTGCACCTTGCCCGGCCTGGCCAAGGCGACGTTCGGGACCGGCGGCATGCTCGACCAGTGCGTCGGCCCCGGCGAGGCACCCGCGGTGATGGGTCGCGGTGGTGCCGGGACGTTCCCTATCGTCGCCTTCCGGGTCGATCGCACGCCGACCTGGGGCGCCGAAGCAGTCATGCTGTCGGCGGGGACAACCGTCGAATGGCTCAGGGACGACCTCGGGCTCATCAAGACGGCGAAGGAGTCCGAGAGCGTCGCCCTCCAATGCGACACTGCGGGTGACGTGTGGTTCGTCCCGGCGCTCCTCGGGCTCGGCACACCCGTCTGGGACTTCGGGGCACGCGGGACCCTCGTCGGCCTCACGCGAGGTTCGGGACGCGCCGAAATCGTACGCGCCGTCTTGGAGGGCGTGGCGCACCGCGGTGCCGACCTCGTCGAGGCCAGCGAAGCCGACACCGGCTTTGCGGTTGCCTCGCTCAGAGTCGATGGTGGGATGACCGACAACGACGTGTTCGTGCGAGCCCTGGCCGACGCCATCGGGCGACCGGTGGAGATCTCCCCTGTCCTTGAGGCGACCACGCTCGGCGCCGGCCTTCTCGCCGGCCTGGCCATCGGGACCTATGCAACGACGGCGGAACTGGCGGAGACATTCGCCCCGCGCACAACCGTCGAGCCACAGCGCGGGGAGGCCGAGCGCGCCGCCTGGCGCGATCGATGGCTGGCGGCACGGCACAAGGCCGAGGGCACGATTCCGGAACTCTCGGGGATCTCCTTCTGAACGGGATTGCGCCCGCCCAGAAGGAGATCGCTGCCTCCCCGAGTGACCCCTTCCCTCCGACTTCCGCCGTCGCACCGGCGTCTCCGGCTCGCAATGGCCGGCTGCTCTGGAGTAACGGTATTCCGGCAGTCGCCCGCCCGTTAGGGCCGAGTGGCCCTAATTCGCTGCCGCCTATCCGGCCGCGTGAGCGATGGCGGCGTCCCAGCTGCAGCCCGCCTCGAGCAGGGGCCGGAATCCCATGAGCTGGCGCGGCTTGCTGATGGCCATGACCGCCCGCAGGCGCCCTGCCCTCCCGAACAACGCCACGAACTTGCCCTCCTCGGGCGTCCCCTCGGCAATGTGGATCTCGTCGCTGCCGCGCGGGGTTCCCAGCACCTGGAGCCGAATGCCGTACTGATCGGACCAGAAGTACGGCACGGGCGTGAAGGCGGGCGCATCGGACCGGCCCGCCAACAGGCTGCGTGCGGCGGCGACGCCGGCCTCGGCTGCGACCTGCCAGTGCTCTATCCGGATCTGCTCGACGTCGCCGTCGCGCCGCCATTGCCAGCGTGCGATGTCCCCCGCGGCCACGATGTCATCGGCGGCGAAGAGGCGCTCGTCACAGACGACGCCATTGTCAATGGTCAGGCCGGAGTCGGCGAGCCACTCGGTGGCGGGCAGCACGCCGATCCCCACCACGACCACCTCGGCCGGGATCACTTCGCCGCCGTCAAGCTCCACGACGAGCCTGTCCCCCTCCTCCGTCCCAGCGCGTCGGACACATTCGATGCTGACCCCGGTGCGCAGGTGCACGCCGTGAGACTCGTGCAGGGTCCCGAAGTGCGACCCGATCATGTGGCCGAGGACGTTGCGCAACGGGACATCGAGCGCCTCCAGCACGGTGACGCGACACCCGAGGTCGGCGCAGGTCGACGCGACCTCGGCTCCGATGAAGCCGGCGCCGATCACGACGACCTTGGCCCGGTCGACCGCCGTGACGGCGGCCCGGAGCGCGAGCGAGTCATCGAGCGTGCGCAGAGTGAACAGCCCCTCACGCTGCGTGAGGTCGTCGGTTCCCGGCAACGGCCGGGGCGACGCGCCGGTGGCGATCACCAAACCATCACCCAGCAATACGGTGCCGTCGTCGAGCTCCAGCTTCTTCGCCGCAGCATCGAGGTGGACGGCGCGCCGACCCAGGACCTCTTCGACCCGGTGCTCGCTTGCTCGCCGGCTGTCCGCCAAAACGGCCTTTTCCGGCGGCCAGGTGCCGGCCAAGATCTGCTTGGAGAGTGGCGGACGGTCATAGGGGAGGTGGCGCTCCTCGCCGACCAACACGATGGAGCCGACATGGCCCTCGGCGCGCAGCGTCTCGACGGCTCGCCATCCCGCCAGTGACGCGCCGACGATCACGACCTTGCTGTCGGCCGACAACGCCTCCGAAGTGCTCATGCGCCGAACATTGCCATCCACTCCTCGGCGGAGCGTGGCTTGAAGACGTAGTTCCATCGCCTTGTCTCACCCATGCTCTGCGAGGGGTCGGACGAGTAGAGGTGGCCCGGGAACAAGATGGCCTCGTCGGGCACGCGGGCCAGGCGGGTGTGGATGGACTCGTACATGGCGAGCGGATCGGACCCTGGGAAGTCGGTCCGGCCGCACCCTTCGAGAAAGAGCGTATCGCCGGCCACCAGTCGGCCGTCGACGAGGAAGCACTGGCTGCCCGGTGTATGGCCCGGCGTGTGGATCATCTCGATACGCACGTCGCCGACCTCCAGCACGTCGCCGCTCTCGTGAGCCACGAGGTCGGAGGAACCCACACCCGTCGTCCGCTCGACCCAGGGCACTTCAGCGGACTGGACGTGGATCGGCACCTGCACCTTCTGGAGCAGGGCCGCAATGCCCTCGAGCGACCACCCGCCGAGCTCCCCGCCCAGGTGGTCCGGATGGAAATGAGTGCCGAGGACACCCGTGAGTCGCATGCCGTCGGCCTCGATGATGTCGAGCAGGTCCTGCACGGCGTAGGCGGGGTCGATGGCGACGGCCTCACCCGTCTCGCGGTCGCCGACGAGATAGACGAAGTTCACCATCTGGCGAGCCATCATGTCGCCTTTCGCGAAGTCACGACCTGAGAGCAGCTGTCGGAAGTAGAGCCTCTCGTGTGCACCGCTTCCCGCCGGAGCGGTCGTACCGTCAACCATTCGTGCCTCCTCCTGCCGCAGGGTCGGCCACTTCACCAGTAAGCGCATCGAGTCGGGGGACGAGCTCCTCGACCTGGGCCTGGGTCCGTCGCAGGCGCCGGTCGAGCTCGTCGATCAGTGCCGTGGCGCGTTCGAGCCGGTCCACGAGCACATCGACGTCCACCTCTCGTTGCTCGAAGAAGTTCACGATGGCGTCAAGCTCACGACTCGCTTCTGTGAAGCTCAACTGCTGCACCGGAACGGGTTCGTCCGGGACGGTCATGCATCTCCTCCTGCCTCGTGGCCCTCATCACTCAGGCTGCCCCGCCCCCGTACGGCGGCATGGACTGCCACCACCCGGCTCTCGACCGTACCGTCGGCGACACGCGTCACGATCTCCTGCTGCTCGGCCAGCGCTCCCACGCTGCGGACCAGCTGTCCGCTGGCCGTGAGCGTCAGGCTGTAACCGCGCTCGAGCTGGCGGTCCACGTCGTAGGCGGCCAGGAGCCTGCGCCACGATGCGACCCGTTCGTTCTGGCGCGCCATGTGCCCGATGCTCAGCGACCCGAGTCGAGCCGCCTGGGTGTTGACCCGGGCCCCGGACGCATGGAGTCGGTCGGGTGCCGCACGTCCGATCACCGCCCCCTTCCTGGCCAGCCGTTCACGATGGATGCGGAGCTGTTGGCGGGCCGCCGCCGTCAAGCGGCCGCGCGCCTGGGTGTCACGGAGCTGGGCGTCGCCGAGGAAGGCCGGGACACGACGGGCCAGGCGTTCGGCCGGCTCGGCGACGTTGGCCGCCCACCACCGCGCCGTCGCCGCCACGATCTGCTGACCGCACTCGGTCGGTGTGATGCACACCCGCGCCGCCACGATGTCGGCCACCGTCTCGTCCCCCGTGTGCCCGATACCCGTGAAGACCGGCTTGGTCGCCGAGGCCACGGCCCGGGCCACCGCCTCGTGCTCGAAGGCCGCCAAGTCGGCCCGAGCTCCCCGCCGCGCACCAGGGCAATGACGTCGCAGTCGCTTCGACTCAACACCGTCAACGCACGCGCGATGGAGGCCGCCGCCGCAGGCCCCTGCACGGTGACTGGCACATGCGACACGCGGAAGGCAAAGCCCGACCCCTGGAGCTGGCCCAGGAAGTCGCGACAGCCTTCCGTGTCCCGGCTGGCAACCAGCCCGACATGCAGCGGGACGTCGGGCATCGCCAGCGCGACGTTGCGCCGAAGGAGGCCCTCGGACTCCAGCGTGCGCAACAGGAGCGAACGCTGCGCGGCAAGGCGACCCAGCAACGCGGTGACGTCGACCTCGGCCAGGATGAGGCTGATCTCACCCTTGGCCCGGTAGATGTCGAGCGCACCGCGCAGGACCACCACCATGCCCTCGGTGAGCTCGATGCCCTGCTTGGCCAACCCGTGCCGCAGGGGCGCCCAGGAACTGCGCCAACACTTGACGTTCAGTGTCGGCACGCCGCCGCGGCCCCTGTCGCGCCGTGGCACATCATCCTCGGGGTCGACCAGGCTCAGGTACAGGTGGCCTGAGCGGTGGTCGGACACGTGCTGGATCTCGCCCCGGACCCACAAGTGGCGGTTCCGGGGAAAGGCCTGGTTGAGGGCGCCCTCGACCTGCTCATAGAGGCCGCCGATGGAGTGGACACCTGGGCGATCCTCCGGCTCGGCACCGCCACGAGGGGCCCGGCGCGCCGAGGCGGTGTCCTCGGGCGGCGACTCAGGGTCGAAGAGCTGACTCGCACCGCCGGACATCGACGCCACCCTACCGATGCCCTGTCCGGTCACCATCACACACCTGGTGGTGGCACAATTGCACCTGACGGTGAGTCGGCCAGGTGGCCGCGGCACGGACCGCACTGCGGGATCGTGTCGAGGAAGGTCGGGACTCCACAGAGCAGGGTGCTGGCTAACGGCCAGTCGGGGTGACCCGCAGGACAGTGCCACAGAAAGGAAACCGCCGATGGCGGGCCCCCGGGCTCGCACAGGTAAGGGTGAAAGGGTGCGGTAAGAGCGCACCAGCGCCGAGGGCGACCTCGGCGGCTCGGTAAACCCCACCCGGAGCAAGGCCAAGCGTGGGAAATGGGCTGCTCGCCCGCCTTCCGAGAGGGAGGGTTCCCCAGGTAGGCCGCTCAGATGGATGGCCACCCAGGCTCTCCGCCTCCGATCGGGGCGGGGAGCTGGACAGAATCCCGCCTACAGGCCGGCTCACCGTCAACCGGAGGTCAGGAGGTTGGCCCGTGTCGACGTGACACGGTGCTGACACAAGGCATGATTCTGCTCGGCTGGCTTTCCCACCAGCCAGACCACCCGAACCGGACGGACAGGAATCTCGGGGCCGACCATTGCGACGAACCACCGACTTGGACCGGCCGCTGGTTCTCCCCAAAGGCGAACGCTGGTCGAATCTAGGCCCGCCCAGTTGCCACAGGTACACCGACCTACCACGGATGGCTCTCGCAGTGGAATACCACCACGGTGGCAAACGGATCATTGTAAACAACGCAGTGCCCGCCACGACGGTGACCATTCCCACCAACGGCGACACGTTGGGCAATGGTTCGACCACCCTGCTGTCCGACGGCAGTGCTTCACCTGGTGTGACCCATGTTCAGTCTGACCTGACGGGTCAAGCCGGTCCGTTCACCGCCACCGCCACGATCTACGGGTGGCTCGCCACGCTTTCGATTGGTTGTGATCCGCCTTCTGACTGCCCGACCACAGTCCCTCTGCCGTATTCGATATAGAGCGTAGCTTTGGACGCCGGCGGAGTGAGCGGGTCGAGCGCGCCCGTCAACGTCACGATCGACTTCCCTTTCGTAGCGGGTTCAGAAGATGGGTGGCGGTAGCTGGGAGGGAAGGCCCGAGGCGAGGGATCGTCAGTCCTCAAGTGATTCGGCTCTCGAATCGCGGCGCGCATGACACCGTCCCGACGCAAGCTCTGAGTGAATGCTCCCTCAGAACAGGACAAACTGCCGAAGCTTGAACAGATGAGCGGCCCAGGTCGAGACATCAGTCGTCGGGAACACGTGATGTCATTCGTCGGATTGGGTATGACAGGCTAAGAGCGCGGCGATCGCGTTGGCACTCATCTGATCGTGTTCGACTGCATCACAAGACTGCCCGCCGTGATAGGTCGTGCGGCGCTACCGATGGCCGACGCGATCGGATGTTTCAGCTTGCGAATCGATCGAGGCGTCGCGGCGCTCTTGGCGTAGCGCAAAGCCTTGGCGTAGCCGAAAGGGTGTCGGAGGATCCGTGCGGGGCGTGGGATCAGGTAGCGAAAGGTGGACGGGATGCCTCCCGATTCGGACAGGGTTCCTCAACATGCGACTTGCGTATCATGTTCCACATATGCTCTCGGGCCGTGAGCGACGGGGAGGGATCGGCCACCGAAACCGCCTGGTCCCGAATCCGACGTCGACCCAGACTCACTTACGAACTCGGCTACGCGGCAATCGTGGTGCTGGCGGTCGTACTGGTCCTTCTCCCTGTCCTGCTGCGCTCTGGCTGGCCACTCAATCAGGGCACGACGGGGCCCCTCCTCTTGGTGCAGATGTACACAGCGCACTTTCGTCACCTTGACTTCTTCCCCGTCTGGTCGAGCTCGGATGGCATTGGAATGGGCACCCCGATCCTCCTCTATTACCACCGTCTGTTCTTCTATATCGCCGGCCTCATCTATCTCGTGGCCGGCCATGGTCTGAAGGAGTCGGTCGAGCTGACCCTGGCCATCTTCCTAGTGGTCGGCGCTTACGGGATGCGTCGAGCCCTCGGCGTCGTCACGAAGAGCAAGTTACTGTTGGTCGCCGGGTCGATCGGATTTCTGTTCACGAACTACGGCTTCACCGATTGGCTGGACCCTCGCGGGGACCTCAGCGAGTTCTGTGGCCTCATGCTCGTGCCGTGGCTCCTCTACTGGTGCCTCAATCTGGTGCAGACCGGGAGGGTGTCCTATTCGCTGATCCCCGTCGTCGTGCTGCTCGTCAACGCCCACAGCGCTCTCGCTCTTCTCTGTCTGTTCACCGTAGCGATCGCCCTAGCCGTCTTTATCGTCTCTTTCGGCTTCAAAGGGTTTCGCTCCGTCCTGTGGCGGCTCGTTGTCTGCGTGGTCGGCACCACCGTGCTCGTCGCCCCGTTGCTCTTGGCGGAATTGCGGTTCAGTGACGCCTACGACGTGGCAACCAAGAACGAGGCTGCGGCACCAATCTTTCCTGAGTTCATCGGATTCGGCCGTTACCTTGTCGACGGGTCGCATCGATGGTTCGCCACTTTCCAGGTTCCACCTTTCGCCAACTACGTGCAGATCGACTATGCGATCTGGGTGCCAATTGCCGCCGCACTCGTCCTGGGGTTCGTAGTCGCCACCCGGCGCGGCTTCGCCGGAATCACAGGTCGACAACGCGGTAGCGGCGCAACGCAATGGGTGGCCGACCGGGCGGTCGTCGTTTTCCTGTCGGGCAGCCTCGTCCTCTACTTGTTCCTTCAATTGACGGCATCTCAGTTCGTCTACCGAATCCTCACCCCGCTCCAGGTCACCAACTTTCCCTGGCGGATGCTGGGATTCATTACGCCCATCGGGCTTGTCTTGGTCATGGTCATCGGTGACTGCTTGATGCGACGGTATCCGAACAAAGTCCTATGGGGCACGACGGCAACTGCATGGGTTGCATCCCTTATCCTGCTCTCGCCAGTCATCGTGACGGGAACGCCGACCCAGTTCGAATCCATGACTTCATTCGCGGCTCCGAAGACCGTCGACTACCGGACGTTTGACGGCTATCTCACCGGCACCCACAGTGGATCTACCGTCACCAATGTCACGCCGAGCCCCACGAACCCCGGACTGCTCTACTCGCCCTTTCTTCCAAAGGTCTACGCCTCAAATGGCGACGAGATCACGGCCGTCCTTGCTCTCGACTCCCTCTACGTCCGATTGCACAAATCTCAGGCCGGCGCTCAGTCGCTCAGTCGCGTGGATTGCAAAGTTCTCGGACCGAAGGATGCAGCCTTGGAAACGCTCGAGCTGAAGTTTTCCGTTTCTTGCGACGGTGCAACAAGGCTGGCACTGCCGGTGAGTTACAACGGCTACTCCAGCGTCTACGTCAACGGACGCAAGATCCCCTACACCCGAATTTCCACCGACCCGAGAATGATCATCGACGTACCGAACTCCAAGCCTGAGACGGTGGTCGTGCATCTGCCCACGTTGTGGGGGACCCTATTCTGAGTGCCGTCGCCGGCGAGTCTGGGTCCCTGAGCCGGCGCTCAAAGGCCAGCCTCGCTGGAGATACTCAGGCAAACTTGGTTCCGAAACCGCTGGGGTCGTGTCCGGATCGGCCGACTGCAAGTGATTCGACTCGAATCACGCCGCCGGCGATCGTCGCCGTCGAAGCTGGCGACGCTGGAACCACGGTCGTCCCACGCAAGGCGACGGAGTCGCCACACCTTCTTGTGACCCGAGGAAAAGGACTCTGCAAACCTCACTTCGAGATCCTCGTTCCCCCAAAGCGAACTTTTACGTAGCCCTCGACGGCGCACCCCGGCCGGGCTGTCGCGATCGTGAGCAGGTCCGGCCGAGTCGCGAGCAGGTTGGCGGTAACCCCCTTGACCGCGCCGGCCGCGCCTGGTCGGCAAAGCAATCCGCAACATACATACGCAGATCGGCTGTCTTTTCAACCCGGGGAGGTAGCCTCAAGGAGGCGGTCACGCAGCTTCCGGTCGGCATAGCGAATGAATTCCAGTACGGGCATTGAATTTCAGGGCGCCCCTCCGATTTCAAAACCGAAACTCCAAAAGCTTGGGCGGATTTCTTGAGCGCTCTACGGCCGGTCGATCTGAAGGCGCCTCAAGGGCAACCACCCCCGCCTAACAACTCGAGTACCCGCTCGGCAGCCCGCCCAAGGACCGGCCGGTTCAAGGCGCACCACGAGCACCGCCGTCACGAGCGTGAGCGTCAGTTCGCCGCGGCGACGCTGATTACCACGCTCGTGCCGCTGACCCCGCCCGAGTATGAGGCGACGCTCTGGAGGGTGTAGGTGCCGTTGGGCACGCTCGTCGAGTCCCAGGTGGCCACGTAGCCGTAGATGGTGGGGGTGGCCGTGGCGATGACTGACTTGGTGAGTGTGCCGCCGGTCAAAGCGAACTGAACCTTGGCGATGGTGGCTCCGCTGGCCGCGCTGGCACCGGCGTCGAGAGTGACGCTCGTGTCCGAGACACTGGCTCCGGCCGACGGGACGATGACGGCGGTGGTGGGCGGGGTGGCGGCCTGGGCGGTGACTGCATCATCGGTGATGCCGACGAGACACGCGGCCGCAATGACAACCACTGCGGCGGGGATCCGGCTTGCCGAGTAGCGATTCATCGCCCAATCCCCTGGCTGGGTCCGATCGGCGACGCACTCTCGGCAAAGTCACATCGCTCTCCGTCCATGGTGCCCCCAGAACTCGACCCACGCCTGATCGGCGCACACGGTATATGCGGCTCTTCTGCGTCGCTAGTGATTTCTGGTCTGGCGTGAAGAAAGTCGACACTCCGTGTGAAAACTGCGTTCCCAACGTGCTCACACGTGATCGTGGCGAGTGAGGGTCAGCTTCAGGTTTACGGTTGCCAGCAACGAGACACCGTGAGGGCACCTACTGCTCGTGCCTGCCGCGTCGAGGAAGTCCGATTCCGCCCTTCCCGTAGTGCCACTTCGGCCGCGCTGGCGAGTCCCTCAGCCACCTTGCGCACTACCCCACCCTCGGGGGCATCCGAGTCTGGCGGGATGGCGGCAAGGACCTCCCGGACAAGCCGAGCCCCTTCCCCCAACTCGTAAGGGTCAGGCTGCGCAGTCGCCACGGGAACCCGTTCTACCCGACACGCAACCCCGCGACGGGGAGGGTGTGGGCCTCCTGACCGTCAAAATCTGATCTGCAGAGAGTTGCTCCTCGGGGCCAGGACCACCCCGGTTCACCAAGGCGTGAGTCAGAAATGGCGTTCACCAATAGGACGGGGTTGCGGTCTTCACCAACTCGGCGGGTTCGGCCGCTTCCAGCGGGGCGACCCTGACCTACACGTAGGACCGGCGCTGCTGACCCTGTGCCCGACCGGGCGCAAGGTCTCGCAGACGACGGAGCTATCGGCTGAGTTGCTTCGCTCAGGCTGCACCGTCGCCATCAAACCGTTCCACTCGGCTGCCAGCCGTGAGCGAGGCACCGCGGCCCTCTGCACCGCGGCCTTTCGCAACCCACCTACCCCGGGTCACCAGCAGTCACTGTCCGTGCATGCTCTCCCATCGCGGCAAACGTGCCAGGCGTGGGAGTGGATCAAGGGCAATCCGGCGAAGCGATCGAAGCCTGATATTGGTGAACGGGCAGAGGCACCGACCCTCACCGTTGACCAGTTGCGAACCCTCTACTTCGCCGCCGCCGATGAGGACGAGGACATGGCCGCTGCCATTGCCCTTGGGGCCCTGACGGGGTGCCGTCGGGGCGAGTTGTGCGGACTGCAGTGGGGCGACGTGGACTGGCAGAAGGCATCGATCCGAGTGGAGCGAGCATGGGTGCCGACCCAGGGAGGTCAGCATCTGACCAAGACCAAGACCAAGACAGGCAAGGGTCGGACTGTCTTTGTCGGGGCCGAGGGTTTACGGATCCTGGAAGAGTGCAGAACGGCCAAGGACGGACAGATCGGTCACCAGCCCCTAGCGTCGAGGTGGTTGCTCTCGATGGACGGCGGCGAGACCCCGCTACGGGCGAAGACCCTCACTGAGTACATCGCCGCCTTGGGGCGACGCTGCGGGATCAAGGTCCGGCTGCACTCGCTCCGGCACTTCCGGGCCACCGAACTCGTCCATGCCGGCGTCGACCTCCCGACGGCCGCTGGTCAGATGGGCCACACTCCCGCCGTGATGGCCCAAACCTACCTGCACTCCTCGGACGCCGCTCGGGGCGTCCATCAATTGCCCTGTGGATTCGATGGCCCGTTACGAGATCGTTGTCCGCGGTGAGTTCGGTGACGTAATCCGACCTCAAATTCTCCGACGTCCGGATCCGGACACTCGAGGGCAACACGCATCTTCTGACCGGAGAGCTGGACCAGGCGGGCCCCTACGGCTTGATCGGTCGCATCGAATCACTTGTGATGGTGATGCTCAGTGTGGTCCAACTCGGCTTGGAAGACGTGGGACAACCCGGGAAGGGACCCTCGTGAGGCGGTCATGACTGGCTCTGCGGCGGCGCAATGCCTACCCCTAGACGGCAAACTCATGGCAACGCAGCGCATCGGCATCACCAACGAAACCCTGGGCGGTCATCATCAACTTGTCCGAAGTGGCGCACGGCGTAGGACTGTGGCATCAACCGGCACCCAGCAACATCTCGACTCTGCCCCTGAGCACATTGAAGGTGGCGGAGGTACAGGTCTTCAGCTAACCGGGGCAGAGCAATCCGCAGCTCCGATTGCTCCATCGAACGGTGTCGCCCCCTGCTCCCCCACATCCGATTCACCCCATCGCCACGACCGGGGCGTTGAGCGCGGTGCCACCCGTCGAACCGTGGAAACCGGCGTCGCCGTAGGCGAAGATCCCCCCGTCGGAGGCCACGAGCCAGTAACCGTGTCCCGAGGAGCTCTCGGCCATCCCGACGATGGGCTTGTTGAGCGGCTGGCCGCCGCGTGAGCCCAAGAAGGTGGCGTCGCCGTAGGCGAAGATGCCCCCGTCGGACGCGACGAGCCAGTAGCCGTGCCCGTCGGGGGTCGCGGCCATTCCGACGATCGGCTTGTTGAGGTGCAGCGCACCGGCCGAACCGTAGAAGCCGGCGTCGCCATAATTGAAGATGCCGCCGTCGGAGCCCACCAGCCAGTAGCCGCCCCCGTCAGCGGTGGCCGCCATCGCGACGATGGGCTTGTTGAGGTGCAGGCTGCCGGTCGACCCGTAGAAGGTGGCGGTGCCGAAGCTGAAAATGCCGCCGTCGGAGCCCACCTCCCAGTACCCGGCGCCACCGGGGCTCTCGGCCATGCCCACCACCGGCGCGTTGAGGTGCTGGCCGCCCATGGAGCCGTGGAAGGTGGCGTTGCCGTAGTTGAAGATGCCCCCGTCTGAAGCCACCTCCCAGTAACCGGCGCCACCTGGTGTCGCTGTCATCCCGACCATCGGAGCGTTGAGACGCTGGCCCCCCATGGACCCGAGGAAGGACTCGCAGAATGCGAAGATGCCGCCGTCCCGGGCCACCAGGCGATACCCGGACTGCCCTGCACAATTGACGGGGACCCCGAGCTGCAGGGCTTGTCCCGAATTGGGGTCGATCATGAGCGAGGATTCATCGACCGCCTCGAACGCGCTCGAAGGCACCGAGTCGAGCTCGTTGACCAGTGATTGGGGCCAGCTGCTCTCCGACGTTCCCCAGAAGGACCAGGTGGGGCCGTTATCCGCCAAGATCAACCCGTACTGCTGCATGGCTCTGAGGACCACCTGCGCCTGGCCCGAATAGTTCGAGATGTTGAAGCTGGCCTTGAGGCGGAACCTGGCCCCAAATGGTGGCAATTCGGGATTGGACGTCGACCCCGACTCGTGGCGGGCGGGCCAGATGAAGGACGCATCGGTCGACTCCGCCGTCACGCGGATGGCGTGAGTGATGACGCCTGATTGCACCTCGTCGTAGCGCACGAGACCAGGCAGGATCGGGAGGCCAGCCGCATCCGCGGACGTCCAGCCCGCCGGTCGTAGCGCGTTCGAGTAGAGGTTCCAGATCGCGCCCGCCCCGGCGGTTGACCCCCCGGGGCTGTACTGCGCGTTGTACAGCTCGTACAGGGCGCATGTGGCGGAGTTGACCATGATGGCATGACGATCGCCGGTCGCGCCCTGACCGCCCTGGATCGGTGTGTCGGCGCTCAGCGGGTAGGGGCCGGGGTCGCTCTGGTTGGCGTACTGAAACGTGATCGGCACGAGAGGCTGAGAAGGGGACACAACCGTATAGGGCATGCCGTAGGTCGGGCCGAAGACGAGGTGGATGTTCGAGGCAGCGCTGTTCATGCTGGCCGTCCATGCCGCGCTCTGCGAATCGACGGGCAAGTTCGCGACGGGAGTGTTCCAGACGTTGTCGGCGGGAAAGATTGGGCAGTTGGGCGCACCCGGCACCGGAGTGCCCGCCGATGCAGGACCGGACTCACCAATCACCGTCAACCCGACCGACGGCAACAAGGTCGTGCTGAGCGCGATTGTGACCCGTCTCCATCGTCTCATGGGTTCCTCCCTTCTGACGGTACCGCGGCCCGGGAACTCCTGCGGGTGATGACCTGGGCCTGGTGCTATCAATTGGTTATGGTCCTCGGCGACGTCTTGTGGCGGTACGAGTGTCCTCTCTGTGGACGGAGCGACCGACACACCCATGGGCTGCGGCATTCAACGAACGATGGGACGATTCCCCCACGTGTCGATCGTCGTATCCGAGGGAAGCGGGTCATCATCACGTGTCTCTGCGTCGCGTTGGTGGCAGTGGTAGTGGGTATCGTGGTGGCGACCGAAACCGTTGCCCCTCCCGGCATGGCCCCACCGAGGGGGTTCGCCGCTGATCAACTCGTCGTCGACGACCAATTCACGGGAACGTCGGTTGATGCCTCCATCTGGAATACTGCCATGGGCGGACAGGGCAACGACATCTGGAACTCCCGGGGCCTTCCGGCCGGTGACTCTGCTGCGGGGACAACGGTGCATCAGACCTTCTTTTCACCGTCCCAGGTCAAGGTCAGCAACGGATTGACACTCTCGATGGTGCCCGACAATGCCTTCGTATCTCTAGGCTACGGCTACAAGTCCGGGGTCGTCACGACGCGCAACAAGCTCACGCTGCGCAGTGGATATGTGCAGATCAAGGCCAAGATGCCGGACGTGACGCAGGGAAGTTGGCCGGCTATCTGGTTCATCGATCCCAACGGCGGAGGAGGCAGTCAGGAGATCGACCTCCAGGAGGGGGGGTTTACGGCATCGAGCGCCGAGCTCCCGACAGCGACGCCAGCGAACAACGTGTTCGTATCGACGTACCACACGCCGTCGAACAGTCAATCCGCCTTTGGCCTCGCCACGCCCAGCCCCATGAACGCCGGGTTTCACATCTACGGGATGGAATACGACCCTGGCCGCTCGATCAAGACGTACTTCGATGGCCATCTGGTTGGATCGTGGACACATGACATCAGTACGACGCCCTACGAACTTGTCATCTGGAACTCACAGGCGAGCACTGGGAGCGGGGGGTATCACACGACGGGCGTCTCCCCGAATCCCTCCGACCTGTTGGTGGCCGAGGTGCAGGCATATGCCCCGTCGGCGTGATTCGCCGCACAGCTCAGACGACCTCGCGGAGCCTCTTGTTCCGACCAATTGAAGGTCAGGCGTCGCTGGGCACCTCGACCGAGCGAGTCGTCTCTCCGTCTGTCACGAGCCGAACGGACGAACCGGCCTGTTCGGCATCGGGTGGGAGCGCGATGGCCTGCGCCTTGCTGGTCGACGCCAGCGGCGTCGACCAGACGACGTGATCGCCCGTGGCCAGCTCCAAGCGTGCGGATGATGGAGAGGACGTGCCCAGATCCACCTGTGCAACGGCTCCCCCGGCCTGCCCGATGCTGACCGACAACTCCGGAGGAGGCACCTGATCCCTTCGGGCGGCGACCGTCGCCACAGTCGCTCCCGCGGCAAAGAGCGCCAACCCGACGCACCCCAACACCAGCTGAGCCCAGCGGCGCTGGCGTACAGGTCGGGTCGTCATACCCTCGAAGGCTCGGGCATTTCGGGACATCGCCGTTCCACCCGTTGTCGATGCTGCCGGCGCGTTGGCCGCCCCGCGACTCGCCTCTCCTGTCGAGATGACCGAACTGTGAGCCCGTGGCACTTTCCAGCTCGTGGGCCATAGCCCGACAACGAGAAGAAGAAGCAGCGTCCCGACCGATACGAGCGTCGGTGGCAGATGGAAGAGGCGAACGGCAAAGGCCCCGAAGAGGCCAATGACCATCGCCCCTGTCAATCCGCAGACGACCAGATGTTCGTTGATGGGAGCGTGCCGCATTCGTCGAAAGAGTCTCAACAGCCATACAATCGCGACTAGGCAGGCGAGGAGCAGCACGGGCACGTTTGTCCCCGACGCCGGTTCGCCGGTCGAATTGTGGAGCGTCCGCAGGGGCTGTACTCCCGCCAGCCGTGAGACGTCGTACACCTGGATCGTCCCGTTGTCGTAGATGCGGTACACCCCAGGGATCGAGTTGAACTTCTGAAGCTCCTGCATCGTCAGTCGGGTCGGCCGGCTGGTCTCGCCGGGCGCGATGTCGGCTCCATACAGCGGCAGTCCCTCGGTGAGGCGAGCGTCAGTGACGACGTAGCGGATGTCGCTCCTGCGAAGCAGGGCGCTATCTGCCAGCGTGATCTGCCGATCGAAGAACAGTGATGCCGGGTTGCTAGCGCCGTTCAGGGGAGAGACCGGCTCGACCCGCCCAATGTCGTTGAGCAATGCGCCGTTGTCGCGGTCGACAGCGACGCGAGAGCCATGCGGGAGATGGGTACTCACCCAATTGGCAAGTGCGAACGAGGGTGCACCAAGCGAGCGCTCGTGGGCGCCAACGATGTAGGTGCCGTTGACGAGGCCAGGCAAGGGGCCGCCACCATAGAGAGTGCTCCCGAGGAAGCAAATGACAGCGACAACGATCGTTGCGACGCGCACGACCAGGTTGCGCCCCCCAAGAGTGGAGCCCGCCAGCCATCCTCCGACGACGAGCGCCATGCCGAAAAAGATGAACGTTGTCGAACGTGCGCCGACAAGCTTGGCGTCAGTCGAAATGTTGGTGAGCAGCGCCAGCGGATACGCCGCTGCGACGACAGCCGGCAGATAGCGCAGCCTTCCGCCACGAACATTCTTCTTCCGGATCAATGCATAGAGGGACGCGACGAGAATCAAGCAGAACGAGACTGCAGCCGCCAAGATCAGCGCAGACTCCCAACCTGGCGTCCCGCCGCCGGCCTCGTTCCGAAACAGCTGCCGGTTGCCGTGAAATTGGCCCACGATCTGGGCGGCGCTGTCGGCCCCTTTCTGGACGAGTGGCCGGACGTAGCTGGTAAGGACGTGACCCACGAACGCGATCCATGCCGCAACCAGGACCACGCCGGCGAGAGCCGCGCTTCCACGATCCGCGCCTGTTCCTTTCGTCGGTTCATGGCTGCGGCGGCACCTGAGTCGATGCGTGAGCGACTCGGCGAGACCTTCACGAAGCGCAAACCGCCCGCCCACACCACGAGGAAGGCAACGGTCAGCCATGCAGTGACGTGATGCGAGATGACCATCGCGGCGATTGCTGCGATGGCCAGCGCGAAGAGCCTCCCCATTCTCGGATGCGCCGAGTCGACGGAAACGAACAGAAGATAGACGACCGCAACGGAGAATGTCAGGGCCAGCGTCTGGTACCCGTATTGCGCACCCAAGGAGTAGAACTCTGGACCGGCCGCGTAAACAAGGACGCCAACGCCGCCGGCCTTCGCTGACCCACACGCGCGCTCCACGATCAGGAAGACGCACAGCACGAGCACGACGCGAGCCCCGAGGAGAACGATCATCTCGGAGATGAGCAGGGGCAGTCCGGTCAACCACTTCGTGGCGATCGTGACGAGCTCTATTCCCGGGAAGTACGGACTGACCGGCAGAATCGGATTGTTGGGAAAAAGCGATCGGCTCTCGAGAAGTCTCATAAGCGTCGCCGAATGGGCCAACTCGTCGAAGTTGTCAAAGATGAGTGGACTGCGAAGTGTGTAGGAAGCCTGAAGTCCCACACCCAACACGACCGAGACCCACACACGCTCGCTCCGCGTGGCTGCGCGGCTCGTGAGCCGCCAGGCGCACGCACCGAATATGCAGGCCAACCCAACCAAGAAGAGCGGCACCACCGGGGAGAGGCGGCCTGTACGGCCGTAGGCGTCGCTGGCTCCCACCATCAACAGGCCCAGCCCAACCAGCGCGATGACGGCGCCGAGACGGGAGTGCCCCTCGGGTGGTCCCGCCTTGGCCGTGTCCAGATTTGCCGGCAACGTCGACGCAGACCCGCCGTTGAAAGGCTGGCGACTCTTGTGCGTTTCCAGATCCATCGCTTGCCCTACTGCGCTCTTGCCCTACTGCACTGTCGTCTTGGGACAAGCCCGGTAGACGACAAGCCCTCTCGTGCTCATTTGCAGGAAGTCGCACCCTCCTGATTTGCAGGAAGTCGCACCCTCCTGGTGTTGCGACCGAGCCCTTAGGTGCGTGCCGGTCAAGAACCTCCAGTATGTCAGGGAAATCACGGTGAGCCCTTGCAGAAGAGGCCAAGAAGGACAGCATGTCTGGCGACCGGGCGGACGACTCGTGGACTTGGCGTGGATACCCGCACGCTTCATTCGCCACCAGCAGCAGCGGGGGCAGCTCCGGCGCGGCGATCAGGCCCACACCCGGACCGATCCCGGGCCAGTAAGACACTGAGCTCGCCACAAGAGCTGAGCGCAGCGCAGCGTTAGACTTGCGCCATGGGCGGGGTTTGAGTGAAGGGATTCCTACTGGAGGTGGCTCGGCTTGCTGCGGCCGCCGTCCCCACCGGCGCGAGGGTGACGTGAGCAAGAGTGGAGCGGTGATCCTGTGCTATCACCGTGTCGCTGATGGCGTGGAGGACCCCTTCGGGCTATGCGTCAGTCCCGCCCGGTTCGCCGCACACCTCGATGAACTCGTTCGCAGACGCGAACCATCAACTCTCAATGATTTCTCCAAGCCATCGCGGCGCACCAGGGTCGTTATCACATTCGATGACGGCTATTGCGACAACCTGTTCAACGTGCTCCCGATTGCGGAGGCAAAGGGCGTCCCGATCACGGTCTTCGTAACGAGTGGTGTTCTCGGGGACCATCACGGATTCTGGTGGGACCGTCTCGGCGTCCTGTTGCGGTCCCGCCCCCCATCCGTCCGTGACTTCGGACTTCTTGTCGATGGCCAGACCGTCCGTATCCCGCTCAGCGGGTCTGACCTCCTCTCCGACCTCGGCGAAGTTCGTCGCCATCTGCTTCCGCTTTCAGTGCCGGAAATTGAATCTGCTCTCGACACGGTCTCGGATGAGTGGTCCGTCGCATCGACGTCCCCGCCCGACGCCCGCGCCATGACGCCAGAAGAGCTGCGTCGACTGGCTGCTTCTGACGTCGTCACGATCGGCGCACACACAATCGATCACGTACGGCTTGCTGGGCGCCAGAAGGCCGAGCAGCTGGAAACGATCCGTGCATCCAAGGTTGACCTGGAAAACTTCCTCGGAGAACCAGTCACCCAATTCCGGTATCCGTTCGGTCGCAGCGATGACTTCGACGACTGCTCGGTTGACGCCGTCCGCGCTGCTGCATTTGAGTCAGCTTGCACCACGGTTCCGGGAACTGCCCAACCGGCAACGGACCCCCACCTCCTACCGCGACGACTCGTCATGAACTGGGGACGAAGACGGTTTCAGGCGCAGCTGCAACGTTGGCGGTTCGGATGACTGGAGCCATGACCCACGCCGACCCTAAACCGAACAGGACAGTCACACCGGGACCGCTCCGCGTGGCGATGGTTGCTTCCCGCTTTCCGCCTCACCTCGGCGGCATCGAGACGCATGTGGACGAAGTGGCGCGAAGAATGGCTGCCCGCGGTGTCGAGGTAACGGTTCTCACCACCGACGTCGGCGGCCAACTTCTTCCCCGTGAGCGTCGAGAAGGCATCACCATTCGGAGGTTTCACGCAGGACCGCGATGGACCGATCTTCATGCATCGCCGAGCCTCGCTCGAGAAATCGCGAAAGGCCACCATGATCTTGTACATGTGCAGGGTCTCCACACGCTCCTGCCGCCAATGACGCTCAGAGCCGCCCAGCGAGCAGGCATTCCGACCGTGGTGACCTTTCACACCGGCGGCCACTCGAGTCGTCTTCGCAGTGCGATACGGGAACCACAGTGGCGCGGACTGCGGCCGCTTCTTCGCCGATCAAGTGCCCTCGTTGCCGTGTGGAATTACGAGGTCGAGCAGTTTGCACGCCGCCTTCGAGTGGATCCGCAGAGTATTCACCTGATACGGAACGGGGCCGACCCACTCCCAGTTGACGGGCTGGTTCCCCCTGTGGCAACCGGTTCGCCCTTGGTGAGTTCGGTGGGACGGTTGGAGCGCTACAAAGGTCACCACCGACTTGTCATGGCGATGCCGGCGCTCCTTGAGCTCGCGCCCGAGGCGCATCTTGTCATTGTGGGCCGCGGCAGCTGGGAGCAACACCTGCGATCCCTCGTGAGGCGTCTCGGAGTCGAGAGTGCCGTCACGTTCACCTCGTTCGAGGCGTCGGAGCGGGGTGCTCTCGGTGCGATCGTTAAATCGAGCGCATAATTGCCCTTCCAGCGAGTACGAAGCCATCCAGTGGCACTGATGGAGGCACTGGCCTTGGGGCGCAGGGTTGTCGTCGCGGACACCTCCGGTTCGACCGAGCTCGCACGTGATGGAATCGCCACCGCGGTTCCGCTGCACATTCATCCGGCGGATCTGGCGAGAGTGCTCCTTTCGGTTGCGGGCCGCGCCGAGTCCCGAGAAACCATCCCTGCCAACGTGGGATCACTGCGTTGACCAGCTCCTCCGTGTCTACAGCGAGCTTGCACCAACCTCCGAATGACTGGGATTCCGCGAAACGGGGAGGATCATCGGGCCGTCAATGCTGGGTCCTTACAGCCTGCGTTTGACCCGCCGCAAACGGTAAGCGTGGTTCCTCGTTCTTACACCGAGGATCGTTGGGACCTCCTCGTCGATGCGATCCAGTCGATGCGCACCCAGAGTCACCGCCCCGATCAAGTAGTGCTGATCATCGATCACGACGATTCGAGCTGTTTCGCCGGGCGCAGTCCATGTTTCACGCCGACGTCGAAGTCCTCGCCAACGCCGAAGCAACTGGATTGTCCGGAGCCCGCAACACCGGCGTCCGCACCACGACGGGCGACGTCGTCGCTTTCCTCGATGACGACGCCGAGGCAGAACCCGAGTGGCTACAAGAGTTGCTCGTCAGCTATTTGCCCAATGTGAAAGGAGCGGGAGACATCACGGTGCCAGGGTCTGGCCCGGGTTCCAGCCGTCCCCGCTGGTTCCCACCCGAGTTTGATTGGGTGGTGGGTTGCAGTTACCGCGGCCTGCCCGACTCCGTTGCACCGCAGCGAAATCTCATTGGGGCCGCCATGTCCTTCCGCTGCTCCCTCTTCGGCGAGGTCGGATATTTCGACACCGCGATGGGTCGCATTGGGACGCTGCCGCTCGGATGCGAAGAGACGGAGTTTTCGCTTCGCGTCCGCAAGGCCATCTCCGGGACCGTGCTCCTCCATGTGCCGCCCGCACGGGTGCACCACCATGTAAGTCCGGAGCGGGCGAAGATCGGCTACTTCCTGAGACGGTGCTACGCAGAAGGGCTCTCGAAGGCAGCTGTCGCCCAGCGCGCCGGAAGCGAGGTGGCACTCGCCAGCGAACGCGCCTATGTCCGCTCGACGTTGCCGAAAGGAGTTCTGGACGGTCTACGCAGCTGGCTGCACGGCGACGGAGGCTTCACCCGGGCCTTGATGATCGTCGTCGGACTCTTAGTGACCACCGCCGGCTATGTATCGCCACAAGCTCGACGGCTGAACCGATAGCCGCTTGCATTGCATGCGAACGCTGTGGTGATCCGGGGCGTCAGGGGCCAGCCAGAGTTACTGTGTGCGTCCTTGCGCGCTACTGCACCACCACTGACACAGTTGATCCGTCCGCACTCTCGCGCCAACTGATGGCTTCCCCCAAACTACTCGACGTTCCAGACCTCGGTGAATGGACTGCGCAGTGGGATCAACTGGTTGACGTCGCCCCGGTGCCGTCGCCTTTTTTGCGATCATGGTGGCTGCACGGGACCAGCCAGTTCGATCGCCACTTCCTTCTCGTGGTTGACGGCGACCGCCTCCTTGGTGGCCTCGCTCTCGAGGAACGCAACCCGTTGGCACACATAAGGATGATGGGATCCGGGTCGGCTTCGGATCATCTCGATTTGCTGGCCGCACACGGTCACGAAACCGCCGTCGTCACCGCTCTTGGGGAATGGTTCCGTCGTCCGGGCGGGCGCCTCTTCGAGCTCAAGGCGATCCGAACCGGATCACGCCTGTTAGAGACGCTGCCCGGCCGCGTCCGGGTTGAGCCAATGGTCGGGGCACCGTTCGCGCTGCTGCCTGACAGCGCCGTAGCCTATCGATCGACCTTGTCTTCGCAGTTCCGTCGGAACCTCAGGCGCGCCTCTGACCGCCTGTGCGCCGAAAGTATGACCCACCGGGTCATTCGTGGTAACGCGGTGCTTTCAAGCTTCGAGACGCTCCGTCAACTCCACACCGCGCAATGGGGGGAACGCTCGAAGTTTCTCCCCGCCTTCGAGCGGTTCGTCACGGGCTGTTCGGGCGGCATCGCGGCCGACGAGGTTGTTGTTCACGAACTCGGTCGCGACAACCTGGTCATTGCCATCGTAACGACGCTCGAGGTTGCCGGACGTGTCAGCCTGTACCAGAGCGCCCGCCACACCGATCCCCGTTGGCGCGATGCGACCACGGTTCTGCTCTCCGCGATCATTGACGACGCCTGCACTCGGGGCCTGAACGAAGTGGACTTCCTCCGAGGTGAGGAACCGTATAAGACCCGGTTCGCAACCGAGCAACGGGAAATGTGGACGCTGATCGCGGGAAGCGGCTTCAACGGGCGGCTCCGGTGCAATGCCATGGCGGCACGATCTCGGGCCGAACAGATGGCCATCCGGGCGGTGCGTTTCAGACGATCCACCCTTTCCCGGCGGAGAAGCTAGGACGCCTCTCAAGCGTAAACCGGTGCATCAGTATTCCGGCACATCACGCGGATCCGGTCTCCCGGTGCCGCAAGTCCGCAAGACGCGAATGGAGACGCCGCCCCGCGGCCAACAACCCGATCGCGCCAAGCTTGGCCGTGTCAGCGAGGGCAGAGCGACCCGGTTCCCGTGGGTGCAGGTGGATCCGGCGTAGCCGCGCATTGGCGTCTTCGATCCGATTCTCGCGCACTGTTGCAGCCGTGAAGTAGGTGAAGGTCACTGACTGGGATATGTCCGGTCCGTTGTGGACCCAATGCGGCGTCCCGGCGGGTATGTAGACCGCCCGCCCAGGTCTCAACGTGTAGGTGGCTACCTCCTCGGGCAGGGATTCGATCCGCCCGTGGGAACCGTCCCAATATCTGTCGACCTCATGCCGCCTGACGCCATCATTGGCGTAGCGGCCGATGCTCAAGATGCGAGTCCCCCTGAGTTGCATCAACAAGCTGTGTTCGATGTCGAAGTGGACCGGCGTGACGGAGCTCGGAGAGGAGACGATGACGAAGGCCACCCGCTTGCGCATCTTGCCTTGCTTGGCAACCATTCCGGGTTCTAACTCGTCGAGCGTGGTGTTCATCAATGCAGCGAACTCGGCGTCGTCGTTGGCGTTGAGAAGTGTGATCCACACATCGGCAGTTCTCAGGTTGCGTATGACGTCGCCGGGATTATCCAATGCACCGCGGGGCGGCCCCCCATGGGGAGCCAGGAGCGACTGGCCTGCGACGTCGCAGACCACAGATTGGCGTGAAAGCCTGTCTGCAAGATCTGCAATCGCATCGAGCGTGAGGCGGTCGTCAAGGTGGAGTTGATGGGCGAACTCCACCGTCTCGTCGGGAAATGACGCGTCGAAGGGAAGTTGCCGGATCGTCGGCGGAACCTGACCTACCGGTTGTGCAACCATCTCCTCGCCTCCAAATGCCTGCGTCTTGCGATGCTGCCCCTCTGACCGCACGCTGTCAATCGGCCTTCCTATAACTCCGGACATTTCACGAAGGAGTCCCACAACTCTTGGCAGAGTTGCTTGACCTCCGGGTTCAGATCCTCCATGTCTGACGCGCCCTGCGGCTCGACCCGAACCCTTACGGCAATCGAACGCTGAGGCAGCGGGATCTCGATGTACCTGGAGAGTGCCTCAGCCACCCCTTCAGCTTGGCTGCACGCGCGTTCGTACCGGATGATCCGGATCCGTTCTTCGCGCCACAGTTCTTGGTCGAAATAGAGTTGGTTCCGAGCCCACCAGAACAGCGCCGCCGCGTCCAGCGGAGAGAGTCCCTCATTCATCAATGCGGCCACGGTTTCCCTGGTTTCCCTGGTAGCCCCTCGGGACCGCCAGTCCGTCGCGTCGTTCTCGCAATAGGGCTGGAGGTCCAGATAAGAGTTGCTCTCGCCGAATTTCCTGAGGTTGGAGCGTGCGACCCCTCGGTAATGGCGAAGCATCCACACGGCCTTCACCGGTTCGGCCGCATCCATGAGTTCGACAGCGCGATCGCTCTCGACAAGGGGCTTTGCCGCGACCACCTCGAACGGGATGCGCCGCAGTCGACTCACCACGGTCGGATAGTCCTGCCAGTCGCTCTCGCCCGGAACAGGATGAGCGCCAGCCAGCCGGCGGTCGTGTTCCTCGACGATAAGGATCCGCCAGGATCGATAGAGGAAGCGTGTTCTGGAGCATCGTTGTCCCAGAACGCTGGCAGCCGAAAATGAGGACGGATCTGCGGCGGTCTCGTGGGACGCGTGCGACTCGGCGAGCTGCTCGTTTGACGATGGCGAGGGCTCTGCGACGAAGCAACGGCTCTTCGTCCTGACGGAGTTCGCCAGCTCTCAGCACTCTCGGAGATGCGTCAGTCACTGGTTCCAACTGTCCTCTTGGATTCGTTCTCCTTGCAGATGCCGTCAAAGTCCACAGGTGCCATGGCCGCCAATTCCTCACCCTTTGAAGCTCGTGACTCTAGACGAAGGGTTCTGGAAACGCCCATTGCACCTGGTGGAAACGGCTGACGGCGACCAGGCCGGGGCCCGGCCCAGGCGTGCCCTGGCCGCGATAAACCGGTTAGACCACTGCACGAGATCACTGCATGGTTGTGACTCCGTTTCTTTTTGGTTCGTCGATCTCGTCGTTCTGGTCGTCCCTGGGCCAGTCGGGGTCTGTCTAGATTGTGTCCCCGCATGAGAGTGTTGATGCTCACCCAGTTCTATCCACCAGTGGCTGGCGGGCAGGAGCAGCACGTTCGAAACTTGGCCCATGCCCTGGTGGGTCGGGGTCATCGCGTCGAGGTCGTGACGATTGCGACAGACGGTCCGGGGGGCACCACTGAGCCGCGGGGGTCCCCGTAGATCGCGTCCGGACAACGGCCCACACATCTCCCGCGGTTCTACAGCGATCCGCTTCGGCCTCACGCCATGCCGATCGTCGATCCCGGTCTGCGCAAGGCAATCGGAAACCTTTTGCGGTCCGAACGTTTCGACCTGTTGCACGCGCACGACTGGAGCATCGGATCGGCCATGCGGTACCAGCCCGACACGCCGCAGTACCAGCGGTGTTGACCCAACATGACTACAGCCACATCTGTGCAACCAAGCGACTTATCCGCGGGGACGTCGTCTGCCCAGGTCCCTCCCCGACCGCGTGCGTTCGTTGTGCATCGTCGCAATACGGGCCAGCCGTCGGCCCCCCGTAGCCGCCGCCAACGCTCTGAGCCGCCGTACCCGCACGAAACGGGTTGGCGCCTTCATCCCAGTCAGCTCCGTCGTCGCTGTGAATACCAAACTGCCCGGACGAAGCCCATACACGGTCATTCCCAACTTCATTCCGGACGCTCTTGGTCCATCGACAAGGCCTCGCCACGTCCGGATCGGCCAATCGTCTTCGTCGGCGACTTGAGTCGGGACAAGGGTGTCGAGGTGCTCATGAAGGCCCACCGACAGCTCGACACCCTCCCGGTTCTGGCGGGAAGGGCATTCGATGACACGCCAGTCGAGGCATCGAGCCGGGTCGAGCTTCGCGGCTTACTGGGACACGATGCGGTTATCGAACTCCTGCACTCGGCCTGCGTAGTCGTCGTTCCCTCCCTCGTGCCAGATTGCTGTCCAACCGTGGTCCTCGAGGCGATGGCCCTCGGGCGGCCGGTCGTAGCCGCCTCAAGTGGCGGAATCCTCGACCTGGTGGACGACGGCGTCACCGGACTCCTCGTCACTTCCCGGAAGTTCAAAAGCCCCTGTCGACCGCCCTCGCTGCAGTGGTGGACGACCGCCCTGCTGCGGCCGCAATGGGTCGAAGGGCACTCGAACGAGCACGGTCCTTCACCGCATCAGTCGTCGTTGGGCGCATCGAAACGCTGTACGAGCAACTGCTCATTGGCGGCCCTGCGGACTGACCCCGTTCGGCGCTCATTCGATCTCAATGCTGGAGTCGGAAGTGAAGGGCGCCGGGCGAAAGACCCGAAGGACGGCGGGAAGCAAGAAAACGGCCTCGCATGACGCCGTGATGGCCCATCCGGCGCATATGCCGGTGAGCCCCCAGAACACGCCTCCCAGTGCGGCCCCTGCCACCTCCGCCCCAGTCCCCAACCCCATGATTTTGGCCGCATGGGAAAGCCGACCCTGGGCAGCAGCAGAATCGACACATAGTGGTCTTTGATGACGTAGGCGGCCCCAACGAGGATCAGAATACGCACGCGGTGGTTCCGTTCGTCGCGTCAGCGGGGCCGAAGAGACGTCGCACGTTACGGTGCGGCGATATTCGACAACGAGCACGAGATCCGCGGGCAAAGAGAGGCCGACGGTCAATGTATGTCTGACATGGCAATACCGGAGTTCCGGGGTCCCCCGAGCGCTCCGCAAAGAGGGAGAGGGCCAGCAGATACGGGATCATGGACAGCGTGGCCGAAAGCATGAACGCTGCGGAGAAGTAAGCAACCTCCGGTGGGGTGATGATCAACGTGGCAGTCAGCGGAACAATGAATGACGCCAAACCAATCGAGAGATTGAGCACGTGATGCTGCAACGAGAGCTTTCCGTACCGGCGCACGATCGCGACGCGGTGGCTGAGTGATCCTTCTCCCGGATGTGCCTCTCCAGTCCAAGCATCGGTAGACGAAGACGAACGATGCGACGAGAGCCAACGCCCATGCGAATATCAAACCTTTACTGGTTCGGGTAGAAGCAAGCACAAGCGCTCCCACACACGCGAGTTTCAAGATGGAACTCAAGCTGCCTCGCCAGAGCTGGGCGTCGCCGCGTGGAGTCCTATCGCCAAGTTGTCCAACGTGAGTCCGGCCATGGTCGCCACGGCACCCACGATGAACAGTCCAGCCGTGGCGGGGTCCTGACCGATGAGCCTCAAGCTCTTTCCTAAGAATGGAGAGAGAGCCATTGTGCCGATCGCCGATGTCAACACGACGACGGAAGTGACCGCCAACCCGGTAGTAAACGTGACGCGCCGCTGCGACGGTTCCATCGCTTCGATCTCGGCCAAGAGTAGGAGCGGGACCCCAAGCGCGCCGAATGCAGCAAGCAGGAGTGCCGTGGATGCCGCGGCAGCTGCAAGGCCGACGTCCTGCGCTGCAAAGAGGTGCGTCACGACCGCCCAATATGCGAGACCTATAACGGCCGTCGCGCCCTGTCGGGCGACGAGGTACCCGAACGTCGTAAACAAACGTCGCACTTCTGCGATCTGCTTCGTTTCGCCGCGGCCGAGCAAGCTCATCGATGACTCTTCGCTCGAGTACTGCTATAGATTGACTGCGTACCTCGCGCTTGACCATTCAGCGCCTCGGCACGCTGATGCCAGGCAAGTGGATCCGCCTGTCGCACGGCGAAATCCTAACCCTGCCCCTTTGGCTTGGTTCTGGAGCAGGTCTTGGGCTGCGTGAAACCATATTTTTTCTATAGACATAGTTTGTTTCCCTCGAGCGTCGTCGAGAACGCCCGAGCGCCACCGCTGACCAAGCCGGGTTGGGCAAAAGTTGTTACTCTTAATACCCATCGGCTCTATCGCGGGATGGAGTTTCCTGGAAGTGTATTTCGCGGACGACGCAAAGTTGTTGCGGGGCTCGTCGCTCAGTGCTTAGTGAGTGTCGGGATGGGGCCGTGGCGGGACACTGGCGGCTGGCACCATGACGGGACTTGGCGATGGTTGACAAAGGCTTTCCACCTTCGAAACATCTGCCCGAGTCTCGACCGCGCCCACGCAACAATTCACCGAGAGGCCGGCGGCTCGCCCACGGCCGGAATGGGGCCCTCGCATGAGACGAGCACCCGAAGCCCTTCTGCCGACGAGCCAGAAGACGGGGAGCCCACTGTCAGCATCGTCCTCCCGGCCAAGAATGAGGCGCGCAATTTCCCGCATGTCTTGTTCAAGCTTCCAGAAGTCTGCGAGATCATTCTGGTCGACGGGGATTCGACGGACGACACCATTGGCGTCGCACGCCACCTCAGGCCCGACATCACGGTTATCGGCCAGACGCGCAAGGGCAAAGGAAACGCACTCGCCTGTGGGTTCGCCGCCGCAAAGGGCGACTTTATCGTCATGATCGACGGAGACGGCTCGAATGACCCGGCTGAGATTCCACGGTTTGTCGCCGCGCTCGTGGCGGGGGCCGACTTCGCCAAGGGCTCCCGGTTTCTCCCTGGCGGAGGAAGCGCGGACATCAGCTTCATCAGGAGAATCGGAAACTTCTGGCTCAACCAGATCGTCAATCATCTGTATGGGACTCGCTATACCGACCTGTGTTACGGCTACAACGCATTTCGACGCGAATGCCTCGACGTCATGAACCTCGACGCGACCGAACCCGAACATTTTGCAGAGGAGGGGATGCTCTGGGGAGACGGGTTCGAAGTAGAGACGTTGATCAATGTCCGGATCGCAAAAGCCGGGCTCCGCGTGACTGAGGTACCCAGCTTCGAGACGCTCCGTCGTTTCGGTGCAAGCAATCTGAACGCCTTCTCGGACGGCCTCCGGGTCCTGAGGACGATCCGTGCCGAGTTTGACGCCGAGGCGCGCAAACCGGTCGCAAGCTCCGTCTGGGCTGATTGAACGGTCCTCGACCGGCGCGTGAGTCTTTAGGGCTGCGGCGGCAAATCTCTCGACCCATCAGCTGTTGACGCTGAAGGTCGGATCACGGGTGAATGTTCTGCACTCACTCGATCCGATCGTGTACTGCGTAGCGCTTCTAAGCATTCGTCACAGAGCCGGCCATACGCTTTGCCAGTCCCCAAGCGCGCCCGTTCTGACGATCCAACTCTGGAGACGGGCAGCGACCAGCCGCACCGGTGACACACCCCGTATCGCTGCGTGCGGGAACGCCCGCTACGGTCTCGTGAACTCATGAGTTTCGAATACAACCAAATGACACCGTGCCCACCACGGTCGATATCGGCTGTCGACCTACCCTACTTGAGGCGATTTCAATCGCAGTGCATCCTCAGGGGCAGACCGAAACCACCCCTCATCGGATCGCGCCTTGCGCCTCCGGGCGATTGCAACATCCGTTGTCGGACGCCCGGTGGGCACAATTCTGCCGGTCGTGAACGCTTCGGATCTCGGCCGAGAAGGGGCCATCGATGTTCGTAACGAACCACGTCCTCTCCGGTGTCGCGGTCGGACGGCTTCTAAAGGGCCGCCCAGTGGCGGCCTTCCTGGTCGGGGTTGGATCGCACCTGGCCCTAGACATGGTTCCACACTGGGGCTGTGAGACGCGCAGCGCTGATGGCCAAGAGCTCTTTCTTCGCTACGCGAAGCGCGACGGTCTCACAGCCCTCGCAGTGATGGCGTGTGCCACCGGGGCCGTCCATCGACGAGATCGGATCGTGACGCTCGCCGCGATGGCCGGCGCATGTCTACTTGATGCCGACAAGCCTGTGGTGCACTTCTTCGGACGCAATCCCTTTCCCAAAGCGGTGAGGCGAATCCATGCCGCCGCGCGCAGAACGAATCGGTGCAGGGCATGCCAAACGAGGTTCTCTTCGGATTGTCGTGTGCATGCGCCGACGCGATCATCGCAGTAAATTTGCCGACGACGACACGGGTCTTCGAGATAGCGAGCCCGTTTTGTTTTCGCGTGAGGGATCCAGCCGATGAACCACACTGACAGGACGTGGTCGTAAGTCTGACTGAACAGCCGATGGGAGATACCCGGGAGCACGGGCCAGTAGGCGACGAGTCCAAGCACCAAGTAGATGGTGATCACCCCCGCCGGCCGAAGCGCTCGACGCAGCGAGGCGGATACCGATTCGGCAAGGGCTAAGAGCGCCGTATGGTGACCCTGACTCTTTTCGTCGGCGAACGAGTGACAGGCTTCCGATGAGCGCCGTGTCCGATGCCGTACGCGGTTAGGCCTGCTGGAGCACCACCGAGGCCGGGAGCGTGACGGTCGACGCCAGAGCCGTCCGGACCAGATAGGAGCCAACGCCGAATTCCTCAACCGCCCTGGCTGCCGCGTCGCCGAATGAATCAAAGGTTCCGATTTCATCCGCGCCATGAATCAGCAGCCATAGCCCGGAGGCAGACGCCTGAATGACCGCCCGCGCATCTTCGCGAGAACGGACACGTCCGCACCTCGGATTCACAGCTGCCATACGAGCTTGTATCGACCCGAACGGTGCCACCCTTGACCGCACGGGGACGGCCCTGACAACCACTCGACAACGGCGGGCTCGGCATCTCCCAGCTGGCCTGCTCGCACCTGCAGCCGCCCGCTCAGGCATGCGCCCCAAGCATGCCTCCCAGGTATGCGCTCCCCCAGCGACCTAGCAGCCCTTGGCGGTGCCAAGGCGATCCCTTGCCGTCTTCAGCATGGTGAGAGCAACCGCCGTGGCCGGCTGCAGCAGTGAGGTGCCTCCTCCATTTCCGTTGTCTCCCCCTCATGTCGGGGAGTGCGACGCTGCCGCCCACCGACGGTGGCACACATGTCGCGTTCGCCTCGAGGCCGTCTCGAACGCGGCGCCGGTTGCGCTGACCTTGACGGTGACCTATGCGGCGACCGATACATCCGTCGAGGTCATTCCGCCGGGCAGCGCATCGAGCGTGACGGTCGGCTACACACCTGAGAGCACCACCACCGGCGCCACGGTCACACCGGTGGGACTTGTGACGCCCGCTCCCGGCTACACGCTCGTCATCTCGCAGGCAGGGGGGATCGTGAGCCACGCGGAAGCCTGCGACTTTCTGACCGAACTCTCCGAATGTGTCGGACCGGTAACCCCGGCCAACTGGCCCAGATGCACATTGCCGGTCCCGGCAGCGCGGTGGTCCTTCCTCCGACGTGGAAGTGAAAGCACTCGGCTGCAGGGCTGCGTGCAAGCCGGCACAGGGCAGAGTCTCAGCGACGTCGACGAGCCGCACGCGCGTGTCGTCCGATCATCATGATCAGCCAGCGAGCGCAGTGAGCGGCTCGGTCGCCCAGGGGCGGGCTAGCGGCCGTCGAGCTTGCCGATCGCCTTGAACCAGTCGATCGTCGTCGCCAACCCCTCGTCCAGCCTGATAGGGCTGTAGCCCAGTCGCTTGTAGGTCTTGGAGTCCTCGAGCTTGCGCCGGTCCGGCTTGGCCTTGGCCGCCTTCTCGGCGATCGCCACCAACGTGGGTCCGAAGACCTTGGCCAGTTCCGGATCATCCGAAGGCTCGACGTCCACGATCTCACGGTCGAGGCCAACCAGTTTGCCCACACGGTTGCAGGCGTTGGCGATGCTCACGATGTCCTCTGGTCGACCGTCGAGCATGTAGCGTTCGCCGGAGACGCCCTTGTCAAGGGCGAGGATGCAGCCGCGGGCGATGTCCTCCCCGTAGACCCAGCTCACCGGGAACTTGAGATAGCGCTCAATGCGACCCCGGGCGGCCGACAACAGCACTCGGTTGAAGCTCGTGATGCCCAACGCGTTGCTGGCCACCGGCGAGGGGCCGAAGATGGCGCCCGGGTGGGTACTCACCACGTCGCGCCCTTTCTCGGCCCGGGCCATGGCGTCGAGGAAGGCGGCCATCTTCGTCACCGTGTAGGGATCGGAGCTCGGCTCCTTGCTGACCGGCGCGTCCTCTCGGTCGAGCCCGCCGGCAGTGTCGAAGAACGTGCCCGTGCTGACCGCCACGACGCGACGGAGATCGACGGCTTCGGCCGCGTCGAGGACGTTCTTCGTGCCGTTGATGTTCACCGCCTCGAAGTCGGCCATGTTCTGGCTGGCCCCGCCCAGCAGCGCGGCGCAGTGGATGGCGGAGTCCGCCCCCCGGGCCGCCTGCAGCACGGAATCCGCATCGGTGACGTCGCCCGTGACGACCTCGACGCCGAGCGCGGCGAGCGGTGCGGTGTCCGCTGTCGCTCTCGCCAGTGCCCGCACATGGTCGCCCCGTTCAGTCAGCTGCATGCAGATGTTGGCGCCGGCCAATCCGGTGGCGCCAGTCACCAGGACCGTCTCGCTCATGCCGAGGCCTTTACCTGTTGTGTGTCGGGCTTGGCGGTGTCGACCTGGTCGGCGCTGTAGGGGATCACGGGTTCGCCTGATCCGTACAGGTCCAGCGTGTGGAGGAACCGGTGGAGACCCATGGCATTGGCACAGGCGAATCCCAGCTCGACGATCTGCGCCGACGTGAAGACCTCACCAAGCTTGCGATACGTCTCGTCGTCGATGGCGTGGTGGTCGGCCGAGAGAAGGTCGAGGAATTCCACCGCCAGCCGCTCCTGCTCCGTCAGCTCTCCACCGTGGCCCGGTGCAACAAGGCACGCCACGTCCTCGTCCGAAATGGAGTCGTGCTTCCTCGATTGGCTGCAGGGCTGGCACTCTCCGAGCTGGGCGCTACGGATGCGCAGCAATTCGGTGATTCTGCCTCCGAGCAGGGTGTTCTTGCCGTAGCCCTGCCGGGCCATGTTGACCATCATGATTTGCGATGTCTTGTAGGCGAAGATCTGCAGCGGGACCGGCGTGGCATAGGTGCCGGCGGCGACACCCTCCTCGATGATGGTGCGCACTTCCGGCGTCATCTCCTCGAACGGAATCGGCTCAATCCTCGGCACGGTAGATACCCCCATCCGCCCCGGCGTCTGCCCGCCCGGGACCTCGTTCGTGTGGTGACAAATCTAACTGTAACGTCACCTCGTGCCCCTTGACCCATCCGCAGTGCTTCTGACAGATCGTGTCGCCGTTGTCACGGGGGCCGGCTCCGGCATCGGACGTGGCATCGCCAACGGCTTTGCCGCCTTCGGGGCGAAGGTCGCCATCTGGGAGCGCGACCCCGACACGTGCGCCGCCGCGGCCGCCGAGGTCGGCGGCCTCTCGCTGCCGACTGACGTCCGCGACTCGACACAGGTCGACCTCGCGCTCGAGCGGACGGTGGCGGAGTTCGGTCCCGTGAGCATCCTGGTCAACAACGCCGGGGGCGTCTTCTCGTCCCCGCTCCTCGAGACCACGGAAAACGGATGGGACGCCCTCTACCGGGCCAATCTCAAGCACGTGATCCTATGCACCCAGCGGGTGGCGCGCGTCATGGCAGAGCACAAGATCGGCGGCAGCATCATGAGCGTGACATCGATTGAGGGCGTACGCGCCGCGCCGGGCTATGCCGCGTATGCCGCCGCCAAGGCCGGCGTCATCAACTACACCAAGACCGCCGCGCTGGAGCTGGCGTTGCTCGGGATCCGGGTCAACGCGTTGGCGCCCGACATCACCATGACGGAGGGCATCGCCGCTATTGCGCCGGACGGGACCGAGGAGCGCTTCGGTCTGACCGTTCCGATGGGCCGGTCCGGCCACGTCGACGAAATGGCCGGCGCCGCCATCTTCTTGGCCAGCGATCTCTCGAGCTACGTCACCGGGCAGACCATCCACGTCGACGGCGGAACGCAGGCGTCCAGCGGTTGGTACCACCGTCCCGGCACCGGCGAGTACGTCCTCGGCCCGCCGTCCTAGGGGGCGGCCCGCCTCTCCTCAGCCGTCCCCGAGGCTGACGTGAGCGCCCATCCCACCGTCGACCGAGAGCATCTGCCCGGTGATGTAGCGGGACTCGTCGGAGGCCAAGAACACCACGACGTCGGCGATGTCGTCGGGTTGCCCCACCGACGGCGTCAACACTGCCTTGCCGAGGCCCGCCAGCATCTTCTCGGTGAGGTGGGCGCGCACGGCGTCGGTGATGATGAGGCCGGGCAAGATGGTGTTCACCCGGATGCCCTGTTTGCCGTGGCTCGTCGCCACGTACATGCTCAGCGCGTTGACCCCGGCCTTCGAGACGCCATAGGCCGTCCGGGTCCGGTCTCCCTTCAGTGACGCGCCCGATGACATGTTGATGATCGACCCGCCCCCACGGCGCACCATCTCGGGCACGGCGTGCTTGCACATCAGCATTTGGCTACGAAGGTTGACCTCCAGCGTGCGCTCCCAGACCTCGAGTGCGAGGTCGGTGACTTGGGTGTCCCGGGTCAGAAAGTCCGAGTCGGTGAGTGCCGCATTGTTGTGGAGCACGTCCAGGCCGCCGTAGCGGGAGACCGCCGCGGCGACAGTCGCAACCACCTGGGCCTCGTCGGAGAGATCGGCCTCGAAGGCCGAGGCGGCGCCGCCCGCCTCCTCGATCGCACTCGAGGTCCGCTCCGCGGCCGACGGGTCGATGTCGACCACGACTACGGAGGCCCCTTCCCGCGCCAGTGCGCGCGCCGTCGCTCCGCCGATGCCCCCGCCGCCGCCCGTGACCAGGGCGACCTTGTCCTTGAGACGATCCATGATGTCCTTGTCCTTTGCGACATTCGCGTGGATGTGGTAAGTGGAAGTGGAAGTGGAAGTGGAAGTGGAAGTGGAAGTGGAAGTGGCCAGACCCTAGGCCCGCTCGAGGATCACGCCTTCGAAGGGAGCCAGGTCGACCCCACCCTCGATGGCCTCCCCCTCGCGAGAGCGGTCCGTGCCTACTCGAACCGTGCCGTGCAGTCCGCCAACGAGGCGCCCGGCGGCAGAGAGGTTGAGAACGACGACGTGACGCTCTCCTCGGGTCCAGCCCCAGGTGTCCTCCGGCGTGACCAGCGTGGTGGTGTCCCCCGTGCAGAATTCGGGATGGCTGCGCCGGAACGCGATGATGTGGCGGCACAGTGCCAGCACCGAGTTGGGGTCCTCGCGCTGGGACGCCACGTTGGCGACGGACAGGTCGCCGAGGGGGAGCCAAGGTCGTGCGGCCTCAGTGAACCCACCGCCCCGGACATCACGCCACTGCATGGGCGTGCGGCCGGCGTCCCGGCCCTCGTAGTACGGATAGAACCGCACGCCGAGGGGGTCTCGGAGATCCTCCTGCGCCAGCGCGACGTTTCCCATGCCGATTTCGTCGCCCTGGTAGAGCACCGGCGTCCCCCGTAGGGAGAGCAGCATCAACAAGGCAAGGCGGACCCTGGCCGGATCGCCCTCAGCCCAGCGAGTCGGGAAACGGAACATGTCGTGGTTCGAGCCCGTCCAGGCCGGCCAGGCTCCTGCGGGCAACGCCGCCTCGGTCTCCTCGACGATGGCACGCATCTTTGGGGCGTGGAACGGCGCGCTGATGAAGTTGAAGTTGAAGGCAAGTCCCAGCTCGTCAGTTCCATCACCGTAGAACTCCGCCAAGGCATCCACGGGCACCGGGGTCTCCCCGATCAGCAGACGGGGCTCGTCGTAACCATCGGCCTGGCGACGCCAACGCCTGATGACGTCGTGCACCTCGGGGCGGTTCGCGTTGTAGACGCTGCGTTGTCCGAACATCTGTGTCTCGAAGTCGTCCTCCTCGGTGGCCGGTGGGTTGTCCCGCAGCTCAGCGTCCTTGATGATGATGTTGCAGACGTCAATGCGGAAGCCGGCAACGCCCCGATCGGACCAGAAGCGGAAGATGTCGTCGAAGGTGTCGCGCACCTCGTCGTTCCACCAGTTGAGGTCGGGCTGCTCCCGCAGGTGGTTATGGAAGTAGTACTGGCCGGTCCTCTCGTCGAAGGTCCAGCCCGGTCCCCCGAAGCTGCTCACCCAGTTGTTGGGCGGCTCCTCGTTGCCCTTCCCGTCCGCCCAGACGTACCAGTCCCGGTGGGCCGACGCCCGCGAGGATCTCGAGTCGACGAACCACGGATGTTCCTCGCTCGTGTGGTTCGGCACGATGTCCATGAGCACACGAATGCCCCGCGCGCCAGCCTGCGCCACAAGCCGGTCAAAGTCCTCCAGGGTCCCGAACTCGGGCGCGACGGCGCAGAAGTCCGACACGTCGTACCCCCAGTCGGCGTTGGGTGACACCGTGATCGGCGAGAGCCAGATGCCATCCACGCCTAGCCACTGGAGGTGATCGAGATGCTCGACGATCCCCTGGATGTCTCCGACACCGTCGACGTTGCTATCGGCAAACGACCGGGGATAGATCTGGTACAGGACTCCCGCCTTCCACCACGGCTCGTCGGCCCGCCCCGTGCTCTGCCTCATGCCTCCGTTCCCACCACGGTCGGGGCGGCGTCGCGCCAGGGCGACAGGTCGAGCATCGGATAGCGGGCTGCTACGCCGGCCAGCGTCTGCGCCGTCCAATACGGATGGCCGGGAGCCGGAAACCCCAACGCTGTGAGCTGGCGGACGGTGGCGTGCCGCACGAAGCGGTACCACGACATGTCCTCGCCCGCGTTGGGCAGGGCGTGCGAACCCAGCCAGTCCGTCGCGGCCGGTTTGTACGAGACGTGCACCATGAACCGCGCCGTCCGGGGCGCGGTGACGCGTACGCCCCGGTGGTAGACGTCGGGTCGGTAGGCCAGGATCGATCCGGCCGGTCCGGACGCGGGAACCTCCGCCGCGTACAGGTCGGCGTAGTCGACCGGGCTGAGGTAGGTCCGCTCCACTTGGATGTGCGATGTGAGGCTGCGAGACACCATCCGGGTCGCCCCCGTCTCGGGCGTCACGTCGCTGAGGTAGACGAACATCGCGAGCTGCTGGTAACCAGGCTCGTGGCGCGGCACCACGAGGGTGTGATTGCCGTAGTCGGCGTGTAACAGCTGCTCGTCACTCGGTGCGGCATCGCCATACTTGGCGCTCAGCATGGCTTGATAGAGCCGCAGGTCCGTGACCCCGAGCAGCTGTTCGGAAAGGTCGAGGATCCGGTCGTGCACCACAATGTCGTTGAGCGCGCCGTCTTCGAAGGGAAACCGCGGCATGACGCGATGCGAATCCTCCCGGAACGGCTGGTTGCGGGCGGGGTCGACGTCGTCCGCGAACTCGTCCGCGGTCGGGACCAGTCCAGGCAAGACCGCCTGCGCCGCCGCAATCGTCGCCGAGGGCAGCAGACCCTGCGCCAGGCACCAGCCGTCCTCTTCCCACTGCGCCTGCTGTGCGTCGCTGAGCACGCTCGTCACGCCCATCGCGCCCGCGACGACCTGCGCCGGTCCCTCTTTCCGACGGTGTTCAGCGCGGTGGTGTTCAGCGCGGTGGTGTTCAGCACGGTGGTGTTCAGCACGGTGATGGTCGCCCTCCCTCCGGATCCCCGATGCGTCGGAAGCTTGCCATACCGCTTCACGAGTCCACCTCCTCGCACGGGGATCTCTCGGACCGGCCGACCGGTCGGCCCGGCCGACGACGTGGCACATCGGACGGGGCACCATGAGATCATCGGCCATGGATTCTGTCGTTCCGACGGCCGTCGGCCGTCATGGGCCGGCAGCGGGCGCCACTCAAGCCCCGAGCCAAACCGTCCGACATTGCCCTATGGGGATCACCGCCCTCGGCGTTCCCGATCCGGCCCGGACCGCTGCGGCGCGCTCGGCGCCGGGTGCGGCGAGACGCCGCCGCTCGAAGCTCGTGGCGGCCTTCGCACTGACGGCGACCGTTGGCCTCGGCTCGTACGTCGCGACGTACCGCGCGCTGACCGTGGTCGCCACACCGGCCCTCAGTCACATGGTCGTACCTGCCACGCCGACCGCCACGCGCTCCTGAGCTCGCCCGCCCCTTCAGGCGGGCGGCGGGACCGGGGTGGCCGTCTGGCTCAGGCGCAGTGTCACGACGAAGCGCGACCCGCCGTCCTCGCTGGCGGGCGACTCGGCCCGTACGGCGCCGCCCATGGCCGCCGCCAGCTCGGCCACGATGGCAAGCCCGAGACCCGAACCCATCTGGCGGTTCGGGCCCCGGTCCGCTCGGTAGAAGCGCTCGAAGACGCGATCCAGATCGCCCTGTGCAATGCCCGGCCCGTCGTCTTCGACCGTGATGACGGCGGTGCCGCCCGCACGATCCTCCGCCAGGGTGACCGTTACCCGCGTGCGAGCGAACGTCATGGCGTTCTCGAGCAGGTTAGCCAGCAGCTGCGCCAATCGATCGGGGTCGGCGACGACCGGGTGCAGTGGACCTGACGCGCCGACACCCTCCTCGCCGGGCACCCGGAGAGCGAGGGTCAAACCGGCCCTCGCCGCGGCCGGCCGGAAACCTTCGGCCGTCGTCGTCACGACCTCTGCGGCATCGGTGGGCCCCAGGGCGATCGACATCTGCCGGGCCTCGAGTTTCGTCAGGTCCAGCAGGTCACCGACGAGTCGCTCCAAGCGTCTCGACTCGGAGATGATCACGCCGGCGGCCCGGGCGTTGTCCTCGGTCGCCCCGTCTTGAATGGCCTCGGCGAAGCCGTGGATGGAGGTCAATGGCGTGCGCAGATCGTGCGAGACGGCCAGGAGGAGATGGCGCTCCCGGGCGCGGCCGTCCTCCAGGCTCTGGGCCATGTCGTTGACGGAGCCGGCGAGCGAGGCGAACTCGGGATAGTCGCCGCGGCGCACGGGGACCCGGCTGGCCAGCTCGCCCGAGGCGATGCGGCCGGTCACCTCCATCGCCTCGACCAATGGTCGGGCCATGCGACGGCTCATCTGCCATGCCACCAATGCGGCGATCACCAGTGCCGCCCCCCCGGCCACAATGAAGTAGCCCCAGCTCGGACCGAGGCCGCCGACGTCGCGCGTCAACAGGACGGCGAACGTGCCCTCGAAGGTCACCGTCGGTCGGGCCACCCCCCGGGCCCGCAGGCGGGCACGGAGCTGCGCCTGCAGGTTCACACGCTCGCGCGCCGACAGCGTCACCGGCGCCATGGCGTACACAATGCTGCCGCTGCGTCCCGAGACGGTCTGCCCCGCCTGCACGGCGGCCAGGTCGATTTCCTCCGTCGTCACACCCTCGGGCAGCAGCCCGAAAACGTTGCCCTGGCGGTCGATCTCGACGACGGCGGCATTCCCCACCTGGGCCAGCGTCGCCCGGACGACATTGAGGACCTTGAGCGATTGCGATGCGATCTTCGACGAGGTGATGGAGTTCACCTGCGTGACCAACTGCGACTCGGCCTGATTGCGCGCCGCGTTACGTGTCAAGATGAGACTGCCGGCTCCGGCGATCAAGAGGACCACGGCCACCAGACCGACCATGGCCAGCATGAGGCGGCGACGCATCGTCAGCCGAACCGGTAGCCGACGCCCCACACGGTGGCGAGAGGCAGATCGGAGCCGAGCTTCTTACGCAACTGCGCCACATGGACGTCGACCGTGCGCTCGTCGCCATACCAGCCGGGACCCCACACGCCGTCGAGCAGCTGCTGGCGCGAGAGGGCCAGCCCGATGTTGTTGGCGAGGAAGGCGAGCAGGTCGAATTCCCGTGTGGCGAGGGCGACCACCTCGCCCGCCTGGCGCGCCTCGCGACGGCGTAGGTCGATGTCCAGGCTGCCGAAGGTGATGACCTCCTGAGGCGCCGGACCTTCCCTCGTTCGGCGCAGAATTGCCCGCACCCGCGCCACGAGTTCGCGCGGGGAGAAGGGCTTGACGAGATAGTCGTCGGCTCCGAGCTCCAGGCCGAGCACCCGGTCCACCTCGTCGTCGCGCGCGGTGAGGAACAGCACCGGCACCTGGCTGTGGGCGCGGATGTCGCGGCACACGTCGAAACCGTCCCGGACCCCCGGCAGGCCGACGTCGAGGATGACGATGCTGGCGTCCTCGCGCCGGAAGATGGCAAGCCCCTTCTCACCGTCGTCCGCGAGCAGGACGCGGTAGCCGTCGCGCCGAAGGTAGAGGTCCACCAGGTCGGCGATATTCGGGTCGTCCTCAATGACGATCACGGTCCCGGTCTCTGTACTCACCGTGCTTAGCCTCCCACCTCCTCCGCCCGCAATGGCCGCAAACCGGGATCCCTTACAGAACCCTGACGATTGCCGAACAGCCAGTTCACCAAGGGCTCACACCATGACTGCCAGCGGGACCCGGTGAAGGGAGCCCGGCCGACAGCACGAGAGGAGCACCCGTGACGCGTGTGCGCACCAATCTGATTCGACTCGGTTCCGTCGCACTGGCCTCGGGGGTCATGGCCGGCGGCTTCGCCGGGGCCGCCGGCCTGGCGGACGCCGCCGCGCCGTCTGCCACAGGGAGCAGAGGGTCCGACTCGGCGCCCACGACGTTGGCTGGGATCAAGGCCAAAGCCGCCACACAGGTCACCGACCGGGTCAACGCCCTCAACGAGGCCATCGGGAAGGTCAACGGGGCCAAGGGACTCGGCTCGAGCCAAGGCGCGCTGGCGTCGCACCTCGGTGCTGACATTGCTCCTCTGCAGCAGCTCAACCAGACCATTCAGGGCGAGAGCACGGTGCAGCAGGCCGCGCACGACTTCGCGACGATCTTCAGCGACTATCGCGTCTATGCGCTCGTGCTGCCCGCCACCCGGATCGCGGCGGCCGCCGACGACGCCACGACGACCGCCATCCCGCATTTCACAGCCGTCGCCGTCAAGGCGCGGGCGCATATCACCCCGACCAATCAGGCCGTGCTGCAGCCGCTGATCGACGATCTCAACAGCCAGATCGAATCGGCGACCAGCGCCACCAGCGGCCTCGCCGCAACGGTGCTGGGCTTCACACCCGCGCAATGGAACGGCGACCACGGACTGCTGGACACCGCCAGATCGTCGGTCGACACAGCCGGCGCCGCACTCAAGAAGGCTCGGTCCGATGTGCAGCAACTACAACAGGACGCCAAGGCCGGGGCTGCAACGACGGCCCCGCCCGCCCCGACGACGACGACGACCGGCTGACGCTCAGCGTCGGCAGCGGTGCACCACCTGGAGTTCGCTGAACTCAGCCAGGCCCCACGGGCCGTTCTCGACGCCGATGCCGCTCCACTTGAACCCGCCGAAGGGCTGCTGCGGTGCCAGGGCGAGATGCGTGTTAACCCACGCTGTCCCGCATTCGAGTTGGGCGGCCACGTCGGCGGCTCGGTCGCCATCTGTCCCCCACACCGAGCCGGAGAGCCCGAAGTGGGTGGCGTTGGCCCGCTCGATGGCGTCGCCCAGGTCGCGGTAGGGCACCACGGGGAGCGCCGGGCCGAACTGTTCCTCGTCCACAATGCGCGTCCCATCCGACAGGCCCGTGAGAATGGTGGGCTCGAAGAAATATCCGGCACGATCCATCGCCTTGCCGCCAGCGACGGCGGTGGCGCCGTGCGCGAGTGCGTCGGCGACCAGCTCTTTCACCCGCTCGTACTGGGGCTCGTTGTTGATCGGGCCGAGCTTCACACCGTCCTCGTTGCCCTCGCCCACCTTGACCGCGCGCGCTCTTGCTGCCAGGCCTTCCACGACGTCGCGGTAGAGGGACTCGGGTACGTAGACGCGCTTGATGGCCGAGCACACCTGCCCATTGTTGGCGAAGGCCCCCCTGAAGATGGCCGATGCCACCAGGGCCGGGTCGGCGTCGTCGAGGACGATGGCCGGGTCGTTGCCCCCGAGCTCGAGCGTGACGCGCTTGAGGTCGGGGGCTGCCGACTGGGCCACCTTTTTGCCCGTCTCGACGGAACCCGTGAAGCTGATCTTGCGCGGCACGGGGTGCGCCGTCATTGTCGCGCCGAGTGTGTCGCCGCCGCTGACGATGTTGACGACACCGGGCGGGAAGACGTCGCGCAGGATCTCGCCGACCTTCAAGGTGGTGAGCGGCGTGAAGGGCGACGGCTTGAGCACCAGCGTGTTGCCGGCCACCAACGCGGGCGCGATCTTCCAGAAAGCCAGGGTCAGGGGGAAATTCCACGGCGTGATGGCCGCCACCACTCCGAGCGGACGCCGCGCCAGTTCCACGTGGGCCGAGGCGTCGTCCTGGATCACCTGGGTCGGAAGGTCGAGGTTGGCGAAGTACTGCAACCAGATCGACGAGGCCAGGACCTCGGTCCCGGCGTCGGCCAACGGCTTCCCCTGCTCGGCGGTGAGGACGGGCGCGAGCTCCGCCGTGGCTGCGGTCAGGATCTCGGCCGCCCGCAAGAGGGCGGCGCGCCGGCCCGCCTCGTCGGCCTTCCAGTCTCGGGCGGCCTTCCCCGCGGCGTCGAAGGCGGCGTCGAGCTGCTGGCCGGTGCACTCCGGTGCCTGCGCGAAGACTTCGCCCGTGGCCGGATTGCGGATATCGAACGTGTCCTCGGTCGCCGCGGCGTTCCCGGCAATGGTCATGACGAAGTCGGACATGGCACTCCTCGGCATGGCACTCCTCGGCTGCGCTGCGAAGTGGCTTCGCCACCCCCGACCGGACGTCGGCCCACCCAAATCCTGGCAGCTGCACCACCGGCGCTCAACGATCGGTGATCGCTCCGCGCCGACGTGGAACGTGCGGCTCAACCGAAGAGGCGCGCGAGAAACTCGTCCACCGTGACGCCGACCCGGTCATGCAGCGCTCGGTCCCCCGGTGCAGCGGCCACGAGTCCGGCCGCCTCGTTGAGCAAACCCAGGAGCAGGGCGGCGGCCACTTCCGCGTCCCCGGGTACGGCGATCCCCTCCGTCTCGGCAAGCGCGAAGACCTCGGCCAGCAGCGGTGCGCAGGCAACCGCGTCGAGGGCGCGACAGGCCTCCAGCCCGAGCACCGCAGGGGCGTCGGCGAGAATCCGGGCCATCGTCGGGTCGGCGCACGCCTCCATGTAGGCCCGGCAGCCTCGATGCAGCTGGTCCCGCACGCCCTCCCCCGGGCGCGCGGCGTCGACCACCCGTTGCACCAGTTCGCCCTCGAGCTCCTCGACGACGGCCGCTGCCACCTCGGTCTTGGAAGCGAAGTGGTGATAGAGCGCACCCCGGGTCACGCCGGCCCGCTCGGCGATCTCCTCTCGGCCGGTGGCGGCGAAGCCCTTCTCGGCGAAGAGCGCCCGGGCCGCTCCGAGCAAGGCCCGGCGCGTCCGCGCCGACCGGGCGGCCTGGGTCTCCCGGGTCTTGGCGGCCGCGCCTGCAGGTCTTCGCATGGGCGCCCGACCGCTCGCCGGTGCGGTGCTGTTCGGGGCCACCGCCACCTCCTCGGGACATTTACATGCGGGCAGCACGCATGTTACCTTCACCTGGAGCGAGGAGGTGCCATGACCACGACCGCAGGCACCCGCGCCGTCGCCACGAGGGAGGCCGACATCTGCATCGTCGGGGCGGGGCTGGCCGGCCTCACCGCAGCGCGGCGGCTCAGCCAGGCCGGCCGTTCGGTCGTGGTGCTCGAGGCACGTGACCGGGTCGGCGGGCGCGTCTGGACCCAGATCAGCCGCGACGGCGTCCCGGTCGACATGGGAGGGTGCTTCGTCGGCCCGCAGCACGACCGCATGCACGCGCTCGCCAAGGAGATGGGCGTGACCACGTTCAAGACCTTCGTCGACGGCGACAACGTGCTGGCGACAGGCGGCAAGGTGCGCCGCTACCGGGGCGACATCCCGCGCATCAGTCCCGTCGCGCTGCTCAGTGCTGGTCAGGCCATCGCCCGCATGAACGCCATGGCCAAGAAGGTTCCCGTCGACGCGCCCTGGGACGCACCCAAGGCCGCAGAGTGGGACGCGATCTCGGTGCGTGCCTGGCTCAGCGCGGCCCGCGTGCCGACGCGGCTCGCCCGGGATCTGGTCGAGGCCACCGTCCGCGCCTGCTTTGCCGCCGAACTGTCCGAGGTCTCGCTCCTCAACTGGCTCTTCCTCGCCCGCTCGGCTGGCGGGATCGAGTCACTGATGAACATCGCCGGGGGCTATCAGGATTCGCAATTCGGCGGTGGGGTGGGCCGGATCCCCGACGCCATGGCGGCCGACCTCGGTGAGGCCGTGCTCCTCGGTGCCCCGGTCACCGGCGTGCGCGCCGGTGACGAACGGGTGGAGGTCGCGAGCGCGGCGGGCATGGTCTCGGCGCGACGCCTGGTGCTCGCTCTCCCGCGCGCCCTGGCGGCCGGCATCCGATTCGAGCCGGCCCTGCCGGCCGACCACGCCCTCCTCATCCACCAGGTGCCCGCCGGCACGGAGGTGAAGATGGTCGCCCTCTACGACGAGCCGTTCTGGCGCCTAGACGGGGTGTCAGGCGCATCCGTGGCCACCGACGACGCCATTGAGGTCACGCTCGACGCCTCCCAACCCGATCACGGCCAGGGCGTGGTGGCCGGCTACGCGGCCCGGACCGCGCGCCCGGGCACTCGCTGCGCTCGGTGCGGCCGAGCGTCGGGACGTCTTCGTGCGCATGCTGACGCGCCGTCTTGGACCCAAGGCGGCATCGCCGCTGCAGGTCATGGAGCAGAATTGGGCGGAGGAGCCCTGGACCCGAGGCTGCTCCATGGGCCATTTTCCGACCGGCGTGCTCACCCAGTACGGGCCCCGCCTGCGTGAACCCATAGGCCGGCTGCACTGGGCCGGCACCGAGACGGCGTCGACGTCGTACGGAGCGATGGACGGTGCCGTGCGCTCCGGCGAGCGCGTGTGCGAGGAGATCCTGCGAGCGCCGGCCTGAGCGCCGGGCAGAGCGCCGGGCTGCGGCGTCGCGCCGTCAGGCTGTCAGGCGGTCGGGACGGGGCCCGGGCCCCGAACCCACCCCCAGCTTCTCGCGCAAGAAGCTGAGCGTCTGGTCGAGCGCCGCACGTGTCGGCGTGCCGTCCTCATCGTTGAGGTGCTCGGTCAACACCGAGTGCGCCGTCTTCGGATGGCCGTGCGGGTTTCCCGGGGCCGAGTCGATCTCGACCGCCATGAAGGCGTCGCCGAGCTCGCGTCGCAACGTCTCGAAGCGCTCTTCGAAGCAGAACGGATCGTTGGTGAAGCGCAGCCCGAGCAGACAGGTGCCCGTTGCCGTGCGCTCCTTCACCCGCGCCAGGTCGCTCAGGGAGATCCCGATGTCCGCCTTGTACTTCTTGGAAAGCGGGAACGGCAGCGACGGTTGGCTGAGCACCGGCGCCAGCACGACGTCGTCGACCATCATGGCGAGGGCGAAGCCCCCCGTGAAGCACATGCCGACGACACCGACGCCGGGACCGCCGCAGCGGTCGTGCTCGGCGGCCGCCAGCTTGCGCAACCAGACCGTGATCGGGCTGGTCTTCTTGAGGGCGAAGGCCGCGAACTCGTGCGAGACGCAGGCGGGGCCGAACGACTTGAGGGTGTAGCCGGCAGTCGCCGGACGCCCCGGGTCGCCGAACAGGTGCGGAAGGACGGCGGTACACCCGGCGGCAACCACCCGACGACCGAACTGTGCCACCAGCGGGGTGATGCCGGGCATCTCGCTGATGACGATGACAGCTGGACCCGACCCGAGACGGAAGATGTCTCGCTGTTTGCCGTCGGCCTCGAAGGAATCCTTGGTGAAATCCTTCAGTTCGGCCTCCCACCTGCCCACTTCGCCGGTCGTCATGGCGGGACCGTAGCATCCAACCTCGTGGCCGGATCGATGCGCTCCCTCGACTCTCGCCTGCCCGTCCTGGTCGGGCTCGGTGCCGTTGACCATGCTGCGCCGACCGTCGACCTCCTGACCGACGCCGTCACGGCCGCCGCCGCCGATGCAGGCGCGGCCGGACTCCTGCACGGCGTCGACTGCATCGCCGTTCCGCAGGGAACGTGGTCGCTCACCGACCCTGCCCGTACCGTCGCCGGCCGTATTGGAGCGCCCCGGGCGCGCACGATCCTGTGCGAAATCGGCGTCTCCCAACAAGAGGTCATCAACCACGCACTGGACCTGGTGGCCTCGGGGCGCGCCGATGTCGTCGTCGTCGCCGGGGCCGAGTCACGGGCCTGGGCTCGTGATGGGGGCGCCGACGCTGACGAGGAGCATGTCGCGCCCGACGAGGTGCTGGCACGCCCACCCGAATTCGTGGCACCAGTGGAACTGGCGGCCGGTGTGGTGTGGCCGGCGGTCCAGCAGTACGCGCTGATCGAGAACGCCCTGGCGGCGGCCCTCGGTCTTTCGGCGGCGCGGGCGCGCGACGAGGTGGCTGCGCTGTGGGCGCGCTACAACGCCGTGGCGGCCGGCAATCCCAAGGCCGCGTTCCCCCAACGGCGCGACGCGGCGGAGATTGCCACGCCCGGACCGCACAACCGCCCGCTCGCCTTTCCCTACAACAAGTGGCACTCCAGCCAGTGGACCGTGAACCAGGCGTCCGCGCTCCTCATCTGCGCCGCGGAACGGGCGCGTCAGGCAGGCGTGCCCGCCGAGAACTGGCTGTTTCCTCACGTGGCGCTGCACTCCTCGGAGTCGGTGACCTTGACGGCGCGCCGACGACTGGAGGCGTGGCCGGCCATGGGGGTGCTCGGCCGAGCCGCCGCCGCCCACCTCGGGCAGCCGCTGCACGAGCTCGGGCTCGCCGAGGTGTACTCCTGCTTCCCCGCTGCTGTGCGCGTGCAGCAGCGCGAGCTCGGCCTCGACCCGGCCGGCACCCCCACGCTGAGCGGTGGGATGGCCTTCGCCGGAGGCCCGTTCAACCACTTCGTCCTGCAATCCCTTTGCCTTCTCGGCCGCCGCTTGCGCGACGAGCCACGCGAACGCGGCCTGTTGACGACCGTGTCCGGCTTGCTCTCGAAGCCCGGCCTTGCCGTCTGGTCGGCGACGCCCCCTGAACGCGGCGGTTTCCTCCTGGCCGACTTGGCGTCCGAGGCGCTCGACGCCACCGAGCTCGTTCCGGTCGCCGATGCCCCGCCGGCGGCGGCGACCACCGGCCGCGTCACGTCCTTCACGGCGACGTACGGTGGCCAGTCCGGACTCGAACCCGTACGTACCGTCGTGGTGGCCGATCTCCCCGACGGGTCTCGCACGGCCGCCACGTCTGACGATGCGGCCACCGCCCGCCACGCGGTCGCGGAGGGTCTGACCGGACACGTCATCTCGGTGAAGGGCACGACATTCAGCCCGTGAACGCACTCCCCTCGCGGCGCCGGCCCCGCCTGGTCGACCCTGATGTGGCGGCCGAGGTACCAGGGCTGACTCGGGTCGCCGTCATTGCCGTCGTGCTGGCCGTGCTGAGCGCCGTGGCCATTGTCGCCCAGGCCGTGGCGCTGGCCGACGTCGTCAACCGCTCCCTGTTGCACCACGCGCCGCTGGGCACCGTGACCCCGGCCATCGCAGTTGTGGGGCTGGCCATCCTCGTCCGTGCCGCGCTGCACGTGGCCGGCGACCTCTTCGCACTGAGTGCGGCCGACCGCGTCGTCGCCACGCTGCGCGGCCGGCTGCTGCGTCATGCCTTGGCACTCGGGCCAGGCTGGCTCGCCGGCGAGCGGCCGGGTGAGCTGTCGCTCACCGCAACCCGAGGGCTCGGCTCGCTGCACACCTACTACGCGCGGTACCTGCCCCAGGCGGCAGCGGCCGCCGCCATCCCACTCCTGTTGCTGGCCTGGGTGGGTACGCGCGACTGGCTCTCCTTCGTCGTCGTCATCGCCCTGGTGCTCGCCGTGCCGGTCACGATGATCACGTTCGGCCGCGAGGCGACACGACGTTCGGAGCGGCAGTGGCGGCGACTTGGTTCCCTGGCCGGACGCATCTTGTATCTCATCGAGGGCCTGCCCACGCTGCGGGCCTTCGGTCGCGAGGCGCAGGGCCGCCGCGAGATCGAGGCCGCCACCGAGGGTGTGCGGAGCGCGACGATGCGCACCCTGCGCGTGGCCTTCCTCTCCGCCCTCTCCATGGACATGCTCGCCGGGTTCGGCGTCGGCCTCGTCGCCATGGTGCTCGGTCTTCGACTCCTGTGGGGCGAGCTCGACCTGCAAACGGCGATGGCCGTCCTCCTCGTGGCGCCCGAGATCTTCATTCCGCTGCGCCGGGCGGGAGCGGAGTTCCACGCCAGCACCGAGGGCCAGGCCGCAGCGGCACGCGTCCTCGAGGTGCTGCACACCCCGGTGGGCCCCAGGGCAGTGGCGGAGCCGGCGGCAGTGCCGACAACGTCGGGGGAAACGACTGCACCGGCCGGCACAGCACCGCCGGCGGCGGCCCGTGCAGCCCATGCGGGGGCGGCACTCGCTATCGACGGACTCGGTGTGCGTTACCGCGCACCGGCACGGTGCCGCACTCCAGCGCGTGTCCCTGCACGCCGCGCCCGGGACCCGAGTCGCCCTCACCGGTCCGTCCGGCTCGGGCAAGTCGACCGTGTTGCGCGCGCTGCTGCGCTTCGTCGATCCGACCGAAGGGACCATGGCCTTCGGTGACGCCGTCAGCGACCAGACAGCAGTTGCGGTCTGGCGCGGCCACTTTTCGTGGCTGCCACAGCGGCCGCACCTCTTCAACACCACGCTGGCCGACAACCTGCGCCTTGGCGCGCCGGATGCCTCGGACGAGGAATTGCGACGAGTCCTCTGGGCAGTGGGCCTCGACGACCTGCTGGCCAATCTGCCCAGTGGCCTGGCCACCGCCGTCGGTCACGACGGACTCACCTTGAGCTCGGGCGAGCGCCAGCGCGTTGCGCTGGCGCGTGCGCTGCTTCGTCCGGCACCAGTGCTCCTGCTCGACGAACCCACCGCCGCGCTCGATCCGCCGACCGTGGCACGCCTGGCACCAGCGATTGAGCCTTGGCTGTCCGGACGCATCGTCGTCGTGGCGGCGCACGAACCGCTGCTGCTCCCCCACTTCGACACCGTGGTGACCCTGCCGGCGCCCGCCGGGCTCTCGTTGGCGGCCACGCCGTGAGGGGGGCTCGGGGACCGTTGGGGCGCGTGCTCGCCGAACCGGGCACGCCGTATGTCCGTCTCGCCCTGGCCGGCCTGCTCGGACTCGCCGCGGCGGCAGCAACGATCGGCCTGCTGGCCGGATCGGGGTACGTCGTCGGCCGCGCCGCCCTGCGTCCGGGGCTCTCCGCGATCGTTGGCATCCTCGCCGCCGTCGAGGTCCTCGCCTTTCTCCGGGGGCCACTGCGCTACGCCGAACGCCTCGTCGGCCACGACGCGGCGCTGCGCGCGCTCACCCGCTGGCGGGTGTGGCTCTACGACTGCTTGTCCCCCCGGGTGCCCGCTGCGCTGGCGGGATGGCGCAGCGGTGACCTGCTCACCCGCGCCATCGACGACGTCGATGCGCTCCAGGACCTCTACCTCCGCACCTTGTTGCCGGTGGCCGTGGCGGTGGGTGCCGCCGCGATCGGCATCGCGGCGGTCGGTGTGATCCTCCCCTGGGCTGCGCTGGCGCTCGGCCTCCCCCTCCTGATCGCACTGAGCGTGCCCGCGGTCCTCACGTGGCGGCGCGGCGGCGACGCCGAACTGGCCGCACTGTCGGGCAGTCTCTCGGCCCAGGTGGTCGACGCTCTTGCCGGTGCGCCCGAGCTCCTGGCCTTCGGCGCCGAGGAGCGCCTGCTGGGCGCGGTCGAGACGCTCGGTGCTCGCAGCGATGCGCTTGAGCGACGACACGCCCGCCGCGGCACCGTGGTCACATTGCTCATGCAGCTCTGCATGGCCGCGGCGGTGACCGGCGTCTTGGCGATCGGCGTCAACGCAGTCCACGCCCACCGCATCGGCCAGGTCATGGTGGCTGTGTTGCCCTTGGCCGCGCTGGCCACCTTCGAGACGATCCCCGGCGTCCCGGTGGCGGTGGCGCACTCGTTGCACGTCCGCGCCGCGGCCCGGCGGCTCTTTGCGCTCGAAGACGTGCCGGTTCCGGTGCGCGATTCGGCCAAACCTGCGGATCCGCCCGACTGGGTTGCCACCGTGACCGCCACGGGCGCCGTGCCCGACGTGGCGTTCACCGATGCGGCGCTGCGCTACGACGGCGGCCTTCCGCGCGCCCTGGACGGAGTCAGCCTGCGCCTACCACCTGGCGGCCGGGTCGCGGTCACGGGGTCGAGTGGTGCGGGAAAGTCGAGCCTTGTCACCGCCCTGTTGCGCTACTGGCCGCTCGAGGCCGGGACGCTGGAACTCGGCGGTCGTGATGTCGAAGGCCTCCAGCAGGCCGATGTGCGGGCCACGTGCGCGTTGGCCGACCAGCGGGCCCAGCTCTTCGCGGGCACGGTGCGGTCCAATCTGACCTTGGGCCGGCCAGATGCCACCGACGAGGCGATCGCCGATGCCCTGCGGGTGACCCTCCTGCAGGCATGGGTATCGTCGCTCCCCGACGGCCTCGACACACCGGTCGGGGAGGACGGCGTCGCCCTGTCCGGCGGTGAGCGGCGTCGGCTCGCCGTGGCCCGCGCCCTGTTGGCGCCGGGCCCCGTCATCGTCCTCGACGAGCCGACGAGCGGCCTCGACCCCACCCTGGCCGATGCGCTCATCAACGGCGTGTTCGGCGCTGCCGGATCCAGGAGCATTCTGCTGATCACACACCGTGCCAGCGAGGCGGCACGGTGTGCCACCGTGATCACGCTCGAAGCCGGACGCGTCCTCGCCGCGCCAGCCTGAGCGGTCTCCCGACCGCCGGCGAGGTCCCCGAGCAGGAGCGCGGTTGTGGCTCCGTTGTGCACGCGACACGCCGGCGGGCGCGGCGTCTCGGCGCAACGCAAGTTTGGGGCATCGTTGCATTCTCCTCGTGGCAGGAAGAGAACGGGAGGGGAGAGCGCAGCAATGGCCGGCTCCTCGGAGGGGACCGGCGGAGCGACACGGGCGGGTGGCCGCCCGGATCGCGCCGGGCCCAGTGCGGCAGGACGCAACGCGGCACAGCGCGGAGGCGCAGCGCGACCTCGTCGCCCTCGTTGCGCTCAAAGTGCTCTGACGGATCCGCCCGGGGCGAGCTCCTCGGAGCATTGGACATCGGCGCCTCGTGGGAAGCGTGGGACCGCCTGCGTACGACGTCTGGCATCCTGGTGCGCGGCGCTCGACGGGTCATGTCCCTCGTCCTCGAGTCGCCCTGTGCCGCCACGGCGAGAGCCGGACGCTCCGCCGCCGGACCGACGCCGAGAGCCTCGTAATCAGTCCGAGGATTCCTCCGCCATGCGCCGGCGGACCTCCGCCACCCGCGGTGCCGGGTAACCGAGCAGCCCGGGCCGCCAGCCGGCGTCGATCTTCCCGACGCCGGGTCCGTCCTCGGTCCAGATATGGCAGGTGTTGGCCAAGAAGCTGAAACCACCCTCGCCCATCGGGTGCTCGCCATCGCCCTTTTCCACCTGCCAGGCGGCGGACGAGGTGATTCCCTGTACCACGACAGGCCCGAGGGCGCGGGCCAGGAACTCCAGATGGCTGCAGCCGCGCTGGCGCCCAAAACGCTCCTGCACCGCGCTGGAGTAGCCGCGCGCCACGGAGAGTCCGATGAGGTCGCGAAAACTCGCCTCAATGTCGGTGCACTCTGCATGGGGAAACGTCTGCATGTCGGCCGCGGCGTCGACAATCGTCATGTCGGTGCGGCGAACCACCAGCCCGAGGTCCATGTGATGGAGATGACGCGGGCCGTGCTCTCCGCCGGCCCAGGGGCGCTCGTCATGCAGCGTCCCCACCACGGCGAAGTAGTCGGCGCGCTGGAAGACCTCCATGGTGATCGTCCGCCGGTGCACTGGCTCCTCCCCGGAGCCTGGCGGCGGGCGGAGCGCGGCGAGCGTGGGCGGGTCGTCAGGCACCGGCTGATTGTGGCGGGTGCCGGGGCGCCACCGCCACCTCGTTGAAGCTGTGCAGGATCGGCGCATTGCGGTTCCAGCCGATTCGGGTCACCGACCCCGTGCGCAGGTGGAGACGCCAGTACAGATCGACGGTCCCCAGAGCCCAGGCCACGGCGGCCTTGATCGGGCTGACGTGGCTGACGACCACGACATCACCCTCGACTCGACGGGCACCCGCGCCGTCGGTGGCGAAGAGGTCTTCGCAGGCCAGGGCCACGCGCCGGTCCACCTCGGCGAGGGTCTCACCGCCTTCGGGGCGAAAGTCACGATCGATCTGCCAGCGTTGCCACACCTCCGCCGGGATGCCACCGAGCGGCTGGCATTCGAACTCGCCGTAGTCGACCTCTATGAAGGCCTCGTCCACCGTGACCGGCCGCCCCAGGCCGAGCAGGTCGGCCGTGTCGCGTGCCCGGCGGAGCGGACTCGACCGCACCTCGGCCACGGGCCCCGCCAGCAGTGAGCGCGCACGCAGGGCCTGGGCACGTCCCTCGTCGGTCAGCACCGCGTCGGTCCGACCAAGCAGGAGGCCCTGCGCGTTGGCCACCGACTCGCCGTGGCGCACCAGGATCAACACGGGCGTGGGGACGCGATCAGGTGGGAACCAGGATCCGGCCGCATTGCTCGCACGTCGCCACCTCTCCGGAAGGGAGGGCACGGATCTTCTCGACCTCCCCCGACGACAGCTCGAGATGGCAGCCATCGCAGTGGGTGCCCACGAGGCGCGCCGCCCCCGTCCCCTTGAGCCGGGATCGCAATGTCTCGTAGCGGTCCGCGAGCGCGGCGGGCAAGAGCGCTGCCGCGGCCGCCCGGGCCGTGACCGCCTCGCCGAGCGCGGCGTCGATCTCCGCCTGGTCCCCAGCCACGTGGGCCCGAAGCTCGTTGGCCCGCACCTCGAGCGGTTCGGCGCGCTCGCGCAAGCCAGCCAGCTCCGCGTCGATGGGGTCCTGGTCGAGCATGGCCACCAGCTCTAGCTCCTCGAGTTCGGCCCGGCGGTCGGTCAGATGGCGCACCTCGTCGTTCATGGCCTGGAGATCTCGTCCCGAGGAGCTGGTGGCGGCGTACATCCGCTGCTCGATGCCGCTCCGGCGCTCGCTGATGACGGCGATCTGCTGTTCGAGATCCTTCTGGGTCGCCGCCAGGACGGCCCGGCGCGCCGTGGCGTCCGCCCGCTCGGCGGCGAGCGCGGCCAACTGGCCCTCCACGGCGGCGAGGCCAGACGATTCGTGGAGCGCGGCACGGCGATGCTGGAGCTGCACGATGGTCGTGTCGAGGTCCTGGACGGCGAGCAGCTGGGCCAGGTCGTCGCTCATGCCATCGTCTCGTAGGTCGCCCGTGCCAGGGGCAATGCCTCAATCAGCGCCGGGTCGGCCATGGCCGTGGCCTCGTCCCAGCTGCACCAGCGTGCATCGGGGCTCTCGTCAGGGGGCGGCAACGGATCCCCGTCCCCGCCGAGCAGCAGATAACGCAGGTCCAGGTGCGTGTGCCCGTGCGCCGCTTCGTGCACGTCGAGATGGATGAGCAGGGGGCCGGCGACGGGATGCGCCACGGGGAGGCCCAGCTCCTCATTGGCCTCGCGCAATGCCGCCTCATGGGGCCGCTCACCCGCATCGATATGACCGCCCGGCTGCATCCAGATGCCGAGTCGCTTGTGGCGGTGCAGCACCGTGCCGCGACGACCGACCACGATGCCGGACGCGGTCACGTGGGTCAGGCCACCATGTTCGTCACAAGGTGCGGCCAAACCGTCGAGCTCGGACAGGAAGCGCTGCCGGGCCTCCACCTCACGGGGCGAGGCGGGCGCGTGGCTCTCGACCATGGCCCGCAACTGCTCCGTGGAGGCGCCCATCGCCGGACTCCCCATGGACCGCATCCCTAGCACAGCTCGCCTGTGAGCACCGTGGTGGCGTGCCCCGCGATGTGAACCCGCTTCCCGTCGGGACGGACGTACAGCGTGGCGCCGCGCCGGGAGAGCTGGTGGGCCACGAGCTCGGTCCGCCCGAGCTCGGCCGCCCAGAACGGCCCGGCCGAGCACTGCGCCGATCCGGTCGCGGGATCCTCGTCGATCCCGACGTTGGGGCCGAAGACGCGCAGCACGTAGTGCGCGCCGGACCCGGGCGCAGCGGCGGCGGTCAACAAAAGGGCCTTGGCTCCCGTAGAAGCGATAGCGGACAGGTCCGGCTCATAGGCCCGGACGGCCTCCGCCGACGAGAGCGCCACGAAGGTGAAGAAGTCCGTCTGCCCGCTGGCCACCACTGCCCCGGGCCACTGCTCGGCCAGCGCGGCGGGGACCGGGCCCGGGCTCATGGGGTCGGCCGGGAAGTCGAGCTCGATTCTGTCGCCCTCGTAGGCCGCTCGCAGAGGACCGCTCCGGGTGAGGAACGTGAGGGGCGAGGCGCCGTCCACCGTGCCGCCCTCGCGCAGGGCGTGGGCCGAGGCCAAGGTGGCGTGGCCACAGAGGTCGATCTCGACGGAAGGCGAGAACCAGCGCAGGCCGAACGTCGACGGTTCGTCCGACGGGGTGAGGTAGGCCGTCTCGGCGATGCCGAGCTCGAAGGCGATCGACTGCATCCGGACGTCGTCGAGCGGCGCGGGCAGGAGGCACACCGCGGCCGGGTTGCCGCTGAACGCGACGCCGCTGAACGCGTCGACCCAGGTGATGGGGATCCTCATGGTCCCCATGATGCTAAGCGGGTCAGCGCGTCGTCCAAGACATCCGGACGCTTGCAAAAGGCCCAGCGCACCAACGTCCGGCCGGCTCCGGGGTCGGAGGGGTCGTAGAACACCGAGCTCGGGATGGCGACGACGCCGCAGCGTTTCGGGAGGGCCAGGCAGAACTCGAGCGCACCGAGTCCGGGCGCCACCGTACTGATGTCGGTCGTGGCGAAATAGGTGGCATCGGGCCGGAACACCTCGTACCCGAGCGTCGCCAGCCCGTCACAGAGCTGGTCGCGCCGTGCCGCCAGGTCGTCGGCGAACGTCCCCAGCACGTCGGCCGGGTACTGCAGGCCGCGCGCAATGGCGAGCTGGAACGGCGCGGGGCTCGTGTAGGTCAGGAACTGCTTGGCGGCCCGCACGGCGGCCACCAGCGGCGCCCGCCCGCTGATCCACCCCACCTTCCACCCCGTGAACGAGAACGTCTTGCCCCCCGAGGAGATGGTCAATGTGCGTTCGGCCATGCCCGGCAGCGTGGCCAGTGGGACGTGCGTGCCGTCGAAGACGAGGTGCTCGTACACCTCGTCGGTGACCGCCAGGAGGTCATGCCTCACGCAGAGGGCGGCAACCTGCGCCAGTTCGTCGGGCGAGAACACCTTGCCCGTCGGGTTGTGCGGCGAGTTGAGGAGGATCAGCCTGGTCCGCGGTCCGACGGCCGCCGCCAGGTCGTCGGGATCAAAGTGCCAATCGGGCGGGTGCAGGCGCACCGGGCGCGGTACCGCCCCGGCCATGGCTGTGCTGGCGGCATAGGAGTCGTACATCGGTTCGAACGTGACGACCTCGTCGCCGGGCTCGCACAGCGCCAGCATCGCCGCGGCGATCGCTTCCGTCGCCCCGACGGTCACGAGCACGTCGGTGTCGGCATCCAGCGCCAGTCCGTACCAGGCGCGCTGGTGGATCGCCACGGACTGGCGCAACTCGGGGAGGCCGTTTCCCGGCGCATACTGGTTGCGACCTTCCCGAATGGCGGCGACTGCGACCTCGCGCAACTCCTCGGGCCCGTCGGTGTCGGGAAAGCCCTGGCCAAGGTTGACCGAGCGTGTCGCCCCCGCCAATTCGGACATGGTGGCGAAGATCGTGGTGGTGAAAGGCCGCAGCCGTCGGGTCAGATATGCCTCCCCCGCCGCGCCCGCTGCCACCGTGATGATCGTACCAACGACGTCCTGGCTCGCCTATCGTCTGGCCGGACCGTGCTCAGCATCGCCAACTTCAACATGCACTGCGGTATCGACGGATGGGGCAGACCATTCGACTATCTCGCTGCCATTGCCTCGCTTGACGCCGACGTCATCGTGCTCGAGGAAACGTGGACGCACGCCGGCGACGACAGCGGCGGCCAGTCCACCGAGGCGGCGCGCCTGCTCGGCTATCAGGTCGTCGCGCACACGCTCGGCCAGGGGCGCCGCATCCGCCCTCAGCCCGAAGCGCCCCATTCGTGGCGGGCGCGGGCGTTCTGGTCTGATCGCAACAAGGCGCTTTTCCTCGATGGCTTGCGCGCCGAGTCCGAGAAGGTGAAGGCGCTGACGCGTTGGCAAGAAGCCGAGCAGGGGTCCTGGGTATCGCGATGCTCGTGCGCCCTGAGCTCGAGATTGAGGCGACACGGCTGGTGCACATGCGCAACCTGCGGATCGACCGCGTCCTGCGAGCGGCGATCGTGGTCGATCTCACGGTGGAGGGACGACCGATTTCCGTGGCCGGCACCCACATGGCACACCTGCTCTACGGCTCGCCCCTCAACTGGGCCGAGCTGCACAAGAAGATGCAGACCGAGACCCGACCCGACGCCGCGCTGGCCGGTGACATGAACACATGGGGACCGCTCGTCCACCTCTTCATGCCCGGATGGCGGCGAGCGATCATCGGCCGCACCTGGCCCACCTGGCGACCGCACAGCCAGATCGACCACATCCTTGTCCGCGGAGCGTTGCGTCCCGCTGGTGGCCGGGTCCTCCCGCACGCCGGCTCGGATCACCGCCCGATCCGGGTCGACCTCGACGTCGGCGGCTCCTAGTGCCACAAGCCGTCCCCGAGCTCACGAGGAAGGTGGCGGTCGATCAGCCAATGCGGTGACCGCGACGTCGACACTCGGGTAGAAGTGATCCTCGCCGATGCGCTGGACCAACCCGCTCCGACGCAGCATGTGCAGCGCGTGCTCCCCGGCCCGTGCCACCCCGAAGGCCACGTGGGCGTGCTCACACGCCGTGACGACGTGGGCGAGGGCGCGTGATCCGGTGAAATCGACATCGGACATCCCGACGGTGTCGAGCACGAGTACCCGCGTCCCGGGGGCCCGAGCCAGTGCGGTGTCCACCTCGTCGCGGAAGTGCACGGCGTTGGCGTACCAGAGCGGGGTGGCGAAGAGCAGCACCAGCACGCCCGGAACCTGGGTGGCCGGGATCTCGGGGGCCACGGGCGCCCAGCTCGTGGTCCCGGCGAGGCGACCGAGCACGTGCAACTGGGGACGGGCGCTGAGTCGGATGCGATCGAGGATGGCCAGTCCTACCGCGACGCCGATGCCCTGCTCCACGCCGACCATCACGACCGTCAACAGCGTGATCCCCGCCAGCCCGAACTCGAACAGATCGAAGCGGGCGATGGCAGCGAGATCGCCGGGGTTGAAGAGGCGGGCCGCCACGTACATCAGGATCGCGGCCAGTGTCGCCAGCGGAACGTTTCGCAGAACATTGGCCACGGGGATGAGCAGGACCACGACCAGGGCGGCCCCGATGGCCCCCGCCTGCGTGCGGCCCCCGGAGGTGGCGACCGCCCCCGTACGAGGCGGGCTGGCATTGACCGGAAAGGAGCCGACGAGACCGGCCACGACGCCGCCGGCGCCGACGGCGAGGAAGTCGCGGTCCGCGTTGACGTCGTAGCTGCCTTGCTCGGCGAAGGCACGGGTGGTGGCCGCGGTCTGGGTCACGACGACCAGCGCCACCACGGCCGCCAGAGGTGCCAGCCTCTGGACCGTGGACCAGGACAGCCCCGTCAACCCGAAGTGCGGCGCGCCGGTGTGCACCGTGCCCAGCACCGCCACGCCGTGGGACTCCAGTCCAAGCGCGCCCACCAACGCGGTCGACGCCACCATGCCGACGAGCGCCCCGGGGATGCGCCGGTCCAGTCGCGCGCACACGAACAGCACGGACAGCACGCCGACCCCGATGGCGACCGTCCACGCGTTCACCGCACCGAGGTTCGTCACAACCGAGCCGAATCGACTCAGGTTGGACCCGCCGCCAGGCGGCAGACCGAGGAAATCGGGCAGCTGGTGCACGATGATGATCACCGCCACGCCGGAGAGGAAGCCGGTCACAATGGGTGTGGAGAGGAACTCGGCGATCCACCCGAGGCGCAGCAGGCTGACCGCCGTGACCATGAGTCCGACCATCACGGCCAGGATCGCCACCAGCTCGACATAGTGCGTGGAGCCGCTGAGTGCCAGTGCCGAGACACCGGCAGCGAAGAGCGGCGCGATGGTCGAGTCGGCGCCGACCGACATCTGCGGGTTCGAGCCCAACAAGGCAAAGAGCAACGACCCCGCGATGAAGGCGTAGAAACCGGTGATCGGCGGCATCCCGGCCAGGCGGGACGTGGCCAGCTGCTCCGGCACGGCGATGACCAGAAGCGTCAGACCCGCCGCCAGGTCCGCTGACGCCCACGAACGCTGGTAGCCGCGCAGCGACAGAAAGGCCTGAGGACGGCGCACAGCCCATCATCGCCCACCGGAGTGTCCGCCAGATCGACCCAATTGAATAGTCTCGGAAGTCGTGGGCGCGGGCCCCTTTTCGACACCCGTCGCGCCCCCGAGGAGGCCAGTACCGATGAGCGACTACCCCTACGCCGACCGTTTCGCCATCAACCGCTCCCTTCCCGAGCAGGGCATGAGCCGCGAAGCCGTACTGGGCGAGCTGCGGGCCATGGCGACCGAGGAGGACGCCTTCTGGGAGACGGGCAAGTGCTCGGGCACCATGTACTGCGGCGACCACGACCACTACCACTTCATGAACGAGGCCTTCGGGCTCTTCGCACACGTGAACGTCCTGCAGCGCGACATGTGCCCCAGCGCCACGAAGTTCGAGGCGGAGATCATCGCCATGACGCTCGGGCTGCACAACGGGGACGCCGCCGTCGCTGCCGGTGACGACCCGTGCGGGCTGGTGACGACCGGTGGTACCGGCAGCATTCTGCACGCGATCCTCGCCTACCGCGAGCACGCCAACCAGGTTCGCGGCGTACACAGGCCGAACGTCATCAAGCCCGAGACCGCGCACCCTGCCTTCGACAAGGCATGCCACCTCTTCGGCGTCGAGCTGCGCCGGGCCCCGATCGACCCGGTCACGACCCAGGTCGACGTGGACTGGGTCCGCGACAACGTGGACGACCAGACCGTGGCCCTGATCGGCTCCGCCTGCAACTACGGCTATGGCACCGTCGACCCGATCGGCGACCTGTCCGACGTGGCGCTCGAGAAGGACGTCGGGCTCCACGTCGACTCGTGTCTGGGCGGGTTCATCCTGCCGTTTGGCCGCGAGCTGGGCTACGACATCCCCGCCTTCGATTACTCGGTGCCGGGCGTCACCTCCATGTCGGCCGACACCCACAAGTACGGCTACGCCTTCAAGGGGTCGTCGGTGCTCAGCTTCCGCACGAAGGCGCTGCGCAATGCCCAGTACTTCTACCTGACCGACTGGAGCGGCGGAAAGTACACCTCACCCGGCATGGAAGGGTCGCGCTCGGGCGGACTCATCGCGGCAACATGGGCAGCCATGGTGCAACTCGGACACGCCGGCTACCTGGGCTACGCGCGGGAGATCTTCGCCACATCCGTCGCCATGCAGGAGGCCGTGAGGTCGCATCCGGAGCTGCGCCTGGTGGGCCGGCCGACGTTCCTCTTCTCCTTCACGTCTGACGAGTTCGACATCTACCACGTGAACGATTTCATGCGGACGAGGGGATGGCGGTTCAACGGGCAGCAGTATCCGAATGCGTTGCACATGGCCGTGACGAGGCCTCAGACGCAGCCCCAGGTGGTGCCCGAATTCGCGGCGGACCTGGCCGAGGCCGTGGCCTACGCCAAGGAGCACGCCGACGAGGCACCTCGCTCGGGCGCCATTTACGGCGGGGTGGCGGGCGGCATGACCGACGAAGCGGACGAGTTCATCCGTGCCGTCATGGCCGACATGCTCGACGGGCAGTCCACCATTCCGCCCTCGTGACGCTGGACGCGGGTGCGCCCACCGCCTGGATCGAGGGCTGTCACGCCGCGCAAGCCGCCCTGCTGACGAGCCTCGGCGATCTGCAGGACGACGTGGCCCGCTGCCCCAGCCGGTTGCCGGGGTGGAGCGTCGGTCACCTCCTCACGCACATCGCTCGCAACGCGGACAGCGTGGTCTGGCGGCTGGAGGGCGCCGCCGCCGGTGAGGTCCGCGACCAGTACCCAGGGGGACTGGAGCAGCGGACCCGGGACATTGAGGCAGGCGCCGGCCGTCCCGCGACCGAATTGGTTCGCGACGTGCGGCGGACGGGCGATGCCGTCACACGCGTCATGGCCGGGCTCCCCGTCGCCGCATGGGACGCCCCGTCGCGGACGTCCAAGGGCGTCGTCGAGAGTTCGCGCGACGCCGTCCTGTCACGCTGGCGCGAGGTCGTGGTGCACCACGGGGACCTCGGTCTCGGTCCCGTGCCCTTCCCGTCCGCGCTGGTCGCGGCCTGGCTGCCGCGCGAGCTGCCGCGTCTGGCGGCGCGCACGGAACCCGCCGCGCTCTTGGCATGGGTGATCGGCCGGGGCGACCCCCCGGCGCTGTCACCGTGGTAGGGGCGACGTTTCGGCGGCCCTAGGTGGAGACGAACGCGTTACCCGCCCGATCCACCGCGACGCAGTAGGAGACCGTCGGGCACGAAATGCTCGTCAGCGCGTGGCCGCTGTCGACGAGGCTGCCGTGGCTCCACGTGGTGCCATTCCACCCGAAGACCCGACCGATGGAGTCCACCGCCCGGCAAAAGGTCGTCGTGGGACACGAGACGGAGGTCAGACCCGACGCGTTGGTGCCGGTGAGCGGCGGCTCGGTGGCAATCGACACGGGAGCCGAGAAGGTCGTCCCGTTCCACGTCAACGCCCCTCCGTTGCTGTCAACGAGGACGCAGAAGGTTACCGAGGCACACGACACCGAGTTGAGCTGGCCCTGGGTGTCGACATCGCTCGGCTGGGTCCACATGCTGCCGTTGAACACCGACGGACCGCCCTCGGCGGCCACGCAGAATGAAGGCGAGACGCAGGAGATCTGGTTGGCGGCGCCCCAGGCTCCGATGTTGCCGGACCAACGGCTGCCGTCATAGGCGAACGAGTTGCCCTCCCCGTCCACAGTGATGCAGAAGGTGGGACCGGTGCAGTCGATGGCGGTGATGCCCTGCGCCGCGGCAATCGTGGCCGGCGCCTGCCAGGCCGACCCACTGAGGAAGGCAACCTGGTTCAGGTTCGGGGCGGCGGCGCAGAAGCCGGCACCGGCACAGGAAAGATAGGACGTGCCCTGGGGCGACGACGAGGGAACGGGAGCACCCAGCGCGCTCACCTTGGCAAAGGTCAAGCGGTAGGTCTGACCGGAGGTCGAACCGATGACGCAGGTGAGCGGTGCCGCGCACGACACGACCGAGAGGTCGGAGTCGGCCGCGACACTGACGGCCCTCGACCATGAGCCCGCAGGCCCGGCAGTCGTGGTCGTGGTCGGACGGCTGGAGCTGGTCGTCGTCGGCGCGCTCGACGAACCCGGGCTCTGGCTGCACGCGGCCGCCAGGAGCACGATGGCGATGACACCGCCTGCCGCCTGCAGCCTTCCCCGGTGTCTCGGCACTACGAGCGCGCCGGCAGGTCGTTGGACTCAATTGCCCGGTGGCGAGACCACGTGTCCAGGACGATAAGGGTCTTCGTGCCGGTGACCCGGCCGCGTCGGCGCAGCTGCTCAATCACCTGACCCAGGCGCTCGACATCGGGCACCTGGAGCCAGACAAGCGCATCGGGGTCGCCAGCGGTGGTGAACACCGCCTGGACCTCGGAAAGCTGCATCGCGGTCTCCTTGATCTCCTGCAGGTCGGCCGTACCCGCGAACCGGACTTCGGTGAAGGCCTGAATGGGACGTCCGGCCTTGCGATGGTCGACGACGACCGTGTAGCCCGCGATCACCCCGGTGCGCTCGAGTCGCTCGATACGCCTGGTCACGGCGGAGGCGGACAGCGAAACCTGCTCGCCGATGTCGGCCATGGTCCGGCGTGCGTTGTGCGACAGCAATTCGATGATGTGATGATCGATCGGATCAAGATCCTCAGTTCCCATGGCCAGAAGCCTAACGAAGCGGCGATCTGTTGCACGTTCAGTGCGTCGCGGACGGACAGAGTTGCTACTCCATTGCGTCACGCTGCAACACCGTTCAGCCCTGTCGTACGTGCACGGCCACGGCGTAGCGGTCGTCTGCGGAGAAGGGAGCCCGGTCCCACGTCGACCAGCGATCCCGGAGCACCAGGCCGGCGCGGACGGCCATGGCGTCGTGCTGGCGCGGCATCGAAACCTCCGGGATAGATGGAGTAACCCGACACGAGCAGGCCGCCGGGGCGAAGCCAGCGCGCCGCATTGGCGAGGACGCGCTCCTCGCTACCGGACGGCACGAAAATGAGCACGTTGCCCGCCATCACCACGACGTCGAACACCTGCCCCAGCTGAAGTCCGGGGTCCGACAGGTCGCCGCGGATCCATTCGATCTCAGGTGCCTTGACCCGCGCCGCCGCCAGCATGGTCTCGTCGATGTCGACCCCGACGACGCGATGGCCGCGCCGGCTGAGCTCTATGGCGACGCGACCGGTGCCGCATCCGGCGTCGAGCACGGAGCCCGGACCAAAGGAATCGATCAGAGCCGCCTCGCCGTGCATGTCCACGCCCTGTGCGGCCAGATCCTCGAACCGCCGGTCGTAGGCCGCGCCGCGGGGCACGCCGCTGTCCTGCCATCGGTCCGTCATGGGCGCGCCCACGGCGGACGTCGGCAGGTCACAGGGACGCCCTCCCTCGTGAGCCTGTACGGCACCCCAGCGCGGCCAGCGCAATCACGGCCCGAGTGCGCATACCCGCACGGTAGCGCCTGGCCGGGAGGAGATTCGAGCCAGCGCCGTGGGCCGGACGCACTCGCGACCCTCGTTAGGGTGACCCCGTGTGCTTGCTGGTCGTGGCGTCACGGGTCGTCGACGGAGAACCGCTGATCGTTGGCGCCAACCGCGACGAGATCCTCGAACGCCCGTCAACCGCCGTGACGGTGCTGCAGGACCGCCGGCCGCGCGTCCTGGGGGGCCGGGACGAGCTCTCGCACGGGACGTGGCTCGCCATCAACGAGCACGGCGTCTGCGCGGGCCTCACCAACCAGCCGCTCGGGGAAGCCAAGGACCCATCCAAGCGGTCACGGGGCGAGCTCCCCCTTGCCCTGGCTCACCATGCCAGCGCCGCCGCCGCCGTCGATGCCCTGCTGTCGACGTGTCGCCCGTATGACTACAACGGCTCGTGGCTCCTCGTCGGGGACCGAACCGGACTGTTCTTCGTGGACTTCACCGGCTCGGAAACCGGGACCGCGATCGCCCTCTCGCCGGGGTTCCACGTCTTGGAGAACCGGCCTCTCGGCGAGCCTTCGCGCAAGGTGGACCTTGTTCGCAAGGAACTCGACGAGACGGCATACGGGGACGGGGTCGTGGCGGCCTTCCGGCGGATTCTCACCGACCATCGCAATCCCGATGGCAATCAGCGGCCGAACGGCGCCAACTGCGTGCATCTGGAGGATTTCGGGACACGGTCCTCGTGCATCGTGCGCGTTCCCTCCGGCACCGCCCGTCCAGGCTTGTGGGTCTCCGATGGCCCCCCGTGCAGACACGACTATGAAGACGCCAGCGGGCTGTGGCTGCGCCCGGCCGGCGGCGGGCCGGTTCAGTCACGCACCAGTGGCTTGTAGCGCAGTCGGTGCGGTTGGTCGGCATCGGCGCCGAGACGCTTGTGGCGATCGGCCTCGTAGTCGCTGAAGTTCCCTTCCCACCAGCGGATCTCCGACTCCCCCTCGAACGCGAGGACGTGGGTGGCAATGCGGTCAAGGAACCAGCGGTCGTGGCTGATCACAACGGCGCAGCCGGGGAACATGAGGAGGGCGTCTTCGAGCGCGCGCAGGGTATCGACGTCGAGGTCGTTCGTCGGCTCGTCGAGCAAGAGGACATTGCCGCCACTGCTCAGCACCTTTGCCAGGAGCACCCGGTTGCGCTCACCTCCAGAAAGCTGACCCACCTTTTTCTGCTGGTCGCTTCCCTTGAAGCCGAACCCGGCGACATAGGCGCGACCGTGCAGCTCGCGGCCGCCGACGACGAGTCGGTCCACTCCCCCCGTGATCTCCTCGTAGACGGTGGCGTCCGGAGACAACGACGACCGGGATTGGTCGACGTAGGCCAATTGCACCGACGCGCCCACGGTCAGGGTGCCGGAGTCGGGCTGCTCCTCCCCCACGATCATCCGGAAGAGTGTCGTCTTTCCTGCGCCGTTGGGCCCGATGATGCCGACGATGCCGCCGGGCGGGAGATTGAACGAAAGGCCATCCATCAGCAGGCGGTCGCCGAACGCCTTGACGACCCCATCCGAGTCCACCACCTGGTCGCCGAGGCGCGGCCCGGGGGGAATAGTCAACTCGACCTTGTCGGCCCGACGCTCGGCTGATTCGGCCTCGGTCACCAGTTCGTTGTAGGCGGTGATCCGCGCCTTGCCCTTGCTCTGGCGTGCCCGCGGCGACATGCGGATCCACTCGAGCTCACGTTCCAGCGACGCTTGCCGTGAGCGGTCCGCCTTCTCCTCCGCAGCCAAGCGGGCCTGCTTCTGCTCGAGCCACGAGGAGTAGTTGCCCTCCCAGGGAATGCCCGCGCCACGATCGAGCTCGAGGATCCAACCGGCCACGTTGTCGAGGAAATAACGGTCGTGCGTCACGGCGACGACTGTGCCCGCGTACATCTGCAGCGTTCGCTCCAGCCACGCAACCGACTCAGCATCGAGATGGTTGGTCGGCTCGTCCAGCAGCAGCAGATCCGGCTTGGACAGCAGCAGGCGGCACAGCGCCACGCGGCGCTTCTCACCTCCTGAGAGTGTGCTCACATCGGCGTCGCCCGCAGGCAACCGCAACGCATCCATGGCGATCTCGAAAGTGCGATCGAGCTCCCAAGCGCCGGCGGCGTCAATTTTGGTCTGGAGGTCGGCCTGCTCAGCCAGCAGCGCGTCGATGTCGGCGTCGGGATCGCCGAAGGCGGCGCACACCTCGTTGTAGCGATCGACCATTTGCTTGGCCTCGCCCACGCCTTCGGCCACGTTGCCCGCCACGTCTTTGGACTCGTCGAGTTCGGGCTCTTGGGGCAGGTACCCGACGGTGTACCCCGGAGCCAGCCGGGCCTCTCCGGAGAATCCGTCGTCCTCCCCCGCCATGATGCGCAGGAGAGAGGACTTGCCCGAGCCGTTGGAGCCGATGACGCCGATCTTCGCTCCGGGGTAGAAGGAGAGGTTGATGCCCCTGAGCACGTCACGGTCGGGCGGGTAGAAGCGCGTCAGGCCACGCATGGTGTAGATGAATTGGGGAGCCACGGTGACCAGTGTGCCCGATGGGGCCGCCCGCCGTGCGCCCGTGCGTCAGTGCGTCAGTGCGGTGAGGACCAGTGAATCCGGTTGAGCCGGCTTTCGCGGACCGAGCCCGCTTCGACGAACCAGCGGGCGGAGGCCTCGAGCGCCTCGACCGCCGGGCGAGGGTCATAGCCGAGCTCGTTTCGGGCCCGGCTGCTGTCGAAGGACATCTGGGACGTCGACATCCGCGCCGCCTCCAACGGCACCGACGGATGGCGACGAAGGATCCGCCCCTCCACCAGCTCGGACACGGCGGCCACGGCAAGCGCCAGTTGCTTTGGCACCTTGCCGTAGGGAGCAGGGAGACCTGTGATGACGGCGAGCTCGGTGAGGAGCTCCTGCAGGGTCATGTTCTCCCCGCCGAGGATGTAGCTGCGTCCGTTGTGGCCCTCCTCGAGCGCCAGCACCTGTCCGGCCGCCAGGTCGTCGACGTGGGCCACGTTGAGGACGGTGTCCACGTAGGCCGGCATGCGGCCATTCAGGAAGTCGAGGACGAGCTTGCCGGTCGGCGTGGGGGCGCGATCGCCCGGACCCACCGGGAATGTCGGGAGAACCAGCGAGGCCGGCAGTCCCTCGGCGATGGCGCGCAGAACCTCGTGTTCGGCCACGTACTTCGAGCGCTTGTAGGAGCCGTAGAGATGGCGCACATCGGGGAACGAGTGCTCGTCGGCGGAGCGGGAGCCCGACACGTGCTCGAGCCCAAGGGTGCCTACGGTGCTGGTGTACACCAGGCGCTCAACCCCCTCGTCGGTCGCCGCGCTGAGCACGTTGCGCGTTCCTTCGACATTGATGGCGTAGAAGGCCTCAGGATCACGGGCCCAGAAGCGGTACAGCGCTGCAACATGGAACACAGCCCGGCATCCGCTGATCGCGCCCTGCACGCTCTCGCGGCAGCGCAGGTCGCCGATCACCTGTTTCACGTTGAGCCCTGCGAGGTTCGCTGTGTCGGCACCCGGTTCCACCAATGCCACGACTTCTTGGTGACGCGCCAGAAGCTGGCGCGTCACCGCTGAGCCAATGAACCCACTTGCCCCGGTGACGAGCACCCGGTCCCCGGGCGACAACCTCACAGCCGAGCCTTGTGGAGGGCGCCCTTGGCCATCGTCTTGCCAAATTCGAAGATGAGGCTGGACCCGCGCTCCGCACTGACCAGCACGTCTTCGAGCGCGTCGGCAAAGAGCTCGACCTCGTCGTCACCCGCGATCAACGGCGGCAGGAGCTTGATGATGTTCACGTTGTCGGCCGCCACCTGGGTCAATATGCGATGGCGGTGAAAGAGCGGGGTTACCACCATTTGGGAGAACAGGGCGGGCCGCACCGCCTCGACCATCTTGAAGCGACGGCGCATTCCCGGTGTCGAGGGCTCGCCGAACACCAGCCCGATCATGAGGCCCATCCCGCGCACCTCATGGAGGAACTCGTACCTTTCCACCAGCGGGTCTAGCGCTTTGGTGAAGGCCTTGCCGGTCCGCTGCACCCGGTCGAGGATGTCCTCGTCGTCGAACGCCGCCAACGTGGCGAGTCCCGCCACCATCGCCAGCTGGTTCGTGCTGAAGGTCGACGAGTGGACGACCGCCCTGTCCATGGAGCTGTACACCGAGTCGGAGACCGCTGCGGAGCAGAGGGTGGCTCCAACCGGTACATAACCACCGGACAGCGCCTTCGACACCGTGATGATGTCTGGCGTGATGCCGAACTGCTCGTGGCAGAAAAAGGTGCCCGAACGACCCATGCCGGCCTGCACCTCGTCGAGGACCATCAGCGTCTTGTGCCGGCGACAGAGTGCCTCGGCTTCCTGCCAATAGTCGTCCGAGGCCAGGTACACACCCTTGCCCTGTATGGGCTCCACAATGAAGGCGGCGACGTCGCCCCGCCGGAGCTCACGGGCGAGGGCGGCGGCGTCGCCGAACGGGATCATGTCGCACCCCGGGAGCAACGGCCCGAAACCACTCCTGAACTCCTTGCCGCCGTTGAGCGCGAGTGCTCCGGTGGTCAGGCCGTGAAAAGCATGGTCGCAGTAGAGGATGCGCGTGCGTCTGGTGGCAGCCCGGGCGAACTTGATCGCGCTCTCGACGGCCTCTGCTCCCGAGTTGGTGAAAAATACCCGCTCGATACCCGGATGTGCTCGCGCCACCAGCTGCTCGGCCAGAACACCCGAGAGGAGCGAGCAGTCCATCTGCACCAGGTTGGGGAGGTCGGCTTCCAGCGCGTCGTGCAGAGCCCGAACGATCGCTGGGTGGCTCCGGCCAAGTGCGAAGACGCCGAAACCGGAAAGGAGATCGAGGTACCGCTCGCCCTTGTCGTCAATCAGGTAACAGCCCTCGCCGTGCTCATAGAAGCGGTCGAACTCGATCTGACCGAGTACTCGAGGCAGCTGTGGGTTGATGTACTTCGAGTACAGGGTGAAGTTCTCACCCTTTCGTTCGTCCAGAACCTGCTTCAGGTCAAAGGGCATGCAGTTGAGACTCCAGGGGTCAGGCGGCGGCGTCAGGTCAGGTTAGTGGCGAGCCCGCGCGGCATGACCGCGCGTGATCCGTGAAGTCACCGTTTCGTGCGATGATCAATCCTGATCCGCCAACACAAACATTCGATAGGCCGGGAAGGAAAACGACATGATCAGTGGCGCACCCAACATCCTGCTCGTCATGTCGGACCAACACCGTGCTGACATGCTGGGGTGCGCCGGCGATGCCGGCGTTCTCACGCCATCCCTCGACTCATTGGCTGGCGACGGCGTGCGCTTCACACGGGTGTCATGCCAAGGCCCGCTGTGTATGCCGTCGCGCGCGTCGTTCATGACCGAGCGGTATGTCCGTGATCATGGTGTGTACACGAACTCGTCCGAGATTGCGCCCGACACTCCCACCTACGCCTGGGCCCTGCGTGAGGCGGGCTACCACACTGCGCTGCTGGGAAAGGCGCACCTCTACCTCGACGAGCAGCTGACGGTTCCTCACATGGACGATATGGCCGGGAGGCTCAACGCGCTCGGCTTTGCCGAGGTGTTCGAGACCGGCGACAAGTTTCTCCCCAAGATCCCCACCCGCTACACCGACGCCCTGGCCAGCCGCGGCCTTCTCGATGCGTACAAGAAGCACATCGCCGACCGCAGTTATCAGGGTGAGAACGAAGACGGCCAGAACGCCACGAAGTGCGTGCCGATGTGGGACTCGACGCCGACGCCCATTCCGCTCGACGCCTATGTCGATGCGTGGCACGGCCAACGGGCGGTCGAGTGGATCGAGCAATACGACCGCCACCAACCATTCTTTCTCTTCGTCGGATTCCCTGGGCCACACGATCCCTGGGATGCGCCGGCGGAGGCGGTGGCGAGGTACGAGGACGTCGATATCTCCATGCCGGCCTCGACGCGGCGCCCTGACTCAGAGGGTACGGGCCGCTATGGTGCGCTCCTGAATGCATTCGCGTGGGTCTCTGATTCCGAGACCATGACCGACGACGCCATCCGCGGCATGCGGCGTGCTTACGCCGCAGACATCTCGGTGATCGATCGGGCCGTCGGCGACATTGTCCGGGCACTGGAGCGCACGGGCATGGCCGACAACACGTGGATCATCTACACGAGCGACCACGGCGAAATGGGCGGCAACCACGGGCTGATGTCGAAGTGTGTGCTGTACGAGCCAGCGGTGCGCGTCCCATTGGTCATCCACCCCCCGGGCGGCTGTCCCCAACGCATAGTGGATGCCCTGGTTGAGCACCTCGACGTCCCGGCCACTGTACGAGCGATCGCCGGTGCACCCGAAGTCCCGCACAGCGAAGGGCAGTCGCTCCTTGGATTTGTCCGCGCCGCAGGCGAGGTGCCGGCGCGCGACGTCACCGTCAGCGAGAACTGGGGCTTCGCCGCCTTCGAGACCGAGCGCTACAAGCTGGTGGTGGACGAGGACGCGTTGACGGCATGCCAGCTGTTCGATCTCACCGCCGACCCAGCCGAGGACAACAACCTGCTCCCCGACCCGGACGGGGCGGGCATCGCTGAGGAGATCATGGACACCCACGTCCGCCCGTTCTTCCGCACCTCGCCGGCGCGGCCCATCCCGAGCTTCTTCACTGGCGGCTACGACTGATCGTTCACTGGTGGCCACGACTGCTCGCCGATGCGCCGAGGAACGAGGAACGAAGAACGAGGGACAGGACCGAGAGCATCGGGTGTCTCCGGAGTGCGTGGGTTTCGGGCGCATCCTTCGTCTGCTTGCCCCCCCGTCCATCAAACGCAGCGCTGTGAGGGGATGGACGAGGACGGAGAGAGTGCCGGCGACGGCAAGTGCGGTCGCTTCTGCGGCTTCATCCGATGCTCGCTGACACCCAGTGACGTGGTGATGACGATGATCGACAGACCGACCGCGGACCGGACGGCGAGGGCGCGCGCCTCCACGCTCGAGACGGTGCCCCGCAAGAACACCCATGTGGGCAAGGCACGAGGGAACGAGACGATGACGGCGAACGCCGGCACCAGCACGAGGGCCATGGGAATGTGGATGAGCGCCGAGAGGTCGAACGTGATACCACTGTCAATGAAAGATGGGGATCAGAAGCCAGAATCCTCGGGTATGGCAAAGAGGCGTCGGCAGCCTTCGGCAATGACCGACGGGCGCTCCGCCGAGACGCCGATGAGGACCAGCGTCTGAATGGAACCGGCGATCATGTGTCCGCGACCCTCCTCGTGACTTCCTGCTGAGGCATGCCTTGCCGCACTCCGGAGACACGCGAGGTGCCACGTCCTTGCATGCGCGTCATTCGGAGGTTTGACGGCCCTGTGGCGTTGCGGGAGCATGGCCCGACCTACTCGCGTCGGGGGTCCGCACATGAAGGTCTTGTCATCAGATCGCACGCGTCTGAAAGGCCCTTCGTGACGTCCGCCTTCGTCAATCCGTCCTGGATGCCGCACTCGGTCGGCGAGGCGGCGCGCGCCGGAGACGCGACGGTCGACGACCTTGTCTCCGGACGGGCCTGGGCGCATCTCCTCGACAGCCTGCGCCAAGCTTCGGCAACGGTCTTGTCCGACGACGTCCCCCGAAATGCTGTGGACCAGGCAGCTGGCTTCCGACACCTGTTGGTGCTGCTGGGCATCGGCCTGGACAACGCGTTGCGCGAGGAGTCAGGCTCGGTGCTGGCGGTGAAGCCCTCCGGCGTCGACGCGATCTACAAGTGGGGCATGGACTGCCCCGACTGTATCTACGCCGGTGCACCACTTCGGGGCGGCGAAACCTACCGCCTGTGGGGTAACCGTGGCTCGGCCCGCTACGTCGGCTTGCAGTCGATGGCGGGCATGGCCTCGTCGGCGAACGTCCTGCTGGACGAGTTGGACCTGGGACCCAACGGTGAAGTCGACCTCATCCTCTCGGCCGATCCACAGGAGGGCAACTGGCTCCCGATCGCCGAAAACGCGACGACGCTGGTGATCCGTCACTTCTTCTACGACTGGGACACCGAGGTGGCTTCGTCGCTCTCCATTGCGCGCATCGGGGACCGCAACGAACCGACGGACCGCCCTGCCGATGACCCCAGAGCGGTGGCGGCACGTCAGCTCATCGCCCTCGGCGACTTCGTGGTCGAGAATCTCGATTTCTTTCTACAATTCTCGCGACCTGAGACGCCCAACACGTTCCTTCCTCCGCTGGACGGGACGGCCATGGGGGCCGCCGCGGAGAACCGACCCGTGATCGGATCCTGGGCACTGGAACCTGACGAAGCACTGCTGATAGAGGTCGAACCACCCCGAGGGCTCTATTGGAGCTACTCGTTGGGGAATCCGTGGTGGGAGACGATCGACTATGGCTCGCACCAGAGCAGTCTCAATGGGCACCAGGCCGCGGTCGACGACGATGGTGTGTTGCGGGCCGTAATCGCCCACGACGATCCCGGCGTTGCCAACTGGCTCGACACAGCGGGGCACAGTGCCGGCCCGATCATTCTGCGCTGCGTGCGCACCGAAACGGCTCCCGTCCCCACGACCAGGATCATTCCGTTCGCGGACATCGCACAGTCGGTCCCGGCGAACACCCGACGCGTGACGCCAGACGAGCGCCGAGCGGTCCTGGCCGCACGCCGACTCGCCGTGAGCAAGCGGTTCTGCCGATGACCGGCAGCACCAGATCGCCCGGCGACAGAACCAACGAGGAGGTGGGGTGCCATGGATCTCGGGTTCGCTGACGCGACGGCCGTGGTGACCGGTGGGAGCAAGGGCATGGGCCGCGCCGTGGCCGAGGTTCTGGCAGCGGACGGAGCACGCGTGGCCGTGATGGCCCGCGGACGCGCCGCGCTCGACGACACCGTCGCCACCCTGCAGTCGTTGGGCAGCCCCGACGCGGTGGGCGTCAGCGTCGACATGACGGATCCTGCTTCCATTGCGGCGGCTTTCCGGGAGGTCGGCGACCGATGGGGCACGCTGAATGTCCTCGTGCACACCATCGGCCCCGGCGCCGGGCGGTTCGAGGACCTGGACGACGCGGCCTGGGAGCAGGCGTTTGCCCTCGGCACCATGTCGGCCGTACGAACCGTCCGCGAGGCCGTTCCCCTGCTCCGAGCCGCAGCGTGGGGTCGCGTCCGCGATCTTCTCGGCCCATTCAATTCAACGACAGAGCCCCATATTGGTCGCCTACACCGCGTCGAAGGCCGCCGTGGCGAGCGTGGCCAAGAACCTATCGAAGTCCCTGGCCCCCGACGGCATTCTGGTCAATGCGGTGTGCCCAGGTTCAATCGTCACGGCCAGTTTCACGGAGAACCTGCGCGAGATCTTTGCCGCCGAGGGTCTCGACCCCTCCGACCCGCACGACGTCATGCGCTGGATCGACCAGACCTTCCATCAGCCGGCCGATCTCGGCCGGGCCGGACTCCCCGACGAGGTGGCCTCACTCACGGCATATCTCGTGTCACGCCGCAACGGCTACGTGACAGGGGCCTGTGTCAACGCCGACGGCGGGTCCGACTTCGTCTGACCGGCGTTGCCCGGACCACCACCAGGGTCGAAACGGCACGCTGGAGCTCGCCGGATGCGATCACATGTCCGTGACCCGCCCCGGCACCTATTTTCCTTGGTCTGGGGCTGGAACCAACTGACACAAACGAAGGCGACGTCGCACTGCCTTCGACCATTACCCATCGCAAAGGCGCCGTCTGCCAAGCTGTCGCAGGTGGCGACCGACGCGGTGAAGGGCACTGACATCGACGACGCCGACGACCAGGACATCCCGGGTATCGACCGGCTTCTGGCACTGACAGACGGCGTCGTCGCGATCGCGCTGACCCTTTTGGTGCTGCAGCTCCAGGTCCCAGTCGACACCGCCCTCAAGGAGGATCCGAACTCGGCCCGAACGCTGTGGGACGCCTTGAGCATCGATGGAGCAGAACTGACCAGCTATTTGGTGTCGTTCCTCGTCATCGCGCAGTTCTGGTTGGTGCACCACCGCATCCTCCGGAGCATGCGCGGGCACAGCGAGGGATTGGCCTGGCGCAACTTTGGTTTCCTGCTCGCCCTGACGCTGATGCCATTCACGTCGGACCTGATCGGCCGATACGGCAGCAATCCGGTCGCCATCACCCTGTTCGGAGTCAACCTGGTGGCAATCAGTCTCAGCACGCAATGGATCTACCTATATGCCGCCGGTCATGGCCTCATGGTCGACCACGTCCGATCGCTCCACGACGAGCGCGCCGCGAGGTTGCGCGTCGTCCTCGTCCTGGCCATCGTCGCGCTTTCCATCGTGTTGGCCTGGACGGACCCCACGTTGGCGAAATACGTCTGGTTGCTCTTCCTCGTTTTGCCCACCACGTCGGAGCGGATCACGCGGACACTCGAGCGGTCACGGTGGAAAACCGATGTCGATGCGCCGGACTCGACCATGGTGGGTTCCAGCTAGGTAGCTCGTGGACGCTGGCGACGGCGGGCCCATCGTCGCGAGGTGATCCGGCGGGCGATCGGTTCGGGTCAACCGTCGTGTGGTGGGACGCGCAGGTCGCCTCCTGAGCTTGCATGTCGCTCGTGGCGCGCGAATTGGAGACCGTGACGGGGGCCGCGATCGGCGGGATGGGATGCGCTCCGCGCCCTCCACGGCGCACTCGGACCCCGAGCGGGGGCCTCAGCGTCTGATCCCCGAAGCGGGAACTCAGACCGTCGGGCCCGGCGTCTTGACGAATGCGGCGAAGGGCGGCTCTGCGCCGTCGGGTGGCGGCGTCGCCGTGGTCACTCCCGTAGGATTCCCCGGCGCCGCCAGGCTGGGGGGATCCGCGAACGAACGCCTCTTCAGATCGAGGCAGTCCAATAGGTCATTGGCGTTGGCGTCGCGGTAGGTCATTGCCGGAAGGTTCCACTTGCGCTCGATCGTCTTCAACACCGACGTGTGGTCGTACACCGTGTGGGACACGTAATTCTTCTTGCTGTACGGCGAGACAACCACGGTCGGTACCCGGAAGCCATAGCGGTCATAGGCGCCCGGCTGGTCGGCCTCCGTGAGGACGGGAGGGATGTCGTCAGGGGGAATGGCCGCCGGGGGCGGGACGTGGTCGTAGTACCCACCATGCTCGTCGTAGGTCCACACGAGCATGGTCTTGCCCCACGCCGGGCTGTGCAGCAGCGAATTGACGACTGTCGATACGAAGTACTCACCGAGCGAGATGTCCTGAGGGTTCTCCTCGGTGGACGTGAGGATGTTCGGATCAACAAAGGAGACCCCTGGCAGCAAGCCAGCGTTTGCGTCCGCATGGAACTGGTCGATTGTCTTGATCCCCCCCGGGTTCTTCTTCACGATGTCGGAGATCACGTAGAGGGTGGACACGTTGGTGGCGTAGCTCGCCCAACTGATGCCGTGTGCGTCGAGGCGATCGAAGATGGTCCCGTTTGGTGGGATGCCACCAATGGAGGACGTGTCCGTGGCAATCAGGCCGAAGGCCGTACCCGCCATCAGAAACCGTCGGTTCGGGTACGTCTGGGCCAGCACCGAGGAGAAGTAACGGTCGCAGAGCGGGAACGTGCGGGCCAGCGAGTAATAGAAGGGGATCTCTTCTCCCGTGTAGTACGCCATCGACCAGTCGCTGCTGCTGTCGGGCCCGATGAACCCGTTGTTGCGACCTCCTGCGTACTGCAGATGGCTGGCATTCCAGGACTGGGTCACATGACCGGCCTGGATCGTATCCGTCTCATGGAAGGCGCGGACATACCCGCCGGTCGGGTCCGGGTTCGTGTTGCGTGGGTGACCCTTGTGGTCCAAGGTGAACCCGTCGCCTCGACCGAGCATGCCGAGGTAGTTGTCAAAGGAGTGGTTCTCTTGCATGACGACGACGATGTGGTCGATCTCCGGCACCGTGTCCGTACCCGCAGGCAGGCTCGGGTCGGGCAGGGATCCTGGGTGACGCCACCGTGAACGCGGAGGCAAATGAGACGAGGGTGTCCTACCCGCGCTCGTCGTGGCGGCGGCGGAACCCGCCGTGGCCGCACCGAGGCCGATGGTCGCCCCGAATCCAATCGCGCCCTGCAAGACCTGGCGCCTGGACAAACTGCGCTCCGTGCTCACAAGGATCCATTACAGCACGACGCATGGCGCTGGTACGAGGTCAGGCATCGACCCAAATGAACTTTTGGCACGCCATCCGCGACGAGCAGGTGACAATCGACTGATCGCCGCGTTCGGCCTGTTCGCCGGTGCCCCAGGCCATCGGTGTCGCCCCGAACGCCCAACCACCGAACGGGTCGCTGGCGAAGTCGCGTGTCAGCCTGCGGAACCAGCCAGCCTGTGGTGCGTGACCGGGAGCGAATACGCTTCATGCGAGAAGCGACGAGACTGGAGGCGGCGGGTGAGGATCACGAGGTTTCACCACGTGTCAGTGAATTGCAACGGCTCCCCGTTGGCCGACATGGTCTCGTTCTACGACGACCTCTTCGGGCTGGACTCGAAGGATCGACCTGACATTCCCGGAGTCCCCGGCCACTGGTTCCGCCTCTCGGATCAAGAGCTCCATGTGGTGGGGGCTGCCCCACGTGGCACGCAGATTGACTCGACGGGGAATCACTACTGCGTCGCGGTGGACGACCTCGACAAAGCGATTCGAGAGCTCGAGGATCGCAACATCCCCTACGAGCAGGCGGTTCAGGGGCCTGGCACTATCCAGATCTGGATCAACGACCCGGCCGGAAACACGATTGAACTCCAGCAGGATCGAGCGCCCGCGTCGTCCGAGTGAACTCCTGACGACACGAGCTGCTCGGGTCTTGTCAGTCCGTCCTCATGGCGACAAAGAGATCCGTGTACATCTCCCTCATGGCTGACATCTGATAGTGGGCCTGGAGGCCGCTCGGGTTGGGGAGAAGCCAGAGCACGGCATCGGCGAGGTAATCAGGTTGGCGGCCGATGATGGCCTCTGGCTTGCCGAATGCCGTCCGGAAAGCTTGGAGGCCGAGCACTGCCACGCAACGAGGCCGGAGCGTCGCCGCTTTGGCCTCCAGGGTTACCGCACCTTCACGCAACTCCGCGGCACTCAGCTCGCTGGCAGCAGCTGTCACCCGCTCCACCAGATTCGTAATCCCGATGCCGAGCTCCGGCAGGACATGCTGCTCCGCTGGCGCGAGAACGGACTCGGTAAAGCCGCCGGCGTGGAGCAGCTTCCAGAATCGATTGCCCGGGCGGGCGAAATGCAACCCCAACTCGCCCGAGACCTTCCCGGGGTTGATGCCGCATAACAGCACGCGCAGATGCGGGCCGACCAAATCGGCGAGAGGCTGCGTCACGAACAGGAATCTATGCTCCGTCAACCCTCCAGCGCCCGATGACTACCTTGGGTGGATGACACTCCGCCGTATGGACAACATTGGCATCGTCGTCGACGACCTCGATGCAGCTGTTGCGTTCTTCCTCGGGCTCGGGATGGAATTGGACGGCGAAGCCGCCGTCGGTGGCTCCTGGGTAGATCGGATCGTCGGACTCGACGGTGTGCAAGCCGACATTGCAATGGTGCGGACTCCCGACGGCCACGGCCGGCTCGAGCTGACGACGTTCCGCTCACCGCCGGCGGTGGAAGCGAGGCCCGATGCTCCGGCCAACGCGCTCGGCATACGTCGCATCATGTTCGCCGTCGACGACATCGAGGATGTCGTGACGAGGTTGCAGGCGCACGGCGCCGAGCTGATGGGCGAACTCGGCCAGTATGAAGACGTCTACCGCCTGTGTTACGTGCGCGGGCCCGAAGGAATCATTGTTGCGCTCGCCGAGGAAATGAAGAGCGGGACCGCCTGAACCCGTGTGTCATGCACCATGTGCCATGTACAAGGCGCGGTGGTGGAAGCGCACGGCAACGGTCTCGCGGTCCTCGCAGAGGCAGAAAGGATGGCCGGCACGATTCCTTGCGCCGAGGTCTCTGGCACCGTCTCCGACACGCAGCTGACCGCCCACCGACGCCTCGCTTCGCCTCCGGTCCACCGGACTCAGCAACGCCGCAATGCATGGCCTTGTCATGCCCGCGGAACACACGGTCAGGGACCGGGCGGCGAAGCCCCGGGTGGCTCGGCGAGAATGGTCGGGGCGTACTCGAGGAGCTGGGTGCGTCCGTCGAACGTTCGAGAGTTGATCATGTCGAGGGCGATGTCGGGATAGGCATCGTAGATCCGTTCTCGGCCCGTCCTTCCCGTGATGACGGGGAAGACGACCATGCGAAACCGGTCGACGAGACCGGCCTTCAGGAGCGAACGGCACAGAGTCAGGCTGCCGATGGTACGCATGGACTCCGAACCACTCCTCTTCATGTCTCGTACGACCTCAGCCGCGTCGGCTGTCACCAGCCGGGAGTTGGGCCAGGAAAGGGGCTCGGTCAACGTGGTCGAGAAGACGACCTTCGACAGACTCGCCAGTGCATCGGTCCCGGGCTCACCCTGCGCGGCGAAACCAGACATGATCCGGTACGTCGCTGCTCCCATGAGGACCGTGAAGGCTCCTTCTGGCTGTTCCCCCAACCATGTCAGGTACTCCGGCCCTTCCAGCCCCCACCAGCCCGGCCAACCTTCGGCTGCGCCATATCCGTCAAGAGAGGTGATGAAATCGACGAGAACTTCTGTCATGGTGTCCCCTTTCTTCGGATCCCAGTTTCTCAATTGCCACACGCAGGCTGCACCGCACTAGACGTCCTGCAGTGCAGGAGTGACGCAGACTGCGACAAGCATTCCTTCCGGGCTCAAGAGCCGCGCCGTGATCTGGCCCCACGGTTCCGTACGTGCGTCGTGGATGAGGCGATACCCCTTGGCCGCAAGCTCCGCCGCCGCCGCCGTCACATCAGCCACCTCGAACTCGATGCTCGCCTGGGGAACGGGTATGCCGGCAGGCCATTCGGTCGTGCCGAAGCAAGATTTCGCCGCCTCCGAGAGAGGCCAGAGACCAAAGTGCTTCGCTCCCTCGAGTTCATGGGTGAAGAGGTACTCACCCTCTTGATGTTCGAATCGCAGGTTCAAGGCGTCTGCGTAAAGGGATCGTGAGACTTCAGCGTCTCTGACGATCGGGGCAATGCTCGTCAAGAACCGGACGTCCATGGGTCGACCTCCCGGGTTTCGTTCGCCGATGACGTTCTCTCCATACCCTGCGTTACGACATGTGCTCGTGCCGCTCGGCTTGGTGGACCTTATGGGACGGCTTTCGAAACCCTCACGAATGCCCAAATGTGTTGCTGAACAGGGAGGATGTGATACTCCCCTACCCAGACGAAGGAATTCGCACAACGCAAAGCACTCCTCCAACACTCTTGAACCGGGCGATCTGGAAGAAAAGGGGCAGCTTTCACACCCTGTTCAGCGGCGCCTGGCACGAGGGATCGTCGATGAACGGACGCACCTCTACGGGGAGGAGCATCGATCGATGCACTTCGACGGAAGTACGGAGTCCACCGGACGACGATCACCGCTCACCTCGAGCCTAAACTGCGACGACATTTCGATGGGGGAAAATCTTTGCCGCAATGTTTGCGCAATGGGCTATGGTTGCCGCCTCCCGCCTTGGCCGGCGCCGAACAAAATTGGGGACCCACCTGGATTTCGATTCGGACACGGTAGGTCAAGGTCCCGTCTCGACTGACCGTGTACTCTCGGAAGCCTCTGAGCGTACTCATGATTCGAGCGGGTAGGTGTTGCCCAAGCTGTCCTGAATCACCGTGGCAGGTGTGTTCGTGGCCACGATCCGGAGTCGACCGCGGAGAATTTCGGCTGGGGTAGGACCACCCATTGGGCAGCTTGAGTTTGGAGCCCACGGTCACCAGGTCCTACTTCGTCAGGTTTGGGTCATCCTGCTGACTCCAGCTCTGCGTGACGTAGGTCGCTCCCGTCTGGGCGTGGAGTTCGTAGAGACGGCGACCGGCGCGGTAGGCGAAGACGGTGTCGCGGATAACTGCATGGTCGACATAGGGCGCGGCGGACATGGATCCGACCTGAAGGGTGACCGGCGGTCCTTCCTCGTTCGTCGGTCGGCCGCTGCCGCCTGCGGGCACTGGAGGGCCAGGCTGAAGGGATGCTGTCGCTGCGTGATCCACACCGTGAAGACTATTCAAATGGACATTCATATGACTCTTTACTCCCCTGAACAGGCGGCAATTCACGTGCCATCCGAAGGGAGGCACTCATGTGCAAGTGCGGCGGCCATAAACTCCGACGAGCATCCTGGCTTCGTCAGCCGAAAGCAGGAGGAATCGCCCCCATTTACGGCTCCCGCCCACAGATCATTCCGGATCTGCACGTGCCGGTGCGAAAGGCCCGCCGGCCGTGAGTGACTACTGGCCGAGCCTGTGGCCGTGCGAGGACGGAGGATCCGCCCGCCGACAGACTCCACGCGGCCGCGGTGGTCTTGGGATCGGCCCTGACGATCGCCTCGAGGTGACCCATCGCCTTGCCCCCTTGGCCACCATGGCCGTGCAGCGCGAGCCCGGCGAGGTCTTCCTTTTGCGCCACAGCGCCGGAGACGCTGCCTTCTCACTGGTCGAGCGCATCGACCCTGTGACACTCGAGCCCATGGCGACTTCTCCCGAACTGCCCGGTGGCCCGGTCTGGCCCGGCGGCCTGGCCGCTCACTCCAACGGGTCCCTCTACGTGGTGTTCGGCGAGCACGCCCACCGCCTCGACGACGACCTACGGCCCGTGGCCAAACGACGCCTTCCCCGGTCGCTGCCCTACAACAGCTTCGTGGTGCTGCCTGACGGCAGCCTGGTGACAAAGGACTTCGCTGGCTCTCGACCCGGTATCCCACTTGCGGCGGCCGAACGACGACGCTCCGAACTCGTCGTGCTCGAACCCGAGCGACTCGAGGTCATCGCCGTGCTCGAGTTGCCCGAACCCTCTATCGCCCGCCTCTCGTCCGAGGACAGTGCCGTCTACGTGGTAGGTGACACCAGCCTCCTCCGGGCGCACTGGGATGGGTCGTCGCTGCTGCTCGACGAAGACTTTCGCGCCACGTATCGGACCCTGGAGGGACAGACCTACGGATGGGACTGTGTGCTCGCCGCCGGCGCGGCGTGGTTCCTCGACAACGGCGATGGCGCTGAGCGTTATGCGGGGACGCTGTTTGGCCAAGGCGTGTCGACAGCCCCACTTCACCTGGTCCGAGTCGACCTGACCTCCGCGGTGGTGAGAACGGTGGAAGTGTGCGGGAAGCCGGGCGGGCTCGTTGCCAACCCGCCCGTTGTCGACGAGCTTCGAGGAATAGCGGTCGGCTATGACAGCGGTAATGGCGTACTCACCGCCTTCGACATAGGTGAAGACGGCGTTCTCACGGTGCGATGGTCCCGAGAACAGAACCACGCCAGCCACCTCTTGTTGTTTCCCGATACCGGTGAGTTGCTTACTGGCGACTACGACCCATCACGTAATGCTGACCAGGCAGTCGTCCTCGACATCACCACCGGGGCCGAGAAGGCCCGCGCCGATACAGGCAGCACCGTTCAGTCCGTGCTCTTTCCCGCGCCAGGATTCGGTCGTGACTTCTACACTTGCTCATTCAGCACAGTCAGCCGCCTTTCGGTGGTCTCCTGCTGAAACAATCGGCGCTCGGGGCGACCTTGCATCGGGTGCTCTAGGTCAGAATGCCGCGCTTCACCCTTCAACAAGGATCTTTGGTGAATCGAGGCCAAGAGCACCCGGCACACCCCAAAAGGGAGAGCGATGTTGGTCGATGAAGGCGACCATTTGGGCGGTCGCCAAGTCGAGCTCCCGGTTTCTCTTATTTCAAGCGGCAAAGTGAACATGATCCGATGCTCTTCTCTGGCAATTGCTCTCAAGAGGAGGACTGGAGTGCCCCCGATTTTGTGGAGGCGAAATACTGGAATTGAGGCTGCTGTCCCGATAGGAGGACAGCATGCCAAGAAGGGGATACCCGCCTGAGTTCCGTCGTCGAGCCCTCGATCTGTTGGCGTCGGGCCGAAGGGTCGTCGACGTCGCCCGAGACCTGGGGATCAGCGACCAGACCCTCTACAACTGGCGGCGCCAGGAGCGAGTGGACCAGGGCGAGATTGCCGGTCTGAGCTCCGCTGAGCAGGCGGAGCTTCGATCGGCTCGTCGCCGCATCAGAGAGCTCGAATCGGAAGTTGCCATCCACCGGCGTGCTGCGGAACTGCTGAAGGAGAGAACTGACCCAAAAGCCGGTTCGCGGCGATCCAGGTGATGGCCGCGGAAGATCTCCCAGTCGAACTTGCCTGCCGGATCCTCGGCGTGTCCGTCGCCGGCTATTACACGTGGCGGAACCGCCCACCGTCGCCGCGAGCTATTCGCCACGCCTGGTTGACCGACGTGATCGCCGGAGTCCACCAAGACTCACGCCAGACTTATGGGGCACGACGGGTTCATGCCGAACTCACAATGGGTCTGGGCATCGTCGTCAGCCACGGCGCTGTCGAGATGCTCATGCAACGAGCGGGCATTCAGGGACTCTCGGGGCGCCCCAGATTCCGCCGAGTGCCCCACGTGGCAACGGCGAGTGATCTTGTCGAGCGTCAGTTCCGCCGAGACGACCCTGATCGCCTATGGGTTACTGACATCACCGAACATCCGACCCGTGAAGGCAAGCTCTACTGCGCCGTCGTACTCGACGTCTTCAGCCGCCGCGTAGTCGGTTGGTCCATCGACTCAAACCAGGAGACCTCCCTCGTCACCAGCGCCCTCGGCATGGCCATCGCGAACCGAGAACCGGCTGACGACACGATCATTCACAGCGACCAGGGAACGCAATTCACATCTTGGGCCTTCACTCAGCGAGTGATCGATGCGAATCTGCTTCCCTCGATGGGGTCGGTTGGCGACTGCTATGACAACGCCATGATGGAATCGTTTTGGAGTCGCGTTCAGGTTGAACTATTCAACAGGAAGCGGTGGAACACGCGACTCGAGCTCGCAACCGCTCTGTTCGAGTACCTCGAGGTCTTCCACAATCGCCAGCGCCGACACTCTGCACTTGGCATGATGACACCCATCGAATTCGAGCTTCGACACCAACCCACGACAGTGGCCTGATTCCAGCAATCGGGCTCCACGAAACTCGGGGCAGGGCAGACCAATCACCAATCCCGGGGCGGTTCACCAGCGACGTACCCGACTCCGTTGCAGTAGAGAACTTCTGCGTGAGCGTCGAGACGTTGGAAGGCGTGATGGCACTCTCGCCGAAGTTGTCTCCGTTGTGACTGGACCATGCGCCGAACTGAGCCCAGTCGCAGCCGCTAGTCAGAAGTCCTACGGCCAGCACGGCCAGGAAGCCACCGGCGAACCGCCTGCAGACCGCATGATTCATCTCTGTACCCCCGTAAGGCCAATCGAGATTAGCCCGGCGGTCTCCACCGCGGCTAGGACGCCGGAACGCGCTAATCAACCCCGTGTCCCCATGGTGCCTGCTTGAGACTTGGTGCAGGCGCTGAGGTTCGTCCGTAGCGTTTAGATGCCCTGACGGGGTCACTCTCGTAGTGCCTGCCGCCGGCATAGCCGACTGGCTTTCGTTCGAAGAGTGTCCCGTCTGGGTTTCGCCCCGGAGTGGCTCAAAAGAGGATCGAGCACAAACAGTCTGCAAGCAGGAGTGCCCTCCGTGGTTCCAACACGACCAAGGAGGCAGTCATGCAAGTGGTGATCGGCATCGATCCACACAAGGCATCGCACACAGCGGTGGCGATCGATGAAGCAGAGGACGAGATTTCAAGCGTCAAAGTGCGGGCCACCCGCCGGCAGGTGGAACAGCTGTTGGGCTGGGCCGAGCCTTTCGAGAAGCGCACCTGGGCCATCGAGTCTGCCGGCGGACTGGGCTACTTGTTGGCCCAACAGCTCATCGCTCGGGGCGAGAAGGTGCTTGACGTGCCGCCCACCTTGGCTTCTCGCATTCGAGTGCTCGCCACCGGTCGCTCCAACAAGAACGATCCCAACGATGCTCTCTCAGTCGCCGTCGCGGCCTTCCGGGCTCCGAACCTGCGCAGCGTCGAGTCCGCTGATCATGCCGAGGTCCTGCGTCTCCTGGCCAAGCGCAACGGGGACCTCGGCAGCCATCGCACCCGGGTGGTCTGTCGCCTGCATGCGCTCTTGGCCGAGCTCGCAGCGGGCGGAATTGCCAAGGAACTCTACGTTTCTGACGCCGAGCGACTCATGGCCAAGATCACGCCACAGACCCCGACCCAGCAGATCCGCTACGACCTCGCCCTCGAGCTTCTCGACGATGTGCGCCGCCTCGATGCCCAGACCAAGGAGTCGCACCGGCGGATCCGAATCGCGGTCAAGGCCTCGGGCACCTCGCTCGTCGAGCTCTATGGGGTCGGCCCGATTGTCGCCGCGCAGCTCCTGGGATACTCCGGCGACGTCCGCCGCTTTGCCAACCGCGATGCATTCGCTTCCTACAACGGAACCGCACCCATTGAGTTCTCCTCGGGTGGCCGAGTGATCCACCGGCTCTCGCAGCGCGGGAGCCGACAGCTCAACCACGCGCTCCATATGGCCGCCGTCACCCAGATCCGCAACCCCGGGACAGACGGACGCATCTACTTCGAACGCAAGGTGGCCGAAGGGAAGACCAAGAAGGAAGCGCTGCGTTCCCTCAAACGTCAAATCTCGAACGCCGTCTATCGGCAGCTTCTTCTCGACGCCCGATAGGGGGTCCGGGAGGACACTCAGGGACGACTCCATGTCTGCGTGACCGGTTCTTCACCCTGTGCGGCCGGCTCTTCGACGAAGTCACTCCCGAACCCAGAGAGACCCTACGCCGTCGTGCCTTCCGGTGACGGCTCGATTCGTCGCGCCTGGATACACCCGAAACAGGGGTCTTGACTCAAAGAGGATTCGGTATGTGGCAGGGGCAAAGTGCCTTTGCGCCACGGCCCCCCCCGCCGGCCCCCGCCCCGCCCCCGGTGGGCCCGTGCCGCCCGTGCCCTCGCCCCTCGGGGGTTTCGTCCCGTTCGCGTGGGGCCCCCTTGCCTTCTCCGCTCGGCTTGGTGGGCGCTGAGGGACTCGAACCCCCGACCCCCTCCTTGTAAGGGAGGTGCTCTAACCAGCTGAGCTAAGCGCCCCTGCAGCCCCGCGCCATTATGCCCAGGTCCGGCGTGCACCCCGCGCCGGGCCAGGCGTGACACCCTGCGGCGGGCTGCTCCCCTGCCCGGCGCAGGTCAGCGCAGGTGCTGGGCGAACATCGTGCTCCAGGGACGAACGAGGGCGCGGAGCTCGGCACAACGCTCCTCACCGAGCACCGCATACGGTGCCGCCGCCAATGTGTCGGTGCCGGCCTCGAGCGCAGCGCGCTCGCGCCTTCCCAGCGCGGTCAGCTGCAGCTCGGGGCCTTGCTCGACCCAGCCTCGGATGCGCAGTGCGTCAACGGCACCGTCCCACGCCTCTTGGGGCCAGCCTCGCGTGACGCGCAACACTTCTGACGGCACGTCGCCCGCGGCAGCGTGTGTGACCAGCGCCTCCAACCCCGAGAGGCCGCGCACGACCAGCTGCGCAATATGGCCGTCGCCGCGGTATTCGCGCAGGATCGACTGGGCGTGCCACAGGTCGAGGTGGGGCGCGTGGGGCCAGGCGATGGTCACGTGGGCCCCCGCCAGCGGTCGGCCCTCAACCCGGCGCCCGACCTCCTCCGCCGCCGTCCGGGCGAGCTCGGCAGCGCGGGCCATCTCTTCCGATGCCACCATCTCCTCGCCCAGAATCCGCCGGAACGCAGCATCGACAGCGGCAAACCGCGCCCGTACGAGCGCCACCGGCGTGGCGATCTCCCAACATCTGGGCACCACGGCGTGCACGAGCTCGGGATTGAAGTTGTAGAACGTCGAGACGACCACCTCGGCCGTCACCGCGCCCATCGGTGCCGCCCGCGACGAGAAGTAGCCGGCCTGACCGGTGATGCCGAGTCGGGCGTAGGACTCGGCCGCCTCGGGCACGAAATAGATCATTCCGTGCAACGGCTCCAAGGTGCGCCAGGTCTTGCGCGCCCGCAGCGCATCTACCTCGTCAGTCGCCATGTCGCCCATCACAAACCTTCCTCCTCTGCCAGCCGATCGGCCAGGCGTCGTGTCGCTGCCACCACGGGGCGACGCATCTGCTCGTCCCGCACAACGAGGTCCCTCCCCTGGCGCTCGGCTTCGGCCACTCCCACCTCGCGGCAGACGAGCAGCCCCGCCAGGTAATCCCAGCTGTAGAGCGTGCTGGTGCCGACCACCAGGTAGGCGTCGAGCACTCCCTCGGCCACGGCACAGCATTCCAAGGAAGCGGCACCGAGGGCCCTGTACTGTGCCCACCCCGGATGATGGCCGGGAAACCCAGAGATCCCGACGATCGCCCGGCCGAGGTCCTCACACCCTGAGGGGACGATGGCCTGCCCGTCCTTCTCTGCCCCATCGCCGCGCACCGCGGCATAGCGAGCGCCGGTGGCCTGGTTGACGACGAGGCCGACACGGGGCCCCTCCCCGTCGAGGATGCAGATGCTCGTGGAGTAGAAGGGCACGCCGCGGTGCGCGTTGGTCGAGCCGTCCACGGGATCGATCACCGCGAGCAGGCCCGAGGGGCCATCGCCGGTCACACCCGACTCTTCGGAGAGCACAGCCAGGCCGGCCCCATGCAGCACAGGGAGCGCCGCCCCGTCGGCGGCCAGGTCGAGCCGGTACTGCCCGGGCTTCTGTCCGCTCGGGCCCCAGTCCTCGAGCACGTCGAGTGCGCCACGCACCGCGTGGACTGCGTCGTCGAGCACGGCGAGAAGGCGAACGTCGTCCACGGGAGACGAACCCTATCGGCCGCCATCACCCCTGCCCGCCTGGCCACCACGCCGTCACCGGCCATTAGGCTTCTGTCGCTGTGGCTGCCATTGACGTTGCCGGCTACGTCGCCGATCTCAAAGACCATTCCGTCGACCACGGGTTTCACGTGCACGACGAGCGGCATTTTGTCGAGACGTACTCGTTGCGCCAGGTCTGGGAGGTGGACCTGCACCCCGAGGAAGGTTGCGGCGGCCCGCTCGACCTGCACCTGGCCCTCGATGTCGACCCTCGCGTCCTCCTCTCCTTCGAGGATGCGGTCGTCCTCCTCTCCGAGGACGAGGAGCCGCCGGACGAGTTCCACTTCCCCCTCACCTTCACGTGGGCACTCCCGCCCCTGCCGAGCGGACCCGACCTGCTTCGCCTGGCCATCGACCTGGCGGGCGTCGGGGGGATCGAGCTCCCGCTCGAGGTCTCGGCCATCGATTCCTTCGCCAACGCCACCGACGGCTCGGAACGCCGGCTGAGCATCGTCGCCCGCCACCCGGTCTCCCTGGCTCGGGTCCTCAGCGGGGAGGAGCTCCTCTGCGACGTCTTCGACCGCGCCCTCGCGGTCAGCCGATTCCTGCTCGAATCCGCCGAACGCTGGCTGGGCTGACGTGCGGCGGGCCGGCCGCCTCCGGGTCGCGCGTGTCCTGGCGGGGCTCGCCGTCGTGGTCGGGGCCGCCGCCGCGCTGAGCGCCTGCAGCACCCAGAGCGGACAGGACCTGGCGCGGCAGGCCTGCGTGCACGTGCGCCGTTCCCTCATGGACTACGAGCGCTCGACCAGCGCGGGCACGACGCCGTCGGCGGCCGCGAAACTGCTGAGGGAGGCGGACCAGCAGCTACGCCTGGCGCTCCCGCTGGCCGCCGCCGCCAATTCGGACGACGGCTCTTGGAACTCGCTGATGACGACGATCTCGGAGGGGGCGACCGTCGACGAGGGTCACCTCGTCCCGTCGCTGCGTGCCCAGTGCGAGGTCGCCGACGCCAACCCGAACGTCAACCCGCAGTCCCCGAGCGGGAACAGCACGCCGCAGAACGTCAACCCCGCCCCGGCCTCACCCACCGGCTGAAGTGGGGGTCGTGCCGCCCGCCATCTGCGACCGGCCGGCCGCCACGATGACCGGCATGAGCGAGGGGGCCACGAACACGCCCCCTTGGGGCGTGAAGTGGACCCCGTCGTCGACGGTGCGGATCACCACGCCGTGCACGGTGCTGGCGTACTTGCCGCCTGGACAGGCCGCCTTGTCGAGATCGCCCACGAAGACCGTTCGGGGATGCGCGGCGGCGATCTGGCGGATCATTCGGTTATACGCCTCGCGCCGTGCCGGATTGTCCTCTGGCCAGGCGTTGCCGTCGGGCTGCTCGGGCTCCTCGGTGCACGGAGCAGTGAGGAAGACCATCGGGACACCGGCTGCGTTCGCCACCTCGGCCGCCTTCTCCAGCTGCCCTCTTATGTAGGCGGCGTACTGCGGCTGCAGAATGTTCGTCCACTTCCCCTGGTACAAGCGGTCGACTACTTCCCAGCGCCCAGCCCCCTCCACCACGACGTTCGGATGGATCTGGGTGATCTCATTTGCCCACTGCGTGGCCCAGGGGATGATTTCGTTCAGCGAGTCCCCCGGTGCCGGCGGGCCGCCACAGGCGGGCACGATGGTGTTCACCGCGCCCATCACCTGGACTTGGGGTCCGTCGGCCACGCCACAGCCCAGAATGGCGCGGTCATAGAGGACGTAGTCGTACCTGTCCTGGACCGGGACCTCGCCGAGGCCCTCGCCGAGGGTTTCGGCCACCGAGTCACCGACGAGGAGCACCTTGACCGCCGGCCCTCCGGTTTGCGTGACGGCCGGCACCGAGGTTGACGTCGTGGTCGTCGACGCCCCCGTCGTGCTGGTCCCCGCCGGCAGCGCGGTGCTGGCCAGGGCCGTCGTCCCGGTCGTCGCCGCGACAATGGCCACGACGACGGCGCCCACGCCGGCAGGCACGATGAGCCAGGCACGCCATTGGCTGACGAACGTTCCCATCCTGATCGGGCGCTCTATGAGGTGGAACGACACGACCGACACGCCAAAGGTGACGAGCACGCGCAGCGCGAAGAGCTCGTAGCCGTACAGACCGGTCCGCGTGTGGTCGAGCCAAATGAAGATGGGCCAGTGCCAAATGTAGAGGCCGTACGAAATGCGGCCGACGTAGCGCACCGGGGCCACCGACAGGACGCGCGGGACAATGCTGCGCGGCGCGGCGACGGCGGCCAGGATCACGCAGGCAACGGAGAGGCCGATGAGGAAGAACCCTCCCGAGTACGGGAAGGTCGAGGTCGAGGTGGTCACGACCCACAGCGCAATGGCGCCGCCGGCGCCCAGGACGCCCGCCATCCCGCAGGCCAACCGTCCGGCGCCGCTCTCCGGTCGCCACAATTCCCCCTTGGCGAGACGCCCATCCTCGTGCCGTCGCTGCGTGAGCAGCACGAGCCCCACCGCCAGGGCGCAGCCGATGAACAGACACTGCGAGCGGGTGTCGGTGCCGAGGTAGGCCCGATTGGTACTGAGACCACCGTCGTAGACGACGTGCATCCAGATCGCCGATGCGATTGCGGCCGCACAGCACAGCGCGAACAGCGCCCGCATGCTCCGGGTGAAGTGCAGGACGGCGAGCACGACCAGAGGCCAGATCACGTAGAACTGCTCTTCGACGGCCAGCGACCACGTGTGCAGCAAGGGTGAGGAGGCGGCCGACTCGTTGAAGTAGTTCGAGTTGACGAGAATGAAATGCCAATTGCTGACGTAGAGCAGGGTGGCCAGGGCGTCCAGCCGCAACGCCCCGTAGGTCCCCTTCGAAACGATGACCGCGGCGAAGAAGGCCACGAAGAGGAGCATCAAGAGGAGGGCGGGAAGCAGGCGCCGGGCGCGACGGGCCCAGAACGCGCCGAGCTTGATCGTCAACGCCTGTCGCCACTCGCCGATGAGCAGCGACGTGATGAGGAAGCCCGAGAGGACGAAGAAGGCGTCGACTCCCATGAAGCCCCCGTCCATGTGGGGGATGCCGCCGTGGAACATCATCACGGCGAGAACGGCGCACGCTCGTACGCCGTCGAGCGCGGGGAGATAGGCGAGACGAGTGTGCGAAACCGCGCTCTCGTCGTCCTGCATTGGGCCCATCCCTCCTCGGTCAGCTCTGGGCGGCACCGCACGTCTCGGTGGGCCGGGGACCCGCCATTGTCGCAGAACGCGCCCGCGCCCTCAGGGCAGCCGCCGCTCGCTACCCTGTGGTCCCCTGAGCCCGACCCGCCCGCCGGCCCTTCGGCAACCGCCCCGCCCGGCACCCGTACGCCGCCACCGTCTCAGGACATTTGCCCTGGTCCTGATCGTGCTCGCCGTCGGTGTCGCCGTGGTCGCCTACGTCCGTCGGGGTCCGGCCTTGAATCCACTTCGGGCCCGCATCGTCGCCGCCGCCCAGAGCCAGGTCGGCTACCGCACCGACCCGGGGGACACCTATTGCAACAAGTTCAGTGCCTACTGGAACGCCGGCATCCACGATTGCGGCAACGACAACGTCGACGAGCAATGGTGCGCCGACTTCGCGGCCTGGGTGTGGCACCAGGCCGGGGCCGAGGTCTCCTACCGGTTAGCGCCGGGCTATCTCAATGGCGACTCCGCCAGCTTCTATGTCTGGGGCAACGACCATGGCACCTGGCACCCCGTCGGATCCGGCTACACGCCGCAACCGGGCGACGTCGCCGTCTACGGCCTCGACACCTCAGCCGTGACGGCGGTGCACGTTGCCGTCGTCATCGCGGCCACGGGCGATGCCGCCGCGCCCGATGTCATCAACGGCGACGGTGATCGCACCGGCTACAGCGTCGTCGAGGTTGGCGACCACCAGGCCTATGCCGACGTGAAGGGGCGGGGGGCACCCTTGTCGGGTTATGTGTCGCCGACCTCGCCACCGGAGGGCACCCCGTCTCCGTGACCGGTCGCTGACCACTCCTGATCCTCGGCCTGGTGGGCGGCCATGGCTTGCACGACGGCCTCGAACACCTTGGCCGCGTCCTGCTCAATGTGCGTGCGCGCCAACAGCAAACAGGCGGCCCCGAGGAAGGCGATGGGCAGAATGATGAGGAACGCCGTGCGGTAGTTCCCGCCGAACTGGGCGGCGATGGCGGAGGTGACGAGCGGCGCTGCAGCGGAGCCGAACACGACCGATGCCAGGTTGAACGCACCGAACCCGGCGCCGCGCAGGTGGGCGGGGGCGGCATCGGAGAGCCCGGCGCGCAACGCCGGGACACAGGCGGTGGCGGCCAGGAATCCGGCCAGTTGCACCACGAAGACCAGTGCGAACATCATCGGTATGAAGGACACCATGAACAGCGCGGCACTGATGACGATGCAGACCGCAGGGATCACGACCCGTGCGCCGAGCAATCGGTTGACCCATGTGTCGGCGATCCGCCCGCCGATCAACGTTCCAGGAATGCCACCGAGGATGGCCAGCGCGCCGAACGTGCCGTTCGACGCTTGCTGGGTGAGATGCAACTGGTTCTGGTAGAAGTTCGGCATCCAGGTCGCCACCGCCGTGACGACGAACCCGACGGTCGAGACCCCCACCAGCGCGTAGCGCATCGTCGGGATGCGCAGAATTGTCCCGACATCTTGGCGCAGCCCGTCGGCCATGTCGGCGACGAACCGACCGAAGCCATGCGGGAAGAGTGGCGGGCCGTCATCTTCGGCCAGCTCCATCCCGTCGATCTTCGTCACATGCGCCCTGTCGGCCGTACCGCGACTGGGCTCGGGCAGACGCCAGCAGAAGTAGGCGACGAGGAGTCCGGGGAAGAGCGAGACGAAGAACGCGACGCGCCATCCCTGGCCATCGAACAACGGGCCGATGACGCCGCCGATGGCCAGACCCATGCCCAGGCCGACGTAGCTCAGGCACTGCTGAATGGAGAACGCCTTGCCGCGGCGTTCGGTCCCGTAGTAGTCGGCGATGACGCTGCTCCCCGAGGGGTCGGTCACCGCCTGCCCGAACCCCAAAGAGGCACGGATCACCACCAGCAGCCCAAAAGCCGCGGTCGGCACCAGGCCGCCCAGCGCGCTGATCACAGACCACAGCACGATCGTCGCCGCCATGGCCCGGGTGCGGTTCCACCGGTCGGCGAGATACCCGGCCGGCATCGTGATGATGCCGTTGACGAGGATGAAGGCCGAGAAGAGCAGCCCGATGGCAGTGTCGCCGACGCCGAAGGCATCCTTGATCTGGTCGCTGCTCCCCCGGACGATGTACTGGTCCATCCCGTCGACGAACAGGGTGAGCCCCACGACCCACATGGGCCAATTGCTGATGACGACGCGCTGCGCCGTGCTCGACCGGGACCCGGTCCGGCCCCGGTCGCCCGACGGCGTCTGCGGAGCGTGTGCGGTGCTCACGACCGGCCCGCCGCCTGTCGTTCGCTGGAGTCTGCCCCTCCCGGCCTATGACCCCGGCGTGTAGCCGGCCGGGAGGGCGATCGACTTCATTTCGAGAAAGCCCTCGAGACCCTCGGGACCGAACTCGCGTCCGACACCGGACTCCTTGTAGCCGCCGAAAGGCGTCGAAAAATCGATCGGCACAGGGGCGTTCAGCATGTACGTCCCTGTGCGGACCTGGCGCGCCACGCCGAGACCGCGGTCGTTGTCACCCGTCCAGACCGAACCGCACAGCCCGTAGTTGGAGTCATTGGCGATCTCGACCGCGTTGTCGTCGCCGTCATAGGGGATGACGACGAGGACCGGTCCGAAGATCTCCTCCTGGGCGATCTTCATTTTGTTGTCCACGTCGGAGAACACCGTGGGCTCGACGTACCAGCCCTTGGCGAAGTCGGACCCTGAAGGGCGGCCACCACCGAGCGCGACCGTGGCACCTTCTTCGCGACCGCTGTCGAGATACCCCTCGATCCGGCTCCGCTGCCGCTCGGCCACCACGGGGCCGACCTCGGTGGCCGGGTCCATTGGGTCGCCCACGTGCATGGCGGCCACGCCGGACACGACGGCGTCGACGACCTCGGCGTAGCGCGACCGCGGCGCCAGGATGCGGGTCTGCGCGATGCAGGCCTGGCCGTTGTTCATGATGGCGTTGGGCAGGAGTGTCGGGATGGTCGCGGCCAGGTCGGCGTCGTCGAGGATGATGGCGGCGGACTTGCCACCGAGCTCGAGGGTGCAGCGCTTCAGGCGCTCGCCGCAGAGCCCGCCGATGCGCTTGCCCCCGACTCCAGAGCCCGTGAAGGAGATCTTGTCCACGCCGGGGTGCGTGACCAGGTGCTCGCTGACTTCGCGGCCGGCCGGTACAACGGAGAGGACGCCCTTGGGCAAGCCGGCGTCGGCGAAGATCTCCGCCAGCCGGAACGCATCGAAGGGCGTCTCGGGAGCGGGCTTGTACACGACGGTGCACCCCGCCACGAGTGACGGCGCCAGCTTGGCGGCGGCGATGAAGAGCGGCACGTTCCACGGGGCGATCGCTCCCACGACGCCGACGGGCTCCTTGGTCACGAGCACCTGTGGGTTGAGCATGCCGGTGCGCACTTCGTCGAAGGCAAAGGTCTGTGCCAGCTCGGCGTAGTAGTTGAAGATCATGGCGGGCGCCATCACCTGACCCATCCCGGCGAACGTGATCGGCGAGCCCATCTCCTGCGTGATGATCTCGGCCAGGTCGCCCATTTCGGCCATGATCTGTGTGCCGACGGCCGCCACGATGGCGGCACGCTCGGCCGGCGTCATGCGTGGCCAGGGCCCTCGATCGAACGCGGTCCGCGCTGCCGCCACCGCTTTGTCGATGTCGCCCTCGGTCCCGTCGGGAACGCGGGCGATGACCTCCTCGGTCGACGGTGAGATCACCGAGATGGTCTCGGTCCCCTCTGGAGCCACCCAGTCGCCGCCGATGAACAAGCGGTCGTAGTCACGAATCGCCATGCGTCCCTCCCAGGATCTCAGGGGGCCGGCGCCCCCGATGCCGGACGTACCGGCTGGTGACAACAGGGTAGCGGCGCCCTGGAGGCCGGGGACAGTCTCACCGGGCCCGATCGCTCGACCCCACCCCTCCTCCAACGCCGACCTGGCTCAGCCTGCCTCGTCGCGTGGCTCGATATGGGCCAGGACGCCGCCATCGGGCTCCACCCAGCCCTTTCCGGCGGCGTACGCGCACATGCCGGCGAAACCCTCGTCCCAGTCTCCGTCAGCGGCAGCCCCCGCAAGCGCCCGCAGGGCCAGCCGATCCACCACGACGTGCGCGCCGTCGGCCGAGAGCCGTCCCAGGCCGGCGCGGCGCACGACCTGGGCGAGGTCCCCTTCTCCCTCCAGGAGCACGGAGAAGCGAGTGAACTGTTCGGGCTCGCGCAACAGGACCGTCGAGGTGGACAGGTCGATCACGATCAGCACGACAGATGACGCTACCCTTCCGGCGTCAGCGCGCACCTCCCACGGACGGCCCGCGTCGTCGGTAGAGTGCCGCTCCGTGCCCGACATCAGCCAGCGCGACCCCGAGGAGGTGGCCGCCATCCTGACCCGATGGCTGGCGACCAAGTCACCCGATGGATCAGGCCCGGAGGTCTTCGACGTCCAGGCCCCCGGGTCCAATGGATTCTCCAATGAGACGATCCTGTGCCGCACCCGGTCAGAACGCGTCGGTGAACGGCGCCTGGTGGTCAGGGTGGCACCAACCAAGCACCTCCTCTTCTTGGACGCCGAGTTCTCCACGCAGTACCGCGCCATGCGCGCGCTCGCTGACGGAGGCTCAGCCGTCCCCCTCCCCCATCTGGGGTGGTACGAGGAAGACCCCCAGTACTTCGGCGTGCCCTTCTTCTCCATGGACCATGTCGATGGACTGGTGCCGTCGGACAACATCCCGTACACGATGGAGGGTTGGGTTATTGAGGCCACACCCGAGCAGCAGGAGCGGATGTGGTGGAGCGGCATTGACGCGTTGGCTGCCGTGCACCACACCGACTGGCGCGCCACGGGGCTCGAATGGTTGAGCATGGCCGACCGGGGTCGTCCGGGGCTCGAGCAACAGCTGTCGTACTACCGGGACTTTCTCGACTGGGCCACCCAGGGCGAAAAGGTCCCCGTCATTGAGTCGACCTGGCAGTGGCTCGTCGACCACCGACCCCCAGAGAACGGGGACGTCGTCATCAGCTGGGGCGACAGCCGCATCGGCAACATCATTTGGGACGATTTCAGCGCCGCCGCCGTCGTCGACTGGGAGATGGCCTCGCTGGCCCAGCCCGAGCTCGACCTGGGCTGGTGGCTCTACTTCGACCTTCAGTTCTCCGAGGGCCTCGGCGTCCCGCGGCCGGCCGGATTCGGCTCACACGAGGACACGATCGAGCGCTACTCGGAGCTCATGGGTCGACCGATGCGTGACATCTTCTACTACGAGATCTTCTCGGGCTTCCGGTTCGCCGTGGTGATGTACCGGCTTTCCAAGCTGGTGTTCGGCAACAACCTGATGGATGACTCCATGGCGACCGACAACATCGCCACGCAGCTCCTGGCCAAGATGCTCGACCTGGAACCGCCGGCGCCCGCCGCCTAGTTGCAGAACAGCTAGTCGGAAATGGGGTCGCCGCTGGCACCCACTGCGACACCGGCCGCCACCAGGCGCTGGCCGAGCCAGTGCGTGCCCAGGTCGCCCTCCTCTCGCATGGCCTCGGGCCATCCGTCGAGGATCGTGTGCAACTCGTCGACGGAGCTGATCTTCGCGATGACGTGGACGGTGATCTTGTTCTCGTACCCTTCCGGATCCGACACGTGGATGCCGCCGAAGGGATCCTCCCGCACGTGCGGAGCCGGCTCGCGCAGCACATAGAGCTCGCCGGTGTCCTCCACGAAGTTCAGCTCGTGCAGCACCCCGTCCTTGCCCCGCCATTCCGATCCCAGCTCGAGCTCGGCGGAGGCACGGCGGCGGGGGTCGGCTTCGTAGAACTCGTCGATGTCCATCGGCGGCACACTATCGCCGACCTGGACCATTGCAGCTTGTCTGGAATTTCTGGCCCTCGGCGCAGCGGTGGGAGGGATCGGGGGAGGCATCGCGACGATGCTGCCCCGCCATGCCCGTACGAACCTCCAAACCGCACGTCGCCCTCATCGACCACATGGCCGCCGAATGGCGGTCGATCGGTCGTTCACCCACCGCCAGGCGGTCGCTTCGCGACCTCGCCCGCCGCGATCCGGGCCTCTCGCTCCTCGTTCTCGGACCGGCTGAGGGTTCTGGCTCTCCCCCCTGCCCCACTCCGTTCGACCTCGTCGAGCACATGCGACACGCGTCGGGCCGCGTCCAGCGCGAGGAGGCGGCTCGCCTGATCAGGGTCCTTCTGCGCGAGGCGGGTGCGGACCCTTTTCTCTGCCGGATGCTGGTCCAGGCCCTCGTCCCGGGTCTGGTCTCGGTTGCCGGGAAGCTTCGCTGGGGGAGGGGTGGGGAATGGCTGGACGGGGAGGAGTTCTTCGGCGAGCTGCTCTCGACCACGTGGCTCGTCATTGAGGAGTGGTCGGGCCAGGACCGGCCCTACGCTGTCCTCGATCTCCTGTCCGCCGTCCGTTGCCGTCTCCGACGCCAACTGTTCCGGTCGAAGGAGCTGAGCGAGCGGTGCGTCGCCTTCGGACCAGACCTGGTCGAAGCGAATGCGCGTCTGACCCGTCCTGAGACAGAGCTTGAGGAGCTCACCCGCCTGCTGATCGATCTGCACGAGGAGGGCATGCGGCACGACGATGTCCAGGTGCTCTACGCCCACCACGTCCTGGGCTACTCGATAGCCGAGCTGTCCGCACTGACCGGGCGCAATCGCCGCGCCCTCTATGCCCGACGCGACCGCGGTCACCGCCGCCTGTGCGCCTGACGCCCGAATGCGCATCGCGTGACGCGTGCGTATCGTGTCCATGTGCTTGGCGGCGGGATGGGCGGTGGCGATGGTGTGCGAGCGCGCCTGGCGTGCGGGCGTCCGAATTGGTGGGTGATCCTCGCCGTGTCGCTGGGTCTCATCGCATTGCTGGTTGCAACCGCGGGGGGCACCCCGGCACCGCCCAAGCACGGCCAGGCGACACAGGCAGCCACACGGGTGCCTGACCGACCCTTGCCGCGCTCTGTCACCGGTGACCATGGCGGATCGTCGTCCGTGCCGACGACCACCACGATCGTGGCGCCCACCACGACGACCTCGGCAGCAGCGTCCGGATCGGGACAGGTCGCGTCGTCACTGGTGACGGCCCGCTCGCCCGAGACACCCGGCACACCACCGGCCGCCAGTCCCGTCGCGACAACGACGACGCTACCGACGACGACCACGACGGCGGGCCAACCCGCCCTGCCCGCCGGCCGCACCCAGACGCAGGGCATTCTCAATCCCCCGGTCCAGACATCGGGCCGGTACGGGTTCACGGGTACAGGCGCCATGCAGGTCTCGGTCGTGTGGTCGGGCGACACCTATCTCACGCTGGACGTCCACTGCCCGAACGGCGACCAGAGCGCCGGGGGAACGTCGGCCATGGCAACGTCGATCCCCGACGCCAGTGGAAGCTGTGTGGCCACCGTCAGCGAGCCCGCGACCGAATCGACGGCGTTGACGTACACGATCGCCATCAGCCCGACCGGTGGCTAGCGAACCCGGTCCCGGGGGGCTCCAACGCGTTCTCGACGTCGTCGGAGCCGTGATGGCCGCCCTCTTGGCCTTCACGGCCGTGCCGATCGTGCTCATCGTGACCGTGGGAGATCCCATGGCCGGTGGACTCGGTCATGCCTGGCACCCCTTCGCACGCGACGCGCTGTGTCTCCTCGTGCTGGCCGCCTGGGTCGCCTGGGCGGCCTGTTGCGCACAGCTGATCCGCGCTGTGCTCGCCCACGTGCGCGACGGCGAGGTCGGGGACCGTCGAGGATCGTCGGTCGTCGATCGCGTGGCGGCGCGCATCGCCTTTGGGGTGCTCGCGGTGACGAGTGTCGGTACGCCGCTCACTCTGTCGGTCAACGCCGGAGCCAGCACACCGGCGGGCCGGGGGGCTCCGTCGGTGATGGCGGCCGCGACAGCGGCGCCGGTGGCACTACCCCACCGCCGCGGCGGCGCCGCTGGCACCGTGCCTCGAAGAGCGTCTGCCGCGACATACGAGGTCAAACCCGGCGACACGCTGTGGGGCATCGCTGACCAGCACCTGGCGGACGGGGCCGACTGGCCGGCGATTGCGGCACTCAACCTGGGTCGCGACGTCGGCGGCGGCGCGTGGTTCGTTGATCCCGATCGGATCCGGACGGGTTGGCATCTACAGCTTCCCGGTCAGGCGCCCCGCCAGGCCGAGCGTGGCGGGCACGCCGACGGCCTTGCGAACGCGTCGCCCCGCCCAGCGTCAGGCCACCTTCCGGAACTGATCGCACTGGGCCTCGGATCACTGGCGTGCGCCGCACTCGCCCGCAGGGCCGCACAGCGGCGCCGTCGCGGGACGCGCTTCACCGGAGAACAGTTCGATCAGCCGGTGCTCTCGGAGGGCGCGCAGGATGCCGCGACACTCCTCTACCGTTTCACCGGGGTTCCGGCGCTCCAGTCCTTCGAGGCGGCCAACTGCCTGCTGGCCGCGACGCTCGAAGGTCGGCCGTGCACGTCCCCCGTTCGTGCGATCTGTGTCTCTGACGCCGGCGTGACGTTCTGCTTGGCCGACGCCCCGTCCGACGAGCCCCCCCACCCCTTCGTCCGCCACAAGGGCGGCACCGCGTGGCACGTGAGCCATGACGCGCTCGACGGTGTGATTCCGACCTTCCCCCACCTGCCCGTGGTGGTTCCCGTCGGAGACAACGCCGAGGGAACCTGGCTGATCCCACTCGGGCCGGGCGGCATTCTCCCCTTCTTCGGGGAGTCGGCGCCCGCTCTCTGGCGCTCGGCCCGGTCGGCCGTCGCCGCGTGGGCCTGGTCCGAGACGCTGGTGGTCACGGAGGATCCCCACGATGCGAGACTCGTCGCCGAGATGGCGGCCGACCCGCTCGTCGCGCGACACATCGTCTTTTGCGGTGACCCGGCTGCGCTCGCTCCGCGCGTCGCGGCCCGCTGTGCGGTGATCACCACTGAACCGGTGTCGGCGACAGACCTGACGGTATTGGTGGATCGCCATGCCGCCACGCTCCATCCGATCGGCGAGGTGGTGCGACCGCACCTCCAGTCCAAGGAGACGGCCGCGCACATCGACGAGCTGGTGGCCCCGGTCGCTGACGCAATTGACGCCGCGCCCGAGTTCCCACCCTTTGACGTCGCATCGGGACCAGTGGGAGGACTCGCCGCCCTGGCCCCCGGCACGGTCGATGTTCGACTGCTGACGATGACGCCCCGACTGGACGGCTTGCAGGACGAACTTCCACCCAACCGGGCGCGGCGGGCCGTCGAGCTCGTTGCCTACCTCGCGCTGCATCAGCCCGACGCCATCACCAGCGACCGCCTGCGCACGCGCGTCCTGGGCTCTTCCGATGCCGATGCCGCGTCCAAGACGCTGTTCAACACGGCTTATGCCGCTCGACGTGCCATGGGGGTCGATGAGAACGGTGATCCGCTCCTTCCTGCGGGAACCCGTCACGGTCACTATCAGATTTCGCCCAACGTGACCACCGACGTCCAGCGCGCCATTGCCTTGGCCCGTGAAGCACAGCGGCAATCCGACCCCGCTGCGGTGATCGCGTGCTATCGCGCCGCCCTCTCGTTGGTGGAGGGCGAGCCGCTGGCCAACGCACTCTCCGGCTATTCGTGGTGGGAAGGAGAGGGTCACGGCGGCCGCATCGCGGCGGTCCTGGTCAACGCCGCCTGCGCCATGGCATCGCTGGCCTCAGACAGCGGCCACCACGACCTTGCTCGGTGGGGATTGGAACAAGCGCGCCTGGTCGAGCCCTACAGCGAAGCGCTCTCCCGCGCCGCCATGGAGGTGGCCGCGGCCGAGGGCGACGCTGACCGCCTCCGCGCCGAATGGCGCGAATGCCAGCGCCGGGTCGACGCCCTCGACCCGGGATGCTCCCCGTCCGCCCGTACCGAGTCCCTCTACGGGGACCTGTCGCGCCGGGTTCTCGTAGGCACGTGGCAGCGCGGCAGCGCCCGGCACGACATCGACGACGACAGCTACGACGAGGTGCCGCTCTCTTCGTCGTAGCGAGCGACGACATCCTCGAGCCTCGCCATCCGGCTGCCCTTGACCAACGCCGCGTCGCCCGGACCGAGCTCACGTAAGAGAGCCACGGCCTCGTCGGTCGTTGCCACGTGCGCCCGTCCGTAGAGGTCCGTCGCATAACCGACGACCTCAATGCCGAGCTCTTCGGCCAGCAGGGCAGATCGGCGATGCGCGGCCTGGGTCTCGGCACCCAACTCGGCCATCAACCCGAGGAGCGCCACCCTTCGCTCGGCTGGCAACGCGGCCAAAGACCGCAGGGCCGCCTCGGTGGATGCAGGGTTGGCGTTGTAGCAGTCGACGATGAGGGCGGGCCCGTCGGCGCCCCTGCGAACCTGCATGCGCAGAGGCGACCCGGTTGCGACGCCGAGCGCAGCCACCACCGCGTCGAGGGAGACACCACACCACAAAGAAGCGGCCGCGGCGGCGAGCGCATTCGGGACTTGTTGCACTCCGTGCAGCGACAGCTGCACGTTCCCGGACCCCCACGGCGTCACCAGCACGAACGATGGCCGCAGCTCGGCGTCGAAAGTGACTCGCTCCGCCCTCACGTCGGCGCCGCCGTCCACGGCGAAACCCAGAACGGGACAATGGCTGATGGAAGTCATCGCTGCCACGCGGGGGTCGTCCATATTCAGCACGGCGAGGCCCGAGGGAGGCAATGCTGCCACCAGTTCGCTCTTGGCGCGAGCCACGCCGTCGAGGTCACCGAAGTACTCCACGTGGGCCATGGCCACACTGGTGACGATGCCGACGTCGGGACGACCCACGTCGGTCAGGCGGGTGATGTGGCCCACGGCTCGGGCGCCCATCTCCAACACGACCCACTCGACATCATCGGGGGCATTGAACAGTGTCAGGGGAAGTCCAAGTTCGTTGTTGAACGACCGCTCGCTGGCCGCCGTGCGGAAGGTTGAGGCCAGGCATCTGCGGAGCAGGTCTTTTGTGGTCGTCTTGCCGACAGAACCCGTGATGCCGATCACCCCGCCGTTGACCCGATCGCGCGCGACGACGCCCAGGCGGAGAAGGGCATCGGCGGTGTCCTCGACGACGATCGCCGTCGCGCCACCGGGCTTCCGTGCGGTGAGGTAGGCCCGGACTCCCTGCGCAAGGGCGGCGGCGATGAAGTCGTGTCCGTCGCGATCAGCCACGATGGGCACGTAGAGCTGCTCAGACTGCACGGTCCTGGTGTCGATGCTCGCTCCCGACACGATGACATCGGAGCCGACCAGCTCCCCACCGAGGCGGGCAGCGAGTTCAGAAGTGGAGAATCGCACGCATCACGCTCGCGGCTGATTGTATAGCCTCGGTCGATGTCCGAACCCGGAGTGTTGGTGGTCCTCTACGGTGGGCCGTCGGCTGAGCACGAGGTGTCGTGCATCTCGGCCCGCCGCATTGCGGCGGCCGCCCTCGAAAGCGGCTTCAGCGTTCGGGTCGTGGGGCTGACCCACGACAAGCAGTGGGTCGACGCCGACCGGGCCCTCGCCGGCCTCGCCGAAACTGAGGCGTTGCCGTCGCCCGACGACCTGGTGTGCACGGACCCGGGCCTGGTCCTCGCGCATCTCGGCAACGGCCTGCCCGGAGATCCGGTCGTGTTCCCGGCTCTCCACGGGCCCTTCGGCGAGGATGGGGTTCTGCAGGGCCACCTCGAAGCGCTCGGCGTGCCCTATGTCGGCGCAGGGGTCCTTGCCTCCGCGGTCTGCATGGACAAGGACATCGCCAAGTCGGTGCTCCGTGACCACGGCCTGCCGGTCGCCGCGTGGAGGCTGCTCGCCCGTTCCGCCTGGTCCTCCGACGTCATGGAGGAAGCCGTCGAAGCGCTCGGCCTGCCCCTCTTCGTGAAGCCTGCGAACCTCGGCTCCTCCATCGGAGTGGCCAAGGCGACCGACGTCGCCGCACTGGGCGACGCCGTCCTCTCCGCCTTCGAGTTCGACGATCACGTCATCCTCGAGGAGTTCGTGCCGGGACGCGAATTGGAGTTCGCGCTTATGGGGAACGAGGACGTGCGCGTGTCACGTGCCGGCGAGATAATTGCCAGCCGCGACTTCTACGATTACGACGACAAGTACGTCCTCGGTCTCGCCGAGACGGTGGCACCGACCGATCTGAACGATGCCCAGCTTGAGCGCGCGCAAGCGTTGGTGCGCGCCGCCTACCGCGCGCTGCGCGTGGAAGGTCTTGCTCGTATCGACGTCTTCTTGCGCGCTGACGACGAGATCGTCATCAACGAGGTGAACACCATGCCCGGATTCACAGCGATCTCCATGTTCCCCATGCTCTGGGAGGCCGAAGGGATCCCCTTCACGCGGGTCGTCGAAAATCTCGTCACCCTGGCCCACGCTCGCGATCCGCGGCGGCGCCTGCTGCGCACCCATCGGGTGCTCTGAGCTGTCCCGGGTCGGTCGACCTCCCCGGCCGGCCCGCCGGCCCGGCGACGACGGATGATTCGTCCCCGGCGTTCGCGGCACCCTCGACGCGGGTCACCTGGGCGGGCGCCGCCGAGGGCGCGCCGCCCGTCGCGCCGCCTCGCGCTCCCTCACGCCTGGGAGAACACCGAGGACGTACGAGGCACTCACTGCGCCGGCGGCGAGAATGATGATGAGCGGCGTGGGATCGAATGTGCCCTGCACCGAGACCGAAGCCAGCACGGCCAGCACACCGAACACGGTGATCCCGAACGGGCCGAGGAAACCGAGGCCGCGCACACGGAAGGGGCGGGCCGCGTCCGGTTGGCGCGTGCGGAGACGGACGGCGCAGAACCCGGCGACGGCGTAGATCATGGCCTCCAGCGCCGCACCCACCGCCACCAGCACCTCCCACGCATGGGTGAGCGCGACGAGCAGGGCCACCACGACTGACACGCTCCCGAGGATCACCACCGGGACCCACGGCACGGCGCGGTCGTTGAGTTGCGCCAGCTGCCGAGGCAGGGAGCCCTCGCGGGCCGTGCCGTAGATGAAGCGCGAGGCTGTGATGAAGCCCCCGTTGAAGGTGTTGAGCGCCGTCACGGCCGTGACCGCCGCCATGACCCAGAGGCCGCAGTGCCCCAGCGCAGCGACACCCAGGTAGAGCTGCGGATAGGCCGAGGTCAGCTCGCCGTGCGACAACGTGTGGCTCATGGCGACGGTGGCCACGGCGCACACGACGCAGAGAATGCCGATCGCGATGAGCATGCCGCGGTGGATCGATGCCGGTTTGCGGACCTCCTCGGCGCTCGTCGTGACCCACTCGAAGGCGCTGTAGAGGAACACGCCGAGCGCGATGGCCTCGAGAAGGTCCCCCGGACGGTGCCCGTGGAGCGGCTGGAGCGGGCTGTGCAGGCCGTGCCCGCTCCGCACGAGCGCCAGGATAGCCACCGCCAGCGTGGCGGCCACGACGACCGACGTGGCCACGTCCTGCAACAGACCGGCGACAGTGATGCCACGAAGGTTGGCGATCACCGCGAAGCCGAGCAGCCCGACGATCCAGAGGGAGGCGACCCAGGCCGGCTGCCCGAAGGCATGGGCGAGCGCGCTGCCGACGATGAAGGCATCGGAGGCGATCACGAGCACGATGGTCGTCATGTAGGAGAAGGTGATCGTCAGTGCGACACGGTCGTCCATGGCTCGTTTCATGTAGAGACGTATGGCCGCTGCCGTCGGGTACATGCCGTTGAGCTCGCCGAAGAAGCCGTAGGCAAGGAGTGCGAGGGCTCCCGCGACGATGATGGGGATGTAGGCGGCGTCGCCCGCCACGTAGACCACGAGCCCCGCCGCGGCCAGGTATTCCAATGCGGCGAAGGCAAGTCCGGTCGAGGTGGTGACCACGGTGCGCAGTCCGATGGCTCGGCGCAGCGTGGCCCGAGAGGCAATTGATGCCGGGGCGTCACTCATGATCGGACGTGTCAGGAATCGAGGAACGCCACCATGGAGATGGCGTCGATTCGCATGACATCCTGCTGGGAGCCCGCGAGGGTGATCTCGCCCGACATGTACTTCTCCGACGGATTCAGGTCACCCCAGAACATGTCGCAGAAGTCCTCGCTGCTCCCCGTCACGACGACGTCGGGTTGCCCTTCGAGACCGATCGCGAGCTCCAAGAGCTGCTGGGCCTCCACCCGCATGGTGAATCCCTCGTCGGTGTCGGTTGTCGTGAAGTGGATGACGCGGTCCCAGCCACGGACCATTGCCCTCAGGCGCGGGTTGGCGTTGCTGCGCGTACGCCACTCGCGGTACGCCTCCACGAGCTCCTCAGTCGAGGCCAACGGGCTCACCCTTCAGCGCATGCAGCACCTCGTCGGCGGCACGGACACCTGCGGATAGGGCGCCGTCGAGGTAACCGCACCATGCAGTCGCCGTTTCTGTCCCGGCCCAGTGCAACGGCCCCACCGGCTCGCGCAGAGACGGACCGAGCGCGGTCAGCGCACCGGGACTGCTCACGGCTACCGGGCCTCCACGCGCGTGAAAGGCTCGGCCGGCCAGTGCTGCTCCACGATTTCGATGGGCGTGCGCGCCCGGGGCCCGAAGGCGCGCGCCAGGTCGTCGAGAATGGCGGCCTGACGCGCCGCCGGTCCCGCCGCCTCCATGCGACGGCAGTCGTCTCCGGCAACGAAACCCACGACACCGCCGTAGGAGGCGTCGGCGGGCGAGTTGTCGAACGCGCTCTCCATGACCGAGCCGGGCGCCACGATCTGTCCGTTCAACCCATCGGCTCGCCAGAACGGCTCGTCGTACATGACGTGGACCTTCGTGACGGCGCCCATCGGCATCCGCTGGCAGAGCTGGTCCCGTCGGCCGGGCAGCGCCGGCACATAGCGGAGTTGGCCGCACAGGGCCGGCGCCATGGCGAAAATGGCGCGTCGGGCGCTGATGCGAAGTGCGTCGGACGCTGCGGCCGGCTCGGCGGGGTCGACGCCCGGCGGCACGACGCGCCCGCCGACGACCACCTGGTCGCGTTGGTAGGCCACCGTCTCGACCGGTCGGCCGAGGAGCACCCGCTCCCCCAGCTCGGCCGCCAAGCCCTCCGCCAGCTGCTGGGATCCCCCCTCGAGGCGCCGCTCCTGCGCGCCGCCCGTGGTGCGGGCCAGGTTGGTGAGGCCACCACCGGCGTGCAGATAGAACAGCGCGAAGAGGAGTGACAGCTCGCCGGAGCCCACGCCGAAGACCGCCTTGACGGCCACCTCGAGGATGGAGCGGGCCGAGTCCGACGTGAGATGGGTCGCGAAGTACGTGGCCAGGGTCTGCGCATCTCGCCTCGCTGCGTCAGGCGCGTCCCAGGGGGCATGGAGCGGCACGTCGAAGCCAGCGAGATCGAGGTCGAGCATGCACGCGATGCCATCGGCCGCCCCCTCGGGGTCCGAGGTCGGGATGAGGCCGACATAGAGGTCCCGGACGTCGTCACGCAGCTCGACGCCCTGGCCCTCCGTGTGGGTGGCGATGGTCGTCACCCCCAGCTCGGCCGCCAGACCCGTCACGTGATCCTGGGTCGGTCCGATCCACTGGCCACCCCGGTCGATGGTGAAGCCCGCCTCACTGACCTCGGTAAAGGAGCGGCCGCCGACGCGGTGGCGCGCCTCGAGCACCAAGACGTCAACCCCGGCCCGGGTGAGATGCCTGGCCGCGGCCAGGCCCGAGTACCCGGCACCGACAACCACCACTTCACACTCGCGGTCCTCTCCGGCCATGCCCGTCCCTTCCGATGGGGCATCGGGGACCCCGGTCGGCCACGATAGGCGCAGGTCCGGCGGGTGCTGCGCGCACCCCCTCTGTACCGTGCGGAGTGTGGTCATGACTTTCGAAGGCTTGGACAGCGACACCTGGGACACCCTTCCGGGCGCCAGCCGCCTCACCGTGACCCAGCGCGAGGCGATCGAATCGCACGAGCCGTTGCTCTGCGTCGTCGCGGGGGCCGGCGCCGGCAAGACGCGGGTCCTGACCCTGCGGGTGGCGCGGCGCGTGCGCGACGGCTCCATGGAGCCGGACCGCACCTTGGTGACCACGTTCAGCCGCAAGGCCGCGGACGAGCTGCGCACCCGCCTCTGGTCGCTCGGCGTGTCCGGAGTGAAGGCCGGCACGTTCCACCGCACCGCGCTGGGCCTTCTGCGCGAGCACCGCGAGCTGCGCGGCCGGCCCCTCCCCCAGCTCCTGCCAGACCGCCGCCGATTGCTCGCCGAGGTCACCACCGGGGACGCCAGGCGGACCCGGGCCCTCGACGGGGAGATCGGATGGGCCAAGGCGCGCCTCGTCTCACCGGAGCAGTACATCGCCGAGGCGCGTCGGCACCGTCGCCGCAGCGGCATCAGTGCTGAGCAGGTGGCGGATGCGTTCGCCGCGCTACGAGGCGGAGCGCAGCCGCCGGCGTCTGCTCGACTTCGACGACCTCATCGTGTCCTGTGCCGACGCATTGGCGGGGGACAGCGAGTTCGCCGACTCCATCCGCTGGCGCACCAGGCATCTGTTCGTCGACGAGATGCAGGACGTCAACCCCGCCCAATTCCGCCTCCTCACGGCCATGCTGGCCGACGAGCCTGATCTCTTCGTGGTCGGCGACCCCAACCAGTCGGTATACGGGTTCAACGGCGCCGACCCGACACTGCTGAACCGTCTCCCCGACATCTTCCGCGGGACCGCAGTCATCCGGCTGGACGAGAACCACCGCTGCACGCCCCAGGTGGTGGCTGTGGCGACCGCGGTGCTGCGCGAGGGCGGTGGCTTCGGGAAGGAGGGAGACGTGGTGGCGCCCCGCACGACGAGGGTGGACGGCCCGGTCCCCAAAGTGGTCTCGCACACCACCGACGACGACGAAGCGGCCTGGGCCGCCGACCGCGCCAAGATGTCACGCACCCCCGGACGGCGGTGGTCGAATATCGCCGTCCTCACCCGGACCAACGCGCAGCTGGCCAAGGTCCAGGCGGCCATGGACCGCGCCCGCGTGCCGAGCACCATCGCCGGCGCGGATCTCGGACCGGCGTCAGACCTGCGTGGCGAACCGGCGCGGCGCCGGAGCGACGAGGACGAAGAAGGACCCGCCCACGACGGGGTTCCGGGCGACCGCGACCGCGTGGTGCTCACGACATTCCATCGCGCCAAGGGGCTGCAGTGGCCGACCGTGATCGTTCTGGGTCTCGGGGCCGGCCTGATGCCCATCGCCTCCGCGCAGACACCCGCTGCCATTGACGAGGAACGACGACTTCTCTACGTGGCGCTCACCCGCTCCGAAGAGGAGCTCTGGTGCAGCTGGTTCGAACGGTCCGCTGACGACGGGGGCCCGAGCGCACGGTCAGCGCGGGGAGCCAGCCCATGGCTCGAGCCGATTCAACGGACGGTCTCCCAGCTGGAGAGAGAGGCTGCCCCAACGGCCACGACCGAGGTGTCGCTCCGGGTGGCGGAGTTGCGCCGGCGGCTGGCCGAGGGCACGGAGGCCGCTGACGACGAGTGAAGCCCGGTAAGGTCGAGCCGCCCGATTTGATCCGAGCTGGGGTGGCGCGTCGCATGTCGGAACTCCTAGAGCAACTTCGCAAGGTCGTCGGCGAAGGGAATGTCCTCGTGGGCCCCTCCGTGCACGCGGACTACACGCACGACGAAGCGCTCACGACGGTGCCGGTCGTTCCGTTGGTGCTCGTCCGGCCAGGGTCGACCGGCGAAGTGTCCGAAGTCCTGAAGCTGGCAAGCGACCACGGTGTCCCCGTGGTGGCGCGCGGCAGCGGCACCGGACTCTCCGGGGCCGCCGTTCCCGTCGCCGACGGCATCCTGCTCGTCTTCGACCGCATGCGGCGGATTCTCGAGATCGACACCGAGAATCAGGTGGCGGTGGTCGAACCGGGCGTGACTCTCGAGCAGCTCAACGGCGAGCTCGCCCCGCTGGGTCTGATCTACCCGGTCTCACCCGGCGAGCAGAGCGGATCACTTGGAGGCAACGTCGCCACCAATGCCGGGGGCATGCGCGCCGTCCGCTACGGCGTCACACGCCATCACGTGCTCGGACTCGAGGTCGTGCTGGCAGACGGCACGGTCATGCGGACCGGGGGGAAGTTCGTCAAGTGCTCGAGCGGTTACGACCTGACGCAGTTGCTCATCGGCTCCGAGGGCACCTTGGCCGTCACGACGGAGGTCACGGTGAAGCTCGAGCCCCGGTTCACTGCGTCATCCACCGTGCTGGCGCCCTTCGCCACGCTGGCAGACGTGGCTCACGCCGTGCCGCACATTGTGCACAGCGGCATCAATCCGTCCATCCTCGAGTATGTCGACGTGCTGGTCATGGGTGGCATCACAAAGGCTGCGGACCTCGACCTGGGCGTCCCCGACGACGTGAAGGCGCGCACCCTCGCCTACCTCATAGTCGTCCTCGAAGGCATGGACGCGCCACGGGTCGACGAGGACGTCGAGCAGCTCGCCGGCCTGCTCGACGCGCGGGGGGCATTGGACGTGTACGTCTTGCCGCCGACCTCGGGGGCACAGCTCATTGCCGCCCGGGAACGGGCCTTCTTCGTGGGCAAGGCGGCGGGGTGTGACGACCTCATCGACGCCGTGATCCCGCGCGCCGTCATCCCCGATTACCTGGCACAGGTCACTGAGCTGGCGCAGCGCTACGACGCGCTCGTCACCGGCTGCGGCCACATCGGCGACGGCAACGTGCACATCACCGTCTTCCAGCCTGACGACGCGAAGCGCCACGCACTCATGCACGCTGCCTTCGAGCTGGCCCTCGCCGTCGGCGGCGCCATCTCAGGCGAGCACGGTATCGGCACGGCCAAGCAGCCCTACTTCCTCGAACTGCAGGATCGAGTCTCGTTGGAGCTCATGCGATCCATAAAGCGGGCCTTCGACCCCGCCGGCATCCTCGGACCGGAGCGGTTGCTCGGCCTGGGCCGCCCTGGAGCACGTTCGTGAACGGCGCCCGCTCCCTTCTCTCGACCCTCGTCGATGCGAGCGTCGACGTCTGCTTCGCCAACCCCGGCACGTCGGAGATGCATTTCGTCGCCGCCCTCGATGACGTGCCCGCCATGCGCGGCGTCCTCTGCCTCTTCGAGGGCGTCGTCACCGGAGCGGCCGACGGCTACGGACGCGTCGCGGGACGGCCCGCCGCCACGTTGCTGCACCTCGGTCCCGGCCTCGGCAACGGATTGGCGAACCTGCACAATGCCCGGCGGGCGCGGACGCCACTGGTGAACATTGTGGGCGACCATGCGACCTACCACGCCCGTTACGACGCACCGCTGCAGTCGGACATCGCGTCGATCGCGGGCGCCGTCTCCGGGTGGTACCGCTCCACGGCCCGGGCCGATGACGTGGCCGCCGACGCCGCCGACGCAGTGGCCGCCGCACTGGGACCTCCCGGGTGCGTCGCCACCCTCGTCCTCCCGGCGGATGCGTCCTGGTCCGAGTCCGGCACCGGCCCGTGCCCACCGCGGCCGCGGGGACGACCCTCCACGGTGTCGGCCGACACGGTGGATGCCGTGGCCAAGGCGTTGCGCAGCGGCGAGCGCGCCGCGCTGCTGCTCGGTGGGCGGGCGTTGCGGCCCGATGCCCTCAAGGCGGCCAGCCGGATCGCCACCACCGCGGGTGTCCCCTTGCTGGGGGAGACCTTCCCCGCCAACCTCGCGCGCGGAGCCGGGATCCCGGCGGTGGACCGACTGGCCTACCTGGCCGAGATGGCACAGGCCCAGCTGGAGGGGGTCCGCCATCTGGTCCTCGTCGACGCCGCGTCGCCGGTGTCGTTCTTCGCCTACCCCGGCAAGGCGAGCGACCTCGTCCCCGATGCCTGCACCGTGCACACCCTGGTCCGGCCCGGTGAGGATGCAGCAGCTGCGCTCGAGGCACTGGCCGAGGTGCTGGGCGCTGCGCGCGACAGTGACGTCCCCGCTCCCGCGGTTCGACCGGAGCGCCCCAGGGGCGCGGTGACGACCGAGACGCTGGCCGCAGCCATCGGTGCCACCCTGCCCGAGGGCACCATCGTCGTCGATGAGGGGAACACAGCGGGCCTCTTCGTGCCGGCGGCGACGGCGGGGGCGCCTCCACACGACTGGCTCACCCTCACCGGAGGCGCCATCGGCATCGGCCTCCCGATGGCCACCGGTGCTGCGGTGGCAGCCCCCGACCGTCCGGTCCTCTGCCTTCAGGCGGACGGCAGCGCCATGTACACGGTGCAGGCCTTGTGGACGCAGGCACGCGAGAACCTGAACGTGACCACGGTGCTCCTCTCCAACCGGAGTTACGCCATTTTGAACATGGAGCTCCACCGGGTGGGTGCCGACGCCGGAGGGCCGCAGGCCCGTCGCCTGCTCGACCTCACCGGACCCGAGCTCGACTTCTGCGACATGGCCCGGGGCATGGGCGTCCCGGCCCGGCGGATCGAGAACGCCGAGGACCTCGTGCAGGCGCTCGCGACCGGCTTCACGGAGCCTGGGCCGAACCTCATTGAGGTATCCCTGTAACGACGGCGTGCCTGACGCAGACAACCGGCGGACAACGGGCGCAATGCGCAGACAACAAACGCTGCTCCAGCTCCCGAATAGGTTCCAACGGCTCTATAGCGTCCGAATTGCGCCTGTCACCATGGAATTCGACGAGGGTGCGCTCGACGAGACCGCCCAGGGACGATCGGCACCGGGGAGGCGCAGATGCACATGGAGATGGACAGCCATTCCTCCGATCCACGCGCCATGGACGACGCGCTCGACAAGTTGCGGCGGGACCTGTTGAACACGCCCCCGGTGGCCCCCGACCCGGCGGATGACCCCGATCTCATCGACTACGCCTCGGTGGAGTTCGAGGTGGAGCGCATGCGCAAGCGCCTCGCCGTCTGGGAGATCTTCATGGCCTACATGAAAGACGGCGCCCGGACCTGGCCCGAAGTGCAGGCGGCACTCTCCGAAGAGGACTTCGACAAGATCGTGGCCATCTGCGACGGGATCCCCCTGCGGGACCTCCTGCTCGACCTGCGCTAGGAGTCGTCAGGACGGCGCGGCCCCCATCGACCGACACTCCACGCGTGATCGAGCGGCGACGGCCGCTCTTGGCGACGGTCACGCGACCTGGGGGCCGGAAGGCGGCGGCTGCTCGCGGCCACGCCTCGGGAGCGCTGAGCTCTCAACCGTTCAACCGTTCAACCAGCGGAGCGCCGGACCGGCCGGTCAGTGGTCGGCGAAATCCACCACGACGGGAGCATGGTCGGAGGGCTTCTGACCTTTGCGGGCGTCGCGATCGCGGAAGGACCCCGTGGCGCGCTGCACCAGGTCGTCGCTCACGAGGACGAGGTCGATGCGCAGCCCGCGTCCCTGGTGGAAGTCCCCCGCCCGATAGTCCCACCACGTGAACGTGCCCGGGTCGTTGAAGCGCCGGAACACATCGTCGAGGCCCCAGCCCTCGACAGCGTGCAGCGCCGCGCGCTCAGGCTCGCTCACGTGGGTCGCGCCCACGAATGCAGCCGGATCCCACACGTCGCCATCATCGGGCGCAACGTTGAAGTCACCGCAGACCGCCACCGAAGAACCAGGCGGGCACATCTGATCGAGCGTGGCACGTAGCCGGGCGAGCCAGGCCAGCTTGATCTCGTAGAACTCGTTGTCCAGTGCCCTGCCGTTGGGGACATAGACGGAGAACACGCGCGTTCCCGCACACTCGGCCGAAATGAGCCGTCGACCGTGCTCGTCGTCCGCGGTGCCGAAACCGCGGGTCACGGACGCCAGGCCGACCTTGCTCACGATGGCCACGCCGTTCCACCGGCCGTCCCCATTGTGCGCGGTCTCGTACCCGAGTTTGGCGAACGCCGCTTGGGGGAACTTGTCGTCGGCCTGTTTCGTCTCTTGCATGCACAGCACATCCGGCTGGTTCGACTCGATCCAATCGATCACGCGCGGCAGGCGGGCCGTCAACGAGTTCACGTTCCACGTGGCGAGGCGCATCAGTCGGCCCCGCCATCGACGATCACGAAGAGGAGGTCGGCTTCGCAGGCGACCTCTCCGCCCACCGACGCCGTTCCATGGCCCTTGCCCGCCCGGGCGGACAGCCGGTCCATGACGACCTCGAGTTCGAGTGCGTCACCGGGGATCACCTGGCGGCGGAAGCGCGCCCGTTCGATCCCCCCGAACAGCGGCAGCTTGCCGGCATAGCGGGGGTCGAGGAGCACGGCGATGCCACCGAGTTGCGCCATCGACTCGACCATCAGGACCCCGGGAAGGGTCGGCCGCCCGGGGAAATGACCGACGAAGAAGTCCTCCTCCCCCGTCAGGTCCCAGCGTCCGCGGGCGGAGACGCCGGGATCGACCGCCATCACCTCGGAAACGAAGAGAAACGGCGGCCGGTGTGGCAGGACATCGGCGGGTGACGGCAACACGCTCATAGGAGCGTCTCGACCTTCACCGCAACAGTGCCTTGCCGGTCTTCTTCGCCACTGCCTTCGTGGCGGGGGCAGCCTTGGCCTTGGTGGTCTTCTTCGCCGCCGCCTTCTTCGCCGCCGCCTTCTTCGCCGCCGCCTTCTTCGACGCGGCTTTCTTGGGCGCAGCCTTCTTGGGTCGCCGCCTTCTTGGGTCCCGCCTTCTTGGGTCCCGCCTTCTTGGGCGCGGCTGCAGTCTTCTTGCTTGCCTTCGTGGCCGGCGCGGCCGGCTTCTTGGCCGCAGCCTTCTTGGCTGCCTTCTTCTTGCCTACTTTCTTTGCTGGTGTCCCCTTCGGCGCAGCCTTCTCCTCCGCAGCAATCTTCGGACCACCCTTCGTCGCTCGCGACACGGCACCGATGGCCGGCGCGTCCACTGGGTTTCCGGCGATGGCCTCATCGCTGCCGTCCCGCGTCGCAGCCGACCGCACAACGGACGGGATCGCCAGTTCGGCCACCCGACGTGGAGGGTCGAGCCCAGCCAGCACGAAAGGCCGCATTTCGCCCTTCTTGAGCACCTGACGTGCCTTGGTCGGCGGCGGGGTGCCCATGGCGGTCAGCGGGATGTAGCAATGCATTTCTCCGCCTGCGGGCAAGGCGACGTCCACCATCGCTCCGTGGGAGGTGAACGAGACCACTTCGCCCTCGATGGTGCTCCCCACCGCGAAGGCGGCCACGAAGTTGATGAAGGTCAGTGGATCGTTCACGGCGGGGGGCGGTACCGACCGCTGCTTTTGCTGGGTCTTTGGCTGGCGCCCACCGTCCTGGCCCGATGACCCTTCGCCGCGGACCCGGGCATTCCTGCCCCCCCGCCGTCCCGATGGTGGATCCTCCTTCGCCTTGGTGCGCTTCGTTGGCGCGTCCTTCTTGGCATCGGCGCTCTTCTTGGCGGCGGGTCGGGACTTCTGCGGCTCGGGTGGATGGAGAGCCTCTTCGACCGCCTCGTCGATGGCGCTGGAGAAGACCGGATTCACCTTGGCCCGGCCCGGTGGCGGCGCCGTGGGCGTAATGGGCCACGAGGTGTCCACCTCGGGCGTCGCCCCGCGCCCCGAGGTCCGTGTCCTGGTGGACTTCTTCGCCGCCTTCTTGGCCGCCTTGGCCAACTCGGCTGCCTTGGCCGGGGCGGACTCGGGGTCCTTCTTTGTCCGGGCCTCGGCCGTTGCGGCGCGGCTCTTGGGACCCCGGATGGGCAGTCGCGGCGTGAAGATCCATCCGACGCCCGGTACCGGCTTACCGCCGATCAGCCGGCCGTCGTCGAAGAGCCAGGGGTGCTCCCCGTGGAATTCCTGGAAGGAGTCGTTGGAGAGGACGGTGGCACCGGTGCGCTCGGCGATACGTAGGACGAAGGCGTCACCGCGGCCGATGGCGCCGGCCGGCGGCGAAATGATCTCGCCGTTGAGCATCGCCTCGCGCACCTCCTCGCGCTCGGCGTCCGAGACGCGGTGCTCGAAGGTGGCGTCGACGACGACGATGATGCTGGCGCCGGGGTCCTCGGCGGCGTAGGCGCGCACTGCCTCATCGAGCTGCGTGAGACTCGGCAACGTCCGTCCTTCGGTGGCCAAATTCGATCCGTCGACCACGACATGGTGCGATTCAGCCAATGGCACGTCGCAAGAGGTCAGCCTGCTCGAGCTGGTGCAGGGCGGCGCTCCCGATGGCGGGACTGGCAGACTCGGGTCGGCTCACGTGCCGGAGGCGGAGCCGCTCAGGCAGACAGGCATGGAGGCGGGCGTGCACGAACGACCAGGCTCCCATGTTCTCGGGCTCCTCCTGGAGCCATACCACCTCGGATGCCTCGGCGTAGCGCTCGAAGACGGTGGTGAGCAGGCGCACGGGCCAAGGGTAGAGCTGCTCGACCCGTACCACGGCGACCCCCGCCGACTCTTCGGGGTCGATCTCGTCCCGGTAGTGCAGGGCCTCGTGGGCGATCTTTCCGCTGCACAAGACGATGCGGTTGACCGTCGTCGGGTCCTCGATGGTCGCGTCGTCGAGCACGGGCTGGAAGGACCCGCTCTCGAGTTCGGCGAAGCTCGACCGCGAACCGTGGGCCCGGAGCATCGACTTGGGGGTGACGACGACGAGCGGTCGCTTCGGATTGGTCTTGGCCTGTGAGCGCAGCAGGTGGAAGTACTGCGCCGACGTGGACGGGATGGTCAGGCGCAGGTTGCCGCGGGCGGACAGCGACAGGAAACGCTCGAAACGCGCCGACGAGTGTTCGGGCCCCTGCCCCTCATAGCCGTGCGGCAGGAGCAGGACGAGGCCGGCGAACTGCCCCCACTTGTTCTCCGCCGCCACCATGAAGTTGTCGATGATGATCTGCGCGCCGTTGGCGAAGTCACCGAACTGGGCCTCCCACGCCACGAGCGCCTCGGGCGCCTCCACCGAGTAGCCGTACTCGAATCCGACGGCGGCATATTCAGAGAGCAGCGAGTCGCGAACCGTGAAGTTGCCCATGTCGCCCGTCGGCTCGAGGGCGTCGGCGCCGATGCGGTGGAGCCCGTCACGGATGTGGGCCAGCGGGACGTACTCTTCGCCGTTGGCGTAGTCGACCAAGACGGCGTGGCGGTGGCTGAAGGTACCCCGGCGGGTGTCCTGCCCGGTCAAACGCACGTTGACCCCCTCGTACATGAGGGAACCGATGGCGAGCGCCTCGGCCAGGGCCCAGTCGACCAGTCCGCCCGCCACGAGCTCGTCGCGTTGGACGAATTGGCGCTCGAGTTTGGGATGGATCATGAAGCCATCGGGCACGGTGCGCACAACCGAGGACAGCGCTCGCAGCACGTCCGGGGCGACCCCGGTCTCGACCGCGGGCACGTCGCCGAGTCCGCCGTCGGGCGTCGGCAGCTGGGTGGGGGCCAGCGAGGGCTCGTTGCGCACCTCGTCGAGGACGACCTGCAGGCTGGCGTTGAAGTCGTCGAGCGCGGACTCGGCCTCCTCCAACGTGATGTCCCCCCGGCGCACGAGTGCCTCGGTGTACAGCTTGCGGACCGAGCGCTTGGCCTCGATCCGCTGGTACATCAACGGCTGCGTGTAGCTCGGGTCGTCGCCTTCGTTGTGCCCGTGCTTGCGGTAGCACACGAGGTCGATGACGACGTCCTTGTGGAAGGTCTGGCGGAAGGTGAAGGCGAGGCGCGCCGCTCGCACACAGGCCTCGGGGTCGTCGCCGTTGACGTGAAAGATCGGTGCCTGGACCATCTTTGCCACGTCGGTCGGGTACACCGAGGTCCGGGCCGACGCCGGAGCGGTGGTGAAGCCGAGCTGGTTGTTGATGACGACGTGGACGGTGCCGCCGGTGCGGTAGCCCGACAGGCCCGACAGGTTCAGCGTCTCGGCCACGACGCCCTGGCCGGCGAAGGCGGCGTCACCGTGGACGAGGACGGACATGCAGGGAAACCCGTCGAGGCCCTCGGCTGCGGCGGTGGGCGTGCCGTCGGTCGGCCGCGAGATCCTGTCCTGCTTGGCCCTCGTCATGCCTTCGACGACGGGGTCCACTGCCTCGAGGTGCGAGGGGTTCGAGGCCAGGGTGATGGGGAGCTCCTCGCCCGCACTGGCATGGAAGACGCCACGCGCCCCCTTGTGGTACTTCACGTCACCCGACCCCTGCACCGATTCGGGGTCGAGATTGCCCTCGAACTCCTCGAAGATCTCGCGGTAGGACTTGCCCACGATGTTGGCGAGGACGTTCAGGCGGCCCCGGTGAGCCATCCCCATGACGACTTCGGCCACTCCCGATCCCGCAGCGGCGTCGAGCAAGGCGTCGAGCAACACGATGGTCGACTCCGCGCCCTCCAGACCGAAGCGCTTCTGCCCGACGTAGCGCGTGTGCAAGAAGCGCTCGAAGACCTCGGCGGCGTTGAGGCGGCCGAGGATGTGGCGCTGCTCCTCGAGATTGAGAGTGCTCGGCTGACCCTCGACGTGCTGTTGGATCCAGCGCTTCTGTTCGGGATCCTGAATGTGCATGTACTCGATGGCGAGCGTGCGGCAGTAGGCGTCGCGCAGCACGTGAAGGATCTCGTCGAGTGTCGCCACCTCGCGCCCGGCCAGGCCGTCGGCGACGAACTGCCGGGGCAGGTCCCAGATGGTCAGGCCGTAGGTGAAGGGGTCGAGCTCGGGGTGGATGTGCGGGGGCTCCGCGTCGAGCGGGTCGAGGTGGGCGATGAGGTGACCGCGCACTCGGTACATGTTGATGAGCGTCTGCACGTGCACCTGCTTGACGAGGCGCTGGTGCTCGCCCTCCTCGCTGCCGGCACCGGCGTTGCTGTCGACCTGCCAGCGAACCGGCTCGTACGGCACACCCATCGACTCGAAGAGGTCGTCGTAGAAGCCGTCGGCGCCGGTGATGAGGGCGGCCACCCGGCCGAGGAACAGTCCGGACTCGGCCCCCTGGATGATGCGGTGGTCGTAAGTCGACGTCAAGGTGACCACCTTGCCCAGCCCAAGCTCCGCCAGCACCCGAGGGTCGGCCGCCTCGAATCCGGCCGGATAGCCGAGCGCGCCGACACCGATGATGGCGCCCTGACCGGGCATGAGGCGCGGCACCGATTGCACGGTGCCGAGCGTGCCGGGGTTGGTCAGCGACACGGTCGTCCCGGCAAAGTCGTCGGGAGCGATCTTGTTGGTGTGGATCTTGCGGATGAGGTCCTCATAGGCCAGGACGAAGGAGCGAAAGTCGAGAGTGTCAGCCTCCTTGATGCACGGCACGAGCAACGTACGGCTCCCGTCCCCCTTCTGCTGGTCGACGGCGAGGCCCAACCCCACGTGCTTGTGGTGGATGACGCCCGGCTTCCCCTTGCCGTCTACATCGGCGACGAAGGCGGCGTTCAACGCCGGCACATCGAGCAGGGCGCGCACGATGGCGTAACCGATGATGTGCGTGAAGCTGACCTTCGCCCCGGTTGTGCGCGCCAGTTGGTTGTTCAGGATCAGGCGATTGACCTCGAGGAGCCGTGCCGGGACCGTGCGCACGCTCGTCGCCGTGGGCACGGCGAGGCTGGCCTCCATATTGGCCACGATCCGGGAGGCCGCGCCGCGCAGCGGGGTGGCCTCCTCGCGTCCCGCCGCCTCCCCGGTGGAAGCGGGAGCAGGGGCGGCGGCCGCCGTCACGGCGGCCCCGGCTCGCGGCTCGGGCGCCCCCGACGAGGCCGCCGGTGCGGGGGGTTGCGGCGCCGGTACAGGGGCGGGCCGGTAGTCGGCGAAGAACTCCCGCCAGCTGTCGCTGACCGAGTCAGGATCGGCCAGGAATCGGTCGTACATGTCGTCGACCAGCCAGGCATTGGGGCCGAACGAGCCCCCTGCGGCACCGAACTGGGTCATGGGTCAACCCTACCGGTGGCGGTCGGGTCTCATGGGCAGTCCGGGTAGCGTCTGCCCTGCCCATGAGCTATCCGGCCGCCCTCCACTTCACCGCGCGGTCGGGAAGCGCAGCGACACCGAGGCCGGGCGCAGCGGCCGGCACTGTGATCTTCGTCCACGGCTCGCTCGACCGGGGCGACAGCTTCCGGTTGGCCATGCGCCGGCTGCCCGAGCTGGCCGCGCTGGCCTACGACCGTCGCGGGTACCAGGGTTCGCGCGACGGCGGCGTGGTCGGCCTCGGCGGCCACATCGACGACCTCCTCGCCATCGCCGACACCGTGCACGCCGAGGGCGACGGCCCGTTGGTGGCGATCGGGCACAGCCTGGGAGGCAACGTCGTCGTCGGTGCCGCACTGGCATCGCCGCGCGCCTTCGATGCCATCGGCGCCTTCGAGCCGCCGATGCCCTGGCTCGGGTTCCGCCGGCGCGGTGCCTGGGCCCCCCTGGTCGGCGATCCCGGCGAAGAGGCCGAGCGCTTCTTCGGGCGGATGGTGGGCGAGGGCACCTGGGCGCGGCTGACCGAGGACGGGCGGGCGCAGCGCCGGGCCGACGGCCCTGCGCTCGTCGCGGACCTGCGCAGCATGCGGGGCGAAGGTCCGCCTTTCGACGTCATGGCACTCGACCTGCCCGCCGTCTTCGGAAAGGGTGGACCCGCATCGGCCGAGCACCACCGTCGCACCGTTGACTGGCTCGGCAACAACGTCTCCGGTGCGGTCGTCTACGAGATCGCCAATGCGCAGCACGGTGCGCACCTGTCCCACCCGGACCACTTCGCCGCCATGACGCGTCTGGTGATGGCCCGCGCCGGGCCCAACGGATAGGCCGCGCTCAGGCGGAGGAGAACGGGGGCAATCCGCTGTCGCCCACTGCGTCTTGGGTTGCGTGGCGCGGATGCTTCAACCGGCGCGCCAGCATCTCGTCGTATTCGATGCTCTTGCCCTCACTGCGAATGCCGGTGATCAGCGGCGAATGGGACAAGAACACCGCGCCGAGGAACATGACGAGGAGGGAGAGCGCCTCGAGCGGTCCGTAAGGCCCCGAGGTGCGCAGCGAGTCACCGAACAGGGCGATCCCGATGCTGATGCTGGCGAGAGGGTCGACCAGCACCAGTGTGGACTGCGAGGCGGCCAGCGGTCCGGCGTGAAAGGCGTTCTGCGTCAGGAAGAGGCCGAGGAGCCCGAACACAATGACGCCGTAGGTCTGCCAGTGCTTGACCAGGGTCACCCAGTCGTTGGCGGCGTAGTCACTCACGACCTTGATAAGTGCGGCGGTGAAGGCGTAGGAGACGGCCGCTGCGGTGCCGAACATGGCGGCCTTCCACCAGCGCGGACCCCAGCGCGTGGCCACCACCGTGGCGCTGATGAGAAAGAGTGAGGCGCCACCGACCACGATCCAGCCGAGGTTGGTGGGCGTCTCGTTGCCGCCGCCCGGATCGGCGAAGACGAGGAAGCCCGACAGCCCGAAGGCGATGGCGCCGGCCCCCACCCATTCGCGCACCGAGATGGAGAAACGGAAGTACGTGCCGAGGATGAAGACCAAAAACAGCAGCTCCATGGTGAGGATCGGTTGGACGACCGAGAGGCGCCCGATGTGCAACGCGAACGCCTGCAACAAGAAGGCGCAGATCATGAACGCGAAACCCAGGAGCCAGACGCCTCGGCGGATGGCATGTGTCAGCAGACTCAGCCGCATGGCGGACTCGGCCGGGGCATCCTCGACGCCCATGCGCTGGAAGACGCTGGTCAGCGCATTCGAGAGAGCCGCCAAGACAGCGAGGACGTAGACCATGGGCTTCCACCTAATTTAATGGCCGAACGTCACAAAGCACGCAGGGGGCTCACAGGTGATTCTCAGGTACTGACTTCCGCGTCCGTTTCCCCTCTCAAGCCGGAATCGTGTGCAAACGGGCGATGCGCACCGGATCGGCCCCGACTTGAGCCTCATCTCGCAAGATTTCTCGTGCAGTTGACGCTGAAGAATGTGGCAATTGCGTTACATTTGCGACCATCTTCCGACATTGACACTGGACGCCGCAGCGGCCGTGCCGTCGGCGGCGGCGACCACGCAGTGGAGGAAGAGCGGGGAATCGGTCGTCACCGGGGCGACCGAGAAGCCAAGGGAGCACAATGGGAATCAAGGGGTACTTGAAGCAGTCGGCCTTTGCCGCAATGGCAGCAGCCGCGCTGTCCGTGTCGATAGTCGCCGTCGCACCTGCCACGAGCGGTGCGGCCACCAAGGCGTCATCGTCTTCGGGCGGGACGGTGACCATGGCGCTCGACGAGAACCTGGCCGGGTTCAACGTGAACACCTCAGCCGCCAACGAGTACGTGCTGCAGGAAATCTTGAACATGGTGTGGCCGCAGGTCTTCATCATCACCAACAAGCTCCAGCCGGTGCTCAACACCCAGCTCATGGAGAGCGCAACGGTGACGAGCACCAGCCCGCAGACCGTCGTCTACAAACTCAACCCCAAGGCTGTCTGGTCCGACGGCACACCGATCACGGCGGACGACTTCATCTACAACTGGCAGGCCTTGAGCGGCAATCCCGCCTACACCGACGTCGGCAACCAGCCCTACGACTCCGCCACGACCGCCGGCTACAGCCAGATCCAATCCGTCGTCGGCTCTGACCCCTCCGGCGGCGCGGCCTGCGATCCCGGCAGCACGGCCGACCGCAACGTCGGCCTATGCCCGAACGGCCGCACCTTCACGGTGACGTTCAAGCCTTCCTTTGCCGACTGGCGCAGCCTCTTCAGCGGCGCCGGCGTCGTCCCCGCGCACATCGCTCGCACGGTCGGCTGGAACACCGGGTTCACCGGCCCCACGCAGACGATCTCGGGCAGCTGGTACAAGATCCAGAGCTACAACGAGAACCAATCTCTGGTGCTGGTTCGGAACCCCTCCTACTGGGGCACTCCCGGCAAACTGAACAAGATCGTCTTCCAGTTCTTCTCCGACGACAGCCAACTCGTGCCGGCATTACAGAACAAGGAGATCAACATCTTCAACCCTTCGACCCTGAACCTCTCCATCGTCCAGACGGCCAACCAGGTGCCGAACACGACGAAGGTGACGCTGCCGGGACTCGAGTTCGAGCACTTCGACTTCAACCAGGCAGATCCGTATCTGGCCAAAGTGCAGGTACGCGAGGCGATCGCCCACGGCGTCGACCGCCAGTCGATCATCACCCGCACGGTCGGCGAGATCTCCAAGGGCATCAAGCCGCTGGGAAGCCGCATGCTGGTGTCGACCCAGAAGGGCTACAAGGGCACAAGCTACGCGTACAGCCCGAGCCAATCGAAAAACCTCATGAAAGAGGCTGGGTTCAAGAAGGCCTCGGACGGCTACTACCAGCCCAACTATGGCCCGCAGAAGGGGAAGGACCTGACCTTCACCATCCAGTCCACGACGGGCAACAGCATCCGCTCGCAGACGGAGGAGCTGTTCCAGGCCCAGATGAAGGCGATCGGGATCAAGATCAACATTCAGAACTACGACGCCAACACCTTCTTCGGGACCAACCTGCCGAACGGCACCTACCAGATAGGCGAGTTCGCCTGGGTCACGACCCCGTTCGTCTCCGGGAACCAGTCCATCTACTGCTCCTACACTGACGCAACCAACTGTGGCCAGAACTGGACACACTCTGCCAACGCGACCGTGGACAAGGACATGGCCGCCGGGTCGTCAGCTTCGAGCCAGTCCCAGGAGATCAACGACTACAACAAGGCCGATGCCACCCTGTGGCACGACATGGTGACGCTGCCGCTGTACCAGAAGCCCCAGTTCTGGGCCTGGACGAACAACCTCAAGGGTGTTCTCCCGAACACCTCGAGCGTCGGAGTGACCTGGAACGCCGAGGACTGGTCCCTCCGCTCGTAGCAGATCCTTGAACGGGTGGGAGGGGACGGCCGAACGAGGTCGGCCCCTCCCACGACGTTTCCGACTCCACACCTAGACTCCGCGCATGTTGGCCTACGTCATGAGGCGTTTCCTCATCAGCATCGTCGTCCTGTTCTTCGCGACGATCCTGGTCTTCCTTTTGGTCAGCACAGCGGGCGACCCGCTCGCGCTCTTGAAGGCCAATCCGCACACTCCCCGATCGACGATCGTGGCCAGGGAGCACCTCCTGAATCTGAACGATCCGCTCTGGCAGCGCTATTGGATCTGGTTCTCCAACGTGCTGCACGGCAATTTGGGCAACACGACCAAGGGCCAGGCGGTCGCCCCGCAGCTCTGGTCACATCTCTTCGTGACCCTGCGCATGGTGATCGTCGCCACAATCATTGCCGTCCTCCTTGCGATAGGCCTTGGCGTCTGGGCGGCGGTGCGGCAGAACAAGTTGGCTGACCACACGATCACGGTCACGAACTTCGTGCTCCTGGCCACGCCGGTCTTCGTGCTCGGACTCGCCCTCAAGGAATTCGTCGCCATCCCCATCAACCAACATGTCGGGAGCACGGTCTTCTACACCAACGGCCAGCAGAGTCCGACCCTCAGCGGTTCGTTCTTCAGCCGGCTGCCCGACTACGCCGGCCACACCGCCCTGCCGGCACTCACCCTGATTCTCGTCTCGTACTCGGCCTGGGCCATCTACCACCGCTCGTCGATGATTGAGACGCTGGACGCCGACCACGTGCGTCTGGCCCGGGCTAAGGGATTGAGCCGGCGCCGGGTGCTGGTGCGCCACGTGCTGCGCAACGCTCTGATCCCCGTCACGACGGTCATCGCCCTGGACTTCGCCGCCGTGCTCGGCGGCGCCATCCTCACCGAGTACGTCTTCGGCTGGCAGGGGCTCGGGACGTGGTACATCACCGGGGTCACCACCCTCGACGTCAACATCATGCTGGCCTACTTACTCGTGACGGCCACGTTCGTCATCCTCTTCAACCTGCTTGCCGACATCCTCTACGGCGTGCTCGACCCGAGGATCCGCTATGCCTGACGACGTCCGCGAGAACTTCGTCATCGAGACACCTGAGCACGTGGCGGCCGCCGAATCCGGCATGCACACCCTGGCGTCTCCGGGTGCAGGGCTCGGCTTGTCGGGCTCGGACACCTACGGCCTGACCGGCGAGGCCAAGGGTCAGTTCCGCATTGTGGCGGGGCGCTTCGTCCATCAGCGGCTGGCCATGCTCGGTCTCACCGTCTTCCTGCTTCTCGCCTTCGGCTCGATACTCGTCGGACACTTCTGGCAGTACAGCTACACGACCATCACCGACAACCTGAACGACCCGCCTTCGTGGACCAACCCCTTCGGCACCAACTCCATCGGCAACGACATGTTCGCCCAGGTGATGGCGGGCGTGGAGAAGGATATTGAGATCGCGCTGACAGTGGCCGCCATCGCGGTGCTGATCGGCGTGACCATCGGCGCCATCGCCGGCTTCTACCGGGGGTGGGTGGACTCACTCCTCATGCGCTTCGTCGACCTCGTGCTGGTGGTGCCGATTCTGGCGATCCTCATCCTCCTCTCGTCCAAGCTGGCGAAGCAGTCCAGCAACTGGATCGGGCTCGCCCTCATCATCGGGCTGCTCTCGTGGACCTACGTCGCCCGGCTAGTGCGGGCGGACTTCCTCTCGCTACGCGAACGTGATTTCGTCGAGGCGTCCCGGGCGCTCGGCGCAACGAACCGGCGCATCATCGTGAAGCACATGCTGCCCAACGCCATCGGGCCCATCATCGTCAACGCCACGCTCACGGTCGCGCTGAGCATCATTTTGGAGTCGACGCTGTCGTTCCTCGGACTCGGTGTCCAGCCGCCGAATGTGTCGCTCGGGCTACTCGTCAGCCAGGGTCAGGACTCCGCAACGACAGAGTGGTGGCTGTTCGTCTTTCCCGTCGCTTTCCTGATCATCCTGATCCTTTCCATCTTCCTCATCGGCGACGGCCTGCGCGAGGCGTTCGACCCCAAGAAGAGCCGCGTGAGGGCCTGATGGCCGGACCTGTTCTGCACGTTGAGCGTCTCGAGGTCGATTTCCCGACCAAGGACGGCGTGGTGCACGCTGTGCGCGGCGTGGACCTCTCACTGACGCCTGGCGAAGTCCTGGGCATCGTCGGCGAGTCGGGATCGGGGAAGTCGGTGACCGCGCTAGCCGCTATGGGGCTGCTCCCCAAGAGCGCGCGGGTGCGGGGGTCCATCCGTTACGGCGACACCGAACTCCTCACCATGAAAGAGAAGCAGCTGACCAACGTGCGCGGCACGGGGGTCTCCATGATCTTCCAGGATCCGATGACGGCGCTGAATCCCGTCTACACCATCGGCTGGCAGATCACTGAGGCCATCCTGGCCCACCAGGACATCTCCAAGGATGCGGCAATGGCGCGAGCCATCGAGCTGCTGGCCAAGGTCGGCATCCCCAATCCCGCTGAACGGATCGACAACTATCCGCACGAGTTTTCGGGAGGCATGCGCCAGCGAGCTGTGATCGCCATCGCCATGGCCAACGACCCCGACGTGATTTTGGCCGACGAGCCCACAACGGCGCTCGACGTGACCGTGCAGGCCCAGGTGCTCGGTTCGCTCAAGACGGCGATGGACGAGACCGGTGCCGCCCTCCTGCTCATCACCCACGACCTCGGGGTCATTGCGGGCCTGGCCGACCGCGTGCTCGTCATGTACGCCGGGCGCCCTGTCGAAGTCGGCACCGCCGAGGACGTCTTCTACCGACCCTCCATGCCCTACACCCTCGGCCTGCTCGGTTCACTCCCCCGTCTCGACGGTGACGGATCTGAACGCCTCCGGCAGATACCGGGATCCCCTCCCTCCATGTTGGGTGACCGCACGGGCTGCCCCTTCGCGCCCCGCTGCCCACTGGCCACCGACCTGTGCCGTGAGATGGAGCCCGACCTCGCGGTGGTCCCGTCGGTGACTTCCACGCTGGGCGAGCACCGCGCCGCCTGTCACTACGCCGAGGCGGTGGGTCGGGGCGATCACGGTCAGATCTTCTCCGACGGCGTCGTGGACAACGTGATCGCATGAGCGTGACCGAGAACGCAGCCGACCCCGCACCGGCGGCCGCACCACTGCTCAAAGTCACCGACCTCGTCAAACACTTCCCCGTGCGCGGTGGCTCGTTCGTCCGGCACCGTGTCGGGGAGATCCACGCGGTCTCCGGCGTCTCCTTCTCCATCGCTCCCGGCGAGACCCTGGGCCTGGTGGGCGAGTCGGGTTGCGGCAAGTCGACGACGGGACGCTCTGTCCTGCAATTGACGCGTCCGACCTCGGGCTCGGTCACGTTCGAAGGGGTTGAGCTCACCGAGCTCGGCACAGCTGACATGCGCAAGGTCCGCCGGAATCTCCAGGTCGTCTTCCAGGATCCGTTCGCCTCGCTCGACCCGCGCATCGCCGTCGGCCAGGCCATCGCCGAGCCGCTGCAGATTCACGGGTGGGGCGACAAGGCGGCCATCCAGGCCCGGGCGGCCGAGATGCTCAAGCTGGTGGGCCTCGAGCCGTATCACGCCAACCGCTATCCCAACGAGTTCTCGGGGGGACAGCGACAGCGAGTCGGGATCGCGCGCGCGCCCTGGCGCTCCAGCCGAAGCTGCTCGTCCTCGACGAACCGGTCTCGGCCCTCGACGTCTCCATTCAGGCCGGCGTGGTCAACCTCCTCGACGACCTACAGCACGAGCTCGGGGTCGCCTTCCTCTTCATCGCCCACGACCTGTCCGTCGTCCGGCACATCTCGGACCGGGTGGCCGTCATGTACCTGGGCAAGATCGTCGAGATCGGTGACCGTGCCGATGTCTACGACCGCCCGGCCCACCCCTACACCCAGGCCCTTCTCTCGGCGGTGCCGATCCCGGACCCCAGGGCTGAGCGCGCCCGGAAGCACATCGTCTTGGAGGGCGACGTGCCGAGCCCGCAGTCACCCCCCTCGGGCTGCCGCTTCCGTACCCGTTGCTGGAAGGCACAGGAGATCTGCGCCACCGAAGAGCCTGCCCTGGTCGACCGCGCCCAGGGGCACCCCGTCGCCTGCCATTTCGCCGAGGTCGCCTCCGTCGTCTGAGCGGCCGCGCCAGCCTTGCCCGCACCAGGGCAGGTCGCGCAAGAACGCCCAGCTGCGGCGGTGGATCGCCGTTGGTCCATAGCCGCGCAGCGCCGTCTGGTGCACGGGCGACGGATATCCCTTGTTGCGCTCGAAGCCATAAGCCGGGAAATGGTCGGACTCCGCACGCATCATCCGGTCCCGCACCACCTTGGCCAAGACCGAGGCCGCCGCCACCGACGCGCACTTGGCGTCGCCGTCGACCACCGGGCGCACCGCACCCTCGAACGGGTCGACGGGGTGGCGCAGCAGGTCGACGGGGCCGTCGACGAGCACGGCCTGCGGGGCCCGGTCGAGACCGCCCAGAGCACGCCGCGCCGCCACCCGGAGAGCCTCGGTCATGCCCCACGCATCACACTCGGCCGGGGTGGCGTGACCGACCGACCACTCCTGGCACCACGCGCCCACCGCGTCGAAGATCTCCTCTCGGCGCGCCTCGCTCAGCATTTTGGAGTCCCGCAGCCACGTCGGCATGGAACGCAGCTGCACGCGTGGGCGCACGATGGCGACGCCCACCGTGAGCGGCCCGGCCCACGCCCCCCGGCCGACCTCGTCGAGACCGGCGACCGTCTCGAAACCCTGCGAGCGCAGGCGGCGCTCCTCCTTCAGATCGGGCGCGCAGACGGTCATCGGAGCATGCGCGCGCCCGCCTCGTACGATGGGGGCGTGATGACCGACGGGGGGGAAGGCGCAGACGTGCAGACGCGGTCCCCGCTGGCGCCGGGGGCGAAGGTGGACGTGCGCAACCGCTTCCAGGGAACCTGGGTCCGTGGCTTCGAGATTGCCGAAGTCACCGACGAGGGGTATCGCATCCGCCGCATGTCGGACGGGAGCGTGCTGGGCGAATTGTTCTCACGCGACGATGTCCGCCGGGAGCGGACGCGCCAGGGTTTCTGGTGGCACTGAGCCTCAGCCTTGCTGCGGCTTGAGCACACCCTCGATGTAGCTGTCGATCGGGATGGCCGAGAGCGTCAGCGTCTTGAGGGTGCCGCGGGAGCCCAGGACGAGGGCGACCCGGGCCATGGTCATCTCGTCAGGAGCGTCGAGCACGGTGCAGAAGTCGTACTGGCCGAGCAGGGCCCATTGCGCCACCACGCGCACACCCATGGCCTCCACCTCGGCGTTCACCGCTTTGAGACGACCCGGGTTCTCCGTGAGCGTGGCCGCGCCGTCGGGCCCCACCGTGGAGAGCATGAGAAACGTGGCCATGTCTGCACGCTACCGCAGGGTTCTGCCGCCCCATGGTCCCAGGGTCGCGCCCTCGTCAGCGCAGGTCACCCCGGACCACCTTGCCCAGGGCGTTGCGGGGCAACGCCTCGACCAGTCGGACCTGGCGGGGGCACTTGAATGGCGCCAGCTCGGCCGCGGCCAGGTCCCGCAGCGAGACCAGATCGGGATCGCCCACCACGAAGGCCACCACGGTCTCCCCCCATTCGGCCGAGGGCTGGCCCACGACGGCCACCTCGACCACACCGGGGTGGCGGGCCAGGACCGCTTCGACCTCGGCGGGATAGACGTTGTGGCCGCCGGTGATGATCAGTTCGGTCCGGCGCCCACGCACGGTCACATAGCCGTCGTCCGCCACCGACACGAGGTCGCCGGTAGCGAACCACTCGCCGGGCGCGAAGACGTCGCGCCCCCAATAGCCGCGGCACAGCGACGCACCGCGCACCAACAGCTCCCCGATCCCTTGCTCGTCGGCGTCGTCGAGTGCGGCCTCCACGCCCGGCAGCGGCACTCCGACGGAGCCGGATCGGCGCTCGCCCATCAGGGGGTTCGAGAGGGTGAGGAGGGTCTCGGTCATGCCGTAGCGTTCCAGCACGGCGACACCCTCGCCGGCGAGCTGCTGCCATAGGTCTGCGGACAACGGAGCAGACCCCGAGACGGCGAGCCGCAGCGACCCCAGCACGGCCGCCCGTCCCGATGCCGCCAACCGGTGGTACATGGTTGGCACGCCGAAGAACATGGTGCTCTCCGGCACTGCTGCCAGCACCGCTGCCTCGTCGAAGCGGTCGAACACGGTGGCGGACGCACCGGCGGTGAGCGTGCCGAACAGGCCTGCGCACAGGCCGTGCACGTGGTAGAGCGGCAGGGCGAGGATGAGCCGATCCTCGGGATCCCACTGCCAGGCCGTGCACAGCGCCGAGACGCCTGCCAACAAGGAGGCGTGCGTGTGCACGGCGCCTTTCGGCCGACCAGTCGTCCCCGAGGTATAGACGATCAATGCGTCATCGCCAGGCGCACGCGTCGGCAGGTCGGCCCCTGACCCAGGCCGTCCGGGTGCAGGAGCGAGGTCCTCGTGATGCGCAACCACCGGCCCGGCAGCGAACGCGTCCGAACGATCGCGGTCGCAGAGCGCGAGGACCGGTCCGGCGTCGGCGACGACGTGGGCGATCTCGGATGCCGTCGCCGTCGGGCTCATCGGCACCAGCACCGCGCCGCACTGCAGGACTGCGAGCAGGGCTTCGACGGAGGGAATGGTCGCCCGGGCGCACCACAGCACCCGATCCCCGGGCTCGACGCCCCGCTCGACCAGTGCGGCGGCCAGCGCGGTGATGCGCCCTTGCAGTGTCCCGGCATCGATGCGCGTGGATCTGTCCCACCCGTCCATGAGCGCAGGGGCTTCCGGCTCGGCCTCCCACACCCGCGCCCACACCTCGGGCAGCGTCCGACCCGGTCGAACGGGGTGGTGGCGGGGCCACACGGTGGCGGGGATCGACGCCCTCACCGGCGGCGACGGCACGTCATAGTCTGGCGGTCATGACCGCCCGCCGGATTGCCATCGTTCCGCACACGCATTGGGACCGGGAATGGTACAAGTCCTACCAGGACTTCCGCCTTGCCCTGGTCGAGCTCGTCGACACCTTGATCCCGCTGCTCGAGCGCGACGCCGGCTATCCCTATTTCATGCTCGACGGACAGATGGCCGTCGTGGACGACTACCTCGAGGTACGCCCGGAGGCCGAGGACCGGCTCCGGGCGCTGGCCGCGGCAGGCCGGGTCAGCATGGGTCCCTGGTACATCCTGATGGACGAGTTCCTCGCTTCCGGCGAGACCATCGTGCGCAACCTCCAGATGGGCCTCCAGCGAGGGGCGGCCTTCGGCGGCGTCATGGAGCTCGGCTACCTGCCCGACATGTTCGGCCATATTGCGCAGATGCCTCAGATCCTCCAGCTCGCCGGCTTCCATGACGCCGTCGTGTGGCGGGGTGTGCCCTCGCAAGTGAAGAAGAACGCCTTCGACTGGGTGTCACCGGACGGATCCTCGGTCCGCACCGAGTACTTACCCGTCGGCTACGGCAACGGCGCGGCGCTGCCCGACGACGCCAAAGCGCTCATTCGCCGGACCACTGACAATGTGGCCGAGGTCGAGGAATTCCTCATGGGCGATCTCCTGTGCATGAACGGGTCCGACCACCTCACGCCGCAACCTTGGCTCGGGCGCGTGGTGGCCGAGGCAAACGACCTGCAAGGCGACTACGCCTTCGAAGTGACCTCGCTTCCCCGCTACCTGGCCGGCGCCCCGCGAGACGGCCTGACCAGAGTGGAGGGCGAGCTGCGCTCAGGCGCCCGCTCCAACATGTTGATGGGCGTCACCTCGAATCGCGTCGATGTCAAACGCCGCGGCGCCCTGGCCGAACGGGAGCTGGAACGGCGCGCCGAGCCACTCGCCGCGCTCTTCCAAACGCCGTCGGACTACCCCGACCGCCTGTTGGAACTGGCCTGGCTCGAAATGATCCGCAACTCGGCGCACGACTCCATTTGCGCCTGCTCCGTCGACGATGTCGTCGACGCCGTGCTGCACCGCTACGCCGAGGCTCGCGCCATTGCGGCCGGTCTGGCCGACCGAGCCGTGAAGGCCTTTGCCCGCTCGCTCTCCCAGTCCGGCCCGACGGTGCTCAATCCGTCCCCCCGCGCCCGCACCGGCCTGGTGGAGCTCGTGGTACCCGCCGATGGACCGGCGCCGGCTCATGTGCAGGTCCTGTCCGAGCGCGGCGGGCTCCCCGGTGCCATGGTGCTCGACGCCGACACGGTGCGCACCGTTCTGGGCATGCTGCAGGGTCCGAAAATCAGCGATGACGCGTGGATCCACGACGTCGGGATTGAGGACACCGACGACGGCTTCGACATCACCATCGCCGTGGGTACCGAGGAGAAGGCCGACGTTCCCATTGCCGAGGCCAAGCAGGACGTCTACACCCGGCTCGGAGCTCGGCCCGACGCGGTCATCCGCGTCGGCATGGACCAGCCCTCGACCCGCAGGATCACGGCGCGCGCGGGCGAGGTCCCCGGCTACGGATGGAGCACGTTCGTGGCACAGTCGCTCTCCCATCCGGTGCAGGTCGATGAGGCAGACGGGACGGTCGCGCTGGCCAACGGGTTGGTACGCGTCGACATCGACCCCGCCACGGGCACCTTCGCCCTCGACGACACGCCGGGTTACGGCCGGCTGGTCGACGGCGGCGATCTGGGCGACTCGTACAACTACTCGCCGCCGCGCCTGGACACCATCGTCGACACGCCGCGGGCGGTGACGGTCCAGATGGACGAACGGGGCCCCGTCCGGGCGCGCGCCCGCATCGTCACCTCCTATGACTGGCCCGACCATGTGGACGGCACATCCCAAGCCAGAGTCGGCAGCCACCCGGTCGACATCGAGACCGTGGTCGAACTGCGGGCGGACGAGCCCACCGTTCGTGTGAAGACCACGTTCGTCAACCCGAGCGGCGATCACCGCCTGCGTGTCGAGTGCCCGCTCCCCGAGCCGGCACGGGAGTCGCTGGCCGAGAGCGCGTTCACCGTCGTGACTCGGGGACTGACCGCTGAGGGACGGCCCGACGAGTTCGGCCTCCCCACCGCCCCGGCCAACCGATTCGTCCAGGCCGGACGGCTGACAGTCGTGCACGAAGGCGTCTGTGAGTACGAGCTGATTGACATTCACGACGACGCCGCCGAGACGCTGGCGCTGACGATCCTGCGCTCCACCGGCATGTTGTCGCGACTCGGCATGGCCTACCGTCCCTTCCCGGCCGGCCCGCTCACCCCGGTCGAAGGGCTGCAGATGCGGGGCAGACAGATAGAGCTGCGCTACGCGCTCGCCCTCGACTGTGCCGATCCCTACGGGCTGGCGGACGATGTCCTGCTTCCGCTCGAACCTGTCCAGAGCCTGGGCGGCGGCCCGCGGCCGGCCACGGGCAGCGAGCTGGGTGTCCACGGCGCCGAGGTCAGTGCGCTGCACCGCGTCGCCGGCGTGCTCGAGGTGCGCGTCTTCAACCCGACTCCCGCACCGGCCACCGTGTCGATCCCTGGGCGCGCCGGCTGGCTCGTCAATCTGCGCGGTTATCCCGAGGCGTCGTTCGAAGGATCCTTCGAGCTACGACCCTTCGGCATCGCCACGGCCAGGCTGCGCGACACCTGAGCTCAGCGTGCGGTTGGCGGTGAGCAGACGCTCGCCGACTCCTCGCAGCTCCTCCAGGTCGCGTAGCACCTCCGAGAGCCTTTCCCAGCGCACGTTGCGCCGGCGGTCGGCGGCGGCTCCGGTGCCGTCCGCCTCCTGTCCCACCCGGCCACACCACCACAGCTGCACGCGGCCGAGATCCTTCAACAGGCGCGGTCGGAGTGCCTGGGCGGTGAACTCACCGGGTGCCTCCCGCTCCAGGACATCGTGGAACTCGTCGGACATGAGGACGGTCCCGGGATTGCCGATGTTGACGATCCGGTGGGCCAGGTTGACGGTCGGGCCGAAGTAGTCCCCGTCGCGCAGGAGCACCGGTCCACAGGCCAGACCGACCCGGACGTCGGAGAGGAGGTCGTCGTCCGCGTAGGCGTCAGCCAGGCTGAGCCCGATGCGCGCTGCGTCGGCGACGCTGTCGACCACGAACATGACCTCGTCGCCGATCATTTTGACGACCCGGCCGCGGGCGCTCGTCACAATGTCGTGCGAGATCTCCTCGAAGCGCCGCACGACGGCGGCGAGCTCCTCGTCGCTCAGGTGCTGGCTGAGGAGTGTGAACCCGACCATGTCGGCGAAGCCGACGGCGAGCACCGGGCTCTGCCCGGGAGCCAATCCGTGGCTTCGCAGCATCATGCTGCGCTGAATGCCGGCCGCAACCTGACGTCGCCACACGAACTCGAGCAGCTTGGCCATCGCCGGGATGGTCACGTCGGCGATACCGGCGAACGCCTCGGCAGAGAACACCGGGTCGATTTCTGCGCTCACCATGTCTCCGGGCCCCAGCTCGGCCTCTGCAATGCGGGCCATCGAGGAGCCGATCACGCGGGCCATCTGGACCGCCGTTTCGGCATCGGCGGCGCCGAGCGCCTGCAGTCCCTGGAAGAGCCGAACGGCTTCGAGGTCGAGGTCGGTAAAGGATCGATCGTCGTCGTCGACGCCGGGGAACCCGAGCGCCCGCCAGAAACGCTCGAGCATGTCGATCCCGACCCCCGTCAGCTCTGCCACCTCGACGCGGGTGTAACGCCGGCGCGACGGGACGAGCAGGCGGTCCGCCACGAAGAGATCGATGACGCCGTCGTCGACGGCCTGGTCGATCTCCTCCTCGCTCGCCCCGTGCATCAGGAGGATCTCCTTGACGTGTTCCAACGCGACCTCGCGGCGCGCCTCGTCGCCGCCGCCCGAGAGCGCATCGAAGCTGCTGAAGAGCCCGCTCATCCCGGGAGCCCTCGCAGAAGCGACTCGTCCCATTCTGGACGGGAGGGCCGCCGCATGAGGTTCAAGAGGGCTTCGGAGGGCGAACACGACCCTTCCACGATCGCCTGCACCTGCTCGGCGATCGGCATTTCGACGCCGTTCGCCCGAGCCAGCTCGACCAGTGGACCGGCGCTCTTCACGCCCTCTGCCACCATGTGCATGCCGCCGACGATCTCGTCGAGTGTTTGGCCCTGGCCGAGGGCGAACCCCACTGTCCTGTTGCGGCTCTGCGGACTGGCGCACGTCGCTACCAGGTCACCTACACCGGCCAGACCGCCGAAAGTGAGCACCTTGCCACCCAGCGCCACGCCCAGCCGGCCCAGCTCGGCCAGTCCCCGGGTGATGAGGACGGCGCGCGTATTGTCGCCGAGGCCCAATCCGTCCCCGATGCCGGCCGCGATGGCCATCACGTTCTTCGTGGCGCCGGAGATCTCGCAACCGATCACGTCCGTGCCCATGTAGGTGCGGAACGTGCGCGTGTGCACCAGCGCCTGGACGCGGCGGGCCAGATCCTCATCGGCGAGTGCGACGACACAAGCGGCCGGATGCCCCTGCGCCACCTCGCGCGCCAGGTTGGGCCCTGTCAGCACGCCGGCCGGTATGCCCGGTAACACGTCGGCGACCACCTCGGACATGCGGAGATTCGTCCCCATCTCGATGCCCTTGGACAGGCTCACGACGGCCTCAATACCCCCGGCCAGCGGGCGTATGTCGCTGAGGACGGAGCGGAACCCGTGGGACGGCACGGCCATGAACACGATGTTGGCGCCCTGGAGCGCCTCGCCCAACGACGCCGTGACCGTCAATCCCTCAGGGAGAGGCACACCGGGCAGGTACGTGTCGTTGCGCCTCGTGCGCACCATCTCGGACGCCAACTCGGGTGAGCGCGCCCACAGGGTGGCGGAATGCGTTGCGCCGACGATGGTACCCACCGCGGTACCCCACGAACCCGCACCGATCACCGCCACCCGGTCGCTCATGGCAGAGAGCCTACGGCGCCGCCCGGTGCGGGTTCCGCCTCGACCCGTACACTGTCCCGGTGTCGAAGGCCACCGTGCCGGCAGTGCAGCGCGGGGCGCCGGGCAACGACGAGCCGCTCGGGACCGACGTCGTCCTCATCCCGGTCAAGGCCTTCCATCAGGCCAAGCGCCGGCTCGGATCCGCTCTATCCGACACGGATCGCATCGACTTGGTTCGCTCCATGGCCGCACGGGTGGTTGCCGCGTGCGCGCCCCTGCCGGTCGCGGTCGTGTGCGATGACGAGCGGGTGGCGCAGTGGGCATTCGGGGTCGGTGCCGCCGTCATGTGGGAGCCGCGGCAGGGTCTGAACGGAGCCGTGCGGGCAGGCGTCGATCGACTTGGCCGTGCCGGCGCCTCCTGGGTGACCGTCGCCCACGGCGACCTCCCACGGGCCCAAGGGCTCGGTGATCTGGCGCCGTTCGAAGGCGTCACGCTCGTTCCCGACCGGCGGGACGACGGCACCAACGTGCTCCGCCTGCCGACCGGCGTCGACTTCCGCTTCGCGTATGGACCGGGCTCGTTCCGCGCCCACCGGGCAGAGGCGACGCGGTTGGGGCTTCCCGTGCGCATCCTGCGAGAGCCGAACCTCGCCTACGACGTCGACTGGCCTGCCGACGTCGCCGAGCTCGGCCGGCCTTCATAGCGCGCCCCGGGACGCGGAGCCGGGGGCCCGAAGGCCCCCGGTCTCACGTGTTCCCGAGGGAACGAAGCGCTCAGCGCCGACGTGCCGCCTTGCGGGCGGGCGCACGACGCACTGCCTTGCGCGCCGGAGCCCGCTTCTTGGCGGCCTTGCGTGCCGGAGCCCGCTTCTTGGCGGCCTTCCGTGCTGGTGCCCGCTTCTTGGTCGCCTTGCGCACAGTGCGCTTGGCTGCCTTCTTGGCCGGAGCCCGCTTCTTGGCAGCCTTCCGTGCCGGTGCCCGCTTCTTGGTCGCCTTGCGCGCCGGAGCCCGCTTCGCCGCCCTCTTCGCAGGAGCCCGCTTCTTGGCTGCCTTGCGCGCCGGAGCCCGCTTCTTGGCTGCCTTGCGCGCCGGAGCCCGCTTCTTGGCTGCCTTGCGCGCCGGAGCCCGCTTCACGGACTTCCGTGCCGGAGCCCGCTTGACGGCCTTCTTGGCTGTCGTGCGCTTGGCTGCTTTCTTTGCGGGGGCCCGTTTTTTCGCGGCCTTTCTGGCCGGGGCCCTTCTTTTTGCGGCTACTGCCACAGGTGCACCTCCCTAGGAGCATGGTCACTGAATAGAGGTGAAGCCTGCGCCACGTCGAGCTTGACTACCACTCGCCGTACGCATTGCCGCACCGGTTTCATCTGCAACTGCATCGGCTGGTGTGCCTGCATTGGCGTCATGAACGCCACCGCAGTACGCCGAACCGACTTGTTTCCCCGAGGCGTGTCATCAGGTTGTGACGGTGTGGCGTGGTGACGAGCGCGCGAAAACGAAGCCGACAGATTTCGTTTTGCGCGCTCCACACCATTGCTTCGCTGCACACGTCTTACCCTCCCTCCACGCTACGGGTATACATATTCTTCGTTGTCAACATGCCCAGGTCAAGCATTCTTTATTCGCGGGCGCATTTTGCACTCGTCGACGACGGTTGTTTTCACTCTGTTTTGCGCGTGCAATTGCGGTCCATCCTGCGTTTCGCGCGTTGTCTGCACACCGTTGTTGTCGTCTCATTGCCTGATATGTCCTATGGAATTTTGTGTTCCCCAACACAAACATCGCGTGCGTGGAACGCGCCCCTCAACAACAAGTCGATCCGTCCGAATCGTGTCTGATTTCGACGCGCGCGCTCCGACGGGTCCACCAAGTGTCAAGGCGTGGCATCTATGTTGGAGAGGGCGCCGACGGGTGGGTGTGGGCTGGCGCGCAATGCTCGACGCTGGTGCTCGGTCCACCCCGCTCAGGGAAGACATCCTCCCTGGTCATCCCCAATATTTTGCTGTCCGAAGGTCCGGTGGTCTCCACCTCGACCAAAGCTGACGTCATGGGCGCGACGGCGCCAGCGCGGAGCAGCGAAGGGTGGTCGTTTCTCTACGATCCGAGCGGCGAAGTGGCATGTCCGCCCGGCGTCGAACGGATCGGGTGGTCGCCGCTCACGACGGCAACAGATTGGGATGCAGCAGTCGTGACCGCAGATGCCATGGTGGGGGCCAGTCGCATCAGCGGCCCCCGCGGTGGTGATCAGCACTGGACCGAACGCGCCGGGGCGCTCCTGTCCACGCTCGTCCACGCCGCCGCCCTCGAAAATCTTTCCGTCCGGGACGTTCTCAAGTGGATTGATCGGCACAATGGGGCCCCGGCCCTCGAAATTCTCTGCTCGCGCGGCGGAGATGACAGCCCAGCGGCCGATCTGTTGGCCGGGATCGTCGCCACGGATTCCCGTGAGCAGTCAGGTATCTGGTCCACCGCATCGGGCGTGTTGGCGGCGTACCGAACGCAGGGCGCGCTGGCCTCCACCCGCATCGCCCCGCTGGACATGGAGAGCTTCTGCGCAGGACCCAACACGCTCTATGTGTGTGCCACCGGGCGACGACAGCGCCAGTTCGCCCCGCTCGTCGTCGCGATCATGGGTGACGTGCGTGACGCGGCCTACGCCCGAACGCGCAACGAGGAGCCCGGCCCGCCCACGCTCTTGGCTCTCGATGAGGTGGCCAACATCGCCCCTCTCCCCGATCTCCCGTCGATGGTCAGCGAAGGTGCCGGGCAAGGACTCCTGACCCTGGCCTGCCTCCAGGACCTGTCCCAGGCCCGGGTCCGTTGGGGTGTGGCCGCCGACGGCTTCTTGTCACTCTTCGGCACCACGGTGGTGCTCCGCGGCATCGCCGACACGACCACCCTGCGCGATCTCAGCGCGCTGGCCGGCGACCATGCGGTGCCCACGACCACAGTCAGTCGATCGCCCGATCGCTGGGGACGCCTTCGTCCCTCGACATCGACGGGCACCACCCACCGGCTCCGCCTCCCCGTGGACGCCATCGCCCGCGGTGCGCCCGGGCACGCGTTGGTCCTCGGCCCGGACAAGGCGGTGCAGCACGTGTCGCTCACGCCGGCGCATGCGCGTGCACCGTGGCGCGCCATGCTCCCGCCGGCGCACCAGCTGTCGGGCCGCCAGGGGGCCGAGCGCGGCCGCTGACTCAGCGACCGAGGCCGCGCTCGGCAAGCAGGGGAGGGCGCCGGCCCAGCCGCATCTGCGCCGATGCCACGGCGTGCTCGGTGCGCAGATGGTCGACCAGGCGGGCTACCGGCATTGAGGCCAGACCGGTCGGGGCGTGCGGTGCCCCAGACTCTTCCGCGGTGTGCACCGCGCCCCAGCGCTCCCGATACGACTGGAGTGCGCGGGATGCGCCGAGCCACACGGCATGCTCGTCGGGATCGACTGGGCGCGGGCCGAGGGCCTGGAGGTGACCGTTCGCCGGCACGACGGTGCGCCGCGGTTGCACGTGCTCGGCCACTCCGACGGCTCCGGGGACGACCCACTGATCCACCAGACGTTCCAGAACATCCGCTGTGGCGCCATCATGGGCCGCCGCGCTGAAGGCACTGACGACGTCGCGGCGCCGGGCCCCGCCGTGCGGCGTGAGGGAGATGACCCCGGCGAAGCGGTGCTCGTCGAGTGCTGGGCGCGCTGTGCCCACCCGGCGGGTACAGCGGTCGAGCTCGAGTCGGCCGCCGGCATTGTGCGCCTCCCGGCGCCAGCGCTCCGTGAGGTCCTCGAAGGGTGTGCTCGGCCCTTTCGGGGGGCGGGTGGCGGCCCAGGCCACGCGGGCACCCCGAGGCGAGCGGGCGCCCACCTCGCACATGTGGCGCCGGATGTCCGCAGCCCGGGACGAGAAAGTCCCCAACAGCTCTGGGCCGACCCCGTCGATCTCCGCCGTCCGGCCCGGATATCCGGCGCGCCAGCGCACGCCGATCGCGGCTGACACGACGGCCCGCAGGTGCGCCTCGTAGACCGCCCCTGCAGCGAGACGATGCGCCTCGAGTCCCCGACCGTCGCAGGCACTCCAGCGACCGTCGACACCGTGGACGGCATTGGCCACCACGACATGGCTGTGCACGTGGGGGTCGCCGTTGCGGCTGACGCCGTGGGTGAATGCCACCGCGACTGCGCCCGATGTGGCCAGGACGGACCGATCGGTCCCGTCACGCCGGACGGCGGTGAGGGCATGCTGCTCGAGATACGCCAGCGAACCCGCTACCGCCTGCCGATGGGCGGCCACCAGCGCCTCGGCCATCTCGGGACCGCCCAAGGCAAAGAGCACGCTGGCCGACTTGGGCGCACTGAAGGTCAGGTCGAAGGCGGCCACCGTGGCCCGCCCCGATCCGAACTGGACGCCGGTGCGCGGGTGTCGGCCCTGAAGGAGACGCCCGAAGTCGTCGGGATCGACGGGCCCCGCCACACCCAGCCGCCTCGCGGCGTTCCCGACCCAGCTGCCGGGCCCTGCCACGGGCAGCTCGAGGGCGAGGTCGGACAGGTAGTACCCGGCCCGCTCCCGCCCGATGCGGTGGATCCCGAGCATCCCGACCTCCCCTCAACCCGGCACACCAGCAGGTGGGGAACGGTCGGCCGACGATCAGTCCGTGCGGCGCAACTCCACGATGGGGATGACCCGTGTTGTCGCCCTCTCGTAGTCGGCGAAGCCGGGCATGGCCGCCACCTGGGCCGCGTAGAGGCGGTCGCGTTCGGGTCCCGAGGTGATCGGGACGGCGGTCGCATCGAAGCGCTCGTCCCCGAACTCGACCTCGACCGATGGATTGGCGAGCAGGTTGTGGTACCAGTCCGGGCTGGTTGGCGCGCCGGCCTTGGAGGCCACCACGTACAGGGTGTCGCCGTCGAGCAGCCCGACGAGCGGGTTCACCCTCTTTTGGCCAGACTTGGCTCCCGTCGTCGTCAACAGCACCATGGGCGCGCCGGCGAACCCGCCGCCCACCTTGCCGTGGTTGGCACGGAACTCCTCGATGACGCTGCGGTTGAAGTCGCTCATATCGCTCACGGGGCGACGCTACCCGCCGGCCGCTCGTAGCGCGCCCGCACACGCCGGGCGGCTTCAGCAGCCAATCCGGTTAGCTCGGGCGGACTCACGACCCGGACGGCCGGGCCGAGCTGCAGCAGGAGGCGCTCGAACCAGGCCATGCCCGAAACGTCGAGGACGACGTCGGTCGCCAACCCTTCATCGTCACGGCGCACGGCGCGGACGGGTACGGACTCGGGCACCCACTGGGCACCCGGGCCCAGCTGCAGGTGCACCTCCACCGCGCCGGGTCCCGGGACGAACATCTCGTCGAGCGGCCGCTGTCGTGTGGCCGCCGGGCTCGGGCTTTGCTCCCGCGGTCGTATCGCACCGATGCGATCAACCCGGAAGCGCCGCATGTCGCCCGCCCGGTGACAGAAGGCATCGAGGTACCAGTGGCCGTCAATGGTGGCCACCTGCGCCGGCTCGACCACGCGCGTGGTCAACTCGTCCCGGGAGCCAGACAGATAGTCGATCTCGAGCATCCGGCCGGCCTCGACCGCAGCGCGCACCGCAGCAAGGTGAGTTGGGGTGTCGACGTCGAGGCCGACAGCCTCGCGCGAGCCCAACGCGGCGTCGAGCTTGGCCAGGGCCCGCCGCAGGGCGCCGTCCTCGGAGCCCGGGACCGCCAACAACAGGCGGGCCGACGCTGCCACCGCGAAACCCTCGGCCGGAGTGAGGCGGCGAGGCCGGGCATACTCCTCCGGCAAAAAGGCCCGGACAGCATGCTCGGACACCTCAATCTCCATCAACGTGTCCGGGGTGTAGGGCGGAATGCCACAGCAGGCGGCCAGCTCCAGCTCGGCCACCAGTTCCTTCTCGCTCATGCCAAAGCGTTCAGCGGCGTCGGCGATCGGCGCCTCACCGACCTGGGCCAGCCAGCCGACCAGCGCCAGGAGTCGCCGGAGTCGCCGACTCGTCTCGCGACCCGGGGCACTGCGCGGCGACGCCGGCGCTTCCGGCCCGGCCGGAGCCACGTCGGCGGCGAGCGGCACGGCCGCAGGCCGCGCCGGTGCCGCATCCGTCAACGCATCGAGCCACGCCACGAGCTCGGCACGGAACGCCTCGGGCTCGGTGATCGTGGCGTGATCGGACAGGCCGAGCAGCCACGAGCGGATGGAGGCAAACGAGGACACGCCGAGAACCAGGTCCACCGAGCCGTCGTCGTGTCGGGCCACCACCTTGTCTTCTCCCACCTCTTCGGTGACACGCCGCGCCTCGAGACCATCGACGCGCACCCGCATTTCGACCCGGTCCTCCCCTTCGACCTCCCATGGCTCGTCGGGCAGGGCCGCCTTCACATCCACGTCGACGTCGGCGGGGACCACCGCGTCGCCGGCCTCACCGCGCGTGACCTCGCCGGTGATGCGGTCGACCCTGAACGTGCGCACCGCGTCGCGATCGAGGTCCCACGCCACGAGGTACCAGTGTCCGAAGCGGAACCACAGCCCGAGGGGGGCGACGCGCCTGGTCTCTGCGCGGTAGGCGAACGTTGCGGACGCATGGGTGCGCACCGCCTCGAACAGCTCAATGAGCGCGGCTGGTGGCACGAGTGAGGCGATCGGCCTGACATCACCCAACCCGGCTGCACCCAACTTCAAGAGCGCGTCACGACCACTAGGATCACCCAGGTGGACGCCGGCGACGGCGAGTTGGAGCGCAACCTGCTCGTCGGGTTCGAGGTCGAGGTCGGGCAGGTAGAACGAGTCGCGATCGATCAGGTACCCGTATTGCTCGTTGCCGGGCAGGCGCTCGGTCAGTACCGGGATGCCCTCGTCGCGCAGGAGCCGCTTGTCTCGCTCGAAGGCCTGACGGCGAGCGGAATGCTCGGTGGGATAGCCGGGGACCTGATGCGCAATGGCGTCGAGGGTCAGCGGCTGGCGGGTATCGAGCAACACCAGCACCAGATCGGTGACGCGCTCCAGCCGATCGAGCTTCGCGGGGGCGTCCATCGCCCTGAGCCTACGGCGGACGGAGACCGGTGATCGCCGCCGCCGGCGCCTTCGACTGGCATCTCCATCTGTTCTGGCTCCTGACGCTGCTCGGTCTCGCCGCGGCCTATCTCTGGGCGACGGCACGACCGGGATGGGGCTCCACGGTCCGCCAGCGGGTCCTCTTCTTGGGCGGCGTCGCCCTCCTCGTCATCGCCCTGACGTGGCCGCTCGGGGACCTTGCCGGCCACTGGTTGCTCGTGGCCCTGGTGCTCCAGCGATTGTTGCTCACCCTGGCCGCGCCACCACTGCTCGTCTTGGGCATGCCGCGCCCGATCATCGACCGCCTCACCCGGCCTCCGGCGGTCGACGCGGTCCAGCGCGTGGTGGTCCAGCCCGTACCGGCCGTCGTGATCGTGACCGTGGTGGGGGTGAGCACGCTGACCGTGGGCGCCGTCAGCCTCGCCGCCCACTCCCCACTCTTCCGGGGCTTCATAGAAGTGCTCGTGCTCGCCTCGGGCTTCGTGCTGTGGGCGCCGGTCCTGACCGAGCTTCCCGGGGCACCGCGGCTGTCCGCTCTCGGCCGCGGCGGCTACCTCATTGTGCAGTCGATCGTCCCGAGCTTCCTCTCCATCGTGTGGATCTTCGCCCGGCATCCGCTGTATCCGAGCTTCAGCCACGCCGGCACGGTGGCGGGCATGTCACCGCTGCTCGACCAGGAGCTGGCCGGGTTCCTGGCCAAGCTGAGCACCATCGCGGTGCTGTGGACCGTGGCCTTCGTCATCATGACGCGGGCGCAGGCGGCCGAGACTGCCGGCGGCGATGCCGACCCGTTGGTGTGGTCGGACGTCGAACGTGAGATCCAGCGCGCCGAGCGCCGTGATAGGCGCCAAGGACTTCCTGGACCACCCGGATGAGGGTGGTGGCACAAGCGTCGGCGCGTCACAATAGAGCCCTATGAATTGCACGGTCTTCCGTGTCCGCGGCCAAGCGGACGCCCCGGGACGAGCGACGGCGCCGCCTCGGGCAGAACTTCCTCCGGCCTGAGCTCGCTTCGGCGCTGGTCGCCGACGCTGCCTTCACGGCGAGCGATCTCGTCGTCGAGATCGGTGCCGGCCGCGGCGCCTGCACGTTCGCGCTGGCCCAGCTCGGCGTCGACGTCATCGCCATAGAGCGCGACCCGCACTGGGCGGACGTCCTGCGCCGAGAGGCACGGCGACGAGGAGCGACCAACATCACCGTCGTGTGCTGTGATGCGCGCCGGTACCGTATGCCGCGCCAATCCTTCAGGGCCATAGGCTCACTCCCGTTCGGGGCCACCACGGACCTGTTGCATCATCTCCTCGACGACGGCGCCAGCGGCCTGCGCCGCGCCGACCTCGTCGTGCAATGGGACGTGGCGCGCAAGCGGGCGGCCGTGCCGCCCACGACGCTGCTGTCGACCGCATGGGCACCCTGGTGGACCTTCGAGTTGGGGCGGCGCCTGCCCGCCGGCTCGTTCCGGCCGGTGCCCTCGGTCGACGCCGGCGTCCTGCGCATCACCCGCCGTGACCCACCGCTGCTCCCCGAACACATGGCCGAGGCGTATGCCACGTTCGTCCGCAGCCAATGGAGCTAGCGTCTCGTGCTCGTATGGAAGAGGCATGGTCCGTGCCCGACGTCTACCTCCTGGCGGAGTCCGGCGAGGACGAGGTGGCCATCCCGGGGCTCAGCTTGACCTTCCTCGAGTCGGGCCTCGCCCTCGACACGACCGCCGGCGAGTCCGTGTGGCACGGCAATTGGGACGACCTCAAGGAGCTGTCAGTCGTCGAACAGTCGGTGCTCCCAGACGGACGCGACGGCGTGGTCATCGTGGTCGTCGAGCACACCCACGGCCGCCGGCACCGCTTCGTGCTCGGGTCGGAAGATCCTGGCGCCACCGAGAGCGCCATCCGCGAGCGTGCATCTGCGCACGGCGTGCGGACCGTGCCGGGCCGCGACGCCGTGCCGCGGGTGCTGACGCTGTGCGTCGTGACGGCGGCGGCGGTGACCCTGACGGTCTTGCTGCTCTCGGCCGCGCACGTCATCCGCTTCTAGGACGAACGCCTATTCCAGGCCGAGGACCTTCAGGCCAGCGATGCGCCCCGGAGCTCGTCGAGCGAGAGCTCGGCGGTCTGGTTGCCACCGCACTGCGGACAGTGCTCAACATGGCGCCAGGATCGGAGCAGGCGTGTCCCCTCCGGGTTCAGCAACACCACGAAGGATTCGGAAATCGGGTCGATCTCCAGCCCGTAATAGGCCCGCCATGCAGTGGTGGCGGCGTGTGCGTCGAGCGCGAGACCCTTGAGGACGCGGCGAAAGCGCATCCTGTCGGTGTCGAAGATCCACGTGCTGTGGCAGGACTCAAGGACGAACAAAGCATCGTCGGTGGGGGGGACCACATCGTTGATCATGCCCGATCCGTTACCGGGTTCGGCGTCGAATGGACCTCAGCTTCATTGCGAAATGGTGACAATTCACGTTTCCCCTGGTGAGCCCTACTGAGGACCGGCGTCGTGCTTCCGCCCCACCACCAGCTCCCGTTTCGTGGCCAGCTGGCGGAGGATGCCGCACAGGGCGATCCGGCTGTCGGCCGGGTCCACGACCTGGTCGACCAGCCCCCGCTCCGCTGCAGGCCAGGGGCTGAGGTAGGCCTCTTCGTAGTCCAACTCCTTGTCGGCCCGCTCACCAGGGTCGAGGCCCCGATGGAGGATCTGGACGGCGCCCGATGCCCCCATCACGGCCACCTCGGCCCCGGGCCAGGCCAGGCAGATGTCGTTGCCGATGCCCCGCGAGTCCATGACGATGTACGCGCCGCCGAAAGCCTTGCGCAAAATGAGGCAGAGGCGGGGCACCGTGGCCTGGGCATAGGCGAAGGCGAGCTCTGCGCCGTGGCGGATCATGCCCCGCCACTCGAGGTCCTTGCCGGGAAGGAACCCCGGTGTGTCGACCAGGCTCACGATCGGCAGGTTGAAGGCGTCGCAGAGTCGGACGAAGCGCGCTCCCTTCTGCGAGGCCGCGATGTCGAGGGTGCCGGCCAGAATGCGCGGCTGGTTGGCCACGAACCCCACCGGCATGCCGCCAAGGCGGGCGAAGGCGGTGACGAGCTGTCCGGCCCAGCGCGGCCACAGCTCGCGGAACTCGCCGTCGTCGCACAGCGAGCGCACCACGTCCCGAGCGTCATACGTCGCCGCCTTGCGGTCGGGGATGACGCGACGCAGCTCCGGTGTGAGCCGCAGCACGGAATCGCTGACGGGCGCCTGTGGCGCGATGTCGTCGGTATTGGACGGAAGGTACTCGAGCAACTCGGCGACGGCGCCGTCCACGTCGTCGGACTGCACCGCGCACAAGCCGCTTGAAGTGGCGTGGACAGAGGCCCCTCCCAGTTGGCTGATGCCGACGTCGATGCCGGTGAACTCCGCCACCATCTGGGGTCCCGACACGAAGGCGACGGCTTCGGAGCTCATGACGACGAGATCCGAGAGGCCCAGCAACAGAGCAGGACCCGAGACCACCGGGCCGGTTGCGGCCGCGATCACGGGCACCTGGCCGCTACAGCGCGCGATCGCACTCGCGGCGCGACCCCATCCGTGCAGCGCGGCGACGCCATCGAGGACATCGGCCCCGCTCGACGCCACGAAGAAGACGAAGGGGATCCCGAGGTGGCGGGCCTGGTCGGCCGCTTCGGCCAGGCGCACACCGTCAGCGTGGGTGATCGCCCCCCGGCGCATGGTCCCGAGCGAGCGGGCGATCACCACATTGCGCCCGCCGATCCGACCGACCTGCGACGTGACGGCACCGACGATTCCTTTGCCGACGACGGGTGCCGCTTCGACCTGGGTCACCGGGACCGAATGTAGACCAGTCGGGGCGCCCGCCCGCCGGGCGAGCGCCACCGAGAGCGCCGATCTACAGGTGGTTGGCCTCGGGGCGGCGCCAGGGCCCAGACCGACCGCCGGACTTCTCCCACAGCGCCAGGTGTTCCACCGTCATGGTGCGGTCAGCCGACTTGCACATGTCGTAGATCGTGAGCGCGGCGACCGTGCACGCCGTCATCGCTTCCATTTCGACCCCGGTGCGATCCACCGTCTCGACCTGCGCTTCGACCTCGACGTAGTCGTCCCCGATGGAGAAGTTGATGCCGATGGACCCGACGAGGACCGGGTGGCACATGGGAATCAGCTCCGCGGTGCGCTTGGCGGCCTGGATGCCGGCGATCCGGGCCGCCGCCAGCACATCCCCCTTGGTGATGGCATTGTTCGCCACCTTGGTGGTCGTCTCGGGCAGCATGGACACCCGGCAGCGGGCGAGGGCCCTGCGATGGGTGGGCTCGCGGGGCGTGACGTCGACCATGCGGGCACCGCCCAGTGGATCGAGATTGGCCAGCATGCGGTCGGACACGAGGGTGGAGTCTACGACCTGGGATCGCCGCGGTCCGACGCCGTCGGTCCGTCCCGGCGGGTAGACTTGGCAGTCTCAGGCAGCGAGTGCCAACCCAGCGGCCCCGGAGGAGTCCCTTGCCGACCTACGAATACGCCTGCAACGCCTGCGGGCATCGACTCGAAGCGGTCCAGAGCTTCACCGACGACGCGCTCACCGTCTGCCCCGAGTGCGGTGGTGCGCTCCGCAAGGTCTACGGCGCGGTGGGCATCGTCTTGAAGGGCAGCGGCTTCTACAAGACCGACTCACGGGTCACGTCTGGGAACGGCAGTTCGGATAAGAAGGGATCCGAGTCGAGCAACGGCGAGTCCTCGACGTCGGAGTCCTCGACGTCGGAGTCCACGACGAAGGAGTCCACGTCCGAGAAGTCGGGCAGCTCGGACAGCAGCTCAGCCGACAAAGGATCCTCGGGCAAGGACTCGACACCGGCCTCGAGCACGGCTGGCTGAAAGCTCAAACCTCGCCGGTGCCGTGATCAAGGCGCCCCGGCGTCGCTAGTCGCCGCTGAGGGCCATGTCGGCGATGGCGAGGGTCTGCCCCGCGGCCACCCCGGGCAGCCACCGCAGATCGCCTCCGACCTCGACGACCGACTGCAGCATCCGCTGCAGGGTGGAGGCCACGGTCACCTCCCGCACGGGTTGAGCCAGCGCACCGCCCTCGATCATCAGGCCCTCGGCCCCGACCGAGAAGTCGCCGCTGACCGTGTTGACCCCTGAGTGGATGCCTGACACCGATTGCACATAGAGCCCGTCGCCGACGGCGCGCAGGATGTCGTCGAGGCCCTTGGGCCCCGGGGAGAGCACGAGGGCGCGGCACCCCGCCCCCGGCGTGCCGGCGAAGCCACTCCTCGACGCCGATCCGGTCGACACGGTGCCGGCACGACGGGCCGAGACCGTGTCGTAGACGAACATGCGGAGCACCCCCTCGGCGATCAGGACGTTGCGCCGGCACGCCAGCCCCTCGCCGTCATGCGAGGAGGCGCCGTAGGCGCGGGTGTCCGTGGGGTCGTCGACGAGCGTGATGCCCGCGGTGGCGACCGTCTCGCCGATGCGGCCGGCGAAGAAGCTACGGCCCTTGACCACCGCCTCGCCGGACAGGGCGGAGGCCACGACCGCCAGCAAGGTCGACACCACGCGTGGGTCGAAGACCACAGTGCAGTGCTCGGAGCGCACCTTCTGCGCCCCGAGCATGCGGACAGCCCGGAGGACGGCGTCGTCCATGGCTTCGTCGGGTACGAGGTCGGACGGCCCCCGGCCTACGCTGAACCCGGACCCCGTCTGCGTCTCGGAGCCTTCCCCGGCGATGGCATCGACCGAGAGGAATGCGTTGGTGCGCCGGCGCGACGAGGCGACGCCCGTCGTCGACGCCAGCGCCACCTCCACCCTGCTGTCTGCGTAGTCGGCCGAGGACACCTGGCGCACCCTGGCGTCGGCCCCCCGGGTCGCCCGTTCGAGTTCGATGGCCAGCGCGACCTTCTTCTCCATGGGGGTCGATGCGACCCCGTCGTCCCAGAGGTCGAGAGCGGCGGCGGCGACGCCGTCGGGCACGGCGAGCACCACGTCGGGATCCGGCGTGGCAAAGCGGGCGTTGTCACGTGCGTCGGCCAGGGTCCCGGCGATCACCTCCGGTTCCAGGGATCCCGCCCAGGCGAAGCCGACCTGGCTGCCCTTGCCGTCCGCACTGTCGACCAGCAGCCGGATGCCGACGCCCGAGGAGTCGGCCGAGGTGAGCGACTCCACCTCGCCCTCGTAGGCCCGTACCTCGGTGTCCGTGCCCCGGGTCACGTACACCTCCATGCCCTCGCCCGGCAGGGCGCGGGCGACCACGGACTGGGCCAGGTCCAGCAGTTCGTCGCTCACGCCGTGCCTCCGAGCGTCACGCCCGTGATGCGCAGCGTCGCCTGCCCGCAGCCGACCGGAACGCTCTGCCCGTCCTTGCCACACGTGCCCGGTGTCATGTCGAAGTCGGTGGCGACGGCATCAATGCGCCGCAGCACCTCGGGTCCGTTGCCAATGAGATTGGCATCGCGCAACGGCTCGGTGATGCGGCCGTTCTCAATCAGGTACGCCTCCGTCGTCCCGAAGACGAAGTCACCGGTCGCCGTGTTGACCTGGCCGCCACCGAGTTTCTTCACGTAGATGCCCGACGGGGTCTGGGCCACGATCTCGTCGGGGTCCTCGTGGCCTGCCAGCAGATAGGTGTTGGTCATGCGCACCATCGGGAGATGCTGGTAGCTCTGGCGGCGCCCGTTGCCCGACGATGCCCGCCCCTCTTTGCGCGCCCGCAGCCAGTCCCACATGTAGTCGGTCAGGACACCGTCCTCGATCAGCACATTGCGCTGGGGCGCGTGGCCTTCGTCGTCCACGGCGAAGTTCCCCCACTCACCGAGCACCGTGCCGTCGTCCACCAGCGTCACGAGCGGGCTGGCCACCAGCTGGCCGACCTGGCCGGTGTACACGGAGGCATCCTTGACGATGTGATCGGCCTCGAGCCCGTGGCCGCACGCCTCGTGGAAGAGGATGCCGCCACTCCCGCCGGCCAACACAATGGGCACCTCTCCCGAGGGCGCCGGACGCGCCGAGAGCTTCGTCAGCGCACGGGCCGCCGCTGTGGCGGCAAGGTCCTCCACCCCGTGGCGCTCGAAGATCTCGTACCCCTCGGTACGGGCCAGGGACTCGTAGCCCGTCTGCATGCCGGTGTCCCCGTTGGCCACGCACATGACGTTGAACCGAGTCCGGATCTGCTCGTCCTGGGCGAACAGCCCGTCCGAGTTCGCAACGAGGATGCGGCGGCGACTGTCACCGCAGCCGACCTGCACCTGGGATATGGCGTCACCGGCGGCCCGGGCAGCGTCGTCGGCACGGGTCAGCAGTTCGATTTTGCGCGCCTTGTCCACCGAGTCGGGTGCGGTGCGCTCCCCCCGGCCATGGGAGGACAAGGGTTCGAGTGTCACGGTCCGGACTCCGTCACCGCCCTGCCGCGCCACCGCGGCCGCAGCGCGGGCCGCCGCCAGCAGGCCCTCCTCACTGAGGTCGGCGGTATGGGCGAACCCGGTGGTCTCGCCCTCGACCACGCGGATCCCGGCGCCGCGTGACCGGCCCGAGGAGAGCTCCTCGATCCGACGGTCGTCGAGCAGTGCGCTCGCGCTCACCGCGTCCTCGGCGAATACTTCGGCCATGTCGCCACCGCCGACCAAGGCCGTGGACAGCACGCGTTCGAGCACGTCAGGGTCGATGAGGGCGGTGTCGGTCACGGCGGTATCGTAATCGTCGTGCCTGCCGATCCAACCCAGCGCCCCACCGCGGCGGGCCATGGTCCGCACGCCGGGTTGAGCGCCCAACTCGAGCTGACGGTTGCGGACGCCGACACAGCGGAGCGCTTTCGCTCCGGCGACGTTCCGGTCCTCGCCACCCCCCGCCTCATCGCCTTGTGCGAGGAAGCAACGTGCCGGGCCACCGACGGGCACCTCGACGAGTCCCAGTCGAGCGTGGCGACCCGCGTGCAGTTCGACCACTTGGCCCCGGTGGCCGTCGGGTCGGTCGTGCTCGCCGAGGCAACGCTGGTCAAGGTCGAGGGCCGCAGAATGACCTTCACCGTGTCCGCGGCGCGGCTCGAGGGCGACGGCGGCGGCCTGGTCGGTGCCGGTCGCGTCACCCGTGTCGTCGTCGACCGGGCCACGTTCCTCGCCAAGGCGGGCGCTGCGGGCCCGTCCTGAGCGCGACCCCGCCCACCACAGACGGGCAGGGCCTTCTCGCCGGTGCGGGGCCGGTGGTGGCGTCCTTTGTCACCTTCGGCCTCTTCTGGGGCAGCTGGGCCGTGATGCTGTTCAACATCCAGCACACCTTCTCGCTCAACGACGCGCAGCTCGGCGTGCTGCTGGCCGTGGCGATCGCCGTCGCCGGCGCATCCAGCGCTGTCATGGCCCATTTCTGCGATCGCGTCGGCGCCCGGCGGCTCCTGTGGATCGCGCTGTTCGCCTGGGCGGTCTTGCTCTGCGTACTGGCGCTCACCCACGACACCTGGTCCTTCGCCGTCGTGCTGGTGCTAGTCGAGGTGGCCGGCGGCTCCATCGACACTGCCATGAACGCGGAGGCGTCGCACCGCCTCGTCACCAGCCCCAAGACCCTCATGCGCCTGCATGCCCTGTTCAACACGGGTGCGCTCACGGGTGCCGCCATCGCCGCGCTGGTCATCCATGGTGGTATCTCGTGGCGGTGGGTGTGGCCGGGCATCGCCGTGGTGGCGCTGGGTGTCGGCATCTGGGCGCTCCTGACCGACCCAGGCGAGGCCCTGGCGCCCGCCGGCGGGGCGGGCGGATCCGCCCGGTCAACCCGTCACCCGTTGCGCCGTCTGCACCGCGACGGCCTGTTGGTGCTGCTGGCCGTGTTCGCCCTGGCCGAGATCACCGAAGGCGGTGTCGACACCTGGGGTGTGCTCTACCTGCGCAACCACCTCGCCTCGGGCGTGCTCCTCGGTGCCGGGGCCTACGTCGTCGGGCAGCTGGTCGCCACGACGACCCGGGGGGCCGGTGGTCATTTCCTCGGCCGGCTGTCGACCCGGCGGGCGCTCATCACCGGGGGCTGCGTCGCCGGTGCCGGCATCCTCCTCGAGTCCCTCACGTCGGTGTCGGGTGTGGCGGCGCTCGGGCTCGCCCTCGGCACGGGCGGTGCCTCGCTGTTCTGGCCGCTCGTCATGAGCACCGTCAGCCACATGGCCAGCCAGCTGGTCAGCGCGGTCGGCGCCTTCACCGCGGCGGGCTATGTGGGTTGGGTGGCCGGAGCCCCCATCGTGGGATGGATCTCGCAGAACCTCGGCGCCGCCCGCGGACTGCAGGTCCTGGCTCTGGCCTCTTTCGGCGTCGCCATCTGCACCTTGTTCAGCGCCGAGCGCAGGGAAAGGGCACAGACCAGCGGGTAGCCTGGGCCGATCGCCATGATCCTGCCAAGCATTGAGACGCCGGCCGACCTGAAGGGCCTGGACGAGGACCAACTCGCCCAGCTGTGCGCGGAGATCAGGACCTTCATCGTCGACACCGTGACGACGACGGGCGGTCACCTCGGGTCCAACCTCGGTGCCGTCGAGCTGACGCTCGCCCTGCACCGGGTCTTCGACTCGCCCCGCGACGTCATTCTGTGGGACACCGGTCATCAGGCGTACGTGCACAAGCTGCTGACCGGCCGGCGCTACGGCTTCAAGAACCTCAAGCAGGCGGGCGGCATGTCGGGCTACCCGAACCGGGCCGAGTCCGAGCACGACTGGATCGAGAACAGCCATGCCTCGACCGGCCTCTCCTATGCACACGGCATCGCCAGCGGGTTCGCCCTCCGGGGCATCGACGGCGACCGCAAGGTGGTGGCCGTCGTCGGCGATGGCGCTCTCACCGGCGGCATGGCATACGAGGCACTCAACAACCTCGGCCACTCCGGGCGCCGCGTCGTGGTCGTGCTCAACGACAACGGGCGCTCCTATGCGCCCACCATCTCACAGCTGTCCCAGAGCCTGACGACCTTGCGGCTGAATCCCACCTACACCGCAGCGCGCGAACGCCTACGCCTCCGGCTGCGCGAGCTGCCCGCTCTGGGCGAGCTCGCGTATTCCGGCGTGCACTCGCTCACCAGCGCGGTCCGCGAAATGGTGTCACCCCACACCTTCTTCGAAGCGCTCGGCGTGCGCTACGCCGGGCCCATCGACGGCCACGACATCGAGCACATGGAGCAGGCCTTCATGCACGCCGCTGAATGGGGCGGGCCGATCGTCGTCCACGTGCTGACACAGAAGGGCCGCGGCTACGCCCCGGCCGAGGAGGACGACATCCAGCGCCTGCACGACGTGAAGGCGACAAGGCCGTCCGCTCTCGAGAACACGGTGGGGAGCTCGGCCGGGCGGGCTGTCGGCGGCTCTGCCGGTTCCGATGGTGGCGGGATCGCATCGCTCGACTCGACGAGCAGCGCAGCCGACGAATCGCCGCAGCGTGCCGCCACCTACACCGACGCCTTCTCCCGCGCCCTTCTCACCGCGGCAGAGGAGGATCAGCGCATTGTGGCGCTGACGGCCGCCATGCCCGGACCGACGGGCCTGCTCGCCTTCCAGGCCCGCTTCCCCGACCGCTTCTTCGACGTCGGCATCGCCGAACAGCACGGCGTCACGTCAGCCGCCGGCATGGCCATGGCCGGACTACGCCCGGTCGTGGCGGTCTATTCGACCTTCTGGTCGCGCGCCTTCGACCAGGCCAACCTCGACGTCGGCCTGCACGGGTGCCCGGTGGTGTTCGTGCTCGACCGGGCCGGCATCACCGGCGACGACGGGCCGAGCCACCACGGCAACCTCGACATGGCCCTGGCCCTGTCGATCCCGGGCATGGCCGTGTTCGCACCGTCCTCCGCCGAAGAGGTCGAGCCGATGCTTCGCACCGCCCTCGAACTGCCCGGCCCCTCCACCATCCGCGTGCCCAAGACCGCGCCGCGGCACGTGGACCCGGGCGACGTCGGCAGCGGGCTCAAGGCCCGCCGTCTGCGCACCGGAGACGGGTCGGTCTGCCTCCTCGGAGTCGGCAAGTCGGTGGCGGCCTGCCTCGACGCGGCCGCCGAGCTGGCCGCCGAGGGGATCGACGCCAGCGTGTGGGACACGCGGGTCGTGTCCCCGCCCGACGTGGAGATGCTCACGGACGCGGCCCGACACCACCTGGTCGTGACGGTCGAGGACGGCGTGCGCCACGGTGGCGCCGGCTCCTTCCTCCTCGACGCCATGGCGGCACAGGCGGAGTCGACGGGTTTGCCGGCACCGATCACCAAGGTGCTCGGTCTCCCGCGCCAGTACCTTGCCCAGGGCAAGGCCGACGACATCCTGGCCAGCCTCGGCCTCGACGGATCCGGCATCGCCGAGAGCGTTCGCCGGGTCTCGCTGGGTGTCCCCGTCGAACCCCGCCCGGACTGAGACCAGCCGACCAGCCGGCGCTAGGTCGCGTTCGCCCCGTTCTGACGCACGAAGTCGTTCACGGCGTAGTAGGCCTCAATCGATTCCCCCGCGTCGCCCCAGAAGCCTTCCTGCACGTCGTAGGCCATTTCGCCTTTGCCCACGAAGTGGTTGTTGACGTCGGTGATCTCGAGTTCCCCCCGTCCAGAGGGGACGAGGTCGCCGATGATGTCGAACACGCCGGCCTCGTAACAGTAGATACCGGTGACGCAGTAGTCCGATGCCGGGTGCTCCGGCTTCTCCTCAATGTGCGTCACCCTGCCGTCCTTGTCGAAGACAGGCACACCGAGATGGCGGAGGTGCTCGGGCTCGGTCACCTTCGACAGCAAAATTCGCGCGCCGCTCGGGTCGGACCGGAAGGACTCGACCATCGGCCGGATGGACCGCTCGACGATGTTGTCGGCCAGCATGACCAACACCGGGCCGCCTTCGGCGAAGTGGGCGGCCAGGCCGAGGGCCTCGGCGATGCCGCCCGCCTTCTCCTGGTACGCATAGGCCAGTTGGTTGATGCCGTACTCGCGCCCATTGCCCAGGAGGCGAAGGAATTCGCCCGCATGAGTCCCGCCCGTCACGAGCATGATCTCGTCGATCCCGCTCGACACCACGGCCTCAATGGACCAGGCGATCATGGGCCGGTCGTAGATCGGGAGCAGATGCTTGTTCGTGATCCGGGTCAAGGGGTACAGGCGTGAGCCCGTCCCTCCCGCGAGGATGACGCCTTTCATGACCGCGCTCCCGCCCAGGGCGACATTGGCATGGGTGCTTTCTAGTCGAAGGTGAGCACGCCCCGCGCGACCCGCCCGGCATGCATCTCGTCGACCACCTCACCGAAGCGGTCCAGGGGTCGGGTCAGGGAGACCAGCTCGTCGAGCATGAGCAGGCCGGACTTGTAAAAGTCCACCATGAGCGGGATGTCGTGGTGCGGACGCGACGAGCCGTACCGGCACCCGAGCAACCCCCGATCGACATAGGCCAAGGCATTGACGTCCACCGCCACCTCGGTGCCGCGGGGCGGAATACCGATGGCCACGGCATTGCCGGCCCAGTCGAGGCAGTCGATGGCGCTGCGGAGGACGGCGGGGTGGCCGACGCAGTCGAAGGCCCACGTCACGCCCCCGAGCGGGAACAGCGCGCCGGCTGCGGACTCGCGGTCGGCCGGCACGATCTCGCGGATGGCGGCCGCGGCATCGCCGGCACTGGCGTCGACGAAATGCGTGGCGCCGAATTGCCGCCCGAGGTCCTCCTTGGCCGCCACCGTGTCGACGGCCACAATCCGGGTGGCGCCCGCAATGCGCAGTCCCTGGATCACGTTGAGTCCGACGCCACCGACGCCGAAGACCGCAGCCGTGTCGCCGGGCCGCACCTTGGCCCGGTTGAGCACGGCGCCGACACCTGTGAGCACGCCACACCCGATGAGGCACGCCGAGGACAGCGGGATGTCCTTCGGTATGCGCACCGCCTGGACCTCGCTGACGATCGTCAACTCAGAGAAGACCGAAGCGGCGGCGAAATTCGATGCCGGCTCCCCCTTGAAGGTGAACGGCGTCGAGATGTTCCCGAGCGAACTCTTGCACCACGTCGGGTGACCCGTCCCGCAGGCGCGGCAAACGCCACAGCTCGCCAACGTGGCGATGACGACATGATCGCCCGGCTTGACCGAGCGCACCGAGTCGCCGACGGCCTCCACGACGCCCGCGCCCTCGTGGCCGAGCACGGCCGGCGCCGGGAACGGGATAGTGCCGTCGATGACCGACAGATCGGAGTGGCAAACTCCGGCCGCCTGCATGCGCACCTGCACCTCGTTGGGACCGGGTCCGCGCACCTCGAGCGCGTCGGTGACCTCGACCCCCTCGCCGGTGTAGACGATGCCTCGCATTGTGTGCTCCTCTCGTTTGCTACGACTCGTTGGTGATCACGCTGTCCGCACCTTCGACGTGGCGCTGGCGGAGCTCTCGCTTGAGCACCTTCCCGCTGGCGTTCACGGGCAACGCATCGACCACGACGACGCTGCGGGGGACTTTGTAGTTGGCCATGGCGTCCCGTGACCAGCGCAAAATGGCGCGACCGAGCTCGAGGGTATCGGCCGCGTCGGCCGCTCCGGGCGCCAGTACAACGTAGGCGCAGCCCACCTCGCCCATCCGCTCGTCGGGCACACCGACCACCGCCACCTGGCCGACGGCCTCGTGCCCGCGCAGAATGGCCTCGACCTCCGCCGGGTAGGCGTTGAAGCCGCCGACCACGAACATGTCCTTGACCCGGTCGGTGATGGTGACGTTGCCGGCGGCGTCGAGCACGCCGATGTCACCGGTGTGCAACCACCCCTCGCCGTCGATCGCCTCGGCGGTCGCCGCCTCGTTGCCCCAGTAACCCGGCATCACGGTGTAACCCCGCACGACGATTTCGCCCGGCTCGCCGGGCATCACCTCGGCGCCGTCGGCGACTGCACGGACCTCGAGGCCCGGGATGGCTCGGCCCGAGGTGGCAGCCACGACTTCGGGCGGATCGCTGCGCCGGCACATGGTCACCGTCCCGCAGGACTCGGTCAACCCGTAGGCGGTGAGCACGGTGTCGAAGCCGAGCTCGTCGCGCATCGCGTGCACCAGCTCGACCGGCACCACGGCCGCCCCGGTCACGCCCAGCCGGAGTGACGACAGATCGTGCTCGGCGCGCCTCGGATCCGCCAACAGGGTCTGGTACAACGTCGGCGGTCCCGGCAACACGCTGATCCGTTCGGCACTGATGCGCTCCATGACAGCCACCGGGTCGAACACGGGTTCGGGCACCACCGTCGCGCCGGCCATGAGACACGCCAGGATGCCCGCCTTGTAGCCGAAGGTGTGGAAGAACGGATTGACGACGAGGTAGCGGTCGCCAGCGGTCAACCCGACGATGGACGACCAGGTTCCGAACGTGCGCAGTGACTGCGCATGTGTCGCCGACGCACCCTTGGGATGCCCCGTCGTGCCCGAGGTGAAGATCAGGTCGGAGAGGTCCTCGGGGTGGACCGCGGCGGCCCGTGCCGCAGACACTGCGGGGTCGACGCTCTCGCCCGCATGCAGGAAGTCCTCCAGTCCGGTCAGGGGCGGCAGTCCCGTCGCACCGACCGCTGTTGCAGGGTCGCCGTCGTCGCGCAAGAGCACGATGCGCGCCAGGGCGCCGGTGTCCTCACCCACCAGCATGGCGGGATAGTCGGTGCCGAGGAAACCGCGCACGGTGACGAGCGTCGTGGCGCCGGCGTTGCGAATGATGTACGCCGCCTCGCTTCCCTTGAACCTGGTGTTGAGCGGCACCAGCACGGCACCGGCGCGCAGCAGGCCGAGTGCGGCCAGCATCCACTCCGCGCAGTTGGGCGCCCACATCGCGACCCGATCCCCAGCGCCCACGCCCGCGGCCACGAAGCCCCGGGCATAGCGATCGACCTCGCCAGCCAGCTCCGCGTAGGTCAAGCGGAGGTCCTCGTGGACGAGGGCCTCACTGCCACCGTGCCGTCGCGCCGCGTCGTCGACCAACCGAGGGACCGTGCCCCAGATGCGATCGGCCCGCGGATCTTCCTGGTCGGCCGGGGCGCCGCCGATGCCGCCGCCGCTCACGGGTGCTGACTGCTCACGGAGATGACCTCACCGGAGAGGTAGGACGAGTAGTCACTGGCGAGGAACACAATGACGTTGGCCACCTCCCACGTCTCGGCGCCGCGGCCGAACAGCTCGCGCCGGCGCAGCACGGCGAGGTCCTCGTCGGGAATGGCGCGGTTCAAGAAGGGGTGCTCGGCCAGGCTGGGCGAGACCGCATTGACGCGCACGCCCGAGGGAGCCGCCTCCGCCGCCGCACAGCGGGTGAGCGCCATCACGCCGGCCTTGGCCGCCGCGTAGTGTGCCTGGCCCGGCTGCGCCCGCCAGCCCAGCACCGAGGCGTTGTTGACGATGACGCCCGATTGCTGCGGCAACATCACGCCCAGCGCGGCGCGGGTGCAGCGGAAGGTACCGGTCAAGGTGATGTCGAGCACCGTTGACCACTGTTCGTCGGTCATGTCGACCAGCGGTACCGTGCCACCCAGCCCGGCGTTGTGCACCGCCACATCGACGCGGCCGAAGCGCGCCGCCGCACCGTCATAGAGCGCGGCGCACCTGCGCCTCGTCGCGCACGTCGCAGGCGAGCGCGTGAACCCGGTCGGCTCCGGCCGCCCCGGCGAGCTCCTCCGCCGTCTCGGCCAGGCGGCGCTCATGGGCGTCGGACACGAGCACGGAGGCCCCCTCTTCCAGGCAGCGCCGGGCCGTCGCCGAACCGATGCCGGTCCCGGCCGCCGCCGTGACGATGACGGCCTTGCCGTCGAGCAGCCCGTGGCCGCTCGGGGGCGGTGGAGGTGGCGGCGGGTCGAAGGATGCATTGAGGCTGGTGCTCACGCCACCCCTTTTGGTTCGGGCGGCAGGCCGAGCACCCGCTCGCCGATGATGTTGCGCTGGATCTGGTTGGAGCCCCCGTAAATGGTCTCCGAGCGTGCGAAGAGGAAGGAGCGCTGGAACTCGCCCAGGCCGTACCCGCCGTTCTCGGGGAGGGGCTCGCCGTCGAGCACGGTGGCGCGCGGCCCAACGATCTGCATGGCCAGTTCGCCGAGCCGGCGGTGCCAGCTACCCCAGTACAACTTGGCGATGGAAGCCTCGGGCGGTGCCACCGGCCCGTCGATGCCGGCGAGGCTACGCAACGTGTTGTAGCGCATGATCGTCAGCTCAATGTGTGCCTGGGCCAGGCGCTGGCGCACCACCGGGTTGCAAGCCTGGCCGTTGGCCTCGGCCAGCGCGACCACGCGGTCCAGCTCGCGCCGGAACCCGAGCTGGAAGCCGAGCAGCGCCACACCGCGCTCGAAGGCCAGGGTGGCGAGCGCGACACGCCAGCCGCCGCCGACCTCTCCGACCACGTTGTCGACGTCGGTGCGGGCACCGTCGAAGAACACCTCGTTGAATTCGCTGGTGCGTGTCAGCTGGGTGATCGGCCGCACCTCCACACCCGACTGGTCCATGGGAACCAACAAATACGACAAGCCCTTGTGGCGCGTCGAATCGGGATCGGTTCGGCACACCACGAAGCACCAGTCCGCGAGGTGCGCCAGCGACGTCCACACCTTCTGGCCGGTGATCACCCACTCGTCGCCGTCGCGCACGGCCCTCGTCTTGACGTTGGCCAGATCGCTCCCGGCATCGGGCTCGGAATAGCCCTGGCACCACAACTCGTTGCCCTCCCGGATGGGAGGGAGGAAGCGGGCCTGCTGCTCGGGGGTGCCGTAGTGGATGAGCGTCGGGCCGAGCAACCCCTCGCCCATGACATTGACCCGACCCGGGGCCGCGGCGCGGGCGTACTCCTCATTGAAGATCACCTGCTCGGTCATGGTGGCGCCGCGGCCGCCGTGTTCGACCGGCCAGCCCAGGCACGTCCAACCCCCGCCGGCGAGGACCTTCTCCCAGCGCCGCCGCACCTCGAAGCCGAAGGTCTCATCGCCCGAGCCGCCCCGGCCCCCCAGCTCGGCGTAGTCCCCGGTCAGGTGCTCACGGAGAAAGGACCGGACCTCCTGGCGGAACGCCTCGTCCTCGGGGCGGTCGCGCAGATCCATCGCCGGGGAGCGTAGCGAAGCTGGGGCACCCGACCTGACGGGTCGTCAGATCCCCGCCGGCGGCAGGGCCCACGCGGCGGCGTGCGTGCCGATGGGCGAGGTAGGCACGGCCCAGCGACCGGGGGTGATCGGCAGGCGGGCCACTGGGCCCAGGTGGTGCAGCCGCCCGTAGGGCGTGTCGTTCGCCGTGGAGAAGGTGTCGAGGTCGCCGAACCCCGTGGCCGGGCCCGCCACGACCGGGGCTTCGGTGAACCAGCGGGCGGTCTGACACAGCGACACCCGCACGTGGTAGCTCCCCCCCTCGTGCGAACGCCGCCACAACGCGGCAGTCGTGCCCAGCGCGGCGAGGTAGCCCGTCGTGTAGTCGCACGCCGCCGCGGGGACCAGGGCCGGATGATCCGCTCCGCCTTGACCGATGACCATGCCCGACACGGTCTGGGCCATCTGCTCCCATCCCGGACGTTGGCGCCAGGGTCCGGTGTCGCCGTAGCAATTGATCGTGACAGCCACGATGCCGGGGCGGAGCGCCGCCAACTCCTCGGGCCCGAAGCCGCGGCGCGCCAGGGAACCTCCCCGGTACCCCTGGGTGAACACATCGGCCCCCGCGGCCAAGTCGCGCAGCGCCGCCACGTCGGCGGCGTCGTCGAGCTCCAGGCAGCACGATCGCTTGCCGTGGCTGGTATCCATGACGAAGAGGGGGATGTTCTCCAGGCGGCTCGAATTGACGAGCAGCACCTCGGCACCGTGCTCGGCCAGCGTGCGGGCGTTGACCGGTCCGGCCAGCAGGCGGCTGAGATCGAGAACGCGCACCCCTGCGAGCGGTCGGCCCGTACCGCACGGCGCTTCCGGCGCACTCTCCCCGATCCGCTCGATGCTGACACGACCCAACGGCGCGATCGCCTGGGCCTGCGGGTGCGCCGACCACTCTTCGACCGAGCGCGCCATGGCGCCACACGTCCCGGCGTCGGCCAGCGCATCTTCGAGCTCGGGCGCGTCCCATCGGGCGACCCTGTCGGCCACGACCTCGACACCGCTGCCCACGTCGCACCCGAGGACCTCACACGTCCGCGCCGCCAGGTGGGCGAACTGACCCTGGAGGTGGATCCAACGGTCGTCCCGGCAACGGTAGAGCCGCACGAGCGGACGCTCGCGATTCATGGGGGCGACCGGGAGCTCCGCACCCTCTAGTCGTTGCAGTTGGAAGCCCACCAGCGACGCTGCGGCGTGCCGGCGCGCCACGGTGACCGTTTGCGTCTCGCCGGTCCGCTCCTCCCACAGCAGTGCGGCCGCCGCGCCGATGCAGCCCAGGACCGAGGCGGCACACTCCGCCACCGGAAGCGGCGTGGCGTAGGGCTGACCCTCACCTTCAAGCTCCACCCGGCCGGCCAGGTGCGGCGGCAACCCGACCTCGCTCAGCAACCCCGGGACCAGCTCGGCGCTCACGTCGGCATCGTAGGACGCACCCGGCGCGGGGCGGGGCCGTGCCGGCCCTGGAATACTGGCCTCGCACCGCACTTCGACCACCCCGGCACGAGCGGAACGCGAGAGGGGGAGGAAGACAGACATGCCCTACTCCGAGGGCCGGATCGTCCACGACGCCGACGCCCACATCATGGAGACCCCGACCTGGCTCCGCGACCACGCCGACCCGCCCTACCGGGACCGCATGCCCGTCCTGCGTTACCCGGGCGGGAACGAGCTGCGCCAGACCGGCGACCCCGCCGCCCAGCAGCGCGACCTCGTCGCATCCTTCGAGGCGCTGCGAGCGCGGCATGCCTCGCCCGAGTACCGGTCCAACGAGGAAGCCGAGATCATGGCGCGCAAGAATTTTGCCGCCACGGGGTCGTTCATCCCGGAGGACCGCGCCCGCGCCCTCGACCTCCTGGGGTTCTCGAGCCAGCTGGTGTTCAACACATTTCACAACGGACGCCTGCACGACATGGAGCACAGTGACGCGGACCTGGCCTATGCCGCCGCCCGGGCACACAACCGCGGCATGCTCGAGTTCTGCTCGGTCGACGCGCGGCTGCTGCCCTCGTTGTACATCCCACTGGTCGACCCGTTGCGCGCCGTCGAGGCCACGCGAGACGCCCTCACACACGGGGCAGCGGCGCTGCTCGTCGCCTCCGGCTGCCCGCCAAAGCACTCGCCCAGCCACACCGACCTCTTCGGCGTCTGGGCACAGGCGGAGGAGGCCGGCGTCCCGATCGTGTTCCACGTCGGCGGCACGGGGACGCTCATCGACCCCGGCTATTTCATCAACGGCAAGCCCATTCCGCCCGACTTCCACGGCGGGGAGGAGAACTTTCGCTCCGTCGACTACATGGGCATCCCCGTTCCACCGGCCCAGACCCTGGCCACACTGATCTTCGACGGGGTGCTCGATGCCTTCCCGGGGCTGCGCATCGGCGTCATTGAGCAGGGCGCCATCTGGGTCCCATCGTGGCTGCGACAGATGGAGTCTGCCTTCGAGGCCTTCCACCGCCACGAGGAGCGCCTGCAGGCGTTGTCGCTCCGTCCGGGCGACTACGTGCACCGGCAGTGCCGCTTCACGCCCTACCCGACCGAGGACGTCGGCTGGATTGTGGAGCAGGCTGGCGCCGACCTTGTGATGTTCTCCTCCGACTACCCGCACGTGGAGGGAGGTCGCAAGCCCCTGGAGCGTTTCGAGGCCTCTCTGGGCGATGCGGATGCCGAGGTCCGCCAGCAGTTCTATGCCGACAACTTTCTCTTCCTGATGGGCAGCGCGGCGACCGCGCTGGCGGCCTGAGCCGAGGGTCTCCATGTTCAGGCGAAAGACCGCAACGACGCAGCACGCCTTCACCGTCAAAAAGACCGACGAGGAGTGGAAGGAACAGCTCACGCCGGAGCGCTACGCCGTCCTCCGGCGGGCCGGAACAGAACCCCCTTGGTCGGGTACTTTGTTGCACGTCGACGGGGACGGCGTGTTCGGCTGTGCCGGCTGTGGCGCTGCGCTGTTCGACACCGGCGCCAAGTTCGAGTCCGGAACGGGCTGGCCGAGCTTCGACCGGGCGGTCGCCGACGGCACCGTCCTGGAGCGCAAGGAACGCAGTTTCGGCATGGCGCGCACTGAGATCCTGTGCGCCCGGTGCGGCGGGCACCTCGGGCACGTCTTTCCGGACGGGCCCACCGACACCGGGCTGCGCTATTGCGTCAACTCGCTGGCATTGACCTACGAGCGCCGGTCCGGCGACGAACGGCCGGAGACCAGGGCCGAGGCCTGAGCCCGAGAAACATCGCGCGCCCCGCTCGACCGCCCTCGCCACAGGACCGCGCCGGCACAGCCGACTCCACCCATGACGACGCCGACGATCGCCGGTCCGAAGAGAAGGTGTGATGTGGCGCCGGCAACCTGCGCCGCCAAGGCCGGCCATCCGGCGGTGGTGATGATGATGAAGGACACGGTCAGACCTCGAGCGCGACGGCGTCGGCGCCGTCCGGTGCTGCCGCACCACGCCGTTCCACCTTCTGCACCTCGGCCGTGGCGAAACGCAGGCTCGGCCCGACTTCTTCGGCGGTGATCTCAACCTTCGAGCGATGCTCGCCGTCCTCGGTCTCCCAGGTCCGATGCTCCAAGCGGCCGGTCACGACGACACGCATGCCCTTGGTCAAGCTCAAGGCGACGTTCTCTGCCAGGTCACGCCAGCAGATGACGTCGAAGTACGACGTCGACTCCTGCCACTCCTGGGTCGTGCGGTCCTGCCAACGCCGGTTGACAGCCACGCCGAGCTGCGTCGTGGGCTGTCCCTCGCGGGTGTAGCGGATCTCGGGCTCGCGGGTCAGGTTGCCCGTGATGGTGGTGGTGTTGGCCATCTGCATCCTCGCTTTCGTCGCGCCCTCCTCTCGAGGGCGGGACACAGCGTGGCGGACCGCGTTGGCAGGAAACCTTGCCGGGAACCTTGCACGCACCCCTGCCGGGCATGCGTTAGGGCTTGGGCTTCAACCCCAGACAGCGAAGGACGAAAGCACCGAAGCGTCCGGGCTTCTTCCCTCCCTGATGATGGTCAGCTGAGTGCCCGTACCGCGACCCGTAGACGCCTCCGGCGCTGCCGGTCAGGCCTGCAGCAGGGAATGTGTTCGGCTCCTCGTACTTGGGCACCTTTGCCAGACGCCGTCGCGGTTTCCTGGCCTTGCCACCGGCACTACCCATGGCACCAGTCTGGCCGAGGTGAGCCGGTGCCGCGTGCACCGGCCCCACCGGACATGTGGGCTTGTGCGAGCATGCGGGCGTGCGTCTCCGACCGCCGCTGGCCCGCTTGGCACCGCCAGCCGCCATGGCAGTGCTGGTTGTAGCGCTTTCCGCCTGTGGAAATGCGAGGGCGCCCGCGCCAACGAGCACGAGACCGAGACCGAGCGCGTCCCACTCGACGATGCCCCCTCTGCCACAGGAGTCTGGGTTCTCCCCCTACACGCCGCAGGGGGCCCCTTCCCTGGGCTTGCACGTGATGCAGAAGATCTCGGGACACTGCACGAACCCCGGGGTGGCGGGGAGCGCGTCCTACCGCTGCACCGCGGAACTTGGCTCCATGACCTACGACCCTTGCTTCGCCGCTCCCCGAGCCACAACTGGACCTCTCCTCTGCGTCCCCTATCCGACCGCCGCGGACGTCACCGAGTTCCGTGTCGCCGGGCTTCCCACCAGATCGTCGCAGACCCCGGCCAATCGGATCTGGGCCATGGAATTGCAGAATGGCGAGGTGTGCGTCCTCGTGCGCGCCACATGGCACGGCGACGGACCGTTCGCGTGCCTGACACCCAGCGCAACCGCCTCCGTCGCCGACTGCCACACGCCCCAACACACGGCCGAGGGTTGGACTGCCGCCTGCCAGGCCTCCCAGGACTCGACGAGCCCCTTCGGCACGCTCCCGGTCACCAGCGTCTGGAACTGACCGCCACTTCCTGGATGCCTCAGCTGCGTTCGCGGTGGAGGAGACGGCCCCCGATGACGTAGAGGATCGCGCCGGCAACGACGGATCCCACGATGATCCACCGCACCGCCACTGTCTCAAGGGATGTCGGCGAGCCGTTTGAGCTGATCTCGGCGAAGCCGCCGCCGATCACCAGCGCGGCGAACGCCACGATGCCGCAGACAAGCGAACCCTTGCGGGCGTTGTTGCAGAAGAACCGCGACCGCGACAGGTCGGGCGTCGAACCGTTCGTCTGCTGGCGATACTGACCCCGCTGGTTTCGCTGGCCCTGCCGGTCCGTCATGCGAGCAGGGTAGTGGGTGCTCCGTCACGTGCCTGTAGCCCCTGGCACGCAACCGGATCGCACCCGAAACAAACCCTGGAGGGCGTTAGGTTTCGCTCCGTGGGGGATGTGGCCGGCGGCCTCTTGCTCGATGCACCGACGACGGCCGACAAAGCGGCGAACGCCCAACCTCCGGTCACCCGCGCCGGCCGTGACGGCCGGTGGCAGTTCTGGCGTTCACCGTCGGACCAACCACGCTGGGCCCGTCCCGCGCTCCTCTTCGTCGCGGCCCTGGCGGCGCTCTCCTACAGCTGGGGCAGTGGTGATGCCCAGCTCGAGACCTTCTATGGCGGTGCAGTCCGCAGCATGTCGCAGAGCTGGGACAACTTCTTCTTCGCCGCCTTCGACCCCTGGGGCACGGTCTCGGTCGACAAGCTGCCCGGCGCCCTCTGGGTCCAGGCCCTCTTTGTGCGCGTCGTGGGCTTCCACATCTGGGCCCTGGTGGTCCCCCAGGCGATCGAGGGTACGCTGACCATCCTCGTCCTCTACCGCGCCGTACGCCGTATCGGTGGCGCCAGGGCGGGTCTGGTCGCCGCGCTGGGTCTGGCCGCCACACCCGTTACCGTCTTGTTGGACCGGGGCAACCTCTCGGACACGCTGCTGATTCTCCTCCTCGTGCTGGCAGCGGACTGTGCCACCAGCGCCTTCTTGACGGGCCGACTGCAGTCCCTCGTCTTCGCCGGTGTCTTCGTCGGCCTGGCCTTCCAAGCCAAGATGCTGCAGGCCTGGATCGTCCTGCCCGCGCTGTATCTGGCGTACATCCTCGCCGCACCGGTCGCCAGCCTCGAACGGCGCGTCGGCCAGGTCGCGCTCTCCGTCGTTGCCGTGATCGTCGTGTCACTGAGTTGGATGTGCGTGGTCACCCTCGTCCCTGCGCATGATCGCCCCTACGCTGACGGCAGCTGTGACAACTCGGTCTTCAGCCAGGTGTTTCTCTACAACGGCGCCGACCGGAGCTCGGGCGACCTGCTCACACAGCCCGGATGCAGCAAGCCGCCCGTCGGCCGCACGACGTCGATTAGCGGCGGCGCCTCGCACGCCCTGGCCAAGGGGCCCGGCCGCTTCCTCGACGGCGGATTCGGACGAGACGCGGCGTGGCTCTTCGTCCCGTCGATCGTGGCGCTGGGAGGCATCATCGTGGCTCGCCGCCGCGCCCCGCGCACAGATCCGTGGCGAGCCGGCGCCCTGCTATGGGGCATCTGGCTGATCCTGGCATGGAGTTTCATCTCCTCGTCGCGCTCCCTCAACGGGTACTACTTGGCTGTATTGGCACCCGCCATGGCGGCACTCTGTGGCCTCGGGTTCGCCCTGGCGTGGAAGCGCCGCGCGCAACCCAGCGTGGTGATCGTCGTCATGACGACGGTCGCCGTCGGGGTCGCGTACGCCGTGTCGCTCGTGCCTCAGAGCGCCGGCGTGCGACCCTGGGTCGTCGCGACAAGCGTGCTCGCCGCCGCCGGGGCGGTGGGATGGCTCGGACGCGGCTTGCGGCGCGGCGCGCGGCCGTGGGAACGCGGCACCGGGCTGGCGTTGGCCGCACTGGCGCTGCTGCTCGGCGGGGCGTGGGCGTCGGCGTCGGCTGTGGTCGACGGCCTGGGCCCCTTCGACTCGCCATACCAGCCAGCCGCCACCACCGCCGCGGCACACCTCAGTTGGTCCCGCATCGTCGCCAGCTGGCCCGGAATCGACACGGCGGCGGCACGCGTCCCGTCCGCCCAGAGTGTCATCACGTCTGAGTCCTCCGCCCAGGTGGACATTGCGGTGCTGGCGTCGGGTCGCGAGTTCCTTCCCGTGGGCGGGTTCTCCGGTCAGGCCCCGAGCACGCCGCTCCTCCGGTTCATCGATGACGTGCGTCATGGGCGAATCGTGACCGTTCTCGTCCACGTGCGGCCGCTCACCCGCAACCCGGACATGCGATGGGTGCTCGCACACTGCAGCGCCCAGACCGGGTCCGCGGCGGCGGTTCGCGCCGGAAGCGCTGTGGACCGCCGTTTCCGCTGCACGCCGGCCGACGCAGGCGCGTGAAGCACTCCGGCGGACAGTCGGACGGCTGAGCGCCGGGTGGCGCGTGGCTCAGACGTCGAGGAAGCGACGAATGGCGATGGCGGAGCCGATGGAGCCGATCGCCATGCCCACGATGACGACGACAACGTTGGTCAAGAGGACCTCGGACCCCGACATGTGCATCGCCGTGAAGATATTGCTGGTGGTCTTGCCACCGCCTTCGTGGTTGATGAAGAGGTAGACGAAGTACACCACCACTGCGGCCAGCAGTGATCCGATGAGTCCCTGTAACAGCCCTTCGGACATGAAGGGGACGCGGATGAACCAGTTCGTGGCACCCACCAGTTTCATCACCGAGACCTCGCGCCGCCGGGCGAAGATGGCCATACGGATCGTATTCAAGATGAGCACGGCGGCGGACACGATCAAGACAATGGCAATGGCGAGGCAGACCCATTTCGAGACGTTGATCACGGTCTCCTCGTTGTGGATGGTCTGTTGGGGCTCGGTCACGGACAACACGCCGGCCGTGCCCTTGAAGGTGTGTACCACCTGGGCGGCATCGCTCAGCGCAACCGGCCTACACCAATAGGACGTAGGCATCTCATCCTGGGTCGTCGCCTGAAAGACGTCTGAGGGAAGCAGGCGACGGGCCTCTTGGAAGTTGCGCGCCTTGTCCCAATAGGCGCACGGCTGCACCACGTAATTCAGCTGCGACAGCTCGGTGCCGACCGCCGCAATCTCCTGAGCGTTGGCATTGGGTTGCATCCAGACTGTGACTTGCGTACCGCGTTCGAGCGTCCCTGTGGCGTTGGCCGAACCCTGTCGCAGGAGCAAGGCTGCTCCCACCAGTGACAAGGAGACGGCGACGGTGAGCACGGCGGCGATCGTCATGAGCCGGTTGCGCCAGAGATTCGACGCCGTTTCGCGGACGACGTAGTCGACGGAGACGGCCACGTCAGCCCGCGGCCGCTACGTCGGACGGTGGTGGCTGTTGCCCTGATCCGTCGAATCCGTACACGCCGCGCGCCTGGTCTCGCACCATGCGTCCGTTGCTGAGCTCAATCACGCGCCGACGCATCTTGTCCACCAACACTTCGTCGTGGGTCGCCACGACGACGGTCGTGCCAGTCCGGTTGATACGGTCGAGCAGCTGCATGATGCCCTGGCTCGTCTGGGGGTCCAGGTTGCCCGTGGGTTCGTCAGCCAGGAGGATCAGCGGGCGGTTCACGAAGGCGCGGGCCACCGCGACTCGCTGCTGCTCACCACCGGAAAGCTCGCCGGGCAGATTGTCCCGCTTGTTGGCCAGGCCGACCAGATCCAGGACCTGGGGGACCTGGTTCGCCACGACATGGCGGGGCCGCCCGATGACCTCGAGCGCAAAAGCGACGTTCTCGAAGACCGTCTTGTTGGGTAGGAGCCGGAAGTCCTGGAAGACGCACCCGATATTGCGGCGGAGGTACGGCACCCGCCACTTCGGCAGTTCCACGATGTTGCGCCCGGCTTCGAGGATCTGCCCGGTGTCGGGCAACTCCTCGCGGAGGAGGAGGCGAATGAAGGTCGTCTTGCCGGACCCGGACGCGCCGACCAGAAAGACGAACTCGCCCTTTTCGATCTCGACGGTGATGTCGCGCAACGCGACCGTCGATCCCTTGTAGGTCTTGGTGATGTTTTCGAATCGGATCATCTGAAGGAGAGGTGTTGCCCCGGCCAACGCGGGCAGGGCACCTCACAATCCTAACGACTCCGTATCGCAGTTTCGGGTCATGGGCTCCGGCGCAGGTCACAGCCGCCGGTGCACCCGATCGCACGCAGCGATCCGCGGGTACCGGTCCTCACAACCTCATTTCGCCGGGGGGCACCCTGCGCGCGCCCCCGGCGGGCGGGGGCGACGCCACGAGGTCGCCCTCCGCCGCTCAAGGTCGTGGGATGGCGCGAGTCTGTCCTGCGTCTGTCGCGCCCAGGTGGGCCGGCACCGTGTAGCTCGAACCGGCTCACGGAAGAGACCGAAGGCGACGAGTCGAGGCACGGTCCGGACGCGACTCACATCGAGAGCGGGATACCCCCACACCCGAGTGCAGCTGTCTCGACGCGGTCGCATCCCTGCGGTCCCTGACCTTGATGCTGATGGAGGAGCAGGTCACGGCGTTGGCTCTCCAGAAATTCTCAACGAACCTGTTGATAGTTGGCCACGCCATTCCCCCGAACTTCACGCCTCGAGCGCGCACCTCCGACGGCGACGCGGCGAGCCGGCGCGGACAGTCCGACCCAGACGAGCCGGTGCTGACGAGTCCCTGCGCCACACAGAGGCACCCGCCACGAAATGCCCGAGGCCACACGCCACAACGCCGCGCCTTGCAGTGTCCGCACGCAGCGACGTTCGGCGAAACAGACCGAGCACGTGACACACGAGCGTGCGACCCGCTCTCCCGCACCCGACGCCGACCGATGCAACGCCAAGGCGACGCGACGCCAACGCGAAGCCCCGCCGCCGCACACCACGACCGCTACGAATTGCCCTCGCGTTGGCGACGGAGCTCCGCCTCCATGAAAGGGTCGAGATCACCATCGAGGACGGCGTCGACGTTGCCTGTCTCGTAGTTGGTGCGGAGATCCTTCACGAGTTGGTACGGCGCCATGACATAGGAGCGGATCTGATTCCCCCACGCATTGTCGACACGATCGCCGCTAAGCGCGTCGAGCTCGGCGCGGCGCTCCATACGCGCCCGCTCCGCCAACTTGGCACCGAGGATCTGCATCGCCTTGGCCTTGTTCTGGTGCTGGCTCCGCTCGTTCTGACACGAGACCACAATGCCTGTTGGGAGGTGGGTGAGCCGCACCGCCGAGTCCGTTTTGTTGACGTGCTGACCGCCCGCCCCCGAGGAGCGATATGTGTCGATACGCAGGTCTTTCTCGTCGATGTCGACCTCCGACGACACGTCCTCGAGGAAGGGGGTGACGTCCATGGAGGCGAAGCTGGTCTGGCGCCTGTGCTGGGAGTCGAACGGCGACATCCGGACCAGTCGGTGCACACCCCGCTCGGTGGCGAGCAGACCATAGGCGAACCGGCCGTGCACAATGAACGTGGCCGAGAGGAGCCCGGCTTCTTGCCCTTCTGTGGCCTCGTCAACCTCGACGGTAAAGCCACGGCGCTCGGCCCAGCGCTGGTACATCCGCAACAGCACCTCGGTCCAGTCTTGCGCGTCGGTCCCTCCCGCTCCCGCGTGCACTTCGCACACGGCATCGAGTTCGTCGTACTCCCCGGAGAACAGCGACTGCAGCTCCAATACCCCGAGGCGCGACCCGAGCGAGTCGACCGTCTCGACCAGCTCTGCGTCCAGGGACGCGTCCCTCGACCCTTCGGCAGCCGATTCCTCGGTCAGCTCCAGCAGAGCCCGAGCGTCTTCGAGTGCGCCGCGCAGCGTGTCGAGCTGGTCGAGGTCGGCCGATACTCGACCGAGCTCCTTGGTGACGGCGCGCGCGTTGTCGGCGTCGTCCCACAGGTCGGGCCGGGCCACGTCTGTCTCGAGTTCGGCGCGACGTACCTCAAGCTTCTCCCGCCCGAGGTATCGCTCTGCTTCGGCCAGTCGCTCCCCCGAGCGCGTCGAGCTCAGAGGTGAAGTCGCGCGGAAGCTCGGCCGACGGCCCGTCAGGCGGCGCCATGACAGAGCTTGAACTTCTTGCCGCTCCCGCACCAGCACGGCTCGTTGCGCCCGATCTTCTCGTGTTGTTCTTTCACGATCGGCACCAGCGCATCGGGGTCGGGAGCGTTTGGCCGCTTGATCTGGCCCTTGCCCCCACCGTTGCGGCCGTTCCCAGCCGTGCCATCGGACGGGGTCAGGACTGATGTCTGCCCGGGCACGTTGGCCCCCTGATCCGCCAGCAGCGCTGAGGCCATTGTGCTCGTCTCCGCCACGGGGTCCTCCGCCGCGGCATAGACGGCGCGGTCGAGGTCGGGCTCGGCCGCCGGCTGCTGGACCGCCTCCACGTGGAGGATGTAGCGGAGATAGTCGTTGTCAATGACCTCCATGAGCTGGCCGAACATGGAGTACCCCTCCTGCTGCCATGCGTTGAGCGGGTCAGCCTGGACGGTCCAGCGCAGGTGGATGCCGTCCTTGAGGTTGTCCATCTCGGCCAGATGGTCACGCCAGCGTGCGTCCATGATCTGGAGGTAGACGTCACGTTCGATCTGGCGCATCGTCTCCGCGCCGCCGGGCATCGCCTCCCCGTGCTTCTCGTAGTAGTCGAGTGCCTCTTCGACGATCGACTCGACCAGGTCCTCCGTCGTGGCCGCTTGCTCGAGGTCTGCAACGCTGAACTTCGTCGGGTAGTACTGCATCAGTGAGTCGACCAGGGACTTGAGATCCCAGTCCTCTTCGAACTCGGTCGGGCAGTGCTCGGCCACGAGCTTTTCAGCCGCGCCGGCCAGCAGGTCCTCCGTGTGCTCTTCGAGGTCGTCGCCGTCGATGATCTGGAGCCGACGCTCATAGATGACCTTGCGCTGCTGGTCCATCACCTCGTCGTACTTGAGTGCGTCCTTGCGCATTTCGGCATTTCGAGCCTCGACCGTATTCTGCGCCCGCTCAATGGCTTTGGCCACCGTCTTGGACTCGATCGGGACGTCGTCGGGCAGCGTGCGCCCCATCACCCAGCTCATGGCGCCGGTAGCGAAAAGACGCAACAGTTCGTCGTCGAGACTCAGGTAGAAACGGCTCTCCCCCGGGTCACCCTGGCGGCCGGATCGGCCTCGTAACTGGTTGTCGATGCGGCGGCTCTCGTGGCGCTCGCTGCCCAGCACATAGAGACCGCCTGCCTTGCGCACCTCCTCGCCCTCTGCCCGGCAGCGGGCCTCAAGGGTGGCCCGACGGCGCTCCAGTTCGGCCTTGCCTTCGTCGCTGTCGAGATCGATGCCCTCGGCCGCCAACTCGTGTTCTGCGAGCAGCTCGGCGTTTCCTCCCAGGATGATGTCGACACCGCGGCCCGCCATGTTGGTCGCAACCGTCACCGCACTACGTCGCCCGGCCTGGGCGACGATCTCCGCTTCCCGGAAGTGCTGCTTGGCGTTGAGCACGTTGTGGGGAACGCCCCGCTTCTCCAACAAGCGGGACAGCAGCTCCGACTTTGCCACCGAGGCGGTGCCGATCAGCATCGGCTGGCCCAGCTCGTGGCGCTCCACGATGTCGTCGACGACGGCATTGAACTTGGCTTCCTCGGACTTGAAGACGAGGTCGGGCTCGTCGAGTCGCAGCATGTCCTTGTTGGTCGGAATCGGCACCACCGGCAGCCCGTAGGTACCGGCGAACTCGCCGGCCTCGGTCTCGGCCGTCCCGGTCATCCCCGACAACTTTTCGTAGAGGCGGAAGTAGTTCTGGAGCGTCACCGTGGCCCAGGTGTGATTCTCCTCCTTGATGGCCACGCGCTCTTTGGCCTCCACTGCCTGGTGGAGACCGTCGGACCACCGTCGCCCCTCCAGCGTGCGGCCCGTGAACTCGTCGACGATCTTCACCTCGCCGTTGGCGACGAGGTAGTCCTTGTCCCTCTTGTAGAGATCCTTGGCCGTCAGAGCCTTGGTCAGCTGGTGGACGTAGTTGACCGAGACGGCGTCGTAGATGTTCTCGACCCCCACTGCCTGCTCCACCTTCTCGATCCCCGATTCGAGTGGGACGACGGTCTTCTTCTCCTCGTCCACCTCGTAGTCGACGTCACGGGTGAGCGTCCGGGCGATGGAGGCGAACTGGTAGTAGAGCTGGGCCGCCTCGTCGGCCGGCCCCGAGATGATCAGCGGCGTACGTGCCTCGTCAATGAGGATGGAGTCCACCTCGTCCACGATGGCGAAGACGTGGTCCCGCTGAGCCATCAGGTCTCGGCTCCGGGTCATGTTGTCCCGCAGGTAGTCGAAGCCGAACTCGTTGTTGGTGCCGTAGGTGATGTCGGCCGCATAGGCGGCCCGCTTGATCGTGGGGTCGTCGATGTCCGATCCGATCCTCCCCACCGTCAGACCGAGCCAGCGATGGACCCGTCCCATCCATTCGGAGTCGCGAGTAGCCAGGTACTCGTTGACCGTGACCATGTGTACACCCCGCCCGTCGAGGGCATTGAGGTAGGCCGGCAATGTGGAGACGAGCGTCTTGCCCTCGCCCGTCTTCATTTCGGCGATCCACCCGAAGTGCAGCGCCATGCCCCCCATGAGCTGAACGTCGAAATGGCGCTGGCCCAGCACGCGCCATGCCGCCTCGCGCACGACCGCATAGGACTCGACGAGGAGGTCGTCGAGGGTCTCCCCATGGTCGAGGCGCTCCTTGAATTCGACCGTCTTATGGGCGAGCGCGTCGTCGCTCAGGCCCTGCATCTCGGGCTCGAGGGCGCCGACCAGCGGGACGAGCTCGGCCAGCCTCCTGACCTTCTTGCCCTCGCCGGCGCGCAAGACCTTGGTGAACACGCTCATGGAGGCTCGATCCTACCGGCAACGGCAAGAGCGGAGCCGCCGCCAGACCGCACGACGAAATTGGGGCTGCGTGCGGCTGACCTGGTCTTTGACCCCACACTCGCCTGCCGCGAGGGTGACGCGCCGGTACCGGCGGTGAAGTGGCGAGCCACCACACCCAACGGCGCCATGGTGGCGCGCATCGCCTCGTCTCCACCCGCCCCCGACAGCCGGGGACGCGGCGGGCAGGGCTTACCTCTAAGCCGCACCATGCTCAGCGACCACAAGTCGCCTTACGTGGGTCGTTTTGCCTGCGACTGGCCTCGACTTTCAACCACAGACCCGCACGCAGCCCAAGACCATTCTACGTCCGGCAACCGACCTACTGCCCAGGGACGTTCGAGCCCGAGGAACCCGAGGGGGTCCCAGCGCTCGCGGGGTTCGCACCTTCGAGGACGGTGACGTCGGAGATCTTCCACACGCCATCGACCTGCTTGAGATCGGCGATGAGACGAACCACGTCGGCCTGGGGCGTGGTGATCTTGCTGTTGACATAGGTCTGGTCGATGACGGCGTAGATCGATGCGGTTCCGGCGCCCTGGTTCTCCGACTGCACCGCCAGGTAGCGAATCTGCCCCCGCGACTCGGCCAGCGCCTGCTCAAGAGCCTTCCGGATGGACGCGTTGAAGAACTGTTTCGACTGATTCGCAAAGGCGCCGGTGGCCATCCCCGTGACGGCGGTGAAGTCCGAGTCGACCGTCTTCGCATTGAAATTGAAGAAGTCGGTCAGGAAGGCGCGTGACGCGCTGACGACGGCCGGGTCCTGCACCGGGCCGCCGCCGCTCTTGGTCGTGTAGAGGATCCCGAAGACCAACGTGCCGAGCAGGCCGAGTACAGCCAGGCAACTGGCGAAGCGGAACGGCCGCCTGCTCGGGATGGCGCGCTTGCCTGCGGTGCGACGGCGTCCCTTCTGCGGTCGATCGTCGGTAGTACTCGATACCGCGGGCTCTGGCTCAGTTGTGCCGACCACCCTGACACCCGAGTCGATCGGTTCATCCGTCATGGTCATGGCTCTCCGTTCTCCCTCCGTGGTTGCTTCCGAAGCGCCACGGTGGCGCCCCGGGACATGTTTCAGGCCTTCCGCCGCGTCCGCCGCCGCGACGGGCGCGCGCCCCAGGTAAGGAACAGGGCTGGGACCATGAGGCCGCCGAGCACCAGCACCATGCCGAGGCGATTGGCCGAGACGTGGTAGGCCGCGCTGGCCACCTGGCCGGCCGGTGTGGCCGCAGCGAGCTCGACATCGGCATCTTGCGGTGTCGGTGCCACGACGTGGCCCCCGGCCGCCGGCCTGAAGCCCGGCTGCGTGGCCGGTCCGACGCCGTTGCCGAATGCCGTCACGCAGCCAGCCCCCGGAAGCGTGTTGGGGATGGTGTTCGCCGAGCCGTAGGACTGTGCCTGCTCGTCGAGAATCGGCGGGAACAAAAGGCGTGTCCGCAGGAACGTTTGGTTCGTGCTCCCTGCCGAATTCGTGGTGGTCGGCTTGGCTGCCCCCGGCACGGCGATGTTCTCGACGGCACCGAAGAAGTACTGGTTGTAGGCCAACCCCTGCGACAGGTTGGTGAGGTTGGTGGGCTGGGCGACGTTGGACAAAATGGTTGCGCTGTCGTGAAGGAAGCAGCCCAGGTTGGGCGACTCCGATGTCAGCAGGTTGTCCACCGCCTTGAACGCCGACGATCCCGACGTGAGAAGGGTGTGCAGCCCCGTCTTCTGCTGGGCGAGGACCTGAACGAGGGCCGCTGTGTTTGCCACGTCCCGGCGGAGTTCGGGCGCGACGCTGGTGAGCGCGTTGAGGGATGGCGGCGCATTGGCCAACAGCTCCGTGAACTGGTGCTGATAAGCGACGAACTCTTTCGAAAAGGTCGTCCCAGCGCTGATCAGGGTGCGGAGGTTGCCGGCTTGGCCTGACAGTGACGTTGCCAGCTCCCCGATCAACTTGTTGAGGTTGCCGGACGGGATTGCTTTGAGGAGGCGGGTGGCCGACGCGATCACAGCGCCGACGTTGGCGGGAATCTGGTTCGCGGCTGCGGGCACGCGGGCGCCGCTGGTCAACGCCGGAGCTGGACCGGCGCGGGTCGGCACCAGGTTCACCACCTGCTCACCGAGGTCGTTGGCGATCTGGACGGACGATTCGACGTCACGCGGCACGGTGATGCCGGGATTGATGCGCAACGTGACCTCGGTGGCGCTCTTGGTCAGTGCCGTCGACGTGACCGTGCCGACGGGCACGCCGTTCAACTCGACCTCGAAGCCCGGATAGAGGCCCGATGCGTCGGCGAACTGCGTGGTGAGCGTGGTAGGACTCTCGAGCGGGTTGCCCAGCAGGTTCACGACGCCGTAGACGACGAGGGCAAAGCTCACGACGAAGAAGACAACGAGGTTGGCCACGAGGCGGCGACTGATCATTTGGAGTTGGCTCCTGAACTGTGGGGCGCGCAGGTGAAGGCCGCTGAGCTGTCCTCGCCCATCCCCGGGATCCCGCAGACGATGATGTTCTCGTAGAGTTGGACGTAGTCATTGCGCACGGCTTGGGGTAGCGCGCTGTCCGCGGCGGGGATCTCAGAGAGAAGCCCTGCCAGGTCGGACTGATGCTGAGCCAACTGGCTGCTGACGGCCTGCAGCGTCTGCAACTGGGTCACGATCTGGGGGTAATAGTTCTCCAGCAGGCTGCGACCTTGCGTTGACAGGCTGTCGAGGGACTGGAGAAGCGTCTCGAATTGGGACGAATTCTTGGCGAGAATGGCCACGGTCTGCGACAGGTTCGTCAGCGCGGTGGCGGTGGCCCCGCTCGTTGGAGCCAGTGACGCAGTGAGGCTGTTGAGCCCGTTGACCGCCTGGGTGATGTCGTCGGTGTGGTGTGCGTAGCCGTTGGCCACCGTCGTCAAGTCGGTCAGAAATGCCTTGAGCGACGCTTCTTGTCCCGTGAAGCCTTCGCCGCCTGCCTGAATGATCTGCTCGAGCTGGGTGGTGGAGATGGCACCGAAGACCTGCGAGCCGGCCGCGACGAACTGCTCCACGTCAGGGACGATCGACGTGTGCCGAATGCGGGCCCCGTTGGCCAGTTGGGGTGCGGTTGCGGCGCCATCCCCCGTTTCGTTCTTTGGTACGACCAGATTGACGAACTGGTCACCGAGGATGGTGGTGCGGTCGATGGCGGCGCTCACGTTGGCCGGGACCCGCACTCCATTGACGAAGACGATCGTCACTCTGGCCTCGTCGCCCTCGAGAGCGATGGAGCGCACGGTGCCCACAGGCACATCGGCCATCTGCACCTGCGCCCCGTTCGAGAGATCGCCCACGTCACCGAACACCGCCGTCGCTGTCCGCTGACTTCCGCCGCCTGAGACTGAGCAGCCTGCCGATGCGAGGAGGAGCGCCGCCAAGGGAGGCACGAGGCGGCGAAGTACCTTTTCTCGACTGAGAACAACCTGCATCAGAACCACCCCTCAACGTCATGGACCCAGCCCGCAATGAGTCCTCGGCGTGCGTGCGAGGTGCGAACGTGACCCTGGTTCTGCGAGAGTGCAGGCAACAGACTGGCGGCGGGTGCAGTCAGCGTCGGTGCGGCACCGGCGCTCGAAATCGACGGCGCGGCGACAGCCACTGTGGCCGCGGACTGGCCCGGATCACGCGCAACACGGTTCGACAGCAACCCGCCCAGACCAGAACCCGAAGATCCCGAACCGTTTGACGAGCCCGAGCCTGACCCAGTGCTCGAGCCGCCAGGGCAGCCAAGGACGGCCCCGAGAAGTCCACACGACGTGGTGGTCGTCGTCGGTTTGGGCGCAGTGGTGGTTGTGGTCGTCGTGCTCGCCGCGGGTGCCCTCTGTGGCGACGGGGTCGACGGTGTGGACGGAGCGGCCGGGGTGCCGTGCTCGGCGTTGGCGATCTGGGTCAGGCCTTGTTGGAGCAGTGACCGCGCCGTCGCCGAGCTGCTTCCTCCACTCAAGGTGTTCAAGATCGTCGGGATGTCGTTGAGCAGCGGGTCGAAGAAGCCCGATGAGGGGTTTCCGCACTGGTTCAATGTGGCGAGCACTGACGCCGACAGCCCACTGGCATGGTTCGCCACGATGCGCCGGCAGATTCCCGCCAGGCGGTCCCGGAGCAAGCCTGTGATGTAGGCCCCAGACACCCCCGGACTGGAGGCAAGGTTCAGGTCCAGCCAGTTGTAGTTGGGATCGTACGCGCGCTGCGCGCCCTGAAAGAGGTTGTTGCCATTCTGCAGGATCTCGTCGACGGACGAGAGGTTGCGGTCGAGCGTCCGTCCCACCGTGGTCACTGTGCCGACATCCGCCTCCAACGGTTTGAGGTTCGGGGTCAGGAGGCTCACCAGTCCCGAACTGGCGCCAGCCAGCTGCGTGATGGCGTCGTTGAGCTGACCCGAATGCTGGGCCACCGTCGTCGACACCGTGTCGTACTGTTCGACGAGCTGCTCAATCTGGCTTGTGTCGGTATCGAGGGTCCCGGTCAGCTGAGCAAGCGTTCCGTTGAGCTTGCCAAGGTCATCCCCCTTGTTCGCCAGTAACTGCACTGTGCCGGCCGCCGACGAGATCAGCTTGTTGAGGTTGGCACCCTGGCCATCGAGGTCAGTTGCGAGATTGGTCACCAGATTCCCGACCGCATTCGGGTTGATCGCGTTGAGCGTGTGCTGCAACTCCTTCAAGAGTTCGTCCGTCGACACCGGAACCGCGGTGTGGTCTTCTGGGATCGTCGCGCCCGGGGAAAGCGTGGGACCTCCCGTGTACCCCGGGTTGAGGTCCACGTCGGGCGAGCCCAGAAGTTGGGAGGCAACCAGTGATGCGAAGGCGGAGGACGGGATGCGTGTCCCCTCGTTCACGGCGAGCGAGACGTCGACTTTGTCGCCGACGTTCTTCACGTTGGTCACCGTGCCCACCTTGACGCCGAGGACGTCCACGGCGGCTCCGGTGAACAGGCCGGGAGCGTTCGAGTACACGACATTGATGGGATAGGTCGGCCTGCCTCTGGTGACCTCGATACCCACAACAACAGCAGCGACGACAACCACACCAGCGACGACGAACCTGGTCGCCTTCGAGGTGAGGAACGTGCCGAGGGCCCGCATCATCCGACCCCCTGCAACAACGGGCTGATCAGTTGCGAAAGGCCACCGAGGCCCGAGTTCGGACCGCTCGGGCCGCCTGCACCGGATGTCGCGTTGCCCGACGAGCCGGCGGTGGTGGATGTCGAGGACGGAGGAGCCGGGGAGGAGGAGCCCGACGTCGGGGAGGTTGATGCTGCTCCCGCAGCGGTGTTCGAGCCCTCACCGGGCAAGGGGCCCGTCTGGTCGCTGCACGATGCCGAATCGGGACCAAGGACCTGGTTGAGGACCTCGTCGAACGCGCCACAGGGCCCGATGACACCGAAGGTGTTCGTGAGCGATGCCGGATTCACGAATATGTTGCCCCACGGAACGGGCGATGATCCGCTGTAGGCGATGGACTGGAAGCCCTTGAGCGCTCCGCCGAGATAGCTCACGCCTTCGGCCAGGTCCTCCTGATGCTGGCCGACGACGGTGAGATCCGAATGCAGACTCTTGAGCAGTGAATTGAGTGCCGGAGAGTCCTGGCTGACGAGACTGTTCGTCTGGCTCGCCATGCTGTCGACGTTGGTGATCAGATTCGACAGGTCCTGGTTGTTGACAGCAAGACCGGTTGAGACCGTGTCGAGGTTGTTGACGATGGAGAGAAGCTCCTGATCACGGCCGGCCAACGTCGACGACAACGTGTTTGCTGAGTCGATGAGCTGCGACATCTGACCCGAACGCTGGTCGACGGTCGTCGTCAGCGCGCCGAGCCCAGAGATGATCCGCGACACCTGTGCCTGCTTGTCCCTGGTGATGTTCGCCAAGGACGTGACGAGGCTGTTGAGAGCTTTTGTATTCGACTTGGAAAGGAGTGAGTGTGCAGTGTTCTGAAGCTGGTAGAACTCGGTGGGCACCGACGTGTTCGTGATCAGGGCGTCGGGTTTGAGGGGATCGCTCCATCCAATGACGGGCTTCAGTGTGACGTCGACGACGCCCAACAGAGTCTCGACCTCTACGGCAGCCGTCGTCTCATGTGGCAGGATCACCGATCGGTTCACCGACAACTGGGCGTCGACGGCATTCCCGTGTACGCGGACAGACGAGACGGAGCCCACATTGACGCCCGCCTCCATGACCTCGGTGCCCTTGGCGATCCCGGCAGCGTTCGTGAAACGCGCGTCGATTGTGTAGCCCGAACTGAACAGGCTCCGGTTCAGGAACAGGATGCCCAGGACGCACGCCAACATCACAATGATGGCCGCCACACCGACGACCTTCGGGTTGCGCTCGGTGATGGCCTTCACTTGGAACCTCCTGCGTCGGCCGCACCGCCGCTGACCGCCTGCAGGTCCTGGCCCAGATTCGAAGCAGCCAAAGGGCTTGCGCCCGAAGCGGACATTGCTCCCGCACCCGACGCGCTCGGAGGGTTGGTGCTGTCGCGGGGCAGCGGCGGTGTTGTCACCGCCGAGAGTGGCGCTGGCAGTGGCGGACTCCCACCGATTCCGGAGCCGGCCGGTGGATTGCCCGGCTGGTAGTACGGGCACACCGACTGAGCGGCCAGGCAGGTGTAGACGGTCTCGACGGCGAACCACTGCCCCCACTGGGAGATTTGGATGTACGGCGCGAGTCCCGCGCCAAGGCTTGACAAGCTCGAGGCCAGGTTCTGTTGGTTGTTCTCCACGTCCGCCGCAACGGCTTGCAGGTTGTCGATGGTGCTCGTGATCGTGCTGTGGTTGTTACCGATCAGCCCGGCCAGGTCTGTCGCCACAAGCGACAGGTTGCCCACGACGTCATCGAGCAGGCTGTTCTTTGACGCCAAGGCTGAAGAGACGGTCTGCAGATTGCTCACGAGGGAGTCGATGTCGCCTGAGCGCGACGCCAGCGCGGTGAGTACTTGGTTGAGGTTGCCGATGATATGGCCGACCTGGGAGTCGAGCGCCTGGACGGTCGACGACACCGTGGCACCACTGTTGATCAACTGGTTGATCTGCGCGGTGTCTCCCTCCAACGCACCCGACACGTTCTCGACAAACTTGTTGGCCTCCTCGGGATTGATGGACGAAAGAACGGGGCCGAGCGAATTCAGGAACGTGTCGATGCTGGCATCGGTGACGTCATGGGTGAGTGGGATGGTGGACCCGGAGACCAGCAAGGGACCGCCGTGCCCAGGGAAGAGCTCAATTTCCTTCTGCCCGATTACGTTGTGCCAACGCAACCCGACGTCGGTCGACCCGTGCAGTGCCACCGAGTTGTTGATGCTCAACGCCACCAGCGCGTGTCCATGTTGCACACCGATGCTCGCAACCCGTCCGACCGGCACCCCGGCGATGTTCACGGTGTCACCGTTGGCCAGGCCAGTCACGTCGGTCAGCTGCGCGTCAATCGTGTGACGACTACTGAAGAGCGAGATGTTCCCGATCTTCACTGCGAGTCCCGCCAGAAGGGCGAGGCAAATGAAGGCGAAGAGGGCGAACTTGACCGCCGACGTCGGGAAGTGGCTAAAGACCCTCACAGTGATCCCCCCAGGAGCTGGGAAATGATGCCGCCGACCGTGGTCGGGGAGGATCGGTCGGGCTGACCGACGATACCGTAGGCCTGATTGGCTGCCGCAGCTCCGGCATTCGTCGCACGGGTGGTCGCGTTCGGAGCGGGCTGGGGTGTCGCGGCTGCGGGAGGCGTCGAACCCTGGAGGGCATCGAAGGTCGACAGCTCAGCCGAGCAGTTGAAGGCAGAACCGCTGCCGGCAAGCGCCTGTTGTATCGGCTGCAGGAACGACATCCCGCCCGTGGGTGGAGCGATCAGGTTGCAGACCAGGCTGTTGACATCGCTGAACAGGATGAACGTGTTGAAGTACGCGTACGTGCTGCCATCGGGCAGCTTGTTCAGGCCCGAGGCGCCCTGTGCGATCTTCTGGAAGTAGTGGTAAGCACCGTTGATCACCTGTCCGATGGAGGATTGCTGGGCCAGGAGCACACGCGAGACGTTGTCGCCGGACGCCAAGATCGTGGCGATGTCGGGGTGATACGTCGACAGCAGCGCCGCCAGTCGGTTCGAAAAGGGTATGAGCGTATGCAGGAGGTTCTCGTAGTCCGCCTCCTCCGCGTTGAACGACGGCAGTGCCGCGTTGATCTGCGCGTTCAAGTTGTTCAGATCACCCGCGGCAGGAGCAATGGCCTGTGTGAACTTGGCAAAGGACTGCAACGCAAGCATCTGCGCGTTCAAGGTCCGGTCCAAGAGCCCAGCCAGCTGAGTCCCCGCGCTGATGGAGGCGGCGATTTTGGGCCCTTCCCCTCGTGACGCCTGCGCCAGCTCGGTCAACACCGTCGAGAGATTGGTCGTGTCGATCTTGTTGAGGAGCGGCGTGGCCGCAGCGAAGAGGTCGCCCAGCTCGTCGCTACTCGCCGCGTGGGCGAACGAGGATCCGGGCCGGAGGTAGGGGCCGGCGTCTGCGTTGTGGTCGGGGGTGGAGATCGAGACCTGCTCGGCGCCAAACAGATTCACCGGCTCGATGGTCGCCGTCGCCCTCCGCGGCACCCTGAACGAGGGTTCGATGAGCACCGAGACCCGAGCTTGGTTGTGATCGAGGGAGACAGTGGACACGCGGCCCACCTGCACGCCACGAAACACGACCGCCGAGCCCGGATTGAGCCCCTCCCCGGCGCGGGGGAAGGTCCCGCTTACCATGTAATCGCCGGCGAAGTCCCCGTTCGCCAGCCGCACCAGGGTCACCGTTCCGAACACCAGGCCGAAGAGCACGGCCACACTGATTAGAACGTGGACGATCCGCCTCACCCGACCAACCTCGCAGTGGCGTTGACCCCGCCGAACAAGATCAACGACATGAAGAGGTTCACTACGACCACGAGGATGATGGAGAGCCGGATGGCTCGTCCCGCCGCAACGCCGACGCCCGCTGGTCCGCCAGTCGCGGTGTAGCCGTAGTAGCAGTGCACGAACGTGACGAGAACCGCGAACACCATTGCTTTGAGGAACGAATAGAAGATGTCGAGCGGCGGCAGGTAGAGCCTGAAGTAGTGCGTGTACGTCCCGGTCGACAGCCCAAAGAACCTCGTCACAACCAACTCGGACGCGAGATAGCTGGCGAACAAGGCGGCCAGGTACAGCGGGATCATGGTGACGAGCGCCGCCCACACTCGAGTGGCGACGAGATACACGACGCTGTTGACGCCCATCACCTCGAGCGCGTCGATCTCGTCGCTGATGCGCATGGCCCCCAACTGCGCGGTGAAGCCAGCGCCCACTTGGGCCGCAAGGGCGACGCCGGCCACAAGTGGCGTGATCTCCCTAGTGTTCGCAAGCGAAGTGATCACACCGGTGAAGGCTTCAGCGCCGATCTGCTGCAACCCGTTGAAACCCTCCAGGCCGACTTCCGTACCGGTGAAGAAGGAGATGGAGACGACCACGAAGAACATGCCGCCACCGACGATCAAGGCACCGGACCCCAGTGAGATGTCCGACATCAGGACGAGGATCTCCTTGCGATAGTGCAGCGCACGCGGAAGAGCCCGCACGATCCGGACGTAGAACTTCAGCTGTGCATACAGCGAGTCGAACACGCCAAGGACCGCGTCTGCCGACTCGACGGCCCTTTCGCTGAGGTCTTTGGCGGCAGACATGGCCTTGACGGGCTCGGTCTGCTCGGGCGCATCGATCGCCATCAGATGCCCTTCTGCGGAATGAAGTTGAAGTAGAAGACGGTGAGCAAGAAGTTCACAAAGAAGGCCAGAATGAACGTCACGACGACGGCCTGGTTCACGGCATCGCCCACGCCCTTCGGGCCACTCTTGCAGTAGAGCCCCTTGTAACACGCGACCATCGCAGCGATGAATCCGAAGATGCCCGCCTTGACCAGCGCGATCACCAGATCGGCCATCTGGCTGAGCTCGCCGAACGTGGCGAAGAAGCTGCTCGCCGTGATGTGAATCGCGTGAGTGCCGAACCACAGGCCTCCAGCGATGCCCGCGACACTGACGACGGCATCGAGCAGGATCGCGACCAGGGTGGCAGCAAGTAAGCGCGGCAGAACCAATCGGTGGAGGGGATTGACACCCATCACCTCCATGGCACTGATTTCGTCCCGAATCCGCCGCGAGCCCAAGTCAGCGCACATGGCTGATCCGCCGGCGCCGGCGATGAGCAGCGCGGTCGCGACCGGTGCCTGCTCGCGCACCACAGCCAAGACCATGGCTGCTCCGAGCTGCGACTGCGCCCCGATCTGCTGGAGGAGCGAGCCGACCTCCAACGCGATGACCATCCCGAAGGGGATGGAAAGCAGAATCAGCGGCAGTGTGGTGACGCGAGCCAGAAACCAGCACTGATCGAAGAACTCGGAGACCGGCACGCCCTTGAGGGGGGCCTGCCGCAGCGCCTCGCACGCCGTGGCGAACATGTTCCCGGTCTCGCGAATGGCAGATGCGATCTTGCCGTCGGTGGCTGGGCGGCCGGGGCGCGGAACAACGTCCATAGCGCCGGGACGGCCGCTTGGCGTGCCGAGCCGGCGGGCCATGTCGCTGCGGCTCAGGGGTTGCGTGGAGTCCCGCTCGGACACGACGCCAGCCATGTCACCCGTGTCAGCCAACGTCCTCCCCCTTCCGAGGCCTCCTTGGTACGTGAACGGGTCAACACAACCCGTTCCCCCGTCCGTCCTTCACGAGAAAAACGAGAGGCGACCTTCAACCTTGCGAAGGAGTACGCGCCCGACAACTCTCGCGTCGGAACTCCCGGTCGGAACGATCACCGCTGTCCGACACGCGGAACTCGTGCCAGGAGCCGGTGCGCCAGAACGATCAAGAGTCCCTGACGCCGATCGTCAACTCTGTTGTTGAAATGGTGCGGCTGAGTACGTGCGTCTACCGAGCACACACCGGCTGCAACGTCGATTCCACAAATTTCGGTTGCACCGTTTTGAAACCCGCAAAACCTGGGCATAATGTGCGCACCTCCTAGAGAGCGGCTGGATGGAGGGGGGAGGGACGGGAACAAGTTGGCGCTCCGCGAAGAAGAGCTGACCAGCCTTTGCGACGACGTCGACTTGGAGCGCGATCGCGCCCTCGTCGAGCGATGCCAAGCGGGTGATTCCGCAGCCTTTGGGAATCTCTACGCCCGCTATTACGAACGCCTGCTGCGCTTTTGTCTTCGGCGATTGAACGACCGCCACGAAGCCGAGGATGCGGCGCAGGAAGCGTTCGCTCGAGCCTGGAAGGCGTTGCCGCGGTTCGCAGGAGAGCGACGGTTCTATCCGTGGCTCACGGTGATTGCCGGAAACATCTGCACTGACATGTTGCGCCGTCGGTCGCGCAGCACGCCTACCGATGACCTGGAGTTGACGTCGCAGCACCCCGTCGGCGTCGTCAGTGAGGACACATCCGAGGAACTCATACTTGCTGCGGTGGATGGCGAACTGGTGGGTCGAGCCCTCGATCGCCTGTCGACGCGTCACCGTCATGTGCTGGCCATGCGCGAGGGGTCGGGGTGGACCTACCAGCAGATCGCCGACCATGAAGGAGTGGAAATCGGCACGATTGAAACCCTGCTCTGGCGGGCGCGCCAGGCACTCAAGCGGGAGTTCGCCGTCGTGTCCGAGTCGAAGGAGGCCTTGGCCGGCTTCCTCATCGCAACTGGTGCACTCATCAAACGCACGGTTTTCCACGCGGCGCACCGCGGTGCGGCCGTGCACCACAGCGGTGCCGGGTTCATGTCGGTCCGCAACGCCATGACTGGTGTGGCCTTCACCGGAGCCGCCGTGGCTGCAGCCTTCATCGCCCCGCATGCCCTCTCGAGCGGTCGGAGCGGCGCGGTCTCGGCACCGGGCTCGGCGCTCGCTGCTCCTCCGCTCGCGCTCGGATCAAACTCTCGCTCCGAAGGCGACGGCGGAGGTACCCTCGACGTCGGTGCGCTGACCGCTGACGGCGCGCCGACGGAATCGGGTAACAGCGCCGCGGCGGGTGGCGGAGACGGCGGAGGCCCAACGGTATCCGGCGGCAGCGGTTCGAAGATTCCGGGCGTCGTCGGCGGTCTCCTCGGGGGTACCGCTCCCGGCGGGTCAGGATCAGCGGGTCTCAGTGCAGGTCTCAACCAAGCGACCGGTGGCGTCGGAGCCACGGTGAACGGGGTGTCGGGCGGTGTGGTCCAGACTGTTGGTGGCGTGACGGGTATGGTCGGTCCGGTCGTGAGCGGTGTCACCGAGACCGCTGGTGGCGTTGTTGGTGGCGTCAGTCAGACCGTCAGTGGGGCGACTGACGGGACCGGCAGCGTAGTCAGTGTCGCCGGCGGCATCTCGAGCCTCACCCAGTCGGTCGGCCTCGGGAGCGTGCTCCCCGGGACATCGAGCACTGGGTCCGCGACGACAACCACGACGTCGAACCCGGTTCAAGGCGTCATTGGGGGCACCGGCAAGGCGGTTAGCGGCCTGCTCGGGGGCTAGCAGGACAGTCTGCGAATGGTCCGGCGCAAGCCTGACGGCGGGGAGGGGTTCTCCTCATATGGACAGAGCCCTGGAGGAAACAGACCAGGCCTGGATCGCCCCCGGAGAGCCCATTATCTCCCTGCGTGGGGTCACGAAATCATTTGGGTCCCATACGGTCCTCGAGGACATCACCTTTGACGTCCCGAAAGGCAGAATCACTGCCATTCTCGGACCATCGGGAACCGGGAAATCCGTCCTGCTGAAGAACATCCTCGGGCTGCTGCGACCCGAACGCGGTGAGATCTGGGTGGACGGCGACCAGATCGTCGGGCTCCGCGAAAAGCGCCTCTATGAGGTCCGCAAGAAGTTCGGCGTCCTCTTCCAGGACGGCGCCCTCTTCGGTTCGATGAACCTCTACGACAACATCGCTTTCCCCCTCCGCGAGCACACCCGCAAGAACGAGGCGGCCATTCGCGAACTCGTTCACCGCAACGCCGAGCTCGTCGGTTTGATGGATCATCTCAAAAAGCTTCCAGGTGAGGTGTCGGGCGGTATGAAAAAGCGCGCTGGCCTTGCCCGGGCGATGGTGACCGAGCCGGAGATCGTGCTTTTCGACGAGCCGGACTCCGGTCTCGACCCGGTCCGCGTCGCGTATCTCGATGAGCTCGTCGTCACGGCCCAACGGGAGACGGGGGCGACGTTCTTCATCATCACCCACAACATCCAATCGGTCATGCGAACAGCTGACTACATGGGGGTGCTATTCCGGTCCAATCTGGTGAAGTTCGCCAGCAAGTCCAACATGGTCGCGACAGATAATCCGATCATCCAGCAATTCCTTGCTGGCCGCCCTGAGGGGCCGATCGGTATGGACGAAATGGCTGACGCAGGTGGTGATGCCAGTCGCTACATCGAAGGCGACACCGCGGCGTTGGCATATGGACCTCTGGCCCGGCCGGGAGAAACGGCCTTGGCTGCGAAAACGCCCAGCGACCAGCGCGTCCCCCTGGCTGAACCCTCACAACGAAAGAGGCCGCTGGTTCCGGGCGGTGCGGTTCCCGAAACCAGCGGCGTTCCGATTCATGCTTCTCAGTCGCCGGCAGCGGCCCCGCAGACCGTCTCGACCATCAGACCACTGACCACGTAGGGGTCCATATTGGCATTTGGTCGACGATCCTCGAGCCACCCCTTCTTGTTCTTGGCGGTCTGCCACGGGATTCGGATGGACGCGCCGCGGTCCGAGGTGCCATAGCTGAACTTGGTGAAGTGTGCAGTCTCATGCGCACCTGTCAAGCGGCTCTCAATTCCAATTCCGTAGTTGGTGACGTGCTCCTCGACTCGCTTTCCGAGCGCTTCACAGCCCGCAATGATGGCGTCCCATCCACCGTCCTCACGCATGGCCTTGGTCGAGAAGTTCGTGTGGGCGCCAGCCCCGTTCCAGTCGCCGAGCACCGGCTTCGGTTCGAGGGTGGCGAACACATCGAAGTCTTCGGCGATCCGGAAGAGAAGCCAGCGGGCAGTCCAGAGCTGATCGGCTACGAGCGGTGGCGGGAGGACCCCGATCTGGAACTCCCACTGTCCCATCATCACTTCGGCGTTGGTCCCCTCGATTGCCAAATCAGCCTTCAAACAGGCTGCGGTGTGGCGCTCGACGATCTCGCGCCCAGGCATCTTGTCGCCACCGACACCGCAGTAATAGGGGCCCTGCGGCGCGGGGAAACCAGCCTCGGGCCAGCCCAGCGGGCGCCCGTACTGGAAGAAGGTGTACTCCTGCTCGATGCCGAACCATGGCTCCTGATCGGCGTACTTCTCCGCCATTTCGGCGCACTTCCGGCGCGTGTTTGTGCTGTGGGGGGTCATGTCGGGGTGCAGGACCTCGCACATGACCAGCTTGTCGCCCTCTGACCGGAGCGGGTCCGGACAGACGAACACTGGCTGCAGGACGCAGTCGGAGTCGCTGCCCTCCGCCTGGTTGGTACTGGAACCGTCGAACCCCCAGATCGGAGGTTCTTTTCCTTTCTCAACGATCTTTGTCTTGCTGCGGAGGAGCGGGGTCGGCTCCGTCCCGTCGATCCAGATGTACTCGGCCTGGTAGCTCATGGATTCTCCTGTGTTCCCCTTCTCTTCCGTGGTCAAGCTGCTGGGTAGGTGCTTCGGTCATTCTCGGCGGAAGTATCCCAGCGAACTGCGACTCAGTTTCGCCTGACCCTATTTCACCGCGGTATCCGTTATGTGAACCCACGATGAAATCACCCTGGGGACCCGGCGTCCACCTGTGCTCCCGAACTGCAAGGACCGCATTGCGGGCGTCATTGCGGCCACGATCCGTCGACCCTCGAACTAGTGGCCTCGGACCATTGAGTCCCCACACGCGACGGAGGGCCGGATCTCTCGATCCGGCCCTCCGTCGGGTCCAAATCCACCCTGCCCTTTCGCAGAACGGTTCCGTTTTGTCCGGCGACGTGCGCCGGTTGCCTCGCTAGTTGTTGACGTTCGAGACGGAGTTGTTGGCGCTGCTGAACAGGCCGGAGATCCCACCACCGAGAGCGGTGATCGCAACCACGGCAACAACGGCGATCAGACCGACAAGCAGTGCGTACTCAACCATCGAAGCTCCTCGCTCCGATCGAGTCCGCGCGGCCACCGAGCCACCAACTGCTCTCACTGCAACAAGAGCGTTCATGAACATTGAAACCATCTGTATCTCCCCTCCTCGTCCTTCGCTCACCACTCGGTGGCGTCGGTCCCCCTACAGCATCCAATACCGAATGGCGAAGGTCCATAGGACTTTATGACCCTATGAATGAGGGCCAGGGTGCAAGGCGGTTGCTGGCTGAAGACGTCGCGGCCGATGCTACAAACACACGCGCGGAACACTTGTGGAACACACACCGAACGCACGCGTGCACCGGACGGGGAGGTCCGCCTCGTGTCCGAACGCGACGGTGGGCTGGATCAGTCGAGGCCGATCCAGCCCACCTGTCATCCCATGGGGGAAGGGGGAATATTCCCTCAGGGAAACGTTGCGACGACGACTCCGGACACGGCGTGTGTCTTCCGTGCCTTCCGGAGTTGCACCGAACAACCTCCTGTCCACCGTGACACTCATTGTGGAGCGCGGGCCGGAGACCACTCCATGGTCAAAATTGACCAATTGATCAGAGCACTACTCGATCGTGACCAAACCCATGACGACCGCACGAACCAGTGCATGCGTCCGATTGGTGACGTCGAGCTTCTGAAAGATGGCGGCGAGATGGTTCTTCGTCGTCTTCGGGCTGATGTAGAGCCGCTGCGAGATCTCTCCGTTAGTGGCGCCTTCGGCGAGCAGCTGTAGCACTTCGAGTTCTCGTTGAGTGAGTGACCACGGTCCCCATTGCCGGTCATCTCCCTGGCGCGCACTTGGAACTTCCAGATCGCGGAAATCCTCACCGCCGACGATCTCGAGATCGTCCCTCGTGAGAGTCGCCCGAGCACCTCGCATGCTCTCACCCCGGTGCACAGTCGTGCAGACGGATGGTCCGGACACGGAGACCTGCGTGTAGAACGCCCACTCAGGACCGGTCCCGGACTCGAGCGCCGGCGACGGTTGCGCCGTCGGCCACGCGATCGAGGCTGTATTTGCCATTCCTCCCCCTCATTCCGCCCGAACCGAAGTTCGATGCGGCTCCTCCCCATCCGCCAGGCTGCGGCGGAAACTCCCAGGTCATTGTACGCTTTGCGACTCAAACGACAGTGGCAGCACTGTTGCGACACGGGTGCGACCTGTTCGGAACGAACAATTCTCCGCGGTGCGAGGCGAGCCCAATCAACCCGAGTGGAAGGCGTGTCTGATCGGGCCAACGATGGGGCCGAGGACGATGATCATGATCGCCGGGAGGAAACAAAGCGCAAGCGGAAAGAGGATCTTGACCGGCACCTTGGCGGCTCTTTCACGGGCGCGTTGGCGTCGCTTATCGCGCATCTCGTCTGCCTGTGCTTGCAGCACGCGCCCTATAGGGAGTCCGAGAGCATCCGCCTGGGACAGCACGACAGCGAACGTCACAAGATCATCGATATCCGTTCGCAGCTTCATATTTTCAAGCGCGTCATGTCTTGACAGTCCGAGTTCCATTTCCCGCAGAGTGAGGCGCAGCTCATCACAGACCGGCGACTCGAACCGTGCGCACGACACTTGCATGGCCTGCTCGAGACCAAGGCCCGCAGTCACCGAGATGCACATCAGGTCAAGTAGATCGGGTAGATCGTTCGTCACGCGATCGCGCCTGACCTTGATCCGGTGCCGCAGCCAATAGCTGGGGACGAGGCCGCCGATCATCGGCAAGATGAAGAGAAGCGCAAGACCCATCTTCACGCTGACGGCGCCGCTCACCAGACTGATCAGCCCGACCGCTATCCCCAACATCACGGTGCCCGCCTGCACGGCGACGAATTCCTCGGCTCGCACCGTCCCGGTCAACCCGGCCTTGAGGAGATCTGCGTGCACGCGATCGACCTCACTCGACGGGTAGAGGCGAGAGAGGGAATTTCTGAAGACACGAGCGATCGGTCCGAATATGCGGTTGACGAGTGGCGCCTGCACGCGTTCGACGACAGGCACGGCCTCCGAATACAACTCGGCTTCGGAACCGAGCGATCGGATGAAGTCGAGACGAGTGGAGACCTTGTGAGACCGCCACGCGGCGATACCCACGCCGAGCAGTCCAACTGCCATCAGTGTGATGCCCGTTAACGGAACGATGTACGTCGCGCTCATGCTTGTCCTCAGATCTTGATGTTGACCATCCGGCGCACGATCCAAAATCCCAAGGCCATCAGTCCGGCCGTGGCGATGAGCACAATGAGGCCACCACCATGCAACATGGGCTTGAGGTACCCGGGATCTTTCGTCTCCAACGCCACCACGAGGAACAGCGGAATGGCGAAGAGCACATATCCTGACATCCGCCCCTCGGCGGAGAGCGTCTGTACCTCGCGTCGCACCTCCTGCCGCGTCCGCATGAAGTCGGCCAGCGTGTGCAGGATCGGAGCAAGGCGCCCGCCGGTGCTCTGCTGGATCCGCACGGCCTCGACAGCCCACGTGAGATCCTCGACCCCTGATCGTTCCGCCATGTTCTCCAGCGCCACCACGAGATCAGAGCCGACGGCCACTTCCGCCATCACACGGTCGAGCTCGTCTGAAAGGGGCGGCTTGGCATCTCGGCGATACATGTCGATGGAGCGTTGAAAGGTTTGTCCACCCTCGACGGATGCCGACATCAGCGCGAGCGCGTCCGGCAATTGCTCTTGAATCTGCTTGATCCGTCTTGCCGCTTTGCGCGACGGCAGGTACCAGGCGATAGCCGCCACCAGAGCGATGGCAATGATGGCGCCGATAGGCGACTTCGTCATCACCCCCACCACGACCGAGAGTCCGAGAGCAGCACCGGAGCTGATGACAAGGTACTCCCCGGCACGCAGCGGGATCGCCGCCCGCTCGAGTCGACGCTCCAGGGAGCCATGCGTGTCGATGCGTCCGAAGAGCCCGGAGATCCGAACGGTCAATGCCGAGAGTTCGCCGTGCACGGGCGACTCACTTACGACCTCAACCGGCACTTCTGCTGCAGCCGCCCCCATCGTGTCATCGAGGATCTCGGCCAGTGTCCGCTGCTTCGTGCGCACCCGCATGATCAGCGCGACGACGAACACGGCCAACCCGCTCCCGATGAGCAACGCGGCGGCGAAAGCAGTGCCTTGTGACCCCACCTGCGCAACGGGCATTGTTGCGCTCACTTTCCGTCTCGTCGACGCGCCAGCATCTCGTACATCTCCTCCGATGGAGGCTCGACAACCCGTCCCGGTCGCGCCGGACGGTGATGGCGGCCGGAGGACCGACCAAGGGACCCCGCACCCTCGGAATCAGGACGGAACAAGTGCGCCGGGACCTCGACGCCATTCAGTGCGAGTTCCTCGAGGATCTTGGGACGCAAACCGGTCGGGACCAAGCGGCCAAAACCCTCGTGCATGTCGACCCGGTGAAAGATGTCCTGGAGAAGCACTGTGTCGCCCTCCATTCCTTGAATCTCCGTAATGGAGTGCACGACGCGTGGCCCAGCCGGCGTGCGCTGCAGCTGAATCAGACATCCCACCGCCATGACGATCTGCTCCCGAATTGCACGTTGGGGCAGCTCGACTCCCCCCATCATCACCATCGTCTCAAGACGACCCAGCAGTTCCCTCGGCGTGTTGGCGTGCACCGTGGTCATCGAACCAGCGTGACCCGTATTCATGGCTTGGAGCATGTCCAGGGTCTCAGCACCTCGACACTCCCCGACAATGATGCGGTCCGGGCGCATGCGGAGTGAGTTGCGCACAAGATCTCGGATCCGCACTTCTCCCGTTCCCTCAGCGTTGGCCGGACGGGTCTCGAGCGTCACGACATGCTCGCCTTGGATTTGGAGCTCGGCCGACTCTTCAATTGTGATCAAACGCTCGCCTTCGGGAATGTAGTTGGAGAGCACGTTCAACATTGTCGTCTTCCCAGTTCCGGTACCTCCGACCACGATCAGACTGATCTTTCCTCGAACCAGGGCTTCCAAGAAGACTGCAGCGTCCATCGAAAGCGAGCCGAGACCGATCAGGTCCTGCATGACCAGAGCGCGTTCAGGGAACTTTCGGATCGTGAGCACGGGACCATGCAGGGCCAGCGGCGGCACGATGGCATTGATGCGAGAACCGTCGGCGAGGCGGGCATCCACCATCGGCGACGACTCATCGACGCGCCGGCCGACGCCATGCACCATCCGGTCGATAATGCGCCGGTACTGGTGCGGCGTGTTGAAGACAACCTCGCTTCGCAGAAGCTTGCCTTTGCGTTCGATCCAAATCTCGTCGAACTTGTTGCACATGATCTCGGTGATGCTGCCGTCCGAGAGGAGCGCTTCAAGCGGGCCATAGCCAAGCGAATCCTCGAGCATCTCTTCGACGAAGCGCTGGCGCTCAATAGGTGAGATCCCGATGTCCTCGCGCTCGAGGATGTCGTTGACAGTGGAACGAACCTTGTCCCGTAGCTCGTCCGGCGACAGATCTGCCGCCGTTGGCGCGATCTCGGCGAGCACTCTGGCCTGGACCTTCTGCTTGGACTGCTTCCAGGCCGAGTCCAAAGCTGCTCTATCGGTGGAGCGCCGCAGGGGGTGGCCCTTTGCACCGTTTTCTACGCTCCCACCCACCACCCGACGCTCGATGAAGGGTTGCGTGCTCCCATCCCCCTCACGACGGCTTCGCTGGGGAGTGACGTTCTCGGCCGGTGGCAGCGCTGGTTCCGCAGGCGCCCCTGTGCCGTCGGCGGCAGCCAACTTCTCGGACAGGTTCATCCCGATCAGGCCCTCTCGAGCTCAGGCACCTTTGGTGTGCGAGTCTTCCTTCCCCGTCGCCAGAAGCCACCTCGCTCCTCGCCGGCATCAGCCTTCAAGCCGGTTCGGGCAACGGGCGAGACGTCATCGGACAGAAACTGGTGCATGCCGTCCGCCAACCTCTTCCCGATGTCGGAGTTGGCGGCCGAAACCAGGGCTGGCTTGCCCTTGTTGATCGACTTCATCACCTCCCTCGAATACGGGAGCACCGAGACGATCTTGTTGTCCAAGACCTCCTGCACGTCGCCGATGTCGATGCCGATGTCGTCCTCCACCTTGTTCAAGACGACTCCGATGGTCTGGCTGTTGATGCGCAGCTTCTCCAGCGTGCTCAGGAACACGCGCATATTGCGGATGCTCGGGAGATCCAACGTAACCATGCACAGCACGCGGGTCGAGTGATCGAACGCGGCCAGCACGATCTCAGACAACTGCGCGGGCGTGTCAACCACGATGTAATCGAAGTGCCGGCGCAGTGCTCCCATGACCTTGTAGACGTCCTTGGGAGCGATCATGTCCGCGTCGGCTGGGCTGAATGGCGCTGCCAACACGGAGAATCCGAGCTCATGCTCTTCGAGGTACTCCTCGACGTGTTCGTCGAGGTCGTCGTCGTCAACAGGCTCTCGGGACAAGAGATCCGAGATGGTGAACCGCGGGCGGAGATGCAGTGCTGTAGAGACCTCTCCGAACTGCAGGTCGAGGTCGACGAGACAAACGCGGTGCCCAGTCTGTGCAGCCAGGTAGCAGGCCAGGTTGGTCGCATAGAAGGTCTTGCCGCAGCCCCCGCTCGACGAAGCCACAGTGAAGACTTCGGCGAACCGCTGCCGTTCCGTGACTGCACCCTCGGACGCGACCGGAGACGTCGAATAGCCCCCGGTTGCGGACACGTCGGCAATATCGAAGGCCCGCTTCAGGGTGTCCGCCAATTGTCGCTTACTGGTTGGGTACTCGATCACATCGACCGCACCGGTCCGCACGATGTCGGTGAGACTGGCCTTGGGTACAGGTCCGAGCGCCAGCACGATGCTCGGGACGGTACCGGCGAGCCGGAGACGCGCGAGGCGATCCATGCCGGCGTGGCTGTCGAAGATAGGACCGGCGACCAGGACGTCGAACGGCCCCAACTCCCGCACCTCGTCCGCCACCTCCCCCACGTTGGCGCTGGTCATCACTTCATAGCCCGGACCGAGCGAAGCCTGAATCGCCCTGCTCAGAGCGGGTGAGCGGCTGATGACGAGAATTTCGGCGACTGATCATGGCGCCGTGGCCGTCTGGTCGGTCCCGATGCACTGACCAACCGGTGGGGGTGATACGTCCTTCTGTGTCTGGACGACAGACACCGACTCGTTCTGGGAGAGGAACTCGAGCGTCCTTGCGTTGCTCGGTGTCACGGCCAGAAGCAGGGTCTCATTTGCCGGGATCGTCCTGCCGGTGGCCGACGGCTTGCTCGCATAGGACGGTACGGTGCTCTGGACGTCGAGCACCTGGATGTCGGCCATGGCGAGTTCCGTGCACGGTACCGGGAGGGTCGATCCCGATGCGGTCGTGGCGTTCGCCCCTGTCGAGAGCGACTTGATGTTCGCGTAGACGTCCACTCGGCTGCCCGGCTGCAGGTAGCCAGCAAGGCCGTTCGTGCCGGACAGGGTGACCGTCGCGGCATTCATGCCCGTCGGCAAGGAGATCGACGACGTGCTCGCTGTCAGTTCGGTCGAACTGATTGCGTGGCCTTTCGTGATTGCCTGCGTCAACACCTCATCGTTCAGTGCCGACACAGACCCCAGGTCCGTCGCGACATAGGACTTGGTAGGAATGAGCTCCAGGGCGACGAGGCCGCTCGACACCATCTCCTGACCCGTGGTTCCAGCCGGGATGTCCTTCTTTGCCACAACGGCCGATGTGCTCACCGGCGGAACGGTGGTGCTCGAACCGGCGCTCTTGCTTGCGCCTTTGACGCTTGCAGTACGCGATGGCGCTACCGGCGATGAAGAGGATCACCCCGACCATCACCAATATCAGTGTCTGCCTCTTCACAAACTGTTCCCCCTCCTCAACCACCGGACAACGACTGCGATCCGTTTCCAGGGTCGTTCCCCGCCGTCGCTCCGTTGGAGGGTACGACGCCACCCGTTGAACGTACATAGGTCCTTAGAACCATTCTCTGGTGCAGCATCCCTGGTGAGACCACCAAATGGTCCATTTGACCTATGTACCACCAGGACCGGGCAGCCCAGAATCACATCCCACGTATAGGAGTGCGATCGCACTCGAAATTGGTTGAGAAGTTGTACGGCCACCCGACCCGTGGAGAGGGGGTTTGGCTTTGGGATCGCGCACGAGGTGGATGCCGAAGTGGCCGTGGTGGCGATGCGCTGAGCGCGATGAGCGCGGGGCAGAGATGGTCGAATTCGCTTTCGTCGTCGTGCTTCTCATCGCACTGCTCTACGGCATCATCTCCTACGGCCTGATTCTTGCCGCCCAATCGACCGTCACGCAGGCCGCGGCAGACGGTGCGCGCGCGGGAATTGTTGCCTCCACGAGCAACCAGGCAAGCACCGCCGAGATACAGGCCGGCAACGACGTGGGTTGGATGGGCAAAGGACCTTGCTACGAACAGGACGTCCCGTCGGGTCTCCCCACAGCGGCAATCACCTGTCAGGCGACGCCGGAGCAGTGCCCCTCGATTTCGACCAACCAATGCCTCAAGGTCACCGTCACCTACAACTACAAGTCCTCCCCGTTGTTCCCGATACTCCCGGGCCTTGGCATCATCACTCCGACCCAGATCTCGTCGACCGACGTCCTCCAGATCTCGACTCCGAGCTCGTAGACCCCCCTAGGCATGCAACACGGCAATCGGCGTCGTCGGGATCGGGGTGACAAGGGCGCCACCTTCGTCCTGGTGGCGGTCTCCATGGTGCTCCTCCTGTGGGGCGGAGCGTTCGGAGTCGACCTGGGCCTGACCACCGTCGGCAATCGTCAGGTCCAGGCCATGGCCGACACCGCCGGGTTGGACCTGGCCCGGTACGTTGATGTCGCCGACTGGACCACGTCGATCACGACGGCGGGGGCAAGCACGACCTTCTTGAACGCGAAGATGGCCAACGCCAACACCGACAACGGATCGGGCGCCACGCTGAGCGAGATCCCGGGCGTCTGGCTCAATGGCAGCTTCACCCCGCAGGGACAGAAGATCGGATTTCAGACAGTCCAATGCTGGTACTTCAAACCACCAGCTCAGCACCCCTGCAATGCGGTCAAAGTGACGGCGACACAGTCGGTCCCGCAGATCTTCGTTGGCGGCCATTCCCACGTGAGTCGCTCGGCGATCGCCGCCGTGACACCCGAGGCTGCGTTCTCAGTGGGCTCCTACCTCGCCTCAATCAATGCACAGCAGTCCGCCGTGTTGAACGCGCTCTTGGGCACACTTGGCGGCTCAGCGAACGTGACGACGCTCGGCTACCAGGGCCTGGCGAACACGGACGTGACCATCAGCCAGCTCATCACCGCGTCCGGTGGCCTGCTGACCCCATCGAATGTCTTGACGACGTCGTTACCCGGATCGACGTGGCAGTCGATCTGGAACGCCGCCGTCGCCAATCAGGTCGCCCAGGCAAACTGCAGCGCCACTCCAACTCCTCTGCCGTGTCTGGCCAGCGCCGCGCTCAGCGGGACGAACGCTCTTGACTTTACTGCGTCAACCCAGGCGCAGCTCTGCCAGCTGGTGTCCATCAACGGTTCAACGTGCTCGAGTGGCACGCTTTCGAGTGCCGCACTGTCGACCAGCCTCAATGCACTGCAGATATTCACGACCGAAGCGGAAGTCGCCAATGGGACCCATGCGATCGACCTCGGGACTTCACTTGGTCTCACGGGTGTGTCCGACGCAACGTTGACGCTGACCATGACGCAAATACCTCAGGTGGGTTTCGGGGCCGTGGGCACGACCGCGACGACGGCGCAGATGAGTACGGACCTTCAATTGAACGTGCTTGGCATCGGGCTTGTGGACCTTCCCCTGTCAGCTGCCCAAGGAACGGCCACCCTGCAGGGGCTGACGTGCGCCTTCAACTCCATGAGCTCGACCACCATTCAGCCGACCTCAACGGCAGTGCAGGGCACTGTCAACGTCGCCGGCGTCAACGTCGGCACGCTGACGGTTGGTGGCATCAACAGCGGCAACACAAGCGCCTTTAGCTATGGCCCATCGGTCGTCCCGCCCTCCGCTTCAACGGCCCAGGGCGGCACTAACCCGCAGACAGCGGCAGTGGCGAATCCACCCCTCACCTTCAGCGGGCTGACGGTCACCAACCCCAGCCCGCTTTACACGTTGCTCACGTCCACGCTGCAAAGCGTGCTCGGACCTATCCTTCAGGTCACTGGTGCCTCGGTGGGCGGCGTGCAGGTGGCTGACCTCGGCACGATCTGCGGCGCCGTCTCTCTCGTGCAATGAGCACGTCCATCACCGTGCTGGCAGGCGCCGCCTTAGGGATCGCATTCGGATTCCTCCTCGTCCCGATCACCAGACGCGAGCTGGCGGCCTCGCTGCTGCGCGCCTCCTCGGGCGATGAAACGGCTTCGCCGGACCTCCAGACGCTGCCCCGGATCAGTCGAGGTCAGGTGCTTGTCCTTGCTGGCGTTTCCGGGGTTTTGCCCGCCTACGTGTTCTCACGGGTGGGATGGTCGCCCAGTGCCCTTCCGCCCCTCGTGCTGCTCATCGGGTTGATCCAGCTCGCCTACTGCGATCTCACCCGCCGCCTCTTGCCGAAAACACTGGTGTACGCGCTCAGTGCGGCGGTCATGGTGAGCGGCGTCATTGTCGCAGGGATCCTGGGCGAATGGGAACGCTTCCTCCACGCCTCGCTGGGCGGGCTGGCGTGCTTTGCGCTCTTCTTCCTCGTCAATCTCCTCAATCCGCGGTGGATGGCATTCGGCGACGTGCGCCTCTCACCGGTGTTCGGGTTTGGGCTCGCATGGGTGAGCCCGCTCGCCCTATTTCAGGCCTTCCTCTATGCCAATCTGTTCGCCATCGTGGTCGGCTGCGTGCTCATTGCTGCCCAGCGGGCCGACCGCCGATCGGCTCTGCCGTTCGGCGTCTATATGGCACTTGGCGCCGCGCTCGTCCTCGTGATCTGGAGCTGAGCAGGCCGCCGGTCAGGCCGGTGTCAGAACCCTGACATTGTGTGCCTCGTCGCCTTTTCGGCCAGCGCCGATCGTGAACTCGACCGTCGCCCCGGGAGCAATGCCCTGACGGACGTCCCCTTCGACCTGCGAGTGATGGACGAAGAGGTCCTCACCGCCGCGGTGCTCGACGAATCCATAGCCGCGAGCGCTGTTGAAGAACTTCACGGTCCCCTTCAGCTTCCGAGCCTTCGCTGTTCCGGTCTTGGAAGAGGTCTTCGACACCTTGACACTCGACACCTTGACACTCGACACCTTGACCTTCGACACCTCGAACGTCGACGCGGTGGTGCTCGAGGATCTGCCCTTCTTCGATGATCCACTCGTGGCCGCCAAGGCTGGTCTCAGAGACGCCGAGAACGGAGGCAGGAGTGCGGGCTCGAGTCCGAGCCCCTGCTGCAGGGCACGGACATCCTTCGCCTGTTCGGGTGTGACCAGGGTCACCACGGTGCCGGTATGGCCCGCCCGGCCCGTTCGACCCGAGCGGTGCACGTAGTCCACATGGTCGGAGGGAGGGTCGAAATGGATCACGCAGGGTAAGGCGTCAACGTGGATGCCTCGTGCGACGACGTCCGTTGCGACCAGTGCATCGGCCTTCCCCTTGGCAAACGAATCGAGGGCTCGCTCCCGCTGACCCTGGGTACGGTCGCCGTGCATCGGGACGGCGCGGACGCCTTGCGTCTGGAGCTGCCGGACAACACGGTCGGCACCACGCTTGGTACGACAGAACACGAAGGCCTGTCCGTGGGCCTGAATCAGCTTCGCCGTGATCGCGACTCGCTCGCCGCGCTCGACCTTCCAGAAGTGGTGTGCCACGTCACCCTTCGCCTCTTCCGTCGCCTCGATGTTCACCCGGACCGGGTTCCGCTGATAGTTGCGGATGATCGATTCCACTTCGCGTCCGATGGTGGCCGAGAACAGGAGAACCTGGCGATTCGGGGCTGTCTGGTCGAGCAATCTGCGCACCGCTGGGAGAAACCCCATGTCGGCCATGCGGTCCGCTTCGTCGAGCACGACCGCCGTGACGTCATCGAGAAAGACGTCGCCCCTCTCGATCAGGTCCTCGAGACGCCCCGGACAGGCGACGACGATGTTGACGCCCTTGTGCAGGGCGCGCACCTGATCACGGTAACCGGTGCCACCGAAAATGGAGACGACGCGCTTGGCATCGTGCCCGAGAAGGCCCCCGATGACCTCGTGCACCTGCGAAGCCAATTCGCGGGTCGGAACCAGGACGAGAGCTGCCGGTCGACGCGAGCGCGACTGCACCGTGTTGACGACGAGCGGGAGGCCGAAGGCCAGTGTCTTTCCTGAGCCAGTGGGGGCCTTGCCACAGATGTCCCTACCGGCGAGTGCCGGTGGGATCGTCTCGGCCTGAATGGTCAGAGGTTCGGTGATCCCCTGGCGGGTGAGGCGGTCGATGCACGCCGCGGGGACGCCAAGGTCTGAGAAGGAAGAAATGACAAGCTCCGATCGAGAAAAATGTGGCCTACTCGATCGTGATTGTCGAACGGGCCCGCCGGGCGAACGCCCGAGGCATCTCAATTATAGCAGACGGCGGGATTAGCCTGCCGTCATGGCCTCGCTCACGCCTGCGTTGAAGCAGCAGTGGGATGTCGACGGATGGTGCGTGGTTCCGGGGGTCATCCCTCCCGCCGACCTCGCGGCGGCGCAAGACGCTGTGCGGCACCATTTCCCCACCCCTGCCGAGATGCTCGAACAAGGAGGAAGCCAAGCCGGTGCCTGGCACACCTGGGATGCGGCATGGCCGGAGTTCCCGTTCCACAGTTCACGTCTCAATGCGCTCGTCCTTCATGACCACATCATCGATCTGGCCGAAGGCCTGCTCGGCACGACGGAAATCGCCCTGTACATGGGTATCGCGACGGCAAAGTACGCCCATCAGGCATCGGGCTACAACCAGCTGCTTCATGCTGACTACCCCAATCACATGTTGGTGGTACCCCGTCACGAGGTCGGCTTCCAGCAGGTGGAGTTCTTTGTCTACCTCACCGACGTCGCAGTCGAAGATGGCGCCACCCGCTTCGTTTCTTGGCAGAAGACCAAGGACATCCCGGTCGAGCGGCACACGCTCAACTATGTCGACTACGCCGACCTCTACGAAGACCCCTCTGTGGCCGCAGCACCGGCGGGGTCGGTTGTGGCGTACCGACCCGACATCTACCACCGATCCACGGACTTCACTGATCCCACCCGGCATCGGATCATGCTGCACGTGTCATTCCGCCACCGCGACGCCGCCTGGGGCGGATATCAGGCATGGCCCTTCCGGGGATTCTCTCCAGAGCTGGCGAAGTACGTCCGGCAGGCCACCCCGCGCCAGCTCGCACTCATGGGCATACCGCCTCCGGGCCACCCGTATTGGAACGAGGCCACCCTGGCCGGCGTCCAGGCCCGTTACCCGGGTCTCGACATGGGACCCTGGAGGAACGCCCTGCGCTGAGATCAACTGGATCGCAGGGGCGCGCCGGGCGCCACCTGGGGCCAGGGCATCTCGCGTTCGGCCACCAACGCCAGGTCGAGCAGCAGCTGTTCACGGTGATGCCCCGCCAACACCTGCAATCCGACCGGCAAGCCGTCGACCAGTCCCGCCGGTAGGTTCATGGCCGGACTCCCGTTGAGGTTCGACGGAGCCGTCAACGCAGCCTGATTCATGATGGCCCGGGCAAAGCCGACCTCGTGGATCAGATCGCGGCCGGGGAGCGTCGCCGGCGGCGGGCCCTCCGCTTTGAACGCCACGTCGGGATGTGTCGAACAGAATACGAAGTCCGCTTGGTCGAACAGATCGGCCATCGCACCATTGAGTTGCCGCCGGTAGCGCTCGATGGAGGCGGCCCTTTCGAGGGTATAGCGCTCGCGGGCGCTCTGGAGGCCGAACAACATCTCGCGGGAGAGCTCATCGATGCGTTCCGGATAGGCGTCGCCGAGGTCCGCCACGAAAGGGGGTTGATTGGCCATGGCCCAAGCGCCACGCAGTGGTGGCAACGCGGGGGTGACCGTCACAATCCGAAGCCCGGCTCTGCCCGCCAGTTCCTCGGCGCTGGCTGCGACCAAGGTCGCCACTTCGTCGCGCACCTGCGCGATGCCGAGATCCACCAAAATCACCGCCGTGAGACCCGCCAGGTCGTGGCTGCCGAGGCCAGCCTCCCATCCTTCGACTCGGGGCAGGCTCAGGGGGTCGCGCCGGTCGAACCCGTTGCACACGTCGAAGTAACGGGCCGTGTCGCGCACGGACCGGGTCAAGCAGCCCAACACCGTCGTCATCGGCTCAATCGACCCGTCGGGACCCTTGGGTATCCGCCCATACGTCGCTTTCAGACCGAACAACCCAGTGCAGCCGGCGGGTCCTCGGATTGATCCGCCGCCGTCGCTGCCGGTAGCGATCGGCAGCAGTCCGCCAGCGACCGCAGCCGCGGTTCCGCCGGAGGAACCGCCGGGGGTGCGCTCGAGGTTCCACGGATTACGCGTGGTCCCGTGGATCTCCGTCGAAGTGCAGTTGATGCCACCGAACTCTGGGGCCGTTGTCTGAGCGGCCAGCACCGCCCCGCTGGCACGCAACCGCGAGAGCGACGTGTCGTCATGGTCAGCCACCCTGTCCCTGAAGATCATGGACGCCTCGGTATAAGGCCAACCCGCCACTTTCTCGAGTTCCTTGATTCCGAAGGGGATACCGCCGAAGGGCAGCGAGACATCGGCCAGACACGCCGCCTCCCTGGCCCGATCGAAGTCAGTGAAACTGAAGGCGTTGAGGGGCGACTCGCCGATGGCAGCGATCGACGCGTCCAGGACCTCCAGGGGTGTGACCTCCTTGGCTCGGAACGCCTCAACCAGACCGCAGGCGTCTCCCAGCCACGTTGCGCTCATTCCGGGAGGGTATCCCCTCGCCTCTCGCTACACTGGGCAAAGGTCGGTAGCGTGCCGAGCATGCGGATATCGGACCTCGCGACTCCGGCGCTGATCGTGGACGCCGCCCAGCTGGACGCCAACCTCCGCACGATGGCCGATGTCCTGCCCGGAGCGCGGCTGCGTCCCCACGTCAAGGCGCACAAGTGTACCGCGCTGGCCAAGCGGCAGAAGGAGGTCGGTCACAGCAGCTTCACCTGCGCGACCATGCGCGAGATGGAGGGGATGGTGCACGCCGGGTTGAGCGATGACCTGCTGTTGGCAAACGAGGTGGTCGATGCCACCCGGCTGGGTGTGATCGCCCGTGCCGGCGCCCGCGTCACCATTGCCATCGACTCCGACTTCACGCTCGACGCAGCAGTGCGCGCCGGCGTGCCCGAGGTGCTCATCGACGTCAACGTCGGCCTGCCCCGTTGCGGATGCCGGCCAGAAGAGGCGGGTCGACTGGCCGACCGGGCGCGTGCCGCTGGCCTGACTGTTCGCGGTGTCATGGGGTACGAGGGCCACGTCGTCGGCCTGGAGGACCGAGCGACGCGGGCGGACCTGCTGGAGGATGCGATGGCGAAGCTGGTCCAAGCCGCCGGCGAGGTCGGCGGCGAGGTGATCTCGGCGGGCGGTACCGGCACCTACGACCTCAATTCGTGGGCCACCGAGGTGCAGGCCGGTTCCTACGCGCTCATGGACACCGCCTACGCCAAGCTCGGTCTGCCGTTCACCCAGGCACTCTCCATCCTGTCCACCGTGATCTCCGTCTCGGCCACCTGGGTCGTAGCTGACTGCGGACTCAAGGCACTTGGAATGGACCATGGTGATCCTTCGGTCGAAGGGGCTGAGGTGTGGTTCTGCTCTGACGAGCACGTGACGTTCGCCCCGAGAATTCCCCTCCGCGTCGGTGATCGGGTGCGGGTGCTGCCCGCGCACGTCGACCCAACGGTTGCCTACCACGACGTCCTGAATGTGGTCGACGGCGACGAGGTGGTCGACCGCTGGAACATCGACTTGCGCGGCTGGTAGATGCGCCACGGCGTCTCTGGTTCGTCACGGCGTCGATGGTGGTCCCCGGTAGGGTTCTGCTCGACGAAGGAGGACGGCCATGGCAAACACCACGTTCACGATCGGGACCGCCGCCGCATGCAGCGACGGGCCTTGCGGCTCGGTGACCCGCGTCGTTGTTGATCCGGTTGCTCGTGAGCTCACGCATCTTGTGGTCGAGCCGGTGCATCGGGCCGGCCTCGGTCGCCTCGTCCCGCTGGACATGGTGGAGGCAGGCGACGGCGCAGTACGTCTTCGCTGCACGCTGGCCGAGTTCGAAACGCTTCCTTCCGCCGAGGAGACCGATTTCTTGCCGGGTGGTGGCGGCTATGACGCTTACGCCGCCCACGAGGCGTACTACTGGCCGTATTTCGGACTCGAGGGAGGGGCCGACCCCAGGCTCACCCTGGCCAGTGCCATCGAGACCCGGGACATGCTCCCGACTGGAGAGGTCGGCATCCGACGCGGCGAGGCGGTGCAGGCGAGCGATGGCGAAATCGGCAAAGTGGAGGGATTCGTCGTCGACTCGGCGACGGGCCAGGTCACGCACGTGCTCCTCCAAGAAGGCCACCTCTGGGGGCGCAAGCAGGTCGCCATTCCCATCGGATCGGTGGAGAAGATTGAGCAAGTCATCACTGTCAAGATGACCAAGCAGGAAATCGAGCACCTTCCGGACGTCGGCGTCACGGAACATCACCGGTAGTCGACCGGGCCCACTCCCCGCCGTGGTCGATCAGGACGTTCCCGCAATGTCGGGCGGCGCATCGGGGAAGTCCCGCTGGGCGCGCAAGGGCGAAGCCAGCAGCCACACCACCGCAAGGGCCCGGCCCACGGCACCGATCCAGAGGGTCGTGCGCAGGCCGAGCGCCGCGCCCAGGACGCCACCGGCGACCGCCCCGATGGGCAGGACGCCCCAGACGACGAAGCGCATGGTGGCATTCATACGGCCAAGGAGACGGTCCGGACAGAGCTACTGACGGAAGCTCACCTGATTGACGTTGTAGACCGTCGCCGAGAATCCGACCATCAGCATCCCGAAGCCGAAGAAGAGGAGCCCCCCGTCCGGCATGGTGAGAGGGATCAGGAGGGCTCCCACGCTCGCGGCGATGCCGACGATGGTGGCGCGTGCCCCTCCGAAGCGGCGCGCGATCGGTCCAGCGGCGAAGGCGCCGGCGACGCCGCCGACGCCACCCATGGTGAAGAGCAAGCCGATCACCCCGGGCGAGGCGTGGACCTGTCGCACCAGAAAGAGGATCTCGACGGCGGCGGCGATCCCGCCGAACAGATTGGCTGTTGCGGTGGTTGCCGCAATGGCGCGCAGGAGCGCGTTGCCGAGAACGAAGCGCAGACCTTCCGCGATTCCGACGAGCAGGCGGGCATGTCCACCTTCGGGCAAACGGATTTCGGTTCGGGTGCGCGGATAGCGCCCACGGCGACGCCGGATACGACGAAGGTCACCGAGTCGATGGCAACCGCCGCGGAACTGCCGATGGCCTGGACCAGGCCACCAGCCACGCTCGGCCCGGCGACAGCGGCGACCTGCGCGCTCCCGGTGACCTTGGCGTTGCCCTCCACCAAGTGAGCTCTCCCGACCAGGGTCGGCAGGTACGACTGATACGCCACGTCGAAGAAGACCGTCAGAATGCCCGTCACCAGAGTGACGACGAAGAGCTGGGCAAGGGTGAGGTCACCGAGCCCGTAGGCAATCGGGATGGAGCCCAGAGCGACCACCCGGCCGACGTCGGCGCCGATCATGACCCGACGCCGCTGCATCCGGTCCACCCAGACGCCCGCCGGCAACCCGACGACGAGAAAGGCGGCTGTGGATGCAGCTGTCAGGAGACCCATCTCGAGCGTCGTGGCATGCAGCGGCCCGACGGCCAACAGCGGAAGTGCAAGCAGGCTTACTTGGGAACCCAGCTCGCTGACCGTCTCGCCACCCCAGAGCAATCGGAAGTCGCGGTGGCGCAGGAGCCCCCCCTTGGCCATCGGCGGACCCTAACGCGCGAAGGGGAGCCAATCCGGCGACGGACAGATCAGACCGATCAGACCGATCAGACCGATCAGACCGATCAGACCGATCAGAGGGACCGGCACGGATGCCTTCTGGCCATCAGGGTGCAGCACTGCTCCTGTCATGCCTTCCTCCGGCGATCGAGATGCCCTTCCAATCGGTCGATATGTTCGCTCCACAACTGGCGATAGCCCGCGAGCCATACCTCGAGTTCAACGAACGGCTCCGGCCGGATGCGATACACGCGGCGCTGCGCGTCGGTACGTGCCGTGACGAGGCCAGCTTCCTTGAGCACTCGCAAGTGCTTCGACACTGCCGGCTGACTCAACGGGAGATGTGCGACGAGGTCCCCCACGGGCCGTTCACCACGGCGAAGCAACTCGACGATGGCGTGGCGGCTGGGGTCACCGAGCACCTGGAACGTGGACGCTGTTGACACCACTTCAATATGCTGAACTAGCTATATAGCTGTCAACTCACTTTGGTGCGCCGAGTGCCGCCCGACCCGGGGCCCCGACGTCCAGGTCGGCGAGACGTGCCACGTCGCCTCATCACAGGTGCGCCGGTCCGTCGTCGCCGGACCCGATAGAGCGGTCGGGTCGCACGTCAGCACAAGTCGCACTGGTGGGAGCCGTCCCATATTCCCGGGGGTGCTAGACGCTCGGGGAGAAACACGTCGGGGCGCGGGTTGCCCATGCGGGTTCGGGGTTGGGATGGGGAACCGGAAGTGGCATGTCGCGGTCGTCGCCGTCGCGGGATCCTTTCTGCTCGCGGCCTGCGAGCCGCAGATGACGAATGCGGTGAACCAGGCCCGCGCCACAGCCAAGGATCCAACGCTCCCGGTCACGAGCACGTTGACGACGGCTGCTCGTGTCCATTCTCAAGCCATGTGCAACAGCGGAACGGTCCTGCCCTCCTCTTCACCGGTTACCGCATACGGCGAAGGCACCGACGAGATCCACGAACTGGTCGGACGTGCGCCACTCGATCCGGCCATCTCCGACCCGCTGCAGCGGAACATGTCGGCGGCCAATGCAGTGTGGGGACGATGGGAGCGCGATCCCGAGTTGACCACGAACGGCTGGGTTGATCAGGCCGCTGGCGAGTACACGTGTCCCGACGGCAATCTCTACGAAACGTTGGTGCTGCGCGAACCACCGACGATGCCGTCGTCCGGCCTCTACGTCACTCCGCAGTACCCGCTCGGGTCCGGCAGCGTGACGAATGGCATCCAGTACGGCAGCGCAGTCGACGTCACGGGCGCGACCGTCCCGCTTCTGCTCGACCTTTACCTGCCGCCGTCCGCTTCACCCTCGCCGCGCCCAGCGATCGTTGTCATTCACGGCGGTGCCTTTGTCGGCGGAAGCCGAAGCGACTATGCCGGCGTGGCTGCCCAGTGGGTGGAGCGAGGCTTCGCTGTTATCGCTATCGATTACCGCCTCGATCCCAATCTCAATGGCCCGCACACAGAGGCAGATCAACTCACAGCCGCGGCCGACGCCATCTCTGACGCACAAGAATCCGTCCGTTGGCTGCGGGCGCATGCCGCGACCTACGGCATCGACACCGCCAGAATCGCTGCTGCCGGAGACTCTGCCGGCGGGGCGATCGCCCTCGGACTCGCCGCCGTCCCCGACTCACATCCGTCGACCAGCCCCTACGCCGACTACTCGGCGTCGGTGGCAGCCGCCGTATCCACCGGGGCCTACCTCACTCCAGGCCTGGAGGCCGGTGTACTTCAGCTCACTAGCCGCGAGGCACAATTCTCATGTTCCACTACGTGACCGACGCTGCCAGCGCAGCGGGAACCTACGCCTACGAGACCTGCTCGGACTACCACCAGGCGGGCGACAGCTGTGACTACGTCAGCGAAGCGGGTGAAGGCCATACGACCGATATCTCCCCCGGTGGCCAATGGTGGAACGACCCTGTCGGTCCATTCATCTACCAACACCTCCAGCTGGGGTCCTGAGACACAAGCAAACCCACAGATCCCAAGAGCCTGAGCTGGCTACCGACGTTGGATTCCCACTTAGTCGACCGAAATGCAGGCCGATCGCGAACCGGAGGTCCTGGCGTCGGGTAGGTCCGGGCTGACGTCGTAGCGAAGCTCCCCTGTCGACATGTCGATGTCGTAATACTCGATACCCGTCTGCACCTGGGGGGCGTCCGCGCCGAAAGCGACGGCGATCTTGTTCGCAGCGTTGCGGACGATGTCGAGAATCAACTCGGTGGCCGCGGCAGGACCCAAGACATCGACAACCTGCTGGCCAAGCTCTGGCGGCCACCTCATGGGCTGCCATACGAAAGTATCGACGACCCGAAGAGCCAGGGACTGGGTGTCGGAAAGACCGCTGGGATCGGGACCATCGAACACGGCATCCCCGCCGGCCCGGTCGATGGCTGTCACGTTCCTGCGGGACTGGCAGATCCGGCAGTCATGGGCTCGCGCCCGCGAAGCCTGACCAGTTCTGAGGTGACCGGATCAAGTGCTCGCAGTTTGGCGACCTCAAGCAAAAATCTCTCGTGAGCAACCCAGGGCCCGACGTCTGCGGCCGCCGGTATCAGGCGCCATTCCTCGCCGAACAATTCACGCCAGGCGGCACCGGCGCGCATCGTCATATCCTCCGTCCACACGCCAAGGATGAACGCCGGGCCATCGGGACCGAGTTCGGCCAGTCCAGCAGCCTGAACCTCTGGGGTCATGGATGCCACATCGACAACCATCTGCACCGCGAACGCGGTCCGACCCGATTTCGGAACGGTGGGCGCAGCCGGTTCGAGGCCCGCCCGAGCGACGGCGCGTGCCAGGTCCATCTGATCGGCCGATGTGCTCGAGACGACCGCGACGATCAATTCATCCCATGCCGCAAAGGCCGCCGGCGCCTGATCGCGGGCGATCACAATCTGACCATACTGTGTGGTCGACGCGCACGTCGTATGCGTCCAAAAGGCCCCACAGAGGGATGCACGGCTCCAGAAAGCTCAACCGGCGAGGTTCGTGGCGAGACGGTCAGCCGCTTGCGGGCTTCCAGGGCTTGACCCACCCTGTCTCGGGCCAACCTTCCACTGCTGCCATCAGCGGTCCGCTCAACGCTCCATCCAGAGCCTCGCGGAGGATGTCTGCGTGTCCCGCGTGGCGCGCGGTCTCCTCGATGAGGTGGAGCAGGATCCACCGGACGTTGCAGTTCTCGGGATCTGGAAACCACGGTGCCTCAGGAAGGCGAACACGTCGGCCGAGGTCGTCGACGCCGTGCACCACCTCACCAGTGCGTGCGCTCACCTCCTCGTAACGTTGGAGGACTCCGGCAAAGGTTTCATCGGCGGCGAGGACAAAGGTCGCCTGGTAGGCCTCGAATGACCCGCCTCTTGGCGGCACACCTGCAATGTGGTCAACCCACCCTCGTTCTGCATCCGCCAGGTGCTTCACGAGCCCGCCGAGGCTCAATGCGCTCTCGGTGGGCTGAAGGCGAGCCTGCTCCTCGCTCAGTCCATACATCGCATTGCGGACCGCCTCTCGTTCGTGTTCGAGGAACACCAACAGTCCTTCTCGTTCGTTCTCGGGCATCGGCGTGTGCATCGGCATGTCGCGAGTCTCCCACCGAGGTGTGACCCTTCACCGAGGGGATGTACCTCAGTCAGGCTGACGGAGTCAGAGGCTCCCGATCTTGCGTGCCGGACAACGGCCCGCCGGTGGAGGCATCTTCAGGCCCTGACCGCCCGATCTCTTCTTGCCGGCGACGATCCACATCGGCCGCGCCTATCGTCGTACGCATGGGCCATGCTGCTTCTCCCGCCGAGCGTTTCGGGGATGGGGTCGAGGCTTGGCTTGCCGGACTCGGGACGGTGCGTGATGCCGTTCGCCAGGAACTGGTGACTCGACAGATCAGCTCCCATCTTCCGGAACGAGAACACGTGCTTCGAGTCCTCGATGTTGGCTGTGGACAGGGAACGCAGACAATCGCTCTCGCGCGCCTCGGGCACGAGGTCGTCGGCATCGACCTGTCGCAGGTATTGCTACAGACAGCGCATCGGGTCGCTGCCGGCGAGCCGAGCCGGGTGAGGCAGCACATCCGCTTTGAAGTTGGTGACATCCTCAACCTCGGAGATCGTCACGAGGAGGCGTACGACCTCGCATGCTGTCACGGTGTTGCCATGTACCTCTCGTCTCTCCCGGACGCCATTCGACCACTCATCACAACCGTCCGGCGCGGTGGGCTGATCTCCCTCCTCACGCGAAATCGTGCTGGTCTCGCGATGAGAGCCGGCATGAGTGGTAGCTGGACTGAATCCTTCAAAGCCTTTGACGCTCGGACGTATGACAACCGGTTGGGGATTAGATCGGTCCGGGCTGACGCACCCGAGGAGGTACAGGCGGCCTTCATCGAGGCAGGCGCCACGCCTATTGCCTGGTACGGCGTTCGACTCTTCACTGACCATTGGGGGCAGCAGCCGCCTGGTGATGATTTTCCAGACATTCTGGCGGCGGAGGAAGAGGCTGGGCGCCGAGACCCCTTCCGTGCAGTAGCGGCGCTCACTCACACCATCGCTCGGGTGAACGTGGCCGGTTAAGAGCGTCCCGCCGTTACACGTCACGGGCCTGTGATGGTGCGGACTTCTTTGGTCGGAGGACTAAGCCCGATGCCACGGCACCCCGTGACAACAGTGCGGCGGCTGCGAGGCCTGCGAGACCGCGACGGCCGGTCGCGGGGCATCACAGCGGGCGATGATGCTCAGCTGCAGTCCAACGCTCTTCATCATCCCGAACCGGTTTCGAGGGTGATGGCCGGGTCGCCGGTCTGGGACAGGGCGCCCTGGAGTTGGTCGGACGAAACGTTTGGCGTCGCGAAGGCAGCGTTGAGGAAGCGGACGGTGTCTGCTCGCAGAGCCTCCTCCGCCGCACTGGTGCCGACGAATGTCGTGAGATGATCGCCTCCAGCCAGCGTGAGAAGGGCCTTCGGCTCCTCCGCTGTCTGATAGATCTGTGTGGCGGGACCCAAGAGTCCGTACTGGTCGGCGGTGCCGACTGCGACGAGCAGGGCGCCGCTGTTCGGCATTCCCCACGGACCACTCACGCCGCTCGGGATTTCGCCGGACATCGATATGTAGGCACGGATCCGCGGGTCTGCGTACTGCGGATTGAGGGCCAGCAGTGCTGTGTCCGTACCGCCGTCACTGTGACCGGCAACGGCAATTCGGGATCCATCGACCGGTCCCGCGACCCCACCGAGCAGCGACGAGATAACGAATGACATGTCGCGCGCCTGCTCGGGGTAGTTGCTCACAGGTGTGCCCGGAAGCGTGTTGGTCGAGTCCGGGAAGGTGGGAGCGGCCACAAGGAAGCCGGCTGCTGCCCAGGTATCGAGCAGAACCTCGTAGACCGAGGGGTCGCTGTTCCACCCGTGGGCGAAGACGACGAGTGGGGGCGCTCCAACCACACCGATCGGGCGACGGATGATGGTGAGCAATGTTCGTCCGAGGTGTCCCGGCACGTTGCCCCGGGCGGGAGTCACCCTGCTCGGGTCGTTCAATGTGATCGTGGCGTCTTGAATTTGGAATGGCGGACCGGGTGTCGTCGTCGTGGCGTGCTGAACCTCGTGTCGCGATGAATCCGCATGCTGTGTTGCTCTCGCGGCGTGGCGCTCTGATGAACCGTTGAGGACAACAATGCTGAGCACGATGACGACCAGTGCCAGGACCCCGAAGAAGGCCGTTCGAAAGCGCTGGCCTCCGAGAACACGTTCAAGTGGTGAGACGCCGATAGCTGAGCGCCTGGTCACGGGATCCCTGCGACTCCGTCGCGTCCCGGCCCCCCGGTCAGCGCACGTGCAGACTTCCAAATCCGGTGTGTCAACACGTAGAGGATGGAATGGACGTGCCAGGTCCGACGGAGGGGGCGTCAACCAGTCCTTCATCGGCTGATCGAAGAATTGCCCCGAGGTGCACGATGTACCAGACCCCGCGCCAAGAGATCATTGATGCAATCCCGAAGGATCGGGTCTGACCATCCTCTTCGTAGACAACCCGCGCATTGGGCAACTCGAAATAGCCGACGCTGTTGTCGCAGACGCCCTGCGGGACCCAGTGGCCGAAACCTGACGGCGCGGTCGCCTCGACGAATTTGGCCATATTCGCGTCACCGCCCAGCAAGGCGTGAGCCGCCCCAATATCGAGGGTGAAGTCAGCTTCGAGGCGGTTGACATAGTCGGACTTGGCGTTGGAGATCGTCTTCAACTGGAGGTACGCCGATTCCGGGAAGAAGGCCGGTTCTGCTATTGCGGCCGAGTTCGCGACGACGGCCTGGAAGAGATCGCTCATCTCGGTTTCGAACTGCATCGTCTGGGTCGACGGAAAGGCAGCAGTCTGGGGCTCGAGTCCCGGATCAGTCGTTGTGGTGGTGGGTGGCAATGTCGTGGTCGTGGTCGTGGTCGTCGGTCGTTGTGAGAGCAGTGCGTGGCTCTTGCGATGGGGGGACGTATCCGCTTGAAGCTTCGATCGACCGCCGGTCGCCAAAAGCTGCCCACCCCACACGGCGGTGCCGGCGACCACGAGCAGTACGCCCAGCCCCGTCAAAGTGCTCCGGCGTCGCCTGTGTTTCCCCCTTCCACGGTTCTGATCAAGCATTCTCTCCCCGCCGCACCCCCTTCTGGCTTCGTGGGTCGATACCCTGATTCGTAGGTGATACCCAGGCCATCGTCAAGACTGGGCGGGACAGCGTTGCGAACCAGCTGTTCCCGCTGAGGCCACTCACGGATGGCCGAAACGCCAGATCGTCTGCCGCCTCATGAATCTCGCTCCTAGCCCTCCAATTCCGACTTCCTTCGCGTCGGTGCCTCGCTGTCAGTCAAGTCAGACGAGAGCCAATGTTCCGGTCCGTTGTCGCGACCGCCTTCGAGGCCACCTGGTCGTGAGCCCGGGATCTCAGCGCGCCGCGGAGTGACGTCCCCGTGTCGATCATGCCGCGCACGCGTCGTTGCGCTCCCATCACGGACGTGTGGTTCGGGCGCTGTGCCTGCCGGCCCGCACTCAGCCCTTCGACTGATTTCCGCTCATCCTAAAGTCGGACCGTCGCCACAAGCAGCCGCGCGACCAGGAGCGATGGAACGAGCCACCTCCGCGAGCCAACCGCGACCGAGCTGAGTCCTATGTCCTCGAACAGTACTGTTACCTCGTGGCACGTGAGGAAGTCGCGAGCTCCACCCGGCCCGACGTGATCGCCGGTACCTGAACCGCATGCCGGATCCGACCACTCCCAGCGGCAATGCCGGAGGGGTTCCATCTGGAGCAAACGACCGCCCTTCTGCTTCTGATTACCGGCAGCGATCTGCACCCGGGCCAGGCGGCGCGGCTCGCAATGGCGAGAAGGTGGAGTCCAACGCCAGGTTGACCAGTATGACAGCCGCCCTCCTTCTGGTTCTCCTCGCCGCCGAAGGGCTGACGATCTTGCGCGTTCGCACGTTGCTCACACCGCATGTCGAGATAGGCATGGTTCTCGTGCCCGTGGTGCTCCTGAAGATCGGTAGCACGACATGGCGCCTTGCCCGCTACTACCTCGGTGACCCCGAGTACCGGAGGAAGGGTCCTCCACCGCTCCTGCTCCGCATGCTCGGCCCGTTCGTGGTCGTGCTGACGGTGGCGGTCTTCGGTACCGGCATCGCACTGCTGTTCTCCCCCACAACTGGCCGTTCAGAATGGTTGTTCCTCCACAAGGTGACGTTCATTCTTTGGTTCGGTGCCATGTCGCTGCACGTACTCGGGCACCTACTCGACACGGCGAGCCTCGCCCCGAAGGACTTCTACCGGCGTACCCGGAGGCAGGTGCGCGGAGCGAGCGCGAGGCAATGGCTGATCGTGGGTGCAGTAGCGATCGGCGCCATCCTCGCTCTTGCCGTCGCCCCGAAGATCGGACCTTGGCAAGCGGGCGGAGCTGGATCTCCCGCCGATGCGGCGCACTACGGCTCGGGTGGGTTGCCGACACCTTCGCTCAGTGCTGGGGGTAGTCGCTGAACATGCGCTCGGATGCCGGCCCCGACGCGCGATGGCCGCTGGCGACCGCCCTCATGGTGTGCCTGGCGTTGCTCCTGGCCTCTTGTAGCAATGGCACGCCCGCTCACGGCGCGGCTCAGAAAACGACCTCGGGCCGACCGGACGCACGATCACCTCGAGCGCCGGCCTCCCCACCGACCACGAATTCCGCCACCACCTCGACCACCCAGGCTCCGAAGAGTCCGATTCCGCTGCAGGCCCCAACGCGCTTGGTTCCGCTCACTTCACCGGCACCGGTCGGCGAAGGCACCTGGACCGCTGTGGGCCGGCCGGTCGACGGCATCTCGGCCGTCTACGAGACGTCGCTGGTCCCTCCCGGTGGCACCCACGCCGCCGGGATCGCCTGGATGGACACCCGCCTGCTCTCCGCACGCCTCTATTCGGGCTCCAAGAGCCCCGGTGGCGGCCCGTACGAATTCACCGCCCCGGTTCAACCAGCACAGGCAGCGACCCTCGTCGCCGCCTTCAACGGAGGCTTTATGATGAACGCGGCCAAGGGCGGCTACTACACGGAAGGCCGAACCGTCGTTCCCTTGGTTGCCGGGGCGGCATCCCTCATCATTTATGCCAATGGGTCGATAACGGTCGGCGCTTGGGGCACCGATGGGTCCATGACGCCAGACGTGGTCGCCGTCCGGCAGAACCTCGTACCCATGGTCGCAGGTGGCCAACCGACGGCCCAGGCAACCAGTCCCGACTGGCAGGCCTGGGGGGCCACGTGTGGGCTCACATCGTGTTCCTCGACGGTCTCGGGGATAGAGAACCAATGGCGATCGGGAGCTGGCGTCACCGCCGACGGCGCCCTCGTGTATGTCGCCGGACCTGGTCTCACACCGCTGCAACTGGCCCAGCTCCTCGTGCAGGCGGGGGTCATCCGTGGCATGGAACTCGACATAAACCCCAATTGGCCCGTCCTGGCCACCTATGACCCCCCGACTCCCAACGGCCTGGCTGCCCCGTCGAACGGCGGCAGTCTGCAGCCGAGCAGTGTGCAGAACGCCTCGACTTTTTTCAACCCGGCATGGGCGCGCGACTTCATAACGATGTCGGCGGCAACCACAACAGTTGGCAGCTGAATGCAGGACCGGCTCCACATCGGCGTCCAGCCTCACGGCGTCTACGACCGACTTGGTTGCCATTTTGAGGTTGACCGCGCCGGGCTGGAGCGATCTGGTCTCCGGCGTCGGGTCGGTCAAGGGACGTCCGTCTCGTCGACCAATGGCCTGAGGCAGGTCCACCCGTCTGGGGCAGCTGCCTCGAATCGAGGTGCGGCGAGCCGAGTACGAGGCTCCTTTCCCCTCACCCCACTTCCCAGTCGCCATTTGTCGTCGCCCTGTCAACGCTCAACAATGTGGGGTGGGGGGTCGCGAAGGATCTGGAGGGCGATCCTCCCCCGAACGCTGACGAATGCGACCAAAGGATGAATCCCTGATCCCGGGGTCCGGGATCTCCCTGATACCCAGAAGAGGGTGAGCCGTGCGAGGCTGACCCGGTGATCGAGGCCCGGGGGCTGTCAAAGAGGTTCGGCGACGTCGTCGCGGTGGACGACCTGTCCTTCGATGTTCGTCCGGGGACTGTGACCGGCTTCCTCGGACCCAACGGTTCGGGCAAGTCGACCACGATGCGCATGATTATGGGGCTCGACCGCCCTGCATCGGGCGCCGTCACCGTGGTGGGGCGGCACTACCATGACCTGCCCTGGCCGCTGCGGGAAGTGGGCGGCCTCCTCGAAGCCAAGGCCATTCACCCAGGTCGCTCCGCCCGCGCTCACCTGCTCACGTTGGCCAGGAGCAATGCCATTTCTCGGGCCCGGGTGGACGAGGTCCTCGAGCTGGTCGGTCTCAGCGCGGTGGCCGACAAGCGGGTGGGCAAGTTCTCCCTCGGAATGGGCCAGCGCCTAGGCATCGCCGGCGCCTTGTTGGGCGACCCGGGGGTGCTGCTGTTCGACGAGCCCGTCAACGGACTCGATCCCGAGGGAATCCGCTGGGTCCGCATGCTTTGCAAGCAACTCGCCGGCGAGGGTCGGACAGTGTTCGTGTCCAGCCACCTGATGGCCGAGATGGCGCTCACCGCCGACCACCTGGTTGTGATCGGCAAGGGCAAGCTCATCGCCGAGACCTCGGTGGCCGCCTTCGTGGCCAGCAGCTCGCGTCAATCAGTCAAGGTGCGCACACCCTCACCGCACCACTTGTCCGACACTCTCACCAATGCGGGCGGGACGGTCATCTCGGATCCCGACGGGTCCATGACAGTGACCGGCTTGCCTGCTCCCGAGGTGGGTGACCTGGCCGCCTCGATCGGCGTCGCTCTCCACGAACTAACCCCAGTCGCCTCGCTCGAGGATGCCTTCATGGAGCTGACCGACGAGGCCGTCGAGTTCCGAGGGGGATCGTGACCGCGATGATTGGAGCGCGGGATTCCTTTGAGCATGCGCACATCCCCGGTCGTGTCGGTCTGCGCCGGGCCATGGCTGCAGAGTGGACGAAGCTGTGGTCGGTCCGTTCAACCCTGTGGACGCTTGTGGCAACGGTGGTGGCAGTTATAGGTCTTTGTGCTCTGGGTACCGGCACGGTGAGCCCCTCCGAGATCATTGACGATCCGACCCGTCGCAGCCTGATTGGGATCTTTCTCGGTCAACTCATCTTTGGGGTCCTGGGCGTCTTGGTCATGAGCGCCGAGTACGGCACGGGAACGATCCGCGCCACGCTCTCGGCCGTTCCCCGCCGGCCCGTCGTCCTCACCGCCAAAGTCCTCGTGTTCGGAGCGGTGGCGGTCGTCGTCAGCGAGGTCCTGGCCTTCAGCGCCTTCGCTGTGGGCCAGGCCATTTTGTCGGGCAAGCACGCTGTCGGGTCGAAGGCGGCCGTCGCGCAACGCGCCCAGCAGCTCGGGGTGAAGGTCCCCCACAATATCCAGGCAGTGCTTACGACCGGCTCGGCATCCTTGGGGCAGTCAGGCGTCCTGCGGGCTGTGGTCGGTGCCGGCCTCTATCTGACCGTGCTCGGATTGCTGGCTCTCGGACTGGCGACCGTCATCCGCCACACGGCCGGCGCCATCTCGGCTTTTGTCGGGGTGGTGCTTGTCCTGCCCCTCATCGTCCAAGCACTACCCACCTCGATCAGCAGCGCCGTAGCCCGCTACCTGCCGGCCAACATCGGCCTGGTCCTGTTCTCAACAGATGGCATACCCGATCGCGTCGCGCACGCCTTCAGTCCATGGACCGGCTTCGGCGTTCTCGTGCTGTACACCGCGGTGATTTTGGGAATCGGCTGTTGGATCCTGGTGCGACGAGACGCCTGAACGCCGGTGTCCTAAACGATGCTCCTCCGGTCTGTCGAGCCCGAGTTGTCGTGAGCTCGGGTTGAACACTTCCCGGGTGACGTAGCGCTTGAGCGCTGGGTGGGCACTACCCACACCTGCCGATCCTCCACCGAAGTGGTGGATCATGCAGCGGGGCCAACTCGATCCTCGCTGCCGGTTCTCCTAAAACGCGGAAGCGCGGATCAGCTCGGGCGCTACTGGGCCACGGCAGCCGCGCCCCGGCGGTACGCGCCCAGGGCCAAGACGTAGAAGACGACAAGAATGCCTGTTGCCCATGCGACAGCACCCCAGATATGTGGACCCGGCGTGCCGTCGGCTATCAGCGAGCGCATGGTTTCGACGATCGGCGTCATCGGCTGGTTGTCGGCGAACGCACGCAGCGCAGGCGTCATCGACTCGGTCGGTACGAACGATGGACTGATGAAGATGAGAAGCATCAGCACGTAGCTGAAGGCGCCGGCGCCTTCGGCTGTCTTGGCGAACAGGCCGAAGAACATAGCCAGCCAGGTAGCAGCCAGGATGAGGAGAACCAACAGGCCACAGAACATCAGCCACGCGGTCGGGTCCGCCGTCGGGCGGAATCCGACAACGAGCGCCACCACCACGACCAGGAAGCAGGAAAGAAGATTGGACAGCGTGGACGAGAGGGCCTGCCCTCCCAGGACTGCCGAGGGCGCCACCGGCATTGTCCGAAACCGGCTGATAATCCCCCGATGGAGGTCAGTGCTGAGACGCACCGCGGCGTAGGCGATACCGCTGATCACGGTCAAGATGACGACCCCGGGTGTAATGAAGTCGACGTACTTGATCGAGCCGGTCTGCGCACCGATTGCACCGCCGAACACATAGACGAACAACAGCAACATGGCGATGGGCATCAAGACGACGGTGATGATGGTGTCCATGCTCCGCGTGGTGTAGCGCAGACTTCGCTGGGTCATCGTCCAGATGTCAGCGAGCGTCCGCATGGCGGTCCCTGTCGTCGTCGAGGATCTTGAGGAAGACGTCGTCCAGCGTCGGTAGCTGCCGGGAGAACTCGGTCGGCTCGATCCCGGCGTTCTTGAGCTCGATGAACACTTCGGCCATCTCACCAACCGAGCCGCCGGTGGCGACCATCAGCTTGGAATCCACTCGGCTGACGCTGTGCCGGTCGCTGAGTACACGCTCGGCCGCGGAAAGTTGCACCTCGTCGCCAAACTCCAGCTCGACGAGTCCGGCTGGCAGCATTGCCTTCAGTTCGTCTGCAGTGCCGGTAGCCACAATTTCTCCGCCGTGAAGGATGGCTATCTCGTCGGCAAGGTGGTCTGCCTCTTCCAGGTACTGGGTCGTCAAGAAGACCGTGGTTCCGGTCTCGACCAGTTGCCGGATCGTCAGCCACATGTCGTTGCGGCTCTTGGGGTCGAGCCCAGTGGTGGGTTCGTCAAAGAAGATGATGGGGGCCTCGCCCACCAGGCTCATGACGATGTCCAGGCGGCGTCGCATCCCGCCCGAAAAGGTCACCAGGCGGCGGTCGGCGGCGTCGCTGAGCTCGAACTTGTCCAGCAGGTCAGTCGCAGTCCGGCCGGGATTTGCGACGTGGCGCAGGTGGCCCATCATCACAAGGTTTTCCCGAGCGGTGAGAATGTCGTCAACGGCTGCGGACTGTCCGGTCACACTGATATGAGCGCGGACCTCAGAGGGGTGCGCAACTACATCGAACCCGGCGACCTTCGCTGTGCCATCGTCCGCCTTGAGCAGAGTGGTCAAGATGTTGATCGTGGTCGTCTTGCCCGAACCGTTTGCCCCGAGAAGGGCGAACACTGTGCCTTGTCGGACGGTAAACGAGACATTGTGGAGCACCGGCACTTCCTTGTAACTCTTGGCGAGATTACGCACCTCGATGGCATTGCCTGCTTGGTGGCCGACTCCCATGTCCTCCTGGGCAACGAGCACGATCTCGCCAGATTCACCTGTGGTCTTCTTCCTCATTGCGACGTCGCGTCGTTGGGGAGCTCACCAGCCGCACGCAGCCCGTCGCGGTGTGACTTCCACTCTTGTTCCCACACCGGCATTCGCTCCACCAGGAACTCGGCGAACGCGACCCCTTCGAGCAACAGGGCTTTTCGCTCGGGTGGCTCGTCAGCAAGGAGGGCCAGACCCTCTCGGGCGAGGTCCGCCTGCTCCTGGTACTCAGAAACGTCGAAACCCATGGCGTTGGGGCTTGTCATGTCGATGCGCACCCGGTCCATCCGCTCGCCCGCCGCCCGGGAACGCCGGATGAGCTTGAGCGCCTCCAACGTGTTCACGGCATTCGCGATTGCGCTCCGGCTGGCGAGCAGGGCCTCGGCCAGCTCGCTGATGCTCTGCTCGCGCGGGTCACAGACCGTCAGATAGCCGATCAGCCGGCCAACCATCGGAGCCATGCCGTAGCGCCGGGCGTAGAGGCGCCCAGCATGATCGGCGAACGTCAGCTCCGCGTCACTGGGCATGGCTTCACCCTACATAGAACGCGAAGATCACACAAATCTGTGGAATCTCAGGTATGAATCTCGTCAGCGACGCCAGCACATTTCCAGAAGGGTCCAACAACGCGATTGCCGGCTTGACCAGCCAAAACCCGAACAGCGATCCAGGCGACCGGTGGCGCTCAGCTTCCTCCATCGCCTGGTCCGTCGCATCATCGAGGCCCTGTCGCCCCCCCACATGGACAGCGTCGCCAAGGACGCCGAGATCCTGGTACTGCGCCAACAACTGTCGGTCCTTCGTCGCCAGGTCGCACGACCCCGCTTCCCTTGCTCGGGCCGGCCCTTCATCCCCCGCCTCGCGCGGCTCGTCTCGAAGGACCGCTGGCCGGCGTTCCTCGTCACGCCCGAGGCGATCCTGCGCTGGCATCGAGCCCTTGTCCAGCGCCGCTGGACCTACCCGCATCGGCGACAAGGGCGACCGCCGCTTCCCCGAGGCGCCGTCCAGCTCATCGTGCGCCTCTCTAGGGAGAACCCTCGCTGGGACCACCTGCACATCGTCGGAGAACTGAAGATGCTGGGTACCGCGTATCGAAGGGCAGCGTCGTCGTTTCCGCTTCCTCGTCCGCGGCCCCCAACACCAAGCGCACCTCGTCGTTCGGCGCCGTACTCTCCTCGATCGGCATCGAGGCCATCATGACGCCGGTCCGCTCCCCAAGGGCGAACGCGTTCGCCGAACGCTGGGTTCGCGCCGCCCGAGAAGACTGCCTGGGCCAGCTCTTGATCTTCGGTCGACGCCACGTCGAGTCGGTCCTCGCCGAGTAGGTCGATCATTACAACCGCGCTCGACCTCATCGCGGACTCGACCTCGATCCGCCGGATGCCGCAACGGTCGACTGCGAGGCTGAGACCCCAACAATCCGCCGACGCGACGTGCTCGGTGGCTGAGTCACGACGAACTGGTTGCCTGACCAAACGACCACACGTGTTGTACCGGCGACCGGCATCACATCATCTGCTACGCGCGCTGACACCACGCACCATCTGCTGCACCCGGGCCGAACCTTTCGGTGCGCCCCGCGTCCACATCGGCGACGACTCCTACCGGATCGATGTCGAGGTCCGGTGGATAGGAATTTCGGAACGGACAGGTCGTATACTGACGAGTGCAATGATGCAGCCAGTCAGGTGTGCCGCCATTGAGATGCTGAATGCGGATGTCTTTTCCCTGGCCACGAATCGGGTGTGCCTCAAGCGGCCTCATGTGGCATCGACACGTTGCGATGCAATGCACTGCCATTCGTGATGGTGCGAAGGCGAATGTCTGAGCGCGACAATGGGAGGGTTTGCCGCGTGCTGGCGACCATCTCTATGGTCCTGGGCACTCTTGCTTCGCTACCGCTACTGTTGCCTCCTGCGCCCGCGGCTGCCGCACCGACTGGCGCCACGGCCTCGTGCGATCTCGCGGCCGCTGGACCGGTCAAATGGAAGCAGATTGAGCAGTATTCGGCTTCGTACGCGGGCTCTTACTCATTCTCGCTCAACATTTCGCCACCCAACCCGGTGGAGACCGAGGGCGCGACCTATCAGTGGCAGCTCAACGACACGAAGACCATCGACATGGGCAAGACATCGGCTGGTACGGCTGTCTACTGTGAGCTCGACGCAACACGCCTTGTCGCAAATGGAACCTCCAAGCAGACTGCGCTTCCAGGCACGAGCTCTCCGAACATCGACTGCAACTTCCACACGCCTCAAGGCTACGGCTGGACATCCGCGATACCTCTCGATCACGATCCGGCCAAGTCGCAGATCCCATTGACCTTCAGTTGGTCGATTGCCTCGACACCGAGACCTGGTGCGCCGGGCGTCACTGGAGGATCCGAAGCGGGTACCCAGAGCGGCTGCACCGTTGCTGGTGAGCCCAACTACGACTACGGCTTACCGAAGTTCGACACCCAGTCGAACGACGTTCCGATTTCGCCGTCCCAGCAACTGACGTTCGACCACGAGGCGACCAACGGGGGGAGCACGCTGACTGTCGCACAGTTGCCGCAGAACAAGGCGTACAACATCGACGGAAACCGGTCGACCGATCTCCCCGGCGGCACACACGAGGGCGGGACGCTCACGTTTCACGCGCAGCTCACCATCACCAAGGGAGGCCAAGCCAACTGCGCGATCCACGCTTACGAGGAGGTCAACGGATCGCGCCAGGACGTGGCCGATGTCACGAACCACCGGGGAGTGCCTGTCGTCGTGGGACAGGCACTCGATCTTCAGACGACCTGTCCGGGGCCGTACAAGTGGGATGTCCAGGGAGCCGTGCTTACCGATTCGAAGATCACGTCAGCACCGGAATTGAAGAGAACATCGGCCATTGCCATCTATCACGTCACTGCGGGCAAGGCACCCTGGGAGAACTCGGGGGCCGCACACTTGCTCGGAAACCTAGCTCTGGTGAGGAAGGAACTCGATTTCCAATTCATCCGCACCGGCTCCTGGTCGGTCCGGCTGAAGGCGAAGGGCCAACAACTCGGCGTCGGATTTCGCGTGGTGGCCCCCACGCTCCAGAAGACGACCACCGCGTTCGGATTCTGCACGGTGAACACCGCGAACCAGAGCTACACCTCGTACCATGGGACGCCGTCGACACCGCCGTATCTGAGTCTCGGCCTCAACGACGCGCCGGGATGCGCATCGGGCCTAAGTGGCGCCGGAGTCAACTGGAACTGGGAGGTTGCGCTCCCCAGCCTCGGCGGTGGACATCTCGGGAGTGGTTCGGGGGCGGGAACTATCGGAATGGTGCAGCTCATCACGAAATCCTCGACCTGTGGCAATGTGCCAGGGCGAGTCGCGGACCAAGCGTCCTTCTACGACTACCGTGGGGTCTCCAAACCCGGATACCCCACGGTCGAGCCCTTCGTCGATGCCGAGGCCGGCGAGACAGCCGAGTGGATCGATTCCGATTCGCCTCATCTCGCGCTGCATTTTCCGCACAAGACATACCACGAGTCGTTCAAGGCCTGGGACTATGTCATGTATCGCTCGGCGGTGGAAGGAAGCGACTGGATTCCAATCGGCGAGCTCATTTGGAGCTGGGAAGGCACGGCGAGATTCAGCCTCGGGAGCGCGAAATGGCGCCTCGTGAATGGATCGGCAACGAATCCCACGGCTGCTAATGCTTCCTTCTATGCGGGAATCATCGCACCATTGCCTCAATGGTCGACGGCCCACCAAGAGGGAGCTCACAGCTTCTGCTGATCGCTGATCGGCATGACCGCCGCACGGTGCTCAGTTCCAGAGCCTCAAACCTGGGCTCTCTATGGTCTTCCTGTGGTCTGCCGGATAGAGGAAAGCCCTGGCGCACCCTTCACATGGGGCACTACCAGGGCTTACCGGGTGGAGGTGTTGGAATTTGACCCCACGGCCTCCCATGGTCGTCATGAAGGCTCAGGATATCAGTGAGACGATTCGCTCTCTTGTCCCGGCGACGGGGGCACCCAAGCCATGCCGTTAGAGCGGATCCTTGCCGGCCCAGAGGACGCGACAAAGCGAGCTCCCGGACGGCAATGATCGGGATCGAGAGCGGTTGTAATGACGGCGTCACGCAGCAGCGATTCCTTCGTCACGCTTTGTCATTCCGCCGAGTGAGCGCGCCGCATCTGACGGGGCTTCGGCGTCGTTGGCGGAAGGCTCGCCACTTGTGCCAGGCCAGCTCGGATCTTCCCCAATGACCTGATCAGTTGTTCCCGCTCAGACTTGGTGAGATCGGCGAATGCTTCTGTAGAGGCTGCGTGGACGGTGGGTAGCATGCGATCGACGATGTCACGCGCGCTGTCGGTCAAATGGATCAAGACCTTCCGCCGATCCGTCGGATGCGGGTGGCGTTCGATCAGCCCGCGCCCCTCGAGCGTGTCGAGCAGCGACGTCATGCTCGCGCTGCTCACCAAAAGGCGTTCGGCGATGAGGTGTCCGGCGAGGGGCTCTCCTGCTCCGTCGAGGATCGCCAGCGCCTGAAAGGCGCTGGCTGACAGATCGGCTATCTCCCGACGACGCCGATCCAATTCGGCGAGGAACGCGTCCGAAGTCCGCACGAGATTGGCGGCCACTTCGGCCGCGGATCGGCTGGCGCCGGGAAACTCCCGTTCGAAGTCGGCGGGTACACGGATCGGAGCGGCGTCCACGAGCCCATATTAGCTTGAGTACATGTCACTAGATATCTAGCGAGTTTTCCATTATCTTGTCCTTGCTGAGCCGCCGGCGAGCGGTCGGACCGATGAAAGGAGCCACGCTCATGGAAGCCCATCCTCCTCCCGTGCAGATGATTCAGATGCTGTCCGGGTTCCAGGTGTCCCAGGCGCTCTACGTCGCGGCCAAGCTCGGTGTGCCCGACCTGCTCGTAGACGGGCCGCGGCCCGCGGACGCCCTTGCCTCGGACCTCGACTGTGATCCAATCGCCTTGTCACGGCTGCTGCGGACGCTGGCGTCATTCGGGGTGTTCACTGAGTCCGCCGAGGGCGCATACGACCTCACTGCGCTCGGCGCCACGTTGGTGAGCGACGCTGAGGGATCGATGCGTGATCTCGCCCTGATGTGGATGGAGACGCACTACCTGCCGTTTGCCGGCCTGCTGGACACTGTGCGCTCCGGCACGTGTGCGGGAACCGAGTACTACCAACAGCCCTTCTTCTCATGGTTGTCGTCCCAACCCGAGCAGATTGACCGTTTCAGCCGGGCTATGGCCAACCTCACCGACGGCATCAAGGCCGGAGCGGTTGCGAGCTACACCTTTCCCCAGTCCGGCACGATTGTCGACGTCGGCGGCGCCGACGGCGCCCTCCTCGCCATGGCGCTCGAATCCGCACCGGAGACCACCGGCATCGTGTTCGACCTCCCCCACGTCATCGCACAAGCTGCGCCGACTCTGAAGAGTTACGGCCTCGATGACCGGATGACGGCGAGGGCCGGTGACTTCTTCGAGGACGTCCCTGGGAGTGCTGACGCCTACCTCCTGTCGATGGTGCTCCACGATTGGGATGACGCCGACGCCCACCGTCTCCTCACCACTATCCGACGCGCCGCCGTTCCAGGGAGTCGGGTCCTGGCCTTCGAACTCGTCATGCCGACGGGTGGCCAGCCCCACATGTCGAAGATGATCGATCTGACCATGCTGGGCATGCTCACTGGGAGGGAACGGACAGACGGCGAGATGCGGACGCTCTTCGAGGGTGCCGGGTTCACCTACGAAGGAGTTGTTCCGTCCCCGACGCCGATCTCGATCGTCGAGGCCCGCGTCCCCTGATTCGAGCGCCCGGCAGGAGCTGCTGGTCACTGCCGGCACCCCGGGGAACATTTGCGCGTCCCCGAAGTGCCCGAAGTGCCCGAAGTGCCCGAAACGAGGCAGTCTGAACGAGCGTGCCTGGCGCGCCTTAACAGCGGCTTCTGAGGACCAGGGACTTGCGTCCTCGGATTGGCAATTATCAGATTCGCCGGGCGTCACCGTTTGCCGCAGGGGGGCAAATGAGAACAGAACAATCTCCCCGGTGTTGAAACCATGAACGAGGGGGGCCGGCCGGCTCAGCTCAACCTTCCCCCCTGCGGCACCCCAGCAGGAGCGGACAGTGGAGCAAACCTTGCGAAGGTCCTACACGAAACCAGCGTTTTGTGTCCCGTATGTCAGTACCGAACAGTTCGGTGACGCCCTGAAAGAGCGGATGACGATGGCTTGGAGGTAAGACACGAGTCGTCCTTGTGGATTCGGGAGTGCACCCGCCTTCGCCCCTGCCGGTGAGACTCAGATTGCTTGGGGAGAAGCGTTACACACGCTCACTCGCCGGGCATTGATGCGACCTTACAAGCCGGAACACGCCTGACATCGGGACCGTGGGTATCGGAACACCCGACACCACCTTGAACACAACGATCGTGGGAGGTCTGGGCTGCCACCGCCCACCTGCTCCACCTCCTGCCGCAGGGCGGCACCCAGTTCCGCCAGCGAACTGAGGCAGGGACGCACCGCCCCTCGGAGCCGTAGATGCAGATCCCGGTCTTCTCGTTCCGGAGGCGCCGACTCCGGGCGACGGGTCATGGACCGGACGGCTACCCGGTCACTTCCAGCGACGGTTCCGTCCGGAAAGTTCCTGTGTGTATCCGACGACCGAGAACGTCGACATGAACACTTGGTAGATCACCACGAAGAGGAAGAAGTAAACCCGATTCCTCCGGACCCGGAGCCCGAGTGGCTGGAAGACTCGCTTGTTCTGGTAGTGGTAGAGCACGGCATAGACGGCCAGGGTGAGCGGGATGACGGCGAGGGTCATCGGGCCCACGATCCAGAACTCGCCGAAGCAGGCCAACACCAGGCCGGGGATCCAGAGGAAGACGTAGGCGGCGTCGAGGAACGGGATGGCAACGTCAAGCCCGGTGAAAACCTTGGCCAGCCCGTGCTGCTGGCGCCAGGGTGGCACGGTGCGCAGGCCCTCAATCATCCCTCGGGACCAGCGCGATCGCTGCCGTGCGAAAACCGTGAAGGTCTCCGGCACGCTGGTGAACCCGACGGCAAGCGGCTCGAAGTAGACCCGGGAGCCTTGTTCCATGATCTTCCAGGTGAGGACGATGTCCTCGCCGATGGCATCGGGCCACCCCCCGACCTCCCGAAGTGATGCGGCACGGTAGAGGCTGAACGCGCCCTGGGCGACGAGAGTGGTCTGGAAGAGGCCCTGCATCCTCTTCACCGAGGCAATCCCGAGGAAGTAGTCCCACGTTTGGAGCCGGCTCCAGAACGTGCTCCGGCTGTTACGCACGAGAACACACCCGGCCACGGCGGCGACCTCGGGGGGCGACGACTCGAGTCGAGCGATCAGCAGGCGGATCGCCGAGAGTTGCAGCAGGGTGTCAGCATCCACAGTGATCACGAGGTCCGTCGTTACGTGGGCGAGACCCGTGTTGAGGGCGTGATTCTTACCGGGTTCCCTTTCGGAGAAGATCACCAGGTTGAGGTCGGCCTCAGCCGCCGCCTCCTGGGCCACTGCGATCGTTCTGTCGGTGGAGCCGTTGTCGATGAGGATGACGGCACATCGGCCGGCGTAGTCCTGATTCGCTAGCGAATGGATGGTGTCGCCGATCGCAACCTCTTCGTTTCGGGCTGCGATGAGCACTGTGACGCCCGTTGTCGGTGATACCACCTTGAGCGGCGGCTGTCTGTCCAAAACGAGGGAGGCGAACAGCAAGGCCACCACGAACCCTGGTATGAATGCCAGCAGGGTGACGATGACTATGGCGGCGGCGAGCGAGATGTGTGCGGCGAGTCCGGAGATCCAGGGGATCGAGATCCAGATCGAGAATCCTAGCCAGGCTGCGGCGAAGGTGACGGCGAGGCCGAACTTCCACCGAACGGACACGTAGAAGCGGGACGCTGCCGGCGCCGGCACGACGTAGGAGCGGTGCATGCCCTGGGCCTGCCCAAGTTCTGCTGGTCCGGGATCAACCCTGGGCGCGACCAGACTGGTCACAGTGTCCTCCCGCCGGCGAGTGGCCGCATTGCTTTGTCCGTGAAGTCCACTGGTTGCTGCATCGGGAGGACCTGTCGTCGTTCTCGCCGTCTCCAACTGCCGGAGCCGTTTGGCATGCTGGCCCGGGATTCCGAAGGTGAAGATCGTCTCCGGTCCGATCCCGTCATCCCTCCATCGACAGGTTCAGCGGTCCCCTTGAGGAGAAGGGACCGCCCCCATGGTGCTGGTACGGGGGCAGTCTGGAGGAGCGTGCCTGACGCGCCTTAACAGCGGCTTCTGAGGACCGGGGACTTGCGTCCTCGGATTGGCAATTATCAGATTCGCCGGCGTCACCGTTTGCCGCAGGGGAGCAAATGAGAACAGAACAATCTCCCCGGTGTTGACACCATGAACGAGGGGGGCCGGCTCAGCTCTGCCTTCCCCCCTGCGGAACCCCAGCAGGAGCGGACAGTGGAGCAAACCTTGCGAAGGTCCTACACGAAACCAGCGCTTTGCACATCTTTTCTATCGTCATCTCGTCAGCCGCGGGGTCATCAGGACGATGGATCATGTCCAAACGTTGGGACTCCTGGTCGCTCCAGTCCACCTACTCCACTTCTGATGCATCAAGGTACCCACCGACAGCCTGCCGCAATTATCGGACCGAGTGCCGAATCGGGTCCAATGACCACGATCCGCGAGGACCGAACACCGCGCAACCAAGCAGGGCAAGGACCGAGGTATGGAGTCCGGTCACGGCGGGTAGTCCTGACAGCTCCGCAAAGGCACGCCCTGCGGGGCCAGTAGCGCGGTCAGAACTTGTACGGCGAGAACATCGCGGAACAGCCACTGGTTGTGGTATCGGGAACAAGATCGAGACCTGGAATCCAGCGGGCGGGATTGGAGTTCGGGTCGGTCCAAGCTGGAAGCCGAGTACCCATCGTCCATGAACCACTCCACGTTCCAATCTCTTCGCTCCGCTTCCAATCGGATGCGTTCTCGTTGCGCCTCCAACCCCAAAACCGGAGCGGGCCTGTTCGTCTGTACTAACTCTGAGGTAACCATTTACGTTTGTCATGGCGGGCAAGGTACGGACAGCCAATTCAGAAGTCCATTCACGATGGGTTGGTTTCGGATTCTCACCTCGTCGTCGGTTGCACAATCCGCTGTCGGATAAGGGGCTCTCCGTTCGGCTATAGCCGAATCGTGCAATGGCTCGGTGGCTGGGACTCTTGGCGGTAAGGACAGGCCCCGATGGTGTTTGGGCTCGATTGCAATCGCACTCCTCACTCTGTTCATCGCTATGGTTCTTGCGAGGTTCGTGCTCCTTCTATGACGGTCAACCGGCTTGAGGAACTGACGTCGGAAACGGGGTTCGCGTCGGACGGCGGGCCAGGGTCGAGCAGGAGAGCTGCGGCGGGCTTGCTCGGCACTCTTCACGCACAGGTCAAGGCCGGTGGTCGGCCGATCTCCGCCACATGGTTGTTCTTGTAGTCGACGGCACCGAAGAGCTTGTGACCCCTGGGCGCACTGTTGTGAGCCCTCCCTCGCGAAACGGTGGAATAGCAAGTTGGCCAGCCGGAAGCTTCCAGTCCCGTCGTCGTTCTCGGGATGGGCATCGCCCGGTGGCGCAGCTACCTCCGCGATGCCGTTCTTCCTAGCGGGTCCTGCCGGACACGCTCGTCCAGGCCAGGGGTCCCGTACCGATCGTCAGAGTTAGGATCTGCTCGTGAAGTGGGCGGATGCACGTGTGGCGTCGGCGTTTTCGGTCCGTGAACGGAATCGCGCTTGGGCCTGAGGGCGTCCGTGCCAGCCCCTGAACCGGAAATGGGAATATGAGCTGGTTCGGTCGTCGAGAACACAGACAAGGGACGGAGGTGCAGCGCCTCTTCACAACGTTCGGGTTCCTCGTCTCGAAGCAAGGCGCCACCGCTGGGATCGGTCTTGCCTATTGGGCCGTCGCGACACACCTCTTTCCAGCCGGGGATGTCGGCCTTGCCGCCGCCGCTGCGTCGACAGCCCTTCTCCTGGCCGCAGTGGGTGCCCTTGGGATCCCCTTGCTCATTCTCGCGGAGATCCAATCCATCGAGGGTTCCGAACGTCGCGTGGCCTTCACCACCGGCGTGGCCATCGCTGGAGTAGTCGTCCTGATCCTGTCGATCGCCACCATGGGGTTATCTCCCTTTTTGGGGAAGAGCCTGAAAATGATTGGCGCGGACCCGGTAACAGCATCCTTGTTCGTCGTGGGATCCGTGGCCACGGTCGCTGGGCTTACGCTCGACAATGCAGCCATTGGATTACACCGCGGTGCAGCTCAACTTTGGCGAGGCACACTGAGTTCCTTGCTGAAGCTTGCCATTGTCGGCCTCCTAGTACTTGCGTCGACTCGCACGAGTGTGGGCCTGATCTTCGCCTGGGCGCTAGCCCTTGTCGTCTCGTTCATCGTCTGCCTTCCCATGCTTCGACTCGAACCCACCCCGGCCGGCGAAGGAAGCCTCAGCCGCCGGATGGCCCTCGCCGGCCGCTACGGCGTGCTCTCCTTGAAGCACCATGTCCTCAATCTGTCGATAAATTCCATCTCTTACGTCGTTCCGCTGATCGCCGTTCTGCTCATTTCGCCGCAGCAGGTGGCCTACTTCTCGACCGCATTCCTCTTGTCTTCTACCGTGATGATCATCCCGTACCTACTGGCACTGACTCTGTTCGCCGAGAGTTCAGGCGACCCGGGCCTCCTGCAGCGCCACGTCCGCCAGACACTCCCCCTCGGACTCGCCCTGTGTAGTGCGCTCGTGATCGCCGTGCAGATTGCGGCCCCCTTTGTCCTTCGCATCTTCGGCCCCGCCTATGCCGCCAACGGGACGACTGCGCTACGCATCCTGATTCTGGTGGGCCCGGCCTATGTCATAAAGGACCACTATGTGGCTATCCGCCGCGCGCAAGGCCGTCTGGGCGATGCGTCCAAGATGATGGCGGCAGGCACGTTCGCAGAAGCTGTGGGCGCCGTGTTGGGTGGCATCTCCGGGGGCATGACAGGCCTCTGCATCGGATGGGCCGTCGCCGCCTCGTGTGAGGCCGTCGTCCTGCTACCAGTGGTGATCCAGGTCTTCCACCGAAACCCCACGGTCGAACACGATTCCGGCGGGTCATCCGGGTGAGGGCAGTCTCCGCGGCGGGCGGCGCACCTCCGGGTGCCTAACGCGCCGATCACTGGCGCGTCGATCAGCCGCTCATAGAGGTTCTCGAGGCTTTCCATCACTGCGGACGTCTGAACAAGCGCACCTGATCAGGTGCATTGTCGAGGCAGCGTACGACATCATCGGAGACAATTGAGCATGTCGATGGTGCGGAGTAGTTCCTGATGCCAGGCGGGAATAATGGGTCGCGGCCGGTAGGGGTCGTGGCCGGCGACTTCAGTCAAGGGGGCGGGGCTGCGGGGATCAGGCGGATCTGGTCCATCCCGACGAGGTCGAGAACGCGTTCCGCATCGTGTGGGTCGACGGGGAGGATATGGGCGGCCCACCATCGGCCTGCCTCCGGCCACCGAGAGAGCTCACAGAACCCCGGCCCTGAGTAGTCGTCCAGCGGCGGCGCGTACACGAAAAACACGTTTATCCCGCGTCGCCGCAGCTCGAGGGCGACGGTGTCCCGGTCCTCGATCAGAAGCGGCACGCGGAGCAACGGCAGCGGGTGGCCCTCTCGGGCCGCCGGGGCAACCGCATCGAGCGCTCGAAGCCGAAGCACGCCCGCGATCCGCTCCTCGCGGTCCCACTCGAGGTCGCGCAGGCGGCCTAGCGTCCACCTGAGATGGCTCGATCGCTGTCGCATCCGGTAGTCCGGGTACCCGGTCTCCATCCATACGTCGAACTGGTCGAGGTCACCGCCGGAGCGCGCGTGCTCCAGCTGAGGCGCACGCAGCGCAACTCGCCAGGAGGTGGGTCTCGTGGGATGCATCAGGCGCCGAACGCGATCCAGCCCCTGCGTGAGATTGAGGGTCTCCAGTCGCACCCTGGCCGCCGATCGCGCGGCGGCGATCGCGCCCTTGCCTATCGGCCTCGGTAGCATGAACCGATCGCGCAAGCGGACGACTTCCTTGCGGCTGACCTGCCGGTCGAGTGCGAGAACGCCACCTCGCCCAGGGAAGTGCTTCGACAAGCTGAAGGCGGAAACAGCGCCGAAGCTCCCTATGGGGCGCCCGTCAAGGTCTGTCTCGAGCGCATGGGCGGCATCTTCGATCAGCGGAATCGCCAATCGCCCGCACATTGCACTCAGCTCGACGACACGATCGGGAAGGCCGTAAGTGTTACCTGTGAGAACAGCAGAAATGGTCGACAACGTCGCGTCATCAATTGCGTCGATGCGAATGTTTCCATCGTGGGTCGACACCGGCGCCATCACCGGCCGTAGCCCGGCCGCGAGAGCGCCGAAAAACACAGTGTCGTCCTCGAGTGGGGACATGAGTATGTGATCGCCGGACGAGAGGAGCAGCCGGAAGGCGAGGTAAATGGCAAATCGACCCGACGGCATGAACACGCATTCGCGTCCGACGCGGGCTTCCATCGCCGCCTCGATGTCACGTTCGATGTGCTCGCTCACGAACTCAGCTCCCCCAGAGTTATGGCGAGATCCTGGCAGATTGCCAGCCGCTGGGCGCTCACGTACACGAAAACCACGACCCTCGGATCCAGCGCTCGAGCCGCCAAATCAGGCCCGTGTCATTCTGGCTTCGATCCTAGACGAGCGTGCCTTGTGCGAACCCCGTACTCGGATAACGGCGACTTTAGCCACGTCCACGGGGGCGACTGACCAGAGACTCGTACAGCTGTTCGATCCCTCCTACTACTGCCGATGCAGTGAACGACCGTGCACGGTCGAGTGCCCTTCGCCCCATCGCCGCCGAGCCATCGCGGTCATTGATGACGGCCGCCAACGCATCAGAAAGGGCGACGGGGTCGCAGGGGGCCACCAGGAGCCCGGTCACCCCGTCGTCCACCAGGTCAACGATCCCTCCACTTGCGGATGCGACGACCGGCCGCCCGACGGCCATTGCCTTGAGGACAACAGTCGGACAGCAGTCGGGAACGATCGAGGGAACGACCACGACACAGGCCCTCTGTATGACTTCGATGGCTGACGCGTGATCGAGCAATCCGCGCAACTCCACCTGATCGGGAAGGTCGAGCGGCGTGTCTTCGAACACCCTTTCGGCCAGAACGAGGTGAGGAAGGCCGCCGAGTGCCCTGTGCGCCTCGAGCAGTACTTCGATGCCCTTGTCCCGACTCAGATCACCGACGAACACGATCGGCCCATCGGGACAGGGGACGGCCTCGTCGACGAGCAGGTCGTCAGGAATGAAGTTGGGGATCACCGTGTAAGGACTCCGTCCGGGCAGTCTCGTGCTGACTGCGACGACTGAGCTGACGGGGACGAACCTGTTCACGTGTCTGGTTCGGGTGTGGTGACCGAGTGCGTTCGCCAGGGCGACCACCGGGCCGACGACTGGTCCGTGCCACGACGACGCACAGAGGACGCATGCAATCGGCGAGGGGCCGGGACAGACCGCATCACCGCGCATCAGCCTCTTCGTGGCGCAGACGTGGCTGTAGTCATGCTGGGTCAACATCACTGGTACCCCAGAGCGCCGGGCCGGACCAATGGTCGAACTGATGCCCCAGTCGTGAGCATGCATGTCGAACTGGCCGATCGCGAGCAGTCGCACGATCGCGCTCCGAAACCCAGGGTCCACGATCGGCATCGCGTGGGGCCGCATGGGGTCGCTGTTGAGCCGGGGCAGATGTTGTGCTGTCGTCCGGATGCGGTGAACCGTGCCCCGCGTGATCCGGATTCCAACACAATCTGCCGGGGTGACCTCAACCGTGAGTGTCAACCTCAACCGTGAGTGTCAAGCCGTGTGTCAAGCCGTGGCTGGCGTGGTCTGCCTGTGGTCTGCCCCAAAGGGGAAAGCCCTGGCACACCCATCACATAGGGCGCTACCAGGGCTTACCGGGTGGAGGTGATGGGATTTGAACCCACGGCCTCTACATTGCGAACGTAGCGCTCTGCCAGCTGAGCTACACCCCCGGCGGCTCCCAGAATAGTCGGGCGACCTGATCACCCCCGAAGCGCGGTCGGCTCGTCTGTCACCAGGGTGGTTGCCGCTCAGCGGGCTGCGGCCTGCGGTACCTCGAAGTCGTCTTCGTCCCAGGCCCCCGGGTAGCCTGCCCTCGCCGAACCATGAACCTCCTGCGCCTCCGCTCGGGCAGCACTCCGGTGGCGGCGGCGATCGCGCTCGGCCTCGAGCTCTCTGGCGTAGGCCATCAACCCGACCAGACCCAACGCCGCCAGACCGGAGAGCCCGGTGACGATCCAAACCAGGTGCATCCCCGGGAAGACGCCAATGAGTCCAGTCGAGACCGCCACGCCGCCCAGGCACCGGAGCAATGTCGTGCAGCGCCGGCGTGCCTGCTCACGGCGGAGAGACGGCAGCTCCGACCCCACTTCTGGCAGGCAGACGGGTTCGGGCCGGTCCAGCACCCCAACGCGTTCATAGTGGGATCCGTCATCGCCATCGACGTCTGCCGCCGCCGCGTCGTCGGTCGGTCGCAGCAGCACCAGTTTCGGCCGCGACGAATCGATGGTGGGATCGACGACACTGTCCGTCGGTCCCGCTCCGGGGATTGCCGTGTGCAGCCGGTATGCCGGTGCGACCGTCTTGGGGCCGGCATGCTCCAACAATTGAAGTTGATGATGAAAGTGGTCGATGGAACCGACCCCTTGGCGCTCGGTGAACCGCCGCCAAGCGCTCGGAGCTAGCACCGCCACCCAGAGAAGAACTACCAAAACCAGCAGGATCACAATCGTCACTCCCCGACGACCTACCTTCGCTCTGCGCGAAAACCCTAATGAATAGGGCTTTACAAGTGGTGGATGGTGGGGAAATGCCACTGCGCCGACCTCGTCGGCACTTCTCCTGTACTTCTTCTGTTTGTACCCTCAGCGACACCTTGGATCAAGACCCTCTTCGCTGCATCCTTGGTTTGGGGTTCGCGCTTCAGGCGGCGCGGCTCCACCACCGGCCGTCGGTGTACCCCACCGTCACCGCCACACCGAAGCAGGCGGAGACGTTCTCCGAGTTCATGACATCGGGCAGTGGCCCCGATGCAACCAACGCTCCCTGTGACACCAGCCCGGCATGGGTGAAACCCGGCGGAATCTCCTCGCAGTGGTGCGTGACGAGCACGATCGGTGCGTTGGTGCGGTCCCCGGCCAACGCACCGAGCCGGGCGAGCAGGCGCTCGCGGGCACCCAGGTCGAGGCCGGCGAAGGGCTCGTCGAGAAGTATCAGTTCCGGCGCGCTCATGAGTGCCCGCGCCAGCAGCACCTGCTGGCGCTCGCCCTCCGAGATCACACCGAATGGTCGACCTCCGATTGCAGCCACGCCACCGAGCGCCAGCAACGCGTCGGCGTCACCCCAGTCCTGGTCGCTGTATCGGTTCCACCAGGTCTCGAGCGCTCCATGGCGGCCGCTGACCACGACGTCACGGGCAGCGATGTCGGCACGGAGTTGCCGGGTGACCGCTCCGCTGACCAACGAGACCCGTGGGCGCAGTGTGCGGACGTCGACCCGGCCGAGACGCGAGCCAAGCACGTCTACGGTGCCAGCCGTCGGCCACATTCGTGCGGCGGCCACCTGGAGCAAGGTCGTCTTTCCTGAGCCATTGGGACCAAGGACGACCCAACGCTCCCCAACGCCAACCCGCCAGTCGATGCCCCGCAGCACCGGCACTCCCTCGCGCTGCACCGTGACGCCGCGCAGCTCAAGGGCAGCGGGCGATCTCGTTCGGCTCACGCGGAGCGAGGGTCGCCACCACCCGCCAGGTGCCGGTTGACGCGGCCGATGAGACCCGAGCAGCACTGCGCCCAAGTCCGCTCACCCGCCAGCCAGAGCCAGATCTCACGCCGATACCCCAGCACGATCTGCCCAAAATCGTCCTCACCCAGACCCGATGCGGCGAGCGAGCGCCAACGGCTCCAGAGCCATGCGGTCACACCGCCTTGGCCGTCGGTCAGAACGACGCTGAACTCGCGCCCGTCGAGTACCGCGGCCATCCAATCCTCGGCCCGATTGGTGGGCTCGTCGGGGACGTGCAGGACGAGAGCGGGTGCCACCGTCAATGCCGTATGTACACGGGTTGCCGGTCGGAGCCTTCGTAGGCCCGCACGTGCTCGTCGAAGTCGATGAAGAGCGGCGCGTCGGGATCGAGCTTGCGTTGCAGGGTTCGATTGGCGATCTTCTTGTCCAGCGCATCCAACCGCAGCAACGCAGTCGGATCGTCCAGCCCGCGCACGTCCAGCTTGGCCCGTGCCGCCTGAAACGCGAGGCGCCCACGTTCGGTCCGGATGAGGACGCTCGTCCAGCCGTTCATGGATCCGACGCTGCCCACCGAGATGTCGGCTGATCGACCGAGGAAATCGGCGCACTCGTCACAGCCCTTGAGCGCGGCGCCATGGAAATCCTTCACCGGCTCGTCGACAGCCAGCTCACCATCTCGATACTCGACGATCATGCGACCTCGGATCACATCCATTTTCGAGACCCGATCCAGGTCCACACCCCGCTTGTCCCGTAGCTCGCGCAGCGTCAGTGCCTCGTAATCGAAGTTCTTCGTGCACATCAGCGCGATGGTCAGCACAACCGCATCAACCCGATGCGCCCCTGTCGGCCACCGCCTTGCCTGCGTCGCCCGCAGCCCCTGGACCTCACAAGGCGTGCCGACGACGGCGATGCGCGGCTTGGCGGGCAGGTCGTAACGAGACAGGTCGAGCTCGGCTAACGCCATCGTCTGGTTGTAGAAGCTGCCTGAAGCTGCTGTGACCTCTTCCGCCGTCGTCGCGATCGTGGCAACGCCCTTCCATAGTTCGTCGGGATCAGCACTCGGTTTGGACACGAGGGCGCCATCGATCTCTCCGGCCGCCAACAGACCGATCAACAGCGCGCTGACGGCGCCTCCATCTTGCGCATCGTCGATCTCCGCGCCTGCCCGCACGGCATAGGAGTCGACAACCGCGCCCAAGCCCTCCGCTGGTGGGCCTCCGCTGATCTTCCAGTACGTGTCCGACGAGTCCGAGCGGACCTGCTCAGGCTGTACGGCCGCGTCTTCGCCGGCGAGTGCGGTCGAAGGAGGCCACAGTGCCTCATAGCGGAGGCCACCTCGAGGGCAGAAGTCCCAGCACAGTGAGCATCCGGTGCACATCTTCACGAGCTCTGGCAGATCGGTGTCCTCGTCGACACCGATGGAGTTCGAAGGGCAGACGGCGACACAGGTGCCGCACTGGATGCAGCGGTCGGCATGGATCACGCCCGCCTCGAGCTCCCAAAACCACACCTTGCCCGGTGGCTCAGCAATGCCGTTCATCTGCTCCCGCAGGCGGTACCGCTTCATGAGGTCACCGCTTCAGCGACACCTGTCAATATCGATCGCAGATCGTCCGGATCGGTTCGTCGAGCCCACTGCCGAAACGGCTCACCGGAACGTCGTTCCTCGCGGTAGCGCGTCACGACCCGGAGCAATGCGTCCGGCACCCGGTCGACCGGTAGTGCACCGGTGACCCAGTCGATGAACGCCGCATCGGGGCCGAGCGATCCGCCCAACCCGATGTCGACGGCTTCCTCGATATGTTCGTCGACGTGCACAATGTCACCGCGGAACCCAATGTCGGCGATCTGTGGTTGGGCGCATGAGGCTGAACAGCCGGAGAAATGCATACGGATGACACCCAGATCCTCGCCGGCACGGCCACTTTGGTCGACCGATGACAACTGTGCATCGAGCGTCCGCGCCCACTTGACGGCCCGCTCTTTCGTCTCGACCACGGCAAAGCGGCAGAACTCCGAACCGGTGCAGGCCACGACGCCCCGCTCGAACGGGCCCGGGAACGGCGAGTATGTCTCTAGGAGCGGCTCGGCCAGGAGGTCGTCGAGGCGATCCTCCGGGACTCCCGACACAACGAAGTTCTGATCGGTGCCGATCCGTACGTCGCCGTCGCCGTAGGTCTCGGCCAGGCGGGCCAGCTCAATCAGCTCGATCCCGTGCATGCGGCCCACCGGAACCGAACATCCGACGTACACGAGTCCAGGCTGCTTCTGAGGGTGCACTCCGACGTGGTCGCCGCGGAAAGCCGTCGTGAGCTCGCGTCCGGAGGACGAAAGAGCGAAATTCGTGCGCTCGTCGAGGGCAGCGCGGAATCCTTCCGGACCCAGCTCCTCGGCGAGGTAACGCATGCGCGCCAGGCCGCGGTTCTCACGGTTACCCAGCTCGCCGAAGACTTGCGCGACACCCCGGCAGAGTTCGACGGCCTCATCCGGCTGAATGAAGACATCGATATCGGAGGCCATGCGCTCACCGTCGGAAAGGCCTCCACCGATGAGAACGTTGAAGCCGACAGCCCCATCCGCACGCTCCGCCGGCCACAGACCGATGTCGTTGATCTCGACCCGGGCGCAGTCCTCCGTGCAGCCCGTCACCGCGATCTTGAACTTGCGGGGCAGGTTGGCATACTCCCGATTGCCCGTGAAGAACGCCGAGATCGCCTCCGCCACGGGAAGCGCGTCAACCACCTCCTTTCTGTCGATCCCCGACACGGGGCACGAACACACGTTGCGCGCTGAGTCACCGCACGCCTGTACCGTTGTCAATCCGACTTCCCAGAATCGCTGCCAAATGCGGGGGACGTCGGCGATACGGATCCAGTGCAGCTGAATGTCCTGCCTCGTCGTGAGGTCGGCATAGCGGTTCCCGAACACGGGACTGTCGTCAGGTCCCTCGGCAAACGCATCGGCAGCTACGCCGATCTCTCTTACTTGGGGCGCCGTCAGGACGCCACCGGGCACCTTGATCCGCATCATGAAGGCGTCGCCGCCCTGGCGCTGGGGGTACATCCCAACCCACTTGAGGCGCTCCAGTTCTCCGGGCACCTTGTTGATTGACGCTGCGCCCTGCTTGGAATAGGTGTCGATCACCGCCTGGGCCACCTCAAAAGGGTGCCGTGACAGTTTCAGCTGCTCGATGGAGTTCAGCTCGCCGATGTTGCGGTACGGCCTGATGAATTTGAGCCCCCGGTCACGTCGACCCCGGAACTCCATCCCATAGGGGTTGTCCAGATCGCGCGGCACTAGATGTGGAGACCGCATTCAGACTTGTCAGCACCGGACCAGCGCCCGGAGCGGGGGTCCTCCCCTTCAGCGACCGGACGCGTCGTAGGCGCACAGCCGATGGAACGGTACCCGCGTGGAATCAGGGGGTGCACGGGCAGGCCGTGATCGGCCAGGTATGACGAGACGTCATGCTCGGTCCAGTTCGCCAGCGGATTGACCTTCACGAGACCGAAGCTCGTGTCCCAGCTGACGATGGGAGCGTCGGCGTGGGTCGGTCCGTCGGACCGCTTCAACGAAGTGAGCCAGGCACGCTTGCCCGCTATCGCCTGCCGGAGCGGCTCGACCTTGCGGAACTGGCAGCACTGCTCGGAGCCGCACGGGTGGTCGGCGGCCTCCGGCCCAGGTTTGGTCACGGTGAGATTGAGGTTGAACCGCTCCCGAATATCCTCGACGAAGGCCAGCGTTTCGGGAAAGTGGGCCCCCGTGTCCAAGAAGACGACCTCGGCCCCGGGTGCGATTTTGGTGACGAGGTCGATCAGGACGATGTCCTCGAACGACGCTGCCAGCACCAAGGAGTCACCGAATGCCTCGACGGCCCAGCGGATGGCCGCACTGGCGGGCGCCGCCTCGAAACCCTCGCTGACGACGGCGAGGGCGTCGGCCGTCCACACCTGGTCGTTCACGTTGCTCTCGGCCACTGATCTCTCACCCTCTCCACGGGGACGATCGGGCCGGATCGCAGGCCCGTTCCCGGCGCTTGACGCCCGTCCGAATGCGGGCTTAAGTATACATGACCAAAATGGTCATGATTTGAGAGGGTCCATGGACACCGCCGCTGCCTTCCGTTCCCCAAACGACCGCTCTGCGAGCACCGCCAGCGCGGCGCAGTCAGGCGGTTCGGTGACCGCTCTGGTCAAACCCGTTGAGCGCCCACTCGGGCACCTCGATCTCCTCGAATCCCTCGCCATCTTCATCATCCGGGAGGTGGCCGCCGAATCGGAGCGTCCCGTCCTGCTCTTCAGCGGTGGCAAGGACTCAGCCGTCCTGTTGCACTTGGCTGCCAAGGCCTTCCGGCCCGGAAAGATCCCTTTTCCCGTTCTCCACGTTGACACGGGCCACAACTTCGCCGAGGTGCTCGAGTACAGGGATGCCCAAGTTGAAGCCGAAGGGGCCCGCCTCCTCGTCGCAAGCGTGCAGGACTCCATCGACCGGGGCCGCGTGGCTGACCCTGGACCGGTCGCCTCGCGGAACCGCCTCCAGACAACGACCCTGCTCGATGCCATCAATGCCAACGGGTTCGACGCTGCCTTCGGTGGCGCGCGCCGGGACGAGGACAAGGCAAGGGCCAAAGAGCGGGTGCTCTCGTTTCGCGATTCATTCGGGCAGTGGGATCCGAAGGCACAGCGACCCGAGCTCTGGCAGCTGTACCAGGGCAGGGTCCGGCCGGGTGAGCACCTGCGCGCGTTCCCGCTCTCGGACTGGACCGAGCTCGACATCTGGCAGTACATCCGCCGCGAACACATCGAACTGCCGCCCATCTACTACGCACACGAGCGAGAGGTCGTCGAGCGCGACGGCATGCTGCTGGCCCTCAGTGAATGGGTGAGCCCAGAACCTGGCGAGGAGGTCCGAACGGAAACGGTGCGGTTCCGCACCGTCGGGGATGCCACCTGCACCGGCGCCGTTCGTTCCGATGCCGACACTGTGGAGGAGATCATCCGCGAGGTCTCGGCGTCGAGGGTTTCGGAGCGCGGCGCGACGCGAGCCGACGACCGCTTTTCAGAGACCTCCATGGAGGACCGCAAGCGCGAGGGCTACTTCTAGATCCATGACCACGTTGCCCGGCTCCCCGCCGGCCGGCGGTCCTGATGTCGGCGAGGACACCATGGATCTCTTGCGGTTCGCCACGATCGGATCGGTCGACGACGGCAAGAGCACGCTCATCGGCCGGCTTCTCTTCGACACCCGCCAGCTCTTCGACGATCAGCTCACGGCTATTGAGACTGCTTCGGAACGACGCGGCCTCGGAGAAGTCGATCTGTCCTTCGTCACCGACGGGTTGCGGGCCGAGCGCGAACAGGGCATCACGATCGACGTCGCCTACCGCTACGCGGCGACTCCGCACCGGAAGTTCGTCATTGCGGACTGTCCCGGACACGTCCAGTACACCCGCAACATGGCGACGGGCGCGTCGACCGCTGACCTCGCCCTCGTGCTGGTCGACGCAACCTCGGGACTGCGCGAGCAATCTCGGCGGCACGTCTGCATTGCCGCGTTGCTCGGCGTCGATCAACTCGTGGTATGCGCCAACAAAATGGACCTCGTCGGGTGGGACCGCTCTGCCTACCAGCGCATCGCCGACGAAATGGACGCGTTGGCGCACCGGCTCGGCATCACGTCCTGCACCGTGATCCCGATCGCGGCGCTCCACGGGGACAATGTCGTCACCCGCTCGGACTCGGCACCGTGGTACGACGGCCCGACGGTGCTCGATGCGCTCGAATCCGCCCAGGCCGGCGGCTGGGCCGCCCAGCACGGCGTGAAGCGGGGCAGTGGAGCCCGGCTGCCGGTGCAGTGGGTGCTCCGCCAGCCAGGCGGGGGCCGCAACTACGCAGGAATGGTCAACGGTGGGCCCTTTCGCGTGGGCGACGCCGTGGTAGTGCTCCCGCAGGGGGCGTCCACGACAATTCGGGCCATCGAGACGGCAGACGGTCCGCTCCAAAGAGCCGAGGTCGGCCTCTCTGTCTCCATGCGGCTCGCAGACCACTTGGATATCTCGAGGGGAGACCTCATTGCGGCGGCCGAAGGTGCCCCGGAAGTCACCGACACCTTCGAGGCGACCGTCTGCTGGTTCCACGAACGGCCACTTGCCGCCGGCGATCGCTTACGCCTCAAGCACACGACGCGCGTCACGCCTGTCGTGGTCGAAGAGGTGAAGGGGGTGTTCGACGTGAACGAACTCCGCCTGGCTGACGCCGGTGAACTCCGGGAGAACGACATCGGCGTCGTGAGGCTGCGGACTGCCGCGCCCTTGGCCGTCGACTCCTATGCGGCTGATCGGATTACCGGGAGCTTCGTGCTGATCGACGATCTCACCTTCGCCACCATCGCAGCGGGCATGGTCGGTCCGCCGCGACTCCATGACTGAACCTTCGGCTCCCCCACCCTTCTATCCTGTCTCGCTGGACGTCTCCGGCCGCGCCTGTCTCGTTGTCGGAGGGGGTCCGGTGGCCGCCCACAAGGCCCGCACGCTGCTCCAATGCGGTGCCGAGGTCACGGTGATCGCCATGTCGTTCAGCGACGCCATGGAGGCACTCGTCCCTTCGCTCACCAGCGCGTTACGGCGTCCGTACACCGGGGGCGAGGCATCAGCTTTTCGGCTGGTCGTCACCGCCACCGGGATTCCCGAGGTCGACGGAGCGGTGTACGCCGACGCCGAGCGCGGTGGCGTGTGGACCAACAGCGCGGATGATCTCGAGCACTGCTCGTTTATTCTTCCAGCGGTCCACCGGGACGGGCCGCTGACGATAGCTGTCTCGACCAGCGGGCTGAGTCCAGCACTCGCCTCCTGGCTCCGGACGCGGATCGGCGCTGAGTGCGGGGGCGGTCTCGGGGCATTGGCGAACCTCCTCGGTGACGCACGGGCGCAGCTGAAACGAGCGGGACTCCGGAGCGACTCGGTCGACTGGGCGCGCCTGCTCGACGGCCCGCTTCCGGAGTTGGCCCGCGCCGGACATCTCGAAGCGGCCCGGGCTGCCGTGCGCGCCGCGACGGCGGTGTAGACACCTCCGGCAGGTGTAAACACCCACTTTTCCCGGTTGCGTCGTACACGACCTGTGGGGCAGGGCAGAGAACCTCCGGGCAATCAACGAAATGCCAATTGTCGGTCTCGCGGTGGCGCACCTAGTCCTTTTGCCCCTGTCTCGGCCTGACGAGACACCGCATAGTCGACAGAGCCGATTACCGGCGCAGCAGCGCTTGAAGCAACGTCGGACCTAGCGCCTTTGCGATGGGTCAGCGACAGCCTCGAGACGTCGTTGGGCCGTGATCGCAGCACCCGGACAACGGTGCACCTATGAGGGGGCGTAGATGAGACTGCCGATTGCTCGAGCGTCAGCGGATGGACACACGCAAGCCGCGAGGGGAACCCACGACGACATCCGCTGCGACGGGCAGAGCACCCATGGGCGTCCGATGGCGCTGGCCCTGGCCATCGTCCTGATTGTCGGCTCCCTCGGCATCCTTGTGGGTTCGTCGAAGCCGGCCGGCGCCGCCACGCCCCTCTTCGCGTCAGGGCAGGTGTTCGCATCTGTCGGCAACTCCGCCGTCAGCGTGTACAGCCAGGGATCGGGGAACCCCCTCGTCACTCGACTCAACGACGGGTTGCAAGAGCCCTACACCGCGGGCAGTGCCTTTGATTCGTCGGGCAACCTCTACGTGACGGACGACCTGAACGGGGCTGTCAGCGAATACGCGCCCGATGGCACGCTGGACGGCGTCTTCGCCAGCGGTCTGCAGAACCCCCTCTCGCTTGCCTTCGACAACCAGGGCAACCTCTACGTCGGGCAGCAGACGACGCCGTACATCGCCGAGTTCTCCAAGACGGGCCAGTTCGTGCGAAACATCGGCCCGCTGGCCACCGAACTGAGCGGGGACGACTGGATCGCCCTCGCGTCCGACGAGTGCACCGTGTACTACACGACCGAAGAGACGGACATTCTGCGCTACAACATGTGCACCAACCAGCAGCTGCCGAACCTCAATGTGCAGCCCTTCCCGACGTTCGACGCGTCGACGAGCCTGCCGGTGCAGGCGTTCCAGCTGCAGATCCTTTCGAACGGGGACACGCTCGTCGCCGACTCGAACGCGGACATCCTCCTCGACCCGAACGGCAACGTGCTGCAGACCTACACCTGTGCGTCACTCCCGGGCTGCCAGGGTTCGCTCTTCGCCATGAGCCTCGATCCGGACGGCAACTCGTTCTGGACAGGAGACTCGACCTCCGGCGACATCTGGAAGGTCGACATCGCCTCGGGGAACGTGCTCCAGCAGATCGACACCCACTCGGGAACACTCTTCGGCCTCTCCGTCGACGACCAGATCGAGGTGGCGGCGTCGCCCACTGTCGTATCGGCCACCCCCACAGCACTCACCATTCAACCGTTCTCCGGCAACTTTTCCGCCCCGACACCAGTCTCTGCCGTGTTGACGGACTCATCGACCGGGAACCCCATTGCCGACGAGCCGGTCACCTTCACCTTGAACGGTTCGGAGTCGTGCACCGCGAACACCGACTCCTCTGGAACCGCTACCTGTGTCATCACGCCTGGAGAACCGTCGAGCACGTACACGCTCACCGCGTCGTTCTCGGGTGACACGACGACGTCGGCGCCGATTGGCTCGAACAGCTCCACGAGCACGTTCACGGTGACACCCGATTCCAGCGGCGTGACCTATACGGGCTCAACCTCAGCGGTGAACGGGCAGCCGACGACGCTGTCAGGGACCCTCACCAGCGACAATCCGACCTCCGGGACGCCGCTACCGACGAAGGTGGTCACCTTCACCATTGGGTCGGGGACGACGGCCCAATCCTGCAGCGGGACGACGGACGCCAATGGAGACGTGAGCTGCACCATCGCGGCGGTGAACCAACCGCAGACGAATGAAGCGGTCATTACAAGCTTCGGCGGTGACGTGTACGACGCCTCGAGCACAACCACGACGGCAATGACCGTCACCGAGCCGACCGCGCTCACGATCAACCCCGCGACGAACGACTTCTCAGATGGGACAACCGTCTCGGGCTTGCTCACCGATGCGGTCACGAATGCGCCGCTCCCGAGGGAGCCCGTGACCTTCCAGCTGAACGGCGCCGAGACGTGCACCGGGACGACCGACGCCACCGGCAAGGCTTCGTGCTCCATCACGCCCGGAGAACCCGCCGCGACCTACACGTTGACCGGCACGTTCTCGGGGGACGAAACGCTCCCGTTGCACCTCAAGGCGACCAGCAGCTCGGCTGACTTCGTGGTCACGCTGGAGGAAAGCTCACTCTCCTACACCGGCGCCACGACGGCACAGAACGGGCAACCCGCCACACTCGCCGGAACGCTCACCACCGATGATCCCACTCTCGGAACTGGAATTGCCGGCCGCATCGTGACCTTCACCCTCGGAACCGGGTCCTCCGCTCAAAGCTGCGCCAGCACCACCACGCCGACCGGAGCGGCCGCGTGCACCATTGCATCCGTGAGCCAGGCACCCGGTCCCATTCCCGTGATCGCGACCTTCGCCGGCGACAACTACTACCGAGTCGCCAGCGCAGCTTCCACCGTAAATCTTCCCGAGGGGACTCAGCTGAGCAATTGCACCGTCGAGCGGCCCACACAACGGATCCAGCCCCATTTCGGGCACGCTCATGAACACGTACACGGATCAGCCGGTACCGAATGAACCCGTGACGATCACGCTGAACGGCACGCAGACCTGCACGGCGACGACGGATGCCTCCGGAGTGGCCACGTGCAGCATCTCGCCGAACGAGCCGACGGGAAGCTACGCCACGACCGCGACCTTTTCCGGGGATTCAAGCCAGGCGCCCCAGCTCCTGCCTACCAGCGGAGCAAGCACCTTCACGGTGACCCAGGCTCCGACAAGCCTGACGTACACCGGCACCATGTCCGTCACCAATGGCCAATCCGCCACTCTGTCGGGGGTATTGACGACGAGCGAACCGGCCCCGGGCACTGACGTCGCCGGACAAACGGTGACGTTCAGCTTGGGTTCGGGTAGCGCGCTCCAGAGCTGCTCGGGCACGACGGACGCCAGCGGGATCGCCCGCTGCACCATCGCCGACGTGAACCAGACCTCAGGCACAGTCGGTGTCGCGACCAGCTTCGGCGGCACCACTTACTACCAATCGTCCAGCACGGCCTCGACTGTCTCGGTGCACACTCCGACCACGCTCACGGTGAGCGCCGCAACGAGTGACTTTGCCGACCCGGGCACGGTTTCCGCGGTGCTCACCAACTCCATCACCGGTGTCGGCATCCCCGGAGAACCCGTCGTCCTCACCCTGAATGCAACACAGTCGTGCACTGCAACAACCGATGCCAACGGAGCAGCGTCATGTTCCATCACGCCCAACGAACCGGCTGGCTCCTACGCACTCACGGCAACGTTCGCCGGAGACACCACGAGGGCACCGCTGCTCCTGCCGAACACCGGCTCCAACGGTTTCGTGGTGACCCACGAGGAAACATCAATCGCCTATACGGGACACTCCGTTGCCGTCAGCGGCATGCCCTTCATCATGAACACGAGCCTTACAACGAACGGCACGCCGCTCGCGGGACGGGCGGTCCTCATGACCCTCGGATCCGGGTCCACGGCCCAGAGCTGCACCGGGGTGACGGACAGCGGCGGCAGTGCCAGCTGCACGATTGCCACGGTGAATCAGACAGCTGGCTCCGTACCGATCACGGTCGTGTTCGGCGGAGATGCGTACTACCGGGCCGCCAGTGCCTCAAGCACGGGGACAACCGCGGCGATGCCGGCCGGCGGCGGGGGCTTTGTGATCGGTGACGTGTCCGCCGGTGCGCCGACCATGGGCCAAACGGTCAACTTCTGGGGTTCACAGACCTGGAAGACCAACCAATTCAGTGGGGTCAACAACGCACCGGCGTCGATGAAGGGCTACATCGACAACGCGCCGACCTACGCCTGCGGTGCCACATGGACTTCGAATCCCGGCAACAGCTCGAAACCGCCGTCGACAATCCCGGTCAACATGGTGGTCGTGGTGTCGAGTGCCATCACGCAATCCGGGTCGACCGAGTCGGGCGACATCACACACCTCGTCGTCGTCTCGGTATCGCCAGGATACGGACCGAACCCCGGGCATGACGGGTACGGGAACATCATCGCCACCCTCTGTTGATTCGCTCCTAGACCTTCCGGTGTCACGGACCACTTGAGCCAATGGCCGCTGCGACGCACCACGGTGGCCACAACGACGAGTCAATTGTCGTTGCACCACGGCCAACTAGTCCTTTTGTCCCTGTCGCCCAACCCCTGAAGGCCTCATATTCGCTTCAAGTACCACGCACGCGGCGCGTAGACGCGGGGCAGCCGGGCTCGGACAGTCCAGTGAACCGTGGCAGGCACGCCAAGGGCGCGGGCGAGATTGATCGCAGCACCCGGACAACGGTGCACCTATGAGGGGGCGTAGATGAGACTGCCGATTGCTCGAGCGTCAGCGGATGGACACACGCAAGCCGCGAGGGGAACCCACGACGACATCCGCTGCGACGGGCAGAGCACCCATGGGCGTCCGATGGCGCTGGCCCTGGCCATCGTCCTGATTGTCGGCTCCCTCGGCATCCTTGTGGGTTCGTCGAAGCCGGCCGGCGCCGCCACGCCCCTCTTCGCGTCAGGGCAGGTGTTCGCATCTGTCGGCAACTCCGCCGTCAGCGTGTACAGCCAGGGATCGGGGAACCCCCTCGTCACTCGACTCAACGACGGGTTGCAAGAGCCCTACACCGCGGGCAGTGCCTTTGATTCGTCGGGCAACCTCTACGTGACGGACGACCTGAACGGGGCTGTCAGCGAATACGCGCCCGATGGCACGCTGGACGGCGTCTTCGCCAGCGGTCTGCAGAACCCCCTCTCGCTTGCCTTCGACAACCAGGGCAACCTCTACGTCGGGCAGCAGACGACGCCGTACATCGCCGAGTTCTCCAAGACGGGCCAGTTCGTGCGAAACATCGGCCCGCTGGCCACCGAACTGAGCGGGGACGACTGGATCGCCCTCGCGTCCGACGAGTGCACCGTGTACTACACGACCGAAGAGACGGACATTCTGCGCTACAACATGTGCACCAACCAGCAGCTGCCGAACCTCAATGTGCAGCCCTTCCCGACGTTCGACGCGTCGACGAGCCTGCCGGTGCAGGCGTTCCAGCTGCAGATCCTTTCGAACGGGGACACGCTCGTCGCCGACTCGAACGCGGACATCCTCCTCGACCCGAACGGCAACGTGCTGCAGACCTACACCTGTGCGTCACTCCCGGGCTGCCAGGGTTCGCTCTTCGCCATGAGCCTCGATCCGGACGGCAACTCGTTCTGGACAGGAGACTCGACCTCCGGCGACATCTGGAAGGTCGACATCGCCTCGGGGAACGTGCTCCAGCAGATCGACACCCACTCGGGAACACTCTTCGGCCTCTCCGTCGACGACCAGATCGAGGTGGCGGCTCCGTCCCCCGTGACGAACACCGTGCCGTCGACACTGACGGTCCAGCCGGTCACGGGGAACTTCTCGACGCCGACACCAGTCTCTGCCGTGCTGACGAACCCCAGCACGGGCACGCCGATCGTCAACGAGCCCGTGACCTTCACGCTGAACGGTTCGGAGTCGTGCACCGCGACGACCGACGCCACCGGCACGGCGACCTGCGACATCACGGCGGGCGAGCCGTCGAGCAGCTACACCTTGACCGCGACGTTCCCCGGCGACACGACCACGTCGACCCCGATTGGCTCGAACAGCTCCACGAACACGTTCACCGTGAACCCGGACACCAGCGCCCTGACCTATACGGGCTCAACCTCAGCGGTGAACGGGCAGCCGACGACGCTGTCGGGCACGTTGACCACCGACACCCCCACCACGGGAACGCCCTTGCCCACCAAGGTGGTCACCTTCACGGTCGGTTCGGGGACCACCGCCCAGTCGTGTAGTGGTACCACTGACGTGAACGGGGACGTGAGTTGCACCATCGCCACCGTCGATCAGCCAAGCGGTACCGAACCGATCACGTCGACCTTCGAAGGGGATAGCTATGACACCCCCGTCACGACGACGAGCAGTCTGTCGGTCACGGAACCGACGACGCTGACCGTCAACCCGACGACGGTGAGCTACGGCGACACGACCACCGTCTCCGGCACCCTGACCGACTCCAACCTGAACCTGCCGATCGCCAACGAGCCGGTGACGTTCACCGTCAACAACGTGGAGACCTGTACCGGCACAACCGACTCCAACGGGCTCGCTTCGTGCACAGTGACCCCCGGAGAATCGACCGGCAACTATACGGTCAACGGGTCGTTCACCGGTGACGCGACGCAGCCGGTCCCGCTGACGGGCAGCACCAACTCGGCAGCCTTCGTGGTGACGCCCGCCGTCACCACGCTGACGTACACAGGGCCCAACGCGACCACGAACGGCCAGCCGATCACGCTCAGCGGCATCCTCACGACGGAGAGCACGCCTCTTGCCGACCAGCCCGTGACGCTGACGCTCGGATCTGGCGGCTCCGCCCAGACGTGCGCCGGGACGACCGACGCGACCGGCGACGTGAGCTGCACAATCCCGTCGGTCAGCCAGCCGCTCGGTCCCAACCCCGTCAGCGCCACCTATCCCGGTACGAACAACTACCAACCGGCCAGCGCCACGAGTACCGTCCAAGTGGGTCCGGCCCAGGTGTCGACCACCTTGACGGTCACGTCCGCCACCGGGACCTACGGCGCCCCGACCACCGTCACCGGGACGCTGGTCAACGACTACACGAACATGCCCGTCGCCGGGGAGACCGTCACGCTCAACGTGAACGGGGCCCAGTCCTGCACGGGAACCACGGATGCCTCCGGTGTGGCCACCTGCACCGTCACGCCCACCGAGCCGGGCGGGACGTACAAGCTGAGCGGCTCGTTCGGGGGAGACGTGACGACGGTACCGGTCCTGTTGCCGAGCACCGGCTCGACCACTTTCGTCGTCACCATGGCTCCGACGACGGTGACTTACACCGGGAGCACGACCATCACGAGCGGTAACTCCCCCGTGCTCTCGGCGACACTGACGAGCAATGGCTCGCCACTGCCCCACCAGACCGTCACCTTCACAGTGGGGTCGGGCAGCTCGGCCCAGAGGTGCAGCGGCACGACGAACTCCGCGGGCCAGGTGAGCTGCCACATCTGCTGGTTCAACCAGAGCGCCAGTCCCCTGCCGGTCACGGTGACCTACGGTGGAAACGGGTACTACTCGGGCTCGAGCACGTCGCAGTCCGTCACGGTGAACACACCGACGTCGCTCTCGGTCAGTGCGGTGACCGGCGCCACCGGCCAGCCGGCCACACTCACAGGGACGCTGGCCAACCGAGTCACCGGATGGGGGATCTCGGGGCAGACCGTGACCCTGACGCTCAACGGCAATGAGTCCTGCACCGCCACCACGGGGTACAACGGGAAGGCGTCGTGCTCGGTCACACCCTCGGAGACCGCCGGTATCTACTCGGTGACGGGCACCTTCGACGGAAACACCACGACGTCGCCACAACTGCTTCCGAGCACGGGGCACAACAACTTCGTGATCACACCGGCGCCCACGAACGTGACCTACACGGGGGCGACGACCGCCGCCAACGGCTCGTCGATCACGCTCTCCTCCACGCTGACCAGCAACGGCACACCGCTGAGCGGCCAACCGGTCGTCATGACGCTCGGTACCGGGAGGACGGCTCAGAGCTGCACCGCCACGACGGACTCGGGCGGCGCGGCCTCCTGCTCCATCGCATCGGTCAACCAGGTCTTCGGTTCCGTCTCGGTCACGGTGACCTATGCCGGCAACAGCCACGACCAGTCGGCGAGCACGTCGAGCACCGTCAAGATCTCCAACTGCGGTAGCGGAAGTGGCGGCGGTGGATCCGGAGGCTGGGACTGGGGAGGTGGCTACGGAGGTGGCTACAGCGAGCCGCCTCCTGTCGGCGGTGGCCGCGGCTGCCGCTGATCCGCCAGGGCGCCACAAGTGGCACGCGCAGACAGTTCACAGAACGGGGCCCCGCCGGGGGCCCCGTTCTGTATGGCGCATCAGGGTTGCGCCACCATCAGCACCGTCCCGGCGATCAGCAGGACCAGCACGGCGCCCGCGGCCCGCGACATCGACCGTGCGTCAGCGTCCAAGGAGTCAGGGGCGTCCGGCGACTCGGCGGCATCGGCCGCCAGAGCCGCCTGCAGCCGTCGCTCCGCCGGCCACAGCACCCCCTCGCCGACCAGAGCGACCCCGGCAAAGAGCGCCAGGCCGCCCAGGACCCATCCTTGGCCCAACGCATAGGCGCCCTGGCTCATGGCGAGCAGGACGAAGCCGAAGACGGGGACGCCATACACGGCACGGCCGGCCCAGTTGACCCCGGGGCGGAAGTAGCGCCGCAGTGGCTCGGGGAGGTCCAGCGACGAACCGACGAGGCGCCGCAGCCGGCTGGCTGTGGCGGCCGCTGTCGCCGCCGTGACGAGACCGACGACGACACAGGCCACGTGGAGCAGCAGCACGATGTCGAAAGCGGCTCCGTCCGGCTGGTGGTGCATGGCGACACGCCCTCCTTTCGCTGGGAAGCCGGGTGAACGTTCCGCGACGATGGCGTTTCTGCGGGTAGCGGAACCTGTACCGTAGAGGTGGAGGCAAGAAGATGAGGTTATTTGCGATGTCGTCGGCCCGGAGAGCGCCCGAGAGAGTGGTCCGGTGAACCAGCTGCGCCTCGATCCGTTGTCGGGTCGATGGGTCGTCGTGAGCCCAGGCCGCTCGGAGCGGCCCTACTCTTTCGTGACCCGGACGCCCTGGGTTCCGGAGTCCCTCGACCGCCCCTGTCCGTTCTGCCCGGGCAACGAGGAGGACACGCCGCCCGCGCTGGAGTCCTACGGCCCGACGGGGCGCTGGCTGGTCCGCGTGGTGCCGAACCTCTACCCCGCCTTCGAGGGTGACGAGCCGTTCGTCGTCGCCAACCGGGGGCCGGTCTTCACCCAGGCTTCCGCCGGGGGGATCCACGAGATCCTCATCTTCTCCCCGGAACATGACGCCACCCTGGGTCAACTGAGCCAGGAGCAAGTCGAGTTGGTCATGGCGGCGCTGCGCGATCGCCTGGAGGAGCACGCCTCCCAGCCCAACCTCCGCTACACCCAGGCCATCGTGAACTCGGGCCGGGAGGCCGGAGCTTCCCTCGAACACCCGCACGGCCAGCTGCTTGGGATGTCCTTCATCCCCCGCGAGCTCGCCGAGGAGCAGGCCCGCTTCGCTCGCTTCGTCGGCTCGTGCCTCCTCTGCACGACCATCGACGCCGAGGAAGACTCGACCGAACGGGTGATCTACGCCAACGATCGGGTCGTTGTCGTCTGCCCCTTCTGGAGCGCGGTGCCCTACGAAATGCTCGTCATGCCGCGTGAGCACAACCCGCATCTGCACCGGAGCCCGACCGAGGACCTCATCGCCGTCGGCGAGGCGATCCGACGTTCCCTGCACCAGTTGGCCGAGGTCGTCGGTGACGTCGCCTACAACATCGTCTTTCACTCCGCCCCGTACCGGGTGGGTGAGCCGTATCACTGGCACGCCCACATATGGCCGAAGGCAACGACGACCGCCGGCTTCGAGCTCGGCACCGGTGTCGCCATCAACGTGATCTCCCCCGAAGAGGCGGCCGAGACCTTGAAGGTCTCGGCCTTGGCCGTCTAGGTCTGCGGTTCCCGCACCGAGCGGACCAGCTCGAGGAACGACACCAGGCGACGCACCAGGTCCCGGTCGGGACCGACGAGACCGCCGATACCCGGCGTGCCCAGGTAGCCCGTGACGAAGGCGCGACGGTTCCGCATTTCCCAGGCGTGGCCGAGCGAGGCGAGCCCCAGTCTTCCGGCGGGGTCACGTTCGGCCGCCGCAACGGTGCTGGCCTGGTGCATCGACCAGAGCATGTCAGCCACGTCCCCGAGCGGGCTGCGAAAACGCACTACCCCCTCGGGGGCGAGGACACCTCCCGGGGCGCAATCACTGACCACCCACCCCTGGTCGGTACGGGCGGTGCAGCCCAACACGAAATCCCCGTGCGTACGGATGACCGGGAGCCGCATTTCGGACTCGCGGAGCCACTTGACGAGTTCGGTCACACCGGGCGCCCGCAACAGCGACGGGTCGGTGGCGGCGATGGTGCCCTCGGCCTCGTCGACCCACTCGACGACGGCCTCGTGGTCCCGCTGGAAGGCCGAGTCCAAGGCGAGATGCATGCGGGCGGTCATGGTCCCGAGGGCGCGGGCCTCGGCGCCGAAGTCACCGCCGGCTCGTTCGGGCGATCCACCGGACGCGTAGAAATCGCGCAGCGAGGTCAAGGCGAGCGCCCAGCCGCCGGAGCGATCCGCCAGCGGCTCCTGCACGACGCCGAGGTCGCGTCCCTCCCAGACCCAACGAACGAGCGGGGCGGCGACATGATTGAAACCGGCCTCCTCCAGCGCCACCATCAGATCGACATCGGCCCGCGGTGACTCGTCGAGCCAGGGGAACACCGTGAGGTCCCCCCGGTCACCGCAGTCGAGCACGGTGGCGCGGTCGTCGTCGCGGAGGACCGCCACCGGTCCGGGCCGCGGCGCGACACCTCGTACGGCGGCCAGCAGGAGGCCGGCGAGCTGCGCATCACGGAGTGCATCGGTGCACACCGCGAGGCCGTCCTCGTCGTCGAGCAGGCCGAGAGCCGCCTCTTCTCCGGCCCGAAGAAAATGGGGCTCGTCGGTGACCCGCCGCAGGCCAGCCACGAGGTGGGCCTGCCGGTCCCCTGCCCGGGCGACGATGTCGATCAGACCCGGACGGCCGGCCACGAGCACCTCGACGCGTTCGACCACCACGCCGCTCGGCGGCGGGGCCCGACGCAAACCCAGCCACGCTTCGGCCAACGAGCGCAGTCCGAGGTCGCGCTCGGTCGTCACTCCGGCTCAGCCTTCTCGTCCAGAGCGAGATCGAACCAGAGAAAGCCGTAGGGCGGCAGGGTCACCGCGTAGGGCTCCTCGGTGATGATCGGGAACGGCACGCGGCCGAGAACCTCGTAGGGAGTCGCGCCGGCCCATTTTGCGAGGGCGAGCTCCGCCGGCTGCGCGAACCGACTCAGGTTGTGGACGCACAGCACCGCCTGGTGCCGGTGCACCACCTCGTCGCCCTCGCTCTCGTTCCCGGCCGGGACGGTGCGCGCCAGTACGGTGGAATGGCCCCAGTCGAGCGCCCCGTCGACAGTCGGACTCACCGAGAGTCCCGTCGACGTCGCACTCGTCAAGATGTCCGCCACCTCGCCCGAGCGCATGTACGCCAGGACGGACGGGTTGGCGCACGGAAGAACCTCCATGGCGCCCACACCCATCACGGGGAGCGCACGGCGCTCCGTCAACAAGCGGCGCAGCCAGTGGAGAAACGATCCCTGGTTGCGCAGTTGGGCCTCCACGTTGAGGGCGCTGAAGCCGTAGACGGGGTCCATGAGCGGGGGCAGGTAGAGCTGGGCGAAGTCGGCCTGCGAGAACCCGCCATTGCGGTCGGGTGACCACTGCATGGGCGTGCGCACCGAGTCCCGGTCGCCGAGGTAGATGTTGTCACCCATCAAGAGTTCGTCGCCGTAGTAGATCACGGGGCTGCCGGGCAGCGACAGGATCAGGGCATACAACAGCTCGGCCGTGCGGCGGTCGTTGTCGAGGAGAGGTGCCAAACGACGCCCGATGCCCATGTGGCGCTTCATCCTCGGGTCTTTGGCGTACTCGGAGATCAGATAGTCGCGCTCCTCATCGCTGACTTGCTCCAACGTCAACTCGTCGTGGTTGCGCAAGAAGATGGCCCACTGGCAGGCGTCGTCGATGATCGGCGTCTGGGCCAGGATCTCCGTGATCGGGTACCGCTGCTCGCGCCGCACGGCCATGAAGAGCCGCGGCATGAGGGGGAAGTGGAAGCACAGATGGCACTCGTCGCCGTCGCCGAAATAGTCCGCGACGTCGCTCGGCCACCCGTTGGCCTCGGCGAGCAGGATGCGGCCCGGGTAGTCGGCGTCAATCTGCTTGCGGATGCGCTTAATGAAGGTGTGGGTCTCGGGGAGGTGCTCACCCGACGTACCGTCGCGCTGGTAGAGGTAGGGCACGGCGTCGAGCCGGAAGCCGTCGAATCCGAGGTCGAGCCAGAAGCGCACGAGATCGATCATGGTGTCGGCGACTTCGGGGTTGTCGTAATTGAGATCCGGTTGGTGATGGTAGAAGCGATGCCAGTAGTACTGCTGGCGGGTGTCGTCCCACGTCCAGTTCGAGCGTTCGACGTCGGTGAATACGACACGGGCGTCCGGCCACTTCTGGTCGTCGTCGTTCCACACGTACCAGTTGGCTTTGGCGTTGTCCCTCGATGATCTCGATTCGACGAACCAGGGATGCTCGTCGCTGGTGTGGTTCATCACGAGGTCGGCGATGACGCGGATGCCCCGGCGGTGAGCGTCCTCCAAGAAAGCCACCAGGTCGCTGATGCTGCCGTAATCAGGATGGACGTTGAAGAAGTCGCTGATGTCGTAGCCGCCGTCACGAAACGGGGAGGGATAGAACGGCAGCATCCAGATGCAGTCGATACCCAGCCACTCCATGTAGTCGAGCTTCTCGCGCAAACCCTTCAGATCGCCGGTACCGTCGTTGTTGGCGTCGTGGTAGCCCCGGATGAGGACCTCGTAGAACACGGCATGCTGGAACCAGCGAGCCGAGGGATCGAAGGCGCCCTCGCTGGAGCTGACGGGAATCGGCGGAGAGCTCAACGCCTCACCGGCCGACGAACGTGGCCTTGCCCGGCCCGTTCTCCTGGAACGATGCGATCCCCCGCGCGGCGTCTTCGCTCCGCGCCGCCGTCACGAAGGCCTCACGCTCGAGGGCCAGGCCTTCGGCGAGGCCGCCCTCCAAGCCCGCGGTCGACGAGCGGCCTTGGCCAGGCCGTGCGCCACCACGGCGCCGCTCGCGAGTTCGGCGGCCCAGCTCAGTGCCGCCTCGAGGACGTCGTCAGGCGCCACCGCCCGGTTCACGAGCCCGATCGTCAGCGCCTCGTCTGCCCGCACCTGCCGGCCCGAGAAGATCAGTTCCTTGGCCCGCGAAGGCCCGATGAGCCGGGGCAGCCGTTGCGTGCCGCCGCCCCCGGGGATCACCCCGAGGAGGGCCTCGGGCAGGCCGAGGCGGGCGTCCTCCGCGCACACGCGGAAGTCGCATGCGAGCGCGAGCTCGAGCCCGCCGCCCAAGGCGAACCCGTTCACCGCCGCGATCGTGGCCCGGGGCACCGTCGCCAGGGAGCCCAACGCGTCAGCGAAAGCGGCGCCGACTGCGTCGGCGCCGGCGTCGCCGAGCTCCACGATGTCGGCTCCCGCGGCGAAGATCTTGCGCCCGCCCCAGACGACCACCGCGCCGGGCGGGTCGTCGTGGAGTTCGGTCGCCACCTTGTGCAGCTGGTCCAATACGGCAGCCGAGAGCGCGTTGGCCTTCGGGCGGTCCAACCTGACCAGGGCGACGTTGTCGGGACGCCGCTCCACCGTGACAGAGGTCTCAGGCATGGCCGCACCGTATCGGCTGAAGACGCCTCATTCGGCGAGCAGGCCGTCCGCGGCCCGGTAGGGATCGAGCTCGCACGCCGCCAGCGCCTTGACCGCCGTGGAAAACTCCTCACTGTGGACGAGCTCGTCCACCTTGACCTCGGTCCGCGCCAGCAGGACTCGGCGCAGCTCGCGGGCGACCCGATCGCTGCGGCGGACGCGCAGTTGGTCCGAGCGCTCCAGGTGGTCGCGGTGGCGGGCGACGGCATGCCACAGCTCGGCCACGCCGTCGACGGTGGTGGCCGTCGTCTCGACGATCTCGGGTCGCCACGATCCGGGGCGCGCCAGATCGAGCATCTGGTCCAGGTCGCGGCGCGCCTCGCGCGCGCCCGGGCGGTCCGCCTTGTTGATGACGAAGACGTCAGCCACCTCGAGGAGGCCCGCCTTGTTGGCCTGCATGGCGTCGCCCCACCCTGGGGTGACGACGACCACCGTGGTGTCGGCGGCCGATGCGATGTCGACCTCCATCTGCCCCACACCAACGGTCTCAACGATGACGACGCCGATACCCGCCGCCCCGAGCAGCCGGATGGCATCGGGAACGGCGAGCGACAGACCACCGAGATGCCCGCGCGTCGCCATGGAGCGGATGAACACCGTCGGGTCGAGTGCGTGCTGGCTCATACGAACACGGTCACCGAGGATGGCGCCTCCGCTGAACGGTGACGTGGGGTCGACGGCCACCACAGCAACCTGTGGGATGGGTGATCCGTCGGGCCAGCCACCGCGAACCTCTGTGATCAGCCCGTCTGTCAGGGTCGACTTCCCCGCGCCCGGGGCACCGGTCAGCCCCACGGTGAACGGCACCTCGGCGCGGTACGCCAGGTGCGCGACAGCGGTGGCCGTCTCACCTCCCCGCTCGACGTAGGAGAGCAAACGGGCCAGCGCGACGCGGTCGTGGGCCTTGGCCCGGTCGAGCAGCGTTGCCGGATCGGTGGGCAAGGGGCTCACCGTCGGCTCACCCTGGCTCCGAGAGAGTGCAGCGCACCGGCCAGGTCCTCGTAGCCGCGTCCGATGTGATGGGCTCCGCTGACCACCGTCTCCCCTTCGGCCACCAACCCGGCCAGGACGAGCGCGACGCCGGCGCGGATGTCGGGAGCGCGCACGGTCGCACCGGAAAGATGACTCACCCCGCGGACGACCGCGTGATGACCTTCGGTCCGGATGTCCGCTCCCATGCGGCGGAGTTCCTCCACGTAGCGGAATCGCCCGGAGAACAGGTTCTCGGTCAGGATCCCGACACCGTCGGACACCGTCAGCATCGCCACGAGCAAGGGGCTGTAGTCCGTCGCCACCCCGGGGTAGGGAAGCGTTGCGATGTCGGCGGCCACCAGCCGCTGGTCGGCGCGCGCGTGCAGGCCGTGTGGCCCCATGTCCGTGACCACACCCATGTGGCCGACCTTGCGGAGCAGCATCTCCATGTGATCGGGCCGCGCATCAGCGATCGTGACCTCGCCGCCGGCCATACCCACTGCGGCCAGGTAGGTGGCGGCCACCACGCGGTCGGGAACGACGGCATGGCGGGTGGGGTGGAGCGACTCCACGCCCTCGACTTCAATCCGGGAGGTGCCCGCACCGCGCACCACTGCCCCCATGTCGGTGAGCATGGCGGCCAGGTCGGCCACCTCCGGCTCCTTCGCCGCATTCTCAATCACGGTCGTGCCCTTGGCCAGCACCGCCGCCATCAGCAAATTGTCCGTGGCCGTGTGGCTGGGGTACTCGAGCACCACCTGGGTGCCGACCAGGCGGCCACCGGGCACCGTCCCGCGCACCTCACCATGGGAGGACTCGAAGTGCGCACCCATGGCACTGAGCCCGTTGAGGTGGAAGTCGATCGGCCGGTACCCGAAGTCGTCCCCACCCGGCAATGGCACTCGCACCGAGCCGCAGCGGGCCAAGAGCAGACCGAGGACCACGACCGAGGCCCGCATCTTCTCGAACAGCTCGTAGGGGCCCGATGGGACCAGGTCCTTTGCCGGCGGGGTCGTGACGCAGACATCACCGTTGTCAAGGCGCTCCACTTCGGCCCCCATGGCGCGCAACACCTCGGCCATGGTTTCGACATCGGAGATCCGAGGGACATTCGACAGCACCGTGCAACCCTCGGCGAGCAGGCAGGCTGCCATGAGCTTGAGAGCGGAATTCTTCGCTCCGCCAGCCCTGACCGTGCCCCGGAGCGGCCCACCGGCCTCGACCACGATCTGATCCACGACACCAAGTATCGCCGCTGGAGCAGCATCGGAGCGGCAGGCGGGGCTCTGTGACCAACAACTATGGTCAACGCCAATGGTCACGTCACGCCAAGCCCCCGACCGGAACCTCGCCATGGACCTGGTACGGGTCACCGAGGCCGCGGCGATGGCGGCCAGCCGCTGGATGGGCCGCGGGGACAAATTGGGCGCCGATGGCGCTGCGGTGGAGGCCATGCGGACCGTCCTGTCCAGCGTGCCGATGGACGGGATCGTCGTCATCGGCGAGGGCGAGAAGGACAATGCGCCGATGCTGTTCAACGGGGAGAAGATCGGCGACGGCACGCCCCCGCTGACGGACATCGCCGTTGACCCCATCGACGGCACCACCTTGACGGCTCAGGGCCGCGGCGGTGCGCTCGCCGTCATCGCGGTCGCCGAACGCGGCGCCATGTTCGACCCGGGCCCCTGCGTCTACATGGAGAAACTGGCGGTCGGACCACGGGCCAAGGGGGCCTGTGACATCCGCCGCAGCCCGACCGAGAATCTCCATGCCCTCTCCGAGGCCCTGGGTCGACCCGTTCGCGACTTGACGGCGGTCATCCTCGACCGTCCCCGTCACGATGACCTCGTGGCGGAGGTGCGCTCCACCGGGGCCCGGATCCGCCTGATCTCCGACGGCGACGTGGCCGGTGCCATCGCCACCGGCTGGCCCGGCGCAGGGACCGACATCCTCTTCGGCATCGGCGGCACGCCTGAAGGCGTCCTGGCGGCAGCTGCCCTCAAGTGCATGGGCGCCGAGATCCAGGGGCGGCTCTACCCGCGCAACGAGGAGGAGCGTTCGGCCGCCGCCGCGGCGGGCTATGCGCTCGACGCCGTCCTCACGACCGACGACCTCGTCCAGGGGAACAACTGCTTCTTCGCCGCCACGGGCATCACCGACGGCGAGCTGCTGCAGGGCGTCCAGTACCACGAGTTCGGTGCCACCACGCAGTCGCTGGTCATGCGTTCCAAGTCGGGTACCCTGCGCAAGATCGACGCCAGCCACGCCTTGACGAAGCTGGCCGAGTACTCGTCCATCTCGTTCGGCTGATCCCGTTTGCGGCCGCCGGTACCGCCCGCTAGGCCGCGCTGTCGGCGGCCACGCTGAGTCGCAGCTCGGCCCGGGCCAGCGCGCCCTCGGCCTCGGCCAGTTCCACGTCCTCTTCCACGTCCTCGGTGCTCGGGCCGCGACCCGAACCGAGCTCGTTGACCCGCTGAGCCGCACGCTCGCGGGCCTGCTCGGCCCTGGGCACGTCGATCTCGGACGCCAGCTCGGCCACGCCGGCGAGCACGGTGACCCGGGTGGAAAGCCCCGGTAGCGGGCCGTCGCCCTCCGCCAAACTGGCGGCGGCGCCGGGACTCGTGTCGACCTGGAGGAACCCACCGTGCACGGCCAGGCGCAGCAGGGTGCCCTCAGCCTGTTCGACCTTCACTTCGCAGTGGGCCACGTCGCCCACCAGCGGAGTGTGACCGTCGAGAACGGTCAGCGCCCCCTCCGAGGTGGCCAGCACGATCGACGTCGCGCCACCGGCGTAGAGGGACTGCTCGGGCGTGACGATCTCCACGCCGAAGACTCCGTCGGCCACTAGCCCGCCTCTGCCTCGAGCGTCCGCGCCTTCTGGAGCACGGACTCGACCCCGCCGACGTTGAGGAACGCCTGCTCGGGCACGTTGTCCAGGTCGCCGTTGGCCAGGGCCTCGAACGACTCCACCGTCTCGTCGATCGGCACGAAGATCCCCGGCACGCCGGTGAAGACCTCGGCCACGAAGAACGGCTGGGACAAGAAGCGCTGGACCTTGCGGGCCCGGCTCACCGTCACGCGGTCCTCCTCGGACAGCTCGTCCATGCCGAGGATGGCGATGATGTCCTGCAGTTCCTTGTACCGCTGCAGGATCTCCTGGACGCGACGTGCGACGGCGTAGTGGCGGTCCCCCACGACCTCGGGGGCCAGGATGTTCGACGTCGATGCCAGCGGGTCGACGGCCGGGTAGATCCCGAGTGCGGCGATCTGGCGCGACAGCTCCGTCGTGGCGTCGAGGTGGGTGAACGTCGTGAACGGCGCGGGGTCGGTGTAGTCGTCGGCGGGGACGTACACGGCCTGGAGCGACGTGATCGACTTCCCCTTGGTCGAGGTGATCCGCTCCTGCAGCTCACCCATTTCATCGGCGAGCGTGGGCTGGTAGCCCACGGCGGAGGGCATACGGCCCAGCAGGGTGGACACCTCGGAACCGGCCTGCACGAAGCGGAAGATGTTGTCCACGAAGAGCAGCACGTCCTGGTTCTGCACGTCGCGGAAGTACTCCGCCATGGTCAGTGCGGCGAGAGCGACGCGCAGGCGGACCCCGGGCGGCTCGTCCATCTGGCCGTACACCAGGGCGGCCTTGTCGATGACACCGGACTCCTGCATTTCCAGCCACATGTCGGTGCCTTCACGGGTGCGTTCGCCCACGCCGGCGAACACCGACACACCACCGTGCTGCTGGGCGACCCGGTGGATCATCTCCTGGATGATGACGGTCTTGCCGACGCCGGCTCCGCCGAAGAGGCCGATTTTGCCACCCTGCACATAGGGCTCGAGCAGGTCGATGACCTTGATGCCGGTCTCGAACATCTGGGCCCTCGGCTCCAGCTGGTCGAACGCGGGCGCGCTGCGGTGGATCTCCCAGCGCTCCTCGATCCCCTCAATGGAGTCGGTGTCGAGGGGTTGGCCCAAGACGTTGAACACGTGACCCAGAACGGCGTTGCCGACGGGGACCGAAATGCCACGCCCGAGATTGCGCACGGCGGCGCCGCGCACGAGACCGTCCGTCTGCTGCATACAGATGCACCGGACCCGCCCATCACCGATCTGCTGGGCCACTTCGGCCGCCACGGTGTGGGTCGACCCGTCGAGTTCGATGTCGAACTCGACCTCGAAGTTGATCTCCGGCAGAGCGTGCGGCGGGAATTCGACGTCGATCACAGGTCCGGCGATGGCGACCACACGCCCTTCTTCGAGTGCGGCTCCGGCGGTGGCGTCCCTCTGTGCGGTACTGGTCATGCGGTCAAGCTCCCTTCGATTGGCGGAGCGCCTCGGCCCCGCCGACGATCTCCATGATCTCGGTGGTGATGGCGTCCTGGCGGGCGCGGTTCATGACGCGGGTCAGGGTGCGGACGAGCTCGTCCGCGTTGTCGGTGGCGGCCGCCATCGCTCGCTGCTGCGCGGTGAAAAAGGCAGCCGCGCCCTCGAGCAGGGCGGCGAAGATCTCCGCCTCGAGCGCCCGCGGTGCCAACTCGGCCAGCAGTTTGGCCGGCTCCGGCTCGAACTCGGTGTAGCCCTCGAGCGTCCCTTCGTCGGCCTGCTGCTCCCCCTCGTCGCTCTCCGCGGGGAGCGGCAAGGGCAGCATCTGCATCCGCTCGACCCGCTGGATCCCGGCGGAGATGAAACGCGTCGACACCATCTGCACCAGATCGATCTCCCCGGTGGCGAACGGCGCGGCGACCACCGCGGCGATGTGCCGGGCGTCACCGAAGTCGGGGCGGTCGGCCAGGCCGGTGAAGGCCTGCGCCACGTCGATGCCGCGAAAACGCAGGTAGGACGGCGCCTTCTTGCCCACGGTCCACACCGTGACCTCGGTGCCGGCGGCGCGGTACTCGGCGACCAGGCGCTCGGTCATCCGCAGCACGCCCGAGTTGTAGGAACCGGCCAGCCCCCGCTCTCCGACGATGGCGAGGATCCCGACGTGGCTGGGCGACTCGGGGGTGCCGAGCAACTTGGTAGCCGCCACGGGATCGGCCGCTGCCGTCAACCGCAAGACGCGCTCCATGCCCTCGCGGAAGGGTCGGTTCGCCGCGATCCGGTTCTGGGCGCGCACGATCCGCGACGCGGCGATGAGCTCCATCGCCTTCGTGATCTTCCTCGTGGACTGCACGCTGCGGATACGGCGCCGCAGAATGCGCTCTTGGCCTCCGGCCATGCGTCAGTCGACCTTCCCGGTGTCGAAGCCCTCGAGGAACGTCGTCATGCCCTTGTCGAGCTCGTCGCCGTCGGGCATGGCCCCCGTGTTGCGGATGGTCTCGAGCACCGCCGGATGGTTCGCCCGGAAGTACTCGATGAGTTCCGTGGCGAAACGTCGCACCTCGCTCACCGGCACGGTGTCGGTCCATCCCTTGGTCCCGGCGTAAATGATCACGACCTGCTCCTCGACGGGCACCGGCTCGTTCTGTGGCTGCTTGAGCAGTTCTGTCAGGCGGTAGCCACGGTCCAGCTGCGCCTGGGACACGCGGTCGAGCTCGGACCCGAAGGTGGCGAACGACTCGAGCTCACGGAACTGCGCCAGGTCGAGTTTCAGCGTCCCGGACACGTTCTTCATGGCCTTGACCTGGGCTGCACTGCCCACCCGGCTCACGGAGTTGCCGACGTTGATGGCCGGCCGGATCCCGGAGTTGAACAGGTCTGTCTCCAAGAAGACCTGGCCGTCGGTGATGGAGATCACATTGGTCGGGATGTAGGCCGAGATGTCCCCGGCCTTGGTCTCGATCACCGGCAGCGCGGTCAGCGACCCTCCCCCGCGCTCGTCGGAGAGCTTGGCTGCCCGCTCGAGCAGGCGCGAGTGGAGGTAGAAGACGTCGCCGGGATACGCCTCGCGACCTGGCGGACGCCGAAGCAGGAGGGAGACCGACCGATAGGCTTCGGCCTGCTTGGAAAGATCGTCGTAGATGATGAGCGCGTGCTCGCCGTGCTCCATCCAGTGCTGGCCCATGGCGCAGCCGGCGTAAGGCGCCAGGTACTTGTAGGGAGCCGGGTCGCCCGCCGAGGCCACCACCACGACGGTGTACTCGAGGGCCTGGTGGTCCTCCAGCGTGGCTACCGTCTGGGCCACCGAGGAGTTCTTCTGGCCGATGGCGACGTAAATGCACTTCACGCCCTGGCCGCGCTGGTTGATGATGGTATCGACGGCGACGGTGGTCTTGCCCGTCTTGCGGTCACCGATGATCAACTCGCGCTGGCCCCGGCCGATCGGCGTCATGGCGTCGATCGCCTTGATGCCTGTCTGCATGGGCTCACTCACCGGCTGGCGGCCGACGATCCCGGGGGCCTGCACCTCCATGCGGCGCGTCTCGGTGGTGGTGATGGGGCCCTTGCCGTCGAGCGGTTCGCCGAGGGCGTTCACGACCCGGCCGAGCAGCGCGTCGCCGACCGGCACGGTCTGGATCCGCCCGGTCGCCTTCACCGTCTGCTCCTCTTCGAGGCTGTCGACCTCACCCAGGACGACGGCACCGATGGTGTCCTCGTCCAGGTTCAACGCCAGACCCAGGGTCCCGTCCTCGAACTCGAGCAATTCGTTCACGGCTGCGCCGGGCAGCCCGGACACCCGGGCAATGCCGTCGCCGACCTCGACGATGCGTCCGATCTGCTCGGTCCCCACTGCCGGGGTGTACTCCTCGACGTGGCGCTCCAGCGCCTTGGTGATCTCACCGGCGTCAATCGTGAGCTCTGCCATCACTCTGCTCCCTCTGTCTGGTCCTTCGAACTGTGCTCCCGCCCAAATCCGGCCGGCGCCCAGCCGGCCGGGGCGAAGTGCTCGCGTAGCGCGTCAATGCGCCCACGGGCCGTGGCGTCCACCTGGAGATCGCCGATGCGGATCAGCGCGCCGCTGAGCAGCGACTCGTCCAGCTCCACCTGCAGCTCCACCGGTCCGCCGGCCAGCGTGCCCAGCGAGTCGGTCAACTCGCCCCGTTGCGTGTCGTCAATCGGCGCAGCCGCCCGCACGCGGGCAATGCGCCAGCCTCGTGCCTGCGCCGTGAGCTCAACCAAGAAGTCGAGCGTGCCGACGATGTCACGGGCGCGGCCCCCGCTCACGGCGTACCGGGCGAGCGAGAGGCTTGCCGCGGGCACCTTGCCCTCGAGCAACTGCGTGACGAGTCCCCGTCGGGCCGTGACGTCGAGGTCACGGTCGGACAGCGCCGCGCGCAACGCCGGCGTGGCGGCGACGATCCGGGCGAACCGGAACAGATCGTCCTCGAGCGACGCCAACTCGTCATTCGTCATGTCCTCGTGCACCGCGGCGGCAAAGCCCCCGACCCGCTGGCGGGACTGCAGCAGGCTGAGCCCCGGCTCGTCGGGCTGTCCCTCGTCGAGGTGGCGCACCCGGGTGCTGACCCAGCCGAGCGCGGCCGGGACCTCGGGGGCATCGACCGCCATGCAGGCGTAGGCGGCCAGACGGCGGGCCTCAGGGGACACCTTCCCGTCGAGCAGGTCGAGCACCACGGCCCGGCGGGCCGTCCCGTGCACCGCGGTGTCGGTCAGCGCAGCCCTCAGCTGCGCGTTCGCCAGCACGAGCTGTTCAATCGCTTCAAGGTCGGCAGCCAGGCCCCCGAGCGCGGCCGTCCCGGCCGCCTCGGCCACGGCGGCCGTGTATCCCTGGAGCGCTGGGTTCACTGCCTGGCCCCGGTTCCTGCCGCGGCGGCGCCGCCGGCCGTGTCGGCGCGCAGCGCAGCCACGGCCTCCTCAATGAGGTCATGGTGGGCCTCGGCATTGACCTCACGCCCGATCACCCGTTCGACGACCTCCATCACGATTTCGCCCATGCGCGAGGCCGCCTCGTCGACGGCCCGCTGACGAGCCAGGGCGATCTCGACGTCGGCGTTGCCGACGATGCGCTCGTATTCCCCCTGCCCGCGGGCCTGCGCGTCGGTGCGGACTTGCTCGGCCGTGCGATTGGCGGTGGCGACGATCTCACGTGCCTGCTGCCGGGCCTCCTCCAGCACGTTGCGACGTTCGTCGTCGGCCGCCTCTGCATCGGCTCTCGCCTGGTCGGCGGCCTCGAGCGACTCCCTGATCTTCTCCTGGCGCTCCGTCAATGCCTTGTTGATCGGCGGCAGGACGTACTTGTAGATCAGGAAGAGCAGCACCAGCGAGACGATCAACTCGATGAAGAACGTCCCATTGGGCAAGAGGAAGATGCCTGCGATGGTGGTCATGGTGTTCTCAATTTCCTGAATGTCTCCGTGAGGTAGACGGTGGGTGAGGTCGCGCTAGCCCGCGATGCTCTTGGCGGCGAAGACGTAGACGAACACCACCATGAACAGCAGGTTGATGAAGTACATGGCCTCCACCAGGCCGACCGTCAAGAAGAAGTACTGACGGGCCTTGGCCTCAATCTCCGGCTGCCGTGCGATGGCGGCGATCGTCTGTGATCCGGCGAGACCATCACCGACGGCGGCACCGATGGCGCCCCCGCCCAGTGCGAGTCCGCCACCCACCAGGGCGCCGGCGACGCGAACCGCGCCTTCAATCGTGTTTGCTGCCATGTTTCCTCTCCTTTGTCGAGATCGTGTTCGATGTAATGGTCTGTTCGTGGATCGCCCGGATCCTCAGTGCTGATCCTTGCTCATGCCCATGCCGAGGTACATGATCGTGAGCAGGGCGAAGATGAAGGCCTGGATGGCGCCGATGAAGAGCTCGTCGAATGGTTTCCAAACCGCCAAGCCGATCCACGAGAGGTACGGCGGAATCAGTGTGACGATGACCGAGATCATCAGGACACCCGAGAAGATGTTGCCGAAGAGTCGGAAGGTCAGCGTGATCGGCTTGGTGATCTCTTCAATGATGTTGATCGGGGTGAGCGCGGCGTAGGGCTGGCCGTAATGCCTGAGGTAGCCGCCGAACCCGCGCGCCTTGACGGAGTTGAAGTGCACCGTGAAGAACACGATCAGCGCCAGGGCCAGCGGCAGGTTGACGTCACCGGTCGGCGGGGCCAAGAACCCCGGATCGCCACTCGGGACGAAGGCCAGCCAGTTGCAGACGAGGATGAAGAGCCCGATGGTCACGCCCATTCCCACGAACGGAGCACCTGCGGGACCGATGGCCGATGCGGCGAGGTCGGAGACCTGTTCGACCAGAAGCTCCCAGAGCAGCTGCAGCTTCCCCGGCACGCCGGACGTGGCCTTTTTCCGCATCACGAGCCCGAACGCCATCACGATGGCGGCGGCAAGCAGCGTGGTCCACACCACGTCGCCGTAGATGGTGAGTCCGGCCACGTGCCAGACGCCGTGGTGATCGCCGATCGTGATGTTGCCACTGGCGAGCACGAAGCTGTTACCGCTCATTGGATCCCCTGCGAAATGATGACGCGCCCCACGTTGACGACGAAGAGCAGTTGGAAGATGACCAGGCCGGCGACTGCACCGATGCCGAGCGCGCCGTTCAGAAGCAGCAGGCCGACGCAGATCACGGTGATGATGCCGAGCCGCGTGACGCTCTTGGTCCCGATGGCCCGCCGCAGCACCTTGTTGCTGGTCTCTGCCGACGTGTTGAGCTTCGCAACGCCGGCATCGAGGAAGCGGAGGTTGAGGATGGCAATGGTGAGGCCGATGATCAACCCCAGCGTGGCCCACGGCACCGAAAGCAACATGACGATCAGGATTGCGGCCGCGCCCACCACAATGGCGGAGACGATGGTGCGCCGCAGGACCTTGGCGAGCGCGTCGCCCCCGAGGCCCGAGAGGCCATCGGCCATGTTCACGATCGCACCCCTACAGATACGCGTGGATCTGCTTGACGACGCTCAGGGCGGCAACCGCGAGGCCGAGCGCCAAGCCCACCAGCAAGAACACCGGCGCTGTGTGCAGCGCGCTGTCCACCCAGAGCCCCAGGCCAACTCCGATGCCCACGCAGACCGCAGCGGAGAGCCCCATGCCGAGGAACGCCATGGCACCTGGGAGTGGCCTGGGCCCGTTGGGCTGGGATGATTCGTCCGGCGTGCTCACCAGAACGGGCGCGCACGTCGACGCTCACTTGACCACGCATGCGACTGCTGCCCCCTTATGCGGTGCGTGGCGCGCCGGAGTCCGTCGCCCCCACTGCTGCCTGGGCGGCCGTGTCGGGCGAGGCGAGGTGGACGGGGTACACAGGCCTCATCATCGCATCCCGGCCCAGATGTCGTCCAAACGGTCAGGAGGGGAACCGGACCACCTCGCTGACCCGGTCCGACTCCTCGGGCGAGGGCGGAATTCCCTGATGGATCTCCTCGTCGTCGTCCTCTCCGTTCCCGCGGCGCAGCCCCGGGTGGAAGAACGTGTAGAGGGCCACGCCGAGGGCGGCAGCCCCGATCGGGATGATGGCGTTGACCTGATGCACGAAGAGGGGGACCAGCAGGAGGCTCGACAGCACCGCGGTCCAGGCCCACAGAATGATGACACTGCGCCTGGGGCCGTGGCCCAGGCGCAGCAGACGGTGATGGATGTGTTCTTTGTCCGGCGTGTCGAAGCCGGTCCCGCGCGCCGTGCGACGCACGAACGCGAAGGCCATGTCGACGAGTGGGACGCCGAGGATCAGAATCGGAATGAAGAGGGGGGCGAAGAAGAAGTAGGTGACGCCACTGATCGGCACGGCGGTCGGGACGCGGCCGCCGATCACCATGGTCGAGGCCGCCATGAGGAGACCAAGGAAGTGTGCGCCGGCGTCACCCATGAAGATGCGCGCCGGATTGAAGTTGAACGGCAAGAAGCCAAGACAGATCCCGCATGCGACCACGGCGACGAGCGGGCCGATGTTGTCGCTCGGCAGGAGGCCGAGCCCCATCAACCGGATCCCGTAGATGGCCAGCGCGCCACCACCGATCGCAACCACCCCGGCCGCCAGCCCATCGAGCCCGTCGATCAGGTTGACCGCGTTGGTGAGCGCGATCACCCATGCCGCCGTGATGAGCGGCACGATGCCCGGCGTCAGGACGAAGAATCCGGCCAACGGGATCTTCAGTTCGTACATGGTGACGCCGCTGAAGTAAAGGATGCTGGCCGCCAGCACCTGACCCGCCATCTTCGCCGGTGCCGACATGTCGCGGACGTCGTCGATCAGCCCGACGGCGAACATCGCCCCGCCGGCGAGCACGACACCGGACATCTCCGGCGAGTCCTGGAAGATCGGATGCAGTTGTGGCACGGCGGCCGCCGCAAGGACAGCGACCATGAACCCCATGAACATGGCCGCGCCGCCACCATAGGGAGTCGGCTTCTTGTGCACGGTGCGATCGCCCGGGAGGGCGACGTAGCCCACCCGAAGGGCGATGCGCTTGGCCGGGATCGTCAGGCCAGCGGTGGCGCCCGCCGCAATCACCAGGACCAGGCCGTACCAGCCGATGTCCGGCATCGGTCAGGCCAACAGATCGGGGTACGGCGGGAAGGCGGCGCACAGGTCGGCGACTTCCGAGCGCACCGAATCGATCTCCCCCTCGTCGGTCCGCGCCTTGAGAGTACGGACGATGAGGTCGGCGACCACCCGCATCTCGCCGGTCCCCATGCCGGCTGTCGTCTGGGCCGCAGAGCCCAGGCGCAGGCCCGACGTCAGGAACGGGGACCGCGGGTCGTCGGGAATCGTGTTCCGGTTGCAGGTGATGCCCGCCCGGTCCAGGACCTCCTGGGCCTCCTTCCCCGTCAGCTCCTCATCGAAGGGGCGCAGGTCGACCAGCAGCATGTGGTTGTCGGTGCCGCCCGAAACGAGGCGGAACCCGTGCCCGGAGAGCGCCACCGCCAGAGCCGACGCGTTGGCGACGACCTGGGCGGCGTACTGGCGGAACTCTGGCCGTGCTGCCTCGGCGAAGGCCACCGCCTTGGCAGCGATGACGTGCTCGAGCGGACCGCCCTGCAGCCCCGGGAAGACGGCGCTGTCGATCTTCTTGGCTAGGTCGGCCCCGCACAAGATGGTGCCGCCACGCGGTCCGCGCAGTGTCTTGTGGGTCGTCAGCGTGACGACGTCGGCCACGCCCACCGGGCTCGGGTGGGCATCGCCGGCGATGAGGCCGGCCGGATGGGCGGCGTCGAACATGAAGCGCGCGCCGACCGAATCGGCGATCTCGCGGAAGGGCTGCGGATCGATGGTCCGCGCGTACGCCGTCGACCCCGCCACGATCAGCGCCGGCTTCTCCGTCTTGGCGAGATGCGCGACCTGATCGAAATCGATGACCTCGCCCGGGTTGGACTCGTCAGACGACTGCGGGGTCACGCCGTAGGACACGAAGCGCCAGAACTTCGAAACGATGGACGCCGGCGATCCGTGCGTCAGGTGGCCGCCGTGGTCGAGACGCATGGCGAGGACGGTGGCCCCGGGCTCGAGCAGCGCTTGGTACACGGCGAGGTTGGCGTTGGCCCCGGCGTGCGGCTGCACGTTGGCGTGATCGGCTCCAAAGAGGGCGGTGGCGCGGTTGCGGGCCAGATCCTCCACGGCGTCGATGATCTGATTACCGCCGTAGTACCGACGGCCCGGGTAGCCCTCGGCGTACTTGTTCGTCAGCACCGAGCCCGATGCCGCCAGCACGGCGGGTGAGGTGAAGTTCTCAGAGGCGATCAGCTGCAGGGTCGTCTGCTGGCGCGTGAACTCCTCATCGATGAGGCGCGCCACCTCGGCGTCGGCGGCCAACGCGGTCTCGTAACTGCTCATGCAATCCCTTCGACTGAGCTGTGGGGGGCCGCGACTGGCCTCGGGGACTCCCAGAGGTCGGACGGGGCGTGATCGGAGCCGGCAGCGACCCGCATACGGCCAAGTGTACCGACCGGCCGGGGAGCCATCGTGGCGTGAACCTGTACGCTGCCCGGTCCATGGCGCTCGACCCGAGGACCCCGGTTGTGGTCGGAGTGGGCCAGGTCGCCACGCCGCCTGATGCGGGACTCGACGCGGCGGCGAGGCCCGAACCGCTGGACCTGATGACGGCGGCGCTGGTGGCAGCCGCGGAGGATTGCGACGGCGCCCCGGCCGGCGGCGCCGCCCCGGCGGGCCGCACGCTGATCGGGCGCGCCGACAGCATCAGGGTCGTGGCCTCGCTCAGTTGGGCCACCGCCAACCCGGCGCTGCTGGTGGCGGCCCGCCTCGGCTTTGTCGAGGGCAACGAGCCGGCCGAGCTCATGGTCTCGTCCATCGGGGGGAACAACCCCCAGGCCCTCATGCACGACGCCTGCGTGGCTATCAGCCGGGGCGAGCGCGACGTCGTGCTCGTCACGGGCGCCGAGGCGATGTACGCCCGCGCCCTGGCGCGCCGTGACCCGGCCCGACCCTGGCTCGAGTGGGCCAGCCAGCCGGACGGGACACCGCCGGCGACGCTCTTCGGCGTGGAGAGGAACGGTGCGACGGAGCTCGAGATGCAGCGCGGCGTGATCCTGCCGATTCACGCCTACCCACTCCTCGAGAACGCGCTGCGCGGCGCCAACGGGTGGTCGCTGCCCGAGCATGCGGCCCGCATCGGCGGGCTCTGGTCGCGCTTCAGTGAGGTCGCCGCCGGCAATCCCGACGCGTGGATCCGCACTGCTCGTACGCCGGCGGAGATCATGACGCCCGCGCCGGCTAACCGCATGGTCTCGTTTCCCTATCCGAAGCTCTGCACGGCCAACATGCAGGTCGATCAAGGCGCCGCTTTCATCGTGTGCTCGGTGGCGGCCGCCCGCGTGGCCGGCGTGCCCCAAGAGCGCTGGGTCTTCCCCCTGGCCGGAGCCGACGCCAATGACCACTGGTTCATTTCCGAGCGCCCGGAGCTGCACCGATCCCCGGCGATCAGACTGGCGGGCGCGGCGGCCCTCGAAGAGGCCGGTCTGGGCATTGACGACATCGCCGTGGTCGACTTGTACTCGTGCTTTCCGGCAGTCGTGCAAATCGCGGCCAATGAGCTGGGACTGGCGATCGACGACCTGGACCGACCGTTGACGTTGACCGGCGGGCTCACCTTCGGCGGGGGGCCGGGCAACAACTACACGTCACACGGGATCGCCCGCGCCGTCGGTGCGCTACGCGCCGCTCCAGGCGATGCTGCGCTCGTCACCGGCCTGGGGTGGTACGCGACCAAGCACTCCGTCGGCGTGTACGCCTCACGACCGCCAGCGGTGCGCAAGGGCGGGGACAGGGCGTTCGCCTTCGCATGGCGCAACGTGCAGGGAGAGGTCGACGCGTTGCCTCGCTGCATCGTCGATCCGGACGTCACCGGCGCAGTCAGCGTGGAGACCTACACCGTCACGTTCGATCGCGAGGGCGCGCCCGAACGCGGCATCCTCGCCTGCCGCACACCGGGCGGCGAGCGGGCCTGGGGCAACGTGATCGACGCGGACACACTGGCGCTGCTCTGCGCCGAAGAGGGCATCGGCCGTACCGGCTCGCTGAACCCCGACGGCATGGTCGCCCTCGACGGGTAAGAGCTCGAGGGCAGTGTGGGGCGCTCGGGGCCTGCTGCACCCGTCGCGTGCCGACGAACCTAGGGTGCACAACATGGCATCGGGATCGACAGCGACAGCGGCGGCGGCAGCAGCAGCGGCAGCGGCAGAGGACGAACGAGCACCGGGCGTGCGCTTCGTCGTTTCGGTGTACCGCGAATTCGAGCAGGTGGCCCGGCGCGGTGACCTGAGCATGGCCCAGTACCGCACCCTCTTGTATCTCCTTGGAGGCTCCCGGCGGGCGGGCGAGCTGGCAGCAGCGAACGCGGTGACGAAGCCGACCGTCTCCGCCATGATCACCAGCCTGCGCCAACAGGGCTGGGTGGCGAACGTCGTCGACGACGCGGGCGACGGCAGGGTGACGCGGGTCGAGCTCACACCGGATGGCCGGGCGCGACTGTCCCGTTTCGAGCAGGAGCTGGGCGTGCGCATGGAGGAGCTGGTCCCCGGCGTGGACAAGACCGAGATGCGGCGCTTCTTGCACCACGTCGCGGTCGCTCACGCCCGGACGCGCGAGGAGCGTCTGGGCAACGTCTTCGAGAGCGACTCATGACGAACGGGACGCAGATGCACGTTCTGGCAGCGAACGGGGCGGCGGGGACCCGGGGGTCTTGCCACGGCACCGGCTGAGACATATAGTTCGACCGGTCTAACTATCTCCTCCGGCACCCGGGGGAGGGTGAGGGGCAGGGCGATGGCAGACACGGCGCACGACCTCGTGGTCAGGGGCGGGTTGGTGGCCGACGGGTGGGGCGGCGAGCCCGTCACCGCGGACATCGCGGTGGATCGTGGGACCGTCTCCGTCGTCGGAGCGGTGTCAGGCCGGGGCGCGGAGGAGATCGATGCCACCGGTCTGCTCGTCACACCCGGCTTCGTCGACATCCACACCCATTACGACGGTCAGGCCACCTGGGACGAGCGCCTCACGCCATCGAGCTGGCACGGCGTCACCACGGCGGTCATGGGCAACTGTGGGGTCGGCTTCGCTCCAGTCCGACCCGACGCGCACGCCCGCCTCATTTCGCTGATGGAAGGGGTCGAGGACATTCCGGGCGCCGTGCTCGACGAGGGGATCGACTGGTCCTGGGAGAGTTTCGGGGAGTATCTCGATGCAGTCGATCGTCGGCCGCACGACATCGACCTGTGCGCGCAACTCCCGCACGGAGCGCTGCGTCTCTACGTCATGGGCGAACGCGCCGCCGGGCTGGAGGAAGCAACGCCGGACGACATGGCCGCCATGCGACGTCTGGCGACCGAGGCCATGCAGGCAGGCGCCATCGGGTTCTCCACGTCACGCACGCTGAACCACCGCACCGCCAGCGGCGATCCGACTCCGTCGTTGCGTGCGAGCTCCGCTGAGCTTGAGGCCATTGCACTCGGCGTGGCTGACGCCGGCCACGGCGTGGTGGAACTGATTTCTGACTTCTGGCCCGACATCGACGGCGAGTTCGAACTGGTCCTTGCCATGGTCGCGAGCACGGGCGTGCCGCTGTCGCTCTCCCTGGCCCAGAATCACCGCCGGCCCGAGGCTTGGAGGGATCTGCTCGGCCGCATTGAGACAGCCGTCGCCGACGGGCTGCCGATTCGGGCCCAGGTCGCACCCCGGCCCATCGGGCTCCTCGTCGGCCTGCAATCCTCCTACCACCCGCTGGGGCCTTACCCAGCCTGGAAGGACGTCGCGTCCTTGTCCGTACGAGAGCAGGCGCACGCCCTGCGCGATCCGTCGTTGCGGGATCGACTGCTCGCCGACATGACCGCGACGAGCGACCAGGAGAGTGCGGCCTCGGGCCGGCGCCGACCCATCGATTACGCGCGTCTGTTTCCTCTGGGCGAGGTGCCCGACTACGAACCCAAAGCAGAGGCGAGCGTGGCGCAGCGCTCCGCAGCCCAGGGCGTCGAACCCGCTGCACTGCTCCTCGACCTCCTCGCCGAGGATGACGGTCGTGCCTTCCTCTACACACCATTCTCGAATTACGCGGACGGCAACCTCGACGCCTGCGGTGAGATGCTCGCCCACCCCGACACGATCTTCGGACTCGGCGACGGTGGAGCGCACGTAGGCCTGATTTCGGATGCCAGCTTTCCGACCTACGCGCTCTCGCACTGGGCCCGCGACCGTTCGCACGGCCGTCTCGCGGTCGGCCGCGTGGTGGAACAACTCACGCGTGCGACCGCGAGCGCCGTCGGCCTCGACGATCGCGGGGTCCTGGCCCCGGGCAAGCGAGCCGACCTCAACGTCATCGATTTCGATCGCCTCCGTTGCGAAACTCCGGTCATGGCCTACGACCTGCCGGCCGGGGGCAAGCGGCTCCTGCAGGGCGCCCAGGGCTACTGCGCCACGCTCGTCGCCGGAGAGATCACGTACCGGGAGGGGGAGCCGACCGATGCGTTGCCGGGGCGGCTCGTGCGCGGCCGCCGTGGCCACCAAGGTCCCACGGCGCAACGAAAGGAGTCAGCATGACCACGAGCACACCGACACTCCATGAGCTCGAACCGTCGGCTGAATGGCGCTCGGCCGACGTTGCCGACCCGGAGGACTGGACGTTGCGCCTGGACGACGCCGACCACGCCGAGCTGGCGGCCGCGCTGGCCGTGGCGAGGAAGAGAAGCACCGACCCGTTGGAGCTCGGGCGCGACGATTTCCCGCTCGCCGGACTGGCGGCCAAGCTCAACGGTGTCGTCGACACCCTCCTCAACGGGCGCGGGTTCGTGCGTATCGCCACCCTCGACACGACCCGCTACGACGACGATGATCTGACGCTCCTCTACTGGGGGATCGGACTGCACCTCGGAGAACCATGGGCACAGAACAAGCACGGCCATGTACTCGGCGACGTCACCGACCAGGGAAAGACGATCGATGACCCGACCGTGCGGGGCAACGAGCTCGGCGGCATCGCGCTCGACTACCACACCGACGGGTCCGACCTGGTCGGGCTCCTGTGCCTGCGCACGGCCCGTACCGGCGGCCTCTCCTGCGTCGCCAATGCCGTGGCCATCCACAACCAACTCGTGCGCCAGCGTCCCGAGCTGGCGGCCGCACTGTACGAACCGTTGCCCTACGACACGAGAGGGGAACAGCCCGACGGTGCACGAGCCTTCTACTCGGTGCCCGCGTTCACCGAGCACGGCGGCCGACTCTTCGTGCGATTCATCCCGCAATACATCCTCGCCTCGCAGCGACACGCCGACGCACCCCGCTTGAGCCCGACGGCGCACGAGGCGATCGCCGCCGCCTCCGCGCTGGCCAACGACCCGGACTTCAACGTCTACATGGACCTACAACCTGGCGAGATGCAGTTCATCAACAACTATCACGTACTCCATGGCCGCACTGCCTACGAGGACGACGTTGCACACGGATACAAGCGCCACCTCAAGCGCCTCTGGCTTGCCACCTATGCGCTCACCGATCGCCCGGCCTACTTCGCCGCGCTCGCACGGCGGAGCCATTGGGAAGCCCGCCGCTCGGTCAGCACCTTGCCGACCGTCGAACGGGATGCAGCTGCTCGCTGAGTGACGAGGAGCGGGTGCCTGGTAGCGAGTGCCGGGTGCGGGACGACGGGGCTTCGAAGGCTCGACGGTTCGGCCGACGGTCCTCAATCCTGAGTCTAAACGTGTCCGCTTCTAGTTGAAACCAAAGACCGCCCAGCTTCGCAACCGACAACCAAACAGACCTCAGCCCGCGGACGCGCGCTTGTTGCGCGAGAAGAGCTTTCGGCGCGTGCTCATCAACATCGTCCCCTCGATGAAGGATGCCGGCAGTGCACCCTCACGGAGCACGCGGATCGGTGTGACCGTCGCATCCACCACAGTCGGGAGCGGACCCTCCCGACGGCCACCGTCGACAACGACGGCCACATCCTCGGCGCGGAACGCCTGGACAACTTCCTCCGCCTCGGTGAACCGGAGGGGAATGGTTCGCCACGGCCCCTGCTCGCGACAGAGCCGCCGGAGCGCTCGTCCCTCGGGCATGCCCACGACCACAGCCCAAGCACCGAACTCGGCCGCGGTCGCAGCAAGGTCCTGCGCGTCGGGAGCGGCGGGAGTATCCGTGGAGCCGGAAGGAACGGGGGCGTCGGCTCCTTCAAGCGGATCCGCCGCGCGGGCGTGCGCCCCAGGGGCGTGGTCATCGCCACTGGCGGTCGCGGCAGCGTCTGGACTTGCTTCGGCGCCCGCCCACGGGACGAAGACCTCAACTGGCCCCGGCCAGCATCGTTGCAACAGCGTGCCCAGCTCGTCCGTCCATCCGGACGTCAGGGCGCGCACATCCTCGATCTGTCCGACCGCGTAGTGGGGTCCGTCGGGGTCCGCCGCCAGTTCGGTCAGGCGCGCCTCTTCGGCGAGCGATCCGGCGCGGACGGCCAAGCAGTAGCCGCCGACGCTGGGGAGGGCGACAATAGCGCCTGCCCCCAGTGCGTCCACCACCGCGACTGATCCTGATCCGACGAGCGGCGGTCGGGACTGCTCTTCGTCTTCGGCACCGAGGGCAGCGTCCATGCTTCCTATTCTGAGCCTTGCGAGCCGTTGCACCGAGCCACCAGCGCTCGAGGGCGCTTCGCCAGATCCGGTTCGATCCGAACCTGGTCGTACCCGAGTTGCAGCGCACGGCGCTCTGCCGCCGGCGCCTGATGCGGCGCAAGTTCGATGACGACGGCGCCGCGCCGGTGGAGCCACAGCAGACCTTCTTCGAGTACCCGTTCCACATCGGCGAGCGCAGGATCGCCCTCCCGACCCGGCCCGGCGACGAGTGCCCGCCGAGGCTCGGCCCGCACCTCGGCGGTCAAGCCGGCCCACTCCTCCTCTGTGACGTAGGGCGGGTTCGACACGACCAGGTCGACGCGGCCGCGCAGACGATCGGGCAGCGGAGCGAGCCAGCTCCCCACAGTCAGCTCGACGGGCGGGAGCGCGGCACGACCCACACCGCAACCGTCGCCTCGGGTCGAAGCCGCCTCCCGGCACGCCGCCAGATTCGTGGCGGCCACCTCCAGGGCAGCCGCGCTGGTGTCCGTCGCCCAGACCTCCTTGAGGTCAGCGCAACCGAGCTCCGCCGCCAGCGCCAACGCGATCGCGCCGCTTCCGGTCCCGGCGTCGACCACGACGAGCCCGCTCCTCGACGAGGTCGCTCGCAGACGCCGGGCCTCGGCCAGGGCCACCTCGACGACCCGCTCTGTCTCGGGGCGAGGAATCAGGACACGCGGGTCAACCAGCAGGTCGAGTCCCCGAAAGGGCCAGTGCCCGAAGATGTACTGCAGCGGTTCCCCAGCCGCACGTCGGTGAGCCATGGCCCGCGCCCGCTGCGCCGCGTCCGGAGGCACGACGCTGGCGCATGGCCGCCTCGCGCCGTCAGGGCCATGGCGGCCCGGCGCAGCGAGGACCTCGTCGACGATGAAGCGGGCCTCGTGGCGAGCACCGCCCAACGCGGCCGTCAGCTCGTCGACAAGGGTGCGCGTGTCTGCGCCCCCCGCCAGCCCCGTCACGGCGCGCCGTCTTCCTCGCCCTCGAGCTGGCGTCCCCGCTTGTCGGCCATCAGCGCGTCGGTGAGCTCGCCGAGGTCGCCCGCCAGGACCTGGTCGAGCTTGTAGAGCGTCAGGTTGATCCGGTGATCGGTGACCCGGTTCTCCTTGAAGTTGTAGGTCCGGATCTTGTCGGTGCGGTTACCCGCACCGACCTGGCCGCGGCGCTGCGCCGACATGGCAGCTGCCTGCCGGTCCTGTTCGGCCTTGAGGAGCCGCGCCCGTAGCACAACCATGGCCTTGGCCCGGTTCTGGATCTGGCTCTTCTCGTCCTGCATGGCCACCACCGTCCCGGTGGGGAGGTGCGTGATGCGCACAGCTGAGTCCGTCGTGTTGACCGACTGTCCGCCGGGACCAGTGGACCGGTAGACGTCGATTTTGAGGTCGTTCGGATCGATGTCGATCTCGACCTCTTCGGCCTCGGGGAGGACCGTCACCGTGGCGGTCGATGTGTGGATGCGACCTTTCGCCTCGGTGACCGGCACCCGCTGCACGCGGTGCGTGCCTGCTTCGTGTTCGAGCCGAATGTAGGCGTCCGGGCCCTTCACGAGGAAGACGGCCTCGTTGATGCCGTCCTTGTCCGACGCGTCCTCCGAGAGGATCTCTACCTTCCACTTCTTCATGGCGGCGTAGCGCAGGTACATGTCGTAGAGGACCCGCGCGAACAGATTCGCCTCGTCGCCTCCCACCGCGCCCCGGATTTCCATGATTACGTTGCGGCCTTCGTTCGGATCCTTCGGCAAGAGGAGCGTCTCCATGCGCTCCTCGAGCGAGGCCGCCCGCGTCTCTGCGTCGTCCATCTCCTGGCGCATGAGCTCACGCTCGTCGCCCGAGGTCTCGGTCAACATCTCGCGTGCGGCGGTGACGTCCTCGCGAGCCGCCGTCAGCTCGTGCCAGACGCGGATGATCTCACCGAGCTCTTTGTGCCGCCGCGACAGGTCCCGCAGCCGGTCGGGGTCCGAAAGAGTGGCCGGATCAGCCAGCTCCGTCTCGACCGCCTGGTATTCGGTCTCGAGCGCGGCCAGCCGGTCGTCGAACATGCGTTTCCGGGGCTCCTCGTTGGGGCGGGGACGCGACGGGAATCGTCGGTCCCGGCCGGGTCAGTCCTGCGCTGCCGGCGCGGGCTTGGCCTTGGCCTTGCCTTTGCGCTCGCCGTAGCGACGCTGGAAACGCTCGACCCGGCCACCCGAGTCGACCAGCTTCTGCTTGCCGGTGAAGAAGGGGTGGCACTCGTTGCAGAGCTCGACGTGAAGATCAGCCTTCGTCGAGTGGGTGACGAACGTGTTCCCGCACGAGCACTTGACCGTGGCTTCGACGTAATCAGGGTGGATGTCGGTCTTCATGGTGTCTCCAGTGTGGGTGAGAGTCGGTCCATTGTACGGGTCGGGACGGGCCCGGCGGTTCAGGTGCCCGGACCCTTGGCGATCTCGGCGAGGAACTCGTCGTTGCTCGTGGTCGTGCGGATCTTGTCCATGAGCAACTCGAGGCCCGCAGCGTCCTTGCCGTCGCTGGCCAGGGCGTTGAGCACCCGGCGCAGCTTCCAGACCTGCTGCAGCTGGCCCCGGTCGAAGAGGAGCTCCTCGTGCCGGGTCGAGCTCGCATTGACGTCGATGGCCGGATACAGCCGACGCTCCGCGAGCCGCCGGTCGAGCCGCAGCTCCATGTTGCCGGTGCCCTTGAACTCCTCGAAGATGACTTCGTCCATTTTGGACCCGGTTTCGACGAGTGCCGAAGCGAGGATGGTCAGCGAGCCGCCTTCCTCGACGTTGCGCGCCGCGCCGAAGAACCGTTTGGGCGGGTACAGCGCACCCGAGTCCACACCACCGGACATGATCCGGCCGGTGGCGGGGGCAGCCAGGTTGTAGGCCCGGGCGAGACGCGTGATGCCGTCGAGGATGATGACGACGTCACGGCCCATTTCGACGAGTCGCTTGGCCCGCTCGATCGCAAGCTCCGCCACCTGCGTGTGCTCGTCGGAGGGGCGGTCGAAGGTCGACGCGATGACCTCTCCCTTCACCGAGCGACGCATGTCGGTGACCTCTTCGGGTCGCTCGTCCACCAGCAGGACCATGAGATGCACGTCGGGGTTGTTGGCCTCAATGGAGTGAGCGATTTGCTTCATCACCGTCGTCTTGCCGGCCTTCGGCGGCGACACGATCATGCCTCGCTGTCCCTTTCCGATCGGCGAGATCAGATCCACGATCCGGGCGGTCAGGTTGTCCTTGTCGCCGGCCATCTCCAGGTTGAGCTGTGAGTCGGGGAACAGCGGCGTCAAGTCCTCGAAGCGGGGACGGTGACGCGCCTCGTCGGGGTCCAGTGTCGAGACCTTGTCGATGCGCAGCAGCGCCGGGTACTTCTCATTGTTCGAGGCCGGCCGGCACGCGCCCTCGACGTAATCGCCTCGGCGCAACGCAAACTTTCGCGCCTGGCTGATGGAGACATACACGTCCTTCGAGGACGGGAGGTAGCCGTCGCAACGCAAGAACCCGTACCCCTCGTCGCGCAGATCGAGCATGCCACTCACTTCGACGAGCTCGCCCGAGTAGGGCTGCTCTTGGCCGCCGCCCTGGAGCTCGCCGCCCTGAGCACGGTCGCGGCCACGGCGTCGTCGGCTGCGACGGTTGCCGACATCACCGTCGGACTGGTTTCCCTGGTTCCGGTTGCCCTGGTTGTTCTGGTTCCGGTTCTGGTTTCGATTGCCCTGTTGATTGTTGTGGTTGTTGTGCTGCCCGTTCTGTCGCGGCGCTGGATCGGCGCCGTCAGCCAGTTCTGGTGGCTCCACGAACACCGCCGGGGCAGAATCCCCATTGCCCGACGCCTCCGTGGTTGTGTCGCCGGTCGGAGCCGGCTCCGTCGCTCGGGTCTCGGGCGCATCGGTGGACGAGGCGGTCACGGCGTCGCCATCACCGGCGGACGGGGAGGCTGACTCCGCGGCGCCCCGGGCCGCCGCGGATGCCCGTGAGCGTCGCGCCGGCTTGGTGCCGTTCGTCGCTGCCGGCTCCGTATCGCCGTTGCTCGAGCCACCGGTGCCTGAGCCTGATGTCACGCCAGTGGCATCGAGTATCTGGTCGATGATGTCGGCCTTTTTCGTCCTGGTCGTCGTCTTGAGCGACATGGCCTGGGCAATGGCACTGAGCTCATCGCGCTCCTTGCCTTCGAGAACTGATCGTTCGAGCTGCTGTTCCGCAGTCATCGGCTCCTCTTCCAAGAGGGTTGTCGCCGCCCGGATGGATCCGCGCGTGGCGAGGGAATTTCAGGAAGGAGAAGGGATTCGCGTGTGAATGCCCTCCCCCGGATCACCTCTGCGTCATGCTCTCCCGGGACCGCTTGTACCCGCGGAGAGCGCTGTAAAGCGCAGTGGGGATATCTGTACTTTAGCGGGAGGCAGCGGGTGATGCCAACACCCCCCACTTTCCCGCAGGTCAGTGGGGGCGGGCGTCAGCCCGTTGTCGCCCTCTAGAGAGAGATTTCGGCGAGTACCGCCTCAAGCTTGAGGTCGATCACAGAGGGCACCGAGATCGACTTGATGGCCAGGTCCGGATCCTTCAGGCCGTGTCCCGTCAATACGCACACCACGGTCGATCCGTGGGGCACCCCGTACTTGATGAGCCCGGCCACAGACGCCGACGACGCCGCCTCACAGAAGACGGACTCCTGGTGGGCGAGAAATGTGTAGGCGGCCAGGATCTCGTCGTCGGTGACCGCCGAGATGGACCCGCCGGACTCCGACGCGGCGGCGGTCGCCGAGTACCAACTCGCTGGATTGCCGATTCGGATGGCCGTGGCGATGGTTTCGGGTTCGTCGACCGGATGGCCCAGCACAATGGGCGCAGCTCCTGCGGCCTGGAAACCCAACATCCTGGGCACCTTGGTCGACCGGCCCGCTTCTTTGTATCTGAGAAAACCGCGCCAATAGGCCGAGATATTCCCGGCATTTCCCACGGGGATGCAGTGGATGTCCGGGGCGTCGCCCAAGACATCGACGATCTCGAAGGCGCCCGTCATCTGCCCTTCGATCCGGTGGGGATTGACCGAGTTCACAACCGTGATGGGTGCGTGGTTGGGCAGGTCGCGCACAATGGTCAGGAGTTGATCGAAGTTCCCGCGCACCTGGAGCACTCGGGCGCCATGCATGAGTGCCTGGGCCAACTTGCCCAGCGCAATGTGGCCGTCGGGAATGAGCACGACGCAGGCCAATCCGGCCCGCGAGGCGTATGCGGCAGCCGACGCCGAGGTGTTGCCGGTTGACGCGCACACAACCGCTTTGGCCCCTTCGTCGAGGGCCATGGAAATGGCCATGGTCATGCCACGATCCTTGAAGCTGCCTGTCGGGTTCGCCCCCTCCACCTTTAGCCAAACGTCGGCTCCGACGCGCTCGGAGAGCCGCGGTGCGGGCAGGAGCGGCGTCCCACCCTCGAGCAACGTGACGACGGGTGTCTTCTCCCTGATAGGGAGGAATTCGCGGTATTCCTCCATGACGCCACGCCAACCCGCTGTCACGACCCACTCTCCTCGTCGTGCTCGCCGATAACCCGGAGCACACCGCTCACGCGGTCCACCGCCTGGTGGCGGCGCAGCTCGTCAATGGTGGCCAGCAGGTCGCCCTCCCGGGCCACGTGGGTCAAGAAGATCAGCCGTGCCTCCTCTGCCAGCCCTACCTGCTCCATGGAGCGGATGGAGACGTCGTGGTCCCCGAAGATCTTGGCGACGGCCGCCAGGACGCCAGGGCGGTCAGCCACGTCCATGCTCAAGTAGAAGGCCGAGTGCAGGTCGCTCTGCGCGAAGACCGTCGTGCTGGTCCGCTTTGGTGCCGGTGCCGGCGCACCAGCCAGCAGGTTGCGCGACGCGTCGACCAGATCCCCGAGCATGGCGCTCGCGGTCGGTCCGCCTCCCGCGCCGCGACCGTAGAGCATGAGTTCACCGCTCACTGCGCCCTCGACGAAGACTGCGTTGAACGCACCACGCACAGAAGCCAACGGGTGCGTTCTCGGAATCATGGCCGGGTGCACGCGCACGGAGACCTCAGGTCCGCCGTCAATGAGCTCGGCGATGGCGAGCAGCTTGACGGAGTAGCCGAGCCGCTTGGCGTAGGCGACATCGGCCGCACCGAGGTCGCGTATGCCCTCCCGGTGCACGTCCGCATCGACGACATCGCCGCCGAAGGCGAGGGCGGCGAGGATGGCTGCCTTCGCCGCAGCATCGTGACCTTCGACATCGGCCGTCGGGTCGCGTTCGGCCAACCCCAGGTCCTGCGCCTCCCGCAAGACGTCGTCGTAACTGGCTCCCTCTTCCTCCATGCGGGTGAGGATGTAATTCGTGGTTCCGTTGACAATCCCCATGACCCGAACGATCTGCTCACCCGCCAGCGACTCGCGCAGAGGTCGGATCACCGGAATGGCACCCGCCACGGCTGCCTCGTAGAGGAGATCCACCCCCGCCGAGGCCGCGACCTCTGCGAGCTCGGCGCCCGCCGTCGCCAGGAGCGCCTTGTTGGCGGTGACGACCGGCTTGCCGCTGCGCAGGGCTGCCTCAATGAGTTCGTGTGCGGGGTGGAGCCCTCCGATCACCTCCACCACGACATCCACGTCGGCCCGCTCGACCAGGGCTGCCGCGTCAGAACCGATCAACTCGGGCCTGATGGCGGCTGGGCGGGGGCGATCAGGGTTGGCCACGGCGATCCCGACGAGCTCCAGGCGGATGCCCGTGCGGGCGGCAACATCGTCAGAGCGGGTGAGCAGGATTTCGGCGAGGGCGCCCCCGACGTTGCCGCATCCCAGCAAGCCAACGCGGACGGTCGGCGCCTGATGGGCGTGCGGAATGGCACCGGCCTGTTCGGGAGTCACCTCCAAACGGTACAAGCTGCCGCCACACTGACTGCCCATGCAACGCCCACGGCACCGCCACCCTCGCGCCCCTACGCCTCCAGCTGCGTGAGGTCCCCGAACGTCTCGCGCCGGATGGCCACGCGGGCGATCCCGGTGGCCACGAACACCACAGCCGGGCGCGGCACCTTGTTGTAGTTCGAGGCCATTGCATAGCCGTAGGCACCCGTGACAGGCGTGGCGAGGACGTCCCCCACCTCGAGGTCCTCCGGCACGAAGGCATCCGGCACGACGAGGTCGCCGCTTTCGCAGTGCTTGCCCACGACGCGTACGGGTCGCGGGCGTCTCGCCTCCACCGCACGTGGGAGAAAGGCCTCGTAGCCGCTGCCGTAAAGGACTGGGCGGGGGTTGTCGCTCATGCCTCCGTCGACACTGACGTAGGTGCGTATTCCGGGGAGATGCTTGATCGTGCCGACCGTGTACAACGTGATGCCGGCCGTCGCCACGATGGAACGTCCCGGTTCGGCCGAAATTCGCGTGGCTGGGTCGACACCCGCTCGCGCACACGCACGCAGCGTTGCTTCGGCCCAGGCACCTTGCGTTGGGGCCGTCTCGCCGTTCACGTACGGGACGCCGAGGCCGCCCCCGACCACGAGCTCGGGCAGCTGCAGCGGAGCGAAAAAATCTCCGAGCACCTCTGCCGCCCGCTCGAAGGACGACGCCTCGAACACCTGGCTGCCAATGTGCGCGTGGACGCCGACCAGCTCGACACCGGGCATGAGCTCCAGCGCCGCGACGGCCTCAGCCGCGGCACCAGACGAAACCGAGAATCCGAACTTCGAATCTTCTTGACCGGTGCGTACGAACTCGTGGGTGTGCGCTTCGACACCGGGGGTGACCCGAACGAGGACCTTCGGCCTGCCCGGTCCCGATCGGGCGGCCTCCAGCAAACGACCGAGCCGGGCGATCTCGTCGAATGAATCGACCACAATCCGGCCCACGCCCTGCTCGAGTGCCGTCGCCAGCTCCTCGAGCGACTTGTTATTTCCGTGAAGCACCAGTCGATCCGCCGGGACGCCGGCGGACAGCGCGACGTGGAGCTCGCCCCCGGAGGCCACGTCGAGGTGCATGCCCTCTTCGTGGGCGAGGCGGGCCATGGCACGACACAGGAAAGCCTTGGTTGCGTAGGCTACGCCGTCGCCCCACGCCGCAACGGCGTCGCGGCAAGCCTGGCGCAGATGATCCTCGTCGTAGACGAAGAGGGGCGATCCGAATTCCTCGACGAGATCAAGCAAGTCGATACCGGCGATGTGGAGATGGCCCTTGCCGTCGACCGCCGCACTCCGTGGAAGCAGGTGGCGCTCCAGGGGTGCCGTCGCGACGTCGTGGTCGATCACCATGGACGTGCACCATACGGCAGCGTTCATTCGCTTCATGAGGGCGGGACGGTGGCGCCTGCGTGACGAGTACGATTCCGCTGCTGTTCCATGTCCCGCCCCCGTAGCTCAGCGGATAGAGCACCGGCCTCCGGAGCCGGTGGCGCAGGTTCGAGTCCTGCCGGGGGCGCCATCAATTTACCCTGTTCATAGCCCCTTTCGGGAACGGGTGCGCTAAGGCGATGCGGCTTTGGCAATCCAAGTTGGCAATCCGCATCTCCCCGTCGGTATCCTTGGGTCCAAGGAGCAGCCATGCCGGGACACATGCAGCAGCGAGGACCGTCGACCTGGCGACTGCACGCTTTCGCAGGAACAGACAGCAACGGACGAAAGCGATACACGTCGTCGACCTTCCACGGAACGAAAAAGGAAGCGGGCATCGCTCTCGCGGCATTCGTCACCCAGGTCGCCAAAGAAAAGGACGTTTCGTCGCCAGCTGAGTCGATCACCGTTTCGCAGACGTTGAGCAAATGGCTGAACTCGAGGAAGGCGCAGCTCTCCCCCGCTACAACCGACCGATATCGAGTGGCAATCAAGCATGTCGAGCCGGCGATCGGGTCGATGCGCGTGTCCCGATTGCGGCCCCACTACATCGAAGACCTATACAGCGCGCTGGTGACTGAAGGGCAGTCGGGATCGTCCATCCGGAAGATTCACTGGGCGCTTCGCCAATCGCTGGCCTGGGCTCACCGCCGTGGATACGTCTCGATCATCGCGACCGACGGCGTCGAGCTTCCACCGCTCGGGGCCAGAGAAATGGAACCGCCGTCCTCCGACGACGTGCGCACTGTTATCGATTACCTGCTCGCCACCGATGCTGATTGGGGCACTCTCGTTGCGGTCATCGCCTGGACCGGGTGTCGTCGGGGGGAAGTTGCTGGATTGCGTTGGGAAGACGTCGACTTCAAACAAGGAAACCTGTTGATTCGAAGGTCGGTCGCCGCCATTCCGGGCGGAATCCAGGTCAAGGGTACGAAGACGGGTGATATCCGTCGCATCGCCATCGGTCCGAAGACGGTGAAACTTCTGAAGGCCCAGAGGAGACGATCGGACGAACGCGCCAAGAAATGCGGTGCCAGGGTGGAGTCGTGTTCGTACATATTTTCGGCCGACCCGGCTGGCCAGCGTCCGTACAACCCGTACACGGTCACGCGAACCTTTGTTCGAGCGTGCGCTAAAGCGGGGGTGACTCGAATGAGGTTGCATGATCTGCGGCACCATTCCGCAACCACATTGCTCAAGAGCGGCGCCAGCGTGGGAGAGGTCATGGACCGGCATGGCTGGCGGACCGTGGAGATGGTCAATCGGTATCGGCATCTCTTGGAAGCGCAAGATTCCGCAGCGGCCCGCTCATTGGAAAATGCCTGAGTCCGAGAAATTGAACGTGGTCTTAAGAAGCACAGCGCGGGTTCGGCATGATCCAGATTTTCGACCGATCTGCCGTCTCCACGAGTAATTCTCAGGTTGCTCCGCCTATCCGGATGCTCCAAGCTGACGGAGAACACCAGTCGTCCGCAAGCGAAAAGCAGCCATCTGTTCGCTCACGGTGAACTGCTCGGCGATTTCAGGTGCGCGCATCCCACGCCGCGCGGCTAGATAGAGCAGCCGGCGGGGCAAGAGCAAGCACCCGGCAAGCCAATTCGCCTCCTGTTCCTCTTCGGGATCACATGTGAAGAAAGTGAGTCCCGCGATCATCTCGACCGTCTTCATCTCATGTTTCAACATGATGTGTGCGACCTCATGAGCAACGTCGCTCTGAGTCCTGCCAGGTGAAGAAAACGGGTTGTAGACGATGATGTGCTTCTCGCCGACGGTGAAGGTGCAGGCAGAGAACGCACCGGGCTGGAGTTCTTCCAGGGTCTCTAACTTCTCAGGGCTTGTCAGTTCATCCGCACGCCGGACCTCGGCCTTGACGTGGGTCGCAAAGTCGAGCGCATCGACATGGTCGGAGGGGCGCTTGCCCATCTCGGTGCGGGCCTTCTCCGATTGACGTTCGGCCTCTGCCTTGAATCCCCTGCGCACAGCGACTCACGAACCGGCCTGCAGGTTGGACTGCATCTCGCTCAGGATGTCTGCCAGCAGGGTGCTTGCTCCGGGTGTGAACGTCTTTGCCGACCGCAGGTGGAGCGACAACGTCGGCTGCTCGCCGACAAGGCGGTGGTACATATCCTCGACCATTTCCATGATCTGCCGGGCTGCTTCGGCTGGGAGGCGACGATCGGCACGCAGATGTCGGGCGATGATTTGGGGGGTCGACGCCTCTCCGGCTCCTTCAAGGAAACGCTCCGCCGGCAGTTCGAGCCACTCCACGATGCGACGGAAGTTCTTCAAATCGGGTACGTCGCCGCGTTCGACCCGGGACAGCGTGTTGGGTGGAACGCCGATCAGATCCGAGAGGTCCCGGAGGCTGAGGTGCTTCTCCCGTCGCCGGGAACGAAGAATGGCACCCAGGTTGGCGATCTCTGGATCAGGCCGCGCCTCATCAATCATGTGTCTCCATCTTCGCTCAGATTTCGTCGGTTGCGGTGGACGGCGCCGCTTCGACGACATCATCGTGCTCGGCGACATCTCGGCGAGGGGGCCACTCGCCGCCCCCGTACCACGTGCCCGTTCCCATCCAGATCTCATAGTTGAAAAGCCACTCAGATGTCCAAGGCACGGTGGAATCGACCATCAACATCGAGGAGTTCCACTCGTCTTCGAGGTGGAGACAGAGAGAGCCGTCACCAAAGAGATGTGGGATCGTTTCGCCTGGCCGCGATTCGAGCACCGGGTTGATCACGCGGACGTTGGGATACCGTCCCGCATGGAGCACGATGCGGACGGTATACACGCGACTGAGTTCCGTCGGTTGGAGCGTGCTCACCCACGTGAACCGTGTCGTCGTGAGCTTGGTCTTGGCCTTGGGAAACGCGCCGTGCAGCGCGAACGCCTGCCGCACCAAGCTATTGGCCACGGCGCTCCGGTAGCGAGCCGTGGTACGTGTGCTGCGGCACCGGCCTGTTCGGGCGCACGGCAGGAGCGGCGGCAAGCACGCCGGTGCCGGCGGCCATGCTGAGGCCGCTCGCTTCCCGCGCTCGCGCCCTGGTGGTCCCGAGATGCTCTCCGGCACGGAGGGCAGAGCGCTCGCCGAACGTCGCGGCGATCTTCTGGAGCACGCGGTCGAGGCCCGAGCCCATGTCGGCGCCGTAGCCAGTGACGTCGGCCCGAACCTGCTCCATCCACTCGAAGAAGGCCCGGTCCCGGCCCGGGTGACGGCGCCAACGGTCGGCGAAGTTCTCCTCTGGGTGGACGGGGTTGGCGACCCAGTAGTTGCCGTTCCGGACCTCGACCAGACCCGGCATCTTGGCCGTGACGTCGGCAAGCACCTCGTAGAGGGAGTCACCCCCGGCGTAAGCGTGGGCAGCGAGCGTGGTGATGATGATGGAGGCGGGCTTGTCCTTTGGCGACTTGGCGAAGTGCATGTCGCGGTGCCGCTTCAGGGCCTGAACGGTGCGCTGCAGGGCGGTGCGCACCTGCCACGCCGGAACGTCGGCGATATCCATCCGCTTGGCCACCCGGCCCTGTTCCTCGAAGAACGCCTGCGCCATGACGGAGTAAAACCAGTCGGCATAGTCGATTGGGTTTCCCGGCTGCCAGAGGTGAAGGTCCTTGTCTGTCAGCCAGATGGCGTTGCCGCCCACGTCGGTGTTCGGGATGGCCGGCAACACGTCCATGTGAAAGGGCTCGTGGGGGTAGTCGAGCGTCCAGCAGCGCCCACCCTCTTTGAGTGCCGGAGATCCGTCCGGGTTGGAGCGCACGTAGCCGAGGATCCCAGCGCCGCAGTCCGCCTTCAACGCCGCCTGCGTCGTCGAGACCTTGGCGATGTCCCGACGGCAGACGAGGTCCAGGTCATAGTCGTCTCGCGGGTCGACCGGCTGGACGACGGTGCCGAGCCTCATCGCCCCCTGCGGGTAGATGATGCCGTCCGTGGGCGAGTCGTCCCAATAGTTCGAGAGCCAGGCGCCGAGATCCTCGTACCGGGCAACGGCCTTGAGGAAGACAGCGCCGGGAATGTCGAAGTCGGCGATCGAGATGCCGAGCAACTCATCCAGTTCGTTCGTGCGGTTAGCGAGGTAGACCATGGGCTTCCCGCCTTGCATTGGGGCCGTGGAACGGCACGTATGGATCGGGAACATGGGCACCGAACACGGCGTCGAAGTCGGGAGAGAAGATGCGGCTGTGGTGGGCTGCCTTGGCGATGAGGTCATCGGCATTACAGGCGTCGAGCGCAGCAAGCTCATCCGGAGCGGGCGGGTTGAGTCGGCGAGCATGGTCGAGGCCGACGAGGTGTTGGACCTGCGTGAATGCCCCGGTGCTCTGGCCGTTGAGGAGCACCTCGACGACGTTGGGGCTCCGGACCCACCGGAGGAGTCCGGCATTGTCCAGCCGGGATCGCCTCGTCCGCTGACTTGACGTGGTCCCGACGCTCAGTACCCGAATCTGGTCAAGGGGGCGGCCGAACATGCTGACCGCCTCCGTCACACCCACCATCGCCGGGTTGTTCGCCCACACGCCGCCGTCGACGAGTCGAACGTGGCTACCGGGCAAACGGAACGCCGGGAAGAAGGTCGGCGCGGCCGTCGTGGCCATCGCCGCCTGCCACATCGGGATCTTGTGATCACGACGGAGGCGCTCGTGATGTGGCGTCTTCAAGAGGTAAACGTCGTTCTCGCCGAGGTTGTACGAGGGGATGACCAGGGGGACCCGGCTCTCGCCGAGGAGGGCCTCGCCGAACACGCCCCGGAGCGCTGCTTCCAGAGGAGCGGGCCGGTACTTGGCCACAAAGAACTGGCGCACCTTGCGCCACCCGGCCCGGTTGCGGAAGATCGCGTCCTTTTGGGTGACGTAGAAGTCGACGATTTCTGCCGGGGAGAGGCCGAGGCCAAGGCCGAGGGCAACGATGCCGCCGGTGGAGGTGCCGACCACGAGGTCGAACATCCCGACGACCGGCCTGCCAAGGTCCTCCTCCAGGCCAGCAAGCAGGGCGGCCGCGAAGATACCCCGGACGCCGCCGCCGTCGATGGCGAGCACTTGGAACCTGGAATCGATCATTCGATTCAACTGTACCATCTGAGGTACGCCACCCCGGTGACCCTTCTAAACACCCCCTATTATTTGCATTCAAACGGGTTATACGTAGAATAGTGACGTGAAACCTGATCAGATGCGAACTAGATCACTGCCGGAGAGTCTAGCCGGAGTGGTTCAGGAGCTGGAGCTGCGACAGCCCCCCGTGGTCACACGCTCCCTCCTGGAGGAGATCGTCGCCACGACTGGAAGCCGGGTGCCCGGAAACGCCCTAGTCGAACGGCTGGTCCGTCTCGGATGGCTCCTCCCCCTTCGGAAACGGGACGCCTGGGAGTTCGCTCCCGCAGCCCGGGCCGGTCGACACGGGTCGGGCGATCCGTGGGTGGAACTGCGTGCCCTGCTCGAGCATGAGCCCGATGCCCCCGTCGCCGTGGCCTTCGACTCGGCCGTGTGGGAACTTGGACACTCGACCCACCAGCCAACGCAGCCTGTGCTTGCGCACCGTCGTGGGTGGCGCGCGCCAGAGGCGCTCGGTGTGCGGCTGATCACGTTCGAGTGGCAGCTCCCGTCCCAACTGGTCCGAGGTCTTCCCGTGTGGAGTGAAGCGACCGCGGTCGTCGGCGCAGCGGAACGTCCAGCCGCTCAGGGGAACTGGGCGAACGCCGACGAATGGCTCCCGGAGACATTCCGGGCGACCACGCCCGATGAAGTCCTCTCTGAGGCAAACGGGCGGAAGGTGTCCACGATGGCCCGACTCGGGTATCTGGCTGAGTGGTCGGGTCGAAACGACATTGCCGACGAGATCGAAGCGCTCCTGCCTGGCCACCTCCCGGTGACGACGCTGGGACCACGTGATCGACGGGATCGTTGGAGCCGCCGCTGGCACGTCTACGACGCGTTGCTTCCACAACGATGATCACGCAGGGGTATCTCTCTCGGCACTTTCAGGGGCGTCGTGGGATGGCCGACGCCGCGTCTGCTCGACGTGGCACAGGATTACGCACTCCAGTTCCTCAGTAGCGAAGGGATCTTTGAGCTGGGCGTGGTTCTAAAGGGTGGGACCGCGCTCCGTAAGTTGCGCGCAGGCAATGCCGGGCGCTTCTCGACTGACCTTGACTTCTCTGCGCCGGACACCGACACCGGCGAGTTGCTCCTCGATACGCTCGACGGTGCGGAACTATTCGACGTCCGGTTCTCCTTGGCCCACCGAGAGACACTTCGAGCGCGCCTCGTCGTCACAACTCCCCTAGGAGAACCACGCATTCCAGCCCGCGTCGAAATCTCGCCGCGGCCATTGTGGCTTCCCACGAGGGCAATGGTGCCGATCGCGCTACCCGTTCATGCCGGATACGAATTCCCTCTCCCATCAATTCCGGCTCCGGCCTTGGAGGAATCAATGGCGGAGAAACTGGCGGCCTGGCGACGTCGTCAGAAGATCCGCGACCTATACGATCTGTTTCTCTTCGGTCAGGGCTCACTCAACGAGTCGTTAATCCGTCGCCTCCTTGTATTGAAGGTATGGCACGACGTAGTCGACGACGGGCTAGGAGCGAGACCGTTCGATCCTTCCGAGATCGTCGCTGACATTGACGTGAACCGCCTGCCTCCGGAAGATATCGGTCTTCTCACGCAGCCGGTCGAGCCCGCGGCTTGGTTCCCGCACGTCCAGCGCGCTTCCGCTTTATCACTCAGCTCGAAGAGGAGGAATTACTAGTTGCACATTGCAATCCAGGAGACCGCTACGCCGTCTCCCAATTGGTTGAAACGCTGAAGGAGGCGGGCCTGCGCGCCTGAATCGGATAATCCGACTCACACCAAGAAAACCGGCAAAGGACAACCCCAATGCCTGTCGACTCAATGTAGACGTCAACTTCGGTCGCATCCCAGAGTGGGTAGGTACGTGGGTTGGAATAAGGGCCCCACAGTGAGCTCCGCGACCGCATCGGGGGACGCTAAGTCCGAGATCAAGCCGTAGGCGGAACTCCTCTTTCGAACTCACTCCGCCTCGGGTTATGAGATCTATCCGTTTCGTCCAACCGGACTTAGTGGACTGATCGAGTTGCTCCGATTCAGCTGTCTACCTGGGATTATGTGACGACACCAAGCTGAGCTGGAAGCCGGCTGCTCGACAAGGAATTCTGATCCGTGGGATTTTCGTGGGATCCCACGGACCTTCGGGCAACTTTCGGGTCGTCCTTTCTCGCAATGTGAAGCGATCTTGCGCTGTGCCGACTCAGGTCCGACCGGTCTCGACCAACTATGGGCTTTGGCATCAGCGCGGTCTGGTAGCCGACCCTAGGACGCAGCGAGTCTCACTGCGCTTCTTCGTCGAGCTTCTTCGTTCTCTCCTCGTTTTCGTCGGCTTGATTGCTCTGATCGCCATGGCCCGTTGCACGCGAAATTCCCGGTGCCGAGCGTTTCCGACGGGTTTTCGTTCGCGGGTTGCCCCGCATCTTTGTTGGAGGGTGTCATGCGGCATTCTCTCCTTCTATTGGTATCGACGCTGACCATTGTTCATCTGTGAACGGTACGAGACCCTGCACGATCCGTACGGCGTTGATGGCCAGGGGCGTACGGTCTCGGAAGGGTCGCCTCTGCCATATGACCAAACGCAGATTGATTCGGTAAATGGAGGCATCCTCTTCGGGTATCCGCAGCATCACTTCATCACGAACCGTCTCACCGCTTTCCATCCAAATGTGGTTTTGGAAGACCGCGTATCGTCGCTCGGCTGCTCGGAGCCTCATCTTGGGGGAGGTCTCCTTCGGTCCAGCGCACACGTTTCAACTCGGCGACGTCGTCGATGCCCCTCGCCACGATGAGATACGTGGACGGGTGTTTGATCTCTATCCTTACGTTGCTGACGTTCTTGATGACGACCGCAACCCGAAGATATCGCTTGCGAGAGAGTTGGAGTGATCCGACGCGGAATCCCACGCCGATACGCGGCCGATAAATTCGGTCCATGATGAATTTGTAGTAGGCAAAGATGCCGCCACCGATGACGGCGAGAAGGGCAGCCAGCCCGGACAGGAAGGGCCCAAGGCCGGCCCACCACGACGTTGCACTCTGGGGTGCTGGAGCGGCATGGCCAGTTTTCCCTTGGGAACCTTGGAGGCCTTGGACACCTTGGGGCCCCGGGGCGCCCGTTACCCAATGGCATCCCACTGCAACGGGGTAGTGCCAGCGGGACACGTCTCGCTATTGCCGTAATAGTGGATTTCGCCGTTGTCCGTCTCGACGCACGCGTGCACCACGCTCTGATCCGATGCCAATCGCAATCGGGCGCCAAACGCGGCACCCGGCAAGCACAGCACCGCGGTCGCAATGGACGCGGCGAGAAAGAAACAGACCAGAAGCCTCGACGGCGGCGCGGTGTTGTGGCCTCCTCGTGAGGTCGCAAAGCCTGGCCGTGGCGGCGCTGTGCTCGGACGCAGGAGCAGCAGACGCTGACGGAGCGACCGAACGCGCTCGGTCCAACCTTGGCCGGGCGCTGCTCCCATAAATCCCTGTTTTACCAGGTAGTGGTTACTGGATACTAGGGCCAGATTCCGGCTGCGAGCATCTTCGGCCCAACGTGTGGGCCCCCGTGTGGTCCGAGCCCGCACACCCAGCTCTGCCTGCTCGAGAGGCCATTGCAGCGCTCTAAGCTTTCCCCGCCCTGGCGGACACCGAACATGAGGGCCGAGAGGCGTCTCTTGGAAGGATGTCCCTATGCCAGTGCGCTATCCAGACGAGTTCCGCCAGCGGGCGATCGACTGGCCCGAACCGTGACCAGCCCGTAGCCAAGGTGGCTGCCGATCACGGCATCGCCACTTCGTGCCTGCGCCGGTGGATCAAGACGAGATCGACAGCGGTCGGCGCGACGGCCTCGACACCGACGAGCGGGCCGAGCTCGTGCGCCTGCGCCGGGAGCTGCGCACGGCCCAGATGGAGAACGAGATCCTCCGGCGGGCCGCCGCGTACTTCGCAAAGGAGACGCTGCCGGCCCCAATATGATCTACACCTTCATCGCCCGGGCCTGTACGGACCTGCCCGTGTCGGCCTGCTGTGGGGTTATGAGACCTAGATCGAGCGTCTACCGACTAGCTCGCCGGTCAACCGAGTATCGCTGAATTGCCCTTCTAGCTGGGATGATCAGCGATTCGGCACCCTGAGCAGCGAATACCGTGACGACACGAGGTTCTGAATCCGTGGGATTTTCGTGGGATTGATTCCTTCTGCCGGAAGGGGAGCGAGATTGCGGGAGGAGTCGACCTCAAAGGGCGATGAGCATCTAATTCTCGCGTGAGGACCAGTTGGCGAATTCAGGCCCCCGCGGACTGACCACCATCGATGTGCAGGACAACTCCCGTGACAAATGAGGCTCGCTCGAGATAGAGGATTCCCTCGACGACGTCGCTGATCTGACCGACTCGGCCCAGCGGATGAAGCTCCGCGAGGCCTTCATAGGACGCTGGATCGAAGGGGCGGGGTTCTGTATGACCCCGAGCGAGACCTCGTTGCACCGCACACCTCGCGATGCATACTCGATAGCAAGTGAGCGCGTCACGGCCGCCAGGCCACCCTTGGTGAGCGATACGAGAGCAGATGGATTCTCGCTCTCGGCGTGGTCAACAAGGCTCGACGTGACGTTCACGATGTGACCACCCGAATCCTGCGTGAGCATCTGGCGGATCACGGCCTGGGTGACATGGAAGAAACCGGTCAGATTCACAGCCGTGATCGCCAAATAGTCCTCGAGCGTGTAGTCGGTGAATGGCTTGCTGATGAAGATCCCGGCGTTGTTGATCAGGCTGTCGATGCGCCCGAAGCGATTGACCGCCTGATCCACGATCATCTCGGCGGTCTCGACCTCGGCAATGTCACCCCTCACCGTGAGAAAGTCGGATGCGTCCGAGGGACTAATCGATCGCGACACGCCCACGACGGCATACCCCGCCTCCCGGAAGCTTTCCGCAGCGCCGGCGCCGATGCCTTGAGACGCTCCGGTCACAACCGCGACCTTGCGTGAGGCGTGGGATGCGGCGCTCATCTGACGAGGTACTCCTCGCCGATCACATCATCGCTCTGGCGTCCTCCGACACCGACGAACATGTGGGAAGCGCCGACGCCCGCTTCAAGGAGATAGATCAGGTCGAGTATTCGACCGGGAAGACGGCTGTTCACGACAGCCCTTCTGATTTGGTCCCGTTCGCTTGCGTCGCCAAGTCGGAAGGCAATCAGGCCCCAACGACCAGGGACCGTGCTTCCGCGGACCCCACCACACGATCATGAAGGTCACCGCCCACCTCGAGTCGGCTCGACTGCTCGATCCCGCCGATCCTCATGGGCTCGAAGCCCGCCGTCCGGATTAAGTGTTCGACCTCGTTGCGCTCACGGTCGTCCTCGGACACATAGAACAGAACAGCGCGCTCGGGCGACCGACGGCTCGAGGACTCGAAGAGATCGGCCGACATGGTGCCGAACGCAATGGCAAAGGATGTCCCGGCCGGCAACCACCCAGCGACGACCTCGCCCGATGACTGTCCTTCGGGCAGGAGTCGTACGACCTGGCCCTTTGGGTCGAGGCCGACGGGATTGCTCGGGACGACAAGAGGCGTGTCACCCAGCGCGTCGGCGATCTCGTCGATGACGTCTTTCAATACGGAAAATCGGAGCGCAAGAACAACCGCATCGGCTCCCTGCAAAGCGGTTGGGTTGTCGGCGGCGACGGACGCCGCTTCGCCGATTGCCGCCGCAAGCTTTCGAGCTGACTCCTTGTCGGCGCTCGAGAGCTGCAGGGTCTCGCCGCCCGACGCAAGCTGGCGGGCGATGGCCGATCCGATGCCTCCGGTGCCGATGATTGCCGTGGTCATGATCGAGATCTTCTCCGGGTCAGGATTCTCGTTCGGATTTGCTTGATGGCCAGTTGTCGGGGGACCAATCCCCGTCCGGATCCGTCGTTTGTCCCACCTCGATGAGATGACCATCGGGATCGCGGAGGTAACAACGGATCTCGTACTGGTGCTGCTTCGGTGGTGTCAGGAATTGGGCGCCGCGCGCGCTCCAATCGGAGTACACGGCATGCATGTCCGTTACCCGGATATTGAGGAAGCTGCTGACCCGGTTGAGATCACGGGGCGCCTCCAGCGTGACCTCCGGCTTGTCATCGGTCGGGCCCCCGCCAACGTTGATGATGACCCAACTGTTCGACAGTTGGACATACGTGAGCCCTCCGGGCCCGGAGAACGCATCCCTGCCCCCGAGCACATCGGTGTAGAAGCGGCGAGAGCGCTCGACATCGTCCGACACGATGAAGTGAGCCAGCACGATTCCCTCCGGGGGCGTTGGGAGCTCGTCGGCGGGCGTACTCGATGGCCAGTGATCGGGCACCCAGTCCCCTTGCGGATCGGTGGTCTGCCCCACTTCGATCAGGTGACCATCGGGATCACGGATATAGCAACGGATCTCGTACTGGTGCTGCTTCGGAGGCGTCAGGAACTGCGCACCCCGTGCGCTCCATTCGGAGTACACCGTCTCCATGTCCTTGACCCTGATGTTGACGAAGCTGCTCACCCGATTCGGGTCGCCAGGCGTCTCCAAGGTGACCTCCGGCTTGTCGTCGGTCGGACCTCCGCCGGCATTGATGACGATCCAACTGTTTGACAGGGCGACGTTGGTTGGCCCTCCGGGGTTGGAGAAGGCGACCCGTCCCCCGAGCACTTCGGTGTAGAAGCGTCGAGAGCGCTCGACGTCGTCCGACACGATGAAGTGGGTGAGCAGGATTTCTTCCTGGGGCGACGGGACCTCGGCCATCCTGCTACCTCCGATGGTTTTCCACCGTCATGGCCGCGCCATCTGCGCCTGCATCGGCTGCAAAGGGGGCGGCATCTTCGCGATCTCCATTCGCAAGGTTTTGAAAGCCGAGTCGAAGATGGTCGAGAAGCTCGGGAACGGCTGAATGACGTCGCTCAACACCTCCAGCGTTATGCGGGCACGTATGGCGAGCGTCGCCTGCTGGAGCCACTCGCCGGCCTCCGGTCCGAGGGCGTACGCACCGGTCAGCCGGACGCCGTCGCTGAGCAAGGTCAAGAATCCGTTCGACTGGGCGTACTGGTGGCTGTACGTCGCGGTCTTGGACACGTCGGTCAAGAGCGTTGTGCTGCTGTAGGGGGCCTCCGCGGCACCGACCGCGGCCGCTTGCGGGTCGGTGTATGTCACGCGCGGCACGGCCTCGTAGTTCGCCGGGTGGCTCTCACCAGCGATGTTCGCCGCCACGACGTCTCCCTCGTACTCGCCGACGTGCGTCAGGGGCCAGATCCCGTTGACGTCACCAATGGCCCAGATCTTTTCGCCGGCCCGAAGAAACTCGTCCACCTGAATCCCGTGTGGGTTTGCCTCGATGCCGACGGTCTCGAGCCCGATCCCTTCGACGCGAGGACGACGGCCGGTCGTCACCAGCAGTCGCTCACCGCGCACCTCACTGCCGTCTGAGAGCCTCAGGACGTAGTCGGCCCCATCGCGGAGGCCTCGGCGGCCTGGACTCCGAGCTGCAACTCGATCCCGTCACGCCGCAATGCCTTGGTCAGCGCATCGCCGAGAGGCGCCGGCTCTCGTGGGATCAGCCGATTGGCGCCCTCGACGAGCACGGCCTGCCCACCGAGCCGCTGAACCACCTGTGCGATCTCGACACCGGCCGAGCCTCCGCCGAGCACGATGAGGCGGCTGGGAACCGTCTTCATGGCCGTCGCTTCCCGCGTGCCCCACACGCCGGCCAGGCCATCGAGCCCTGGAATGGGCGGCACGAAAGGAGCCGCGCCCGTCGCCACGACGACATGCTCCGCGTTGTGGCGAACTGCCGTCCACTTCGACCACGCCAGGCCCGGCGAGTCGGCCCACACCCCGGATCAGTTCGATACCCCGATCCTCCAGCCATTTCTCCTGCCCCTCATCCGAATAGCCGGACACCATGTAGTCCCGCCAGGCCAGCGCCGCCTGCACGTTCACCTCGGCGCTGGCGCCGACGTCGCGGGCCCCCTGGACCGCCTCCCCCGGACGCAAGAGGGACTTGGACGGGATGCACGCCCAGTAGGAGCACTCGCCGCCGACCAGCTCCCGCTCGACGACGGCGACCCGAAGCCCACGCGCCGCGATGGCCCCGGCGCAATGCTCGCCAGGCGCGCCGCCGCCCAGCACGATCACGTCGAAATCGCTCATACAGGAAGCTCCTGGCCGCTCTGTTCGCGCACCATGTACTCGGCGTACCAGTCGGGCCACGCGGGATCGGCCCGGCCGATGCGCTTCTCGTGCTCACCGTGAGCCGACTGGCGCGGCGCAATGCCGCAGCTAGGTCACCGGCGGAGTTGTACGACGTTGCTGTTGTGTCGAGCCGGCCGGGAAGGCGATCGGTCACCTCTTGGAGTAGCCAACTGTTGCCGTCGGGGTCTTCGAACGTCGCAAAGGAGTTGTAGCTCTTGTGATCCGGATCCGGCCCGTTGACCCGATCGCCCGCCCCTTCGGGGTCAGTTGCGCCCCAGGCGCTCCGGAATGGAACACCTCACTGACTTTCGCTCCCCGATTGTCGAGTTCGTCGCGCCCGGCTTCGATATCGGAGACGATCAAGTACAGGCCATGGGCCGATCCTGGTGCTGCACCTGTGATGTGGGTGCCGAACTGCACAGAACACTGCGATCCAGGTGGCGTGAATTGAACGACCCGGAAGCCGTTGTCGAAGGAGAAGTCCGCGTCGAGCCTCCAGCCGAGACCGGCGTAGAAGGCCTTGGAGCGATCGGCGTCGGCCACGGGGATGACGACCGCCTCCAGCTTGAGATCGGCCGGTTCGCCGCTCGGCGATCCGCCGGGCGCGCTCTGTCCATCGACGGTGCTCATCCGCCTCTCCTCTGTCTGGTCCCAAACGGATTGTCGCACCCAGGCGAACGCCTTGCACCTGAAACATCCCTCGCGCTTCGAGGCTCGGCGTCGTTCCAGCGTACGGGGGTCGAATGGCGATACACCGGTGCAGGCCTCACCCGCCTCCGCCCGGCTCGCGAGCAGCTCGAGTTCCTATCGCCGAGGACCCAAACGGAGGACGGGCGCCCACACCTCCCAGGGTCAGCGTTTGATACCGATGGTCTTGCCTTCGGTGTACCGGATCGGCTCCTCCAATGTGTCGACGAGGAATTGATCCCGGTCTCCTCGTTCCCAGGCCTCCCTCAACCCCGGGGCCGCCAAGTCGAAGTCGGGTCGAATCTTCTCGAACACTCCCCTCAGATCCATGTGGAGCTCTGCCATGGTGGGCCGGCCCCAGTACCAGTAGCCGTTGTAGATCTTGAAGATCTTGAGCCCGGGCTCGAGGACAAACGTGTGCGGGATCATCGGATCGTGCGGCTCATCTGTGAACTCTTTGATGTCCAGATCCTTCTGGACGATCCGATCGGGGTCCGACAGGAACGGCCACGTAGCGCCCAGCGCGTCGCGGAACTCATTGATGTTCAGCTGATTGTCGGTCGAGATCAGGGCCAATCGCGTGTAGGCATTTCGGAACTCGGGGTACATGGCAACCAACTGCCCTACGAACTGATGCTCTTTGGGATCGAAGCCGCCACGGGAAAGATGGAGCACCATCGGGTTGCCCCCCTGAAGCTCCGAAAGAGAGCGCCGCCGGCCGGATTGATCGGCGAGCTCGTAGTCGGGAAACGTCTCGCCTTCTCGGATGTCGTTGCGCATATGGCCTCCGAACTTGAAAGGGTCAGCTTCAAAGATCCCACGAAAGTCCAGCAGATGTTCAAGTGGTTTGTGTCCGTCGTTCGCTCTCGGAAATTGCCCAGGCCGCGTTGACGAGCCCGATGTGGCTGAACGCTGCGGGAAGTTGCCCAGGAGCTCGCCATTGACTGGATCGACCTCCTCGGCCAACAGGCCGACGTCATTGACGAAGGCGGCCGCCCGCTCGAAAACGGCCCGGGCCCGAAGAGGCTGGCCCGCCAGGGCCAGGGCCTGGGCCAGCCAGAAAGTGCATAAAAGGAAGGTGCCTTCCTCACCCTCGAGGCCGTCGTGGGCCCGATAGCGATACACCAAACCCCGCTCGTCGGTGAGCCGGTCCTCTATCGCGTCGATCGTGGCCAACACCCTGGGATCGTCGGCCGGGAGAAATCCCACCAGAGACACCATGAGGTTGGAGGCGTCAAGCTCGTCCGAGCCGAAGGACTGGGTGAAGGCTTTGGCCCGTTCGCTCCAGCCATTGGTCACGATCGCCTCACGGATCTGGTCCCGCGTCTGCGTCCATGACTCAAGTCGATTGGAGGCGTTGAGACGGTCGGCCAAGATCACCGCTCGATCGAGGGCTACCCAGCACATCAGCTTCGAGTACAAGAAATCACGCGGCTCCCCCCGGATCTCCCAGATTCCTTGGTCCTTCTCCTGCCACCGGCGAACGGCGGTGTCGGCCAGTTGCACGAGGAACTCTCGCGTGGCTGGTGCCAGGTCCCTCGGCGTGTCCCACCTGCCCGAGTTGGACATTGGCCCAACCCGGTGGGTGTCATCGAACAGGTGGTCAGACATGCGGTACACCGCGTTGAGCAATTCGCCGTAGACGTCGAGCTGGCGCTGCTTCCAGGCGGCGTTGCCAATCCGGACCGGCGTCGAGTGCCGCCAGCCCTCCAGATGCGGCAACTCCCGCTCGCTGAGGTCCCGCTCACCGCCGATGCCGAACATGATCTGCAAGTCTCCGCCGTGCTCGAGCGACCCAGCCGCGGACGATGAGACATAGTCGAAGAACTCGTTGGCTTCGTCGGGACATGCCGCCACCCAAAGGGCCTGGATCGTGAAGGAAGCGTCCCGCACCCAGGCATAGCGGTAATCCCAGTTCCGGGAGCCACCGACCACCTCTGGCAACGACGTGGTCGCCGCCGCGCAGATGGCGCCCGTGGGCGCGAAGGAGAGCGACTGGAGCACGCGGCCGCTATGGTGCACCAGGTCTCGCCACGGACCCACGTACGCCTGGTGAAGCTCCGACCACGACTCCCATCCCGCCACCGTGTCCTCGAGCCGGGCGTCTATCTCCGACGGGCTCCAGACCCGGGCTGAATCGCCCTCGGCCCGGTTCCCGTGATGCAGGGCGAAGCCCATACTTTCGCCTTGGGAGAGCTGGAACCGGCCTGAAGCCCCGCCGCGATCCTGGTCGAGCGTCAGCGCCACGGATGTTGACAGCACCAGCGCGTCACCACTCCCCGACACAGCCACTCCACCGTCGACCACGTCGAGCGAGGGATGATTCAACCCGTATTCGGGACGCGGGACGAACTCCAAGGACAAGTCAACCTGTCCCTGCGTGCACGTGGCGCGCCGCAGCAGCACGTGAGGCGCTGCTTTGCCGAGTTCGTGACCTCGGTTGCCATATCCCATGGCAAGTGCGTCGGTGATGGTGACCGCACCCAACGGCGTGCACATCGTGGTCTCCAACACCATGGTGCGGTCCAGGTAGCGCCTGGTCACTTCCGTCGAGTTGGCGGCCCCGAAAGACCAGTGCCCGGCGTTCTCGCCGAGGAGCCGACCGAAGGTTGAGGGGCTGTCGAACCGTGGGAAGCAGAGCCAGTCGATCGACCCACCCCGGCTGACCAGCGCAGCGCTATGTCTGTCCGACAGGGCGCATAGTCCGCTATGGGGGTTGTAGCCACCTGAACTCCTTCGCCCACGTATGCCCAAGATCCGATCGTGGCACAGCCGATGAACATCGGATCTGCCACTGCGTCCGGAGGTGGGCTATCGGACTGGCGTCCTCGGCGAACCTAGCCCGAACCCCATCGATGGGGAGCGGGGTCGGTCGGCGATGCCGAACCGAACTCGCCGCGCTACAGTCCGTCCCGCATCACCACTGAAGGGTGAGCCGTCTCCACGGGCCACTCACCAGGTAGTTGGGAGGTCGACCAACGATGGTGATCCACCAACCAGAGCAAGCCCCGTACAGGTCGGTTCTGCCCGAGGAGATCGATTGGAAGCCGTTTCCCGCCTTTCCGCCCTCGGCGCGAACTGGCGATCGTCGTCGGCGACCCATCGGAACCAGAGCCGTACGTCATCCGAGTCAAGGTCCCATCGAATGTGAAGCTGATGCCGCATCAGCACCCAGAGGACCGCGTCTTATACCGTGATTTCCGGCATCTTCTACATCGGCCTGGGGAGCGAGTTCGATGAGGAACGGCTACTCGCCTATCCACCTGGAGCGCTCGTATTGCTCCCTGGCGGTACACCGCATTTCCATTGGGCGAAATCTGGAACCTACGTCACCCAAGTGTCGGCCGTCGGACCGCTCGGACTCGAATACATCGACCCGATGGACGATCCCCGCGGCCAGTGAGCATGCCATTCTGCCTTGAGGTCAGACGACGCGCGGCAAAGCGTGCAAGCTTTCAACAGCGAAGGAGGCTGGAACGATGCGATCGGACATGAAACCTGGCGGGGTTTTTCCCGACTACGCACTGCCGGACCACACAAACACTGTACGTCGGCTCAGTGAGCTTCAAGGTGCTGACCCAATGATCCTCACGCTGGCACGGGGCAACTACTGCCCCAAGGAGCACCAACAACACCTGGAGCTCGCGACCAACTACGCAAAAATCGCCGTTGCCTACACTCAGATCGTCACGATCTCGACCGACGACCACCACACTACGCAGGAGTTCCGCTTGTCGGTCGGCGCTCAATGGACATTTCTCTCGGATCCCGATCGGACGATTCAAAAGGATCTCGACATTCAGGAATACACGGATCCCGACCACGATCCGATGATTCCTCACACGCTGGTACTCAAGCCGGGACTTGTGATCCACCGCATCTATAACGGCTACTGGTTCTGGGGCCGCCCGTCGTTCTACGACTTGTGGTCGGACCTTTGCGCCGCCTCCGCCGAAATCCGACCCGATTGGGACCTGAGCAAACCGGGACTACGCCAGGCCTGGGACGCAAGCGATTATTCGAGTTTTCACGGGTGGAACAAGCGGGCTGCTCAGTCGATGCCCACATCGTATGAGTCATAACTTGAAGCGGGCCTGTGCGAGCGAGATGAGTTCAATCGACGCTGGTTGCCTTGCTGTGAACCCGAGCGAAAGGGTGCGTGGTGCTGATGCGAACGCCCGTGTGCGAACTGCTCGGGATTGAACAACCGATCGTCCTGGCCGCCATGGTGGCAGTGCCCCGAATTGGCAGCGGCGGTCTCGAATGCTGGTGGGCTCGGCATGGTAACGCTGACGTGGTCCACCCCTGCCGGGGACGTGGTTCGCGACACAGCGGCGCTCACCGATCGCCCCTTTTGCGGCAACTTGGTTCTCACCTCCGATCAGCACCCTCGCCTCGAGGAGGCCCTCGAGGCCGGTTTGCGGATCGTGTCGCTGTTTCTTGGAGATCCGGCCAGCTACGTGGAGCCGGTCCACGACGCCAAGGGACTTGTTCTGTGTACGGTCGGAAGTGCCGAAGAGGCGCGGCGGGCAGTCGTGTGTGGAGTTGACATCATTGTGGCGCAAGGTTGGGAGGCTGGGGGGCACGTAGGCGGTCGGATTGCGACGCTCCCCTTGGTGCCCGCGGTCGTGGACGCGGTGGCGCCGGTACCGGTGGTCGCCGCCGGCGGGATCGGAGACGCTCGGGGCGTGGCTGCCGTTCTCGCCCTGGGGCTCAGGCGGCGTGGGTGGGTACCCGGTTTCTGCTGGCCCAGGAGATGCCGATCCACGAGGAGTACCGCATCCGCTTGATGGACGCGGTCGAAACGGATGCCGAATGGTATCCGACCTCTACGACGTCGACTGGCCCGATTCGCCGCACCGTGCCCTGCGCAACTCGACGGCGGAGTTGTGGGAGGCAGCGGGCCGGCCACCTCTCGAGAGAAGACCAGGAGTGGGCGATGTCCTCGCGGATTTCGCTTCGGGCGAAGAAATCGTCCGCTATGAGCCGGCGCCGCCGATGGTGGGGACCACCGGTGACATCGAAGCGCTCTCAATGTGGGCCGGACAAAGCGTTGCGCTGGCCAGTCAGCTGCAACCGGCGGCACAGATCGTGGCTGAGCTCGTTTCGCATTTGTGAGTCAAGCCGGAGTGCCGGTGACGTCGATGACCAGCGATTGAAGTTGTCCAACCCATATATCAAGTTCCCTAATGCCTTCGGTCTCGAGGACACCGGCATAGCTGCGCATCCTTCGAAGGTGATGGGATGGTCTACAGGCGGCGTCCACGCGCCGACCACTGGCACAATGGAACGAACGTTCAGGCTTTGAGAGATGGACTTGGTCGATGGCTCGATCTGTTCTGGACCTCATGCTGTGACGGGTGTGCGCTTGGCGTCGGCCGACCCACAGGCGAACCTCGGGCACGCATGTGACTTATGGACCCCCTTGTGATTACCGGGAGGACGTCCCGGATCGGGGCGGGATAGGGTTCGAGAACGACCGCTCAGGTGGCGGCAAGGTAGGTGTCGTACATCTCCACATACCTCCCGGCGATCTGCTGAACTGCATCCTCCCGGGAGACCTGTCCCGCAAGGAACTTCTGGAGTGCGTCGTACCAGATGGTCCGCCCCACGGCAAAGCCGTCGACGCCCTCGACCGACGCCGCCACCTCTAGCCAATGGAGGACCTTGGCCTCGTCAGCGCCTCGGCCGAGGACGATGCAGACCACTCCGTCACGACCTCCGTTGCGAGCCTGAGTCACAGCTCTCTTGCAGTCTTCGGCTCTTTCGAGTCCCTCGATCTTCCACACATCAGGCTCGACGTCTGCCGTTTGCAGACTGCGGATCGCTTCGACGAGGAGATATGGCCGCAGCTCGTTGTCGTAGGTCGCGGCGTCTTCGTAGCGGTCGAGCTGCTCGGTTGTGGGGGGCACCAGGAGCTCAAGCAGAAGTTTACGGTCGTGCTTGCGCAACCACCGCGAAAGCCGGGCCAGGCGTTGGGCCTGCCGCTGGTTCAGCTCGACGTCACCCTCAGGGTTGTAGCGAACGAGCACCTTGGCGAAGGTCGGGTCGAAGGCCTCGATGTGCTCGGCATAATCCTCGCCATACTCGAACTGAAATTCGTCTTGACCCGACCGCTCGACAGGCATCGCGAGCGGTGCCCCCTCTGCTTTGGCCTTGCGTGCCACCGAGGACCCGAACTCCTCATCCACGAGCACGCCCGCGGCCGATGCCGGCACACGACCGTCCTTCACGACCTCAAGGTGGGCGTCGAATATCAGCTCCTTAGTGTCGACGATGCCGGCCTTGACCTGGGCCGAGACCGGTTCCTTGGTCCCGAATAGCCCCTCCTCGAACGACCCCCTGTGATCGAAGGCCAACAGGTACAGGGGTTTGTCGTAGCCGAGGGTCATGGGATCTCCCCCTTACCAGCGCTCTTTCGCCTCTTGCGAGGTAGCGACAAGGCGAAACCTAGCTCCTTGACAGAGTGCGGCCGCCAAGAGCGCCCTATCGTTTGGTCGAAGGGTGGACTCGGCACCGGCCGGCTCATCCGCTGGTCGAAGAGAAGGGATCGTGGAGCGCAAAGTGCCATGGTTTCCAGATTTCGTTAGCGCCGTTGAACTGGCCCCCGTGTCCAGACACGGGACTGCTGCACGATTCGGTGACAACTGACCTGTGGTGCCGAGAGGCACCGCTTGGAAGGATGTCGCCATGCCCAAGCCCTATCCAAAGGAGTTCCGCGACGACGTCGTAGCGGTGGCGCGGAGCCGGCCGAAAGGCACGACGCTCAAACAGATCGCCGACGACTTCGGGATCTCGGATTCATGCCTGGCCAACTGGCTGGCCGTGGCCGATGCCGATGAGGGCCGGAGGGCGGGACCAACCAGCGAGGAGATCTCCGAGCTGCGGGCGGCCAGGAGGAGGATCCGCCTGCTCGAGCAGGAGAACGAGGTGCTCCGCCGGGCCGCGGCCTATTTGTCGCAGGGGAACCTGCCCCCAAAATGATGTACCCGCTCGTCCGAGAGCTAGCCGATGACGGGATCCCTGTCACGGTGACGTGCCGGGTGCTCAAACTCGTTCGCCAGGACTACTACCGCTGGCTGGCCGTTCCGGTCACCGCTCGTGAGCTCGAAGAGGCCTACCTGTCCAACGCCCTCTTCGACGCCCACCACGACGACCCCGAGTTCGGCTATCGCTTCTTGGCCGACGAGGTGCACGACAACGGCTTCGAGGCCTGCGAGCGCACCGTGTGGAAGGTCTGCTCGCAAAACGGCTGGTGGTCCAGCTTCGGCAAGAAGAAGACCCGAAGGAAGAAGGCCAAGGTTCACACCCCGGCCTATGACGATCTGGTCCGGCGCCAGTTCTCGGCCGACGCCCCCAACCACCTCTGGCTGGGCGACATCACCGAGCACCCGACGCGTGAAGGCAAGCTCTACATCTGCGCCATCAAGGATGTGTTCTCCAACCGGATCGTGGGCTACTCCATCGACGAGCGGATGAAGGCTCGGCTGGCTGTCGCCGCTCTCAACAACGCGGTGGCTCGACGTGGCGACGTCGCTGGCTGTGTGTTTCACACCGACCGCGGCTCGCAGTTTCGTTCCCGAAAGGTCCACCGCGCTCTGACCCGCCACCGCATGGTCGGATCGATGGGCCAAGTGGGCTCAGCCGGTGACAACGCCGCAATGGAATCCTTCTTCGCCCTTCTGCAGAAGAACGTCCTCAACACCAAGCGCTGGGAGACCCGCGAAGAGCTCCGGATCGCCATCGTCACCTGGATCGAGCGGACCTATCACCGACGGCGTCGCCAGGAGGCCTTGAGTCGATTGACCCCCGTCGAGTACGAGGCCATCATGACCCCACTGAACACCAAAGCTGCCTAACCGAACCTGTCACCGAATCGTGCAGCAGTCCCGTCCGCAACAACCAAGTCCTGTGGGCTGAGCGCCACGCCCGCATCGAAACCTTCGCCTCTACCAAGGTTGCTGGGCGGGCCGTAGTCGAACTGCAAGCGCACCTGGACGACTACAACGGGCAGCCGGTGGATTGGCCGATAGCCGTCGTTGCAGAGTCCTCAAACGAACTATCCGACGTGTTCCGCACCTATTGCAGTCAATGGCCGGTCGACGGGCAGCGTCACATCAGGCGCTCCTTGCTTAAGCCAGAAAACCTCAAGCTGAGTGACGTTGTCAACCGATACCTGGCCGCGCTCAGCGCCGGAGATCTCGACTCGATCGTAAGCGCGTTCGCCCCAGATGCGTACTTCGGCGAATCATTCGGTCCGCACTCTTTACATCATGGCTCGAGTGAGCTGCGTTCTTATTTCGCCGAGTGTTTCAAAGCGGGTGGCGGGCTGACGCTGGAGCAGTGCATCGTGACCGACGACGGCGTGCGTTGTGCCTTGGAATTCAACTGTGTTCGATGGGGTAGCCACGACTTGATACCTCAAGCCGGAATTGCCGTCTATGAGCGAAATCCGGCCGGCCTGCTGGCAGCCGTCCGAAATTTATGACGAAATCGAGGCGCCTGTTTGACTTGACTGGATAGAGGAACTCATCACAGATTCCCAAATCAGGTCTCAGGCGTAACCCGGTTCACCTGCCGGCCGAGGCGGCGGCGGCGGCGCCGCCGACGGCCCTGCGGCTTGAAGCAGTACAGAAGAGTCCTGACCTTTTCCGTCTTGGGGGTGTTCCGTCTTGGGGTGGTCTTGGGGTGATGGATTTCGGGTCGTTCGGTGGGTCCTTCTCGCTGATGCTCGTTGGTGTCGTTTCTTGTTTCCTGGTTCTCGCTGTTCCTCGTTCGCTGTCGTGGTTGGTCGATCGTTCTGGTCGAGTGCTCGAGAAGTGAGTCGATATTCATCGCTCTGTCGCTGTATTTGGGCCCCTTGACCTGGGCTTGTTCGGTTTGGGCTAGCGAATTGCCCATCTACAGGTAGGGAAGGAGTTTCCTTCTCGACAAGGAGGGTCGTCATGGACACCGTGGTCTCTTCGGAGCACTTCTCCGATCGCCTCGTCTACACCGTGGCCGAAGCGGGTGCGCTGCTCGGCATTAGCCGGGCCTTTGCCTACGAGCTGGTGGCCAGAGGCGAGCTCCCCGTCATCCGCCTCGGCCGGCGTCGTCTGGTGCCCAAGGCCGCCTTGCTCGCCCTCGTCGAGACGAACACGTCCGACGGTTCGTCCATCACGGATCCGTGAGCATGCGCTGGACATGTATTCATCGGTGTGGCGATGTTGGCGGGTGGACGTCCACAGAAACGTCCACAGAAACGTCCACATCCCTGCTCAGGGCCTTTTGCGACGAGGCAAGGAGACAGCCGTCGCCGCGATGTCCAGAGCGGTCAAGGCCGGCGTAGCCGAGGCGCTCGACGTGTCGAGTGCCGGGCCTTGACGGCTCGGAACGATCCCGGTGGACACAATGGAAGGGGCCGGCCCGTCTGGGCCGGCCTGGATGCATCTCGTTCCTCCCCATCACGTCGTCAGTCGCCCTCGATGGAGTCCGGCGCTTGGGCGGGGCGACATCGCACTGCAGTGCAAGTGTGTGGTGCGACATGAGGGCGCATCCAATGAGTGGCTACATCGATTGGAGGGCGTTCAACATGACGACGATGTAGCCCGGGTCAGTGCCCACGACCTGTCCCCTCCTCGACATGCGTTGCCGGTAACGGCGGGGTGTGAAGCTCGGGGAAAAGCCCAAGGGTCCCTCCCCCATCGAGGCGACCACAGGCGAGGGGAAGGCCGGGCGGGTGAAGAACATGAACCCTCGATGACGCCTCGTCAAGGCAAGCCCCGGCCGATGGGATCAGCACCGGGGTCAAGGGACACTGCCACTGCAATGTGGCAGGCGGCGAGCGGTCGCACACAACCGTTCGCATCGGGCACCGCCGTCCCCGGGGTATAGAGGGCACCCACTCCGGCCGCAGCTCATGGATGTGCAACATGGAAACCCCGTCGGGGTCCGGTGCGTGTCGGGCGCCGGTAAGCCGACCGCAAGGGAGGCCCAATCCCCCGGCGGGAAAAGGATGGCCAAGAAGCGAATGCCGGTGGCCGAAAGGCGACAGGAGCCGCGGCGCTGGTGGACCCTCCACCGCTGTCACGGCGAACTGGCCGGATAAGAGCACCTGCTCTGACCCCAAAGGGTCGCTGACGTGGCCAGGTGGACCTGTGGAGTGATGATGACCGACGACACCCGAACCGATGGAGACGTTGGACGCCACGGCGACGCCGTGGTGAACGGACCTGAGGACGATTCGGCGGACTGGCCGTCCATTGACTGGGCGGCCGTCGAAGCCGACGTAAGGCGTCTGCGACAAAGGATCTTCACGGCCGCAAAGGCTGGGGACCACAAGCGGGTCCGCAGTCTGCAAAAGCTGATGCTTCGCTCACGAGCCAATGCGCGCTCCAGCGTGCGGCGAGTGACCGAGCGCAATGCTGGGCGCCGGACGGCCGGAGTCGATGGCGTTGTGATCGTGAGCGCACCGGGCAAGGCCGCTGTGGCCGACCTGGTCCAACACGGCCATGGCTCCTCGCCTCCCCAGCCGCTCCGGCGGGTGTACATCGCCAAGGCAAATGGAAAGCAGCGCCCACTCGGGATTCCAGTGGTGATTGACCGGGTGCGCCAAGCCCTGGTCCTCAACGCCTTAGAACCTGAATGGGAGGCGCGGTTCGAGCCGAAGTCCTATGGGTTTCGCCCGGGCCGAAGCGCTCACGATGCGATCGCCGCGATCTTCGCAACCGCCAAGGGCAAAGCTGCCCGGCGGTGCTGGGTCCTCGACGCTGACCTGGCCGCTGCCTTCGACCGCATCGACCATGCCCACGTGCTCGCCGCCTTAGAGGGGTTCCCGGCCCGGGAACTCATTTCGGGGTGGCTGCGCGCTGGGGTCATCGAGCGTGGTCGTTGGACGCCGACCGACGAGGGGACACCCCAAGGAGGGGTCATCTCGCCGTTGTTGCTCAACATTGCCTTGCATGGGATGGAAGGCGCCGCCGGCGTCCGCTATCAGTCCTCGGCGTCCAACGCCGGGCATCTGTTGGCGGACAGCCCCGTGCTGGTGCGATATGCAGACGACCTGGTGGTGCTGTGCCACAGCTTGGAGGCGGCCAAGACGGCCAAGTCCGAACTGGCGGCGTGGCTGGCCCCGAGAGGTCTGGCCTTCAACGAGGACAAGACGAAGATCGTCCACCTCGACGAGGGCTTCGACTTCTTGGGCTTCCACGTGCAGCGTCACCGGGGAAAGCTGCTCATCACACCGTCGAAGGCGGCGCTGGTGCGGATCCGGGATCGGATCGCCACCGAGCTGCGCTCCTTGCGTGGTGCTCCGGCTCTGGTGGTGATCCAGCGGCTGAACCCGATTATTCGGGGTTGGTCGTCCTATTACCGGGGAGCGGTGGCTTCGGAGGCCTTCGCCTCGCTGGACACTCACCTGTGGCGTCACACCTACAAGTGGGCCAGACGGAGCCACCGCAACAAGTCGAAGCGCTGGGTCGTCGCCCGCTACTTCGGCTCGTTTCACCCCGGGCGGCCGAACCGCTGGGTCTTCGGCGACCGCATGAGCGGCGCCTACCTGGTGCGCTTCAGCTGGACCCGGATCGTCCGGCACCAGTTGGTGCCCGGTCGGGCGTCTCCTGACGATCCCGACTTGGCCGACTACTGGGACCGGCGCCGTCGCCGTCAGCCTCCGCCACTCGCCGGTCGCTCCCTCGGGACCCTTCGGTCCCAACGAGGGCTGTGCACGGTCTGCGGCACGCTGCTCTTCGATGACGCCGGAGGTGACGCTGCCGCTGCGCTCGAATGGGAGCAGAGCAGCCTCACCGGTTCGGTGACCCGCCAACGGGTCTCCGGGCCGCCGGGCGAACCCGCCACCCACCGTCTCGTCCATGCCGAGTGCGGCCGACGACGTTCTGTCGCTGCCGCCCCCGGCCCAGCTAATCAGCCTCTGGCCATTTGGTCTGCTTGAGCCGGATGCGGTGAAAGTCGCACGTCCGGTTCTGAGGGGGCCCCGGGGCAGCGATGCCTCGGGGCTACCCGACTATCGAATTTGGAGCCAGCTTTTGACTTGCTGGCTGTCTTGATGGATCGTCTTCCTGAGACGGGAGGAAACCTAGAAGCGTTGAGGTGCGGGGGTCCCTGGATAGGTTCCGCTCTGCTCACCCGTGCAGACGCTCGGCTCTTGCGCGACGATCTCGGCCGGGCGAGGGGCGGAAAGGTGGCAGCGATGACGACCGCGGCAGCACCGCAAGGGTGGTACCCAGATCCGCAGAATCAGGGTCAGCTGCGATGGTGGGACGGGACGAACTGGGGAAACCAGACCCAACCTTCGGCGTTCCTTCCGCCTCCACCGGCGGCAGCCCCGTCTCCACCGCCGAGCGCCTCAGGTGCCACCTCGGGTCCCGGAGCAGGCGTGGTTCCGCCCGCAGCCGAGGCGCCGAAGCACCGGCTTTTTGGAGGCAAGAAGGACCTCGAAGAGGAGGTCGCTCAGCTGCGGGCGACGGTCGCTGCAATGGGCATCCCGGAGCGAGATGCCCTGAGGGCTGAAGTCATCCAGCTCAACGCGGAGCTCCCGGCGATGCGCGCCGAGAAGGCCTCGCTCGAGGCTGCCCTGGTGCCGCTGCGGTCCGAGACTCAGTCACTCCAGTCCCTCCAGGCCCAAGCAGTCCAGATCCAAGGAGAGGTAGCGCAACTCACCTCGCAGCGGGATGGCCTGGTGGCCGAGACCACCCAGCTCCGGACCATGACCGAGGAGATCCCCAAGCTTCAGGCGCAGTACGACGAGCTGCGGACCCAGGTCGTCGAAACCAGCGACGCCGCCATTCTCCAAGAGGTCGGCGTCTACGAATACCGCCACCCCCTGACCGATGCCCCGGCCTACAAAGGACGACTGGCCACCATTTCGGATCAGATCAAGACAGCTGTTAAGTCAGGCGGGGCCGTAACGGGTTCGACCACCTGGACCGTCAATGGTTCCAAGACCGAGGGAAACCGGATGGTCCGGGAGTTCTCAAAGCTCATGTTGCGCGCCTATAACAACGAGGCAGACAACGCCGTGAGGGCCATGAAGCCCTACGCCCTTGACTCCTCAATCGCCCGACTCACCAAGGCCAAGGAGACCATCTCCAAGCTCGGCAAAACCATGACCATTACGGTCAACGATGCCTACCACCAACTCCGGGTCACCGAGCTCGAGCTCACGGCCGACTACCTGGCCAAGGTTGCCGAGCAAAAAGAGCGGGACCGAGCGGAGCGGGCCAGGCTCCGGGAGGAGGAGATCGCCCAACGTGAGTACGAGCCGCGAGCGCGAGCGCCTCCGCAAAGAACACGCCCACTACGAGGAGGCAGCGGCACAGCTTCGGGCCAAGGGGGACCACGATGCCGCTGCGCAGGCGGAGGCCAAGATGGCTGAGATCCAGGACTCCATCGAAGGCGTCAACCAGCGGGCAGCCAACATTCGGGCCGGGCACGTCTATGTCATCTCCAACGTCGGCGCCTTCGGGCCTGACATGGTCAAGATCGGCATGACTCGCCGCCTCGACCCAATGGAGAGGGTCCGCGAACTCGGGGATGCCTCAGTGCCTTTCCACTACGACCTACACGCCATGGTCTTCGCCGACGACGCCGTGACCCTCGAGTCGACACTCCATCACGCGTTGGCAGAATGGCGGGTGAACCTCGTGAACCAGCGGCGCGAGTTCTTCCGAACGACTCCCTCAAAGGTGCGAGACATCATCCTCGACTGCGACGCTTCGATCATTACCTGGGTGGAGGAGCCCGAGGCGATTGAGTGGCGGCAAAGCGAAACGACCCGCCGAGAGTTACAGCCGACGGGCGATGCCGGCGCATGATGCACGACCGCCAGGAACAGACCTGACGTGTCCGGTCCAGTTCTCCCCGAAACCGACCGCCTATATCACTACACGAACCTCACCGGCCTGCTCGGAATCCTTGAGCAACAACGAATCTTTGCGTCCGATTGTCGATTCGTTAACGATCCGAGGGAGCTCCGGTACGGAGTCGAGACGGTCGGAATCCCCGTCTTCAACGAGTTCGGCCAAACAGGCTCGGATCCGGGATTGGTCTCATCTTATATAGACGGATTGGAACGATTCCTTGCCCCAGGGTCGGCTCCGTTTTTGGCATGTTTTTCAACGGAGGGTGACCAGCTCAGCCAGTGGCGTGGATACGGTTCAGAATCCACAGTTGTCTCCCTTGGCTTCTCGGCCTCGGCCTTGTCGGAGGGTCTCGCACCGTGGAACGGAGGCCGATCCCTGCGCTTATTGCCGGTTATCTATGACGAGGCTCGGGCTAAGGCGGCATTTCGAGAGGTGATCCCGCAGAAGGACGGACAGCTGTTCCGTATCCCGAGTGGAAGCGGAAATCTGATGGCCACCGGCAATATGTACGACGTAGCGATCACGTGCAAGCACCCAGGCTTCCGAGAAGAGAGTGAATGGCGCATCATCGCGTCAAGGGTCGGCCTGGGTGTTCCAGAAATCGATCTCGTTGATGTGCGACTGCAGAACGGACGCCTTGTCCCCTACATCGAAGTAGCTCTAGGAAACGAAGACTCTCCGATGCCCCTCGAGGAGATCCGCTTCTTCCCTGGTGCGGATCCGGATGGCACTGTTCGCGCGGGAATTGAAGCAGCTCTGATGAAGGCCGGAATGGGACACGTCTCTGTCCTCGGGTCGACGATTCCTTATAGGCCGTAGCTGCTCAGCCCGCCGCTTTGGCAATCCAATTTGGCAATCAAATCGGCTGGACCGGGTGGACATGTCAGGTCTTGGTAGATCTGAGGCCCTGTTCAGCAGCACTGGGCTTGTTGTACTGGACCAAGCGGACAGACCGAATGGGCCTCCGGAGCCGGTGGCGCAGGTTCGAGTCCTGCCGGGGGCGCCCCATATTTTCCCTGATCAGAATGCACTTCTCGCAGCGCCGCAGTGTTGGGCCGCAGAAATGGCAATCCAGGGTGATTCAGTCCCAGTGGGATTCAGTCAGAGCCTGGCACCTGATCGGTCCGCACCCCGGGGTCCAGACCGTACGCGACGCCCATTGTCGACTGTGTCCCGAACCCGGCGAACGGGCATAGTCACGGGCAGCCCAACCCTGGTACCCCGGTCGACTCGCCTTGCCCTTCCAGCATCGCTTCACGGTTGTCGTCGAGAAGAGTCTGCTGTCACTTGCGAGGTCTGGCGACTGAGATTCCATGCGCCCGGAGACTCCTTGGGCAGCGCGAGCACACCCTGGGGTGTCTGAAGAGGGAGTGATCGATCGCTTCTGATCGAGAAGTACGCCAGCGCCGCGAGAGGTGACTTTCGTCACTCGACAGGATTGCGCTGCTGGTCCATTAATGGACCACTGGTCTTGTTTGGCGACCGAGGCGATCAAAGGGCGGTTCTGTGGCTGGGTGTGAACGATGGCGGAGGGACCACCTGCGTGGCCCTGGACGAATCCGATTTGGTCGAGTCGGTTTCACTGTGGCAGTCACTTGCACGCTTTCCTTCCTTGGCTCGGGGCTGGTGCTTGAGGCCGCTCCCTCCGTCGCGGGTAGCACGCAACCGGAATGGACCATCAGCGAGCAGTATCCCGTCACGACCAACGGCTCTTTCAGTTCCATCGCCTGCCCCTCGACGAGCGACTGCTTCGTTACGGGAACAACCGGCCCTCAGGAGAACATCGCCGTCGTGCTCGCCACGACCGACGGCGGCTCAATGTGGACCAGCCAGTCCCTGCCTGGCGGAGTATCAGCCCTTGCGGGTATCGCATGCCCGTCTGTAACGGCTTGTTTCGCAGTCGGATACGAACAGGGACCTCCCGAGACAGGTGTAATCCTGGCTACGACCGATGGAGGCACAACCTGGGTCAGCCAAACGCTGCCGAACGGAATCACTTCCCTCTCCGGAGTGGCGTGCACATCCACAAGCGTCTGTTACGCCGTGGGCCAGAGCTCGAGCTCGGTGGGTGTGGTCGTGACGACCACGAATGGCGGAGCGTCGTGGACAAACCAGACTGTCCCCAGCGGCGTCACCAACGTGATCAGCATCGCCTGTCCATCCCCAAGTGATTGCTTTGCCTCAGCCAGCGTGGCTGCGAGTCCACCTACCGAGGCGATCGCCACAACAGATGGCGGGACATCTTGGGCCGCGCAGACGCTTCCGACATCGAACGGCGTTGAAGGAATCACCTGCCCGTCAACCTCCGAGTGCTTCATGGCGGCTCACACGAACGCCGGCGGATTCGTTGCGGCGACGACGAACGGCGGATCGACTTGGTTCAGTCAGGCCGTGCCCAGCACCTCCTGGGACATCTGGGGAATCGCCTGCGAATCGACGAGCGCTTGCTTCGCAGTCGGGGATACAGCGACCAACCCGTCCGATGGAGCGATCGACGTCACGTCGAACGGTGGATCCACGTGGACCAGTCAGGTCCTTCCGGCCAATGGCGTCAAGCTCCTCAGAGCGGTCGGCTGCGCCTCGGCGACCACATGCTTCGCCTTAGGAAACGGTGGGCCCTCTACGGGAGTGATTCTCGTCAACACGCCACCTCAACCACCGACCATCATCTCGTCCTCGCTCCCATCGGGCAGCGTTGGGAGTGCATATTCCAGCACCGTCAGCGCCACCGGTGGTCTGAGTCCCTACACGTGGAGCCTCCTCTCGGGAACCTTGCCTGCGGGACTGTTGCTCGGGCAGTCCACTGGGGCAATCACAGGCACCCCAACGGCAACTGGTCAGTTCACGTCGACCTTCGAAGTGACGGACGCTAACGGTTCGACGGCTTCCGCCACGCTGTCCATCTCAGTCGCCTCTCCCCAACCTCCACCCCCTCCCAGTCACGGGTACTGGCTTGTCGGTTCTGATGGCGGAATCTTCACCTTTGGATCTGCTCAGTTCCACGGATCCACAGGCAGTCTGGCGCTGCAGCGGCCCGTCGTGGGAATCGTGCCCACCAGGGACAACGGAGGATATTGGCTCGATGCCTCGGACGGCGGCGTCTTCAGCTTCGGCGACACGCAGTTCTACGGTTCTCTTCCTGGCCTTGGACTACACCCGGCGGGATCTGGTTTGCCCAACAGTCTGGATGCACCCATCGTTGGGATGGTGCCATCAAATGATGACGGCGGATACTTCATGGTCGCATCTGACGGTGGAGTGTTCGCATTCGGCGATGCCCATTTTGCCGGATCATGTCCGGGCACAAGAGGATGTGCTGGATCGGCCGTCGCAGTCATGCCTGATGCGAGTGGTAACGGATATTGGCTCGTCACCAACACTGGAAGCGTCTATACGTTCGGCGATGCCCACTACTACGGAGCGCCTGGAAACTCTGGCTCGCCAGTGACTTCAGCGGTGAGAACACCGAGCGGTGGTGGCTACTGGGTCTTGACCGCAGACGGGACTGTGTACGCCTACGGGAACGCCGCAAACTACGGCAACGCCGCGGGAAGCTTTGGTGCTCTGAATCCGGCCTCGGCCATCTTTACGACATCGGACGGTGGTGGCTATTGGATCGCTTCGGCCAACGGGACAGTCGACCAATTCGGGGACGCCCTAAATGACGGAGGGATGTCGGGTTCGCATCTCAACGGTTCAATCATCGCGGCGACAGGCTTCTAGTCCCTCACACTGGGAAGGTCTCCGGGCTTGTCCTTCATTGTCCGACCCAAAATGCCGCAAACCCGCCACGGGGTGGTGGGCAGCACCCCGTGGGCGTTAGAAGGCGCCAATGAGACCTGGTCTTGCCCCGATCCGATGGACACCTTGAAGATCCCCCGCCGACGAGGCGATAGAGATCGTCTGAGCTCCCGCTCCCACTTATGAACGATCTCGATGTCACGTCAGCCCTGGGCAAAGCGCTCGCGACGTTCGCTGTCATCCGGCGTTCACGTCTCTACAGTCGCGAGCACCGGCTCTTCGGGAGACGGCGATGGTGGCTCCTCGGACGCGACTACGAAGCCTTGTGGCCCTTCGCAGATGCCTGGTCTGCGCTCTGCACCCTCGGATCTCTGCGTGGTCAACGGGAATCCCTCGTGATGCTCGACGAGATGGTGCGCGGACTCTTCTCCTACGCCGGCGATAGCAACCTTCTCGAGAGCACTGAGGAGGCCGGATTTGAGTCGGTCGTGACACCGCCTCTTGGTTCTGGTGGCGATCGGTACTACGACGACAATGCGTGGCTCGGGCTGGCGCTCGTGCGGCATCACGAACTGACTGGAGACCGTGCCATTCTCCGACTGGCCCAGAGGGTCTTTGCTTTCGTCATCTCTGGTTGGTCGACCGACACAACGTGGCAGGCACCCGGAGGGATTCGATGGAAGGAGGCGACAAGCAACCGTTCCCGCAACGCATGCGTGAATGGACCGGCGGCCGAGCTGGGAGCACGTCTCCATCAGCAGACCGGGGAAGGGAGCTATCTGGATTGGGCGAGTCGAATCTACGACTGGACTCGCAGAGCCCTGCTGAATGCAGACGGCTTGTATGGAGATCAGATTGGACCCGACGGAAACGTCACATCGACGATTTGGTCGTACAACCAAGGTTCGATGGTCGGCGCCGGTGTGCTGATGGCAGAACGGACAGGCCAGGTCTCCTACGCCGATCACGCGCTCGAGACGGCTAGCGCCTACATGGCGAATTGCACCGTTGAAGATCTCTTGAAGCAAGATCCAGCTTTCAACGCCGTGTTGTTCCGCAACCTCTTGATGCTTGACGATCTTCAGACTGACATCAGTTTCCGCGCCCTCATGGCCGACTACGGGCACACCATGTGGGAGAGCCAGCGGCGGCGGCACGGATTGTTCGCAGGAAACGGTTCGCCTTTGAACAATACCGTGGCGATGCTTCAGATATTCGCTCTGCTCGCCGGTGCCAGACCTCATCCCTAGAGCTTCAGACCGTGGCCGCATCCCGAGCCCTCGCAGACGCCTCGGAGTCGTCGCGAATGTTCTCAGCGAGGCGGAGGTTGTGAGTGTGCACCATCGGCGATGCCAGCTGAGATTGTTGCCGCCGTGACGCGCTGCCACGTCCGCTGCCACCGAGCGTCCGTGATGTGGACACACGTCCAGCTCGAGCGTCCTGGCACAATCTTGAGGAAACGCAGCTTCGCGTTGCGCGTTCGGGGAGGCCCGTCAGGCAATCCGTGACAACAGAAGCGTAGTGTCGATGCCATGGGGCTGAGGCAGCTTCGCGTATATCAGCGAGAACGGACGACTCGTGTGAGTCAACCGGGCACACGGCAGAGTACGAGCATCAGGGTTATCGGCTCTCAGGTGAAGTTGCTCGTCTTGACCGCAACCGCGTTGCTGATCATCGCGGTCTTGATTCCACTCCCGTCCGCCAGCGAGACAGCGGTGGCAGCGGCCGCCTCGCCTTCATCGCCGAAATACGCTGTCGGTGTCGTCACCAACGTCTTCGTCGATTCACACCGTACGACGCCCGCTTGGAACGGGAGCCCACAGCTGCCGACACGTACTCTCCTGACGACGATCCTCTATCCAGCGACTGGTGAGACCGGCGGCGCACCAGTCCAGGGGGCCACACCCGAGAAGGCGGCAGGCCCATACCCGCTCATCGTCTTCGCCCACGGTCTCGGTGGTACGCCACAGGGCTACGTCAACGTCCTTGAAGCGTGGGCTTCGAAGGGCTTCGTTGTCGCCGCGCCGCTCTTCCCTCTGTCCAACGGCGACGTTGCCGGCGGTCCCGATGCCGGGGACGTTGTCAACCAGCCTCAGGACATGAGCGCTGTGATCAATGCCGTGCTGGCCGACTCACGCTCACCGGGCCAGGTCCTTTCGGAATTGGTTGATCCCAACGAGATCGGAGCCGCCGGCCACTCCAACGGAGCGGTCACAACACTCGGCCTGGTCGCCAACACATGTTGTTTCGACTCGAAGGTGAAGGCGGCCGTCGTGATGGCTGGCACCACCGAGGGCTTTCCTCCCGGGCACTACGACCTTTCAAAGACGCCCCCGCTGCTCTTGGTCCATGGCACGGCTGACCAGCTGATCCCCTACCGGAGCGCTCCGCTGATCTACAACCAGGCCCGTAGTCCCAAGGCACTCCTCACTCTCGTCGGCGGCTCGCACGACGCGGCCGGCGGCCAGGATCCACGATCGGCCTCGTCGGTCATCCGCACGACGACCGACTTCTTCGAGGCCTACCTGAAGCGCAATCGCCAGGCAAGGATTCGCATGGCCACAGACCGGCAGCGTCCGACAACGAAGATCGCTTTGGACCTCACACCAGGCTCGCGCGGAGCGGCGGTTGCGGTCCCCGCGGTGCCCGTTGTCCATCTGCGGGCATCGGTGTCACCTGACCACGATCTCACGAGCGGCGAAGCAGTGACCGTCAAGTGGAGCGGGTACACGGCGGGCAAGGTCGTCAACATCCTCGAGTGTTCCCACGTCGACGTGTCAACCGGAAGCTCAGCCGGTTGCACCTTCGCCAATGCCGGTCTCCTCCACCCCGATCCGAGGGGGAGCGGACACTTCACGATGCACATCGTGACCGGGTCGGTCGGGAACGGGACTTGTGACTCAACCCATCCCTGTTCGATCGCCGTCAACAACGCCAGTTCACTGAGTGCATCGAACACGAGAGTCCTTCCGATCACTTTCGCCGATACCGGAGGCTGAGGCATCGCCTCTAGGGGTCGACTCCGAGATGACCACGATGTGACCCGTTAGAGGATGAGTGGGGCACAAAGTCGAATGCTTCGTAGACCGCGCTAGCTCCGTGATCGCAGATGGCGGTTCCACTCCCTGGGCAGCGCAACTGGATCTCACCCGCACGAGACGTCCTCGAACAACACGGTCTTCGACGCGCCTATAGACCAAACCAGGCAACAACCTCTTCCACCACATCACATTCTCGCATCGACGCATCGACGGTGATCATGTGCAATTGGCACGTCTTTGTTTCCAACTTGAGATCTTCACTGAAGAGCTGATCACGCGTCAGCAGATTCCGAAGCGCCCGGTCCGGGTCAGTGGTTCGGTCCACAAAGGACCATGGGGGTCCAGAAGGGCGTCGGCACTCGAATGCGATCATCCGAAGCTCAGGCGTTGGGACGAGCCAGACGGCGTGCCTTGGATCAGCAAGGAGCGGTTGAACGAGTTGCGGCAACAAGCGAAACCCTTCCGCCACCACTGGACGACTCGTAGGTAGGTGCAACAAATCGTCCACGATCAGCTCGAAGCCTTCGCCGCGGAACCAGGGGAATGTCTCAAGCATCAGCTCGGGGGAACGAGTGACCCATCGCTCATCGGCGTCCATCGCAGCGAAGGCCGTCATGAGCGGGCAGTCGTCGGATCTCGTCCGACTGCCGTGATCCGCCATCACCTCGTCAGTATCGTAGAGATGAAAACCGTAGGTGGCGGCCAACTGGCGAGCGACGGTCGATTTTCCTGAACCGCTTGCGCCGCCGAGCCAATAGACGTGGCGGAGGTCGCCGCGAAGGTCTCTGCCTGGACCCTGCGCCGTAGCTGCTGTCACCGTCACCATCTTCCATCGCTCGGGCTGGGCGGTGTTGGCCAAGGCAAATATGCCCTGCGTGCCATACGCGGGCAGTCTCAGAACCACGCTCTTGCGCTCGAACGGGCCGTCCGTGTGGCACTCGAACTGCCGACCTTGCGTCGGGGCGTGTGACCTGCCGGCTGGGAAGCCCGGCTCGGAGCAAAGAGACGGAGCGGCTCGGGATACGTGTTCAATCCAAATGGACCTGAAGAGCCGGTGGCACAGGTCGAGTCGCTGGGCGCTCGTCCTTTCCTGTTCTGGGGCCACAAGTTCCGTGCCGGGTTGCGCGGCACGGCGGGGTCTGCGGTGCACGGCTGCCACTCACCTCGCGGCTCTCGAGAGCGGGAGCGCCGTGCCGCTCTGGCGGACCTCAGCCCAGCTGCAATCACATGAAACGGGAGTGGAGCTGGCCCTGAGGGCAGGGCGAGGGGCTCCAAAGCGCTGCACCGGCGGACCGCAGAACGCCATGCAACACTTTCAGGCAGCATGGGTATACACCAGCACAACATGTCGAAGCGCGGGCGGAAGCAGAACAAACCGAACGAGTCGGTCTACGTCTTCACGGTGCGAGATCTGCAGAACGGGATCGGGATCGCCGGCCTTGTGGGCATAGCCTTGATCCTTGTATTTCTCGGACTCGATTCGGGGTCGTCAGCATCTCCGCCCGCCCCGAGCGCGGCCAGGCTCCCTACGACGCCTTTCACCCTCTCGGCCGGCGATGCGTCTTCCTCAGGCACCGCCGATTCGTTACCAGCCCTTTCGTCATCGTCCGTGCCGATGTCCTCGGCATTGCCGACCGGGCCCTCGACTTCGACCACCGGCACATACAAACACGCGCCTTCGAAGGCTGCAGCTTCAAAATCCACGCCAATCCGTCCGACGACAACGAACGCCTCTGGGCCGCCACGCACCGGGGCGATACAGCTTCAAGGGCTACCGACAACCAGCACCACGACATCGACCCCATCGCCCAGCACGTCATCGACCTCGACGCCGACGACCAACGACGACACGACAACGACAACGACAACGACGCCCAGCAGGGTGGTCGAGGGCAGCCCTGCGACCCTCGGCTCTGGGCAGTTCGTTGGTGGGGCGGACGTCATGCCAGGTCTGTACGACGTGACGGTGAGTGCCGGTGAGAGCGGTCGTTTCACCGTCACAGGCGCGGATTCGTACAACGAACTCCTTGACTCTTCTGGGAGCACGGGAGTTCCCGAGGTCCGAGTGCAAATAGCCAACGACGACCAGATTCAGGTTTCCGGTCTATCGCAGGTCTTCTTCACTCCGGTTTCGACACCATTCGTGACGACGTACAGCGCAGTGACGCTGTACACAGGAACCTGGACGGTCGGGCAAGACCTCGGGCCTGGGAAATATGTTGCCACCGCCGCGGCCGGACAGAGCGGCTCGCTCGTCATCGAAAGCGAGGGCGTGCACAAGCGGCTCAACGGCAACCCCGGAGCCGGCACATCGAACAACGTCACGTTCACAGTCCAGAACGGCGATGTCATTGCAATCTCCGGCCTCGCGCAGGTAGCGCTGTCACCGTCGTAGGGGACGCAGCGGCGTCAGTCCCATCGGTGGCGCCTTTGTTCGGCGCCCGGCACAGGTTTGCCGCACCTACGCATGCGGGCTGGCACGCCTTGGAGGGACACTGGGTTCGGCGCGAGAAGGTGCAAGGACAGCGACCGCCTGCAGCGGTCGAGTCGGACACCGAGACCTTTTTCGCTAATCGGCCAACGGGCAGGTAGACACTCGGCTTCGGAGCGGTTGCTTTCGGACATAGAGCGGATATCAGCGTCGCGTCAGCAGCCCCTGTCTGCCGTTCGATCAGCAGGATGCCCAGGTGCCGATCACCGACGACTGGACCCTGTGCGATCGGCCGAGAGATCGCTGAAGGTCGGGAACCGCGCCTGCATCGCGCCAGAACGGGTCCGAGGCGCCGTTGCACACGGAAACGGAAGGCTCCATACCGGCGAACGTCTCCTTCCGGGGTACTCGCGTGTTGTGTGGGCGTTGTGGCGGTCAGGTCCGAAAGGCCCTATGGGCAACTGACTGCGATGGGCAGAATCGTAGGCAGGGCGGGGCTGCACCCGTTCACGATCATCATGAAGAACGACCCAATCACACAGATGCTCTGGAGCTCTAAAGACGTGCTGGTCGAGCGTCAGGTGACGTTCGAGCCCAACGCCTTTGCGCTCTCCCATCGCGTTCACGAGGTCACCATGTTGGCTGCGGATGTGGCACCACGGCGGGCAGTCAAGCCATATGCAGACCTTGAACTCGGCGCCCACGTCGTCATGATGCGGGCACTCGCGGAGACGCCGGATGTGACACCACACGTTCGATCCTGGAGGCCGTTGCCGACACCGAGAGCGCTGCCGGTAGTCTGGGAGCCCGTCTGAGTTCGGCGAGCACTTCGCCCCACCCTGCACATCCCTTACTCGGCGCCAGGGCCTACGATCGGCCCCGGAGTTCTCGGAAACGGAGTTGTCGATGACGCCGAACGACGAATGGTCACCGGACGAGCCTCTCGATACCGAGACCTTCGAACAGGGTGACGAGGCGCTCGACGAGGCATCGAGACTTCGTCCCACCGAATTGGAGGAGGTCGAGCAGGACCCCTCGCTCAACCCCACCCTGCAAGTCGACGAGCGAGAACTCGAAGAGGCCGGTGCCGAGTTCGATGACCCGGAGCGCATCGTGACGCTGGAGGGTGGTATGGACGACCCCGATGGTCTCGAAGATCCTGTCGTTGGCATCGGCCGGCAGACCGGAACGGCCGACGGATGGCGACTCGATGCGCCTCTGACGACAGGCGACGAAGAAGAGGACGACCCAGAATGAGTAACGTGACGCATGGATCACGCGTGCCGATCAAGCATCGGCGTGCCGACAACGTGATCGGGAGCGTGCAATGACGGATGGCCACCCATTGGATTCACATCATCGGGCGACGTTGAAGAAGATCCTGGCGCACCCGGTCAGCCACAACATCCAATGGCACGACGTGCTGTCGCTCCTCCAGAGCGTCGGCACAGTGACCGAGAAGCACGACGGGCGCTACACGGTGACTCTGGGATCAGAGACCGAGACGTTCGACGCGCCGCGTCACGCCGACATCAGCGAACAGCAGGTCATCGACCTTCGCCGCATGCTCAAGAACGCCGGGGTCGCAGACACGCCGTAGGGGTCCTGGCGGGATCGACCACCTCGCCGGACAGCGAGGTTGGCCTCAAGGTCCAGCGCCACGCGCTCCGAGCTCGGAAACCAACGCGCCGAGCGTGGGCTCGTTGAGCGCATGCGGCGTATAGAAGGCCACCCTGTCCACGTGGCCCGCAAAGCGATCGGCAATGTCGTGGGCCACTTCTTTCGGCGTCCCGACGGCGGCGAGGGTGCTCAACATGGCGTCATCTATGAGGCTAGGCATCTCGGCCCAACGGCCAGTCTTCGTGAGCATGTTGAGCTCCGGTTGGATACCTTCCCACCCTTCGGTGGCGAGGACGGGGAGGTAAGCCGGCGTCGACGCATAGAACGACAGCAGCCACCGCCCAGCCAGGCAGGCTGTTTCCATCTCAGCGTCAGTCAGTCCGCAGCACACAATCACCTCGCCGGTCACGGTGAACGACGAGCGGTCCCGGTTGCCACGGGCCAGACCCTCCTCAATGGCGGGAAGACTGTGGGAATGGAAGTGCGTCGCCGTGTTGAACGGCATCACCAGCACGCCGTCCGCGACTTCGCCGGCCAATCCGAGCATCTGCGGTCCGAGTCCGCCGAGGGCGATTGGCGGTACCCCAAATTGGTTTGGCCCGGGGTTGAAGAGTGGTGGCATCATGGTGTGGGACCAGAACTCGCCGCGAAAGTCCAGCGGCTCTCCCGTCTCCCAAGTGGTGAAAATTGCGCGCAGGGCTCCGATCATTTCGCGCATGCGGGCAATGGGGCGGTCGAAGGATGCGCCATAGCGCTTCTCCACCTGCGCCTTGATCTGTGATCCAAGACCGAGGCTGAATCGCCCGCCTGACAGAAGCTGGAGATCGTACGCCTGGTGGGCCAGTTGGACGGGATTACGGGGAAAGGCGATGGCGACGTTCGTGCCCAACTCCAGTTTCGACGTGGCGGCGGCAGCAAGGATCAGCGGCGTAAACACGTCGTGCGGTCCCTCGAACGTGAAGGTGCCATCCACGCCGAGCTGCTCCAGGCGCCGCGCATGGGTTGGCGCATCCTGGAGGCCGCTCAGCATCGTGTCGATCTTCATCCCGTCGCTCCCGTCAGCCCTTAGGCATGCTGCCGGCCCCGCAAGGCCATCCGACCCCAGCCCCGTGAGGAAGACAGGTGAACGTAACGAGGTGAACGTAACGACGTGAACATTCCGCGAATTCGAGGTTATCTTCCCAGCTAATCTCCAGCCCATGGCGGAGGACGACATCGAAACGATCGAGCAGCGCGTCACGCAGCTGTTTGCCATGGTGTCGGAAGCGCTGGCCAGGGCCACTGCGGCCCTCCTCGGAAACGACGTGGCGATCGGCTTGTCGGTGGTCGAAGGAGACCAGGCGGTGGACGACCTCACCGCCGAAGTCGAGCTCCTCATCTGGCCCCAACTCGACGTTGAGGGCACGCCGCCCTTGTCGCTCCGCCACCTGGTCGGCGTGCTGCTGATCCTGCCCGAGTTGGAGCGAAGCGGCGACTTGGCCGAACACATCGCCCAACGGGCTGTCACCAACATCGGTGCCGAAATGAGCCCCCTCAGCAGGGGCATCGTGCAGCGCATGTCGGAAGTGGCGCTGCAGATGTGGCGTGATGCCGCCGACGCCTACGTCGACCGGGTGTCTCGCGCCGGTGCGCTGGAGGAGGACGACGAAGAGATCGACATCCTGCACGACCGTCTCACTCGGGAAATTGCTGCGGGCACCATGCCAACCGCTGTCGGCGCACAAGTGACGCTGGTCGCACGCTTTTACGAACGGCTTGGCGATCATGCCGTGAACCTGGCCCGCCGCATCGAACTCCTGCACGACCTGGCGTAGCGAGGGAACCTCGCGCCAGACAATCCCGAGTTGCACACGTTGCATCGGGCGCGTTGCAAGATTCAGCACGGTGAAAGTGCATGTTCTGCGGTTGCTCGGGTACGGGACCCAACCGCGAAGCATATGCCGACGGCTCTCGCCCGCGGCAAGGAGGGCTCGTGTCAACGAAGACCATCGTCGACCGATCGGCGCGTCCACAATGAGGCTGCGGCCACGGGCACCGATCGCGGTTGCAGGGCCGACTCGGGTTCTCGTCCAACGTCCCCGTTTCCGGCGGGCGATTGCCAGCGGCAGTGGGGCCGTCCTGGCCCTGATCGTGGGGTCAACGCTCATGTCCCATCACGCGCACACCCTTGGCGGACGGGCCCTCCTGGACATTCCTGCCGTTGTCTTCCTCGTACTCGTGGTGGCGTGTGCCCGTTCCAGCGCAGCCGAACTCGATGCACTCGCACGTTGGCGCGGCGGACAGACAGCAGGGTCGGCGCTGCGCATGTTGGTGACGGGCTTCGGATACGCCGTTGCACTCCTCGGGATGTTGTCCATGTTGTCGATTCCGGTCGGCCACCTCCTCCTCGGCGGCGCCATCGCTGGTGTCGTCATCGGCATTGCGGCACAACAGAGCCTTGGTAACGCCTTCGCCGGCGTGGTGCTGCTGCTGGCCCGACCCTTTGCGGTTGGAGACCGCGTCCGCATTCGATCCGGGGCGCTCGGCGGAGAGTTCTCTGGCACGGTCACCGCCATGAGCTTGACCTACGTCTCCGTGCTCACCGACGAGGGGATGTTGAAAGTCCCGAACTCGTCCTTGCTCGCTGCCGCAGTCGGACCGTGGCACCCCTCAACTGATGTCCGCCCCGCACCGGACGCGGCGTTTGCCGAGCGGTCGACGGCCGATGCGAGTCACGGGGCCGGTGCGCCCGGCAGAATGGGCTAAATCTCGAAGGTCTCCCCTGGCGTCCGGTGAATGGTGAGAGCGGCCACCACCGCGCCGGCCAGGATCAGACAGCCTGAGAGCAATAGGGCCTCGTGCAAACCGGACCCGAACGCGTCGTATGCCGCATTGACCACCTTGGTGGCGATGTGGGCGACCGTCGCGTTACTGGAGTGCTCGGCCCTCCCCGCTGCGCCGCCACTCGAAGCCCCACCGGTCTGGATGGCGTGCTCCACGAGGCTCTGGAAGTTGGGTGGGATCCCGATCGCCTTGAGCCGGGCGGCCAGGTCGCCGGTCAATTTGGCGTTGACGATGGAACCGAGGATGGCCACACCGAACACAGCACCCATCTCACGGCTCGTGTTCGTCGCCGAGGCGGCCATGCCCGACCGCTCCGGGGGCACCACGGAGAGAGGGACCGAGGTGACAGGGACCAGCAAAATCCCGATGCCGATGCCGGCGACGGGAAGAACCCAACCGAGAGTTCCGAAATCGACCGTCGGAGCGAGCACTGCATTGGCTACCAGAATGCCCCCGCCTGCGAGTAGACAGCCGATGGTCATCGGCCATCGCGGCCCGTAGCGGGCCACGAGGGGGCCCGTGAGTGCCGAGGCGATGATCAGCCCTGCCGCCATCGGCAGGAAGTCGATCGCCGTCTGGTAGGCCGACGCGTTGGCGACGATCTGGAGATACAACGCAGTGAAGAAGAAGATTGAGAACGTGCCGAAGTAGGCGACGAAGGCGACGAAGTTGGAGCCTGCGAACGGTGGACGGCGGAACATGGAGAGATCGAGCATCGGGCTCTTCACTCTGTGTTCCGTCACCACGAACGCGACACCAGAGACCGCACAGAGGATGAAGAGCGTCACGATCCACGGCGTGGTGTAGCCGACTTCTTCTCCTTGGATGACCCCGAAGGACATGCACCCCAGGAACGCCGCGCCGAAGAAGAATCCCAGGGTGTCGATCCGGCGTCCCTGACGGTCGGACGTCTCCGGCACCGCCACGGACGCCAACACGAACGCGACGAGGCCGAATCCCAGGTTGAACCAGAAGATAGCCCGCCAACTGGAGAAGCCGACGAGGAAGCCCCCGATGACCGGCCCGAGCGCGAGCGCCAATCCGGAGACGGCGGCCCACACGCCCAACGCGTCAGCACGGGTCTCCCGGTCCGGGTAGACGTGGCGGATGATGGACAGAGTCCCCGGCTCGCTGGCGGCGGCGCCCACGCCCATGATGACCCGGCCCGCAATGAGCCAGTCCACGTTGCTGGCGAGCGCGGCCACGACCGAGCCGGCGCAGAAGATGCCGACGCCTATCAGCATGATGCGCTTCCGGCCGAGAATGTCCCCCAGCATCCCGGCGACCAGCATCAAGCTGGCAAACGTCAGTGCGTACCCGTTGACCACCCACTGCAGTGAGGTGACCCCCGCGTGGAGGTCACTTTGGACGTTGGCCAGCCCGACGCTGACGATCGTGTTGTCGAGGAAGGTGAGAAAGAGGACGCCGCAGAGGGTGGCGAGCGCGAGCGCCTGGGCAGGCGAGCCCAGCCCACCCTTTTTGATGGTGAGTCCGGGTGGCGCGCCCTCGACGCCTCGAGAACCGACAGCGCCTTGCGTCAGCAGGGCCGGTCACCCCCTCGCTGTCCGGTCACGGCCGACCGGGCCCAGATTTGCATGTCCACGAGTTTTGTCTACCCAGGGCGCGGGTAGGAGAATCCTCAACGGGGAACCTCGGATACCGCCTGATGCCGCCTGCGATCGCCGGGATGCCTCGCGGTCGCTATCCACGCTCGGCGGGAAGGTCGGAGGAGTGGCGTTGGGACTCGGAACTGCAGATCGGGCGTCCCGTCCGTGACGGACTCCACTGACGATCTGGCGGCCTTCTTCGACCTGGTCGACTACCCCTACTTCGTCGTCACGGTCAGATCGCCCGAAGGCGACATGAGCGGTTGTCTCGCCGGGTTCGTCACGCAGTGCAGCATCGACCCTCCCAACTTCTTGGTCTGCATCTCAAAGGCAAATCACACACTGTCGATTGCCAAGCGCTCACCGGGCATGGGCCTCCACCTCCTGGGTCGGGATCAGGTCGACGTGGCACGGCTCTTCGGCGAACAGACAGGGGACCTGATCGACAAGTTCGCCTCGGTCGATTGGCGCCTGGGCGCGACGGGAGCCCCCCTCCTGGTGGACGCTGCGGTCAGCATGGAGGGCCCGGTACTGGGACACTTCTCGGTCGGCGACCACGAGGCCTTCCTCGTGCGCGGAGCGTGTGCGGTGAAAGGCGAGCATCCCGGTCTCCTGTCCTTCAGGGCCGCGCCGCACCTGCGGCCGGGTCATCCGGCGTGAGTGCTTGCGCCACCCGCCGTGCCGTCGAACGCGAGGGGCTGTACCAGACTCATCATGTTGCCGGAATCGTCCCGGAGGGTGGCCTCAATCCCGTAAGGCCGCTCGGCGGGTTCCGCGAGGAACAGCACACCCTTCGCCAGCAGCTCCTCGTAGGTTGCCTGGCAGTTGTCCGTCGCCATGACGCCGACCCCCATGGAGCCGCCCGCTACCAGGTCGCGCAGCTGTGCGGCCGCCTCGGGTGAACGGCCCATGTCGCACGAGGACAAAATGATCTGAAGGTCCGGCTGGTCTTTCGGGCCAACGGTCAGCCACCGGAATCCGGCCCCGGCTCCTTCGAACTCCTCCCTCATCACGATGTCGAAGCGCACCTCGAATCCGAGTTTCTCCGTATAGAAGGCCTTCGCCGAGTCCTGATCGAGGACGAAGACGCTCGCGTGTGACATGTGGGTGATCATGTCCGCCAGGGTACGACGAGCGGCCTGTGCGGACTTCTCCCACATTGCGCTTCTGCGTGGCCTGTCAGGCCCCGCCCGACGCCGCCCGTCCTGGTTCAGTCGGGCGCGGTCGGCCCCAGTCCATGAGGAAGCACCCGGGGATCGGCGGTGGGCCGCCGCGCCGTGCCGAGGCGCGGCTGAAACGCGCTGGGTGACATACCGACTAATGCAGAGAACCGAGAGCTGAACGACCCGAGACTGGAGAACCCGACAAGCATGCAGACCTCGGTGACAGTCAGGTTGGCCGATCGCAACAGGTCCTTGGCCCGTTCGACCCGGCGGCGCGAGAGGTAGGCCGCGGGCGTCTCGCCATACGCGTTTCTGAATGCCCGAGCGAAATGAAACTTGGAGAACCCCGCGGCCGCCGCGAGCTGGTCCAAGTGCAAGGGTTCGGAAAATCGCAGGTCCATCAGATCCCGCGCTCTGCGCAGATGGGCGATCCGCTCACTGTTGCTCACCCACCGCACGGTACCGTCCCATTGCGCCGGGGGACGACGCACCGGGAGGCCGCGGCGGTGGTCAGTCGTGCGTTGCCCAGAACTCGCGCAACAGAGGGACCAGGTCCGCAGCGCGCTCATCTGGCCAGAACAGCATGGCCTCGGGAATGAGCACGACGCGCTCGACCCCCGGGATCATGCCGGCCAGACGCCTCGCCCACGACTCCTCGAAGAACGAGTCGCCGGTCCCCCATGCGATCTGGGTTGGGGCCCGCAGCTCCGCCAGAAACGGTTCGACGGACATCAGCTCCGAGGACGACGACGCTGTCAGCACGCGTTCGAGGCCCTTCCCCTCATCGGCCACGAATGGAGTGAGGAAGCTGTCGAGAATCTCGTCGGGAAGCTCGTCCGGCCGCGCATAGCCCATGCCGAATCCCACCTCGGACCGGGCCAGGGCCGGGTCGTGGGCCATCGAGGCCACCATGGGGCCGAACTCTCCGGAAACGGCGAGCGCGACAAATGGCTCGAAGGCCTCGGGTGGGAAGTTGTCGTGCACGTCGCAGTTGGTCAAGGTCAGCGTGCGGATGCGTTCGGGATAACGGGCGGCGAAGACCTGGGCCACCGCCCCACCCGTGTCGTTGGCCACAAGGTCGACCTGGGCCAGGCCGAGACGTTCGCACAGCTCGTCGAGCAAGGCAGCAAGTCCGTGCAGGGACAGATCCGTCCCACCAACCGACGGAACCGGCGTCGCGCCGTGGGCCGGCAGGTCCGGCGCGACACAGCGCCGCATGTCCGCCACGTCCCAGATCACATTGCGCCAGAGGTCGGCGTTGGTCAGCACACCATGAACGAACAGGGCGGCCGGTGCGGCGGCGTCGTCGTCGCCCTGGTCGACGTAGGCCACGTCGCCACGGTCGAGCCCCATTGTCTGCCTCGAGAGCACCGTCCGCGCTGCTCGAGAGGGTTGTTCGGCGTCCGTCTTCATTCGGGATGTCATGGCTTCCGTTATATATACCAACTGTCTGTTTGTAAAGACCCCGTTAGGATTCCTCCCGTGCCCACGCAGGCGGAACGGACCGAAGCCACGAGGGGCCGCCTCATCGCGACGGCCCGGCGCCTCTTCGCGCGGCAGGGCTTCGCCGCTACGTCGACCGAGGAGATCTTGAGCGAGGCGGCTGTGAGCCGGGGGGCGCTGTACCACCACTTCCAGAGCAAGACGGACCTGTTCCAGGCTGCCTTCGAACAGGTCGAGGACGAGCTCACGGCCCAGATCTTGAAGATGGCAGGGAGGGGCGGCGAAACGGACCCGATGCGCATCCTCGAGCTCGGATTCGACGCATTCCTCGACCAGTGTCTCAATCCCGAGGTCCAGCGCATCGTGATGCTCGACGGTCCGACCGTGCTCGGGTGGGACCTGTGGCACGAGCTCGACGAGCGCTACGCCTTCGGCACCATCAAGGCCGTACTGGCCGTCGCCGCCGACACGGGCCGGGTTGCACCCACGGCGGTTGAACCGCTGGCACACCTCCTGCTCGGCGCCATCATGCAGGCCGGGATGGTCGTGGCGCGGGCCGACGATGCACCGGCTGCGAAGAAGGCGATGACCGACACCTTCGGCCGGATGGTGGCAGCGCTCTGAACGCGCCCTCCCTCGAGCCGCGGGGAGTCTCAGGCTTCGCCGCCGGTCACCGACTCGTTGAGCCAGCCCGGCAACCGAGTCGGGCGGCCCGATCCGTCGACACAGCCATGCACCGTGACGGCGGTTGCCCTCGGGGCGCCGGCGACGGCCAGGAGATACGCGATCTGAAAGGTTGCCCCGCTGACCGCGCCGAGTCGCAGCGACACGTCGACCTCCTCGTCGAAGCGCAGTGGTTGCCGGTAGCGCACTGAGGCTTCCAGGACCGGGAAGTCTCTGGCTTGCGTCGCGTCACCGCGCACGGCGTCGTAGGGGTGCCCGATCGCCCGCAGGTACTCGACTCTCCCTTCCTCCAAATACGGCAAGTACGCGGCGTGATGGATGATGCCCATGGCGTCCGTCTCGGCGAAGCGCGTGCGCAGACGGTGCGTGAAGGGGTAGTCAGCGGGATCGAGCGTGGGCTCCAAGGACTGGCGGCTCACGCTGATGTCGGCTCCTCCCCCGCCGTGCTACCGGCACGAGCGGACGCCGACGTGGTGTCGAGGGAACGACGCCGGCTCGACGCCATGCGGTTCACGCCGTCCTGATTGAAGATGGCGAACTCACCATCTGCTTCTACCGTCACCACTCCACCTTGAAGAATGCGCCCCTTGCTGAAGATTCTGCGGTCGGTGACGTCGGTGACCCACCCCTCGAACACAGCTTCCTCGTCTGTCAGCGTCGGGCGAAGGTAACGAATCGCGAGCGACACGGTGGGGCCCGTCGAACCCGCGATCGCATTGGCAGCAGTGAGGATGATGTCGAACGTGGCCGCCAACACCGCCCCGTGGACGCACCCGGGTGCGCCTTCGTAGGTGACGTCGAAGGTCGCACGTCCAAGGGCTCTCGGCGGGTCGAAGTCGAGCACCACCGGGAGCGCAACCGGGTTGAAGGGACCGACCACCACGTCATAGGGCATGGCGCCCCCGAGGGGCACGTCCTTGGGTAGACCGTCCTCGCTGGGTTGCATGAACCGTGGTAGCGGGTTGGACGGCACGTGCGTCTCGAGTTCGTCCGCGATCGCCGTGAGGCCCGCCGTCAACCGTGCGGTCTCCGCGGCCGCCGGCGCCGAACTGACCGACAAGCGGATGAGCCGTCGCAGGACATCGGCCAACGCGCGCGCTTCGTGCTCACGGTCGTGGAGGCCCGGATGATCCTGGAAGGACGTCGGACCGGGATCGGGTGTCAGCACGGCGCGAACAGTACCGCCGGCCCCGCGCCCGATGACATTCCGCACGACATGACGGCCAGCCAAGACCTCATCTCGGATTGATCGACGCCCCATGCTTCTAACATGGGCCGGTGACCCCCGAACACGCAGTGCACTTCACCTCCGGGAGCCCCGAGACCGTCCTGGACCCGCTCGACCCGCAGTTGGCTGCTGCGCTCGACGCGGCCCGGTCCCTTCCCCCCGAGCGTCGACGGGACGCGGTGGCTGCGGTCGCAGCTGAGGACCCGCACTGCCTGGAGGCCTGGGCCGAACTGGCCGAGCTGGCCAGCGATCCCATCGACCGCTACGCCTTCGCCCGTGTGGGCTACCACCGGGGACTGGACGCCTTGCGCGCCGCAGGATGGCGTGGATCGGGGTACGTGCGCTGGCGCCACGAGCCCAACCGCGGCTTCCTCAGGTCGCTCTACATGCTGCAGCTCGCGGCGGGCGCGATCGACGAAACGGACGAAGAGCAGCGCTGTGACCTGTTCCTGCGCCAGCTCGATCCCGAATGGAACTCTCGCAGCGACTGACGGCGGACGACTGACGGCGGACGGCGAGCCTCACGGCGGGGCCAGGGCACGTAGTTAGGTTCTCTAACTGTATGATGGTCGAAGTGTCTGTGACTTCTCCTCTCTCTGCGGACGCGGCGCCACGCCGCAAGGATGCTGCCAACGCCGGATCCAAGACAACCAACCCGCCGCCGCCCGTCCTGGGCACCTACGGGCGCGTGGCAGCCTGGCTCTCGAAACGGGTGGAGGTCGCGTTGGCCCAGGTAGAGCTGACGCTGCCGCAGTACCGGGTCCTCGGAATTCTGGCGGAGGGGACCGCTGCGGCATCCGGTCTCGCCGATCGGCTGGCAGTCCGGCGGCCCTCCATCACGGCTCTCATCGATGGCCTGGTGGCGCGGGGGCTCGTCGACCGCCGCCAGGAGGACGCCGACCGGCGACGGGTGGAGTTGCGACTGACGTCGGAGGGGACCAGCACGCTGGCCCGGGCCGACGCCGCCGTGGACGAATACCTCGTGGCGATCGCCGGCCACCTCCCCGACAAGGACGAGGCGATGGCGCTGCGTTCGCTCGAGCTCTGGGCCAGGGCCATGGTGGAGTCGCGCCAGGGCCCTCGCACGGTCGAACGCGACACCGACCCGGCACCTCGGAAAACGCAACGATGAGTAAGACCGAGGACAGGCTCGAGGGCGGGCCCCTTGGGCGGCGCGATCAGAACGACGCCGGCGTCTCCGGCGCGACGAGCACCCCCGACGCCGACGCTCGTGGCGAGGTCCGCCGGCTGCCGCTGGGTGCCTACGTGCCGATGGGCGTGACGAGCAGCTACGAAGCGCCGAAAGCGACAGTGGACCCGGACCGCTCGAAGTCGTGGATCAAGCGTGCTGCCCCCGTCGTCATGGCCCACAAGGTCCAGTTCTTCAGTGCACTGCTGTTCTCGTTCCTGGGGCTGATCATTCAGGTCTGGATTCCCCTCATTCTGCAGAACGGCATCACCAACGCGCTGATTCTCCGGACGCACCCGTTGCACACGTACGTCGAGATCATCGCGGTGCTTGCGGTCCTCACCGGTCTGTTCGGGTACATCTCGCGCAACAACCTCTTCAAGGTGGCCTACGCCATTGAATTCGACCTGCGCAACATCCTCTACGAGCACTTCACCCGGATGTCGTTCCCGTTCTACGACCGGGTGCAATCGGGCCAGCTGATCTCGCGGGCCAACTCCGACATCAGGTCGGTGCAGATGTACCTCACCTTCGCCCCCATGATCCTGGTGCAGTGCTCCATTGCGCTGGTCGCATTCGGCTTCATGCTCTCCATCAGCGTGCCCCTGGCTTTCGTGGCCATGGTGGCCATGCCTTTCATCTACATCGTCGGTGTCAAAATGCGGAAGTCGCTGTTCCCGGTCTCGTGGATCATTCAGGCCCGCCTGGCCGAAGTGGCCACCGTGGTGGACGAGAACGTGAACGGCGTGCGCGTCGTGCGCAGCTTCGCCGCCGAGCAGCAGCAGCTACGCCAATTGGCCACCGCAGCGGATCGCGTGCAGTGGGGCTACATCAAGGACGCCGACCTCCGTGCCCGCTTCGCTCCGCTCGTCCAGAACCTCTCCCAGGTCGGCTTGGTCCTCGTTCTTCTCGTCGGCGGCTGGATGGTGATCCATGACCACCTGCCGGTGGCGTCGATCGTCTCATTCAACCTGTACCTGATCATGATGCAGGCCCCGTTCATGATGCTCGGCATGTTGATCATGATGGGCCAACGCGCCTCGGCGTCGGCCGAGCGGATCTACGAGATTCTCGACGAGCGCCCCACGATCGTCGACCGCCCTCATGCCATCGACCTTGTCAACTGCCAGGGTGACGTCGAGTTCGACGACGTCACCTTCGCCTACGCGGCCGACAGCCTTTTGTCGAAGCCGGGCGACGAGAACGACGGCCGCCGCGACATTCTCCGCAATCTATCCCTGCACCTCCACCCCGGCGAGACCGTTGCTCTCGTGGGGCGGACCGGGAGCGGCAAGTCGAGCGTGGCCCGCGTCCTGGCGCGCTTTTACGACGCCACCGGCGGCACCGTGCGAGTGGACGGCCATGACGTGCGCGACCTGACACTGACGAGCCTTCGGGGCAACATCGGCGTCGTTCTCGACGAGCCGTTCCTCTTCTCTGTCTCCATCCGGGACAACATCGCCTACGGCCGGCCCGATGCGTCGCAGGACGAGGTGATCGCCGCGGCCGAGGCCGCCGGCGCCGCCGGGTTCATCAATCGGCTGGCGGACGGCTACGAGACCGTCGTCGGCGAGCGTGGATACACGCTGTCGGGCGGCCAGCGCCAGCGCATTGCCATTGCCCGCGCCCTGCTGGTCAACCCGCCCATCCTCATCCTCGACGACGCCACGAGTGCCATCGACGTCAAGGTGGAGCAGCGCATCCATTCCGCCTTGCGAGTCCTCATGGAGGGTCGCACCACGCTGATCATCGCCCACCGGCTCTCCACCATCAGTCTCGCTGACCGGGTCGTGCTCCTCGACGGAGGGCGCATCGTCGCCGACGGGACGCATGCTGAGCTCCTCGCCTCGACGCCGCTCTACGCGGAAGTGCTGGCCCAAGCGGCCAGCGACGAGGACGCCGCAGAAGAGACGGCGGCCGAGGGTGAGAGTCTCGGTCTGGACGACATGGTCCTCGAACCTGAGGGTGGTGCGCTGTGATGTTCGGTGGCGGTGGCGGGCCGCCCATGGGCGGTGGCGGGGCGCCGGGTGCGGCCCAGGCAGGCCTGCCCTTCGGCGGCATCCCGCACGAGCTCCAAGAGGGCGTCGACCGGCTGCTGAAAGAGGAGCCCGAGCGCGGCGAGTCCGACGCCCTCTTCACGCAGCTGCCTTCGGAGCACGAGTCGAAGAAGCTCTCGCTGACCTCGCTCCTCACGGAGTACCCGGGCATGTGCGCGGCGGCGGCCGCGCTGGTCGGGATCATCGCCCTGTTCACACAGCTCGGACCGAGCCTCGTCTCCTACGCCATCAACCACGGACTCACCGGCCCGACCAAGCAGGATCCAACAGCCCACTACGACTTCGGCATCGTGGTGCTGATGGCGATGCTCTACCTGGTTTCCATCGCCGTCTCCGCCGGAGCGCAGTGGGGCCAGGCGCGCGTCACCGGCCGGTTGGCGTCGTGGGTCATGAACGACCTCCGGATCAAGGTGTTCAAGCACCTGCAGCGCCTCTCGCTCGACTTCTTCACCGACGAGAAGGCAGGCGTCGTCATGAGCCGCATGACGAGCGACATCGAGAACCTGCAGCAGCTGCTGCAGGACGGTCTGGCCCAGTTCGCCATTCAGGGGCTGACCATGATCGTCATCACGGTCTTCCTCTTCGCCACCAATGCCACGCTCGCCGCCATCACCGTCTTCGCTGTGCTGCCGCCACTCGTGATCATGTCGATCTGGTTCAAGCGGGCCTCCGAACGCGGCTACGACAAGGTGCGGGACGGCATCGCGCTTGTGCTGGCTGATCTCTCCGAGAGCCTGCAGGGCGTGCGCATCGTCAGCGCGCACAACCGGCAGCGCCACAACGTGGAGATCCACCGCGACATCGTGGGCTCTTACCGGGATGCCAACATGTACACGGGGCGCATCAACGGCATTTACGGTCCCGGCTCCCAGGTCATCAGCGTGTTCGGGCAGCTCTTGATCCTGGGCATCGGCGGCGCCATGTACCTGCATCACCCCCAGGAGATCAACCTCGGGCAGCTGACAGCCTTCTTCCTCTACGTCAACCGCTTCTTCTCGCCTATTCAGCTCCTCGTGCAGCAGTACAACACCTTCCAGCAGGGGCGGGCCTCGGTGACCAAGCTGCGCGGCCTGCTCGAGACCGAGCCCTCGGTTCTGGAGGCAGCCGACGCCATGGAGCTGCCGCCGATCCGTGGCGAGATCCGCTTCGACCACGTGTCGTTCGGCTACGACCCGGCGGTTCCTGTGCTGCATGACGTCGACCTCACCATCACGCCCGGGGAGACGGTGGCGTTCGTGGGCGCGACCGGTGCCGGCAAGTCCACCATGGCCAAGCTCGTGACGAGGTTCTACGACCCGACCGCCGGTCGTGTGCTGATCGATGGCTGGGACCTCAAGGGCGTGACCCTGGCCTCGTTGCGCTCACAGCTGGGCGTGGTGCCACAAGAGCCGTTCCTGTTCGCCGGAACCATCCGGGACAACATCGCCTTCGCCCGGCCGGGCGCGCCCGACGACGAGGTATGGAACGCGGTGCACCAGGTGGGGCTCGGCGAGCTGGTGCACCGGCTCCCCTACGGCCTCGATACACCGGTCCACGAGCGTGGCCAATCGCTGTCCTCCGGGGAGCGCCAGCTGATCGCTCTCGGCCGCGCCTTCATGGCGGAGCCCCGCGTGCTGGTACTCGACGAGGCGACGTCGAATCTCGACCTCAAGTCCGAGACGATGGTGGAAGCCGCGCTGGACGTGTTGCTCGAAGGCCGCACCGCCGTCCTCATTGCCCACCGCCTGTCGACAGCCATGCGGGCCGACCGCATTGTCGTGGTCGGCGACGGCAACCTCCTCGAGGTGGGTTCGCATGACGAGCTCGTCGCCCTCGGCGGCCACTACGCCGAGATGTACGACACCTGGATCAACCAGTCGCACGCGGCCTGATTCTGACGAACCACCGTCAGTCGCGGCCGCCGTGCCCCGGTGCGCTGGTCCGGCTCCAGTCCTGCAGCGTCGCCCGGTAACGGGCATCCCAGCTGTCGTACGACGCCCGAAGTGGTTCACCCGGCCAGTCGTCGGGCAGCAACACCGCGGGCAGCAACGGGTCCGCCTGCAGGTGGCGGAGCACGGTGGCGGAGAGCTCGAAGCCCGGGGCCAGCGCGTCCGGGCCGTCGGGGTCGAGCCCTTCGAGGCGCTCCAAGAGCAACTCGGCCCGTGCCGACCAGGCCGGCAGGTCCCACAGACGATGGGCCAAATCGAGCGCGCCGTCGGGCCGCGCCTTCATCAACTCGACGTCGCCGTCCAGGGCCTGGGGCACCCGGAAAGACACATTGGCCGGGCGCATCCACACGCCCTCGCGGAGCTCGGCCAGCCGGCCGTACGACAACGCTCGGCGCCGGCCGGCCCGGACCTCGGCGGAACTCCCCGAGGTCGTGACGACGGCCAGCCACCACTCCCCGTCGTAACGGGTCGTCAATCCGGCACGGCTGACGGACTGCCGGGCCTGGCGCGCCGCGAGATGCCCGGTCAGGCGGTACCGGCCCGCCCCGTCCGTCGTTGTCTCGCCGCTGGCCACCATGCGGCTCAGTGCCACCCGGGCCCGGTTCTCGCTGATGCCGAAGAGGCTGGTCAGCCGCACGAGCTGCGCCACCGGCAGTTCGGGGGGATCCGTGCCGAGGAGCGCGCTGGCCAGGACCGAGCGCGCCGTGAGCGGCACCTCCGTGTGTGCGGGACCCGCCGGAACGGATGGGACGGATGGGACGGTTGTATTACGTCGTTGCGTCATTTGACGAATCCACGTAATATATCCCGCATGGCCAGCACCATCGTGCCCGAAACCGCCGACAGGCCCGCCGTCCTGCCCAGCGACCGCCTGCTGGCCAACGGCATGGCGATCCCGGAGCTGCGGGCGGAGCTGCGCCACATCGACAATGTGCGCAATGCCATCTCGGTGGTGACCGTCTGGTTCTGGGTCGCGGTGGTCATCGGCGGCGCCGTGTGGATCGACCAGTGGTGGAGCTACCTGATCGCATTCGTGCTCATGGGCCCGCTCTACGCCCGCTTCGCCATTCTCATGCATGAAGCCGCCCACAAGCTCCTCTTCACCAACAAGCAATGGAACGACTGGATCGGGAAGTGGGTCGTCGCCTACCCGGTCTTCACGCCGGTGCAGCTCTACCGCCGGGTGCACTTTGCCCACCACAAGGACGAGTTCGGTCCTGGCGAGCCGGACATGGCGTTCTACTCGCCCTACCCATGCACGCGCCGGGCTCTCGGCCGGCGTCTGTTCCGTGATGCGGTGGGTATCAGCGGGTGGAAGAACTTCGTGCCGCTGGTGAAGAACACCCGCACCAAGCCGTTCCGCCCGATCGGCCTCTCCATCTTCGGCGTCCAGGCGCTCCTCTGGATCGCCATGTGGGCGGCCACGGGTCGGTGGTGGATCTATCCGCTCTTGTGGTTCTTGCCCTGGATGACGGCGTGGCGTGTGATCAACCGCCTGCGCTCCATCGCCGAGCACGGGGGCATGGAGCGCAATTCTGACCGACGCGCCACGACGCACAACGTGCGCCAATCCTTGCTCGCCCGCTTCTGGATCGTCCCCTACAACACCGGCTGGCACCTGGCCCATCACGTCGACATGGGCGTGCCGTGGCGGAACCTGCCGGCCTTCCACGCCGAGCTGGAGCGCGCGGGGTACATCACCGACGCCATCACCTACAAGAGCTACTGGGCGTTGTGGAAGGCACTGTCGAGCGCCGACGAGACCACCGGGGTCAAGGCCGTCGCCGCCTGAGTCGGCGCGCGCCCGGATACCGGGCACGCCCGTTTCAGCAGGGCCCATGCCGGGCACACACCCACCGTGCCCCGCATGGAGACGCCGGGCCTCGTCACGTCCACTCGCTCCCGAGCCCTCCGATGGGCTCCGGCGATGGCCGGCTGCGGGCTCCTCATCGTCGCCGTTGCCCTGGCTCCGGAACACGCCCGAGCCGCGGCGGCGCAGGATTGGCCACCCTTCGTCCTGGTCGGCGGTCTCCTCCTGGTCGGCCTCGTCGCCGAAGGTGATCGTCTCTTCGCCGCCGGCGGCCATGCCCTGGCGCGGCAAGCGCCGAACGGGGTCGCCCTCTACGTCGGGACCGTGGTGCTCGTCGTCGCCGTGACGACGCTCCTGAACCTCGACACGTCGGTCACCTTCCTCACCCCCGTCCTCGTCTATGCCGCCCGCAGCCGGGGCGAAGGGGAGGCGCCGCTCCTCGTTGGCTGCCTGCTCCTCTCCAACGCCGGGTCGCTGCTCCTTCCGGGATCGAACCTGACGAACCTCATCGTGCTCGGCCACCTGCATCTGTCGGGGGGTGCGTTCTTCGCCCATATGGCACTGCCCGCACTGGCGGCTGCCGGTGCCACCGCCCTCGTCGTCGGCGTGCTGCACCACGGCGCGCTCCGCACCACGGCCGCCGCGACCAACGAATGCGAGCGGCCCGTGATCGGGGTCGGCCTGGCGGCAATCGCCGTCGTCACTGTGTTGGTCGTGGCGTTGCCCGCCCCGGCGATCCCGGTCGCCGTCGTCGGCGTGGCGGCCGTGCTGCTCCGCGCCCGTCGGGGAGCCGGTCCCGCTAGCGGTGACCCGACCCGGGCCGCGTTGCGCATCCTCGGGGTGCCCACCCTCGTGGCGCTCTTCGGGTTGGCCGTCGCCCTCGGCACGCTCGGGCGGTCATGGTCCGGACCCGCCACCGTGCTGGCGCATCTGAATGCCTGGGGCACCGCCGCGGTCGCGGCGTTCACGAGCGTGGCGGTGAACAACCTGCCGGCCGCGTCCCTCCTGGCGGCCCGGCGGCCACCGCATCCCTTCTCCCTCCTGATCGGCCTCAACGTCGGGCCGAACCTGTTCGTGACCGGCTCGCTGGCCTGGATCCTGTGGCTCCGGGCGGCGCGGGCGGCCGGGGGGAGGCCGGACGTGCGGCGGGCCAGCCTGCTCGGGCTGGCCAGCGTGCCGCTCGCCCTCACGGCTGGTGTTGGGGTGCTCGTGCTCAGCGGCGCCAGCTGAGCGGGCGACGAGGTCAGCCCTGCATGGCGATGTGGTCGGTGCGAACGGTGATGCGCAGACGGACCTCCCCTTCCTTGCGCATGGGATAGGTGTCGACACCGAGGTACTTCTTCGCCAGGTGGTCGATGTGCGCGTCGGCGCCATCGCCCGAGACGTCGGTGACCGTCCCGGTGAACGCGACCACGTTGTACGGGTCGTCGGGGTCGATCACGGTCACGGCCACTCGACCGTCCCGCTCGAGGTTGCGGGCTTTCTTGCGTCCCTGGGCAGTGTTGAACACGACATCGTCCCCGTCGCGGTCGATCCACAGCGGCGTGATCTGCGGCGAGCCATCGGGGTTGAGTGTCGCCAGCGAGGCTAGGACGGGTCGGGCGATCAGGTCACGGGCCTTCTGGGACAGGACATCAGCCATCGGTCGGTCTTCCCTTCTCGGTTCGATACCCGCACCGGCAGCGGGTTGTCGCGGTCAGCGTACGGGCGTGCCCGCTGGAACCGACCGGGTCAGGTCTCTTCGATGCCGAGGGCCTGTCGGAGCACGGACGCCGCCTCGCGCTGGGCTCGCTTGGAGACGGCGGCCGTCGTCACCAGCGCCGAGCCGTGGAAAGTGCCGGGGAACTGGTGCAGCTCCACCGAGACGCCCGCTTGCAACAGGCGCTGGGCGTACGTGATCCCCTCGTCCCGTAGAGGGTCGTTCTCCGCGGTCGAGACGTAGGCCGGTGGAAGCCCCGAAAGGTCGTCGGCGCGGGCCGGCGCGGCGTAGGCGGGTACGTCGTCCGATCCGTACCTCGGGCCGAGATACGCCTGCCAGCTCTGCACCGCCAGTGGCCGGTTCCACATCGGCGAGTCCACGAACGTCCGCATGGAGCTGGTCTCGAGCCGGTCGTCGAGCTCGGGGATCTGCAGCAGCTGGAAGCAGACCGCCGGCCCGCCGCGATCACGGGCGAGCAGGGCGGTCGCGGCGGCGAGCCCGCCGCCGGCGCTGGCGCCGGTCAGGGCGACCCGGTCACGGTCCACTCCGAGGGCGGCGGCCTCGCCATGGAGATACCGCAACGCGGCGTAACAGTCGTGCAGGGCCGCCGGATAGGGGTGCTCGGGCGCCAGCCGGTACTCGACCGAGACGACCACGGCCCCGGTACCGATGGCAGTGAGCGCCGCGCCGGCGTGCTCGGCTTCGACGCTGCCGATGACGAAGCCGCCGCCGTGGATCATCAAGATGCCGGGCACGCGCGCCGTGGCCGACGCGCCCTGCGGGCGATAGATGCGCACCGGCACGTCCGGGTCGTCGCCCTCGAACCCCGGGATGGCACGGTCCTCGATGGTCAGCGTCTCGATCCCCGGGATCTCGATACGAATGGCGACGAGGATCTCCTCGAAGGCGCGTCGGGCCGCCACCGGGTCCACCAGGTCCATTTTGGGCAGCATGTCGATCATGGCCGCCAGCTCCGGGTCGATCATGACCGGCTCCCCCGTTCGGTGGTTACTTGGGCTGCATCCTGATGCCGGCGTCAATGCGAATCGACTCGGCGTTGATGTAGGAGTTGGACAGGAGCTCGAGCGCCAATGACGCGAACTCCGTCGAGTAGCCGAGGCGGTGCGGGAAGAGGACGTCGTGGCCCAGCTTTCCCTTGAACGTCTCTGCACCCTCACCCTCCCCGTAAATCGGTGTGTCGATCAGCCCGGGAAGGATGGTGTTGACCCTGATGCCCACCACGGCCAGGTCCCGCGCCACCGGGAGCGTCATGCCGACCACGCCGCCCTTGGAGGAGGAGTACGCCGCCTGTCCGATCTGTCCGTCCTCGGCGGCCACCGACGATGTGTTGACGATGGCCCCGCGTGCGCCGTCGACATCGGGCTGGTTGAGGCTCATTTTGGTGGCGGCCAGCCGGACGCAATTGAACGTGCCGATGAGGTTGATCTCAATCACCCGGCGGTACAGGTCGAGGTCGTGCGCCGAGGCGTAGTCGCCGTCGCGTCCGATGGTGCGGGTGGCCCACCCGATCCCGGCGCAGTTGACCAGCGACTTGAGCGGTGCCATCTCGACGGCGGCGTCGACGGCGGTGATCACCTGCTCGGCGTTGGTGACGTCGGTCGGCACGAACAGTCCGCCGATCTCCTTGGCGAGGGGCACGCCCTTGTCCTCCTGGACGTCGGCGACGACGACGCGCACGCCCCGCTCCGCCAAGAGGCGTGAGGTGGCCAGGCCGAGGCCCGAGGCGCCCCCGGTGACGATCGCCGACGTGCCGTTCAGATCCATGTCGCTGCCTCTCCTCGTGGTTCGTCGTCGGCCCGCCGAACGGGCCCGACCTGGCGTGCCGGCCAGAGGATAGGGGGACGGCCCGCCCGGGGTCACATCTGCTCGGGCGCCTCGACCCCGAGCAGCGACAGCCCGAGCTCCAGGACCCGCGCCGTCACGTCGCACAGCCCGAGCCTGGAGTCGCGCAGCGCCGGGTCGTCGACCAGCACCCGGCAGGCTTCGTAGAAGGACGTGAACGAGGTGGCGAGCTCGAAAAGATAGGTGCACAGCTTTGACGGGCTGCAGGTCTCGGCCGTCGCCTCCACCACGGCTGCGAAGCCGAGCAGCTGCAAGGCCAGCGCGCGCTCCTGGGGCTCGCCGAGCAACGGTGCTGCGCCCGGTGCCGGCGGCGCCACACCGGCCCGCCGGAAGATGGACCGGACGCGCGCGTGCGCGTACTGGAGATAGGGGCCGGTGTCGCCCTCGAACGCCAGCATCCGGTCCCAGTCGAAGACATAGTCCCGGACGCGCTCGGTGGACAGGTCGGCGTACTTCACCGCGCCGACGCCGAGAGCGTGGGCGACCGCGGCCTGGCGCTCGGGAGAAAGTTCGCTCGAGCGCTCCTTCATGGCCGCCGCAGCCCGGTCCACGCCTTCGCTCAGGAGGTCGATCAGCCGGTCCGAACCGCCGCCCGAACGGCTAGCCAGCTTCTTGCCGTCGGTCCCGAGCACGAGTCCGAAGGCGACGTGGACGGCCTCGTCGTCGGCGGAGAGGTAGCCGGCGAGCGCCGCCACGGCGAAGACCAGACGGAGGTGCAGCGACTGCTCTGCACCGACGACATAGATGAGTCGCGTGGCACCGATGCGCTCGGTGCGGTCGCGCACGCAGGCGAGGTCGGTCGCCGGGTAGCCGTAGCCGCCGTCGGACTTGCGCACGATGAGCGGAAGCGGATCGCCGTTGCGGTTCTCGAAGCCCTCGGGGAACACGCACAGCGCCCCGTCGTTCTCCACCAGGAGACCCTTTTCGTCGAGCTCGGAGACGACCACGGGCAACAACGGGTTGTAGAAGCTCTCCCCCACCACGTCGTCGGGCGTGAGGAGCACGCCCAACAGGTCGTAGACCTCGCCGGCGTGCCGCATGGACTCGGCCACGAAGATCCGCCAGAGGTGGAGCGTCTCGTCGTCGCCGTTCTGCAGCAGCACCACGCGCCGCCGGCACCGATCGGCAAACGCGGCGTCGCTGTCGAACTTCCGTCTCGCCGCGGCATAGAACTCGTTGAGATCGCGCACGCTGAAGGACTCGGCGTTCGCCGCGCCGTCGACGTCGACCAGGTGCTCGATCAGCATTCCGAACGGCGTCCCCCAGTCGCCGATGTGGTTCTCGCGCCGCACGTCGTGGCCGAGGAAGCCGAGCACGCGCGCCAGCGCGTCGCCGATGAGCGTGCTGCGCAGGTGGCCGACATGCATCTCCTTGGCCACGTTGGGAGCGGAGTAGTCGATGACCACCGTCTGGGGCTGGGCCGCCGGTGCGACGCCCAGGCGCGGGTCGGCCGAGAGCGCTGCCACCTGGGCGGCGATGAACCCGTCGGACAAGGTCAGGTTGATGAAGCCCGGACCGCTGACCTCCACGTCGGCACAGATGTCGTCGAGCGAGGCAGCCGCCACCACCTCTCGGGCGATGACGGGCGGGGGCCGACCGACCACCTTGGCCAGGGGCAGCGCGCCGTTCGCCTGGAAGTCGGCGCGGTCAGACCCCCGCAGAACCGGGTCGGCTCCGGGATGCACCGCGTCGAAGGCGGCCTGGAGCCGCTGGAGGAGGACGCTGAAGGCGTCGGGCATCCCTCATTGTCGCATGCGCCGCCCGGAGGTGAGCCCGGGCACCGCCATCTCAGTCCGCCGGCGCCCCCATGCCCCCGTCGAGCAACCCGTAATGGCGGTACGGACCGAAGAAGCCGTGCTCGAGCAACCCGTAGCCGACGCGGCCGTCATAGGAGAACTCCGCCACGTGGTCGACGATGCCGTACTGGGCCAGGCCCTGCACCTCGTCGACGGCGAGGACGAGGCCCTGGGTCACGGGCTCAGGACCGTGGTACATGCCATGGCGCCAGTCCGCGTCAATGCCGTAACCGGTCCCGATGGAGACGAAGTTGGCCAGCAGTGGCCTGCAGGTGATTTCGATGTCGGCCTCAGGGAAGCGGACGAGCGAGCGGTCGATGACGCGGGTCCCCGGAATGAGATGGTGCTCGTGCTCGGAGCGCCCCAGATCCTCAATGGCTCGTTCGGGGTCGACCCAGACCCGCTCGTTCTGCACCAACGGGCGCTCGCCGTCGTCGCGCTCGTGGCAGATGTACATGATGGCATGGTCCTCGAACTGCATCGGGAAGTACGTCCACATGCCGCCGAGCACGAGCTCGCCCTGACGGATGCCGTCGCTCTCCGGTTCGCCGACCGGGCGCACGCCCCACGAGCGGTCGCGCGTACCCCAGCAGCGGTCGGGCGTGACGGCGAGATCGACCCCGCCGACGGAGAGCGTCCCGGACCAGCATCCGGTCTGGGCCAGCCGCTGCGTGTCGAACACCACCTTGCCCTTGCTGCGCATGTACTGGCGCGGCTCTTCCATGGCTGGGATGTGACCCTCCCAGGTCACGTCCATCGCCACGCTGTGCTCGGTCGGCTCCACAATCACCCGCAGCCGGCGGAGGGGTTCGAGCACCTCGACACGGAACGGTCCGACGGACAGGTCGCCCCGGTCGACCAACGGTGCCGACGAGCGCACCACGTGTTGGGAGTCGCCGTGGCGGACGTCGACGAAGGCGTCGACCACGCCGAGGTTGGGGTACTGGCCGTAGCCGAAAATGGCGAACCAGTCTCCCGAGGACGGGTGCATGTTGAAGTAGTAGCGGTCGTAGAAGTTACGGTCGCTCGTGGCAGGGTGGGCGATGAACTCGGGCGCTTGGTGGACGGGGTAGTCGTCCCAGGAAGAGAGGCTCACCTCGAGCTCAGCAGCACGCGCAGCCGCTGCCGCAACCGCCCGCCACCGGTGCGCCGCACTGACCGCCAACCGGTTCGGGCGCCAGTCCCGTTGTGGCGAAGACGGGGAGCAGGCGGCGGGCCCCCACGTGACCATCGGGACAGCACGCCGGCGCGTCGGCGTCGGCCATCGGCCGGCGCTCGTCGAAGATGGCGTGACAGGTCGAACAGCGGAATTCGTAGACGGGCACGGTGGTTGACCTCCGGTTCGGCAGCCTACGCGAAGACCCCCGGGCCGTTGCGAGGCGGCAGCGTGGGGCGGCCGCTACGGCTGCGCGAAGCCGTAGATCGGCACGCCGTTGTACGAGGCGGAGTCGGCCGGCAGGAAGGGCCCGTCCAGCGCGGTCGAGAGGTAGCCGTCGCGACCGGGTCCCGAGTCGCCGCCGACCGTCATGATGGCGCCGTCGGGCCACACCTGGGTCACGATGCCCACATGCACGGACGTGCGCGTGCTCTGCGGCCCTGTGCCGTAGAGCACGGCGTCGCCCACGGCAGGCATGGCCGTCGGGGGCAGCGCGCGCCCGTGAGCGGCCGCCCAGCCCCAGATGTCACCCGTGAAGCCGTAGCGGGGGATCGGGATCCCTGCCTGCTCCCACGTCCAGGTGGCGAAGAGTGCGCACCACTGCTCACAAGGGCCGTACGGGTTGCAGTAGGGGCCCTGGGTATCGGGGTCGGGCATGATCTGCGAGGCGGCGGCGGCGGCGATGGTGGCACCGCCGGGGGCCATCGGTTCGGGCGTGGCGGTCGAGAAGCTGTACTCCCAGGCCTGCGGATCGAGCAGCCAGTAACCGGTGCCCTGGTTGTTCCCGATGATGGCCGAGATCTGCGTCGCCGTCGGGTTCAGGGTGAGGCCGCCGAAGGCGTGGGCGTCCCCGAACGGCAGCACAACGCCGTTCTCCGTCGCCAGCAGGTAGCCCGCGCCACTGGGCGAGGGCACCATGCCGACCACCCCGTCGGGCAGGTTGGCCCCCCCGGCCGAACCGTAGAAGTTGGCGTCGCCGTAGGTGAAGATGCCCCCGTCGGCGGCGACGAGCCAGTAGCCCTCGCCGTCGGGCGTGGTGGCCATGCCGACGATGGGTGCGTTGAGGTGCAGGCTCCCCGTGCTGCCGTAGAAGGCCGCGTCACCGTACGAGAAAATGCCCCCGTCGGCGGCGACGAGCCAGTAGCCCTTACCGTCGGGCGTCGCCGTCATGCCGACGATCGGCTGGTTGAGATGCGTGCCACCCATGGACCCGTCGAACTCGGCGTCCCCGTAGGCGAAGACGCCGCCATCGAGCGCGCCCAGCCAGTAGCCCTTGGCGTCGGGCGTGACCGCCATCGCCACGATCGGTCCTTGCAGCGGCAGGCTGCCGGCGGAACCCTCGAAATTTGCCGTCGCCGTAGGCGAACACGCCGCCGTCCGCGCTGGCCAGCAGATAGCCGTTGCCGTCGTCGGTGGCCACGCCCGAGAACACCGGCGAGTTCAGCGGCTGGGGGATGGAGGGGTTCGTCAGACCCACGCTGCCGAAACCGATCATCCCCCCGTCCTTGTAGGTGTGGGCGCTCTGGGCTGCTCCGGCCGGTGTCCCGGCAACGGTCCCCGTGGCGAGGCTCGTGCCGACCACGAGCGCGCCCGGCACGAGCACGGCGGCGGCCATCAAGGCGACCAGCGAGGAGATCAGCGAGGAAATGCGTGCGGCTGGACGCAACGGGCCCGACTGGCTGACACCCGTGGTGCCCCCGCGTCCGCGCACGACCACGATTCTGACCGCTGCGGCGGGTGCCCGGGACGCAAAGCGGTTACGAAGTCGTTACGAAGTCGGTCGCCAATGCCGGTGTCCACCCAAATGTTGGCCGGGCGTTGACCCTGGCTCGGGCCCGATGGCGCCTCCACGACCATCGAGACAGCCCGTGTGGGCGGTCCCGGCGGCCCCACGGCAGAATGGGGCCATGAGCACGGACTCCCCGACCGCAGCGCACCCCGATACCTTCGGTGCCCGGACCGACCTCACCGTCGGCGACCGCACGTACGAGATCTTCAACATCAAAGCCCCGTCGCTGGCCGAGCGCCACGACGTCGACCGGCTGCCCTACTCGGTCAAGGTGCTGCTCGAAAACCTGCTCCGCCATGAGGACGGGCCGCACGTCTCGGCCGACGACATCGTGGCCGTCGCCGCCTGGGGCGCCAACCCCGAGGGTCACGGCCAGGCTGCGGGCGATGCGGCCCATGAGATCGCCTTCACCCCGGAGCGGGTGCTCATGCAGGACTTCACCGGGGTCCCCGCCGTGGTCGACCTCGCCGCCATGCGCGACGCGCTGGCCCACCTCGGCGGCGACGCCACGAAGGTGAACCCCCTGGTACCCGTGGAGCTGGTCATCGACCACTCGGTGATCATCGAGCGCTCAGGCGACGCCGAGGCCTACGACACCAACGTCTCCATTGAGTACCAGCGCAACATGGAGCGCTACCAGCTGCTGCGCTGGGCCCAGGGCGCCTTCCGCGACTTCCGCGCCGTGCCGCCGGGCATGGGCATCTGCCACCAGGTCAACCTCGAGTACCTGTCGCGCCTCGTCTTCGCTACCGAGGACGGCCGGGCCTTCTGCGACACGCTCGTCGGGACCGACTCGCACACGGTGATGGTCAACGGCCTCGGCGTCCTCGGCTGGGGCGTGGGTGGCATTGAGGCGGAGGCCGCCATGCTGGGCCAGCCCCTCTCGATGCTGCTACCGCCGGTCGTGGGGCTGCGCATAGAGGGCGAGCCCAGGCCCGGCACGACGGCGACCGACGTGGTGCTCACCGTGACCGAGCTCTTGCGCGATCACGGTGTGGTCGGCGCCTTCGTCGAGTGCTACGGACCGGGGGTGGCCGCGCTGCCGCTCGAGACCCGCGCCACCATTGGCAACATGAGCCCCGAGTACGGGGCGACGTGCACCATGTTCCCCATCGACCAGGTCACACTGGACTACCTGCGCTTCACCGGGCGCGACGAGGAGCACCTCGCCCTCGTCGAGGCGTACGCCAAGGCACAGGGCCTCTGGCACGATCCCACGGCGCCCGAGCCCGTGTACTCCGAGTACGCCACCTTGGACCTGGGCGACGTGGAGCCCTCGTTGGCCGGCCCCGCCCGACCCCAGGACCGGGTCCCGCTGCGCACGGCCAAGGAGTCCTTCCGGGTCGCGCTCGATCGCTCGCCGCTGACGGCCGACGGCGAGCCGGCGGCGGCGCCGCACCACCAGATGCAGGACGGCGACGTCGTGATCGCCGCCATCACCAGCTGCACCAACACCTCCAATCCCCAGGTGATGGTGGCGGCCGGCCTGCTGGCCCAGAAGGCGGTGGCGCGGGGCCTGCGTTCGAAGCCGTGGGTCAAGACCTCATTGGCTCCGGGTTCGCGCGTGGTCATGGACTACCTCGAGCGCGCCGGGCTGGTCGAGCCCCTCGACGCGTTGGGCTTCTACCTCGTCGGGTACGGCTGCACGACCTGCATCGGCAACTCGGGCCCGCTGCTCGCAGGCGTCTCCGAGGCGGTGCACACCGGTGACCTCGCCGTCTCCGCCGTGCTGTCGGGCAACCGCAACTTCGAGGGGCGGATCCATCCCGACGTACGCCTGAACTATCTCGCGTCGCCCCCCTTGGTGGTGGCGTACGCGCTCGCCGGGACCATGGACCGGGACCTAACGACCGAGCCGCTCGGGCAGGACGCCTCGGGGGCCGACGTGTTCCTGGCCGACATCTGGCCGACCTTGGAGGAGGTCAACGCGACGATTCGTGCGTCGCTCACGTCGGACATGTTCCGCACGCGCTACGCCTCGGTGTTCGACGGCGACGCCTACTGGCAGGACGTGCCGGTGGCCGGCGGGCAGACCTATGCCTGGGAGGACGCCTCCACCTACGTGCAGAACCCGCCGTACTTCGCGGGCATGACGATGACGCCGACGCCGGTCACCGACGTCTCGGGGGCGCGGGTGCTCGCCCTGCTCGGCGACTCGGTGACGACCGACCACATCTCACCCGCCGGTTCCATCGGGCCGTCGACCCCGGCCGGGCGCTACCTCAACGACCATGGCGTCGAGCGACGGGACTTCAACTCCTACGGGGCCCGCCGGGGCAACCATGAGGTGATGATGCGGGGCACCTTCGCCAACGTGCGCCTGCGCAACCTGCTGGCGCCCGGCACCGAGGGAGGCGTAACCCTGCACCTGCCCGACGGCGACGAGACCTCCATTTTCGACGCGGCCATGCGGTATGCCGAGGAGGGCGTGCCGCTGATCGTGCTGGCCGGTCGTGAGTACGGAACGGGGAGCAGTCGCGACTGGGCGGCCAAGGGCACGGCGCTGCTGGGCGTGCGCGCCGTCATCGCCCAGAGCTTCGAGCGCATCCACCGCTCCAATCTCATCGGGATGGGCGTCGTGCCGTTGCAGTTCTACAAGGGAGACTCCGCTTCCGGCCTCGGCCTCACCGGCCACGAGCGCTTCGCTGTCAGCGGCCTCGACGTCGTGAACCGTGGCGAGCTGCCCAAGGAACTCACGGTCACAGCCACGGCGGACGACGATTCGGTCACGGAGTTCCGCGTGATGGTGCGCATCGACACGCCGATGGAGGCCGAGTACTTCCGCCACGGCGGCATCCTCCAGTACGTGCTGCGCCAGATGGCGGGCTGAGCGGGCCTCAGCGGTACTCGTCGAAGCGATCGAGCACCTTCTTGGGCGCACGGCGCCGCCACGACTCGACGAGGAGCTCGCGAACCAGGGGGACGGTGGCCTGGGCGAGAAGGATCCGGCACCCCCGGCGCTTGGCACCCCACAGCAGCTCCTCGACCGCAGCCGGATATTCGGCGCAGTAGGCGCTGACATCCTCGTCGTCGACGAAGACGTGGACCCTCCCGCCTTCCGCGGGAATGGTGGCGAAGATCTTCCCGGCGACCCGGAACGCCGTCATGTCATGGTGAGGCCCCTCCGCCGCCTCGGGCAGCGCCAGTGCCAGACGACGCACGGTGGCGACGGAGACCGCCATCAGGCCAGGCCCACGAAGCGCCGAACAATGCCGTCGCCGGCGCGGGCGACGTGGGCCACGTCGGAGGCACGAAGGAACATGCCCACGGGCAGGTGCGGCCCCCAGTGGGCCACCAGGCTGGCCGTCACCTCCACGTGGAATTGCAGGCCGTAGGCGCGGTCACCGACCCGGAAGGCCTGGTTCTCGTAGGCAGCGTTGCCGGCCAGGCGCACGGCGTCATCGGGGAGCCCGAAGGTGTCGCTGTGCCAGTGGACGCACGGAAGCGGTGTCGGGGCCGGACCGAAGACCGGATCGCTGATGGCCTCCTTCGTGAGGTGGACCTCGCCCACACCCTCCTCGGGTGCCGGCCCGCGTGTGACGGGCGCGCCGAGCGCTGCGGCCAGCTGCTGCGCGCCGAGACACACGCCAAGGACGGGCAGTGCGTCTTCGACCGCGGCACGCAGCAGCGCGCGCTCGTCGGCCAGCCAGTCATGGGCGTCGTGCACGCCCATGGGGCCGCCCATGACGACCAGACCCGCGACGTCCGCCAGGGCGGCCGGCGGCGGGATGACGTCGCCCCGGTCCACCCGCACGAGCCGATGTTCGGCGCCCGAGTCACTGAACGCGCGCGCGATGGATCCCGGGCCCTCGTGGGCCACGTGCTGCACCAGCAGCCAGGGATCGCCGGTGCCCATATGCGTCTTCAGGGAATGCTGATGACGCGGAAGAGCTCGGCGCAGCGACCTTCGGGCAGTCCGGCCAGGGTCGCGTTGGCCCTCGCCCAGTCGCGCACGCGCTGTGCCACCCCATCGGGGTCGGGGAGCTGGCTCTTGTGGCTCAGGAGTGCCGCCACTTTCCGGTCCACCGTCGCCGTCGTGTCGACCGCGATGCCGACGTTGTGCCCGCCGGGACCCATGACCCAGAGCTCGGGGACGACCCAGGGCTCGAGGCCCTCGACGTCGAGGAGCTCGCTGTGGGCAAACGGGTTGCGTGCGTCGGGGTACACGGCGTCCACCGCTGCTTCACCGGTCGCCACGTGATCCGGGTGGCTGGCGTAAATGAAGTCGAGGTTCCGCTCGGGGGACTGCGTCACCACCCGCTCGGGCTGGACCTGGCGGATGACACGGCTGATGTCGCGCCGCAGCTCGCGCGTCGTCTCGACCATGCCATCGGGGTGCCCGAGGAAGCGCACGTCGCTGACCCCGACGACGGCCGCTGCTGCCGCGCTGCTCGTCCTGGCGAAGCGCCGCCATCTCGGCCCGCGACATGGTGCGGTCCGAGCCGCCGGACTCGCCACTGGTTGCGATGCAGTACGTCACCTCGACGCCCGCAGCGGTGAAGGCTGCCACCGCTCCGGCGGCACCGAAGTCCACGTCGTCGGGATGTGCGGTCACGACCAGAACGCGGCGGACCCCGTCTTCGGGCGACCAGACCGGAATGGCCTCGTCGTCGCTCAGAGGACGCTCTCCTCGGGAAGGGGAGTCCATGCGGCCAGGTCGGCCAGCCGCGGGTCGTTGGAGAACATCTCAACGATGGGGATGCGCAGGCCCAGTCTCCTTTGGATCACTTCCATCTCGACCAGCTGGTTCCACAGCGACAGGCTGACGACGACCCCGGCCCTGCCGGCCCGTGCCGTGCGTCCCGATCGGTGCAGATAGGCCTTGTGGTCCTCGGGCGGGTCGTAGTGGATGACACCGTCGACGCCTTCGATGTGCAGGCCCCGTGCTGCGACGTCGGTGGCGACGAGCACCGAGAGCTTGCCATTGGAGAAGTCGGCCAGTGCGCGCTCCCGGTTGGCCTGACGCAGGTCGCCGTGAATGGCCTGGGCCTTGATCCCCTCCTTACCAAGGTTCTCCACCAGGCGGTCGGCACCACGTTTGGTGCGCACGAACAGGAGTGATTTCTCCTGGTTTCGGCAGATGGCCGCCGCCACCTTGACCTTGTCCATCTGGTGCACCTGGAGGAACCGGTGCTCCATGAGCGTGACGGTCTGCGTGTTGGACGCGACCTCGTGGAAGACCGGATCCGTCAGATACCGCTTCACCAAACGGTCGACGGCGCCGTCGAGTGTGGCGGAGAAGAGCAGCGTCTGGTGGGACTGGTCGAGACGGCGCAACACCCACTCGACCTGGGGCATGAATCCCATGTCGGCCATGCGATCGGCCTCGTCGAGCACCAAGGTCTCGAGCTCATCGACGGCGAGCTCGCCGCGATCACCGAGATCGATGAGGCGTCCCGGCGTGGCGATGATCAGATCCACGCCCTTGCGAAGCTTGTTCACCTGACGGTCGATGTCGGCGCCGCCATACACGGCGACCGCCCGTAGTCCCAGCTTCAGAGCGAGCGGTGCCAAAACATCGTGCACCTGCACCGCCAGCTCGCGGGTGGGCAGCAGCACGAGACCCAGCGGGCGGGCGGGTCGGCTGGCGGGGCGGGCCCCCTGCGCCTCCCGGGTGGCCTTGGCCCGTTGCAGGAGCGGGACGCCGAAGGCAAGCGTCTTGCCCGACCCAGTTTTCGCCTTGCCGCAGACGTCACGTCCGGCCAGCGCATCGGCAACGGTGAGGGCCTGAATTGGAAAGGCGCTGACGATGCCTTCATCCGCCAGCGCCTTGTTCAGTTCGGGTGAGACGCCGAGGGACTCGAAGGTCCGGGCAGTCTCGTACGTGTCGTCGCCGGAGGTGTCACTGCCTCCGGTTTGGGCTCCGGCGTGCGCGCCGGCAAGGGCATCTACGGTCATATCCCGCTCTCTCTGTTGTGGGGCGGGGCCGTGCGCCTACCAGAGGAGTGAGAGTCAGCCCCGACTCACCGGCCCCTGCCGGCGGTCGCACACCTATTGTACCAGTCCAGGACGGTGGAGCGGCGCAACCTTGTGCCAATGTGCGCCCTTCCACCACGAGCGAAGGAGAGCCGACGATGGCCAAACTCGAGGCGGGCGCCACAGCCCCCGCGTTCACCCTGCCTGACCAGGATGGCAAGCCGGTCAAGCTGTCGGACTTCAAGGGCCAGCGGGTGATCGTGTACTTCTACCCCGCTGACGACACGCCCGGCTGCACGAAAGAAGCGTGCCAGTTCAACGACAACCTCAAGACATTCGAGAAGGCCGGCGTGGCCGTGCTCGGGATCTCCCCCGACAAGGCGGAGAAGCACGTGAAGTTCCGCACCAAGTACAAGCTCAAGTTCCCGCTGCTCACCGACGCCGACAAGAAGGTCATGGAGAAGTACGGGGCGTGGGGCGAGAAGACGATGTACGGCAAGAAGACCGTCGGGACCATCCGCTCGACCTTCCTCGTCGGGCCCAACGGGAAGATCCAGCGGGCCTGGTACCACGTGCGGGCGGACGGTCACGCGGCCAAGGTGCTCGAAGAAGTCGCCGAAGGCTGAGGGTCGCCATGAAGTCGTGGGCTGAGTTCGCCGAAGCGCAACCTGAGATGGCCGAGGCGGGCCGCGACCTGCTGTACCAGGTGGGCGTCGGGCTCGGTTTCCTCGCCACAACCCGGGCAGACGGCGCGCCGCGCGTCCATCCCATGTGCCCGGTGCTGCATCAGGCGGGGCTCTTCGCGTTCATCATCCCGTCGCCCAAACAACGCGATCTCCGGCGCGACGGCCGCTACGCGCTCCATTCGTTCCCGTGCGAGGACAACGAGGACGCGTTCTCGTGCAGCGGAAAGGCACGCCTCGTGACGGACGCTCGGCTACGGTCCGAGCTGAGCGCCATCTTCGTGACGGAGCGGAAGCGGCTCGCCGTTCCCGCTCCCTCGGATGATGATGCCTTGTTCGAGTTCCTGGTGCAGTCGTGCCTCCAGACTCGCACCACCGGACACGGCGACATGCATCCCGTCCACGGGGTGTGGCGTGACGAGTGACGTGAAGAGTGACGTGACGTCGTAGGGAAGGAGTCGACATGGGGCAGGGCATCAGCGAGGTCCTGACGTTCGCCATCGGGGTGGCCATCAGCCCCATACCGATCATCGCGGTGATCCTGATGCTGTTCTCGCAGCGGGCCCGGGTGAACGGGCCGGCCTTCCTCGTGGGCTGGGTGGTGGCCCTGGCCGCAGTGAGCACCGTCGTCTACGTGGTGTCGCACGACGGCAACGTGGCGGCGACGAGTAGCACCGCGTCGGACTCGGTGTCGTGGGGCACCATCGCGCTGGGCGTCGGCATGCTCGCATTGGCGCGCCGAAGCTGGCGCAAGCGCCCGGCACCCGGTCAGGAGGCCGTGATGCCGAAATGGCTGTCGACGGTGGAGTCCGTGTCACCCCTCAAGGCGCTCGGGCTCGGCATCCTCCTCGCTGCGGCCAACCCGAAGAACCTCATCCTCACCGCGGGAGCCGCAGCCGGCCTGGCCCAGGTGTCCGGCTTGACGACGACCGACGCCATGGTCGCCATCGTCGTGTTCGTGGTGATCGCCAGCCTCACCATCGCTGTCCCTGTGGTCTATGCACTCGCCGGGGGCGACAAGGCGAAGGCGAGCCTCGACTCGGCCAAGGCGTGGCTGACCGCCCACAACGCAGCCGTCCTCGCCGTCCTGTTCCTTGTCTTCGGCGTCGACCTGATCGCCAAGGGGCTCCCACCGCTGACGCACTGAGCGTGAGGAGCGAGCGGTCAGTGCTGGTGCGCCGGACACCAGTAGGTCGTGCGGCCGCCCACGGTCTCGCGGCGCAGCTCCGTTCCGTCGCGCGGACACCGCCCGCCCGGGAGGCGCTCTTCCATCAACTCGCCCATGTGCGAGCCGCCGCGCCGGCCGAGCTGCCGCAAGGTCGCGCGTAGCTCCCTGTGCAGAGCGCGCACTTCCTCGTCGGTCAGCGGCGTCCGCCTTCCGGGGGCAAGACCGGCACGCCAAAGGATCTCGTCGGCCAACAGGTTGCCCACGCCGGCGATCCGCTCCTGGTCCATGAGCCGCGCCTTGAGCGGTGCAGCCGTCCCCGCCCGTTCCGGCCCGATGGCCAGCGCGCTCCGGAGCTCGCCCAACGTCACCGTGAGCCCGTCGGGCCCGAGTCGATCCTCGTCTGGAGCGAGCTCCACGGAACCGAAGCGCCGCGGATCGTGCAAGAGGAGCTCGCCGCCGTCTTCGAAGGTGATGCGCACACGCACCCATTTGTCGTTGAAGACCCCCGGACCGTAACGGAGCCGGTCGAGCGCCTCGCTCCCGTCGACGACGAGCCCACCCGTCATGCCGAACCTGACCCCGAGCGTGGGGCCTGCGTCGGTGTCGAGCAGGAGGAGCTTGCCGCGCCGACGCGCTCGTGCGAACGAATGACCGATGAGGGCCGCCCGGAGCCTTGCCGGCGTGGTCCCGCCACGGCCGTAGCGGGCGTCGACCATCCATGCCCGGGTCATTGGCCGGTCGAGCGTCTTCTCGGCGAAGGTCCGGTAGAGCTCGACTTCGAGGATCTCGGGCACGTCGCAAGGTAGCCGACCGGTCCCCCCGCCCGAATATGGTGGACCAATGCCTCCCGAGAAGCCGCAATGGGCTGAACTGTTCACCGAGGTCGTGACGTCCGGACTGTGCACGGGCTGCTCCGCCTGCGTGGTCGTGTGCCCCTACGACGTCCTGGGCTACAACGACGAGGACGGGGTCTACAAGCCCTTCCACGTGGACACCGACGGCGGCCCCGACAACTGCACCCACGGCCTGAAGGGCTGCACCCTCTGCACCCGGGCCTGCCCGCGCTTTCGCACCTGGGAACCCGAGATCGAGACCCACCTCTTTGGTCGACCCCGGGACGAGGACGAGGTGGCAGGCATCTCCCGGCGCACCGTCCTGGCCCGGGCGACGGACCCGTCGGTCCAGGGCACCGGGCAGGATGGCGGCCTCGTCTCTGCGCTTCTCATCTGGGCCTTCGAGCACGAATTGATCGACGCCGCGCTCGTCTCGGGTCTCGAGGGAGACGGCTCGACCTGGAAGGCGGTCCCTCAGGTCGCCCGATCCAAGGAGGACGTCCTTGCCACGGCCGGCTCCCGCTACACCTACTCGGCCAATCCCTTGGCCTACGCCGAGGCCATTGCGGGCGGGGCCGAGCGCATCGCGCTGGTCGGCATGGGCTGCCAGGCCTCAGCGCCGCCCGTCATGCAAGCGCGCAAAGCCGGCAAGGTGGCGCGGCGCTTCACGCTGTCGATCGGTTTGCTCTGCTCCAAGACGTTCGACGACGCCATCTTCGGCGAGCTCTTCGAGGCGAAGTACGGGCTCGCCCGGGCCGACATCGTCAAAATGAACATCAAGGGCGTGTTCCAGGTCTGGATGCGGGACGGCACGTACCACGAGGTCCCGCTGAAGGAGGCACACGCCTGGACCCGAGAGGGCTGCTCGAGCTGTCCGGACTTCGCGGCGGAACACGCCGACATCTCGACCGGTGGGATCGGGGCCTTCGGCGACTGGACGTTGACCATCGTGCGGACGGAGAAGGGCGAAGAGCTCTTCAACGACATGGAAGCGGCCGGGGTCATTGAGACGCGGCCGATCGAAGACGATCCGGGTGCCGTCACCCTTCTGCGCAAGTTGAGCCGGGTCAGCCGCAAGCGCTGGCCCGCCACGGCCGTGCCCATGCCGGGGCGCCTTCCGGCACCCGCTCCATCAGCGTGAGCCAGCCGACGAGCGGGCCCCGTCCCGACGCATTCGCCGCACTGCTCGGCATTCAGGTGGAACGCCGCGCTGAGGGGCAGACCGTCGCTCGGCTCACGACAGACGAGCGGCACGCCAACCCGCATGCCACGGTGCACGGTGCCGTGTTCTACGCGGTGGCGGGCGCCGCCGTCGCCGCGGCGGCCAACGACGCCGAGAACTCGGGCATCATTTCGTCCGTGCTCGTCGAGTACCTCCAGCCCGCTGCGCTCGGCGACGAGCTGTACGCCGAGGTGGCACGCGAGGTCTCGACGGGCCGCGAGGACATCTTCACCGGGACCGTGCGCCGCGGCGAGCCGGGCGACCTGCTGGCCTGGGTGCGGGCCCGGGGCACGCGCCGGGCCCGCTCCGGCTGACCCAGGAAGGATCGGACAACCGTCGCGGACCTCGGCACCCGGGGCTGATGGCCGGATCCGTGGGAATTAGGTCATTGACGCCATAGGGCACCGGCCGCACAGTGGACCCATGCGGGAGCGCCACGTCGTCATCGTCGCCTTCGACGGCGTGCAGCCCCTCGATGCCGTCGGCCCTCACGAGGTGTTCGCCGGTGCAGGGAGGGCGGCAGCCTCCCTCGGCCGCCCCGGCGGATACCACGTCACCGTCGGCTCCATCGGCGGCGGCCAGGTCCACGCCGAGAGCGGGCTCGTCCTGGGAACGACCCCGCTGGCCGACGCTCCCGAGCGCATCGACACGCTGGTGCTTCCCGGCGGCAGGGGCACTGGTGCCGCCGCGCAGAACGAGGAGCTCTTGGCGTGGATCCGCCAGGCGGCTCCACCCTGCCGACGCGTGGCCACCGTGTGCTCGGGGACGTTCGTCGGCGCCGCGGCCGGACTGCTGGCGGGCCGGCGGGTGACCACCCATTGGGCCCGAGCCCGGGAACTCGCCGAGGCCTACCCCGACCTCACGGTCGATCCCGATCCGATCTACCTCCGCGACGGGAAGTACTGGTCGAGCGCCGGCGTGACCGCCGGCATCGACCTCGCACTGGCCCTGGTCCAACTCGATCTCGGGGTTGCGGTCGCCCAGACCGTCGCCCGCTGGCTCGTCATGTTCCTGCACCGGCCCGGCGGACAGACCCAGTTCGCCTCACCCGTCTGGACCCCGCGCGCCGAGCGGTCGACCGTGCGTGCCGTGCAGACGCTGGTGGAGTCGGCGCCGGGGGGTGATCACCGACTGCCGGCGCTCGCCGCGGCCGCCGCCATGAGTGTGCGGCACTTCACCCGGGTCTTCACGGCGGAGGTCGGCGAGACTCCCAGCCGCTTCGTGGAGCGGACGCGCCTGGAGGCCGCCCGCCGCGAGCTCGAAGAGACGAGCGAGACCCTCGACGTCGTGGCGACCCGCTGCGGGCTCGGGTCGGCCGAAACCTTGCGACGCGTGTTCCAGCGGCGACTCGGCGTGACGCCCGATGCCTACCGGCGTCGCTTCCGCGCCGCCCCCGACGAAAGGACATCCGCATGACCGACCGCCGGCAGGTCGCCATTCCGATCTTTCCCAGGTTCACCGCGCTCGACGCCGTCGGCCCCTATGAGGTGCTCCAGCGGATCCCGACCTTCGACATCGTCTTCGTCGGGCACGAACGAGGCGAGGTGCGCAGCGAGAACGGCATGCTCGGCCTTCATGCCGACGCCACCTTCGAGGAGGTGCACGCTCCCGATGTCATCGTCTTTCCCGGCGGCGCCGGGACGCGTCCACTCGAACACGACCGGCGCGTTCTCGACTGGGTGCGTGCAGCACACCGGAGCACCCGTCTCACCACATCGGTCTGCACGGGCTCACTCGTGCTCGGTGCGGCCGGACTCCTGCGCGGCCTCACCGCCACCACCCACTGGTCCTGCTACCGCGAACTGGCGGTGCACGGCGCCGAGCCCACGGCGTCCCGCGTCGTCGAACACCTCGACCGGCGTCTCATCACCGCCGCCGGCGTCTCGAGTGGGATCGACATGGCGTTGCGCCTGGTGGAACTCCTGGCCGATCGCACTGCGGCCCAGGCGGCGCAACTCATGATCGAGTACGACCCCCAGCCGCCGTTCGACTGCGGATCGGTGGCGAAGGCGGACGACGTCGTCATGACTCGGGTCGTCGAGTACGCCCAGTTTCGGCAATAGGCAGGAGCCGGACGCGGTCCGGCCGTCAGCGCGGTGTCGAGGGATCCCGCCCGGTGTACGCCAGAAGCCTGTCCTGGGGGGAGGCATCGGGGGCGACAGCCACCTCGGGCTGGAAGACGCCCTGGCGCTGGTCGTCGGTAAAGGCTCCGTGAATGAGGGAATAGGCGGCGTCGGGCAGGCCCGCGGGCATGACCGGATCCTGGCCGGTCGAGATCGCGAGATCCCACCCGTGCAACAACTGATCGGCGAACGCGATGCCGAGCGCGGGACCGGTCCTCTCGATCACGCCGGGTTCGCCGAACGTCTCCATGGTCTCGGCACGGGCACGGTCGAAGTCGAGGCGAGGCTCGGCGCTGATCACGTCAGGTGGCGTTCCTCCCGGCGGAGCGACGTCTTCGCCCCGCGCCGCTCCCACGAAATAACGCTGCGTCTGGAGCATGTGGTTCAGCAGCGTCTTGACATCCCAGTCGTCACACGACGTCGGTGCGTACAGGTCTGCGGCCGCGCCCGCAACCTTGGTCGCGGCCCAGGCGCTCGCCTGCCCGTACAGCTCGAGCAGGTCGATGTCTATCGCATTCATGACGGCTCCTCCCCTTGCTGCTTCTTCCATACCCCGCTCGATCGGCCCCATGCGACGCCCGCGGCCAGGGGTCAGGCCGCCCGTAGGGAACGATCACCGGGACGGCGCAGCCGCACGTGCACCGGCCAGGCGACCGAAGAGCGTGCTGTCCCCGATGGAGAGGCCGCTGGCGTATCCGAACGAGCACACGCCCGCCGTCGTGCGCCCCGCAGCGAACAGGCCCGGGATGGCTGCTCCGGTCAGATCGAGCACCTCGCCGTCGACGTTGGTCTCCAGGCCGCCGAGCGTGAACGGCGCGTAGGGCGCCGGACCGATGCGCAGGTCGACGGCACCGATGGGCGGGACCAACGGCCGAACCCAGGCGGCTCCTTTGTGGAAGAGCGGATCCTCCCCTGTCGCCGCATGGCGGTTGTAGAGCTCCACGGTGGACTGGAGCGAGCCTGCCGGCAGTCCGATCTCGGACTCGAGCTGGGCGGTGGTCTCGCAGACCCAGCTGGCGGCGAGGCCCATCCAGTTCACCTCGTAGGAGGCCTCGTCGACGACGAGATAGACCTCGCCGTCCTGCTCGTAGAGGGCGGACTGACCCACCCGCCCCATGTAGGTGTCCTCGTTGATGAAGCGCTGCCCCTGACCGTTGACGAGGATGCCGTGGATCAACGTCCGCGGTGGCGTGATCGGGAGCGAGACCTCGCCGGCGTACATGTTGCGCACCGAGGCGCCGAGAGCCTGGGCCATGCGTATGCCCCGTCCGTCGTCGCCTTCGGTCCCGACCTTGAAGGTCCCTCGAGCCAAGGGCGGGCAGTGCTGGCGCAGCATGTCGTCATTGAAGACGAAGCCACCTGCCGTGAGCACGACGCCGCGCCGGGCCCGCAGCGTCACCGTTTCGCCGTAGCGCTGGGCCTGGACGCCGACGACCCCGCCCTGGTCGACCACGAGCCGATCGACACGCGTGTCGGTGGACACGGCCGCGCCCGCCGCTGTCGCCGCGGCGGCCAGGTGTTGCATCAGGAGCCATCCTGTCGAACGCTTCGTCTTGGCCAGGTGGCCCCGCGGGGCGGGGTGCGCGATCTCATTGAAGGGGTAGGCGTCCTCCCCGCCGGAGTACACCAGCCCCTCGGTGCCGTTGGGGGCCATGGACGTGTCGGCACAGAACGTCGGGTCAAACGGCACGTCACGCGCCACCAGCCAGTCAAAATGGCCGAGACTCTCCTCGACGTAACGAGCGATCTTCCCTTCATCGGGATTCGGCCCGCAGGCCGCCATCATGTAGCGGTACATGTCGTCGAGGGAATCCTCGAAACCGCAAGCCTTCTGAATCGGCGTCCCGCCGCCCAGATACACGATGCCCTCGGCGAGTGCGGCCGCTCCTCCTGGGCCGCCCGTCCGTTCGGTCACGAGCACCTGGGCGCCCGCGGCCGCCGCGGTGAAGGCCGCCGCTGAGCCGGCGGCGCCGAAGCCGACGACGATCACGTCGACGGTGTCGTCCCAGCGCGAGATCTCCACTGCGTCGCACGGTGTCACGTCGTTCGGCTCGCGCACTCCATCCCTCCCTGCCGTGTCGCCGAGACGGTAGTCGTTGCCGCCGCTGCCGCCGTGCTCCAAAGGCCGTACCCTGCTCCGCGTGGACGCCTCATCTGCACCCATGCCACCCATGCCACCGCCCGAACTCGACCAGGTCGCTCCGGGATGGTCGGCGACGCTGGCCTACCGGCTCGTCCCCCACGTCACCACGTGGCGGCTCACCAACGGTGCCGGCGCCGTCCGTTTCGCCAAGGTCGCGACCCGGACCGGGGCGTACCCGAGCCTGCGTGGCGAATCCGAACGCATGATCTGGGCCAGCCCGTACCTCGCCGTTCCCACGGTGGTCTCTTTGGCGGACATCGGTGACAGAACCATTTTGGTGACCGAGGCCCTCCCCGGGCGCGATGCGACCCAACCGGAGTGGCGAGAGGATCTCCCCGCCCTGGTGCGGGCACTCGGCCGCGGGTTGCGCTCCTTCCACGACGCCGTCGGGGAGGAGTGGTGCCCGTTCCGTTTCGATCTGGCGCGCGCCCTGGCCCATGTGGAAGACCGCGTCGCCCGCGACGACATCGATCCGGCGGGCTTCCACCCCGAGCACGCCCACCTGACTCCGGCGGCAGCCCTGACCCAGCTGGAAGCAACGGCGCCCGAGGACGAGGACCTCGTTGTCTGCCACGGCGACTTCTGCCCTCCCAACGTGTTGCTCGACGCTGGGAACGTCACCGGCTACGTCGACCTGGGCGAGCTCGGAGCCGCCGATCGCTGGTGGGACGTTTCGACGGGAGGCTGGAGCGTCGGCTGGAACTTCGGTGTGGACCTCGCGCCCCTCTTCTACGAAAGCTATGGCATCGCGCCCGACCCCGGACGCATCCGGTTCTTTCGTCTCCTCTACGACCTCGTCTCCTGAGCGGACGCGGCAATCAGTTCCCGGGCCCGGGTGAACACGGCGTCGAACATCGGGGCCGTCAGCTTGCCGGTAAAGGTGTTCTGCTGACTCGGGTGGTACGAGCCGAGCAGGGTCAGGCCGCCCGCCAACGTGCACTCGGCGAGGTGTCCGAACCTCGGGCGCGGGCGGAGGCCGAACTCGACGGTGACGGCCTGCCAGGCGAACTGTCCGAGCGCCACGACCACCACGGCCTGGTCCAGGAGGGCCAGCTCGCGGGCGAGATACGGCTCGCAGGCGTCGCGCTCGGCGGGTGTCGGCTTGTTGGCCGGCGGTGCGCAGTGCACCGTGGCCGTGATGTAGGCGTCGGTGAGCTCGAGCCCGTCGTCGCGCCAGGTGCTCGTGGCCTGCGATGCGAAGCCGGCCCGGTACATGGCGGCGAAGAGCCAGTCTCCCGACCGATCCCCGGTGAACATCCGGCCGGTGCGGTTGGCGCCGTGCGCCGCCGGCGCCAGGCCGACCACCAACAGTGACGCGCCGGGGTCGCCGAAGCCCGGCACGCCGCGGGCCCAGTAGACCTGTCCGGCGTAGGAGGGCCGTCCGGTGCGCGCCACGTCCTCCCGCCAGCTGACCAGCCGCGGGCAGCGGCGGCATGCCGTCACGTCACGTTGCACGGCGGCCAGCGAGTCACCGGTGCCCCGGTTGGACGTCACGGCGCAGAGCCTACGATGGACGACCGTGTCCCCGACCGTCCGTTCCGCATCCGCACGCAGGCCGGCCCGTCGCGGCCACAAGGTGGCCCCCGCCACCGTCGTCCTCCTCGTCCGCCACGGCGTCACCCCGACAACAGGGAAAATGCTCCCCGGGCAGGCAGGCGGGTTGCATCTCGCCGAGAAGGGCCACGCGCAGGCCACCGTCGCCGCCCGGCGTATCGCCGCCCTGACCAAGGCCCCGACCGCCGTCTACGCCTCTCCTCTGGAGCGCACCCGCGAGACCGCCGCCCCGATCGCCAAGGCGCTCGGCTTGCGGGTACGCAGCGAGCCCGGCCTGGTCGAGGTGGATGTGGGCGACTGGACCGAGAAGCCCCTGGCGCGCCTCTCCAAGGCCCCCGAGTGGCCCACCGTGCAGCGGTGGCCGAGCGGATTCCGCTTCCCGAGCGGGGAGTCCTTCGCCGAGATGTCCGTGCGCTCCATGGAGGCCGTCTTGGGCCTGGTGGCCGACCATCCCGGTCAGACGATCGTCGCCGTGTCACATGCCGATCCGATCAAGGCCATCGTGGCGGCGGCTGCAGGCATGCCGCTTGACCTGATGCAGCGGCTCGTCATCTCACCGTGCTCTATCTCCGCGCTGCTCTTCACGGCGGGCGGCCCGGTTGTGCTGTGCATGAACTCGACCGGTGACTTGAACGAGCTGGCACTGTCATGAGCGACGAGTACGACTTCGACGCGCCGGACCACTGCACCGTTGGCGTCATCGGCGAGGTGGGCCAGCGCCTGTTCCTCTTCTACTGCCGGCAGGGCCTCTCCGAGACGACGGTCAAGGTCGAGAAGCAACAAATAGCCGTGCTCGCAGGCTATCTGGGGCGCATCGTCAAGGAGCTGGGCCGGCCCGGCCACCTGCCCGACGACCTCCAGTTCTACGGCACCGAGGACTTCGAGTGGGTGGTGGGGACCATCGGCGTTTCCTACGACGAGGAGCTCGACCGCGTCATCGTGGTCCTCGAAGAAGTGGGTGAGGAGGACGAGGACGAGGACGAGGACGACATGGAGAGCGGACACGTGTTGCGCGTCGCCCTCACCCGTGAGCAGGCGGCCGCGTTCGCCATCCACTCCACCCGTCTCGTCGAGGCGGGCCGTCCGCCTTGCCCGTTGTGCTCGCTCCCTCTGGACCCGGCCGGTCACGACTGCCCGCGCACGAACGGGCACCGGCCACCGGTGACGTAGCTGCGGTGTCCGACAGCGAGGTCGAGCGCGTCCTCACCGAAGGCGACATGGAAGTCCACGGTCGAATCGCCGGGAGTTCCAACGCGACGCTGCTCGTCACGTGCCGCCTCGGAAGCGAGGAGCTGCTCGCGGTCTACAAGCCCTTCAGGGGTGAGCGGCCGTTGTGGGACTTTCCCGGCGGCCTGTTCCGGCGTGAAATTGGCGCGTACGTGCTCTCCGAGACGCTGGGCTGGGGGCTCGTCCCCGAAACGGTGTACCGGGCCGAGGGACCGTTCGGCGAGGGCTCCGTGCAGCGGTTCGTGCCCGAGGATGGCACATCGCACTACTTCACCCTGCGCGACCAACCGAGGTGGCACCCCGTGCTGCGTCAGCTCGGCGCGTTCGACGTCGTCGCCAACAACGCCGACCGCAAGAGCGGCCACGTGCTGCTCGCCGAAGACCGCCTGTGGGCCATCGACAACGGACTGTGTTTCAACTGCCAGGACAAGCTGCGCACGGTCATCTGGGACTTCGGAGGCGACCCTCTCGACGCTGCCGTGCAGGCCGACCTGGAGCGCCTGGTGCACGACGGGCCGCCGGCGGCGCTGGGCGCGTTGCTCGAACCGCCCGAGGTGGCCGCCACCATGGCCCGGGTCCGATGGCTGGTGCACCTCCGCGCCCTGCCTGAGCTCGTTGACGACGGCGAGTGGCCGCCCTACCCCTGGCCGCTCGTCTGAACCGGCTGCACCGGGACGCGAACGCCCAGGTCCGGGCGGCGACTGGATACATCACTTCATCTATAGGTATTATTAATTCACGTTCAATCCATGGGTCTGGGGGCTTTCTCCATCCCGGGCCCGCGTCGCCGAGGTCGACCAGCCGCCATGTCGCTCGATCCCTACATCATTCTCGGGAGCGCCATCGTCGGTTTCCTGGTGGGGATGACCGGCGCCGGTGGCGGGGCGCTCATGACACCCATGCTGATCCTCTTCTTCGGCATCAAACCCTCGACCGCCATTTCGAGCGATCTCGTGGCAGCCGTCCTCATGCGCCCGGTCGGTGCGATCGTTCATATGACGAAGAAGACGGTGAACTACGCGCTGGTGGGATGGATGGTGCTGGGGTCGGTGCCTGCCGCGTTGCTCGGTGCCTACGTCCTGCACCTGTTCGGCAACTCGGACGGGGCCGAGACGAATGTCGAGATCTTCCTGGGCGCCGCGCTCCTCCTCGGAGCCGCCGCCATGGTGCTGCGCTACGGGCTCGACCGACGTTCGGGGCGGAGCCGCCACGGTCTCATCGGCCAGGTGGTCGTCCGGCCCCTGCCCACCGTGGCCATCGGCGCGCTGGGCGGGTTCGTCGTGGGCATGACGTCGGTCGGATCCGGGTCGCTCATGATCGTCCTGCTGCTCTTCTTGTATCCCGTGCTGGGAGCGAACCAGCTCGTCGGCACCGATCTGACGCAGGCCGTCCCACTGACGCTGGCCGCCGCGCTCGGCGCGCTCGCTTTCGGGCACGTCGAGCTCTCGGTGACGACCTCCATCGTCATCGGCAGCGTTCCCGCCGTCCTCGTCGGATCGCTGATCTCCTCGCGTGCTCCCGATCACTACCTTCGCCCGATCATCACCGTCGTGATCTTCGCCTCGGGCCTCAAATACGTCGGGTTGAGCAGCACCGCGCTCGGCTGGACGCTCGGCGCCGTACTGGTGGCGGCCGGAGCCCTCTGGCTGGCCTACGTCCGCCCGCGACGGGCCGGGCGACAGCTCGCTGCACCAGGCGCACCACGGCACTGACTCGGGGCGCCCCGGGCGTCAGGGGATGTGGTAGCCCAGGGTCTGGAGTTCGCCGATGACCTGCTGGGCCAGCACCTCGCCTCCGTTCGCCGTCAGGTGTGTCCCGTCGGGGGTACGCACGTTGACGACCTCGCCGGCACCGTTGGTGATGAAGGCGGTGTAGCCCCCCTGTGCCGTCCCGAGGGAACGGTCAGTGCTGAGATACGTCACGGGCGGCTTGGCGGCCGCCGCCTGCTGTTGGACCACGGCGTTGACGTCGGACATCTGGGCGTTGAGGCCGGCATTCTGCATCGGCGGCATGCCGACCCAGACGACCGTGGCCCCGCCGCTCTGGGCGATCTTCATGAACTGGGCCACCCGCTGTGCGTACATGGTGTTCCACTGCGGCGACGTGTACGGCACGTCGGGTGGCCCGAGAAAGTCCTGGGCGTCGTTGGCCCCGATCATGACGACGACGACCTGGGGCTGTGTCCTGGCGATGTCCGACGTCAGCTCGGCCGGCCAATTGAAGTAGTCGGGTCGCGTCAGACCCGTACTCTCGCGGGCGTCGAGGGCGGCGTTGACCACGCCCGTGCCGGCCAGGGCGGCCTGCAGGGGCCCGCCGAGGTCGAGCCCGATGGAGTCACCCACGATCAGGGCCCGCAGCGGCTGTGCCGCGGTCGGCTCCTTCGGGTTGGGGGGCGCCGTGGTCGGCGTGGTCGATGACGCGCCGCCCTTGGTCCCCGGCGCCGTCGTCGGTGTCGGGGTCGGCGTCTTGGGCGGAGGGCCGGACGTGACCAACCCCACCGTCCCGCCGGGCAGACGGTTCGAGCGACCAGTCATCGACACAATGTGCGAAAGCTGCAGCGCGCGGCTGAGCGCCGCCACCGGTCCCGTCACGTCGAGGCTGATCGTCCGGCGAGTGCCGACCGGCGACACCTGCGCGTTGTGCTGCAGTGTCGGGGCGAACAGCAAGAACCACACCCCGAAGGCGGCGGCGCCAATGGCGAGGACGCGCGTCCACGGCAGGCGCATCCGGCCGTCGTCGGGTGCAGGCAGCGCCGCGTGCGTATGCGACGCGAACTCCGACGGGGACTCCCAGTCCACGCGGTGCGGTGGGGTGCGGGCGTCGCTCATCAGAACCGGTAGTAGATGAAGGGCGCGACGCCGACAGGACCGAAGGTGGTGATGCCGAGCAGGGCGAAGCCGACGAGACCGACCTGCACCGCCGTCTTCTGGCGCGAGAACGTCGCCTGCAGGCGGTCGACGCGCAAGGTGGGGACGTACTGCAGGGCGATGGAGCCCAGGACGGTGAACACGAGGAGCGGCGTCACCAGCGGGGAGGCCTCACCCCAGCCGGTGAAGAGGCGGCCGAGGAGGCCGAAGGCCTGCGACATGCCGGCGGCGTTGAAGAAGACCCAGCCCAGGCACACGAACTGGAAGGTCAAGAAGCGCTGGACCCAGGCCCGCACGGGACCGTCGGCCACGCCGGGCAACCCACGTCGCTCCCGGCCGGTGCGGCGCAGGTGCCCCACGCTCTGACCGATTCCCTGCAGGGCCCCCCAGGCCACGAAGGTCCACGCCGCCCCGTGCCAGAGGCCACCGAGCACCATGGTGATCATGATGTTCCGGATGGTCTGGCTCTGCCCGTGCGCGCTGCCACCCAGAGGGATGTAGAGGTAGTCGCGCAGCCAGCGGGACAGCGTCATGTGCCAGCGCCGCCAGAAGTCCTGCAAGTTGCGCGCCGTGTACGGGGCGTCGAAGTTCTGCGGGAAACGGAAGCCGAGCAGCATGGCAAGGCCGATGGCGATGTCGGTGTAGCCGCTGAAGTCGCAGTAGATCTGTACCGCGTAGCCCCAGGCGGCGAAGATCGCCTCGGGTGCGGAGTGCTGGGTGGGCGACGTGAAGACAGGCGTCACGATCGCGCTCGAGACGTACGAGGAGATGACCACCTTCTTGAAAAGCCCGGCGAGGATGAGCCAGAAGGCGCGCGAGTAGTCCACCGAGTTGGAGTCGCGGCGGCGCCGGATCTGGGGCAGCAGCTCCGTGCCACGCACGATCGGCCCGGCCAAGAGGTGCGGGAAGAACGAGATGTACACGGCGAAGTCGAGTGGCTTGGCCGGTTCGAGCTCGCGCCGGTAGATGTCGACCACATAGCTGATCGCCATGAAGGTGAAGAAGGAGATGGCAATGGGGAGCCCGACCTGCAAGAGCGGGATCGCTCGCCCCATCCCCACTGCGTGCGTCAGGTTGTCGAGGTTGACCGAGACGAAGCCGTAGTACTTGAACCAGCCGAGGATGGCCAAGAGGACGCCGACCGTCACGGCCATGGCAATTCGGCGCGATCGCTCGTTGGCCGTCGCGGCAACGAAGGTACCACCGACGAAGGCGACGACGGTCGTGGCAAGAAGAAGCAGGCAGTAGCTCCAACCCACCCAGCCGTAGAACACGTAGCTGAGGCCGATCATGGACAGCTTCCACCAACCCGAATACGGGTTGAGCAGCCAGTTCACCGTGAAGGCGACGGCAAAGAAGATCGCGAAATCGATGGTGGGAAAGAGCATCGGGAGGACTCAGCGGACTGTGCCGAATGTACCGCCGCCCACCCGCTCCGAGCGTGCACACGCACGGCGCGTCGCAACGAGACGACGCTCGCGACACCTGATCAATGTCTCGCCAACGCATGCCACCGGGCGGCGGCGCCCCGATACGGGTGGACGGCAGTCCGCGGCCGGCGGCCCCGGCGCCGGCGGGCTCAGCCCTTGGCCTTCAGCGCCTCAATGAGCGCCGGCAGCACCTTGTGCACGTCACCGACGATCCCGAGGTCGGCCACAGAGAAGATGGGCGCCTCTTGGTCCTTGTTGATGGCGATGATGTTCTTGGAGCCCTTCATGCCGACCAGGTGCTGGGTGGCACCTGAGATCCCGCAGGCCAGGTAGACGGTCGGCTTCACCGTCTTGCCGGTCTGGCCGACCTGGTGCGAATAGGGGACCCAGCCGGCGTCGACGATGGCCCGGCTGGCGCCCGCCGCGCCCTTGAGCAGTTTGGCCAGCTCCTCAATGAGGGCGTAGTTGGCCGCCTCGCCCAGCCCGCGGCCACCCGAGACGACGACCGCCGCCTCATCGAGCTTGGGGCCGCTCCGCTCTTCGACATGGCGCTCCACGACCTTGGCGGTGTTGGTGCCGGCGACATCGGGGACCGGGGCCGCCACGACGCTGGCTGCGCCGCCGCCCGAGGGCTCGGCCGCGAAGGACTTGGCCCGGATGACGAAGATGGCGGGGCCTTCGCCAGTGAAACGCGCCGTCACGATCTGGCTGCCGCCGAACACGGGGTGTTGGCTCGAGAGGCCACCGTCGCCCTCGACCAGACCCGTCACGTTGGTCAGCACCGGCCGGCCGAGCCTGGCCGACAGCCGGCCCGCCACGTCGCGGCCTTCGTAGGTGGCCGGCAGCAGGATGGCGTCGGGTGCGTTGCCGCTCCCGACGAGCGCGGCGAGCGCCGCCGCAACCGGGACACCGGGCAGGGTGCCGCCCAGGTCACCGACGTCGTAGAGCGTGGTCGCGCCGTACTCACCCAGCGGACCCGCCAGGGACGCGGCGTCGCTCCCCCAGGCCACGGCCTCGACGGTCGAGGCGACTGCACGCGCCTCGGTCAACAGCTCCAGGGTGACGGGCGTCGGCCCGTTATCGCCGACTTCGGCCAGCACCCACACCTTGTCGATCGCCATCTCAGACCACCTTCAGCTGCTCGAGAAAGGTCACGACACGCTGCGCGCCGTCGCCTTCGTCCACCACGATCTCTCCCGCACCGCGGGATTCGGCATCAGAGACGTCCGTGATCTCCTGGCCGGCACCGGCGGCACCCACCTGGGAGGCGTCGACCCCGAGGTCGGCCACCGTCAGGTTGTCGACCGGCTTCGACTTGGCCGCCATGATCCCCTTGAAGGAGGGGTAGCGGGGCTCGACCACGCCGGCGGTCACGGTGACCAGCGCCGGCAGCGGGCACTCGACCTCGTCGTAGCCCGCCTCGGTCTGGCGCTCGACCTTGACCGAGCTGCCGTCGACGGCGATGGCCTTGGCGAAGGTGACCGAGGGCAGACCCATGAGTTCGGCCACCTGGACGGGCAGGGTCCCCGTGTAGCCGTCGGTCGACTCGGTGGCCATGACGACCAGATCGGGGTTGGCCCGGGCGATAGCCGCGGCGAGCACCCGGGCCGTGCCCAGCGCGTCGCTGCCGGCCAGCGCGTCGTCACTGACGAGAATGGCCTTGGCGGCGCCCATGGCCAGCCCGGTACGCAGGCCGGACGTTTCGCCACCGGGAGCCATGGAGACGAGGGTGACCTCGTCGCCGTCGCCCGAGGCCAGCTGCAGGGCCATCTCGACTCCGTAGTTGTCGGAGTCGTCCATGATGAGCTTGCCGGACCGGTCCAGGGTGTTGGTGCCCGGCTGCAGCGCCGCGGGGGCGGCCGGATCCGGGATCTGCTTGACGCATACGACGACGTTCATGGCCGACCATCTTTGTGGACCAGGGCGGCTTCCCGCCATTCGGCCCGGTGACGAGCGTCTTTCACGGCCTGCCGGGGCGGACCACCGCGAGCGCGTCGTCCAGGCGGTCGGTGATGACGGTGTCCACGCCGAGGTCCACCATGGCCTCGAGGTCGGGCACGGCGTTGACCGTCCACACGTTCACTCCAAGGCCCATTGCATGGGCGCGATCTACCAGCGCTGCGTCCACCGACACCACGAAGGGATGGACGGCGGCGAAACCGCATCCCACCGCCTCGGCCAGGGCGGGCTCCGGCTCGGTGGCGAAGCCCCACAGGGCGCCCAAAGGCAGTCGCCCGTCCGCGGCCTGCACGGCGCGCAGGGTCGCCGCCTGGAAGGACGACACGATCACGCGCCGGGTCCAGCCCGCCTCGTCGATCGCCGCCGCCGTCAGCGCCGCCACGGCCTCGCCGTCGTCCCACCCCGGGTCCTGCGGTGCGTTCTTGATCTCGACGTTGACGATCATCCCCTCGCAGACCGCCAGCACGTCGGCGAGGAGCGGCACATGGGCGGGCAGATCGGCCACACCGAGCTCAGCGATGACCCCGACGCCGGGGATCTGGGCGTCGTGATGGATGGCCAGGCCTCCGTCCGCCGTCAACCGGACGTCGAGCTCGACGCCGTCGGCGCCCAGGCGGCGGGCCTCGGCGAACGCGTCGAGCGTGTTCTCCGTGAAGCCATCGGTGCAACCCCTGTGAGCGAAGACCGCCGTCATCGGGCCCGTGTCATATGGGTGTCACGATTCCACCCCAAGAGCGCCGAATTTTCACGAAAAACTCCTTGCCTGGCGCCCGACTGACCGTTACCCTTTCCCCCGTTAACCCGCTTTTCACTGACGGACACCTCTTGGGTCCGATCATGTGAAAAGGATCACAATGCTGGTGGAGGCATATTCGGATGGCTCTCATGTGGAACCGGACTGTCGACTGGGATGCGGACGACTGGCGGCGTTCTGCCGCCTGCCGCAATACCGAACCGGACCTTTTCTTTCCCGTCGGCACGACCGGCCCCGCCGTCGACCAGATCGATGCGGCCAAGCGCGTCTGCCACGCCTGCGATGCACTCGAGCCCTGTCTCGACTTCGCCCTCGCCACGAACCAGGAGTCGGGCGTGTGGGGCGGCACCTCCGAAGAAGAGCGCCGGAAGCTGCGCAAGGCCTGGCTGGCCGCCCGCCGCTCGCAGCGCGTCGCCATCTGAGCCACTCCCTCCCGTCTCCCTTCCGCCCCGCCGCAATCGTTCACCGGGGGCGCGCACCGGCACCGAGATCGCCACCCGGGTCCCACCACCGTCGACCGCCGGCACCGGCTCCATGGAGATCGTCCCCTCCAACTGACTGACCACGAGGTCACGCACAATGGAGAGGCCGAGGCTCGACGTGTGCTCTATCTCGAAACCGTCCGGCAGTCCCAGGCCGTCGTCGCGCACCTCGACACGCAGAGCCGCCTCGTCGTTGGACATGGTGAGGTCGACATGGCCGACAGGCGCCTGGCTCGCCCCGTCGTCGCCGGCGCCCTCCATCCCAGCCGCGCCATCCGCGCTCTTTCCGCCGCCCACGTTCTCCGGGTCGAAGGCGTGCTCGACCGCGTTCTGGAGGAGCTCGGCCACCGTCACGGCCAGCGGCGTGGCCACGTCGGCGGACACGTCGCCGAGGTCGCCGTGCACCGAAATCACGATCGGCTGTGACGAGACCACCGAGTCCTCGGCCATCTGCACGAGCGAGCGCACGATTTCGGCGAAGGGCACCTGGTCGCTCGGGTCACGCGACAAGATCTCGTGCACCAAGGCGATGGAGCGCACCCGGCGCTCGGCTTCGTGGAGCGCCACCCGGGCCGCCCGGTCCCCCACCCGCCGAGCCTGCAGGCTGAGCAGCGACGAGATCGTCTGGAGGTTGTTCTTGACGCGGTGGTGCACCTCGCGGATGGCGGCATCCTTGGAGAGCAGCAGGCGGTCGAGGCGGCGCACGTCGGTGACGTCGCGCAGCAAGATCATGGCGCCGGTCACCACCCCGTGGGAGAGCAGCGGAATGCAGTGCACGAGCACGATCACGTCGGGCCGGCGCTCGACCTCCTCGACCACCGGGCGGCCGGTGGCCAACGCCCACTCGACGGCGGACTCCTCGATGTCGAGGTCGGCGAAGCGGCGGCCCTCGGGCTGGGTGTAGATCCCCATGCGGTGGAAGGCGTTCATGGCGTTGGGGGAGGCGAACTCGACTCGCCCGTCGGCGTCGACCACGACGACACCGTCGCCCACGCGCGGCGACTCCTCCGTGCCGACGTCCTCGTCGGGGAACGGGAAGGCGGACTGGGCCACCATGTCGGCCAGCCGCTCGAACACGTCGAGGTAGGTCCGCTCGTACATGCTCGTCGGCCCCTTGAGCGGCGCGAGCGACACGCGCAGGAGGGCGCCGATGATGGAGCCCTCGAAGCGCACCGGGATGTTCTCCACCGGGACCTGCTCGCCGAGGATCGGGTGGTGGATGCTGCCGCGCACGATCTCACCGGAATGCAGGCACTGCGCCACCAGGGTCCACTGCGACTCGTTCACCGTCTGGCCCACCAGGTCCTGGTCCACGAGTGTCGGGCGGTTGTTTGGGCGCATCTGGCCCAGGACGACGAGCTCAGGGTCCTCCTCGACCGGATCGGTCGGGGCGGTGCCCTCGACGGCGCCGTGCACCGGCACCAGGAGGAGCAGGTCGGAGAAGGAGAGGTCGGCGAGCACGCTCCAGCTCCCCAGGAGGCGCTGCAGGTGCCCGAGCTCCTCGGGCTTGAGGTCGGTATGACTGAGCGCGAGTTCGGCGGGGGTGGGCATCAGTCGCCGGCCTTGCCGGCCGCCGGACCGGCTCCGGGGCCAGAGACTGGGACCGCATAGGCCGTGCGGGCCCGGTAGCCCTGCAGGCCGCCGACCCCCGCGGCGCCCAGGATGGCGCGGAGGTCGTCGGCCCGGTCGGCCACGTGCTCCAGGCGGTGCGCGTCCGACGCCGTCGTCAGTGGCACGCCGCGCGCCACGAAGCGCTCGAGCAACCCGAGGGCCGGGTACTGTTCGCCGACCGGCTTGCGCCATCCCGCCGAGCTGACCTCCGCTGCCATGCCCGACGCCACGGCGGCCTCGGCGATGCGGTCCCACCATTCGTCCGGCGCGTCGGGGACCGAGCCCGCCGCCTTGACCAGATCGGGATGGGCCAGAACGTCGCAGGCGCCCGAGGCCGCCAGCTCCTCGAGCGCGTCGGTGTAGGCATCCCAGCAGTCGTCGACGCGACGCGCCGACCATTCGGCCATGGAGGCGGGGTCGTCGATGTCGTCGAAGCGCCAGCCGCCGACCCAGTGCACCGACCCGAGCAGGACGTCGAAGGGGTAGCCGGCGAGCAGGTCGGCCACGTCGTCCATGCGGCCCTCGTAGTAGTCCACCTCGAGCCCGATGACCACCGGCAGGCCGGCTTCCTTGACTGCCTGCGCGCACTCGACGTAGGCGTCGAGGTCGGCGGTGGCGTGGAACTTCCAGTAGGCCGCCATGTTCTCGGCCAACGCCGGTGGCACACGCTCATCGTCCCAAAAGCCACCGACCAGGGCGTCGGCCTGGCGGAAGCGGAAGAGATGCTCGGTCACGGCGAGCTCGGTGACGCCGGCCCCCTGGGCACGGGCGCAGTAGTCGGCGAGCTGCTCGGGCCGCAGCGGGGTCTCGTGCTCCGAGTGGGGCCAGAGGTGGAGGTGATAGTCGAGCACGGCGACCGGTGACCTTCCGATCCCGTTTAGCCGGCCCGGCGGATGAGGGTGACGCCGTCCCGGATGGTCGTGAGGACGCAGACGACACGAGGGTCGTCCACCACCTTGTCGTTGAAGGCGCGCAACGCCCGGGCCCCTTCGTGGGGATCCTTCTCCGAGGCGAGGACGCCACCCGCCTGCAACGTGTTGTCGACCACGATCAGACCGTGGCGGGACAGCTTGGGCAGCACCGCCTCGAAGTAGGCGTCATAGGAGACCTTGTCCGCGTCGATGAACACGAGGTCGAACGGTCCCTGCAGTTGCTCGAGCGAGCGCAGCGCCGGGCCCTCAATGACGCTGATGTGGCTCTCGAGGCCGGCGGCAGCGATGTTGCCCCGCGCCACCTTGGCGTGCCGAGGATCGACCTCGAGCGAGATGATGGACCCGTCCCTGCCGAGACCCGCCGCCATGGCGATGGCCGAGTAGCCGGTGAAGGTGCCGATCTCGAGGACACTGGTGGCCTGGGTGGCGAACACCAGCAGTTCAAGGAAACGACCCTCCTGGCGTCCCACCATCATCCCCCAGGCCGTGAAGTCGTCCCGGGTCGACTCGTCCACCGACGCCAGGTGGTGGGGTGGGGCGGTGGTGTGGGCGTCCGCGTACTCTTGGACCTCGGGATCGATCAGCTGGGCCATGCCACCGATGGTAGGCGCCGGCCGGGCCCGCTATCCCCAGACATGGGCGCCCAGCTCCAACAGGCCGCCCATGTCGTAAATGTCGGCGTCGTAGAACGGGACGGTCACGAGGACGTCGGGGGCACCTTTGAGCTCCGCCTGCTGTTCGGCCTCGCGCCGCGCCACCACGCCGAAGTTGATGAAGCTCTCGGCCACCTCGCCGAGGACGCGGCCGGCGACGACGGGGTCGTCGGTGAGTCCCTGCGCCAACTCGTCGCCGCGCGCCTCGATCGACTGTGCCAGCTTGTCTGTCCGCGGGTCGCGCAGGTACTCGGGCAGCACCTTGTTCAACACGATCGCGCCGAGATGCAGCTTGCGCGCCGTCAGTTCCGCCGAGAAGAACTCCGCTTCGCGCACCGGCGTGGCCTCCAATGTGGAGACCACCATGAACGTGGTGCGGCGATCCGAAAGCAGGCGCGTCACCGCCTCGGCCCGTTCGACAAAGCCCTCGTACATCGACTGGAACAGAATGAAGAACTCCGAGATGTCCGCCAGGAACTGGGTGCCGAGGATGCGATCGGCCACTTGGTAGAAGGGCCTCGAGGCCACGTTCACGAGGCGGGAGCGGTAGGGCACGATCAGCCAGCGCAACAAGCGTGACGAGAAGAAGTCCGCCATGCGCTGCGGCGCATCGAGGAAGTCGAGCGCGTTGCGCGTCGGCGGGGTGTCCACGACGATGAGGTCGTACTTCCCCTCGCAGTAGATCTCGTAGAGGCGCTCCATGGCGATGTAGTCGTGCGACTGCACGAACCGGCCCGAGATGTTCTGATAGAGCGGGTTGGCGAGGATCTGCTCCCGCGTCGCATCGTCGGGCGCGTGCGTGCGGATCAGGTCGTCCCAACTCTGTTTCGTGTCCAACATGGCGGCCCACAGCTCGCCGCGCGGGCGGGCCGCCGAGCCGGTGAACACAGCATCGGGAATGCGGACCTCGTCGTTTCCGATCCCCTTCAACCCCGAGCGCGTCGGCCAAGCGACGTGCTGGGTCGACGGTGAGCACCAGCACGCGGCCGCCCTGCTCCACCACCGCCGTGGCGGCCAGCGCGGCCGCGGTGGTGGTCTTGCCCACTCCGCCCGGCCCGCAGGCGATAACGATGTCCTTGGCCGCGAGGAGTTGCCCCACCGTCTTGGCCGGCGGCACGCTGACCGCCGTCACAGTCCGAGCTCCTCACCCAGTGCGCCGGCGACCTGGCGCGTGGTGCGGGCACCGAAGCTGCGGGCGAACAGGTACGGGAGCAAAAGGACAGGGAGATCTTCGGGCAACCCGGCCTGGAGCCGCTGTAGGTGTGCGGAGCGCGTGCGACGCATGGTGACGGCGAGGCGGGCCGCCTCGAGAACGGGTGCTACCGCTCCGCCCGCCCGCTCCGACAACGTGGCCTCGACCTCGGGGGCGCGCAGCTCCTCGAAGATCTCCTCCTCGCGCTGGCCGAAGAGCTCGGGCAGCACGCGGTTGACCACGACGGCCGACATCTGGACGGTCGTCTCGTCGCGCACCCGCCGCTCGAGCTCGAGCGTCTCGCTCACCGGCATCTCCTCCGGCGTGCAGACGGCCACCAGGCCCGTCTGGCGCCGATCCGAGAGGATGTCGAGCATCCAGTCCGTCTGGCTGCGGATGAGGCCGACCTTGACCAGGTCATTGATGGCCTGCGGCGCCGCCAGCTGTCCGATGATGTGGCCGCTCGCCGGGGCGTCCACCACCACCAGGTCGTAGTGGGATTCGCGCACCTCCCAGCAGAACTTGCCAACCGTCAGGATCTCGCGCACGCCCGGCGCGGCGGTGGCGACGAAGTCGAACGCCTTGGCCAACGGCCCGATCCGTCCGACGACAGGGATGCGCAGGTGCAGCTTGAGGTACTCGCGCAGCGAGGCCTCGGTGTCCATCGACATGGACCAGACACCCGGGGCGATCTCCCTCGGCGTGAAATCGGTGGGCGGGGCCTCGAAGAGGGCGGTGACGTCGCCCTTGGCGTCGACCTCGCAGACCAGGACGCGCTTGCCGCGTTCGGCCGCCAGCTGGGCCAGGCCCGCCGCCACCGTCGTCTTGCCCACGCCGCCTTTGCCGGTGATGAACACCAGCCGCAGGTCCAACAGCGCGGGGGCGTTCATCGCCCCCGCGCCCGCCCTGTCGTCATGCCTGTCCTCAGGGGGCGCCGAACCCGACACGCCGGTCGCCGGCGGGGGCACCGACCTCGACGTAGGCAACCTTGACAACGGGGACGCCGACCCGCCGGCCCTTGCGGTCGGTCAGCCAGAGGACCCCGTCGCCGGTCTTGAGCAGCTTCTCGATGTCGGCGACCACCTTGTCGCCGTCGACATCGTCGGGCATCTCCACTTCGAGTTCCTTGGGTGTGTGGGTGATGCCGATGCGCACGTCCACCTGGTCTCACTCTCCTCACGACCTCACGGACGGTTCCGAGGCCACCTGGACGTTACTGCGACGCGGCAGACTGCTTGACATGGAGGGCCCGCCCAACTCCGGAACGACCGAGCGCAGCGCCCGCTGGGCCGCGACCATGGCGGGCTACGCCGGGCCGGTCCGCCTGGCCCACGCCGATTCGCACGCCCGCGTCGGCCCGGCACCGGGGCCGTCCGCCGGCGGCGGGCCTCAACCACCGGTGCCGAGGGGGCGGACCGAACGCCAGGAACTCGAGGACTCGCTGCTCGCCCCGGGCGCCACCCGGTCCTCGGACGCTGGCGACCGGAGCCTGCCCGAGCAGCCCGACGCCTGGCGTACCTGCTTCGAGCGCGACCGCGACCGCATCCTGCACGCCACGTCGTTCCGCCGGCTGGCCGGCAAGACCCAGGTCTTCGTCTACCCCCAGGACCACCAGCGGACCCGGCTCACCCACGCGCTCGAGGTGGCCCAGGTCGCGACGGCCATTGCGCGGGCCTGCCGCCTCAACGTGGCGCTGACCGAGGCCATCGCCCTCGGCCACGACTGTGGGCACGGGCCGGGCGGCCACGCCAGCGAGGACGCCCTCGATCCCTACGTGCCCGGCGGCTTCGACCACGCACCGTGGGGCGCCTGGGTCTCGCTGGCGCCCCTCAACCTGTGCGCCGAAACCGTCGACGGCATCGCCAACCACAGCTGGTCGCGCCCCGCCCCGTCCACCCCCGAGGGCGAGGTGGTGAGCTGGGCCGACCGCATCGCCTATGTGTGCCACGACTGGGAGGACGCCGTCCTCTCGGGCATCGTGGCCCCCCACCAGCTGCCGCCGGCCGTGCGCGCCCTGTGCGGCGAGCGGCGCAGTGCCCAGCTCGGCGCGTTCATCGGCGGCGTGGTCTCGGCGACCCTGCGCACGGGCCAGGTCGGGATGGAAGAGGAGGAGGCCGAGGCCCTCGCCGCCTTCCGGGCCTGCAACTACGAGCGCATCTACTTGCGTGACGCCTCGCTGCGGCAGGGTGATGCCGTGATCAGCGTGTTGCGGGCGCTGGTCGAGCACTTCGCCGACCGGCCGCATCTCGTCACCGATCCCCACACCACCAGGCCGCGCCGCCCCTCTGACGCCGCCGCCGGCAGCGAGGACGCCGTGCGGTCCGCAGTCACCTACGTGGCGGGCATGACCGACCGCTTCGCCTTCCGCCAGGCCGTTGCGCTCCTCGGCTGGGATCCGGCCAAGCTGCCCACCGGCGTCGACGCCTGAGCGGTCAGGTGGCTCCGGCAGGTCGGTCGGGAAAGTCCGGGGGGCGCTTCTCTGCGAGAGCGGTCACACCCTCGGCGAAGTCCGGGGCCCGCATCATCTCGGCCATCCGGGCGCCGGCGTCGCGCACCGAGCTGGCGGCGTCGCCGTGCAAATCACGATAGAGCTGCAGCTTCGTCGCGGCCAACGAGGACGGCGCGATCTCGGTGGCCAGCCGGGAGGCGTACTCCACGGTGAAGGGCATCAACTCGTCGGGCGGGAGCACGCGGTTGACCAAGCCGAGCCGCTCCGCCTCCTCGGCCAGCACGACCCGGCTGGACAACAGGAGGTCGGCCGCACGGGCAACGCCGATGAGGCGGGGCAACAACCACGACAGGCCGTACTCGGCGGGGAGGCCGAGACGCCCGTGCGAGGTCGTCAACTTCGCACCCGCCGCCGCGAAGCGCAGGTCGCAGTAGCAGGCGAGGACGAAACCCACCCCTGCCGCCGGCCCGTTGATGGCCGCGATGATGGGTTTGGAGATGCCGAAGTGGTACGCGAAGTCGGCGTCGAACTCCGGACGAACGCCATAACCGGGCATCGCCACGTCGTCGCCGAGCCCTGCGTCATAGGAGCCGCGAGCGACGTGCCCCTCGAGCGCACGCGCGTCCGCACCGGCGCAGAACCCGCGACCAGCGCCGGTGACCACAACGACGCGGACGCCCGGGTCCGCGGCCGCCCGGTCCAGGAGGGCCCGGTACTCGGCATGCATCCGCCCGGTCCACGCATTGAGCCGGTCGGGCCGGTCCAAGGTGATGGTGGCGACGCGGGCACGCACCTCGTAGCGCGTGACCTTCATGTCCGAGAGCTCCATGGCGGCCGTCAGTCCAAGGTGGCGTAGCGGGACAGGTGGAAGGTGCCAGCCTCTGCCGCCTGCTCGAAGGCGCGCTGGAGTGGGTCACGCTCGACCGCCCGCTGGAAGGCACCGGCGGCGTCCTCGCTTGCCCACAGTGTGACGACCAGCCAGTCATCGCCGCGGCGCGCCGTGGTCCGGCGCATGAATCCCGGCTGGTTCGGTACGAGCTCGGTCTGCACCCGGTGGTCCAAGGCCAGGAACGAGTCGTCCGTTACGCCCTCGGCCAGTCGGAAGGTCGTGATCTCGACGATCGACACGATCAGGCCTGGACCAACATGACGGGATTGCCCTCGGGGTCGGTGATACCGGCCAGCGTCGGGCCATCGGGGACGTCGAACGGCTCGGCGACGATGGTCGCACCGAGCGCCACGGACGCGTCGAGGGACGCGCGCAGATCCGCCACTTGGACGTAGAGGGTCACGCCGGAGCGCTCGCTCTGACGGATGTGGCCCCCCGGCCCGGGCTCGGGGCCACCGATGCCAGGCGGGATCTCCATGATGAACCCGTCACCGATGTCCCAATTGAAGAGGTCGGCATAGAAGGCACGCTGGCGTTCGGGGTCGGTGGCCTCGATCTCCCAGTGCACCACGGGCCGTGCCCAGTCCCGCGCCATGCCACCACCTCCCGTCTTCTCGGGGCCAGCGTATCGAGACCTCGTCGACCGGTGCGGGGTGAAGCGTCGGCCGGTGCCGGTGCCGGTGCCGGTGCCGGTGCCGGTGCCGGTGCCGGTGCCGGTGCGGCCAGAGTCTCGTGACAGGAGCGTCCCCCTGGGTGAAGGGGCCGTGACGCGCTGTCCGCGGAGTACCGGCGGGGAGTACAGTGCCGATGGAGTTCCGGGCCTGGCACGTCCGGACAGCGGCTTGCTGCGGACCTTGGCGACATCGGCGCCGTGGCGGAGAAGGGGATGTACGAGGTGGTCCACTGGACGCAGATCCTGTCCAACGTCTCGTTGGTGGAATTCGTCCTCCTCGCCGCGCTCACCACGTTGCAGTGGGTCCGGCACCGGATCCGTGGCGCCGGATGGGTCGCGTTGTCCTTCGCCATTCTCGGCGGGCTGTCGCTCGCCCTGAAGATCGATCCCCACCTGGTCACGAACCAGAACGTCGCCAAGGGACTCATCGCCCTGCTCCTGGTGATGCCGTACTGCCTGTTCCGCTTTGCCGCCACGTTCGGCGCGCCGAGCCGGACGGTCCGCACCGTGGCCATCGTGCTCACAGCCGCCATCGTGCTCTTCACCTTCACGCTCAGGTACGTCCCTGTGGCCGGATCACCGACACCACCGCACTTCCTGGCGTATCGGATCTCGGTCCTGGTGGCGTTCGGGTTCCTGTGTGGCTACGTCGTCGTCTCCTTGTTCTTGGCCGGTCGGCGCGAACCTCCGATTGCCTCGTCGCGCATGCACCTGCTCGCGGTGGCGGTGGTCGGGCTCGAGATCCAGGTCGTGGTCGCTGCACTCGGACTGCAAGGAGCGGCAGTCGATGTCGTCACGCGGGCGCTCACGGTGGTGATGGGCGTGCTGTTCCTGATCGCATTGGTGCTCCCGTCCTTCCTGCGCGTGTTCTTGAGCCGCAGGGAGGACATGGCCTTCCGCCAGGCGGTCGGCCAGCTTGTCGCCGCCGGCGACTCGCGGGACGTCGCCGAGCATCTGCTGCCCCACGTGTGCGGGCTGGTCGGCGCCTCATGGGCGGCCCTGCTCGCCAGCGACGGGACAGTCGTGGCCAGCTACCCGTATTGGACGGAGGAAGGCGGGCCCGAGAGCTGGGATGCGGCGGCGGGTGAGCCTGCGGCGGACCGGCAGCGCCGCATCACGGTGCAGACGCACAGTGGGGCCACGCACGCCCTGGCGGTGAAGATCAGCCCCTCCATGCCGTACTTCGGCAGCGTGGAGCTGCGTCAACTGGACCAGCTGGCCGACATGGTGGGGCTCGCGATCGAGCGCTGTGAGATGGCCGAGCAAATGGCTTTCCAGGCATCTCACGACGGGCTCACCGGCCTGGCGAACCGCAACCTGTTCATGGAACGGCTGGACGAGGCGATGCAGCACGTCGGGCGCCGCCGCGCCGCGCTGGCCGTCCTGTTCATCGACCTCGACCGCTTCAAACTCGTCAACGACCGGGCCGACCATTCTGCGGGCGACCGGGTCCTGCGCGAGATGGCGGACCGACTCACCGCCATGACCCGCGGCGTTGACCTGGTGGCGCGCTTCGGAGGCGACGAGTTCGTCGCGTTCGCCGAGGTCGACCACGAGGCCGACGCGCGGGACATGGCCGAGCGCATCCGCCGTGGCCTGAGCGCACCCGTCGCCCTCGGAGCTGGCCACCTGGCCGTGACCGCCAGCGTCGGCGTGGTCCTGACGACCGACGGGTCGACGTCGCCGGCCGCGCTGCTGCGAGACGCCGACAACGCCATGTACGAGGCGAAACGGTCGGGCCGGGATCAGGTGGTGGTCTTCCGCAGCAACGCCCGCGAGGTGGCCAATCGCAAGTGGGGGCTCACCCCCGCCCGGGCCCGCAGGCTCAACGCAGGTTGAGCTCCCGCCGGTAGACACGGGCTGGCCCCAGCGCCGCCAACTTCTCGGCGATCGTCCGGAACGCGACGGCCGTCTCGCTCTCAGGGTCGACGGCGGTCACGGGACGACCTTCGTCGCCACCCTGGCGCACCGCGTTGACGAGCGGAACCTGGCCGAGCAGAGGGACGCCGAGGTCGGCGGCGAGCGTGGCACCTCCGCCGGCGCCGAAGAGCTCGTATCGCTTTCCGTCGTCACCGGTGAACCAGCTCATGTTCTCGATCACGCCGCGCACCGACAGCTTGAGCCGACGGGCAGCAAAGGCTGAGCGCTGGGCCACGCGTTGCGCTGCAGCCTGCGGCGTGGTCACCACGACGATCTCCGCCCGGGGCATGACCTCGGCCAGCGTGAGCGCAACATCGCCGGTACCCGGCGGCATGTCGATCAACACGAAGTCCGGTTCTCCCCAGTACGCGTCGGTGAGAAACTGCTGGATCGCCTTGTGCAGCATGGGGCCGCGCCAGATCACCGGCTGGTCATCCGGCACGAAGTAGCCCATGGAGAGACACTTGACCCCGTGGGCCGACGTCGGGATCACCATGTCGCCGATGATGATCGGGTCGTGATCGGTGCCGAGCATCTTGGGCACCGAGAAGCCGTACACGTCGGCGTCGAGGAGACCGACCTTGTGACCGGCACCGGCCAGCGCGATGGCGAGATTCACCGTCACCGTCGACTTGCCCACGCCACCCTTCCCTGAGGACACGCCGATGACGCGCGTCTTCGATTCGGCCCCGAGGAAGGCCGGCATCGGAGCCGCTGGCGCGTGCCCATGGCCGCCGTGACCGTGGTCGTCGTCGCCGCCCTGTGCCGCGGCGTCACCACTCATGCCGGACCGCAGGCGCTGCCTGAGGACGGCACGCTCGTCGTCGTTCATCACGACGAAGTCGAGCTCGATCTCCTCCACTCCGGCGACCGACCCTGCCGCCTGGTGGATCGCTTCTGCCAGCTCTTCCATGCCCGGCCACGCCGCCACCGGTACGGCCACCTCAATCTGCACCCGCCGCCGACGCGTCCGCACCGATCGCACCAGGCCGAGGTCCCCCAGCGTCAGGCCGATCTCGGGATCCGAGACCGCGCCCAAGGCGGCCTCGATCTGTGACTGGTCTACTGCCATGCACTCCCTCGTCTCGGGTGGGATCGGGATCGGGCAGCCCGCCGCACTCGGGAGACGTGGTCCGCATCACCCCAGCTGAAGGGCCTGATCCCCCGGTAGACTACCCAGGGTGAGCACCGCTCCGATCACCGCTCCGATCACCGCTCCGATCACCGCTCCGATCACCACTCCGATCAACACGGAGTCCGAGCGCGCCGCCGGTGCAGACGATGGCCGCTTCAGCGCAGCGGTCGCCGCCGTCGCCGCCGCCTTCGGCGATCCGACCCGGCGGGACATCTTCCTGCACGTCCGAGCGGTGCCCGGCGCGACCGCCAGCGAGGTCGCCTCGGCCTTCTCGCTCCATCCCAACGTGGCCCGCCACCACCTGCAACGACTGGTGGACGGGGGCTACCTCCGGGTCGAGACGGGTCGCAACGCCGCCGGCGCGGGACGGCCCTCCAAGCGCTATTTCGCCGTGGAGGAGGAGCTGCAGCTGGGCCTCCTGCAGCGCCGCGACGACCTCTTGATGCGCCTTCTGGGCGAAGCGATGCGCCGACTGGGACCCGAAGAGGCCGAGGCGATGGCGGCGCATGTCGGTGAGGAATACGGTCGCTCCCTCGCATCGCGCATGTCCCAGAACGAAGGGCAGCGCACCGTCCGTGCCGCCATGCACGTGGTGGCCGAGACGCTGACGGCCCATGGGTTCGCCGCCCATGCCGAGGACCGGGGCGAGACAACTGCGGTCGTGGCGGAGCAGTGCCCGTTCGGCGATGCCAGCAGCACCAATCCGGTGCTGTGCGCCGTCGACCGCGGCATGGTCAAGGGACTGTTGTCGGGATTGTGCGGCACGTCGTCGCCGCAGGCCCTCCCCGTCATCCTCTCCTCGCGGGCGCGGGGCGACGACGCCTGCACCGCCTCCGCCTGAGGCGCTGGTGGCGCGCGCCTATCTCGATCACGCCAGCACGACTCCGCCGAGGCCGGCGGCCATTGCCGCACTGACCTCATGGGCCGCCCTGCCCGCCGCCGATCCCGGGCGCCTGCACGAAGAGGGCCGGATCGTGCGCGACGCGCTGGAGGCGGCTCGCGAGCAGGTGGCCGATCTGGTGGGCGTGGCCGGACGCCAGATCGTCTTCACATCCGGCGCCACCGAGTCCATCAACGCCGCTGTCTGGGGCGCCACTCAGGCGGTACCGGGGGCACCCGTCCTCTGCGCGGGCGTCGAGCATTCGGCCGTGCGTGACACGTCGGCCCGCTTCGCGCCCGCCGAGGACATCAACGTGGACGGGGTGGGACGCATCGACGTCGATGCACTGCGGGAGCGGCTGCGCTCGGGGCCGCGCCCGGCCCTGGTGCACTGCCAATGGGGGAACCACGAGGTCGGCACGCTCCAGCCTGTGGCCCAGGTCGTCGACCTGTGCCGAGAGGCCGGCGTCGCGGTGCACGTGGACGCCGCCGCCGCCTGTGGTCACGTACCGATGGACCTCGGTGCGCTTGACGCGGACCTCGTCAGCATCAGCGCGCACAAGCTCGGCGGGGTGCCCGGTGCTGGCGCTCTGGTCGTCCGGCGGGGGTCCCGCTTCGCGCCGCTCCTCGTGGGTGGGGAACAAGAGCGCGGGCGCCGCGCCGGTCTCGAAGCCCTTCCCGCCCTCCTCGCCTTCGGTGCCGCTGCCGCTGCCCTGACGCACGATGCGCTCACCGAAGAGGCCGCCACGGCCAGGCGACAGCTCGGCGCCGTGGCGGCCGCGGCGCTGGCCGTCGAAGGGGTCGCGGTCGTAGGTCCCGACGCCGACGGCCGCCTCCCCCACCTCGTCTGCCTCGGGGTGGCCGGCGTGGAGGCCGAGCCGGTGCTCATTGGACTCGACCGCGCTGGCATCGCCGTCCACTCCGGCTCTGCCTGCTCGTCCGAGAGTGTCGAGCCATCGCCCGTCCTCGAGGCGATGGGCGTCGACCCGAGTCACTCGCTCCGGGTCAGCGTCGGCTGGACGACGACCGACGACGACTGTGCGGCATTCGCCCAGACGTTCTCCCGCGTGGTGGACGATCTACGGGCGCTACGAACCTGACGGGCTCGTTGTTGTGGTCGTCGTCGTCGCATTGGTGAACTGTGCCGGCACGGGAACGTGTGCCGCGACGTACGCCCCGCTGACGAGCGAAGCGGCCTGTGCCAGTTCGCCGGTCGCGCCCGAAGGAAGATCGGCGAGAAACTGATTGAACTGCGCGACCGCCGCGGTGTGATTGTGATCCTGGTTCTCCAGGACCAGACCTTCATAGAGATGCGCCTGGTAGTAGGTCGGCGAATCCTTGATCGCCGTCTGAATCTCAGCGCGCCCGACCCGGACCAGCGACGCCACGTGTGCGGTCGAGCCGACATTCCACTGAATGAACCCGGCGTTGGCCAAGGCGTTCGGGTTCGAGGGGTCTTCGGTGAGCACCTTGTCATAGAGGACGAGCGCCGCCTTCGTGCTCCCCTGCGCGTTCAGCGACGAGGCCTGGGTGAGCTGCTGCTCAATGAGCTGCGCCTGCGACACCGTGACACTGCCCGACGATGCCTGCCCGGGCTGGCGGGCCGAGACGAAATGCACGACCAATGTCACCGCGCCAACGGCAATGAGCAGGCACGCGGCGACGATGCCGAGCTTGCGCCACAGCGGCATGGGGCCACGTTCGGGCTGTGCCCGCTCGGCCCCGACGACCATCCGCGACCCGGCGCGGTCGACGCCGCCATCGGATCCGGCGCCGCCGGCCACACCGAGGGCGTCGAGCGCGCTGAGCTCGCGCTCGACCTCCGCCAATCGCGCACTGTCTCGGGCCCGGAGGACGGCGTGGTCTTCGTCCGAGAGGTCACCGGCGTCCCGCTCGCGGTCGGCATCGGCCAGCGACCGTCGCAGGAACTCCTGCTCGTCGGTCAGGTACCAGCGCTCCTCGGCGGACCCGCGGGCGGGGCGGTTAGCCGCCGGCGACTCGTCGATCGTCATGCCACGACCTCGGGCACGTCGTCGTCCCTCAGCGCGTCGAAGGCGCGGCTCCGGCGCCAGAACAGGACGCCAACCGCACCCAGCGCGCCGGCACCCAGGACACTCGGGATGATCCAGATGAGTGGGACACCGCCGGCATCGGGTGGGACGAGCAGGACGGTCTGGCCATACTCAGAGACCAGCGTCTGGTCGATGGCGGCGTCGGAGCGCCCGGCCGCCACCATGCTCTCGATCTGGTGTCGCACCGCGATCGCCGTCGTGGCGTTCGACTGGGATACCGAGAGGTCTGTGCACGAAGGGCAACGCACCCCGGCCTCGAGCGCCGCCACCCGTTGTCCGTTCGTCGGAGGAGACGAGCTCAGGGCACCGCTGCCGATCACGAGCGCGACGAACAGGACGACGAGCGGTAGGGCGACCTGCGCCCACAACGGGGGGCGCAATGTGCGCTCAGCCACCGCCCGCTCCCGACGGCTGTGCACGGGCCGACTTGAGAGAAGATTCGATATTCGTCTGGGTAGCGGGACCGACGAGCACCGCGGTCACGCGGCCGGCCGGACTGATGACGAATGTGGTGGGTGGCGCGGTGACCCCGTACCGCTGGGCGATGACACCATGCGGATCGCTCACCGCAGGCCAGAGGTCACCGTTCCTCTGTAGGAACGACCTCGCCGACGACGACGTGTCGTTGAAGACCACGCTCACCATGTCAGCTCCGTCCGCCGCGTGGGTCTGCTCGAAGTGGAACCGCGAGAGGTCGGGAGCCTCCTGCTGACATGGCCCGCACCAACTGGCGAAGAAGTTGACGACGACGACGTGACCGCGCAGCGCCGACAAGGACACGGGCGCGCCGGTGGTGAGGTCCTCGCCGGTGAATGGGGGCGCCTCCCGTCCGAGCAGCGGGCTGGCCACGGCGGTGGCCTGCTGTGGGGTCCGGGTCGCCAGGACGATACCGACGACGACGAGGACGAGGAGCACGGCCCCCGCCACCCAGCGGGTCGCGTGCCGGCGGCGGCTCACGCCGGGCCGGGGACGCGGCGCGCCACGAGCGCCCCCACCTTCTCGGGCGCGGCCTCACGCGGCGCAGCACGGCCCGGCGGCGTACCCGTCACGAGGTCGGACGAGGCGGACGCCGGGTCCGTGGAACGCCTCCTGGCACCGGGGACCAGTGCCAGGAGTCCTCCGACGCCGATGAGGAGCCCGCCGGCCCACAACCAGGCCACCAGTGGCTCGATGACAACCCCGATGGCGACCGAGCCCTTGGGCAGGTTGGGGATGGCCTGGTTTCCCGACGCCGACCCCAACCCCCCCACGGCGTCGAAAGTCAGGTACACGTCGTCGAAGAAACCCGAATCGATGGCCGGTGTCCCCACCACGGGGAGCCCGCTGCCGAAGTTGGAGGTCGCCGGCGTGAACTCGGCACCGTCCACCTTCACGATGGCCTCCTGCGACGTGCGCGCGGGGCTCGTCACCGTGCGCAGGCCCTCGAATTGGAATCGATGGCCGCCGAATGTCACGACCTGGCCCTTGTGCATCGGCAGTTCACCTTGATGGCGATACGAGGTCGCGGCAATGATCCCGAGCGCCAGCACCACCACGCCCAGGTGCACGACCATGCCACCGTTGGCGCGCCCGACCAGGCCCCGCCACCAGCCGACGTGTCGGCTGCGGGCGGCGCGTACAGACAGCGCGAGTGCTCGCACCGCGGTCGCGGCGGCCATGGCGCCGAGACCGAACCCGATCAGGGTTGCTCCACCGCGCAGACCGAAGACCACGCAGAGCACGACGGTGCCGACGCCGACCCACACCGGGATCGCCAGCCGCTGCCACAGGACGGGACCGTTGATTTTGCGCCAGCTGAGCACCGGCGCGACGGCCATGAGGAAGAGCAGCGTGAGCCCGACCGGTATGGCCACGGTGTTGAAGAAGGGGGCGCCCACCGTGACCTGCTGCTGGGTCACCGCCTCGTAGAGGATCGGGTACAGCGTGCCGAGTAGCACCACGAAGGCGAAGCCGACGAACAAGACGTTATTGAGGAGGAACGCGCCCTCGCGGCCAAGCGGGGCATCGATGCCGCCCGGTGAGCGGAGCCGGTCACCCCGCCAGGCGATCAGGCCGAACCCGACGATGACCACGGCGAAGAAGAACCCGATGAGCAACGGGCCGAGGGACGACTCCGAGAACGCGTGCACCGAGGTGATGACGCCCGAACGGGTGAGGAAGGTCCCGAGGATGGTGAGCGCGAACGTGGCGATCGACAGCGACAGGTTCCAGACCCGCATCAACCCACGGCGCTCCTGGACGAGCACCGAGTGCAGATACGCCGTCCCGCACAACCAGGGCAAGAGCGCGGCGTTCTCCACCGGGTCCCATCCCCAGAATCCGCCCCAGCCGAGCACCTGGTAGGACCACCACGCGCCGAGGACGATGCCGACAGAGAGGAAGGTGAAGGCGACCAGTGTCCAACGTCGACACTCAATCTGCCAACGGTCCCCCACCCGTCCGGTCGCCAGCATGCCGATGGCGAAGGCGAAGGGCACCGTGAAGATGACGAAACCGACATAGAGGAGCGGGGGATGGATCGCCACGAGTGGATTGTCCTGGAGAAGCGAATTCGGCCCGAGGCCCTGCGTTGCGCCGGGCTGCGTCACGAACGGATTGGCCGGACCGAGCATGAGGCCGAAGAAGAAGGCGGAGACGACGTAGAGCACGAGCGTGGCGTAGCGAATGACCGAATCCCGCGCCTGCGCGCGGTAGCGCCACACGAAGGCGCTCGACACCACCGAGAGAATGAAGCCCCAGAGCAGGATGGAACCGGCCAGCGCGGACCACATACCGGTGACCGAGTAGAGCAACGGGGTGACCGTGCTGTTGTTCTGCGCGACGAACACCAGCGTAAAGTCGTGGGTGAGGAGCGCATGCTCCATGGCGCCGACCGCCACCAGGGCACCGACGAGCATGACGGGCGCCAGCAGGCGGGCATCGGCCCCCGAACGTCCCTCTCTCACGGATACCAGTGCCGGCGCCGGCGCGGATCCCGACGCTGATCCGTCACCGGCCGGTGTCCTCCGGCTCGGCACCAGACCCACCACGCTCACGACAATGCCGGCAAGGCACGCCACGAATGCGAGCCAGATGCCGATGGTCCCCAGGTTCGCGTCGAGCATCAGCAGACCGGGCCGGTCGAGGACGCCTTCTTCACACGGTTCGGGTACCGCGCCGTGTAGGTGGCGGTGTGCTTCACCTCAATGCTGTTGGACACGAAGTTGTTCGAGGTCTCCGACATAAAATGGCCCACCACGACCACGGGGATCCTGGGCTGGAACAGGCCGGGCGGGGACCCAGTGTTCGCGACATGGACAACGTGCGACCCCTGACAGATGTCGAAGTCCGATCCGGCTGCGGTGGCATGGATGGTGTTCGGCATCACCGTCCCCTCGAGGCGGAAGTCCTGCGTGCCGAGCGTGTGGCGATTGGCGTAGGCCTGGTTGACGGTGTCGAAGTAGTTCAGCGAGCTGCCGAGTCCCTCGACGAGCAAGAAGACCAAGGCAACGGCCAGCAACGCGAAGACAGCCAGGATGCGCCAGCTCGTCCGGCGACGGCGCGGCGGTGGCAGTGCCGGGCCCGGGCGGTCCTCGGACGTCGGCGGACTGGGCGGCGGGGTCGGTTCGGTGGTGGTCCGGGTCACGGCCGCTCGCCGTGCGTCGGCGTGCTCCCCTGGTTGGCGGGCGTTCCGGGACGCGTGTCGGACACCCGCAGCGCGCGGTCCCAGCGCCGGCGACGGAGGACCAGGCTGATGGCGTAGACGAACAACACGCCCAGGGAGATGGCGTACCCGGCGTCGACGTAGTTCACGGTGTCGTCCCATCCGGTCCGGCGCGACCGGTGCTGGCCGCGCCAACGAGCTCGGTGTCCTCGCTCCAGCGCTCGGACAGCGAGACCTCGAGCTCCTGGTCGCCAACGGCGTCCTGGAGCACCTCCACCTGGTAGCGCAGGCCCAACAACCAGACGAAGATGAGCGAGAAGGCGACGAAGGCGAGCAGGAAGGTCCACGACATGGAGGCTGACGCGTGGATTTTGAAGCCCGGGTCGAGGAACGTGCCGCCCTGGTGCAGCGTGTTCCACCAATTCACCGAGAAGTGCACGAGCGGGATGTCGACCGCAATGAGCAGCGCCGCCACCGCGCAACGGCGGGCACGCACGGCTGGGTCCGCTGGCACCCGGCGCAGCGCCAGATAGCCGATCTCGAGGAGCAACAAGAGCGCGGTCGAGGTGAGACGGGCGTCCCACGTCCACCAGACGCCCCAGGCGGGCCTGCCCCACAGCGAACCCGTGACGAGCGTCAGCGCAGCGAAGATCGCACCCACCTCGACGGCCGAGGCTGCCAGGCGATCCCAAAAGAGCGAGCGTGTGCGGGGCCACAGATAGAGCAGACTGCCGCCGGCCGCCACGATGCCGACCCAGTACAAGGCGACGGTGGCAAGCGGCGGGTGGATGTAGAGCAGGCGGGCCAGGTTCCCCTGGACGACGTCGGGCGGCGTGATCCACAACCCGAGCCACACCGTGAACGCCAGCGCGACGACGCCGAGGATGCCGACGACGTCAAGCCAACGAGGCCGGGGCGGCCTCACGCGCGTCTGCATCATGCCGCCTCTTGGAGCGGTCCGTAGAGGACGATGCCCACCACGAGATAGATGAACGCGAAGGGCACGAGGATCTTGAGCCACTGGGTGCCCGACGACGCGTTGCCGTCCAAGGCGGCCACCCATACCTTGGAGCCGGCCAGCAAGACCGGTGCAAGTACCGGCAACACGAGCAGTGGCAACAGCGTCTCGCGCACGCGCAACCCGGCCGACAAGGCACCGTAGAGCACACCCGCAGCGGCCAGGCCGACGGTAGCCAGCAGGCAGGCCACCACCGCCAGCCAGGCGACCTGCACCCGCACGTCGAACAGGAAGGTCACACCGAGCCAGAGAACGGCTTGGAGAGCCAGGAGCTGGAGGCCGACCGCCGCCGCCTTACCCAAGAAGATGCCGGCGGGGTCGATCCCAGAAAGCCGGAGACCGTCGCGCGTACCCTCACCGGACTCGACGGCGACGCTGCGCTGAATCGCCAGCACGGTGGAGAACAACAACGCCACCCAGAAGATCCCCGGCGCGGCGTGCTGCAACGACGCCTGGTCGGGCCCGATGGCGAACGCCAGCAGGACGATCACGAGGAAGGCGAACGGCACGACCTGCCACAGCGCCACCCGCGAGCGCGCCTCGATGCGCAGGTCCTTGCCCGCCACGAGGACGGCGTCATGCAACATGACTTGCCCCGGCCGCACCTGACTCGTGATGCACGTCCGGCGCAGGGACGGCGGTCAGCGTGACGCGCCGGCCCCCCGGATCGTCGCTGGTGACGCGGCCGCCACCCATGGCAACCACACGATCGGCCAAGGGCACCGAGAGCTGCGGCTCGTGGGAGGACAACAGCACGCTGGCGCCATCGGCCACAGCCTCGCTGATCAGCTCGCCGAGGAGGACGCGGGACATGGCATCGAGTCCGGCGTGGGGCTCGTCGAGCAGCCACAGCGCGGGGCGGCGGGCGACGAGCGCGGCCAGGGCGGTTCGGCGGCGCTGTCCGGCCGAGAGGCGGCCGGCCGGCGTCGTGCGCAGGCGACCGGTCAGGCCGAGGCGCTCGAGTGCCCGGTCGGCCTCGGCCACGGGTCGCCTGAGGGCCTTCACGGCAAAGTGCACGTTCTCCGCCGCGCTGAGCTCGTCGTAGAGCGGGGCGGCATGTCCCAAGAGCCCCACGTAGCGCCGCACGGCGGTGTGGTCCGTCGTGAGGTCGACGCCGAGCACCGTGGCCTCGCCCGAGGTCACGGGGAGCAGACCCGCGCAGGCCCGCAGCAGGCTGGTCTTGCCCGCACCGTTGGCGCCCACCACGACGACCACCTCGCCCTGGTCGAGACAGAGATCGACCCCGGCGAGGGCAGGGAAGCGGCCGGCGAGTGCGACCGCGGCGCGAAAGTGGACGACAGAAGCCATGTTTTCCACACCATGGTAGGGGGGGTGGGTCCCGGGGTTCCAAGCGGGGATCCCGCGGCCCGACGGCCCTGTCACCTGGGGCTTCGAGCTGGGGGGTCCACGGTGCCTCGGTGCCGGTGGTCCAGCGCCCGAATCGACTCGAGGGAAGTGGCCCGATCGCCGGCGATCTCGGCTAGGGCGAAGTCTCGGAGATCTCGTCGAGGACCTCGCCCTGAGAGGCCTTCACCCACTGCTCGGACAGCTTGTCGCCGGCGTCGAAGATGGGCTCTCGCACGTCGGCCCCGGCCGTCTCGCGCTCGCTCATCACCTTGACGCTCACGCCGGCGGCGCTCGGGTGCTCGGGGTGGTCCCGGCGCTCGTCGCTAGTGTCGGCCCCAGCGATGGTCACCGTTCTCATGCCGTTGCCGGCCTGCGACTTCGACCCGACCGAGGTGGCGGTCAGCTGGCAAGTGCTGTCGGCGGCGGGACACGACCTCGTGTTCGCCACCCCCTCGGGACAGGTCAGCCGGGCCGACGACCTGATGGTGACGGGCCGGGGCCTCGATCCGTGGGGCGCGGTGCCCGGCCTGCGCCGGCTCACCGTCGTTGGCCGCGTCCTGCGGGCCAACGCGGACGCTCGGCGCGCCTTTGCCGCGTTGTGCGAAGACGCAGCCTTCACCACTCCACTCCACTGGGGTGCGGCGCGCCGGAGCGCATACGACGCACTCGTGTTGCCGGGCGGACACCGCGCTCGCGGCATGCGTACGTATTTGGAAAGCCCCGAGGTGCAGCAGATGGCCGTCGACTCCTTCCGCGCCGGCCGGCCGGTCGGCGCAATCTGTCACGGCGTCCTGGTGTTACGCGCGCGCCCTCGACCCCGTCACCGAACGATCGGTGCTCCACGGGCGACGGACCACGGCGCTCACCTGGGCGCTGGAGCGCAAGGCCTGGGGCATCGCGCGCTACACGCGCTTTTGGGACCCGAACTACTACAGGACCTACGTGGAGGAGCCGGGCCAACGGTGGGGTTTCATGTCGGTGCAGCAGGAGGTGACGCGGGCGCTGGCCGATCCAGAGGATTTCTTGGATGTCGAGAAGGGTGGCGAGGACTGGCGGCGCAAGGCCAGCGGGCGCGCCCGCGACACCCTCGACGATGCGCGCGCCGCCTGGGTGGTGCGCGACGGTTCCTACGTCTCGGCCCGCTGGCCGGGGGACGCGCACACCTTCGCCCACACTCTCAACGAGGTGCTGCACGAGCAGGCGTGACGGAACAGAAATCGTCGCTGTCGAAGACGAGCGCCCGTGCGTCCTGCTCCTGCGCGCCAGTGCGTCGACGTGAGCGCGCACGCCGGTCCGAGCCCAATGTCGTCAGGCACTGCTAGCTGCGAGAGAGGCGGCCCAGTCCGAGATTGTTCAAGAGGCTCGACATGTGGTTCGACACCCAGCCGATGTTGTCCGTCAGCAACAAGACGCCGAACACGATGAGTACGCTGCCCGCCACGAGCTCGACCGCCCACAACCAGTGCCGGGCCCGACCCAACACTGCGGTGAAGCGGCCGAAGGCGAGCCCGACGAGCACGAAGGGGAGCGCCAACCCGAGGGAGTAAGCAAACAGGAGGAGGACCCCGCCGGCCAAGGTGCCGTTGTGACTGGCCAGTCCGAGCACGACGCCGAGCACCGGGCCGACGCACGGCGTCCAGGCGAATGCGAAGGCCATGCCCATGAGCGGTGCGGCCCATCCGCCCAGCCGCGAGGGCCGCACGTCGAAACGGTGCTCACCGGTCAGCCGGGAGACGACGCCCAGGGTGCCGGAGCCTGCATGAGCCCAGACCCGCGCCGGCAGCGCTCCGACCAGCATGACCACGCCCAGCAGGACGATGAGCGCACCGCTGAGCTGTGACAGGACGAACCGATGCCCGTGCACGAGGTTTCCGATCCCCGAGGCCGTGGCGCCCAGGGCGATGAAGACGACGGTGAAGCCCAGTACGAAGAGGCCGATGCCACGCAGCACCGGACGCAGGGCAACTGACGGCGTCACTCCTTCACCGTCCGCCTCGAGCTCGGCTGCCGAGAGCCCCGAGACCATCGACACGTAGCCCGGCACGAGCGGCAAGACGCACGGCGAGACGAACGAGAGGATCCCGGCCCCGAAGGCCACCAGGACACCAGCCGGATCGGCCGAGATTGCAGCGGGTGCGAAGAGCGCGGTGGCCCCTGTTCCGGTTATCTGAGGCTCTTGCGGACCAGGTCCATGTCGGCCTCGACCATCATCGTCACCAGACCGGGGAAGTCGACCTCACGTTGCCAACCCAACTGCGACTGAGCCTTGGACGGATCACCCACGAGGAGATCCACCTCGGCCGGGCGTAAGTACCGCTCGTCAATGACGACGTGCTGCTCCCAGTCCAGTCCGGCCGCCTCGAACGCGAGACGGCAAAGCTCGCGGACCGCATGGGTCTCGCCGGTCGAGACGACGAAGTCGTCCGGTGTGTCCTGCTGCAACATCAGCCACATGGCGCGGACGTAGTCCGCCGCGTATCCCCAGTCGCGCTGCGCATCGAGGTTGCCGAGCGACAACTTGTCCTGCAGCTTGTGGGCGATGCGCGCCACGCCATGGGTCACCTTGCGTGTGACGAACTCGAGGCCGCGGCGGGGCGACTCGTGGTTGAAGAGGATGCCCGACGAGGCGTGCAGTCCGTAACTCTCGCGGTAGTTCACCGTGAGCCAGTGCCCGTAGACCTTCGCAACTCCATACGGGCTACGGGGGTACAACGGCGTCGACTCGCGCTGGGGAACCTCCTGGACCTTGCCGAACATCTCCGACGAGCTGGCCTGGTAGAAGCGGATGTCGGGATCGACTAGGCGGATGGCGTCAAGCATCCGCGTCACCCCAAGGGCGGTCGTCTCGCCCGTCAGCACCGGCTGGGTGAAGCTGGTCTGCACGAAGGATTGGGCGGCGAGGTTGTAGACCTCGGTCGGCCGGTGGTCGCGCAAGATGTTGATGAGTGACATTTCGTCCAGGAGGTCCCCGGCCACGAGCTCGATATCCTCTTGAATGTGCGCGATCCGCTCGAAGTTGAGCGTGCTCGACCGTCGCACCATGCCGATCACCGTGTAGCCCTGCGTCAGCAGGAACTCTGCCAGGTAAGAGCCGTCCTGGCCCGTCACTCCCGTAATCAGTGCCCGTTTTGCCATCGGGGCAACGCTAGTCGACCCACCAATGCTTTCCCCCTGCACGCATACAGTGCGGGCCGTGGCGACAGCGTGCATGGTCTCCTTCCGCCTCGGGGGCGAGGACGGGGTCGCCATTGAGGCCGCGAAGTGGGCTGATGCGCTGGGCGCCCTGGGCTGGGCTGTGCGCACCGTCGCCGGTGCGGGACCGGTGGACACCGTCCTACCGGGGTTGGCCATGCACGCGCCCGAGCCGCCCACACGAGCCGAGGTGGAGGACGTGTTGGCAGGGGCCGACCTGGTCGTCGTCGAGAACCTGTGCTCGCTCCCCCTCAACCCGCCGGCGGCGGACGTGGTGGCGGCCACATGCGCCGGACGGCCGACCGTCCTGCACCATCACGACCTTCCGTGGCAGCGCACGCACCTGGCCCATCATCCGCCACCCCCCGACGACGCCGCGTGGACACACGTGACGATCAACCAACTCAGCCGCGCACAACTAGCGAGGCGCGGGGTGACGGCCTCGACCATCTACAACGCATTCGATCCGGAGCCGACTCCGGGCGACGGTGCACGGGTCCGGTCCGCGTTCGGCGTGGGCGACGAAACGGCGTTGCTCCTGCAGCCCACGCGCGCCCTCGCCCGCAAAAACGTCCCGGCCGCCATTGCACTGGCCGAGGCGGTCGGCGCGACCTACTGGCTTCTCGGACCCGCCGAGGACGGGTACGGGCCAGAGCTGCAGCGGCTGGTGGAAGGGGCGCGCTGTCCGGTCGTCCTCGGGGTCCCCGAGGGTGGCGCCTCCATCGCCGACGCGTACGCCGCGTGCGACGCCGTCCTCCTCCCATCGCTGTGGGAGGGCTTCGGCAACCCTTCGGTGGAGTCGGCGACCTATCGGAAACCGCTGGCAATCGGCCCTTACCCCGTCGCCGCCGAATTGGCGTCCTTCGGTTTTCGCTGGTTCGATGCTGCCGACCCAACTCCGTTGCGACGCTGGCTCGTCGAACCCGATGCACAGCTCCTTGCGCACAACGCCCACGTGGCGGCCGATCATTTCAACCTCGCCGACCTGCCCGAGCGGTTGGCGCGGATGTTGGAGCGCGTTCCCGGTCTCTGACCGTTCGGTAACCTGATGCGAATGTCAGGTGCGATACAGGCGACGCCCCGGCGGCTGACTGCGGAACAACGGCGCCAGCAGCTGTTCGCCGTGGCTCTGGAACTGTTCGCGCACCGTGGCTACCGACCCACGACCATGGACGACATCGCCGAGGCGGCCGGGGTGACCAAGCCCCTGCTCTACCAGCACTTCTCCTCGAAGCGGGCGCTCTACCTCGAGCTGGTGGACGCCATCGCCCAGGACCTCTTGGTGGCGATCGGACGCGCGGTCATGCAGGCCGAGGGGCCGCGCCAACAGGTCGAACTGGGCTTCGCCGCCTATTTCCGGCTGGTCGTCAGCCGTGAGGCCGAATTCCGACTGCTCTACGGCCGCGACCACGCCGACGACCAGGAGTTGGGCCGGGCCCTGCGTGCCGTGGAAGACGCCATCGCCGAGGCGATCGACCCGCTCATAGACGCCGGGCTCGACCCCGACCACCGCCGCCTCCTCGCCTACGGCATCGTCGGCATGGCTGAGGGCGTGAGCCGTCGCTTCATGGCCCAGCGTCCCGACTCGGAGGCCGCGGTCGACGAGGAGGCGAAGAAGCTGGCGCGCCGCATGGCCGACCTGGCATGGGCCGGGCTGCGCTCCGTGCACGCCGACTGACACCTGGTACGTGGAGGCTGGAGGCAGGCGGCTGCTCAGTCGAGCAGCGTCATGAGGGTTCGGCACAAGCCCCAGAGCTCGTCGACGCACGCGGCGTAGACGTCCGCCTCGTGGCCCGCCGGGTCGAGGACGTCCTCGCCATCGTCGAGTTCCACGTCCTGAAGCCTGAGTGCGGCCACGCGCTCGTCCAATGTCGGGGGGGACGGCGTGAGCGTCGCACAGAGATGACGAATGGTCGCCGTCTTGGCTGCCGCATCGGGAAATTGCCGGCGCACGAAGCGCACATGGTCAGCCTCCATCACCACCACGAGCTGCGCATGGACCAGGTCGACACCGTGCACCTGGCGACTCCGATGCCGGCGAAAGTCCGCGTCCGCCAGCTCGGGGAGCCGCGACAACGCCGTCCGGGTGCGAAGTCCCATCGGCTGGCCGTCAATGGTGTGCGTCCCGGCGGTGACGACATGGAGCGGGTCCCCCGGACGACTGTGGCGAAGGACGTCGAACATGAACCCCGCCATGACCGACCGCGCCGCATTGCCGGTGCACAGCACCAAGAGGTCGGTCACCGGGTATGGAGAAGCAGGGCAAGGGCGTCGGCATCGAGGGCGTGTTGCGCGTGGCGGCTGGCGCTGGTGAGGAACATCAGGTCGCCGCGTTCGGTTCGCTGCACGACCATGGAGGCGACGATCGCCATCAAGATGCCCCCGAACGTGTCGCGCCGCGCATCGACGCGCAGTTGCGCGAGGGAGTAGTCGCGCACGCCGCGGCGGCACAGAGCGTCGTGATACTGGGCCAGCAGGTCCTGCTCATGCGCCCGCCGATCGTCCACGCTCAGACACCCACCGATGAAATACGCCACGTCGACCGATGCGCCGGCCCAACCAACCGTCTGCCAGTCGACCACGACCGGGCGCGGATCGTCACGTTGAAAAAGGAGGTTGTCAAGACGGAAGTCGCCGTGGCTGGCTGTACGGGGGCCACCCCGCAGGCGCAGGTACGTGGGGAGATGCTCGACGAAGAGCCGACACACGTCTTGATGCTCGGGGGCCATCACATCGGCGTAGCGCTCAAGAAAGCCGGGCAGCAGCGAGGTCGCCAGGGCGACGAGGAAGCCGTCCGACTCGGGCGTGGATCGATTGAGCCACTCCAGTCGCTCCAGCTCGGGCGCCTCCCAGCACGGTGCGTGCAGGCCGGCCATCTCTTCGAGGACGGCCGCGGCGACGGCGGGCGCACAGGCTGCAATCTGGTCACCTTGGACGGACCCGGCGACGTCCTCCATCAAGAGCGTGAACCACCCGGTGGCGGGCTCGACCTCAGCCAGATATGTCGTGGGGACCCGGGCCGTGATGCGGGCGGCCACGTCCCGGTAGAACCGGACCTCCACCTCGTAGGCCCGCAATGCCAGCCCGGTGCCGCGGCTCTGGTCGTCGGCGGATGCGAACTTGCCCACCACGCTCGCCGGGCCCGCGCCCGGTTGGTCGTAGGTCAATGAGAAGCGGGTGGTGTCGGCCATCTGACCGGTCCCGATCGGTGTCGTCTCGAAGGACGAGACGGCCACTCCGTCAGCCAGGACCCCGGCCGTCCGGAGCGTGTCGGTCAACCACTCTGTCGATGCGTCGGCGGCCTGCCGGAGGAGCGGTGGTGTGGACATGGGGGGCCGACACTATTGGCCCGGGCACGTGCGACGCGTTGCCCCGGGCTCGACAGGCTCGGGGGCGTCACGCCGCGGCGGGCCGGGGTACCGGGGGTGGTGGCGCGCGGAAGGGGCCGCTCGCCGTCGCCCACAGGGCCAGGCCCAACGCCCAGGCGGTGAAGAACCCCACGGTCCACCGAGGCGTCGAGTGCTGCAGGAGGAAACCCGCTGCGAGCGGAGCCAGGGATCCGGCGGACAGGGCGATCGCGCTGCGAACGGACTCGGCGCGCCCGAGCAGCCGGTCCGGCGTGACCGCGATGCGGTACCCGTTGACGACCGAATCCGTCGACGGCACCGCCAGCCCGACCGGAATGAGACCGAGGGCCAAGACGACGGCACGGGGCCACACCAAGAACACGGCGCAGCCCAGCCAGGCCCAGACCTCAAGGATGAGGACAGCGTGGACCGACAGGCCCCGGCGAACAGCGCGCGACAGAAACGAACCAACGACGACGCTGGCGGCGAAGAGTCCGGTGAGCAATCCGATCTCGCCGCCGGGCAGTCCCTCGCCCTCTCCGATGACCACGATGCAGAACAACAGGCCGAGTGCGGTGAAGTTCAAGAGGCCGTACAGAAACGCAGTGGTGCGGAGGAAGGGTTGCCCCCAGATGAAGGTGAGCCCTTCGAGGGTGCGGCGGCGCACTGGCCTCGATTCCGACTCGGACTCCGCGGGATTCGCCTCCTGGAATTGCGTTCGCATGAGGAGCAGCGAGACCGTCGAGCACGCGTACGAACAGGCATCGACGAGGAACGGCAACCCGCGCCCGGCCTCGAACAGAGCACCACCGAGTGGCGAACCGACAATCCGCACCGCCGCATTCCGGCCGCTCTGCGCGCCGGCAGCCTCGGGGAGCTGCTCGGTTGGGACAATGGCGCGCAAGGCGCCGGGCTGCGCGGCGTTGAACGTGGTAGCGCCAACTCCGTCGACGAAGGCCACACACGTGATCACCCAGAACGGCACGCTCCCGACCACGAGGCCCACGGCGAGGCCCAATACGGCGGCTGCGCGGAGCACGTCGGCGCTGATCATGAGGGTCCGCCGGTTCCAGTGATCCGCCGCTACACCGGCGGGGATGGCCAGCAATGCAATGGGCGCGGTACAGGCGAAGAGACGATGCCCGCCTTGACGGCGGAGTGGGTCAGCGCAAGGACGAGCAGCGGATAGGCGATGACCGTGGCCTGGGTGCCCGCGCTCGACAGGAATTGACCAACCTGGAGCAGGACGAACTCCCGATTGCGCCGGAGCGGGACGGCGGCCATGCGCGTGACGCTATCGGCCGACCGTCGTTACCCGTTGCCAACCCTGGGACGCGTGCGTCACCCTCGGTGATGCCGGCTCAGACGCGTTCGATACGGGCCAACTCCTCGGCGGCAGGCGCATGCCCGTTGCCGTTGCCGTTGCCGTTGCCGTTGCCGTTGCCGTTGCCGTTGCCGTTGCCTTCTGTGGGCCGTGGTCGATCCGGTCTCCGGTTCGTGCAGCACGACCTGGTTTCGCCCTGACCGCTTCGCCACCAGCAGCGCGTCGTCGGCTCGGCGCAGGACAGCGGCGAGCTCCTCCCCCGGTTCAATCTCGGTGATGCCGAAACTGCACGTGAACTTCGGCAGTCCGCCGACCGTGACGGCGGCATCGAGCTGCGTTTGCACCGTGTGCAGTGCGCGGGTCGCGTCGACGGCCGAGCAGTCCGAGAACGCGATGGCGAACTCCTCGCCGCCGTAACGGGAGATCAGGTCGTGGGCGCGCAGCGAGTCGCGCAGGACCCGGGCGAACAGGCGCAGCGCCCGATCGCCGGTCTCGTGGCCGTAGGTGTCGTTCAGGTTCTTGAAGTGGTCGAGGTCGGCCATCGCCACCGCCACCGGGTGGAGGCTGTGCGGCAGGCCGGCCACCTTCTCGGAGAAAGAGCGGCGGTTCAGCAGACCGGTGAGGGTGTCTGTCGAGGCCTGCAGCTGGGTCTCGGCCATCACCCGCAGCAGACCGATCCGCGCTCCCGCCAGCTTGGCCAGCGTCGTCAGGTCCTGGACCTGCGAATCCTGCACCTCGACCATGGGCTTGTCGGTCGCATGAATAACACCGACCGTCCGACCCATGATCGACACTGGGACGCAGAGGGCGGACAGGCGGCCCTCGGGGCGGTTGCGCAACTTGGGGCACGCATCGAGGTGATCGCTGTCGGCGAACACCTGCGTCTGGGCCCGACGAGCCGCGGGACAACGGTCCGGCGAGTCGACGCTGCACGAGGGTGGCTCGCCGTCGGGCCCGACGCCGGCCATGCGCAGCAGGTGGGCGTGGCTGTTATCGGCCAGCAGAAGTTCGACGGGGGCGTTCGGCACCACGGCGGCGAAGGATCGCTCAATGACGTCAATCACTTCTGGCTCGCCCTCCGCCATGTCGAGCGCGTTGGCAAGACGGCTCTCGAAGCGCTGGCGCTGGCCCTGGACTTCCCTCGTCACCCCTTCGCGGTCGGCGAGCTCTATGGCCGCACTCAGCTCGTGCGTGAGCTCGCGCACCTTGTCGTCGGTCTTCTGCTGCTGTCGATCGCTGACGATGACAAGCACATAGACGAGCGGAAGGATGATGGCGATCAGGACACCCGACGTCACGAGGTACGAGGTCGCGCCCGAACCGACGGCTCGGCCGACGGCGACCGCCGGCACGGTGAGCAGCCCGAGGACCACCAGGCCGGCCAGCGGACTGATGAAGCGAAGGCGCTTTGCCTTCGCCATCTCTCCATGCCATTCCTCTTCTGTCACCATGCCAAGGCCCCTTTTCGTGTCTCCACCCAGCCCGGATTGCGGCCTCATCGCCAAACCGACTTCTCCTCTCAATGTCGGATGCCCGCGGACGTTCCTTAAGGCACGCTGAGGCCGGCCGCTCAGAACCCGCAGAATCGCCGCATGCGACCGAATTCCCTGCTTGTAGCGGGTTTTGACCGCTCCGGGCTGACGTCGCGTCATCGACAACGGGTGTCCATTTTTTTGGACGGTGGCCGATCCGGGCCCTGTTCCTCCCCGACGCGCCTCGCCCGCACCGGCCTTGGCCGGTCGTTAGCGTGGGGCCACGGAGCGGAGGCCGCAGCATTCCTGCGGACGACACGGAACAAGGTGATGTAGTGGCTCGAGGCTCCTGGACCCTGCGCCTGTGCGTGACGCTGTCGTTCGGCGGCGGGCTTGCTCTCCCGCTGCTGATCTCTCCGTCCCCAGCGTCTGCCGCAGCCGGGCCGACGGTCGTGCCGATCACGACGTTCGCCGTCTCATCGACGCAGTGCGATGGGCCGACGTACCTGCCGACCCTTTACCAGAACAACCTGTTCCCAGAGGTCGAGGCCGAATTCAGCGCCCTCGAAGGACAGCCTCCCGGGTCCGGGGGCGGGTCCATACCGACCGTCAGCAGCTGCTCCCCGCCCCCTGTCGCACTCGCTCCGGTGGCGGGAAGGGCATCGGTCAGCTCGAACGCATCGCCGGATGGATCGGCGACGGTGACGGCCCAGGCGACCGGCAATGCGGTGGCCGAGGAATCCGCACAGATGAACATCACGCTGAGTGCCGCCATTCCGCTGCGTACACCCGCCTCCTCTGTCGTTGTGTCGATCCCCTACGTCACGACGGGGCTCTCGCGGACGGGCCGCAACGACGCCCATGCCCTCGTGTCGTTCGGTCAGGCCCCCGGGGCGATCATGTGCACCGACGGGTCATACGGGCTCTGGTCACTGCCGCCGGGCCAACACGCCCTGTCGGCGCCGCTCGGACCAGCATCGGGTACCGGCACCGTCCCGTTCTCCTGCCCGGACGGCTCGGACCTGGCCCCGGGTGTCGTGGGATTCGGAGCCGACGTCCTCACGTGGGCCTTTTCGGACAACGGGCAGATGGCGGCGGCGTCGGCAAACATCGACACGCACGACGTGACGGCGACGATCAACCCCTGAGCAGCGGGCGTGCTGCTGACTGACGGCGCCGCTGTGGATCGAGTCGCCGGCGCCATCCGTCTTGGCCGGTCGAGACCGAACGACGCCAGGCATTGTCCGTCACCGCATCCGAACCATCACGTGAGCACGAACGCCGCCTCAGATTCCGCGGGCGGCCCGGTGGCTACGCAACCGGCAGTAGTCAGATCCAACTCGCCCGCGAGCGACACCACTATCGGTCCGTCTTCTTCACGTACGACTTGAATGCTTAAGTCCCCCGGTCCGGTCAACGCAACGTCTCGCGTGGACATCCGTCACCTACCTCTCGGGGCTCTCACGGTTGTTGCTCAGAACTCCTCCGAGCGAGTACTTCCCGGCCTCTTCGTTTCGCGACCGCTGTACCAGCCACCGCGGAGTGTGGGGCACGAAGGCCATGGCGATGGCCAGCACGATGCCTGGAAATGCTTCGAATCCCAACATCCACCGCCAGTTGTCAGAGAAGTCAACCAGAGCGAAGGCAGCGATGTAGGCGAGAAGGATGCCGAGGGTGACCCCGGCAAACTGATTGAGCGCCGTCATGCCACCGCGGAGCTGACGCGGTGACTGTTCTGCGATGTACATCGGTGCCACGAAGGACGAGGCTCCGACGGCCAAGCCGAGGACGGCACGGGAAGCGATCAAAGATGCAGCGTCGGGCGACAGGGCCGACCAGAGGGCAGCACATGTGAACACGCAACCCGCGACGAACTTCGTCCATTTGCGGCTCAGAGAATCAGCCAGTTTCCCCGAGACAAATGCTCCGGCAACCGCCCCGAGGAGCAAGGATCCGACGACCCAGGATTGCCCTAACGATCCCAGATGGAAGTCCTTCGCAATGTACGGCAATGCCCCGCTGACGATCCCGGTATCGAAACCGAAGAGCATGCCGCCTAGGGCTGCCAATATTGCGATACTCAGAGCAAAACGATTGTCCTTGCGAAAGATCTCGTACACGAAGTCCGGCACGACTCGACCCGCTGAGGCTCCTACTCCATTCGCAGTCGCACTCATTGGAACACCTGCCTCTTGCTGCGCCACGTACGACGCCCTCGCTCCGTGGCTGACCTGCTCAGACGTCTCCTATGTCCGCCCTTCATCAAAGTCCTCCAGTCATGCGTATCTGTACGCCTAATTGGAAGTACCTCAAACCGTGCGACGACAAACTAGAAAGTCTTCTTATTTTTCGGCGACTGGAGGGGGCGACCCCTCAACGCGACCGGGTGCGACTCGTCGCGACGCTTCGTCTGAATTGTCCCAACCCAAAGGGCCCCGGTGACGGACTGAGCGCGTGAAGTCGCTTCCAGACGAATCGGTGAACGCCTGCCCGTGCGGTGACGCGCCTTCCAGCGTGACACCCTTCGGAGGCGTGTGGTCTGACGCCGATTCGGGTACATGTACGCATTATGCAAGTCGAGATGGACGAAACCGATCGGTCGGGCAAGCAGGCGAGGGTCGGCCTCGTCCTCGGAGCGGGAGGTCTCGTCGGCTTGGCGCATCACGGTGGAAGCTTGGCCGCGCTGGAAAACGACCTGGGCTGGGACCCTCGGCGGGCAGACATCATCGTCGGTTCGTCAGCGGGAGCGGTGATCGCAATGCTGTTGCGGTCAGGCATTTCGGCACTGGACATAGCTGCCTGGTGTGCCGGCGACTCGGATGAACCGCTTTTAGCGCAATTGCGCCAGATCGAAGAGCAGCTGCCTCCGTTCGGCGTGGGAGGCCTCCTGCGACGTTGGCCCGCGCTCAGCCTGGCGTTCTGGGGGCAAATGCTCAGTGGGCCGCGAGGGTTGCGATTTCCGCCACTGTCCGCGCTGCTGCCGCAAGGGGCTCATGGGACGGCCGCATATCGGTCATATCTGGGACCCCTCTTGAGCCGGATGTGGCCGGCAGGACTGTGGATATGTGCGACCCGCAGGGATACGGGTCAACGAGTGGTCTTCGGGGCTCCAGGCTCGCCCACGGTCCCCTTGGCCGAGGCTGTCGCCGCGTCCAGTGCCATACCAACCTACTTTGAGCCGGTCGACATAGACGGGGCGGAGTACGTGGACGGTGGCCTTCACTCTTCGACAAATGCCGACCTCTTGGCTGCGAGCGAGCTTGATGTCGCCGTCGTGATTGCCCCGATGTCGACCCTTGACCCGAAGAGCCGAGAATGGGGAACGCCTGTGCGCTGGTGGGCACATCGCCAGGTCGAGCGGGAAGTTGCCGTGTTGCGGGCAGCAGGGACGAGCGTTCTCCTCATTGAACCCGGCGGAGTCGTCCGTCATGAGATGGGCATCGATCCCATGGGCCGAGACCGTGCCGACCGCGTGGTGCGCGCTTCGTTCTTCGAAGCCGGCCGGCTTGCCTTGAGCACCGCAGCGGGTGAGGCGACCGGGATGCTGTCGCGGGGAATCAGAAGCGGACGTCGAACACGAACGCGAGGAGCAGCGGCCTGAATCGTTGAGACTCGTGGTGTCCCTACGCCTCCCGGCTGCAGTTCAGCCCGCTTGCTGGACGAACCCGCCGGAGCCTCTGGTGGGCTCGTATCGATCGTGCCGGTCCACCACAGGCATCGAGGGCGCCGCGAACAGAAACCACGATCGCTGCTTTCCCGAGTGGTTCAGTTGATGTGGATGCCGGAGATGGCCCGCGAAATGACGAGCCGCTGCACCTCGGACGTCCCCTCGAAGATGGTGTAGATCTTCGAGTCGCGGTGCCACTGCTCAACCGGGTTCTCCCGGACGTAGCCGTAGCCGCCGAGGATCTGGATGGCCTGGTCAGTCACCCACACGGCGTTCTCACCGGCGTAGAGCTTCGACATTGAGCCCTCGCCGTTCTCGAACTTCTTGCCCGTGCTGGCCATGTTGGCGGCCCGATGCACGAGCAGGCGGGCGGCGTCGGTGTGCATCTTCATGTCGGCGAGTTTGAAGGCGATGGCCTGGTTCTCGATGATCGCCCGGCCGAACTGCTTGCGCTCCTTGGCGTAGTCCAACGCGTACTCATAGGCGGCCCGGGCGATCCCGACCGCCTGCGCGCCGACGATCGGGCGAGACGCCTCGAACGTGGCCATGGCGGCCTGCGTCGACGTCCTCTTACCTTCCTTGGCGCGGGCCAGGCGCTCGTCCAGCTTCTCCTTGCCACCCAGCAGACACCGGCCCGGCACCCGACAATCACTGAGGACGACCTCGGCCGTGTGCGACGCACGGATGCCCATCTTCTTGAACTTCTGACCCTGCGAGATCCCGGGTGTGCCCTCGGGCACCACGAAGCTGGCCTGGCCTCGGCTCCCGAGCGACGGCTCGACGGACAGCACCAGCACGTGTGTGTTGGCGATGCCACCGTTGGTGATCCATGTCTTGGTGCCGTTGAGCACCCACTCGTCCTTGGCCTCGTCATAGACGGCGCGCGACTTCAGGGAGGACACGTCCGAGCCGGCATCTGGCTCGGAGACGCCGAAGGCGGCGAGCTTGACGTCTTCGGGCGTCCCGAAACACTGCGGGATCCACTCCCCGATCTGGTCGGGCGTCCCATTGGCGAAGATCCCGGCCACGGCCAGGGTGGAGCCGAAGATGGCGAGGGCGATGCCGGCGTCGCCCCAGCTCATCTCCTCGTTCACGAGGCACATGAGCAAGCCGGTGGGATCAGAGAAACACTGGGCGATGAAGTCGAAGGAGTACAGCCCGTTCTTGGCCGCCTCCTCAATGATGGGCCACGGCGTCTCTTCCCGCTCGTCCCATTCGGGGCCGGCCGGACGAACGACGTTCTCGGCGAACTCGTGTACCCACTTGACGATCTGGAGCTGGTCCTCGTTGAGCTCGAGGGAGTAGTCAGCCATTGGTGCGCACTCCTTGTACCGCTCCGACCGTTTGTCGAAGCCCTTCCGGTTGGGTCGGACGACCTCGAGGCACCCACACCGATCGGCATGGAGGATCAGGCCGCCCTTGTTACTCAAGAGTAACCTACCGGTCGATCACGAGTCCACCCAGCGCACACATGTCTGTTGACCTGGGATTCAGCGACGGATAGCCGTACCCGAGGCCGTGTCCTCCACGGTCCAGCCCCGGGCCACGAGTTCGTCCCGCAGAGCGTCGGCGCGGGCGAAGTCCTTGTCGCGCCGGGCCTCGTCGCGCTCGGCCACGAGACGGGCCGCTGCGTCATCGACATCGTTGTCAACGGCGCGCAACGACAGCCCCAGCGCAGCAGCGAGCACGGCTGCAGTCCGGGCCAGGCGCCCCGCCTCCGCGTCCTCGTCGCCGCCGCCGTCGGCGGCGGAGTGGGCCGCCGTGACGAGCTCGAAGATGCCGGCCAGTGCCCCGGGCGTGTCGAGATCCTCGTCCATGTGCTCGCGGAAGACCGCGACCGCGCCCACGTCGAGATCCGTTGCCGGCGGCACCCCCTCCACCACGAACCCTCCCTCGGTGTGCGCCAAGAGCTCGGCCACCGGAAACCGCCGCGCCAGGCCGTCCAAGCGGACAAGTGCCTTCTCGGCGTCGGCCAGCGTCTCCGGAGTCACCTCGATCGGCGAGCGGTAGTGCGCCCGCAGCACCAGCAGCCGGTAGGCGCGGGCGTCGTGACGGGACAGCAAGTCGGGCAGCGTGGTGAAGTTGCCCAGCGACTTGGACATCTTGGCCCCCTGGACCTCGACCCAGCCGTTGTGCATCCAATGGCGAGCGAAGGCCTTTCCGTCGGCGACCGCCTGCGCCCGCTCGTTCTCGTGATGCGGGAATTTCAAGTCCTGGCCGCCACCGTGCAGATCGAAGCCTGGCCCCAGCAGGTCGAGCGACATGACGACGCACTCGGTGTGCCAGCCCGGTCGCCCCGGTCCCCACGGCGAGCCCCAGCTGGGCTCCCCGTCCTTGGCCTTCTTCCAGAGCGCGAAGTCGAGGGGCGAGCGCTTGTCCTCGTTGGCCTCGACCCGCGCCCCGACCTGGAGCGACTCGAGGGACTGCTGCGCCAAGAGGCCGTACCCCTCGACCGTGGCGACCTCCAGATAGACCCCGTCCGGCGTCTCGTACGCATTGCCTCGGGCGACCAGCTCGGTCACGAGCGCGACCATCTCCTCGATGTACCCCGTCGCATGCGGGATCTCGTGGGGACGCAGGTCGCCCAGCGCGTCCATCGACTCCCACCACTGGGCCTCGAACTCGGCCGCCACGTCGGCCTCGGTGCGCCCGAGCTCGGCCGCCCGCCTGATGATGTTGTCGTCGACGTCGGTGATGTTCGCCACATGGTGCACCCGCAGGCCGGTGAAGCTCAGGTAGCGCCGGAGGATGTCGAAGGTCAGGGTGGCCCGACCGTGGCCGATGTGTGGCATGTCGTAGACCGTGGGCCCACAGACATACATCGACACCTCTCCGTCGGTCCGATGCTCCAAAGGATGGACAGTTCCCGTCGCGGTGTCGTGGAGGCGCAGCACCCGGGTACGGTAACCCGATCATGTCGACACCCTCGACCGGAGCGCCCCGCGTCCCCGACAAGCCCACGCTCGACGATCTCGAGGAGCGCTGGGCTGCCGCCTGGGAGAGCGCCGGCACCTACCGCTTCGACGACTCCGCCACGAGAGCCGACGTCTTCTCCATCGACACGCCCCCGCCGACGGTGTCCGGCTCGCTCCACATGGGCTCGGTCTTCGGCTACGTCCAGACCGACGCCATCGCCCGCTACCGCCGCATGCGGGGGTGGAAGCTCTTCTACCCGATGGGGTGGGACGACAACGGACTGCCCACCGAACGGCGGGTGCAGACCTATTTCGGCGTGATGTGCGATCCGTCGCTCCCCTACAACCCGAACTTCGTCCCGCCCGAGGAGCCCGGTAAGGAGGATGTCCCGGTCAGCCGGCCCAACTTCATCGCTCTGTGTCATCAGCTGACCGCCGAGGACGAGCGGGCGTTCGAGGACTTGTGGCGCCGGGTGGGCCTGTCGGTCGACTGGGGCCGCACCTACGCCACCATCGACGACCGGAGCCGCCGCACCAGCCAGCGCATGTTCCTGCGCAACCTGTCCCGGGGCGAGGCCTACACGTCGGAAGCGCCGACGCTGTGGGACGTGGACTTCCAGACGGCCGTAGCCCAGGCCGAGATGGAAGACCGCGAGCTCGACGGGGCCTATCACCGCCTGCGCTTCGACGACATTGAGATCGAGACGACGCGACCCGAGCTGGTCGCCGCTTGCGTCGCCCTCGTCGCACATCCCGATGACGAGCGCTACGCCGACCGCTTCGGCTCGACGGTGCACACGCCGCTGTTCGGTGTCGAGGTACCGGTGCTCGCACACCATCTCGCCGAGCCGGACAAGGGTTCGGGCATCGCCATGATCTGCACCTTCGGCGATGTCACCGACGTCGTGTGGTGGCGCGAGCTGGACCTGCCGACGCGCAGCATCGTCACGCGGTCAGGCCGCATCACCGAGATGCCGCCGGTCGGCGTGCCGGACAGCGATGCCTGGCGGGCCATCGCGGGGCGCAGCGTGAAGCAGGCACAGCGCACCATGGTCGAGATGCTCGCCGAGTCCGGAGACATGGTCGGCGAGCCCCGGCCGATCAGGCACCCGGTGAAGTTCTACGAGCGGGGGAACCGCCCGCTCGAAATCGTGACGAGCCGGCAGTGGTTCATTCGCAACGGCGGCCGCGACGACGCGCTCCGGCGCGAGATCCTCAGCGCCGGGAGGCAGCTCGACTGGCACCCGCCCTACATGCAGGTGCGCTTCGACGACTGGGTCAGCGGGCTCAACGGCGACTGGCTGGTCAGCCGGCAGCGCTTCTTCGGTGTGCCGGTGCCGGTCTGGTACCCGATCGATCAGCACGGCAACGCCGACTACGGCTCGCCCCTCGTCCCCGCCGAGTCGCGGCTCCCCGTCGATCCGACGACCGACGTGCCTGAGGGCTACACGGCCGAGCAGCGGGGCGAGCCGGGCGGCTTCACCGGCGACCCCGACGTCATGGACACCTGGGCCACCTCGTCGGTCACCCCGCAGATCGCGTGTGGGTGGGAGGACGACCCGGCACTGTTCGCGGCGACGTTCCCCATGGACCTCCGGCCGCAGGGTCCCGAGATCATCCGGACGTGGCTCTTCTCGACCCTGCTGCGCTCGCACCAGGAGCACGGCGTGCTGCCCTGGAGCCACACGACCATCAACGGCTGGATCCTCGACAAGGACCGCAAGAAGATGTCGAAGTCGAAGGGGAATGTCATCACGCCGATGGCGACGTTGGAGGAGTTCGGGTCCGACGCCGTGCGCTACTGGGCCTGCAACGGCCGGCCCGGGACCGACACCGCACTCGACACGGGCGTCATGAAGATCGGCCGGCGCCTGGCCATCAAGGTCCTCAACGCGTCGAAGTTCGCTCTGGGCCGTCTCGGCGAAGGACCGGCCCCCGGCGTGGACGCCGTGCGGGAACCGCTCGATGCCGCGCTGCTGGCGCAGCTCTCCGCGTTGATTGACGCCGCCACCGCCGCCCACGAGGGGTTCGACTACGCACGCGCCCTCGAGCTGACCGAGACCTTCTTCTGGTCCTTCTGTGACGATTACCTCGAGCTCGTCAAGACCCGTGCCTACGGCGAGGGTGAGCCGGGCGGCAGCGACTCGGCCCGGGCGACGCTGGCGCTCGCCCTTTCCGTCCTGCACCGCCTCTTCGCGCCGTTCCTGCCCTTCGTCACCGAAGAGGTGTGGAGCTGGTGGCAGGAGGGTTCGATCCACCTCGCGGCGTGGCCCGACGCTGCCGATCTCGGGCCGCATGCCGGCCCCGGCGCCGACGCCTCCGTGCTCGCCGTCGCCGCCGAGGTGCTGGGCGCCGTCCGGCGCGAGAAGACGGCCAACAAGCGCTCCATGCGGGCCCGGGTGGCGTTGCTCAAGGTGACCGGGCCTCCCGAGACGCTCGCCGCGGTGGAGGCCGCCCGGGGTGACATCGCCGATGCCGGCGGCGTCGACGAGCTGGTCGTCAGCGCGGGTGACGCGCTCTCGGTGACCGTGACGCTGGCCGACGAGGCCTGATCAGAGATAGGCGGCTTGCGCCGCGTCGGCCATCTCCGCCGGTGTTCCGGCGTGCGCGACGCGGCCGTGCAACATGATGGCCGCTTGGTCGGCGATCCCGAGCGCGGTCTCGGCGAACTGCTCCACCACCACGACGGTGACCCCGCTGGCGGCGATGGACGCCACCAGCTCGTAAAGGTGAGCGACGACAATGGGGGCCAGGCCCATGGAGAGCTCATCGAGCAGGAGCATCTTGGTATGCCCGGCGAGCGCGCGCGAGACGGCCAGCATCTGCTGTTCGCCTCCCGAGAGTGTTCCGGCGAGTTGCCGGCGGCGCTCCTTGAGTCGCGGAAACTGCTCGTAGGCGCGGCTCTCCACCTCGCCTGTCGTGATGCCGCCTCGATACGTCCACATACGCAGGTTGTCCCGCACCGTCAGGTTCGGGAAGATCCCGCGCCCCTCCGGGATGGCGATCACGCCCGCACGCGCCAGCACTTCGGGGGACCAGTGCGCCGGCGTCACGCCGTCGATCTCGACGGTCCCCGCCGTCGGTCGCAGGCGGCCGTTCATCACCTTGAGGAGCGTGCTCTTCCCCGCCCCGTTCGGACCGAGGAGCGCGAACACGCTTCCGGCGGGAACCTGCAGGTCCACTCCGTGGAGCACCTCAATACGCCCGTAGGCCGCGTGCACGCCGTCGATCCTCAGGGCGGCCGCGGCTTCAGCCCTCACTCGACCCCCTCGCCCGTCCCGGTCGCCTCGACGGTGGCGGGTGTCGCGGCTGTCGCGGCAACGCTGGCGTGCCCCAGATACGCTTCTTGCACCGCGGGATTCCGGCGGACCTCGTCGGGAGGCGCGCTGGCGATGACCTGACCGAAGTCGAGCACGTGCACCGTGCTGCAGATCCGCAGGACCAATTCGGTGTCGTGCTCGACCAGAACGACGGCGCGGCCCTCCTCCGCCAACGATGTCAGGAGGCGGCCCAGCGCGGCGGTCTCGCGCTCGTCGAGGCCCGAGCAGGGCTCATCGAGCAGGAGCACCTTGGGGTCGGTCGACAAGGCGCGCGCCAGTTCGACCAGGCGGGCGGAACCGGTCGGGAGCGACGAGACCGGCGCCGCCGCCTCGTCGCCCACGCCGACACGCTCGAGCAGCCCCAGGGCGCTGGTCGGCGTGGCGCGCCCAGACGCTTCGAGGCCGACGCGCACGTTGTCGGCTGCACTCAGCGTCGAAAAGAGCTCGAGGCGCTGGAAGGTGCGGGCCAGACCGAGTCGCGCCCGGCGGTGTGTTCCCTTGCGCGTGACGTCGGTCCCGCCGAGCGAGACCGAACCGCGGTCCGGTCGCTGCAGTCCCGTGATGACGTTGAACAGTGTCGTCTTGCCAGCGCCGTTCGGACCGATCAGGCCGGTGACCGTCCCCGCCGCCGCCTGGAACGAGACATCGGAGAGGGCGGCGATACCACCGAAGTGCACGCTCACGTGGTCCACATTGAGCGCAGTCTCAGGCGGCATTGGCCACCTCGCGTTCGACCCGCAGGAGGCCAACGTCGGAGCCCTCGTCACCGAAGGGCAGGTGCACCCGGTCGGTCAGCCACGACATGGCGAGGATCCCGTCTGGGCTGCGGGCCAGCAACACAATCCCGATGCCCGCGGCCAGGCCGGTCAGGTCGGCCAGCGAGGTCGGGAGGTGGGTCTGCAGGACGGGAAGGGCTGCCGCGGTCAGGCCTCCCAACAGCGCGCCGGAGATGGTGCGGATGCCCCAGATGGCGACGAACAACAGCAGCGTCAGGCTGCCGATGAACTGGACGTCCGTGGCGCCGATGCCGCCCTGCTGGCCGGCATAGAAGACCCCACCGAGGCCGGCCATGGCGGCGGAGAGGCTGAAGACGATCATTTTGGTGCGGACCGAGCTGAGGCCGACGGTGGCGAAGGCCGCCGGCGAGTCGCTCATCGCCACGAGGCGCCGGCCGAACGCGCTCCGGCGGATGAGGCCGACCAGCACGGCGCAGATCGCCGCCACCACCGCCACCTCGATGAGCTCGGCCTCGTTGCTGACCGTGTTCATGAAGGGCAGCCGCAGGCGGCCGACGAAGATGGAGGTGCCGTCGGAGATCACGCTCGAGTTGTTGAAGAAGGCCGAGTACATCACCTCCCCGAACGCGAATGTCGCTAGCGCGAGATACAGGCCGCGCAGGCGGATGGCGGGTAGCGCCACCAGCGCCCCGACCGCGCCCGACACGGCGACGGCCAGCAACAGACCCCACCAGGAATCACCCCCGAGGGTCTTGCCCATGGTGAAGGCGCCGATCCCCATGAAGGTGAGCTGGCAGAGCGAGACCTGGCCGGCGAACCCGATCAGCAGCACGAGCGAGAGGCCCACGATGCCGAGGGCCAGCCCCTGCGAAATTGTCGCCAACGCGGTCGCGCCGACCATGGCGGCGATCACGACCATGATCGCGATCAACAGCACGGCCCCGACAGCCGATTGGCGTGCCGTGACCACCTTGGGCGCCGGTCGCACCGCCAGGCGTCCCGCCGGGGCGAGCCGGGCGGCCGGGATCACGAGCAGCACGACGAACAGGAAGACCACGGGGATGACCTCGGTCAGGACCGAGGCGAGGCCGGCGTTGATGTGATCGGGCAGGTAGCCCTGGGCGTAGTAGGTGATGAGCCCGAGGACCAGCGCTCCGACGAAGGTCATCGGCAGGCTGCGCAGGCGGCCGACGACGGCGGCGGCGAAGCCGTTGAGCGCCAGGAGCGTCAGCTGCGTCGACGTCAGACCGGTCTGGCCCACCAGTGGTGCGATGAGCACGCCGGCGAGTGCGGCGAGCATGAAGCCGAGGACCCAACCCGCCTGCGACATGCGGTACGGCTTGGCGCCGGCCAAAGCCACGAGTTCGGGGTCGTCGACGACGGCGCGCATGGCGACGCCGAGGCGGGCCCGCCGCAAGAACAGACCGAGCGCGCCGCCGACGACCGCGGTCACGACCACGATCATGATCTGCTGGTACTGCAGCGTGACCCCGTTGGCGCCGAAGAGGCGCACCGACAGGACGGTGCCGTCGGACTGGGTGAAGTACGGCGGCACCGAGCGGATGACGTCCGGGCTGCTCCAGAAGATGGTGGCCACGCCGAGGAGGATCACCAGCAGGCCGAGCGACACCATGAGGGATCGCTCCACCGTGGCGCCGTGAATGCGGCGGAAGAGCACGAACTCGACGATGAGGGCCAACAGGGGTGCCTCGACGAGGACGATGAAGGCGATGGCGAGCAGAAAGGGCCAGTGCTCGTTCTGCCACAATTCCCAGTACGAGAAGGCGGCGACCATACCGACCGCGCCCTGGGCGAAGTTGAAGACGCCGGTGGTGTTGTATGTCACCACCAGGCCGATGGCCAGCAGGCCGTACACGGCGCCGAAGACGATCCCCAGGACGGTGAACGAGAGGAAGACGCTCACGCCTTCATCACCTTCCCATTCGCGGCAGGCCCAACCGCGTCACGGGCTTAGCCTGTGACGCCGGAGGCGTTGTACAACTTCGCCTTGCAGTCGAACCCCTTACCGGCAGGCTGCTCACGGACGAACTTTCCGTTCTTGATGCCGGCCATCACGAAGCACGGAGTGAGCGTCTTGGCTGCCGGGTCCGAGCCGCCGAAGAGGCCGTTGGCGTTGAAGTGTGTGATCTTTTTGAGCTGCGCCATCACATCGCCGCGGGTCGGGTTCGGGCCGGCGGCCTTGAGTGCCTGGACGAACATCTCGGCTGACGCCCACCCGAAGAGGGTGTAGAGGTCAGGTGACCACGACGAGTTGACCTTCTTCACGTATGTGTCGAACTGCTTGACCGCCGGCACCTTCTTGGCGTCCTCACCGAGGTAGAGGGCGTAGACCTGCCCGATCTGGATCCCGTTGGTCGCCGCCGGGCCGCCGGCATGGGAAATGAACTGGTCGGCGTAGACGGGGCCGCCGGAGAAGATGAGGCCCGGGTGCCAGTTCTGGGTATTGGCGTTCTGCACGAAGATCGCCGCGTCCTGCCAGTCGATTCCGGTGAGGTCGACGGCGTTGACGCCCTTGTTCTTCATGTTGATGACGTCCGTCGTGAAGTCGGACTGCAGCGGATTGATGTCGTCGACATACGCGATCTTGTAGCCGAGGCTCTTCATCCCGGCGAACTGTTGGGCCATTTGTGTCTTGGCCGAGGCGACGTCCGACACGATGGCGCCGACGGTCGTGTCCTTGGGGTAGTGCTTCTTGTAGTACTGCACCGGCCCGAGGGTCTCCTGACCCGACAACGGTTGCGCGCTGAAGTCGTTCGGTAGTGCGTTCGTGCCGGAGTCGAGCGTGACGGAGACGTCGGGGACGGCGGTGTTGTTGGCCAGCGCGGCGCAGCCGTAGCCGTCGAAGAGGGAGAAGCTCCCCACGAGGGCGAAGTCCTTGTTGATCGCCTCCTGGGTCTCGGTCATGTTCTGCTGCCCGCTGAAGGCGTCGTCCTTGGAGTCGACGACGAGCTTGCGGCCGTTGACGCCGCCGTGCGCGTTGACCATGGCGAAGTAGGCCTTGACCCCGATCGGCGCACCCTCGAACAAGCCCGGCACCGGGCCGCTGACGATCGACACGTTGCCGACGGTGACCGACTTGGCGGTGATGCCCGTGGTCGCCGCGTTCTGCGCCGCCGTGGGCGCCACGGCCGGCGTGCAGACGCCCGAGGCCGACGAGGCGGCACCCGCCGGCGTCGCGGCCACCAGCACGCCTCCTCCGATCACGACCGACCCCGCGACCACCGAACCGGCGAGGAAGCCCCGGAGGGCCCGGCCTCCCTGCCGGCGCGATGCCGAGACCTCCATCTGCGCGTTGCCCACAGCCACCCCTTTTCGATCCCTCCCGGCCGGGAGGGGCCCGTCACAATTCGGGAGCTGACTCTATGTCAGAAAGAATTCGCCGGGGCGTCACAACCTGGTCAGAACGTGCGCCGGCGGCCGTTCTGGCCGCCTCGAGGAAGTCCCCCACGGCCGAGGTCGTGGCCTGGCACCGGAGGGAGGCCAGCACGTCAAATGCGTGTTGCGTCAGGGGCAGCTCGGCGTAGGCAACGGGCTGGGCGGAGACCGCGCGCAGTCGCTCGACAAAGGTCCGGGCCGACTCGACCGGAACCAGGGTGTCATTGACACCCTGGAGCACGAAGAAGGGCGGGGCGTCCTGCCGGACCCGGAAGGTGGGCGACGCCGCCCGGAAGACTTCGGGGTGATCCGACTCGGTCGTCTTCATGACCTTCTTCTCGAGCATCTTGCGCAGGCCCGGTCCGAAGATGGCCGCGCCGTCGGGCGAGCTGGTCAGGTCCAACACCCCGTAGAAGGGGACGGCGGCCTGCACCGCGGTGTCCGCGTCCTCGAAGCCCGGCTGGAAGGCAGGGTCGCCGTCGCTCAATGCGAGCAGGGCGCAGAGGTGGCCGCCGGCCGAGCCGCCGCTGACGGCCACGAAGGCGGGATCGCCGCCGTACTCCGCGATGTGCTCCTTCACCCAGGCCACGGCGCGCTTGGCGTCGACGATGTGGTCGGGCCAGGTGGCCTTGGGGCTGAGGCGGTAGTTGATGGCCACGCAGACCCAGCCCCGGGCCACCAACTCGTACATCATGGGCTTGCCCTGTTCGCGCTTCTCGCCGATCATCCAGGCGCCGCCGTGGATGTAGACCATCACCGGAGCGGGGCCGGGAGGGGTCAGGCGGGAATGGTAGATGTCGAGGCGGTGGCGACGGTTGCCGTCGCCCCAGTAGTCGATGTTGTACGTGCCGCGCACGGCGCGCGACCGGAAGGGTATGGCGCGGGTCACCCGCCACCAACGGCCCCACGTCGGTGCCGTCGGTTCCGGTGGGACAGGAAAGGAGGGACTGCGCACGTCGGCCAGCGCGGCGGCCGTGACGTCGGCGGCCCTGAGCCCGACGACGCCCAACCCGACGAGGCCGACCCAGTCGAACACGGCCACGGCCAACCCGAGCCAGCCGGCCCAATCGGCCAGGGCTCCGCCCCAGATGAACAAGGCCGTCGCCACCATCTGCCAGACGATGTTCTGGAAGGCCAGCTCGCCGGCGATCCAGGCGCAGGTGAAGCTGAGGACGGTGAAGGGTTCCCGGCGGATGGGGCGGTAGGCGAGAGCCACCGCCGCCGCTCCGAGGAGGGTCAGGGCCAGGAAGGCATACGGCACAGCACCATCTTCGCCTGATTGTCCGGCCCTTGGGTCCACCCTGGTCGGCGGCGATTCCGTGGCGCCAGTGCGCTTGCCCCGGCCTGGTCTTGGTGCGAGGTTATGGCGATGACCAAAGAGGGCCGATGACTCCCGAACGGCTGACCGGGCTCGATGCGAGTTTCCTGTACATGGAAACGCCCACCCTCCACATGCACGTGGCCATGACCGCCGTCTTCGACCCGTCGACCGTGCCCGGGGGCTACTCGTTCCGGCGGATCCGCCAGCTCATCAACGACCGCATCCCCTTGGCGCCTGTGTTCCAGCGTCGCCTCGTGGAGGTGCCGATGCGGCTCGGCCACCCGGTCTGGGTCGACGACCCCGAGTTCGACATCGACAACCATCTCCGGCGGGCGGCCCTCCCCTCGCCTGGAGGGATGCGCGAGCTGGGCGACTTCGCGGCCGACGTGATCAGCCGGCAGCTCCACCGCGACCGCCCACTGTGGGAGATGTGGATCGTTGAGGGGCTCGAGGACGGGAAGATCGCCCTCGTCGTCAAGATGCACCACAGCACCATCGACGGCGTCTCGGGGGCCGAGCTGCTCGGCGTCCTCTTCGACATGGAACCGTCCCCTCCAGAGACGCCGCCGCAGAAGGGCCGTCAGCTCGACGCGCGCATTCCCTCCGGCCTGGAGCTGGTCTCCCAAGCGATGATCGCCGGCCTGGTGGCGCCCTTCGAGGTGGGACGCATGGCGGTACGAACGACGCGCAACATCTTCGACGTGCGGCGGATCCGCCAGAGCCTGCCCGGCAAGGCGGCCCTGCCACTCACCGCACCGCGCACGTCCATCAACGTGGCCGTGCACGCCCGTCGGCGGGTTGCATTCGCCGCCGCCAGCCTGGCGGACACCAAGGCGCTGAAGAACAAAATGGGAACAACGGTCAACGACGTGGTTCTCGCCATGTGCACGGGTGCCCTGCGGACCTACCTGCTGGCCGGCGACGAGCTTCCCGACATCCCGCTCGTGTCGGTCGTGCCCGTGTCTGTCACCCCCGACGTGGCCGAGCTCAAGGGCTCCAACAAGGTGTCGGCCATGTTCGTGCAGCTGCCCTGCCACATTGAGGACCCGCTCGAGCGGTTGGCGTTCATCCACGAGGGCACCAAAGGGGCCAAGGAAGAGCATCAGGCACTGGGCGCGACCACGCTGCAGAACTGGGCCGAGCACGCCACCCCCAACGTCTTCGCCGCTGCCGCCCGCCTCTATACCGGCATGAAGTTGGCCGATCGACACCGACCAGTGGCCAACCTCGTCGTATCCAATGTCCCGGGGCCCGACTTCCCGCTCTACCTCGGTGGCAGTCGGATGCTCGGGATGTTCCCCCTGGGGCCGGTAATGGACGGCATGGGTTTGAACATCACCATCATGAGCAACATGGGCGTCTTGTACTGGGGCCTGGCTTCGGACTCCCGGGCGGTGCCTCGGCTGTGGGACGTCGCCGCCGCCATACCGCACGCCCTCACCGAGCTGATGGAGGCGGCCGGGCTCGAGTCCGAACCCTTCGACGTCCCCATCCACCTCGGACCCGGCATGCCGCCGACGGCGCACTGGGTCCGGGCCTCGGCGGCTGTCGAGCACGGTGCGACCGGTAGCGTGAGTGCATGAAGGTTCGGGAACTCGGCCATTTGGTGCTCTACGTGCGCAACCTGGAGCGCTCGGTGGCCTTCTACAACGACGTCCTCGGCTGGCGACAGATTCTCCCCGCTCCCGGTGAGGTTCCCGTCGGCGCCGCCGCCTTCTCGTCGGGCCGGACGCATCACGAGCTTTTGCTGATTGAGGTGGGCGCCGATGCTGCGCCCATTCCAGCCGGACGGCGCGTCGGGATGTACCACTTCGGCCTGAACGTGGGCGAGACGGACGACGATCTGCGCGCCGCGCTGGCGGCGGTCCAACAAGCCGGCGCCACCATCGTGGGCTCGGCCGATCACACGGTCACCCACAGCCTCTACATCCTCGACCCCGACGGTAACGAGATTGAGCTCTACGTGGACGTCCCGGGCGTGGACTGGCAGTCGGATCCGACGCTGATCGGCGCCGCCGTGCGCCCCCTCCGGCTCTGACGGGGCGTCTGACCTCCCCGAGATGTTGGCGGTGACGACATCGACGCGGATCGTGCACGCCGACGAGGCGGGTCGGCGTGCCGCCGTCGAGGTGCTGCGCCGCGGTGGCCTCGTGGCCGTCCCGACCGACACCGTCTACGGGTTGGCGGCGCGTCCTGACGACGCCGACGCAGTGCGTGACATCTACCGCGTCAAAGGGCGCCCCGAGGGGATGCACCTTCCGGTGCTCGCCGCATCCGTCGACCAGGTCCGTGCGCTCGGTGTGGCCTTTACGCCGAGCGCGGACGTGCTGGCCCGTCGATGGTGGCCAGGACCGTTGACGATGGCCTTTGGATTCGAGACGGGTGTCGACCGGCCCCGCTGGCTGCACGGTCGAACCGAGGTCGCCGTTCGCATCCCCGATCACCCCTTCCTGCGCGACCTTCTGGAGCAGACAGGCGTCCTGGTCGTCACCAGTGCCAATCCCCACCGCGCGCCCACTCCGCGCCTTGCGCGCGACGTCGCAACCACGCTCGGAGACACGCTCGAGCTGGTCGTCGACGGAGGAGCGCTCGACGACGTCCCTTCGACACTCGTCAACATGAGCGGGCCTGCTCCCGTTGTTGAGCGCGAGGGTGCCATTGCGCGGGCCGATGTCGACCGGGAAGTGGCGGGGGCGCAATGAGCGGGACTCTCCTCGCTCTCGAGACGTCGTGCGACGAGACGGCGGCAGCCGTCGTCGACGACACGCTGCAGGTGCGCTCGTCGGTCGTGGCCAGCCAGATTGACCTGCACGCCGAGTTCGGCGGCGTGGTCCCGGAACTGGCCAGCCGGGCACACGTCGAATCAGTGACACCGGTCGTCGAGCGTGCCCTGCGTGAAGCCGACGTCGCCGGGAAGGATCTGACCGCCGTCGCCGTCACAGCTGGTCCGGGCCTGGTCGGCGCGTTGCTCGTCGGCATCGCCAGCGCCAAGGCGCTGGCCCTCGGCTGGGGCATTCCCGTGGTGAGCGTCAACCACCTCGAAGGTCACCTGGCCAGCGTCTACCTGGCCGACACAACGGTGCCCTTCCCCCAAATCGCACTTCTCGTCTCCGGTGGCCACTGCATGCTCACCCGCTGCACCGAGCCGGGACTCTACGAACTGCTCGGGGAGACCGTCGACGACTCCATCGGCGAGGCTTACGACAAGGTCGCTCGCTTCCTCGGCCTCGGGTATCCGGGAGGACCGGTGCTGGACCGGCTCGCGGCGACGGGTGAGGACGTCCTCGGGTTCCCGCGGCCGATGCTGGCGGAGGGGTACGCCTTCTCGTTCTCCGGGCTGAAGACGGCAGTGGTCAATTATGTCCGCGCCAACCCAGACTTCTCGGAGAGCGACGTAGCGACGTCGTTTGTCGCCGCCTGCATGGACGTCCTCATCGCGAAGCTCCGCCGATCGCTCGAGGAGTTCGGCGACCCCGCCGTTGCCATCGTCGGCGGCGTGGCGGCCAGTCCCATCCTGCGCGCCCGGGCACAGACTTTGGCCGACGAGTTCGGCACGCGGCTCCTCATCCCGCCGCACGCCATGGCGACCGACAACGCGGCCATGATCGGTGTCGCCGGGTGGCAGAAGCTCGCCGCCTTCGGGCCGAGCCCGGCCACCTTCGGGCCCGAACCCGACCTACGGTTGCGCTTCGCCTGATCCGACTGGGACGGGTCGATTCAGGTGTGTGCGGTCCGGCGGTCCCGCCGGCGGCGCGCCCGTGCGCTGTAGAAGTGGGACCACAGGTCCAACAAGACGCCAAGGGCGACGATGACCCAGCCGAACCTGTCCACACCCTTCGCCGGTGCATAGACAAGGGCGTAGAACAGCGTTGTGTACGGCAGCAGGATGAAGCCGATGATCCCCTCCCAGCCCGAGCGGAAGGCAATCGTGAGCCGGTCCGAAAAGATCCAGAGGAGGAAGATGACCAGTCGGGGCGAAATCGCCGTGAGCAGTGCCAGGAGACACCCCATGGCTCAGAGCGGGAGGCCGCCGGTCGCCGCGTTGGTCGACCCGGTGTCCTTGTAGGCGGCAATGGTGCGCTCGGCGATACGCATCTGGTGGATCTCGTCGGCCCCGTCGGCGAAACGGGCCCACCGTGCGTGCTGGAGCATGCTGGCGAGGGGCGTGTCCGTGGAGTAGCCCAGTGCGCCGTGCACCTGCATGGACCGGTCGATGATGCGGTTCAGGCTGTTGGCAACGAAGTGCTTGGCCATGGAGACTTCCGTGCGGAAATCGTCCCCCCGGTCGATCTTGTAGGCGGCATGGAGCACCATGAGCTTGCACTGATAGAGCTCCATGGCCGAGTCGGCGATGAGCCACTGCACCCCCTGCTTCTCGGCCAGCAGTGAACCGTGCGAATAGCGGTGCAGGGAGCGATCGACCATCATGTCGAGCGCGGTCTCCGCCTGAGCGATCCAGCGCATGCAGTGGGCCAGGCGCGCCGGACCGAGCCGGTACTGCCCGAGCCGGTGGCCGTTGCCCCGGCCACCGAGGATCTGCGAGTCGTGCACACGGAGGTCCTCGATGACGATCTCGGAGTGGCCGGTCGACCCGTGCATGGTCTCGACCTCGCGCACGTCGTTCCAGCCCTCGGCCGGGAGGTCGACAAGGAACGCCGTGTTGGCACCGCGCGACCCGGGTGGCACGTCCGGCTCGGTCCGGGCCACGAGGATGGCGAACTGGGCCCGCCGCGCGTTGGAGATGAACCACTTGTGGCCGTTGATGATCCACTCGTCGCCGTCCTTCTCCGCCCGCGTCTGAATCAACGTCGGGTCCGAGCCGGCCACTTCGGGTTCGGTCATGGCGAAGCAGGACATGGCGGTGCCCTCGCACAACCGGCGCAGGTAGTTGTCCTTCTGCGCGTCGGTAGCCCAGTGCAGCAGGGTGTGCATGTTGCCCTCGTCGGGCGCCATGCAGTTGAGGATCCAGGGCCCGAGGCGCGTCCGACCGGCCTCCGCTTGGACCATGGCCAGCTCGACGTGGCCAAGCCCCATGCCGCCCCACTCGACCGGCATGTGGGGCAGCCACAGACCGGCGCGCTTGGCCTCCTCGCGCAGCTCCAGGATGGTGACGAGGTAGTCGTGGCGTGACGTGACCCGCGCCTCGTCGTCGAAGTCCTTGATCCGCGGCTGCACCGTCTTCTGTATGAAGGTCCGGACGCGGGAGCGGATCTCCTCGTGCTCGGGCGCCAAGGTGAAATCGATAGCCATGGACGCTCCCTCGTGGCCTAGTAGAGGCCGACCACGTTGCCGTTTTCGTCGATGTCGATCCGCTCCGCCGCCGGGCTGCTCGAGAGGCCGGGCATGGTGCGCATGTCCCCGCTCACGAGGTACACGAACCCGGCGCCGACGTTGGCGCGGGCCTCGCGCACCGGAAGGCGCCATCCCCTGGGGGCACCGCGCAGGACGGGGTCCGAAGAAATGGAGAGGTGCGTCTTGGCAATGCAGACCGGGAGCCTTCCGAATCCGGCGCGCTCGTAGTCGTCGAGTCGGCGTGCGGCCGCCGGCAGGTAGTCCACACCGTCGGCACCGTAGATCTCGGTGGCCACTGTCTCGATCTTCTCCCGCAACGTCGCGCTGTCCTCGTAGAGCATGTGGAAGTCACCCGTCTCGGCCGCGGCTTCGACGACGGCCTCGGCCAGCTCGACGGCCCCTTTGCCGCCGTCCACGAAGTGGGTGCACACGGCCGCCCGCGCCCCCACGGAAGCCGCGATCTCCCTGATGGCGGCGTGTTCGGAGGGGAAGTCGCCCTCCATCGCGTTGATGGCCACGACCGGCGTCACGCCATGACGGCGCACGATGGCCAGGTGGGCGAGCAGGTTGGCGGCGCCGAGCTGCACCTCTGCGGGGTTCTCGGCGAGCATGGCGGGCGGGAGCGGACGTCCGGCGACGACACGGTGCCGGCCCGAGTGCAGCTTCATTGCCCGGACGGTGGTCACGACCACGGCCGCGTCGGGTTGCAGCCCCGAGGTCCGGCACTTGATGTTGAAGAAGCGCTCGGCGCCCATGTCCGCCCCGAACCCCGCCTCGGTGATGAGGAACTCGCCCGCGTGCATGCCGATCAGGTCGGCCACGACCGACGAGTTCCCGTGCGCGATGTTGCCGAACGGACCGGCGTGCACGAGGACCGGTGTGTTCTCGAGCGTCTGCAACAGGTTGGGCTTTATCGCATCGCGCATGATCACGGTCATGGCCCCCGCCGCCTGCAACTGCTCGGCTGTCACCGGATCGCCGTCACCGTTGGGTCCGACCACGATGCGTCCCATGCGGGTACGCAGATCCTGCAGCGACGTGGCGAGGGCCAGGATGGCCATCACCTCGGAGGCGGCGGTGATGTCGAATCCCGTCTCCCCGGGGATCCCGTCCTGCTTCGCCCCGAGCCCGCTGACGATGTGGCGCAGGGAGCGGTCGTTGACATCGAGCACGCGCTTCCACGTGAGGCCGTGTGGATCGAGCCCGAGCTCGTTCCCGCTGTAGATATGGTTGTCCACCATGGCGGCGAGCAGGTTGTTGGCCGCCGTCACCGCGTGCAGGTCACCGGTCAGATGGAGGTTCAGGTTCTCGAAGGGCACGACCTGGCTGTAGCCACCGCCGGCCGCGCCGCCCTTGATGCCGAAAGTCGGGCCCATGGACGCCTGCCGGATCGCGATGGTCGCCTGCCGCCCGATGCAGGCGAGCGCCTGCCCAAGGCCCACCGTCGTCGTGGTCTTGCCCTCGCCGAGAGGCGTGGGGGTCACGGCCGTCACCACGACATAGCGGGCCCGCGGCCGGTCGGCCAGTGCCTCGACGGCATGGAGGCTCACCTTGGCCACGTTCGTCCCGTAGGGCTCGAGCAGCTCGGGCGCGATGCCCATCTGCGCTGCGATGTCGCTGATCGGACGAAGCGAGGCCTGCCGCGCGATCTCGATGGCCGGAGGAAGAGGCATCGGCAGGGATCATGCCAGACGGGCCCGAAGGCTTGCCTGTGGGCGACGATGTCGCAGGCCGTGCCCGTCGGGGCCTACCCTCGGGGCACGCGCCCGGACACACGGGGCGCATGGGCCCTGGTGGGCACCGGAAACGAAGGAGCGTGGCGATGTCGAAGGCTGACGGCGTGTTCATCTACATCGGGACCTATGCCAGCGAGGTCGACGCCCGCGCCGACTACGCGGTCGTCAAGGACCTGCGTGCCGCCGGTGCGGTCGGGACCTACGACGCCGCGGTGATCACCAAGGACGACAAGGGGAAGATCCACGTCAACAAGGATGAGACGACGACGCGGCACGGTGCCTGGGGCGGTGCTGCCGCCGGTGCCCTGGTCGGCATTCTGTTCCCGCCGTCCATCATCGGGACGGCCATCGTCGGCGCCGCCATCGGCGGAGTGAGCGGACACCTGTGGAAGGGCATGTCGCGCACCGACGTCAAGGAGTTCGGTGAGGTGATCGACGCCGGCGAGGCCGCGCTCGTCATCGTGGGCGAGACGACTGTTGAGGCCGCCATCGAGAAGGCGCAGCTGAAGGCGCAGAAGAAGGTGGCCAAGGAGCTCCAGGTCGACAAGGCCGACGTGGACAAGGCGGTCCAGGAGGCCACGCACTCGGTCTCCTGAGCCACCACCTCCTCCACCGCCACCGCCGACCATGACCGCCGTCCACGTCCTCGTCCTCATCATCGGCGCACTGTTCGCCCTGGTCGTGTTGGGCTCGGCGCTCAAGACGGTCGTCCTGCCACAGAAGGGCAACCCGCGTCTGTCGGGCTTCGTCTTCGCACTCGTGTACCGGCTGCTGGTGCGCCGCCACCGCGACGACCCGCTCTCTGACGCACTGCGACGCATGTACGCGCCGGTGGCCCTCGTCAGCCTGCCACTGGCCTGGATGATCCTGATGATGGTGGCGTTCACCGCCGTGTACTGGGGTACCGGCGATGTCACCTGGTCGAACGGCTTCGAGATCAGTGTCTCGGCGCTCACCACCATGGGTTTCGACGAGCCCCACGGAACCGGGAGGATCTCGATCGCCTTCGTCCAGGCCACGATCGGCCTGGGCCTCGTCGCGCTCCTCATTAGTTACCTGCCGACGATCTACTCCGCCTACAACGGGCGGGAGAAGGGCGCCAACCGCCTTCGTCCTATCGCAGGCACACCGCCCGCCGCGCCCGACTTCATCCGTTCGTTGCACCGTATCGGCAGTTTCGAGACGCCCGACATCTGGCGCAACGCCGCCGACTGGATGCTCGATCTGGAGCAGACACACACTGCTTTCCCCATTTTGAGCTATTTCCCCGAGTCCGACACCGAACGGTCGTGGGTCGCCACCGTCGGGACGGTGCTGGACGCGTCAGCGCTGGTCTTCTCGGTCTCGGACGTCGACTTCGACGAGGCATTCGCCGACGTGCAAAAGGGCCCACTCACCGTCCTCGTCTACGGGCTCGCGGTCGTTGTGTGGATCGCCCGCGCCGTCAACGTCCCGCTGCCCGCACCGGCCAAATTGCCCGACGTCATGGCGCGGGCCGCCGAGCCCGCACCGGAGGTGAGCATCACACGCGCCGAGTACCTCGCCGCCATGCAGTCCCTGTCGGGCCTGCTCGACATTGAGCCGGGCCGGGAAGAGGAGGCATGGCGCCGGTTCGCGCGCATTCGCTCCGCCTACGACCCGGCGCTCCGTGCCATGGCCGGCGTCACGTTGGCCGCCCCGGCCCCGTGGACGACGGACAGGCCCGCCACGGTGGGCAAGCCTCGGTTCCTCCGTCGGCGCCCGCTGCCCGTCGACTGGGGCGTGGCGGTCCGACCGCCGGCATCGGCCGCAGCGGTCGCGGGGGCGACCTCCCTACAGGTGGCTGAAGCCGCCAGATTCCTCCTTGGTCATGGAGACGGTGACCGGGTGCTTGTCGAAGTGGCCGACCGCGGCATGCATGTCCTCGAGCAGGATCCCGGCCAGGTCGCGGCTGACACCCTGGCGCACCAAGATCCGCTGGACGGAGATGTCGGAGACGGACCCCGTCAACGGATACGCCGGCACCTGCCAGCCGCGGGTGCGCAACCGGTCGGCGATGTCGTAGAGCGTGTAGCCCGGATCCTCGCCCTCCTTGATCCTCCAGGCGACGGACGGGATACCGGTGAGCGGGTTGGAGTCAGCCAGCAACTCGAAGGGGCCGAGCTTCACCACCTCTTGAGCCAGGAATTTGCCCGTGTCGTAGCAGGCGTTGTGCACGTTGCGATACCCGTCGCGGCCCAAGCGCACGAAGTTGTAGTACTGCGCGACGACCTGCCCGGCGGGACGCGAGAAGTTGATCTGGAACACCGGCATGTCCCCGCCGAGGTACGTCACGTGGAAGATGAGGTCGTCCGGGAGTTCCTCGACGTCGCGCCACAGGACCCACCCGACGCCCAGCGGGGCCAGCCCGAATTTGTGCCCGGACGTGCTGATCGACTTCACCCGGGGCACGCGGAAGTCCCACGGGATGTCGGGTGCGCAGAAGGGAGCCAGAAAGGCACCGCTCGCGCCGTCGATGTGGATGTCGATGTCGAGCCCCGTCTCCTCCTGGAGCTTGTCGAGCGCCTGCGAGAGCTCGAGTACCGGTTCGTACGCGCCGGTGTAGGTCACGCCGAAGGTCGGGACGACCATGATCGTGTTCTCGTCGACGCGTTCGAGCATCTGCTCCGCGTCCATGCAATAGCGCCCGGGTGACATGGGGATTTCGCGCATCTCAATGTCCCAGTACTTGGCGAACTTGTGCCACACCACCTGGACGGGACCACACACCATGTTGGGTGACTCCGTCGACTTCCCTTCCGCCTTGCGCTTGGCCCGCCAGCGCCACTTGGCCGCCATGCCGCCGAGCATGCAGGCCTCCGAGGAGCCGATGGTCGAGCACCCGACTGGCTGGCCCGTCGCCGGTGCGTTCCACAGGTCGGCCAGGATGTGGACGCAACGCCGCTCGATCTCTGCGCTCTGGGGATACTCGTCCTTGTCGATGAGGTTCTTGTCGATGCAGACGTCCATCAACTTGTGGACTTCGGGCTCCTCCCACGTCTGGCAGAAGGTGGCCAGGTTCTGACGAGCGTTGCCGTCGAGGAGCAGCTCGTCGGAGATCGCCTGGAAGGCCTCACCGGGCAGCATCTCGCTATGGGGGCAGGCGCTCGAAGGAAGCTTGGCGTTCAGGTCCCGGTTGGCGTAGATCGAATCGAGCACTTCGTCTCGGACGGATTCGCGCTGGTGCAACGGCATGCTGTGCTCTCCTCGGTTCGGTGAAACTCGGTGTCCGTACCGTATCGGCCGTGGCGACTGGGTTTGCAGACGTTGCCAACCGCAGAACGCATTCCGCCCGGCGACCGCGAGGGCCGCCGGGCGGAATTGGACCTTCTGTGAAAGTGACTAGCTGGCGAGCAGCTGCAGGCGAGCCCGGCCCTCCCGGTCACGGCGCGGCGCGCTGGCGCGCTGCGTCTGGTTGATCCGTACCGTCTCGGGACGATCGGCCAGCTTCGAACGCAGCTGGCGGAGCGCCTTGGTGTGGATCTGGCACACCCTGCTCTCGGTGACGCCCAGGACCTGGCCGATCTCGGTCAGCGTCAGGCCGTCGTAGTAGTACATCATGAGGACGGTGCGTTCGCGCTCGGGCATGCCGTCGACGGCCATGACGAGCGCCTCCTTGGACTCCTTCGCCTCGAACGTGTCGACCGGCCCCCACGATCCGTCGGGCAGCGTCTCGCCCAGTGTGGACCGCTCGGAGCGGTCGCCGCCGCGCAGCACCTCGTCGAGCGCCATCATGCCGACCGTCGAGATCTTGCGCAGCGCCTTGTGGAAGTCGCCGACGGACATCTCCAGCTCGGCCGCCACCTCGGCCTCGTTCGGCGTGCGCCGCAGCGTGCCCTCGAGGTGAGTGAACGCCTGCTCGACCGCCCGCGCCTTGGTCCGGACGGACCGGGGCACCCAGTCGATGGAGCGGAGCTCGTCGATGATCGCCCCCTTGATGCGCGGGATGGCGTAGGTCTCGAACCGCAGGTTGCGGTCGATCTCGAAGCGCTCGATGGCGTCGATGAGCCCGATGATGCCGTAGCTGACGAGATCCTCCTCGTCGAAGTGTCGCGGCAACCCAGCCAGCACGCGGCCGGCGATGTATTTGACGAACGGCGAGTAGTAGATGATCAGCTGGTTCCGAAGACTCTGGTCACCCGTTCGCTTGAACTCGGACCACAGATTCTCGATCCCCGCCTCCGCCGACTCCTGCGCCGTGGAAAACGGACGTGATGTCGATCCCACGTACCCTCCTTGATTTGCACCATCCGACTGGTGCGCTCTTCTCCTGGAGCCATCATTGGACCACACGGAATTCATGTATTCAGGAGTAACAACCACTCTAATAGATTGCGTTCTTGCAGGTCGGTTGCGTGAACGTTGTTGATTGGTTGCAGATGCCCAGGAATGCCATGGCAGCCCTTTCAACAGGCGAAATTCCGGTCTCGTGGGACCATGGACGCCGCCGACACATGGACTGAATCGACTGCGGCACTTTGCAGTGTCGGTGCAACTCTCTTTTGCTCTCCGCGCCGCGCGCCTTCGCCGTCGCGTGCGACTCCCAATGGAGGGACCGCGCGGGTGCAGCGACGGCGTGCCGATGCACGAGTGCGGCGGACCCGTTGACACGCCGCCGCGTCTGGGAGTGATTCCCTCAAGGTTGAAGCTGGCGCAGCCGACAATCACAACATGGGCCACTCACCCCTGCTGCAGGGAGCGACCTCGAAGTCTCGTGTGAAGGGGTTCGGCGCGTGAACTCGCCCATCGGCGTGGCGACACGCACCACCACGCAACGCAACGGTCGGCACCAACTCAGCCCGGTCGGCACGAACCCCCTGGGGTCCCCGAGCGGGGCCGAGCAGGGTGGGTGCACCATCCTGGTGGCCGAGGACGACCACAGTTGCCGCAGCGCCCTCCTCCAGTACTTCGAGCGGTCCGGATATCGCGTCACCGAGGCCATCGACGGGCCGTCCACGCTGCGCGCCGTCTTTCAGCATTCGGCCACACTTGTGCTCCTTGACCTGGGACTTCCCGGTTTCGACGGCACCGATGTGCTGGCCAAGATCCGCCGCCACAGCGCGGTGCCGGTCATTGTGTGCTCTGGACGTGACTCCGAAGACGACCGGATCCGCACCCTCAACTTGGGTGCAGACGACTTCGTCGTCAAGCCCTTCTCGTTCGCTGAGCTCGAAGCGCGGGTTCGCGCCGTCCTACGCCGCGGCAACGGCGAACCGGCGGCGACCTGCCTCATCCACGGCGACCTCATCGTGGACCGCGACAAGCGGACGGTGACGGTGCGCGAAGAGAACATCCCGATGACGCGCAAGGAGTTCGACCTCCTGGCCTTCCTGGCGGCATCCCCCGGTCAGGTGTTCTCCCGCGAGGATCTCCTCGAGCGGGTCTGGGGCTCGACCGAGGAATGGCAGGGACGCTCTACCGTCACCGAGCACGTGCGGCGCGTGCGTCTGAAGATCGAGTCCGACCCCGACTCGCCCAAGTGGATCACTACTGTGCGCGGGGTCGGCTATCGGTTCACGCTTCCCGACGCCTGACCGAAGATCGGCGGGGGGGTTGGCAACGGTCAGGCGAAGCGAAATCACAGTTTGCACTACGGACGCTCAATTCTCTGGTCCGAAAGTCCTATGGAGCATGTCGCCACACGTGCCGACATTGAGAACACACGTCAGTGCGGCGTGGTGTGACGGACACGCCGGGCAGGGCCTGAGCAGACGACGAAGCCGTCCCGCTGGGAAGGCGGAACGGACGAAAGAGGCGGCGATGGACATGGTCAGCTTGGCAGACAAGCTCACTCAACAGGACGGCAGGAACGGCGGGGTCCCGGCGCAAGGCGGTGCGGCATGACGTTTCCGATGGATCTGTCCGAGCAGGGCTCGACTTCAACCGGAGGCCTGCGCCCCGCCGATTCGAATCCGACGACCGTGTTCACCCCGATCGGTGACGTGCAAAACGACCGAACGATCCTCGTGGCCGAAGACGACAACAACACCCGACGGGCGCTCCAGCACTATCTGAGGCGTTCCGGCTACGAGGTGACCGAGGCCGCAAGCGTGGACGAGTCCCTGCAGTCGGTGTTCGCGCACCCGGCCGATCTGGTCATCCTCGATTTCGACATCGGCGGCGGAACGGCGGACGCGCTGACCAAAATCCGACGCCGTAGCTCGGTACCGGTCATCGTCTGCTCTGGCCGATCCACCGAACGGGACCGCGTCGGGCTGCTGAACCTCGGTGCGGACGACGTTCTGTCCAAGCCGTACTCCTTCGCAGAGCTCGAGGCCCGGATGCGAGCGGTCCTGCGCCGCGGCAGCTCCACGCCCACGACGACACTCGACCACGGTGAGCTCGTCATCGACCAAGGGACGCGCAAGGTCACGGTCGGCGGCGTCGAGGTGATGATGACCCGCAAGGAATTCGACCTGCTCGCCTTCTTGGCGTCGGCACCCGGACGAGTCTTCTCGCGCGAGGACCTGCTCGAGCGCGTGTGGGGATCCAACGGCCGCTGGCAGGGGCGCTCGACGGTGACGGAGCACATCCGCCGCGTCCGCCTCAAGATCGAGACGGACCCGGAGAACCCGCGCTGGATCACGACGATCCGCGGCATCGGCTACCGATTCGCAGCGCCTCCGTCCTGACATGCCGGGCGCGGCGTCGGACGCGACGTCCTGGCAATTGCCATTGACGTAAGCGAAAATGGACCCCTTCGATTCCGAGGGGACCTCATCCGATGGCGAGAGATGTCGGCAGTGCGCTGATCGGGCCGGACCACGCGACAACCACACCCGATCGTTGGCCCCTCGTCGGCCGGGCCAACGAGATCGCTGAACTGAAGGCGTCGATCAGCGGGCGCCGCGGCGCCGTCATCATCGGGCCCGCCGGGGTGGGCAAGACAGTCCTGGCCATGGTGGGCGTCGCGTTCGCGCGCGACCTTGGCATGGCGGTGGCTCTGGTTGGTGGCACCGAGGCCGCGCAGCACTACGCGTTTGGCGCCTTCGCCTCGCTGCTCCACCGCGACTCGGACCTGGTCGGCCCCGAATCACACGCTGACCAGTTGCGCCGTTACATGCACGAGCTCCTCGATGACGCCGGGCAGCGACCCCTGCTCGTCTTCGTCGACGACGCTCACCTGCTCGACGACGGATCGGCCTCTCTCGTCCACCAGTTGGCGCAGGCGGGCACAGCAACGGTCCTGTCCTGCGTGCTCAGCACGGGCCGGGCCGGGCAGCCGGGCCCTGATCCGATGATGGTCCTGTGGAAGGACTACGGCGCGGCCCGCATCGAACTCCGGCCTCTGGACAGCGAGGCGATCGCAGACCTGCTGTTGGCCGTCCTGGGCGGACCCGTGGACACGGTCTCGTTGCGGCAGCTGGTCGAACGCTCGCTCGGCGACCCACTCGTCCTTCACGAGCTGGTCCTCGGCGCACTGGAGAGCCGCTCATTACGGGAGGAGGACGGGGTCTGGCGACTGCGCGGTGCGCTCGCCCCGACCGCTCGCCTCGACGACATCGTCACGAAGCGCCTGGGTGCGCTGAGTGAAGCGGAGCGGCACGCGATGGAGCTCACGGCCCTGGGCGAGCCGTTGGCGCAACCTGCGCTCGACCAACTCGCCGACCCCGCCGCAATCGAGGCACTCGAGGACAGGGGTCTGCTCACCAGCCGAATGGACGGGCGGCGCCTGCAGGTGTGTCTGGCCCATCCGGTCTACGGCGACGTGGTGCGTGCCGGCATCAACGCACGACGGCAGCGCCTTTTGGCACGCGAGCTCGCGGAAGCTGCCGGCGGGCGGCGCCAGGACGACACGATCCTCCTGGCCTCGCTCAAGCTGGTGGGGGGAGAGGGGAGCCCAGCACTCCTCCTCGCCGGGGCCAAGGCCGCGCGCGAGCGTCGCGACTACGAGCTCACCGAACGGATGGCCCGAGCGGCGGTGGAGAACGGGGAGGGTTTCGAGGCGAAGCTTCTGGCCGCCGAAGCCACCCACCAGAGCGGGCGCCACGAACAAGCCGCGCGTGAGCTCGCACTCCTGGCAGAAGACGCGGCTCGGTCGAGTGCACCAGAGCAGCTGGTCCAGGTCGCCCTCGTGACATTCGACCACGAGAACGCCATGCACGGCACGGCGGACATGACGGCAATTGACGGCTTGCTCGCAGTGGATGTGGGCCCGCTCTGGCGCGACGAGCTCTTGGCGCGGCGACTGCGGGTCGACGGCGCGCGCAACGGGGTGGGCGCCGTCATCGACGAGGTCGAGCCGCTCCCCGACGTCTCAGGGGCCGCACGCTCGAGCCTGCACACGTTGGTGGGGCAGTGCCTTGTGCGCACGGGCCGTTTGGACCAGGCCCTGGCCTTCCTCGTCCCACCGACCGGCGCCACCGTCCGCCAGGGATCCACCGTCCTCGCCGAGCCGTGGAGCCCCTTCGAGCACCATGCGCTCGCACTCATCGGGCTCGGTCGCCTCGGTGAGGCCGAATCGCTGCTCACGGGCGCGCAAGAAGAGCTCTCCGCGCAGCCGGGCTCGCCCGAGAGTGCCGTCGTCGCTGCTTCATTCGGTGCGCTGCGGATGGAGCAGGGCCGCGTGCAGTCCGCTTTCTTGCAAGCGACCAGCGCGGCGGCCGTCTTCCTCGACCAGGGGCTGCCGGTCGCGGCGCGTTGGTGCGAGGTGCTGTCGTCACATGCCCTGGCTCTGGCCGGGGCAGCGCCGAAAGCGACCCAGGCGCTGAACGCACTCGATGCGCTCAGGCTGGCCACCGACCTGGTGCACGAGGTCGACGCGCTCCAGGCCCGAGCCTGGGCGATGGCGGCAGGAGGCGACATGGGCGCAGCCCGGAAACACCTCGAGGGGGCCGCGGCCTTGGGCCAGGAGACGGGCGACCTCCTCGGCGCCACGAGAGCACTCCACGGACTGGCCCGGATGGGCCGCGCCCGCCAGGTGGTCGACGAGCTGGGCGTTCTCGCCTCCAAGGTGGACGGCGAGATGACGGCGGCTCGGCTGTCGTACACCCAGGCTGCGGCCGACAAGGACAGTGACGCGCTGGCGGCGGCGGCGGCGCGTTTCCAGGACGTCGGCGCCTTCTTGTACGCGGCCGAAGCTCTCGGCGAGGCAGCTGTCCATCTCCGACGCGACGGGGCGAGCCGTGAGGCGGCCGCGACACAGCAGACGGCCGCCCGGCTCCTCGCTCGGTGCGAGGGCGCCGTTACCCCGTTCGTCCGCGCCATCGGGGCGCGGGCCCAACTGACGCCGGCCGAGCTCGACACCGCGCTGCACGCGGCCACCGGCAACACAGACAAGCAGATCGCCGAAATGATGAGCCTTTCAGTTCGGACGGTCGAGAACCGCCTGCACCGCGCCTACCAGAAGCTGGGCATCTCCCACCGCCGCGAACTGGGCGAGGCGCTGCGCGATCTCCCCGGCACCTGATCAACGTCGGATATCAGTGCGCTGCGTTCCAGGCAGCCCACCCGGCCAGGGCGACAAGGACGACCGCGGTGACGATCCTGACGGTTGAGACGTTGATCAGCCTGAGCAGACTCTGACCGCTCACCACGGCCAGCCCAGCCACAGCCCACAGCGCGAGCACCGCACCGACGCTGACGGAGAGCGGGTCGTGATAGTGGGCGGCGAGGTTGGCGGTCAGGATCTGCGTGAGGTCGCCCCATTCGGCGAGAAAGATTACGAGAAAGGCGGTGACGGCGATCCGGCGGTGCGAGGCCACCTCCCGCTCCACGATCTCCTCGTCCTTGGCCTCCTTGCTCTCCTTGATCGCCTCGCGGATGGCGAGTGCGGCGCCGACGAGGAACATGCCGGCGACGACGGCATCGAGCACCTGATGCGGCAGAAGGTGGAACAGCGCCACGCCGATCGTGACTGCGATGACGACGTGCACCAGGAAGGCGGCGGCGGCACCGACCCACACGATGATCGGGCGACCCCGCGTCGACAACACCAGCGACGCGAACATGGTCTTGTCCGGCAACTCGCCGATGAAGATGATCGGGAAGACGGCGACAATGACGGCAAACTGCACGGCGACCTTTCTGTCGAGGCCGAACGTAGCGTGTTCTGCTCCGTCGCCCGCAGCACACCCATTCCCGAGAGGCCTTCCCACATATGGGGGTGTGCCAACCCCGGTGCGGCCGGGACGTCGCGGTGGTCGGTCTAGCGCGTCTGGTCGAGCAGGGACTGGCCCGTCATGGTGAAGACCGTCTCGTCGTCACACTGGCGCCAGAGGTCGAGCAACTCGAGGGAGACGGGATCGCAGCCGTAGCGCATCGGACCGGAGGAGTCGAGGATGGCGTCGACGATCATGGTGGCGGCGTGCTGCGGATCGACGACGCGTGGATCGGCGTGCTCGCGTCGCAAAGAGGCTGCGACGCCGGCCAACGAGCTGTAGTGGTCAAAGCGGGTCGCATCCTGCTCCCCCGTGCTGAGGCGGAACATGTCCGTGTCGATGGGACCGGGAAGGATCTCGACGGCACGGATACCAAATGGGGCCACCTCCACCCGCAGGCTGTCTCCGAAGGCGGACACGGCAGCCTTCGACGCCCGGTAGGCCGAGTAGAACGGCACGGCGGCGATGATGGAGGACGAGGTAATGGTGCAGATGACCGAGGGTTGGTTCGCCCGCAGGGTGGGGATGGCCGCCGACGTCAGGGCCACCACGCCAAAGACGTTTGTCTCGAACATGCGGCGCCAATCGTCGATGTTGGCATGCTCGACCGGCAAGTAGTCGGTATCGATGCCCGCGTTGTTCACGAGCACGCGCAGGTCCGACGGGAGGTCGAACGTCGATGGATCGGTGACGTCGAGCCGGCGCACCCGGAGCGATCCCTCGGCCTCCTCCGCCATGGTCCCCCCGGCATCAGGATCCCGCATGGTGGCCACCGTGTCGAAGCCGCGGCGGGCCAACTCGAGAGCGATGGCCCGGCCGATCCCCCGGCTGGCCCCTGTCACCAAAGCGCTTCCGTGCGTGTCCATCCGGTGATTCTTCACCATGGGGCCGGCCGTCCCGGTAGGGTGCCGCTTCGTGGGGCTCTATCACGAGCACGTGGCTCCCCGACTCGTCGATCTCGCCTGCGGGTCTGCCCTGTTCGAACCGTGGCGGGACCGGGCGACCGGCGGGCTGGCCGGCCGCATCGTCGAGATCGGCTTCGGGTCGGGTCACAACGTGCCCCACTATCCGGCTGACGTCGACGTCGTGCTCGCCGTCGAACCAGCCCGGGTCGCCCGGCAGCTGGCCGCACGTCGCATCGCGTCCTCGCCGGTGCCCGTGGAGCACGTCGGCCTCGACGGGCAACAGATCCCACTCGGTGATGCATCATGTGACGCCGCGCTCTGCACGTTCACGCTGTGCACGGTGCCCGATCCGGAGCTCGCCCTTTCGGAGTTGCGGCGGGTGCTGCGACCCGGGGGCACCATCCATTTTCTGGAACACGGCCTGTCCCCCGACGCGCCCGTCGCCAGATGGCAGCGACGCCTGGAGCCGGTGCAGCGGCGTCTCGTCAACGGGTGCCACCTCACACGAGATTCGCCAACACTGGTGGAGCAAGCGGGATTCGTGGTGGAGCTGAACGAGCAGCGCTACATGCGGGGGCCCAAGCCGTGGTCCTGGGTCACCCTCGGTGTCGGCACCAAGCCGCCCATCTGACACCTCCTCCGGGTCGCTTCGGGGGCGCGGGTCAGAGATCGAACGCGGTCGAGTGCCGTGATTCGTTCAGCAGCATCTGCCCGGCGCCGGGAACGTCGGGCGCGAGATCTCGTGGCGCGGCGCCACCCGCCGTCGGATGGACACCGAGTTCCGAAGGACCGGAGCCGAAGGTCAGCCATCCGTCGTGCGCGTGGACGCACCGCCACTCGAGCACGTCGCAGATGAAGGCGCGGGCCGCCTCGGCATCCTCTGCGTGGACGAGCATGTGGACACCGGCGATCGCATCGATGACCCTATGCCTGCACCGCTACCGACGGTCCCAGCCCCCTCCCGACGAGGCGGGACGGTGCTCCTCGCCCGCCGGCGCAGTCGCAATATGGCCGAGTTGATGGCGGAGGCAGGCCTCGAGGCCGGGGTGGCGGAACACATGGCCCGACGCCGCCAACCGGGCCGGGGTGACCCGCTGGCTCGCCTGCACCATTTCGCGCGCGGCCCTCCGCCCCGAGGAGCAGCCGGGGAGCGAACGAAGGGACGGGGACGATGGCGGGTCGCCGCACCACCCGGGCGAGCACGGCTGCATAGTCCTTGTTGGTGACGGGCTCCGGCGCCACCGCGTTGAGCGGTCCGGCCAGATCGTCGTCGACGAGGGCGCGCCCGAAGACGTCGAGCAGATCGTCGAGGCCGATCCATGAGACCCACTGGGTGCCCGGAGCGAGAGGGCCCCCCAGTGCGACCGAGAACAGTGGGCGCAACAGCTTGAGGCTCGCCCCGCGGGCTGATTGGACAATGCCGGTCCGCACGTTGACGACCCGCACACCCGCCGCGGCCGCGGGCCGCGTCGCTGCCTCCCACTCCTCGACCAGCTCGGCCAAGAACCCCGTACCGGGTGAACTGTCCTCCGTGAGTTCCTCGTCACCGCGGTCCGAGCCGTAATACCCGATGGCCGAGGCGGACAGGAGGATCTGCGGTCCGCCGGGCATTGCGGCCATGACGCCAGCCAGTGCTGCCGTGGGTCCGATCCGGCTCTCTCGCACGAGCCGCTTGTGGACGTCCGTGAAGCGGCCCGCAATGGAGGCGCCGGCGAGGTGCACGACCGCGTCGACGTCCTGCAGTGACGTCGGTTCGGGTCGGTGGGGATCCCAGGCCCGCTCCGACGGATGCGCCGGAGCGCGTCGGACGAGGCGGATCACGCGGTGCCCACCGGTCGAGAGGTACGCGCACAAGGCCGATCCGACGAGGCCGGATGATCCGGTGACCGCAACGGTCATGGTCTGGCCGCCGAGCTCGGCCCCACGTTGGTGAGCGGCGAGGTCGTCCGCAAGTTGGTGGTGCCGGTAGCGGAACGTCTGCAGGAGCAAAGAGCCCGGGACGGGCGTCTCCACGTGGTCCGTCACTCTGGTCGCCCCGCCGGCCAAGGGGTCGAAGGAGTGCGTGTGGCGCCAGTGCAGCGGCAGCGAAACCAGTTCGTCCACGAAACGCCGCGGTGGTTCGTCGCCGGAGTGTTGCGCGACCCAGCGCACGCGCCCGGGCAACCGCAGCACGGCCTGCCCGTCTTCGAGGGACGGCGACTCCTGCACGACCTTGAGCGGCTGCCACGGTGGGACGAGACGCTGCAACGCCCCTGGCCTCTCGTGCCAGGCGAAGACGTCGTCCACCGGGGCATCGACGATGCTCGAGTAGTGCAGGCCCATTTCGTGCTCCCGTCCCAGCGCCGCCGACCAAGCAGCGCCGCGGTGCTGTCTGTTGCAGGATATGGCCGCACGCAGCGGAAGGATCACCTTGGACACACTGCAGGTCGACCAACCCGACGAGGGCGTCACCCGAATCACCCTGAACAGACCCGAGCGGCTCAACGCCATGAATGCAGCGCTCATCGCCGACCTCCATCAGGCGCTGGCCGCCATTGGGGCGGACCGCGCCTGCCGGGTCGTCGTCGTGACCGGAGCCGGCCGGGGCTTCTGCGCCGGACTGGACCTGGCCGGATACGGCGCGCCCCCGGGGCCGGCGGCACTCGACCGTGTGGGCGGGACCTTCGCCACCCAGACCGACATCGCCGCGCTCGTCCCCCGACTGCGTGCCCTGCCCCAGCCGGTCATCGCCGCCGTCAACGGTCCGGCGGCGGGGGGCGGCCTCGCCCTGGCCCTGGCCAGCGACATCCGAATCGCCGGAGCCGCGGCGCGCTTCAACGTGGCCTTCGTCCGCCTCGGCCTCTCGGGGTGCGACATCGGGGTGAGCTGGCTGCTGCCCCGCCTGATCGGCGCCGCACGGGCGTGGGAGCTCATGTTGACCGGACGCCTGATTGACGCCGACGAGGCCGACCGCATCGGGCTCGTCCTGCGCGTGGTGCCCGACGACGAGTTGCAGCGTGCCGCCCTCGAGACGGCGGCGCTCATCGCCGCCAACGCCCCATGGGGCGTCCGTATGACCAAGGAGGTGATGTGGTCGCAGCTCGAGGTGGGATCCCTCCAGGCGGGCATCGACCTCGAGAACCGGACGCAGGTCCTGTCGTCGATGACCAACGACATGCAAGAGGCGGTGGCCGCCTTCTTGGAAAAGCGACCGCCTCACTATGGGCGCTCCCGAGAACCGGAGTAGGAGGACGGGTGTCCGCCCGAGCAGAGTTCGGGTGCCGACGTGATCCTGGGCAACACCCGCACCTGGCTACGTTGCGCAGCTGATGCAGTGTCCCCTGCTCGGGGCGCGGGCCAGCGCAGGACGGGCGGCACTGGCGTCGGGGGTCGCACTCGCACTCGCACTCGCACTCGCGACCTGCTCGTTCGGCACGCAGCGGGACGAGCTGGCCGATCCCGCGCAATCGGTGACGCCAGTCCCCGACTACCCAAGGACCTACGCGCCCAGCGGCTCCGACTCCACTGGACCGTGCCTGCGCATCACCCTGGAAGCCATTGACGCGGCTCGCGCCGAGGAGGGCGTGCGCCCCATGGTCCTGCCCGCCGACTTCGCCCGGCTGACGATCCCCGAACAGCTCTTCGTCGCCATCGACAGGGAGCGGTCGATCGCGGCCTGGCCCCGTTCCCCGGCCTCAGCACGGACCTCGACGCTGGTGCCTCGCACGGCGCCGAGGCGGCGCGCCTCCCACCCCGGCCCGGCCTATCGCCATGTCACAACGGAATGGATCGGCGGTGTCGACAACGGGCTCGATACGGACTTCCAATGGGTCTACGACGACGGCCCGGACAGCGGGGTCCCCGGATGTTCGACACGTCGGACCTCGGGCTGCTGGGCCGACCGCAGCATCGTGCTGGGACGCCGGGGCAGCAAGCAGCTCGTGATGGGGGGCGGCCTTCGACGCGACGGGTGACACGTCGGACGGGGACCGGGGCGGCTCCTCTTTGGCCGCGACATTTGCCACTACCTCCCAGGCCGCACAGGACACCTATACCTGGAAGGACGCCCTGGCAGCCATGGCGCGTGGGCAGCTCGAACCGCTGCATGCCGTTCCCTCATCGCAGTCCGGCACCGGGATCCCGGATCCGGCCCACAACGTGGCGCCGGTTCCCGACTTCACGCGTGTCTGTCGCTCAGGAGTGGACGACTCTGCGGCCTGCATCACTGCGGTGCTCGCAGCCGTCAATCGCGCCCGTGCGCGAGAGGGCGTGCGTCCCATGGTCCTGCCGGCAGACTTCGCGAATCTGAGTCTCCCGGAGCAGTTGTTCGTCGGCGTCAACCTGGAACGCGTCGACCGCGGCCTTCCTGCCTTCGGCGGCCTGACCACCGGGCTGGACCAGAACGCACAGCGAGGCGCGAAGGAGGCAAACGACCCTCCCGACCCGGGACCGACGTACGAGCTCGATGACGCGGAGTGGGCCGGAGGTTCGTCCAGCGGACTCGACGCGGTGTACGGCAGGATGTACGACGACGGTTTCGACAGCGGCAACCTCGACTGCGTGCGCCGCGGCGCCGCCGGATGCTGGGGCCACCGCAAGGGCATCCTCGACGACTATGGCTCGGGCTCTCATCTCGCCATGGGGGCGGCCGCCAACATGGTGGGCGATACGCACAAGGGCGACAGAGGAGGGACGTCGATGGCGGTGACGCTCGCGGTCGCCGACGCACCTGTCGACACGTACACCTACAGCTGGGCCCAGGTAGTCGCCGCGCTGCCCCCGGGAGGAGTGTGAACAGGGCTCTAGTCTGGCTGGCATGGCTGGACAGATCTACGTGAACCCGGCGTGCTCGAAGTGTCGCACTGCTCTTTCCATCCTCGACGAACGCAACGTGCAGGCGGACGAGGTGCGGTATCTCGACGCACCCCCCAGCGTGACGGACCTCAAGGACCTGATGCGGCTCCTCGGCATTAAGGATCCGCGCCTGATGATGCGGACTGGTGAGCCGATCTATGCGGAACTCGCGCTCGACGAGAGCGAGGGCGATGCGCTCCTCGAGGCGATCACCACGCACCCCATTCTGCTCGAGCGACCAATCTTCGTCGTCGGGGACCGGGCGGTGATTGCGCGGCCACCCGAGAGGATCCTCGAGCTCCTCTGACTCATTCCTCCGCCCGGCGGAGAGCCTCGTTAGGGTGTGCGCCACGCAGCGGGGAGGATTGCGCCATACAGGCGTGGACGAAACGGGGTGCACATTGACCGCTTCTCTGGTGTTCTACGGGATCCTCGGTGTGGCGAGCACGGTGGCCGCTTTCGTCGCCAACCGCCGGCTCTTCAGCGGAGGTGCGGCCGGTCCAGTCTCATTCCTCGAAGCGACCTATTACGTCGTCGGCGTGTTCTCCCTGCTGCTCGGCTGGTACTTCAACGTGCGCTACGTCCACCTCTACGGCCACCGGGCCAGTTACGTCAACTACGTCAAGATGCTCTTCACCAACTGGGCCTCGGACTCCGCGGCCCAGGACTACACCATCGTGAACCTGGTGCTGCTGCCGTTGTGGACGATCACCGAGGGCATGCGCCGGGGCCTGAAATGGGCCTGGATCTTCTTCGTGATGAGCCTCTTCACGAGCCTGGCGTTCTCAATGGCGTTCTTCCTCGCCTTCATGGAGCGCCAGCGGCGCTACAACCGGTCGCTGGCTGCGTCCAACACGGCGTAGCCGCAGTTGTACCCGGGAATGAAGGTCACACCGGGGCCGCCATGGCACCCGGCGCCGCAGAGGTACAGCCCCTTGACCGGCACCGGCGCATCGGGCCACCCCGTCGGACCGGGCCGGAACGGACCCATGAATTCGGGCTGGAGCAAGCCGTGGGTGAAGTCGCCGCCGGCGCACCCGAACATCAGCTCGTAGGTGTAGGCGGGGTAGTTCAGCTGACGTTCAATGAGGTCGGGGAAGTTCGGGGCCACGCGGGCGATCTTGTCCACCATCCGCTGGGCCATTTCGTCGCGCAGACGACCCTGGGTTTCTCGGTCACCGATGGGCAGGTAGAAGGCGAAGCTGCTGGCGGCATGCATGCCATCGGGGGCGAGGCTCGGATCGTCAAGCGTGGGGATCTGGAGGTTGAAGCTCGGTGACGAAGGGACCTGGCCGCGCACGCAGCCTTCGAAGTCACGTTGCATCTGCTCCGCCGTGCCGAAGAATGTGACATTGCGCCCCAACGTCGTGGTGTTCAGCGCCTCGTAGGGCGGGCGGTACTCGGGCAGCCCCCGCAGGGCGAAGTGGGCCTGGAAGTAGGCCGCTCGATGATCGATGGCGCCCACCCGGTGGGCGAACGCGCCGGGCAGGTCATCGGCGTCGAGCAAATCGGTGAAGGTGCTCGTCGGATCGAGGTTGGAGACCACCACCGGTGCGCTCGCCACCTCGCCCTCTCCCAGCTCGACACCCCGCACCGTGCCGTCGTCGACGAGGATCCGCGACACCTTGACGTGGCGACGGAGTTCGCCCCCATACTGCTCGAACAGACCGGCCAGATGGTCGGCGATCGTGCCCAAGCCACCGCGCACCTTGGACATCGTCGCCGTTCCGGGCGACGCCAGCGCAAAGGCGAGGCACAGCGCGCTCCCGGGTGAGTAGGGGCCGCGGAACGTGGAGTTCACGGCGAGGAACGCCAGCATGCTGCGCACCGGCGCGTGCTTTGTCCGGTCCGGGAGGAACCGGTCGACGACATCCATGACGCTGCCGAACATGGCCGTGCGAATGGCGTCGCGCTCGGTCTCGTTCGCCGCGCAGTCCCACATTTCGTCCAGCGACTTGGGGGGTGTGCGGACATCGAAGCGGCCGATGGCGCGTGCCGGCGCCTCGGCCCACGCTGCCACCTCTGCCATGCCGAGCACCGCTTCGACCCCGATGGTCGCCCCGAGATGCTCCAAAAGTCGCTCGGGATCCGAATAGAGCAGAATCGGTGGAAGGTCGTCCTCGCTGATGCTGGCCGACTGGACCTCCGGTTCGTAAATCGGGCACGTGCCGAGTTGGAGGTCCTCGAAGATCTGGTTCGGGACCGGGAACTGAATCGACCCGGCCAGTTCGAAGCGGTAGCCGCGGATGAGTTCGGTGGTCGAGGCCATGCCGCCGATGAAGTGGTTCTTCTCCAGGCACAGAACCCGCAGGCCCCCTCGAGCCATGACTGTCGCGGCGGTCAGGCCATTGTGTCCTGCTCCGATCACGATGGCGTCGTAGTCAGTCATGGCCGGGACTGTAGCGACCTCTGGCCGGGCCGGCTGGTTGCAGCATTGGAAGGACGTTCGGGCGGAACTCTGGCCCCACAGTCGACCCGATGATTAGACCGGACAGCGTTTGGCAATGCTCCCTTGCAAAGCAAAGGAGAGAACATGAGCGACGGACACAGCGGATCGGGCCACAGCGACAGGGACGTGGAGGGGGCGACGAAGGCCGAGGAGGCACGAGAGGCCGCTGCCGCCCACACGGCCGACCGCCCGCCGACGTCCGAAGAGGAGGCAGCGGCAGAGGCCAACACCTTGGATCCCGGCGTCTCCGAGCATGAGCGGGAGATGGGAAAGATCGGCGCTGACGTCAGGGGCGAGGGCGAAGTCGACTAAGCGGCCCTCCAATCCGCCCCTCTGATATGGCGGCGGAGATCGGCCGAATGGTCCCCATTGCGCACCCGCTCCAACCAGTCCGCTGCGTCCTGAGGCGACATCGTCCCTGCGGCGACGGCAGCGTCGGTATGAGCCCGCGCATGACGCGCCCGGATCGACGCCATGACGGCGTCGAACTCGACCGTCGCGACGGCGGAACGGAGTGCGGCGGCCTCCGTTGTGGTGATCCGACCGGACGACACCATGTCGTCGAGTCGCTCAAGGATGCGTTCGGGGTGCATTGCTCTGCCCGGCTTTCTCTTTGGCGCGGTCAGCGACCGTCCCGACGGGATCCGGTTCGAAGCGCTCCGCACACCGATCGGAGCAGAAGTAGAGACGCTGACCCCCACGGTCGAGTGCCGCGGGGGCATGGGACATCTCCACCTGCATGCCACAGACCGGATCCTGGGCGTAGCGCTCCCCGCCACCGAAACGGGCGCGGTTGCGGTAGATCCAATAGAGCACGGCGAACAACGCCAGGAAGACCAGGTTGAGATAGGTCGTGTAGTTCCAGGAAAAGTTCGCCGGAGCCACTGTGGTCGGTCGCTTGGTCGGCACGATTCCGGCCGCGCTGAACAGCAACTCGGTAAGGAGACCGGCGGTGGACATGAGGGCCCAGAACACCGCCAGCATCCTGAGCATCAGCCGCGTCCCGTAGTACCGGCGGTAGATGAGCAGGAGCGGGAAAGCGATCAGGTCGGCGAAGATGAACGCGATCACGCCACCAAACGAGATGCCTCCGCTCCACAGCGCTGCCGCCAGTGGCACGTTGCCGATGGAGCATACGAAGCTGATAATGGCGATGAACGGCCCGACGACTGCGTTCTCGACACTCGTCCAGAACCCGTGGCCCGTGATGAACACGGCCTGCCAGACCGAGGTTGGCACCAGCACGGCCAGGAATCCGGCCACGGTGTAGCCGATCACCAGCTCCCTCCGGAGCATGGTGAGGTCGGACATGGTGTACGTTGCGCGCTATCGGACCAGGCGGCCATTGAGCGCACCCGGACCCGCAAAGGTGGCAGCGTGTCGTTGGCGGCGGAGCCGGGCGGGTGCTCGTGCTGATCCTCTTGGTGGTCCTCGCCCGCCTCCAGGCGTTCGCGCGCCTGGACCACGAGGCGGCCGCGTAGCCACAGGGATCCGAAGCTGGCCAAGAGGCCGATCATGATGAAGCCGCCGACGAATTCGCTGACCGCGAACTGCCAACCCATCAGGACGACGAGGACGATCCCCAGCTCAATCACAAGGTTCGTGGAGGCGAACATGAACACCATGGCGGCGATGTAGTCCGCGCCCTTCGTGAAGAGCGACTTGGCCATGGCGGACGCGGCGTACGAGCAGGACGACGACACCATCCCGTACCCCGAGGCACGCAGGACGGCTCGGGGACGGTGGTCGCCGAGGCGCTCCCGCATCGCGTCGCGGCTGACAAACGCCTGGACGGCGCCGGCGAGCCCGAACCCCAGTACGAGGGGCCAGAGGGTCTCCCAGAACATGAAGAAGGCCTCGCGCAGTGAACGCCCGATGTCCACCAGGACGGTGGCCGTGGCCAGCATGGCGGTCAGGAGCGAACGAGCCGGCCGATGGCCGCCGAAGCTTCGCTGAGCTTCTCGGCGGCCTCGTCTCCGCCTTGGCGCACCGCATCGGACACGCAATGGGCGAGGTGGGCGTCGAGCAACTCCAGTGCCACCGCCTGGAGGGCCTTGGTGGCTGCGGAGACCTGCTCGAGGATGTCAATGCAGTAACGGTCTTCGTCGACCATGCGCTGGAGGCCTCTGACCTGGCCCTCCACCCGTCGCAACCGTTTCTGGACGGCGTCCTTGTTCTCGATGTACCCCGGGCGCATGGTCCTCCGATCGTACCCAATACCCCTATAGGGTATCAGGCCGTCGCGACGGTGGCGCTCCCGTCAGTGGCCCAGGATCCCGAGACCTTCGTCCTGAACGCCTTTGGCTCTGGAGTCGGCAAAGTGCTCCAACCAGGCCTTGATCTCCTCGCTCCCGGATTCGTCGGCCCACCGCCTGGGCATGGCGGGAAAGGAGTAGTCCGCAGGGAGACGCGGTGGCGCCGGCTCCCGCACCTTGCGCTCCAGTGCGGCCTCTATCGCAGGGGCGCACCGGGCCGTCTTCGCCCGTACCTGCGCCTCGTCGCGGTCCTTGAATGCGGGAAGCACCTCACGGCCGAAGAGTTCGAGCGATTCGCAGATGTGCTCATGCCGGTTCTTGCCGGCCTGCAGTACGAAGATCACCTGGTCGACACCGGCCTCCTCGAACCGCTCGAGGTAGGCCCGGACCTGCTGCGGCGTTCCGGTGGCACCCCGCAGCCCCGTCTTGTCGCCCCCGGCGAGCTTTGCCCCGAGACGCTCCTGGCGCAGGGCTGTCTCGATCTCGGGTGAGTAGCCCTGGTCGCCCCTCCGCTCCAGATACTCACGCCAGACGTCGGTCGAACCCGGCCGATGCTCGCCGAAGACGTAGTAGTGACCGAGCGAATAGCCGAAGAAATTCCCGCCTTCGAGGCCGCGGTCGAGGGCGACTTTCTCTTCGGGATGACACATCATTTGGGTCACGCAGGCGATGTTCGGATTCACCGCCAGCCCGACGGGCACGCACCGCTCCGCCAGCGTCTGTTCGTAGTCGGCCACCCACCTCTCGGCTTCCTCCGGATCGATGAAGGCAAAGGTGAGCGCGCCGATCCCCTTCTCGGCCGCCAGCAAGATGGTGTCGCGCCGCGAGCACGCAACCCACAACGGAGGGTGCGGACGCTGCAGCGGCTTGGGCACGACGTTGCGGGGCGGCATCTGCACGAACCGACCGTCGACGCCGGTGAAGGGCGTCTCGGTCATGCAGCGCAGCGTGACCTCCAAACCTTCGAGCCAGGCCTCACGCTTGGTCGCGGGATCCACCTGAAATCCGCCGAGTTCGGCCTCCGAGCCCGACTCCCCGGAGCCGAACTCCACCCGGCCGCCTGAGATCAGGTCGAGCGTCGCCACCCGTTCGGCCGTCCGGGCCGGATGGTTGTAACCAGGTGCGGTCTGGATGATCCCGTGCCCGAGCCTGATGTCCTTGGTCCGCTGACTGCACGCGCCGAGGAACACCTCGGGCGCCGAGGAATGGCTGTACTCCTCCAAGAAGTGGTGCTCGACCTCCCAGACCACATCGAAGCCCAGCCTGTCCGCCAGTTCGACCTGCTCCAGCGCGTCCTGCAGCAGGCGGTACTCGGCGTCGTCCTCCCACGGACGTGGCAGCTGGTGCTCGTAGAAGACCCCGAATTTCATACGGATCCCAGCGAATGGAACTCGGCCAGGATGTCCGACCCGTTCGCGCGCTGGGCGCACCAGAACTCCACCTCGGCGAGGGCCGCTCGCCGACCCGCCTCCCGCAGCGGGCCCAGGCTGTTGGCCAGGAGCGGGTCCCAGATCCGCTGGACCATGTCGGCACCCGCGTACTGATGTCCTCCTTCGCCGCGCCAGGTGCGATCGCGAAGCTCGGTCAGTGCGACGCGCAGGTAGCCCACGTGCGGCGACTCGTCGGCCCTGATGTGGCCCACCAGACGTGCAGCTGCGCCGTCCCCCGCGACGAGATCGGTGTCGGACATCCAGTCCTCCGCCCAGGCGAACGTGTGGAAGGCGGAGATTTCAATGAACAGGACACGCACCATGAGTGCAACCATCAGCTCGAGCTCGTGGGGGATGTCGTCGGGCAGCAGCCGGGCCGCGGCGGCTGAACCGCTCGGACCGAATCCCATGCGCGCCAGCATGGCGTCGATGTCGAGCTCGTCACACGACCGTTCGAACGCGATGTCGCGGGCAGCAAACCACATGTCCTTATGGCCCGCCTCCTCGTCCCAGCCAGCCTCGTCGCGGCCATGCGCCTCGAAGAGCCCTCGGCCGAGGTGATCGATCGCGGTCCCTTCGATGTCCTCGACGAAGAAGCGCTGCAGGCCCTTGGGCTGCAGGAGCCGGATGTTGGCGCCGTAGCCCTCGACCGTCCCGATGCGCGTCAACGTCGCCATCAGCGGCTCGGGTACGCCGGCCCGGATGAGAAACCGAGCCTGCTCGACATTGGGGAACGAACGCTCCCACCACTCCAAGGGGACATCGATCAAATCGCTCGAGAATCGTTCGCTGTTCTGCTCGCCCCAGGCGAGGATGGCCGGCAGGCGGAAGCGGGTACGTGGCGAGATGTACCGCCCGTCCCCGTCGAAGCCGCCGTGGCAGCGGACCCCGCCGGCAATGAGTGGCTCGACGACCGTGAGATCGGCGAGGAGCTCCTCCTCGGTGAACTCGACCTGCGCCGTCCCCATGGCTGCACCCTCCAGCATCGTTTGCTGTAACTCGCTGGTATATACTGGCTCGTATACAGACTGAGAGCAAGCTGTTGCCACGCGCGGAGCGGCGGGCCGCCATCCTGCACAGCGCGGCGCGGGCGTTCGCCTCGTCCGGCTTCGCCGACACGTCGATGGACGACGTGGCCGGCGCTTGCGGCGTGACCAAACTGATCGTCTACCGCCACTTCTCGTCGAAAGAAGAGCTCTACCGCGAAATCCTCCAGCAGGTCTTCGAGGAACTGGGCGTGGAGCTACGCGCCGAATTGGCGAGGCCAACGCACGCCGGCCTCGGGCCTCGGACGCTCCTGACCGTCGCCCGTGACGACCCGGCCGCCTTCACGCTCTTGTGGCGCCACGCGGCGCGTGAGCCACAGTTCGCGGCCTACGCCGCCGACCTGCGGCTCGTCGCGGTGTCGGTCGTGCGCCAGCTCAGTGAGCTCGACACCGGGGACGAGCTGCTCGACGCTTGGCACTCCGAGGCCCTTTTCGGCTGGCTCGTCGAAACCACGCTCACCTGGCTGCAGCGCGGGAACCCCGAACGAGACGACGAGTTCGTCGCACAGACCTCGGCGGGCTTCCGGGCGTTGCGGACGGCCCTCACGCAGAACACGGCGCCGGTGTGACACGGAAGGCGTCTCAACCACGCTTCGTCAGCCAACGACGGGCGTTCGGGCCTCGACCTGCGCCGTCACTGGCGGGGCCGCACGGATGCAGTTGCGACCGGCAGACTTTGCCCGGAAGAGCGCCTCGTCCGCCCGTTCGATGACACCGAGCGGCGAAAGACCCGATTCGGCTGTCCAGCACGAGACACCACCGCTCAAGGTGACAAGGGGCGGCAGCGAAGGCCGGGCTGTGTGCGGCATCTCCGCCTCGACGAGCGTCTGACGGACCCGCTCCCCCGTGATCAAGATGGCATCCGTCGGCTCGCAGTCAGGCATCAGCAGCAGAAATTCCTCGCCCCCGTAACGGTACGCACACTCTCCGGCTCGTAAGACGAGATCGATGCAGGACGCCACCCGACGTAGCGTCTCATCGCCCGCGATGTGTCCGTAGTGATCGTTATAGAACTTGAAGTGATCGATGTCGAACAGGGCGATCCCATACGCGCGGCCCAGTCGCAGTGCTCTGGCGTGCGTGCGCGCCAGGTCCTCCTCCATGCGCCGTCGATTGCCGAGGCCCGTGAGATCATCGGTCAACGACCGCTCGAGCAGCTCGAAGTTGGCCCGTTCGAGCTCCGCTTGGATCTCGGCCAGCTTGGCATGCAACCCCGTGACTCGCTCGGCTGCCACCAGCCGTGTCTGCACGGCAAAGGAGTCAACCGGCTTGGTGAGGTAGTCATCCGCCCCGGCGCCCATGCCCTCCAAGATGTGCTCGGGATTGTTGAGCCCGGTCGTCAGCACGATGTACACGTACCTGTCCCAAGGCGCACCCCGCACGCGCCGGCACAGCTCGGGACCGTTGACTCCTGGCATCATCCAGTCGGTCAGCAACACGTCGATGCCGCCTGACGACAGCACCTCCCAGGCGCTCGACCCTTCGTCGGCAACGACGCATTCGTGGCCCAGCCGCGACACGATTGTCTTCAGTAGGAGCAGGCTCGTGGGATCGTCGTCGACGACGAGGACGCGCATTCAGATCCTCGCCGTCACGATTTCGAGGGCGCCGCGCACCCGGGCCAGCTCGGCGTCGAACTGGTGCATCAGGCCGGCCGCGTCCTGGAGCCGTGCCTCGCGCGCGAGACGCTCCAGGCCGGCACAGACATCGGCCAATCGGCGCGCGCCCACATTTTCGCTCGCTCCCCTCAAGGTGTGTGCCGCGCGTTCGAGGCCGCTGCGATCGCCCTGGATGAACAGATCATCCAAATCAGCCGAGCCCAGTGCACTCATGCTGAGGAATTCGCCGACGATCTCGGCAAGCGCGCCCCCCTGTCCATCATCGAGACTCAGCAGGCGTGCAATCTGGGCGCGGTCAAGCGGATCACCGCCTCGGTCGACCCCTCGCTCCTCTTGACGGCACGCCCCGGACTTCCTCTTTTCGACCCAGCGCTCAAGGACGGCCGAGACCACCTCGAGACGGACCGGCTTCGTGATGAAGTCGTCCATGCCGGCAGCCATGCACCGCTCGCGATCGCCCTCCATGGCGGCGGCGGTCATGGCAACGATCGGGACAGGGACCCACGCGGAGAGCTCTTCGAGATACCGGATCGCCCCGGTGGCCTCGAACCCGTCCATCTCGGGCATCTGGCAGTCCATCAGGATGGCGTCGAAGCGAGTCGTCCGGACAGCCGCCACGGCCTCGAGACCATTGTTGGCGATGGCGAACCCGTAGCCAAGGTTCTGCAGCACTTTCGACCCGACCAGCTGATTGACCCTGTTGTCCTCGACGAGCATGACCAACCCTCGGGTTTCTCGGACCGAGGCTTCGGCTGGTTCGGGCACCTCGAGTGTCCCGTGCGTCGACCCGCCGTCGAAGGTCGTCACGAGGCAGTCGAACAAGTCCGACGATCGGACCGGTTTGGTCAAGCAGGCTGCGAATCCACTGAGGTGCGACTCGGCCGCCTCTGAGTGGTACCCGGACGAGCTCAGGAGGAAGAGCGTTGTCGACGCTGTGGCGGCGTTCGCCTTCAAGCGGCGCGCCACCTCGATCCCGTCGATGTCAGGCATGTTCAGGTCGACGATGCCCAGGTCGAAGGCGTGCCCATCGCGAGCTGCTTCGGCGGCGAGCTCCAGAGCCTGTAGTCCGCCGGCCGCCTCGACAGCCCCCACCCCCCAGGACAAGAGCTGCTGGCGCAGAATGCGCCGGTTCGTCGTGTTGTCGTCGATGACGAGCGCCCGCTGACCCGACAACGAGCGGGGATCCGCATACCGCACCGATGCGGCGACGTTGTCCGCCCGACGCAACGAAAGCTCGAACCAGAAGGTCGAACCTCGGCCCGGCGCGCTCGTCAGGCCGAGTCTCCCCCCCATGAGCTCGACGAGCTGACGGCTGATGGTCAACCCCAGACCGGTTCCTCCGAAACGACGCGTCGTGGAGGAGTCCGCCTGGGTGAAGGCCGTGAACAGACATTGCTGCTCCTCGAGAGCGATGCCGATGCCGGTGTCGACGACATCGAAGTGCAGGGCAACGCGCTCGGTGTTCTGGTGCAGCACTGCTACCTGGATGACCACTTCCCCGACGGCCGTGAACTTCACCGCGTTGGCACCAAAGTTCAGCAGAACCTGCCGGATCCGCGTGGCATCCCCGAGCAATGTGTCTGGGATGTCAGGTTCGATGTCGATGAGGAGCTCGATGCCCTTGCCGTGGGCCGACCCCGCCAGAATCCTTCCCACCTCGCCGACGACATCGGCGACGTGGAGCTCGGACTCTTCGATCTCGAGCTTGCCGGCCTCGATCTTCGAGAAGTCCAAGATGTCGTTCACGATGACGAGAAGGCTCTCGGCCGAGACCTTTACTCCGGCCGCCAACTCCTCCTGGTCCTCGCTGAGCGGCGTCTGCAGCAGGAGCTCGGTGAGCCCGATGACGCCGTTCATCGGGGTCCGGATCTCGTGGCTCATCATGGAAACGAACTGCGACTTCGCCTTCGATGCGACGAGCGCGGCGTCGCGGGCGGCCACGAGATCCTTTGCCGCCTGGCGCGTTTCGGTCACATCGCCACCATTGAGGACGTAGCCATTGACAGACGGATCAGTGAGGAGATCCGCCGCGTTCCAGTTGATCAACCGGTACTCGCCGCTGGCATGGCGCATGCGGATCTCGAACGTTGTCGCGCCGGACGTGCCGCTCCTGACACCGGTCACGCCGTTAAGACCGGTCAGGTGTGCGATGACCGTGTGCGAGTCGTCTGGGTGCACAAGCCCGGTGAACGACGTGCCTTCGAGCGTTCCCGGTGGATAACCCAAGACCCGCGCGGACGACGGCGTGACGTAAGCGATACGAAGATCGGATTCGACCACCGCAATCAGGTCCCAGGTCTTGTCGATGAGCGAGCGGAAGCGGGCGGTCTTGAGGGAGTGTGCCTCGCGTAGCGTGAGTCCGAGTCGGACCCCAGCCACCAGGAGCGTCACGGTGGCCAGCGCGATGGCCGGCTTCCCCGTGTGTCCGAAGCTTCCGACGAACAGGATGGTGACACCGATGGCGGCCCCGAATGCGGGCAGGCCGAATCCCGCCATCTTGTCCGTGCCCGGGTTCTCGAGCGTGGCCGGGAGAACCCAGACCGCGAGCGCGACCAACGCCAGCGAGAGGGGCCAGGTCGCACCATGACTGACGTAGCCGAACCGGCTCGTCGGTTCGAGGAGGCTGACGAAGTTACCGAAGGCGTTCATCGCGAGAGCGATACACACGATCGCAAAGAACGGGCGGAACCCCTGCGGCAGGGCGGCGAGGCCGCCGACCGCCAGCGCCAGCAAGAGGACGGCACCGAGCGGGTACGCAAGGTTCGTTGCGGTGGCCAGCGGACTCCCACCGGTCTTGTCGGCAATTGCTGCGACCAGGACTGCAGCGGAGATGGCGGCAACGCCGAATCCGGCAACGAGCCCGTCCAGCGACGTCGCCATCAGCGAGCTCCGATTGCCTCGACGGATCAAGAGGGCCAAGCCCAGGAAGCAGATGGGGAAGAAGCACGCGTAGAAGGTGTCGGCGGGTGACGGCGTGGGGGGCTGCACACCTCCGACCGATTCCAACGCGAGCATGGCATCACCGAGGCCCCAGGCGAGACAGGCCATCCCGACGATGAGGGGGAACGGCCGGGCCACCGACGTGCTGGTTCGCCACGATTCCTCGTAGAACCGGGCGATACACAGCGCACCCATCGACAATTCGAACGCGGCTTCGCCCCAACCATCAACAAGATTGACGTACGAGCCGAGCGGTCGGAGGGTCAACGAGACCACGAGCGTCGCCACCAGGGCGGCAGCGGTGCCGAAGATCCACCGCATTCGCCGCTGCAGCGGATCAGGCACCCTCGCGTCGGCCACGTGTGTCACGACGTGATCTGGGCGGGCTCCGGCCTGGGTGACGGCCGGGGCGGCATCGAGGTGGTCGGCGGCGGTCCGGGTCGCATGCGTGTCGACCGGTTCAGGCTGCTCGGCGACCCGAGCAACAACTGCCCCTCCCATCCTTTTAGTGACGGCAGAATCAAGACCGGGATTGAAAGCCGTTGTGCGCGATTGGATCGACAACCGCCAACCGGCTGGCAATCCGACGCTCGCCGTGTCCCTCCGGGTCGGGCCAGGAAGGGAGTCGGGACTCGGGGTCCTTGGCGGCGCGCCGCCTCGGAACGGCTGGCGTCGGTCGTGTAGCTCGGCGCCTTCGTCACCGCACCGGGACAGAGCCTCCTCGATGTCGAGCCCCCTGAGGTGGCCGAGCACTACTGCCACCCGGCCATCGCTGGCATCCCGGAACAGTGGGGCGTTGCCGGCGCCTCCCAACGCGACTTCATCGGTCCGCGCCTGACGGACGTCCCGTTCCGATGCCAGCTGGAGTCCACCGACCTCGACCCTGGACCCCTCGACCGCGTGCGCAAGGTCTACGTGGCCCACACGAACCCCGCTGTCCAGCCTCGAGCGGCTCGCCGCCGCCGCGGTGGCCGCAAGGCCGGGAGACCCGTGGCCTCGCCTGCGGGCACGACACGATGCTCGCCGCACCGGGGCCACCACCGACCTGCTCCACCGAATCGCCCTGGAGTGAGGGGTCCGCCGAGCGCCGTTGCGTGAGCATCGTTGCCTTTCGGGCCCGGACGGGCGACGATGTGACCCAGCGATGCGTTCGCGTCGACACATCCCCGGCGTAGAAGGACGAGGAGGAGTGCCGTGATCCGGAAGATGGCCGAACGCGTCGTTAGCTGGCGCTGGTACGTCATCGCCGGCTGGGTGGTGCTCGCCGCCGTGCTGCTGTCGCTCGCTCCGTCGCTCGCGCATTTCACCTCCGCGGGCTACGGCCTCCCGACTTCCTACCAGTCGACGCAGGCCCAAACGATTGCGCTGAACGAGTTCCCTTCCGTGGCATCCGCTTCGGGCATCATCGCGGTGGGAGCCACCGACCATGCCGTCTTGTCCACCGCCGATCTGCAGAAGGTGGACGCGCTCGCCATGGCACTCGACAACAAGCACATCCCGTCGGTGCGCTCTGTGAGCACGTCGCCGCTCTTCTTGTCCAAGGATCAGAAGATGCAGTTGATTCAGGTCAGTATGGAGGGCCAACCCGGTGAAGACGGCCCGAACGCTGCCGTGGAGACGCTTCGCTCGGACACCGACACCTTCTTGGCGGGGTCAGGACTACGGGGTCAACTCACCGGCAGCGCCGCCATTTCGGTCGACCAGACGGCCGCCTTCGACAGGGCCGAGAAGATCATTTCACTCGCCACGGTGCTGCTCATCTTGATCCTGTTGGCACTTGTCTTTCGCAGCGTGATCATTGCGTTCCTCCCGCTGCTCGTGGTCGGCCTGGTCCACCAAATGGCGTCGGCCCTCACCGCTTGCTTTGCTGATTGGTTCGGTTTCTCGGTGAGCTCCGAGCTGGCGCCGCTCTTGATCGTGGTGATGTTCGGGGTCGGCACCGACTACATCGTCTTCATGTTGTTCCGCTACCGCGAGCAGATGGCCAAGGGTCAAGATCCGCACCAGAGTCTGATGGTCGCCCTGTGCCGCGCCGGCGAGGTCATTGTGTCGGCGGCAGTCACTGTCATGCTCGCCTTCGCCGCCCTCCTCGTGGCTTCCATCGGCCAATTGCGCTCCCTCGCACCCGGGCTCATCATCGGCGTGGCCCTGATGTTGCTCGCGGCCCTGACCCTGGTGCCTGCAGTGCTGAGCCTGTTCGGCGCCACCGTCTTCTGGCCGGCGACGCCGAAGCCACACGACCCGACCCACCGGACGCGCTCCGAGCGGGTGGGTGCCGCGGTGGCGAGACGTCCCGGCGTGGTCTTGCTGGCGAGCATCGTCGTCTTGGTGGCGCTGGCCACCGGCGTCCTCAATCTCAAGGTCACCTACAACCAGCTGGCAGAGCTGCCACAGACCAATCCCTCGACCGTGGCCTACAACTCCATTGCCTCCGCCTTCCCCGCCGGGTTCCTCGGGCCGAGCGAGGCCTTCGTCACGTCACCGGATCCACTCGACAGCGCCGCCGTCGACACGCTGGCCACCAAGCTTGGCCACACCCAGGGCGTGGCCCAGGTCCTCCCCGTGCAGTACGCGGACGGGAACAGGGCCGCACTGATCGAGTTCTTCCTGACCGACGATCCATATTCGAACGCGGCCATCGCCAATATGGCCGGACCGATCCGCGCCGCCATCGTCGACAGCGTGCCCGGCGCCACCGTCGTCACCGGAGGCCCTACGGCAACCTTGACCGATGTGAAAGCTGCCCTGCAGATCGACACACGGAACATCTTGCTGCTCGCCCTCCTGGTGGTGGCCGTGATGCTCGCGATCCTGCTGCGTGCCCTGGCCGGCGCGGCCTACCTGTTGATCGGGATTCTGCTGACCTACGTTGCGACAATCGGCGTCGTCGCCTACATCTTCATCAGTTGGCTGGGCTACGACGGACTCGACTTCTCCATTCCGATCATCGTGTACATCTTCGTCATCGCGGTCGGAACTGACTACAACATTTTGATCGCTACCCGGCTGCGCGAGGAGTTCGAGCAGGGCGTCGAACCGCACGAGGCAGCACGGATCTCCATCGTTGAGGGCGCACCTGCGGTCACCGCGGCCGGGGTCATTCTGGCGGGGACGTTCGCATCCCTGCTCTTGACCGGCATTCAGCTGCTGGAGGAGATCGGCGCCGCCGTCGCCCTCGGCGTGTTGCTCGCCTCCAATGTCCTGGCGACCCGCATTGTGCCGACGTTGGCCGCGTTGCGCGGCTTCCACTTCTGGTGGCCGCACCACACGGATACAAAGACCGTGACCGACCGGGACGAGCTCGTGTCGTACCTGCACGGTGCCGCGTCGGAGCCCGTCTCGGTGGGTCGTGGCCAGGATTGACGCGCCCGCCCTGGCGAGTGGTCGCGGTCAAGCCCTCCGGCGGCTCACGAGCGTGCACCCTTCCTGGCCACCCACGAGGCGACAAGGTCGGCCACCCTCGCTTCGCTCTGGCGCAAGGAGTGGTCGCCGTCGACGAAGTGCAGCGTGACCGGTCCGGGGATGGCGGCCGTCTCGCGTTCGAGCTCTTCCGGGGTGGCGAATGTGTCGCGACGGCCGGAGACGAACAGGCAGGGCAGACGCAGATCTGGGAAGTGCTCGGTGCGGAGCCGCTCGGGCCGACCCGGAGGATGCAGCGGATAGCTCACGAGGACGAGTGCTGCCACCGTAAGCCCCTCGGCCGCCGCCAGCGAGCACATCCGCCCACCGAAAGAGCGGCCGCCGATGGCGATGCGTCCCATCTTGACGGCCAAGCGGTCCGCCAGAGCCGACGTAGCCGTTCGCACGGTCTCGATGCACACGCCGGGAGGATCGGTGCGACGCCTCCCGGCGGCCTGACCGGGGAATTCGACGCGCTCGACCGGGACACCGGCCGCTGTCACCGCAACGTCGATGGCCACCAGGCCGGACTGCGTCCGCCCGGCACTCGCTCCCGGTGTGAGAATCAGTCCGGCGATCCTCGCAGCAGGCATCGAACCATCATGGCGTGCCGCTCACGGCGACGTCACGCGAGGCCGGCCACGTCACACGAACGCGTCGACCTCGGCCAGGTAGGCGGCTCTCAGTGTCTCGCTCAGAAACGCGGCGCGGAACGAGTTGCGGGCGAGCTCGGCCACCTCCTCGCGCCCGAGGTCGAATGTCTCGGCAACAGCCAGGAGGTTGTCCGCGACATACCCCCCGAAATAGGCCGGGTCGTCCGAGTTGACCGTCACGAGGAGACCACGCTCCACGAGAACCGGCAGGTTGTGCTCACGGAGGGAGGGAAAGACGCGCAGCATCACGTTGGAGATCGGGCACACCGTGAGGGGAACCTGCTCGGTCGCCAAGCGATCGACCAATTGGTCGTCCTCCACGCAGCGCACGCCGTGATCGATGCGGAGCGCCCCCAACGTGTCGAGCGCGTCCCAAATGTACGCCGATGGTCCCTCTTCCCCGGCATGGACCACGCCGGGGAGCCCCATGGCACGGGCGCGCCGAAAAACCTCAGCGAACTTGGCTGGGGGGTTGGCGACCTCGGCCGAGTCCAGGCCGACACCCGCGAGATGCCACGCGAAGGGCCGAGCCTCTTCGAGCGTCCGGAGTGCAGACTCCTCGCTGAGGTCGCGCAGGAAGCACAGGATCAGGCCCGAGGACATTCCGAGCGTCGTCGCTGCATCCTCGAGAGCGCGACGTATCCCTGTGCAACACGTCTCGAAGGCCACGGAGCGCTGCATATGGGTCTGTGGGTCGAAGAAGATCTCGGCGTGCCGCACACCCTGGCTTGCCACCTTGGTGAGATAGGCCGTCGTGAGGTCGTAGAAGTCCCTTTCGGTGCGGAGTACGGCACAGTTGGCATAGTAAATGTCCAGGAACGATTGGAGATCTTCGAAGACGTAGGCGCGCCGGAGCGCTTCCACGTCCGCGTAGGGCAACGCCACACCGTTGCGTGCGGCCAGCTCGAACACGAGCTCGGGTTCGAGCGTCCCCTCGATGTGCACGTGCAGTTCCGCCTTCGGCAGCTGCCACACGAAATCCTCCAGGTCCGTCATTCCTCTTCTACTCCGGTCTGCGCTCAGGCGGCGCGGGGCGGGATGCCGAGGTCGACGCGCAGCGCATGGAGGGGTTCATCGGCGAGCGCGAGGTGGTCGAGGGCGACGAAGTCGGCTGTGCACGACGCCCCGCGCCGCATGGCCTCGGCGAAGATCTCCGGCGAGCCAGGCCGGTCGAGGACTCCTTCGGTCGGGGTGATGTCGAGCACGTCGAAGAGCCCGGCCTCATAGAGGGCCAAGGAGGCCGTCAGCGAGCTGAAGTGGGACTCCCCGTTGGTAGCACTGACGATCATGGCCGACAGCGCAACCTCCTCAATCGCCTCGTTCGGGTTGTAGCCGGACAGGACGTGGGCAAAGTCGTGTGACACCAGGTTGACCCCGATCGGCTCGGCCACGTCCGGATAGGTCAGGCCCCAACGGGCGTAGAAGTCGGCAAAGGCGCGGCCCAGGGTTCCGGGGGCGCAGTCGCCGCAACGACGCGAGGCGCTGCGCCGTCCCCGCGTCTGTATGCCCCCGCAGGGCGGGCTCGACGGGCGTCCTGTGGGCGAATCGCCTCCAGTCGGCCATGAGGAGGTCATGGTCGTGCGCGGCGGCGCTCCGGGCCACCAGCAACATGGGTTGGTCGATCTCGAGTGCTGCGGCGGCAGACTCGACGGCGCTGACGAGTTGGTCACTCGCAGGATGGCGGGCGAACTCCAGCACGATCAGTGCCTGGACCCACCGCTCGCCGCACGCCGGAATCGGTGATGTGCCGCGCCAGCTCCTCGGCCGGCACGGGCCACAGATCGATGGCGTTCTCCATCCCGAAGTACCCCCGCAGCAACCCCTGCAAGATCCGCAGCTGCTCGTCCGTTGGGCCACCGTCGATCGACACCACCCGCAGCAGTCCACCCAGCCAATACGGGGCCAGATCAGGGTGGATCTCGCGCATGGGTGGGCTCCTCCTCGACTCGACGGGGTTGTCGCCCCCATGGTGGCCCACTCGGGCCGGTGCCGTGGCCCAGCGATGTGGTGGCAGGGTCCCGCAGGGCTGGCGAAGTGGACTGATCGCTCCGCTTGTTGGCTAGGGTAAGCGGAGTGAACTCTCCGGATAAGGGCCTAGCGGCCCCTAAGAGCGGCACCGATTCGGTGACCGTCACCGATGCGGCGACCAAACCGATGCGCAGCGATGCCATGCGGAACAGGGAGCGGCTGCTCGTCGCAGCCGGCCAGGTCTTCGAAGAGAAAGGGCTCGAGGCGAGCGTGGCCGACGTGGCCCGCGCCGCCGGGGTCGGCATGGGCACGCTGTACCGGCGGTTCCCCTCCAAGGAGGCGTTGATCGAGGCGCTCGTCACCGAAGTTCTAGAGACGACGATTGCCATGGCCGAGGAGGCGGCGACGCGGCCCGACGGCACCGGGCTGGAGTCCTTTCTGCAGGCCTCAAGTGCATATCAGGCCGAGCATCTTGGCTGTCTCCCCAAGCTCTGGAGCACCGACCACCCGCTCATCCCGGTGGCGCGGCAGCGCATCGCCGACTTGCTCGCCGACGCGCAGGCACACGGTCGCGTGCGACTCGACCTCAAGAGCACAGACATCTCGCTCGCGCTGTGGTCCATCAGGGGCGTGCTCGAGACGACTGGTGCCAATGCCCCCGAGGCGAGGAATCGGCATCTCGATCTCCTGATCGCCGGCATGCGTCCCTCCCGGTCGGACTTCGTGCACCGGCCAGTGAGCCAGAACCAGATCGATCGGATCGTCGCCAAGCGCGCGCAGGCGGAGACTCCCGCTCGGGCGAGGGCGCACCGGTGACGACGCTCCAGGAACGAACTGCGGGCGCGCCGACCCACGGCACGTCGCGGGCCCACTGGTGGATCCTCGTCATCATCGCCGGCGCCCAGCTCATGGTGGTGCTCGATTCGACGATCATGATCATCGCCCTTCCCTCGGCGCAGCATTCGCTGGGATTCTCGAACACCGATCGCCAATGGGTCGTCACGGCCTACACCCTGGCCTTCGGCGGCTTCTTGCTGCTCGGCGGCCGCATTAGCGACATGTTCGGGCCGAAGCGCACCCTCATGACCGGCGTCCTCGGCTTCGCCCTGGCGTCGGCGGTCGGCGGCGCCGCCCAGACAACGCTCATGCTCATCGGCGCCCGCGGCGTGCAGGGCCTCTTCGGTGCCCTACTCGCGCCGTCGGTGCTGTCCCTCCTCACCTCGACCTTCACGGATCCGAAGGAGCGGGGACGCGCCTTTGGGATTTACGCCACCATCGCCATTGCGGGGTCTGCCTTCGGCCTGATCCTCGGGGGCTTCCTGACCGAGTACGTCGACTGGCGCTGGTGCCTTTACGTGAACCTGCCCATTGCGGCGCTCGTCCTCTTCGGCGCCTTCCGGTTGCTGCCCAATGGCCGCGGCACGCACGGCGTCAGGCTCGATGTCCTCGGCGTCGTCCTCGGCTGCGGCGGGCTGGTCTCCCTCGTCTACGCCCTCGGGGAAGCCGGCATGAGCGGCTGGGGCGCCACCCACGTCCAGGTCGCGCTCATCGTCGCTGCCGTACTCCTCGGGTGTTTCGTCCTGTGGCAGAGCAAAGGGCCTAACCCGCTGTTGCCGCTACGCGTCCTCCGCAACCGCAACCGTGCCGGATCGTTCCTGACCATCATGCTCGCCGTCACCGGCATGTTCGGTACATTCCTCTTCCTCACCTACCTGCTCCAAACCATCGACCACTACTCCCCCCTCATGACCGGCGTCGCCTTCCTCCCGCTGCTGGCTCTGAACGGCATCGCCGCGACGCAACTGGCCAGCAGACTGATGCCGCGTGTGCGCACGCGCCTGCTCGTCGTTCCCGGCTTGTTGCTCTCGGCCATGGGCGCTGCCCTCTTCACGACGTTGACGCCCGATGCCTCCTACGTGACCCACGTCCTGCCGAGCGAGTTGCTCCTCGGCATCGGACTGGGGCTCGCCGTCGTGCCCTGCATCAGCACGGCCACACAGAACGCCGACCCTAAGGACGTGGGGGTGACCTCGGCCATGACGAACACGTCGCAGCAAATCGGGGCTTCCATCGGCACCGCTCTTCTCAACACGATCGCCGCCGCCGCCACGACGACCTATCTGGTGGCGCACGGGCACGGCGCGCCCACTGGCGACCTTGTGGCCAAGGCCACAGTGCACGGCTACGCCACGGCCAGCGCTTGGGTGGCCGGGATCTTCGTGCTGGCGGCGGTCGTGGCCGGCGTGTTGATCAACGTGCACCCGGGTCAGGCCGTCGTAGGGTCACAAGCGCCGGATCGGGCAGAGGATGGCGAGACGGCGAAGGCCGGCGCAGTTCCCGAGGTTGGGGAGGTTCTGTCACCCGAAGTCTCCTGACCGGGTCGTGCGTGTTTTCCCCACGGTTCTGCCGACCCGAACCGACCGACGACGACGACGACATGGTGATTCAGCGAGGCGGACCGTGATTCAGTGAGGTGCACCGCGCTTCAGCGAGGCAGCATGGCAATTTCAACTCTAGACACACGTACGTAGAGTCTCAGAGACGACTCGGCGGCTCCAGGAACGTGACGGACCGTTTATGCCACCAGCTCGGGCCCAGGCTCCGGCCATTCAAAGCCTTCGCCGTCCACCATCTCGAGCTCGTCGCACACCCCCCGGTCTGTGGCGGCCGTCGGCACGGACCCAGCCTCAACATCACCGGGCGAGGGCAGACGAACGAGGAAGCCCACCATGGCCAGCGCAGCGAGGCCGAAGGCCGCCGCCACCCCGAAGGTCACATCGAGTCCGTGAACCAAGCCGGTCGGCACGCCGGCCCCGGCCCGCAACTGGTCGCGGCCGCCCGCCGCACTGAGCACAGTCACCAGCACCGCCAGCCCCAGCGCCGCGCCGACCTGCTGTGTGACGTTCACGAGCCCGGAAGCGGCTCCTGCGTCAGCGGGATTGACGTCGGCGAGTCCCGCCGACGTGAGCGGCACCAGCGCGGTCCCCGAGCCGATCCCCAACAGGACGAGGCTGGCAAAGATCTGAAGGTACGACGCCCGGACGTGCAACTGGCTCGACATGAGCAGGGCGACCACGGTCAAGGAGATGCCCGACATGATCAGCACCTTCGGGCGAACCCGGTTGATGAGGACCTTGCTCACCAGCTGTGACGACAGGAAGACCGACGCAGGTACCGGCAGGAAACACAGCCCGGTGCGTAACGGCGAATAGCCTTGGACGTCCTGGAGGAACTGGCCGACGAAGAAGAACATGCCGTACATGCCGGCGTACATCAGCCCGCGCGAGACGTTGGCTGCCGTGCGGGTCCCGCTGGCAAAGAGGCGCAGCGGTACGATCGGCTCCTCGGCGCGAGTCTCGATCCGGACGAACAGGCCCAACAGGAAGGCACCGACAGCGAGCGATCCGAGGGTGACCAAGCTCGACCACCCATCGGTTCCGGCCTCGACGAGACCGAGCACGATGCCGGCCATGCCCAAGGTCGAGGTCAGCGCGCCGGCGATGTCGAAGTGACCCCGACGGCGTTCGGTCTCTTGCAGGACCGCGCGTCCCACGAGGAGTACAACGATCCCGATCGGGATGTTGACGAACATCACCCAGCGCCACGACACGAGCTGGGTCAGCGCCCCGCCGGCCACCAGGCCGATGGCACCCCCGGCCGCCGACACCGTGGTGAAGAGCCCGATCGCTCGCACCCGCTCACGACCTTCCGAGAAGGTCGTCGTCAGCAGCGCCAGCGACGAAGGTGCCGCGAACGCTGCGCCGACGCCCTGCAGGGCCCGGGCGCCGAGGAGCATCCAGCCCGAGACGGCCAAGCCGCCGAAGAGCGAGCTGAAGGTGAAGACGGCGACGCCGGCCAGGAAGGTGCGGCGGCGGCCGAGGAGGTCGCCGGAGCGGGCCCCGAGGAGGAGAAGGCCACCGAAAGTGAGCAGGTAGGCGTTGAGGACCCACGAGAGCTGGCCGCCAGAAAGGCCCAGGCCCTCTTGCATGTGGGGCAGGGCGACGTTGACGATCGTTGTGTCAAGGACCACCATCAACTGGGAGGTCAAGATGACGAACAGGAACACCGAAGGCCTGCTGAGCAGGCCTTGCGGGTGCCCCGACGACCCCGAAGCAGGGCCGTCGGCGGGCGCGACACGAGGGCGCGACAATGACAGAAGAAGGCATTTGATTCCGATCTCTCCGCTGGTACTCTTGTAAGCGGAAGCTTCCTCCGGTTATTATACGGAGGGTGCCTCCGTTTTGCAAGGCGAAACGGCAGACTTGGATATGTCTCCGGAGGAGATACGAAAATGACGGCGCAACCGACGGCGGCAACCGCGACGGTCCACCGGGACGAGGGAGTCGAGGGCGACGTCACGGCCCGGCCCATGCGTGCCGATGCCAAGCGCAACTACGAGCGCCTGGTCACCGCGGCGCGAGCTGTCTTCGCCCACGAGGGTGGCGGCGCCTCCATGGAGGCCATCGCCAAGGAGGCCGGCGTCGGCGTCGGAACCCTCTACCGGCACTTCCCGAAGCGGATCGACGTCGTGGAAGCCGTCTATCGCGAAGACGTCGACGAGTTGACTACCGTGGCCGAGTCGGCGGTCGCTGAGCTCGAGCCATGGCCTGCGCTCGTGGCGTGGCTCGAGGCCTTCGTGCGCTACGCCATCGGCAAGAAGCGATTCCTGAACGAGTTGCACGAGGCCTTCGAGAAGAACCCTGATCTCCGGGTGGCCTCCCGCGAGCACATCGTCAGCGCCCTGAGCATCGTGCTCACCAGGGCTCAAGAGGCCGGAGTCGTACGCACCGACGTCGACGCGCCAGACCTCATGCAGTTGCTCGGCTCCATGTGCATGAGCGCCACGCTCACGCCGGACCAGAGTACGCGGCTGCTCGTCATGATCGAAGACGGCCTCCGGCCGCAGAGCTGAACGGCCCACAGGCACCGCTCCCGTGCGGCGCGTCGCTCCTTGGGCGCTCGTCGGGATCCTCGGCATAGGTGTGGTCCTGGGCGCCGCACTCGGCGCGGCCGACTCCTCGAGCACAGTGCAGACGCAGGCGGCGAGCCCGACGCAGGCCGCATGGGTGGCCCACGTCCTGGCGACGACGAGAGCCGCAGCGACGGCGCGCTTCACGTTCACAGAGGTCACGGCCAGTGTGAACCCGGATCTGCCGCGGCTCGTCCTCGGGATCTGGCTCCGTCGACTTCGCGGCCGGGACCGTGCGCACAACGGAGGTGCAGCATCAGATCGATTGGTCGATCGCGCCAGGAGGGGCAGTCACCCTCCATCCGCAGACAGGCAGCGTGACCGAGATAGGGATCGGCTCGACCCTGTACGTGAGCAACGGGTCGCTCCAATCGAGACTCGGCTTCATGAGACTGCCGCTCGCTCCACACCCGGCGAGCGTTCTCGGGTTGAGCGGCACTGCTGCGGAGCCTCTGTTTGCGCTGTCGAGACCGTTCGCCGTCCTGCGCGTCCGCAACCTTGGTCCAGCGTTACTCCACGGAACCGCAACGACGCGCTATGTGGTCCGCACCAAGCTCCAGCACGACTGCCCGAAACCAGCCACCAGGCGGGGATCTGCCGCGGTGGTGCTGGCCGCATCCGCGGCGAGCACCACCACGATGTGGGTCGACGGGAAGGGCCGTCTGGTGCAGGCCCGCTCGTCCAGTTACGACAGCGGCGATATTCCGGCGACCCTCCTCAAGTCGGACCCGTGGGTGAACGATCGACCGAAGGGTTCGACCACCATGACCACCACCGTGCGGCTCTCGGCCTTCGGGGCTCCCGTAACCATCACGGCGCCGAATGCAGTGATCGGGCCGCCGTACGGCACATCGTTCGCAGTGGGGACGCGCTGCGCTGCGTAACGGCCATATCGGCCCCGGCGCCAGTTCCAGCGGCACCAGCTGCCGGACCGGACCGGACCGGACCGAACCGAACCGAACCGAACCGAACCGGACGACAATGTCAGATACCGGTGTGCTCCGCGCGCACAGGGTCCGGATCGGGCACGTGCGGCATGAGGGCATTTGGCGGGATGGTTCCGAGCCGACCAGCCTCGAAGTCCTCGAGCGCCTGAACGATTTCGTCCCGTGTGTTCATGACGAACGGTCCGTAGTGCTCAACGTGTTCCCTGATCGGCTGGCCGCCGAGCAGCAGCAATTCGAGATGGCTCGCCGCTGGCGCCGGCGCGTCGTCCGCCCGGAGCGACATGAAGTCCCCCGGGCCGAACGTGACGAGCTGCCCGGTCGTGATCGGACGACCCCCGGTGCCGACGCGGCCCGAGCCCGCCAGGACATAGACGAGCGCGTTGAAACTGGGATCCCATGGCAGCTCGAGGAGTGCGCCCGCCGCCACGGATGCGTGCATGAAGGCCATCGGCGTGTGCGTCGAGCCAGGACCCCGGTGACCCCCGACGTCGCCGGCGATGACGCGCACGAGCGCCCCACCGTCGCCGGAAGCAAGCAGGGTGACGTCGTCTGCTTCGAGCCCCTGATAGGCGGGCTCAATCATTTTGTCCTTGGCGGGCAGGTTCACCCACAACTGGATTCCGTGGAACAAGCCACCCGAGACGACGAGCTCCTCTGGAGGCGTTTCGATGTGGAGAATGCCCTTTCCCGCAGTCATCCATTGTGTGGCGCCGTCTGTGATGAGGCCGCCGCCTCCGTGCGAGTCCTGATGGGCGAAGGTCCCGTCCATCATGTAGGTGACCGTCTCGAACCCGCGATGCGGGTGCCATGGGGTCCCCTTCGGTTCCCCGGGTGCGTAGTCGATCTCCCCCATCTGGTCCATGTGCACGAACGGATCGAGGTCCTGCAGGTGCACGCCGGCGAAGGCACGCCGCACTGGGAATCCCTCCCCCTCCAGGCCCTGCGGGGCCGTAGTCACGGACTTCACCGGACGCTCTTTCGCTGTGGCACGGTCGGGCGCCGGAACGGTGGGCAGGGTGCTGAGGTCACTGACTGTCACTGCGGGCATTCGATCCTCCCTTCGATGTCGGTGAGCGGTCCGCCTCGGGACAGCTCACGCCTGGTTGGCTTGTCGGCGTTCTCCTTGTGCTGCTGGGTTCTCCTGGTGCTGCTGGCGATCAGGGTACGGTCGAGTGCGGCCGATCAGTGGAGGTGCCGCTGCCAATCTGCCGGCACACGCCCGGTCGGACCTGGCGTGGGCTGGCTCAACGGGTGGTGTTCGGGCGGCACGAGCTGTGGCCCCTCGTAGTACTGCTGCCTCTCATAATCCCAGAACCAGTCCTCGCCCGGCTCGAAACTCCTGACGATGCCGTGGCCGCTCTGTGCCGCATGCGCACTTGCATGCTGGCTCGGCGAGCTGTCGCAGCAACCGATGTGGCCACAGGTAGCGCATCGGCGCAGATGGAGCCACCATCCGCCGCTGGCGTCGCACTCCACGCAGCCATCACCGCTAGGTTCCACTGTCGGATTGATCCGTTCATCGGCCATCGTCAATGCGCTCCTGTGCAACGCCACGCTGGAATTTGAGGAGATTGAATTGTAGGGCGCGGCCCCAAAAGGTGCCGCGCCTTCATTACCCGGCTCTGGCGTCGCTCCGCCGCGGCAGCACCCACCCCGGGCGTGGGAAGTGGCACGTGTACCCGTTGGGGTAGTGCTCCAGGTAGTCCTGATGCTCGGGTTCAGCCTCCCAGAACGGACCCACCGGGCTGACCTCGGTGACCACCTTGCCCGGCCACAACCCCGAGGCCTCAACGTCGGCGATGGTGTCCTCGGCGACGCGGCGCTGCTCGTCATCGACGTAGAAGATCGCCGATCGATAGCTGGCACCGATGTCGTTACCCTGGCGGTTCCGCGTCGTCGGATCGTGAATCTGGAAGAAGAACTCGAGGATCTCGCGATACGACGTCACCGAGGGATCGAAGATGATCTCAATCGCCTCGGCATGGTTCCCGTGGTTGCGATACGTGGCATTGGGCACCTCGCCACCGGTGTAGCCGACCCGGGTGGAGAGCACCCCGGGGCGCTTCCGGATCAGATCCTGCATCCCCCAGAAACATCCACCGGCAAGAACTGCCTTCTCTGTCATTGCGCTCACTGGGTCACCTCCTCCTTGGTCGCCCCTCCATCGAAGAGCCTCAAGTACTCACCGTAACCCTCGGCCTCCAGGTCCTCATAGGGGACGAAGCGCAGGGCGGCCGAGTTGATGCAATAGCGCAGACCCCCCTCGTCGCGGGGCCCGTCGTTGAAGACGTGACCGAGGTGACTGTCGCCGTGGGCCGAGCGGACTTCTGTCCGGATCATGCCGTGGGACGCATCCTGCTTCTCGACGACGTTCGTCGGCTCCAGCGGGATGGTGAAGCTGGGCCACCCGCAGCCGCTGTCGAACTTCTTGATTGACGCGAACAGCGGCTCACCCGACACGATGTCGACGTAGATGCCGGCGTCCTTCTTGTCCCAGAACTCGTTGGCGAAGGCGGGTTCGGTGGCGGCCTCCTGGGTCACGGCATACTGCCTCGGGTCCAGCTTGGCGACAGCCTCCGGGTCCTTACGGTAGCGATCGTTCATTGCAACTCCTTTGCCACCCTCTGGTGGCGCTCGTTACTCCATTCAACCGTGCGGACACCCAGTTGGTTCCCGATTCTTCCGGCACGGGGACCCGCACTTCTGCGGAGTCGCCCATATGGCTCGGCGGGCCCGGGCCAGTGCCGGGAGGTGACCCCCGATCGGGCAGACCACCGTGCCGCACTTGGTGACGGCTCAGATACTCATTGTCCTGGGGGGACGCGCCACCTCCTCCTCGGCATCGCCGGCAGCCAGCCGAAAACCCCGACATCTGCGTGCTGAGCAAGGGCACCGAGCGCGAGGTCACCGTCTCCCCCGTGGCCGCCTGGGACGACCACGTGCCCCTTTACGACTGGGGACGGGGATGCGGTCCGCCCCTGGTGCGTCCGTCACCGGACCCGCTCTCCTACAGAGCCGGTTCACCACGGTCGTGCTCGCGGCTGGCGATGTGGCCCGGGTGCTGTCCGGGGGCGATGTCCTGATCGACGTCAGCCCGCCTGAGCCACTGGCCGGACCGGAGCGACCGCGGACGCCGAGGGGCTCAGTGTCCGACCCCTCCGGGCCGTGGACCGCTCATGCGAGTTGGCCGGCCGGATCGTTCGGATGTGGTGAAAGCGGAGTGACCTCGTCGGTCCGCCAGACGCGGCGCGGCATTGAGGCCAGGACACCTTCGAGCTCCTGCTCGCTTTGGACAGCGAAGAGCCCGAGCGTGCTTCATTGGCCAGGTTGGATCGGAGGCCGCCACAGGCGGAGCAGATTCCTGGGCGGCCAGTTCACGAGCGCGGACCGCCTCCCGGGCCCGCATGTCATCGACCTCTTCCTCCGTCGTCCCCTCGGCAACATTCGTGGTCATGGTGACGAGGAACTCCACGGGGCATCCTTCTCCGGCTATCCGGCTACAGCGCGGTGGCCACTACCTCGGGCCGCTGCCGGCGTGCACCTCGTAGGTCCCGGCGGCGCCGGGCCCGTAGGTGACCTCGCCGTGGAGCGCAGTGAGGGCGATGCCGAACGCCTCCGAGAAGGTCGGGAAGGGCTGAATGGTGTCGTGCAACACGTCGAGCTGGACTCCGGCCCGGATGGCCAATGTCGCCTGCTGCAACCATTCACCGGCTTCCGGTCCCAGGGCGTAGGCGCCGGTGAGGCGCGTACCGTCGCTCAGCAGCGTCAGGAACGAGTTCGAGTCGGCGTAGGCGTGGGTATAGGTGGACATCTTCGAAATGTCCGCCAGCGGGACCGTGACGCTCAGGCGATCCTCCATGACTCCGACGGCAGCCGCCTGGGGATCGGTGAAGACGACCCGAGGCACGGACGCGTAGTTCGCCGGCCTGGGATGCCCGAGAATGTTGTCGGCCACGACATCGCCCTGGTACTCCCCCACGTAGGTCAGGGGCCAGATCCCGTTCACGTCGCCGATCGCCCACAGCCGCTCGCCGGCGCGCAGGTACTCGTCGACGTGGATGCCCTTGGGGTCGACGTCCACGCCGACCGACTCCAACCCGATCCCCTCCACCCGTGGCCGCCTGCCCGTGGACACGAGGAGGCGCTCTCCTCGCAGCTCCGTGCCGTCGTCGAGCTGCAGGACGAACTCCTCACCGTCCCGCATCGCCTTGGTCGCGGCGACGCCGAGATGGAGCTCAATGCCGTCACGACGCAGCGTCTCGCCGAGCGCCTCGCCGAGTGCGGCCGGCTCGCGGACAATCACACGCTCGGCCGATTCCACCAAGACGACCTCTCCACCGAGGCGGCGCACCGCCTGGGCCAGCTCGACACCTGCCGGCCCGCCCCCGAGGACGAGGAGCCGCGCCGGGACGGCCTTCATACTCGTCGCCTCGCGAGTACCCCAGACTCCGTCGAGATCGCGCAGGCCGGGGATGGGTGGGGTGAAGGGATCGGCACCGGTCGCGACGACGACGTGCTGGCTGGTGTGGCGAACGCCGTCCACTTCGACGGCACCAACGCCGGCGAGGCGACCCGTCCCGCGCAACAGGTCGATGTGCTGGCTCTGTAGCCAGTGTTCCTGGCGCTCGTCCGACCAGGTGGAGACCATGAAGTCGCGCCAAGCGAGCGCCGCCGCGACGTCCACTTGCGCCGTCCCGGCGGCGTCCCGTACACCTTGCACAGCTTCGCCGGGACGCAAGAGCGTCTTGGACGGGATGCAAGCCCAGTAGGAGCACTCACCCCCGACAAGCTCACGCTCGACGACGGCGACGCGCAGCCCACCTCGGGCCAGGGCGGCAGCACAGTGCTCTCCAGGAGCACCCCCGCCAAGGACGATGACGTCGTAGTCGTTGCTCTCCGCGCCCCTAGTGTTCACCGGTTACCTCCACAGTTCTCGTCGTGGACACACATTCGCGCATCAGGGCTGTGAAGCACCGTCGGTACGGAAACCACCAAATTGGATCGAACGTAGCCGGTGCTCCCGTTCAGAACCCCACGAGGCCGTCTTCGCCGATGACCACGGAGGCTCCCCAGAGGCGGCGGTTCACGTCGGCACCTCCTCGCCCGCCCGTTCGCGCGTCATGTACTTCGCGTACCAGTCGGGCCAGTTGGGGTCCGCTCGACGGACTCGCTTCTCATGCTCTCCGTGTGCTGCCGCGGCTCGCCGCAGGGCGCCCGCGAGGTCGTTGGCCGAGGCATAGGACGTCGAGTCCGGATCGACACGTCCCGGCAGCCGGGTCGTGATCTCCTGCAACAACCAGCCGTTCCCGTCAGGATCCCTGAACGTGACGAATGACCCGTAGCTCCCCCGGTCCTGCGCCGGGCCAGCGACCCGATCCACCTCGTTGAACCGGCCGCCGAGCGCTCCCTCGTGGAACACGTCACTCACCGGCACGCCCGAGCCACAAGGGACTGCCTGGTGGCTACCAAGTCGGAGACGACCAGGTAGACGCTCTCGCTCGAACCAGGCGCGGCGGCAGTGAGCTTTGAGCCGAACTGAATTGAACACCCTGAGCCCGGAGGGGTGAACTGGACCAAGCGCAGGTCGCGGGCGGAAACGTCAGCATCGAGCCGCCACCCGAGATCTGCATAGAACTGTTTGGCGCGGTCAACGTCCGAGACGGGTATGACAATCACTTCCAGGCGCATCTCCATCGCGGCTTCAGATGGTGGCGTTGCCGCAGCCACGTTGCTGGCGTTCATGGTGACCTCCGAAGGTTGCGTGCTGGCTCCTACATTCGCACTCCGGCCATCCGCGCGCTTGAAGGAATTTCCGGAGCGTCCGACGTCCCACGGCCGGGTGGTGCACTCACCACAATCGCCATGCGTCTGCCGCTCGACGAACGCAAGAACGCCGTACCCGCTGATGCACCTGGCGTAACGTCGGCGCGCATGGGAGGAAGGGCTGGCTGTGCGACTGGGACCGATTCGCCCACCGGGACCCCTTGGATCACCGGGAGCACCCGGAACTGATGGATCGCCGTTCGTTTCTGCGCTGCGCCGCGTCGACGGGGTCCGCCCTGGTGGCTGGCGGCGTCGCCGTCGGCTGCGGAAGTCCCAGCTCGCACACAGGAGGCTTGGCACGCACCACCACGACGGGCCTCGAGGAGCACCCGGACTGGCGCGGCCTGGCGCGCGCGCTCGATGGAACCGTCCTGCTCCCCGGCGATCCCGGCTACCCAGCCGCCGGCCACCTGTACAACGCGCTCTATACCTTGGATGCTGCGGCGATCGCGCGCTGCGTGTCGGCGGGCGACGTCCAGCGGTCTCTCGCGTTCGCCCGTGACCATGACCTGGAGTTCACCGCCCGTTCGGGTGGCCACAGCTACGGGGGGTATTCGTCGTGCTCCGGACTGGTCATCGACGTCTCGCAGATGCAGACCGTCTCCTCGGGTGGGACGAGGGCCAACGGACATGCTTTGGCGACCGTGGGTGCCGGTGCAACGCTGATCAACGTCTACAGCCAATTGGCCACCGAGGGCCTTCTCCTGCCCGGCGGATCCTGTCCGACGGTCGGCATCGCCGGCCTCGCCCTTGGCGGAGGTATCGGTGTGTTCTCCAGGGCGTACGGACTGACGTGCGACCAGATCGCGACAGTCGAGATCGTCACGGCCGACGGGGTGCTGCGCCGGTGCGGACCTGAGCAACACGAGGATCTCTACTGGGCCAACCGTGGCGGTGGTGGTGGGAATTTCGGCATCGTCACCTCCTTCGAATTTCAGACCCACCCCATTCCCGCCGAGATCACCCTCTTCACCTTGGAATGGCCCTGGGGAGCGGCTGGGTCCGTCCTCGATGCCTGGCTGCGGTGGATTCCCTCCGCGCCCGACCAACTCTGGGCGAACTGCCAGATGTTCAGCAGTGGCAGCGTGGGAAACGGGCTGATCAAAGTCACCGGAGTCTTCGTCGGACCTGTGTCGGCGTGCTCCACAGCGCTGGATCCCCTGACGGCATCCGTCGGAGACGCCACGTCGTACCGGTTCGTCGGCCCTGAGGACTATCTCACGGCGACCATGATTGAAGCGGGTTGCGAAGGGAAACCGGTGGCTCAATGCGCCGCACCCGTCGAATCCCCCTTCGTCGCCAAGTCCTCCTACATCGGCTCACCGTTGCCGCAGGCAGCGGTGAGCGACATCGTGTCGGCTCTGTCGAACCTACCCGCGGCGTTGCCCGGAGCGGGCGGCGGTGTCGTGTTCGATAGCTACGGGGGCCACATCAACCAGATCGCAACGGAGGAGACGGCGTTTGTGCACCGCAGCGCGATCGCCTGTGCCCAATACTCCATCACCTATCCGTCGGCGCCGCCGAGTCCCAATGCGACAGCAGCGGCCTCGGCGTGGCTTGACAACCTGCAGCACCTGTTCGCACCCGTGACCCAGGGCTCATACCAGAACTACATCGATCCGACGTTGGCCAATTGGCAGGAGGCCTACTACGGAGCCAACCTGCCGCGCTTGCGTCAAGTGAAACAGAGGTATGACCCCGACCGGGTGTTTCACTTTGCCCAGTCCATTCCACCAGCCTGACGTCGTCGTTCGCCCTTCGTTCGAACCCTGGTGGCGAGTTCACGCTCAGGAACTGACGCCATTGTGTCGATATTGCGAATGGAGCAGAAACGATGCCGCCGCCATCGGGCGGTCGACAACCCGAGGAGCGTAGTGGACTTCACGCTGTCCCTGAAGCGGTCGGCTTTCGCCACCATGGCAGCCGCCGCGCTGTCCGTGTTGGTCGTCGCCATGACGCCCACCATGAGCGGTGCCGCCACCAAGGCGTCGTCGCGGGGTGGGACGGCCACCATGGCGCTCGACGAGAACCTGGCCGGGTTCAACATCAACACCTCGGCCGCCTCTGAATACGTGCTCCAAGAGATCATGAACATGGTGTGGCCCCAGGCCTTCATTGTGAACAACAAGCTCCAGCCCGTGCTCAACCGCCAGCTCCTCCTGAGCGCCTCGGTGACGAGCAGCGACCCCCAGACCGTCGTCTACAAGCTCAACCCCAAGGCGGTGTGGTCCGACGGCACCCCGATCACCGCGGATGACTTCATCTACAACTGGCAGGCCCAGAGTGGGAACCCCGCATATACCGATGTGGGCAACCAGCCCTACGACGACGCCACGACCTCGGGCTACAACCAGATCGCCTCGGTCGTCGGCTCTGACCCCTCGGGCGGCGCGGCATGCGACCCGGGCACGGCGGCGAACCGCAACGTCGGCCTGTGCCCCAACGGCCGCGACGTGACGGTCACCTTCAAGCCGTCCTTCGCCGACTGGCGCTCGATCTACACCAATATCGTGCCGGCCCACATCGCCCGGACGGTCGGCTGGAACACCGGCTTCACCGGCCCGACGCAAGTTGTTTCCGGAAGTTGGTTCGAAATCCAGAGCTCGAACGACCAGTCGGTGATCCTGGTTCGCAACCCTCGCTACTGGGGCACGCCGGCGAAGCTGAACAAGCTCGTCTTCCAGTTCTTCTCCGACGACAGCCAGCTGGTGCCGGCGCTGCAGAACAAGGAGATCAACATCTTCAACCCCTCGACGGTGAACCTGTCCATGGTCCAGACGGCGAACCAGGTGCCCAACACGACCAAGGTCACCGTGCCCGGATTGCAGTTCGAGCACATCGATTTCAACCAGGCCGACCCCTACCTGGCCAAGCTCCAGGTGCGTGAGGCCATCGCCCACGGCGTGAACCGACACGCAATCATTGTCCGCACGGTGGGACAGATCGACAAGGGCATCACGCCCCTCGGCAGCCGCATGCTGGCACCGACACAGAAGGGCTACAGAGCCACCGCCTACGCCTACAGGCCCAGCCAGTCCACGAAGTTGCTGAGAAGGGCCGGCTTCAAGAAGGGCTCGGACGGCTACTTCCAGCCCAACTACGGTCCGCAGAAAGGCAAGGACCTGACCTTCACCATTCAGTCCACGTCGGGCAACAGCATTCGCTCGCAGACGGAAGTCCTGTTCCAGGCCCAAATGAAGGCGATCGGGATCAGAATCAACATCCAGAACGTCGACGCGGACACCTTCGGTACGAACATCCCGAGCGGTGACTACCAGATCACCGAATTCGCCTGGGTGACCACCCCCTTCGTCTCGGGGAACGAACCCATCTACTGCTCCTACACCGACACGACCAACTGCGCGTCCAACTGGACACACTCAGCCAATGCCCATGTCGACCAGCTGATGAAATCGGGGTCCTCAGCGCCGAGCCAGTCGCACGAGGTGGAGGACTACAACAAGGCCGATGCCATCTTGTGGCAGAACATGGTCACCCTGCCGCTCTACCAGACGCCGCAATTCTTCGCCTGGTCCAACGACTTGCGCGGCGTGCTGCCCAACACGTCGAACGTGGGCGTCACCTGGAACGCCGAGAACTGGTCGCTCCGCTCCTGATTCTCTTTGGCAACGCGCGAGGTCGTTGCCGCAGCCCCCAAACCCCTGGACCGGCGCGATTTCGGTCGCGCCTTCGTCCGCCACCTCATCGATTGCACGTGTGAGCCCGCTCATGGCGTCGATCAGCCTCGACGCTGACACCCTGATGTCGTCGTCACCGTCCTCATCCCTTCGCCTCCGTCGGGTGCGCCGGCGCCTCAATGGTTAGCACTCGCTCTCGGACAAGACCAACGCCTGCGGATGGAGAGACTGGCGGTGGATACGCTCGCGCCATGCACGGGCACGATCAGTGCGTGGCACGGCGATGAACGTCGTCGCCACTATCGCTGGGCTCATCGTCGTCTTGTTGACCGTCGCCGATGTCATCTTGACCATGGTCCTGCCGCGGCGCCCCTCAGGGATCGAGCGCCTGAGCCTCCAGGTGAATCGGCTCGTCCGGATCTGTTTCGTGTTCGCCTCTCGCCTCGCGAGGTCTTATGAGCGCCAGGATGCCATCCTGGCGCCGACCGGCCCTGTCGCTCTCGTTGTCCAGCTGCTGTTCTGGGCGGCCTGCCTGGTCTTCGGATTCGGACTCCTGCTCGTCGGGGCAGGTGCGTCCTTCGCCGACGGCATGCTCCAGGCCCTGACAGCGGCGTTCACGGTCGGAGCGATCCACATCGGGGGCACGCCGGACACGGGGGTCGACATCTCCATCGGGGCCATCTGGGTGGTGATCGTCGCCCTCCAGATTGCCTACCTGCCGGCCCTCTACAGCTCCTTCAACCGTCGCGAGAGCCTCGTCGCCCTGTTGGAGAGTCGGGCCGGAGTCCCGGCGTGGGGACCCGAACTTCTCGCCCGACACCAACTGGTGGGCATCACCGACACGTTGCCGGACCTCTACGCCGGGTGGGAAATCTGGGCGGCAGACGTCGCCGAGAGCCACACTGCCTACCCCGTCCTCCTCCTCTTTCGATCACCGGAACCGTGGTACTCGTGGCTGATCGGATTGCTGGCTGTTCTCGACGGCGCAGCCATGCACCTCGCGCTCGCCCCGAGTCAGGCATCTTCTCGAGCTCGGCTCTGTCTGCGTATGGGATTCACACTGCTCAACAGGGTGGCCACCACCCTCGGTTGGGAGGTCGACCTAGATCCCAACCCGGAGGGTCCTATCGACCTCACTTTCGAGGAATTCGAGCGTGCGGTCGCCATGCTCGTCAGTGTGGGATTTGCCACGGAGCGCAGTGCTACGGAGGCGTGGGCGGACTTTCGCGGTTGGCGGGTCAATTACGAGAGCGTCGCCTACCGACTCGCAGACCACCTGACAATGCCCCCGGCCCCGTGGTCGGGACAGCGGCGACATATGCGCTCCGGTCCGGTGGAACCGAGGCGGCCGCCCCAGCGGCGGCCGGGCGGTGCCGAGCCCTTTACCTACGACCGGCCGGCCGTCGTCATTGAATCTCCACCCAGAACGGCGCGTCGAAGCCGAGGGCGGTCGTAGGCGAGCGTCAGAAGCTGATCGTCGTGTGATCGTCCCCGACGGTGATGCGTCCCTCGTAGCCGCCCTCGCGCAGATCCCCGGCAAAGCTCTGGACATCGGCCGGAGGCTCCGGCGGCGGGATGAGATGGGTGAGGACGAGATGCGGAACCCCCACCCGAGCCGCCATCTGCCCCAGCGCGACGGTGTCCGCGTGATGGCTGAATATGGTCTCGAACACCGTGCCGGGTTGGATGCACAAGGACCCGCGCCCGACGGCGGTTGAGTTCGCGGAAAATGGGGGCGAAGGATGCATCGCCGATATAGGTGCCCCCGATATTCGTAAGCACTACGAATCCATCGACCTTCAGACGGTCACAGCAATAGGCAATCTCGGCGAGGGAGGCGTCAACGTCCGGGGGCGGCAACGAGGCCAACTGGCCGAACCGTGCGGGATGGTCGACCGCGGCGCGTTGGCCGTCCTCGTTGACTTGGCGCGCCAGCTCGGCGGCGTTTACGGCTGGTCCGAGATGCACGCCCTGACGAAATAGAAAGGAGGGACTTCGCGATACCCAGGATGTCCATGCCCGCCAGGTGGAGGTCGGCCGACCAGTCCGGGATCCAGGACATCCCAGCCGGCTGATCGTGTCCTGATTCGTGCAGTGCCGCGACGCCCCCACAGTGCCGCTCCAGAATGCTCTTCCCTAATCGAGGTCATATTCCTTGACGTTCTGCGCAGGTTCTTGTTCACCAAGGCGTGAACAAGCCATCCGGACATTCACTCTGTCCCGAACGAACCTACGAAAGAATGCTTCTCGCCGCGGGGGACCGGGGCGCACCGGTGACGGCCGAGAGGTGGGGCGATGGACCGGCGGCCGAGAGCGGCTGTGCGATGTCCTCGAGGGACTTCTGTTCGGCATCTACGCCGAGGAAGGCCGCCACGACGCCTCCCGTGACCATCACGCTGGCTCCGATGAGGTAACCGATGAAGAGCCGGAAGTGGTCCTGCCCAGTGCCGATCAGCTCGCCATAGAGCCACGGACCAAAGGCGCCGAAGCTCTGAGCGATCGCGAAGAAGACAGCGATGGCCTTGGCCCGAACCTCGACCGGGAAGATCTCGCTCACCGTCAGGTACGCCGATGAGGCACCGGCCGAGGCGAAGAAGAAGATCACACACCAGCACGCCGTCTGGGTCACCGCGTTGAGAACGCCGGCGTTGAACAGGAACGCACTGCCGGCGAGAAGCAGACCGGACAGAACGTAGGTGCCAGCAATCATCCGACGCCGCCCGATCGTGTCGAAGAGGTGGCCGATGGTGAGCGGTCCGATCAGATTCCCCAGGGCAAAGAAGATGAAGTAGTAGGCCGTGTCGGTGGCCGGAACGTTGTAGATCTTGGTGAGCACAAGGGCATAGGTGAAGAAGATGGCGTTGTAGAGGAACGATTGGGTGATCATGAGGGTGGCACCGAGAATGGCCCGCCTCGGATAGTGAACGAAGAGCGTCCGAGCCAGGGCGACGAATCCAATGTTGTTTGCCGGCGTGATCTCGATCGCCTTTGACTCATCAACCTCGCCGAGCGTGCCGCCAGAGTCCTTCGTGAGCTGCTCGATAGCCGCGACAGCCTGCTCCGCCTCCTCCTCTCGTCCGTGCATGAGAAGCCAACGCGGGCTCTCGGGAAGGTTCTTGCGAACGAACAGGATGACGAACCCGAGAACGGGACCGGCCAGGAAAGCGATGCGCCACGAGTAGCTGACCGGGAGGTGGTTCACCACCAAGATGGTGAGCACCGTTGCGACGAGGGCGCCGCCCCAGTAGGTGCCGTTGACGGCGATGTCGACCCTGCCTCGATACTTCGCCGGGATGAGCTCGTCAATGGCCGAGTTGATGGCCGCGTACTCACCACCGATGCCCATGCCGGCAATGAACCGGGAGGCCCACACCCAGTAGGCCCAGACCGGCGAGTGTCCGAAAGTCAGCGCCGTCAGGACGCCACCGAACAGATAGACCCCCAGCGTGATCATGAACAGATTCTTGCGGCCGAATTTGTCCGACATCCTGCCGAAGAAGAGGGCGCCTGCAACTTCACCCAGGAGATAGACAGTGCCCACAGCGAAGGCCACTTCGGAGGAGGAGAGGTTGAGAGCTTGCTTCTGGCTGATGAGGGCGACCGAGTTGCTGGCGATCGTGACTTCCAAGCCGTCCAAGACCCAGGCCACTCCAAGGGCGATCACCATCCGGGTGTGGAATCGTGACCACCCGAGACGGTCGAGCCGAGCCGGTACCAGGCTCCGGATCACTCCGTCCGGTGGACGTTGTCCGCTCGACCGCTCTGGCACTGCCGTGCTCACCGTTGCCATGTCCCTCCCTCGGACCGACTGACGGAATGGTGATTACCCAAGAGCGTGCTCAATCACGCATCGTCCGTTTGTCCCCCGATCGGCGTGGGGGTTCGCCCCGGGATCCGGAGGCGTCCGGTCGGCCGACGGCATACCGCCGGCAAGGACGTCGGTGTCAGCGTGACCTACGGCCCTCGGTCTCCTGGGCCTTTGCGAACAACAGCAACATCTTTGAGCAAGACATGTGGTCGAAGAGCACCTTGTGTCACCATTCGCGGGGTCAAGGCGCGGCAGTGCGGGAATCGTGAACGAGGACTCGAACCGGGTATCCGCCACTGGGTCTCGATCTGCTCACGAACGGTGTGCAGGTCTTCCCCTCACTGACTCATCCTGTCCGACCCTCTCAGGAAGCAGACGGCAGGAGGACATTGGGGTTCATGATGTGTGAAGGGTCGAGTGCCGCCTTTATTCGTCGAAACGCCGCGAGTTCCACTCCGCTCCGGTTGAGGTGGAGCCAGGCTCGCTTCGCAGTTCCAATGCCGTGCTCAGCGCTTATGCTGCCACCGAGCTCGGCGACGTAGCGCATGACGCAGTCATCCACTTTGACATCATCCGCTGCGATACCGGTCACATTGACGTGCACATTGCCATCTCCCACATGACCGAACAGCCATGTCTTTGCATCCGAGTCGGCGCTCTTCACAACGACAGGCACTCGGTCGATGAAGTCCGCCAAGACCGCCGCCGGCAGCGTCACGTCGAGCTTGTGGGGCGCTCCGAGTGTGTTGATGGCCTCCGTATGCCCCTCCCGTAGGCGCCACAGCTGATCTCTTCTGACCGAATCATTGGCGACGGCGACGTCTTGTATGGTCGCGATCGACTCCAACGCCGAAGCCATTGCCGGCGCGGGATCCTGCTGAGCGGCGGTCTCGACCAACAGGTAAGCCGTGTGCCTCACCGCGAATGGAGGAGCGGTTCCGCTGGCCCGGCACACCAGGTCGAGGCCGGATTGCAGGAAGAACTCGAGCGATTGCACCTCGGGTAGTGAACGCCGGAGCGACGAGGCGGCTTCGATTGCGGCGGCGGCAGTTGAGAAGGCGAGCAGCGACGTCACCCGCTCTCGACATGGTGCGACGAGGCGCAACCGTGCGGCCGTGATGACTCCGAGCGTTCCCTCGCTCCCGCAGAGCAGGGCGCCCAGGTCGTAGCCCGTGTTGTCCTTGGTGAGACCGCCCATGTGTGAGACGGTCTCGCCTGTTCCGAGGACCGCCTCGTATCCCACGAGCTGCGCTCGTGTAGAGCCATGGCGGAGGACTTGCAGCCCACCGGCGTTCGTCGCGACCGTGCCTCCGATCGTGGCGCTGTCACGACTGCCGAGGTCGACGCCGTAAGCCCAGCCAGCAGCTGCCGCCCTCGCCTGCACGTCGGCCACCGTGGTCCCAGCGCCGACGGAGAGCTGGCCCGCCAGGGTGTCTACCTCGGTCACGCCCGCCAAGCGACGCAAGCTGAGCACGACCTCACCGGAGAGGGGAACGCCTCCGCCCACAAGTCCCGTATTACCCCCCTGCGGGACCAGGGCCACGTTGCGATGCGCGCAGACAGCAATGACGGCCGCCACCTCACTCGTGTCCCCGGGGCGGACAACGGCTCTGGGATGACCTCTAAAGCGCCCGGTCCAGTCGGCTGCATACGACGCCATCACATCCGGCTCGACGACGACATGCGCGGATCCCACCGCGGCGCCCAGGTCGCGCAACAGGCCCGAAGACATGTCGCTATCCTCGCACTGCGCCGGCGAGCGACGGAGCCTGGCCACGGGTGGTGCGATTGGCGGAGCGTGTCCTGGGAGCAGGCCCGACCCGGCTGATCTCATGGCCCACCCAGGGGGGATGACTGAGCAGCCCCTCAGCCTTGACGCATGAGTACAAGCTGCACGACATCCAGGTAGCCGCTTCTGAAACCGGCCTCGCTGTAGGCCAGGTAGAACGACCACATCCTCTGGAACGTCTTGTCGAAACCCAGCCGATCGACTTCGTCCGCTCGATCACTGAAACGTTTCCGCCAGCACGCCAAAGTAGTTGCATAACTGGGCCCGAAGGACAGTCGGTCGACCACCCCCAGCGGCGTGTCCCTGGTCATGATCTCCTCCATCGCCTCCTCGGACGGGACGATCCCCCCCGGGAAGATGTACTTGTGGATCCAGGTCCACGACGACCTGGTGGCCAGAAGGCGTTCATGAGCCATGGTGATGGCCTGGAGGCCGACCCGGCCGCCCGGCGCCAGGCACCGATCCAGCGCCTTGAAATAGTCGGGCCACCACCGTTCACCGACGGCCTCGATCATCTCGACACTGACGACGGCATCGTAGACTCCCGCGACATCTCGATAGTCCTGCACCCGGATGTCGACCATGTCGCCGAGATCTTCGGCCTCTACTCGACGCCGCGCCAGACGTGCTTGCTCATGGGAGAGGGTCACGCTGGTCACCCGTGCTCCCCTCCTCGCTGCTCGCAGAGCCAGCTCTCCCCACCCCGTCCCGATTTCGAGCACGCGAGTTCCCTCTTGAACGCCAGTCGCATTGAGCAATCGCTCAATCTTGTGAGCCTGGGCCTGCTCGAGCGTGACGTGCTCATCGGTGAAGAGAGCCGCCGAATACGTCATCGACCCGTCGAGAAAGATTGCGAACAAGTCATTAGACAGGTCATAGTGCTGGGCGATATTGCGCACCGCCCCGAGACGGTCGTTCTCCTCGATGCTGGGCGGGCGGGCTTCGTACCAGCGCCGAATGCGTTGGAGGGGTCGCGGGACCAGCGAGTCGACCCGGCGAGCGAGCGCCTCTAGCAGTGCGACGAGGTCGACGGCGTCCCATTCCTCCGCCATATACGACTCCCCGAATCCGATCTTGCCGTCCACCCCGAGCCGGGCGAGAAATCCTTCCGGATGGAGCACCTTCAGCACTGGACCACCGGCGGGACCGAAACGCGTATCGTCGGGAAACTCCACTCGGATGCCGGCCTGCGTTGCTGCATGGCGTAAGAAGCGTCGGGCCAGTGCCCCCCGGAATGGGGCCCATTTCGCCGGCGCCAGCCCGACCCACCTGCGCAGGTCAGCGGGGACAGGGTGCTCCGGCTCATGTGAGAGAACTGTCATCGCGCCTGCACCTTGAGCCCGCGTGCCCACAAGCGCACCGCCTGCCAGCGGATTAACAAGGCGACCCGCAGCGCGGGATGCAGGAGGGTCGCCTGCAACACGGCCGTTGTGGTGGCGGGACGTCGCGTTCCTCTCAATGAGGCCACAAAAGGGGGGTCCGCGTCACGATGCAGGGTGACGGTGACCGACAGCGACGCACCGGGGTCGCTCACTCGGATGTCGTAGCTGCCGTCGACGGGGTAGAACGGCGACACGTAGAGCTCCTTGGCTACTTCGCAACGTCCGGTCCCGTCGGGTTGCAGAAAATAGGCGTGCGCTTGTCCGTAGGTGTTATGGACTTCGGCTAAGCAGGCGACTAGCTCGCCGATCGCGTCGTAACACCAGAACACACTGATCGGGTTGAAGACGTATCCGAGCGTACGAGGCATCGCCAGCATGAGGATCCGGTCGGCTGTCACTCCGTGCTCGGTCAACAGCGCACGAACGTCACTGTGATCAGAATGCTCAAACCGTGCAAGGTGCCACGCGAGGCCCTTGAGCCGCGGCAACTCGTCGTAGTCCACCAACCAATAGCTGGCCCTGTACTGGAACCGATTGCTGATCGGGGCGTGGCGCGAGTGCGTGACCACTGAGGCATAGAGGGCCGGAATGTGCCACTCTGTCGCTGAAGATTGGGACAAGGCGTCGTTGCTCTGATGAGTGACTTCCATCACCAACGCACTCCCAACGACGTCGCCGCCGCGACCCCAGACCGGCAGCCGTCCTCATGAAAGCCCCAACCGTGGTACGCACCGGCGAACGCCATGTTGGTGCTGTTGAGCTCGGAGAGATGCCTCTGGGCATTAACCGATGCATCGGTGTAGATCGGGTGTGTATAGGTCATTCGGGCCAAGACTTGGTCGGGATCGATGCGGTCCGTCGCGTTGAGGGTCACGACATGTGATTGCGCGGAATGCACACCTTGCAGGCGGTTCATGTCGTACGACACGAAGGCGTGATCGATCGGACCGGAGCACGCAGGCAAGAGGAAATTCCACGATGCCTGGGCTCTCGCAGCCTTCGGCAGGAGCGTGGCGTCGGTGTGCAGCCACGTTTCGTTGCGTGAGTATCGAAACGCACCAAGGATCGAACGCTCTCTGGGGGTCGGGCTGGTGAGAAGAGTCAGCGCAGTATCAGCATGCGTGGCCACCACGACCCGCTCAAAGAACACCGCGTCGTCATCGGCCGTCCTGATCTGTATGCGATCACCTTGCCTCACGACCGCCGTGACTGGCGTCGAGGTGGCCACGGCACTCAGGTGCTTGACCAGTCGGTCAACATAGGTACGAGATCCACCGACCACCGTCCGCCATGTCGGCGAACCGCCAAAGGACAACATTCCATGGTTTTCCAAAAAGGTGAACAGATACCGGGCCGGGTACCGCAAAGCCACGCCGGGAGCGACCGACCAGACACAGGAGACCATCGGTACAACGAAATGCGCCACGAAGTAGTCGGAGTAGCCACCGAGCCTGAGAAACTCCCCGAGTGAGAGCAGATCGTCCCCTTGCACCAAGGCCATCCGCGCCTGTCGGTGAAACCGACGGATTTGGACGAGCAGTCGCAGAAAGGCGACATGGGCAAGAGACCGAGGTTGGGCAAAAACGCCTCCGAGGCCTTTGGCTCCGGCGTACTCCAACCCACAGCCCTCGCAACGGACTGACATGCTCATCTCGGTTTGTCGAGTCACCACTTGCAATTCGGAGAACAGCCGGCACAAAAGCGGATACGTGCGCTCGTTGTGCACGATGAAACCCGAGTCGATAGGTACCGTCCCCGCGTCCGGTGTGATGACATCGTGGGTATCGGTGTGGCCACCGAGTCGGCCCTCTGCCTCATAAAGAGTGACGTCGTAGTGCCGTTGCAGAATGTAGGCCGCGGTGAGGCCTGCGACGCCAGACCCGACCACCGCTGCCCTCTGTCGCCTTGCGTGTGACAACTAACACCTCTCACCGACTTGCATGCGGAGTAATGAGCCAGATTGAGTTTAGTGCTAAAAAGGAACATGGCCGCAAAGTCAGGCACCGTGACGCTTCAGCAAGCTGCGGATCAACTCGGATTGCATTACATGACCGTCTACAAGTACGTGCGCACCGGAAAGCTTCCGGCCACGCAGGATGGTCTTCTGTGGCGGATTCGAACCAGCGACCTCAACGCGCTGCAGAGTGGCCGGGTATCTGCTGAAGCCTCACGGTCTCGCCGAAAGGCCACAAAGAGCACCAGCCGAGCCCTCGAGGCGCGCTTGTTGGCCGGGGACAACGCTGGCGCGTGGTGGCTGATCGAGAGTCGCCTCGCGGGAGGACTCGGTCCCAGCGATGTTGTCACCACGCTGCTGGCTCCGGCGCTTCGATCCATAGGCACGCGATGGGCCGATGGCGATGTGAGCGTCGCCGATGAACATCGAGCGACGGCGGTAGCACAGCGCATCATCGGTCGTCTCGGCCTCCAGTTCGGGCGACCGGGACGAAGTCGTGGCACGGTCGTCGTCGCTGCCCCCGCGGGAGACCTCCACACAATGCCCGTGGCCATGGTGGCCGACCTGCTGCGCTGGCGAGGCTTCGAGGTGGCCGAACTCGGCGCGAATACGCCGGTCCATGCGTTGGCCGAAGTCGCCGCAAACACAGACCGCCTGGTGGCCGTTGGCATTGCCTCGACCACAATCGGGCTCGACGCCGAAGTGAGACAGGCGCTCAAGGAGGTGCGGGCGACCGGGCGAGGCACGACGACCTTTCTCGGGGGTAGCGCAATTCGCTCCGCTGAGCACGCCAGGACGCTCGGGGCCGACATCTGGACGGGCCGCAATGGGTGGAAAGTGGTCGAAACCGTGGAGAGCCTGGTGGCAGGCGAGCGGATCATCGAGGATGCCCATGTCTCGTGATGCAGGCGACGGCGGTCGGCACAAAGGCTTCGAGAGGGCAGTCGACGCTCTTCTCGAGCTCACTATCGGGGGCAGCTTCTCTCGACTCGGTTATGTCGTTCGTCGGCGCGTCGAGGGTTGGGGCGACCCAGATCGACTCGACGGCAAAGTCATGATCGTGACCGGAGCGTCCTCGGGCATCGGGCAGGCAGCGGCCCTGCAGCTCTCCGCCCTGGGGGCTGAGGTATGGCTTGTCGCTCGAAACGCGGAGCGTCTACGCGCCACGAAGAGTATGGCAGAAGCTGCTGAGAAGAGCGGCCCCGTCCGTACGGCTGTGGTGGATGTGGTCAATGCCGCTGCCGTGTCGACCTTCGTTCAGCAGGTGTCATCCTCCCACCACGAGGTCCATGCCCTCATCCACAACGCCGGCGCTCTCTTCCCTGAGTATGGACTCTCCGATGACGGGACGGGGTCACTGACGGAGCGCACGTTGGCCACGCACGTGCTCGCTCCATTCCGCCTGAGCTTCCTGCTGGCTCCGCTCCTGCTCCGTGCGGAGCAAGCGGTCATCACCACGGTGACATCCGGAGGTATGTACTCCCAGCGATTCGAACCTTGCCGCCTCGAAGTCGGGCCAGAGGGCTACCGCGGCGCGGTCGCCTACGCCAAGGCCAAACGAGCGCAGGTCGTGCTGTCCCACGAGTGGGCCCGACGATGGGGCGGTGACGGCGTGGCCAGTTACGCCGTTCATCCCGGTTGGGTGGATACACCGGGACTGGCTTCGGGCCTGCCTTCCTTCTCCAGACTGGGTCCGCTTCTTCGCACCCCGGCACAGGGTGCCGACACGGTGACATGGTTGGCGGCTGACGAGCCGAGGCGCACGTCGGCGTCGGCACCAATCGATGGTCTGTGGCACGACAGACACCTGCGTGGGGAGCATTATCTGCCGACGACACGTCGGTCCCCCACTCAGAGAATCCACGACGGCCGCGCGCTTTGGTCATTCTGCGCTGAACGGACCGGACTGGAATGACGAACGCTCGGGCGGATCGGAATGCCGACGGCGCATCAGCCACCCATGAACTCCCTCACGCCAGAGTGCAGCCCACGCAGGTTGCAATTGCCGGGGCTTCTGGGTTCATTGGCTCCAGACTGGCAGCGCGGCTCGCTGGGCAGGGACACGACATCACCGCGTTGACTCGAAACCCTGAGACGTATCGGGGCGCCGGGTCAGCGGTGTATGCCGACGTCAATGATTACAGCAGTCTGCTGTCCGCCCTGGAGAATCAGCAGGTTGCGTATTACCTGGTCCATTCCTTGGCGAGTTCTGACTTTGCGGAGAGAGACAGGAACGGAGCTCATGCCTTTGCGAAGGCCGCGATGAAGTGTGGCGTGTCCCAGGTCATCTATCTGGGTGGATTGGGTGACGACAGCCAAGACCTCTCCGAGCACCTTCGAAGCAGACGAGAAGTCGAAAAGATTCTCATGGACTGCACACCCACTACCGCGCTCCGAGCGGGAATCGTCATCGGTGAGGGGAGTATCAGCTGGGAGATCCTGCGCCAATTGGTCATCAGGCTCCCAGTGATGATCACGCCGCGATGGGTCGAGACGTCTACCCAGCCGATCGCGCTGAGCGACGCGTTGTTCTACCTGACGGCTTCCATGGGTCGACGGGACATGGTGGGCCAGTTCTACGAAATTGGCGGTCCGGAGCCTCTCACCTACCGGCGAATGATGACGACGGTCGGCCGACTCATGGGTCATAGGAGGGTAATCATCCCGGTACCGCTGCTTTCCCCGAGACTCTCCTCTCATTGGCTCCGTTTCATCACCGACGTCGACCTCACAACGGCCCGGTCGCTTGTCGATTCGATGTGCAACGAGGTGATTGTGCATGACCATCGAATCAATGAATTGTTGGGCCATGAGCCTATGACGTTTGAGGCAGCCGCCTCCGCGGCGCTCCAGTCCACACAGAACGGCAGAGACATCAACGGGCAGGCACGTGCACGTCCTTAAGGGAAGTGAGACGAGTCCGGGACACATGGACGGGGTTGGCCAGCGCCGACGTTCCCTCACAGTGGCAGTCACCCTGGTGATCGGAACCATCTTGCTGGCGGCCACACTGCGCGCCCCATCAGGTTCGACGACCTTCTTCGTGATCGGTTCCCTGGTGGCCGGCACCTGGATCACAGGATCGCTGATTTCCGGACCCATCCCTCTCGAAGCGATCCGATCGTCCCGTCTCGCTCTCTCACTCGCCGGCCTTGTGGTGGGTGTTCTCGCCTTTCTCGCCTTCCTCGCGGCCTATCTCCTCGGCCGCCACCTTCCCGCCATCTCGAGCGCCCTTCACACGGTCCTCACCAAAGCTGACGCCGGGCCAGTGGCGCTGGTGTTGGCTGTCGCACTCCTGAACGGACTCGGCGAGGAACTCTTCTTCCGCGGCGCGCTGTTCGAGGCCTTGGGGGCCCGCCATCCCGCCGCAAGCTCTCTTGTCGTCTATGTGGCGGTGACCGCGGCGACGGGGAACATCGCGCTCATCGTCGCAGCCCTTGTCATGGGCGTCATCTTCTCGGTACAACGGGCTCGCTCCGGGGGGATCTTGGCATCGTCCGTGACCCATCTCTGCTGGTCAACCCTCATGGTTGTCACATTTCCGAGGTGACGACCACCGGCGCAGGCCGGACGGCCCGACCAGGCGTGCGCGGCCCTCGGGACCGTCAATGACATCCAATGCTGTGGTGTGGTTTCGCCGGGACCTTCGCCTGGCAGACAATCCGGCTTGGGCCGCAGCCACCGAGTGCGTCGATCGGATCACACCCCTCTACGTGCTCGATCCGAAACTCTACGCAACCGCCGGTCAATCCCGGCGCCGCCAACTCTTGGCCCATCTGCACGCATTGGACCAGATGCTGGGCTCACAAGGAGGGCGACTACTGGTCCTGCAAGGCGATCCAGGCACGCTGGTGCCGCAGGTTGCGAAAGCGCGCCGTGCATCCGCCGTCTACGCCAATGCCGACGTGACACCATACGCCCGTCAGCGAGACTTAGCGGCGCGGACACGGCTCAGCGTCGACCTGCGGTTGCGGTGGGGAACGCTCGTGCACCCGCCGGGATCCGTGACCACAGGCAAGGGTCACATATCTCGGGTCTTCACTGCCTTCCATGCCAAATGGCGCGAGCACCCGTTGTCGCCATGGCCCCACGCGCATCCTGTAGAGATCGACGATGAGGTGGGAGATGGGTTGCCTCCGCGGGAGCAGGCGTTTCAAGAAGGCGGCGAGCAGGCAGCCATGGATCGGCTCTGCGCATTCGTCGAGCACGTCGACGATTACGACGACAACAGAGACAGGCCGGATATGCAGGGAACATCGTCCCTGTCAGCGGACCTTCATTTCGGCACCCTGGGACCTCGGAGGATCGCTTCATTCGTGGGCACCTCCACCAAGGGGCGGGCTGCGTTCGTGAGGCAACTGGCTTGGCGTGACTGGTATGCCCACCTGCTGTGGGAAGTACCGAGCTTGGTGGACACTCCGCTCCGGCCCGACATCGGGCGAGTGCACTGGAATGACGATCCTGACGACATCGGACGCTGGCAGAAGGGCCTGACGGGTTACCCGTTGATTGATGCGGGCATGCGTCAACTCGACGCCACCGGCTGGATGCACAATCGGGTGCGCATGGCCGTGGCTTCCTTCCTCGTCAAGGACCTGTTGGTCGACTGGCGTATCGGGGAGCACTGGTTTCGCCAGCGCCTCGTCGACGGTGACATCGCTCAGAACGTTGGAAACTGGCAATGGGTCGCTGGCACGGGGCCTGATGCGGCGCCATTCTTCCGCATCTTCAACCCTGTGCTGCAGTCTCGGAAATTCGATCCAGACGGGATCTACATCAAACGCTTCGTCCCCGAGCTCTCGAACCTTGCGGCTCGTTGGGTGCACGCACCCTGGACCGCCCCGGCCGAAGAGCTGGCCGCGGCCGGACTGACGCTCGGGGAGACCTATCCCCTTCCGATGATCGATCATGCCTTTGCCCGCAACCGCGCCCTGGCGGCCTACGCAACTGCTCGGCAGGCTCCGAAGAGATAGGGCCATCCGGCGTGCCACAAAGTGCCACGCCGGTCGATCTCCCACGTGGTGGGCAACATGGCGGCCTGCGCCTCGCCTCGGTCACCAGTGGTCGCAACCGCCGACGGGAACGACGCGGCTTCGTGGCGAGCACCCGCTCGTCGAGTACCTGGTTCGATGAACCAGTGGCTTATCGCCCTAGTTTTGGGCAGCAAGGAGCAGTATGGCGAGCGGTTCCAGAATGGCGATCAGCTCATTGAGCTCGCTTAGCTCAAGGCTCTCATAAGGTTTCGCCGCGAGGTCGTCGGTGAGGGACTCGATCCGCCGTTTGACAGTACGGCCCTGCTCGCTCAGTCGACCATCGTCACCAATGAGGCCCCGCAGTCGCATCCCGTCGGTCACTGCGGCGAGCTGCGCTGCCGGAAGGTGGTGCATGCGTCCGAATTTCTCCGGCGGCATGGCAATGTCGAGGGCGAAGAGCGCATGCGCCTCGAGTCCGCCCACCCCTTCCGCCATCAGCGCAACGATGTGCCCGTCACCACGGTGCTCTCGGAGCAGGGAAGCTGCATGAAAGAGGCGCGTCCCCATGTCCTCGGGGGTCGGGATGACGCGCAGCGCGGCGTACATGGGTCGGCCTTCGAATGGAGCGCTCGTGGCTGCGTTCATCAACAGTTCGACGCCACGGGCAAAGGCGGGGGAATCGACGCGGTCGCCGAGAATCCGCCGCAATGCCTTCGTACAACCCATCCAACGAGCAGCGATGGCCAATTCAGGTGTAGTGATGCGCCACACCTTCGGGATGTGACGAGCCACCTCGCCGGGAGCGAAATTGTAGAAGAGCGCGTCCACCACCTCCGCCGGGACCCGGCCCAGGGGAGCCGCTCGTCCGGCGAAGTAGGTGTCCCAGTAGTTGGTGAACCCAAGGGCGAACATCGCCTCATTGGGTTCGTCGGCAGAGTAGGGAAGGACACCGATCGGCTCAATGAGGTCGAACATCCGGCGGGCCATGGGGTTCATCGCCCGCACCCTATGCCCGTTGCTTCAGGTTCGATCCCCTGATGCGGATAACGCTGACACGGCAGAGACCGTCATTCGATCGCGTCCGGCTGCCGGTTGGCGATACGTCCTCGGCACCCGGCAGTTCTTCTGTGGTGACGATGACGTGTTCTGTCCTTCGGACGACATCACGAAGATCCTGGTCAAAATGAGGGGGGTGTCGATCGTGGCAGACACCTCGCGTCGGAAGGATTTCCCTAGGGCGCGAGCGGCCCGAGCACGGCCAGGACCGAGCGCTGACCCCCGGCCCACATTGTGGGCAGATTAGGAGGATGGTCACTAGGGGGCGGGACCTTTGACCCCTGACCTCCTGCTGCCCAGGGGCATTGACTGTCCGTCATGGCACATCGCGTGGTGATCCTGGGCGGCGGGACGGGAGGGACATTGACCGCCAATCGGCTGCGGCGTCTCTTTCCCGAGACCGACGTAGAAATCACCGTCATCGACCAGGACGACCGCCACGTCTACCAGCCGGGCCTGCTCTTCGTGCCGTTCGGGCTGGCCAGCGCAGAGCACATCGTGCGGTCGAGGGGCCACCAGCTTCATGCTGGGATCGCCTACGTGAAGAGCGCGATCGACCGGGTCGACCTCGCATCCAACCAGGTGGCGCTCGAGAACGGAACGACGCTCGGGTATGACGTCCTCGTTGTGGCCACTGGCGCCGTGCTCGTGCCTGAGGAGACGGAAGGTCTGACGGGTTCCGGATGGATGGACAAGGTCCACACCTTCTACTCGCTCGAAGGAGCGACCGCCCTGGCAACGGCCTTGGCCACCTTCGGTGGTGGTCACCTCGTCGTCAATGTGGTGGACATACCCATCAAGTGCCCGGTGGCCCCGCTCGAGTTCTGCTTTCTTGCCGATTGGTACTTCCACGAGCGCGGCATTCGTGACAAGGTGCAGCTGACCTACGTCACCCCGCTCGACGGTGCCTTCACCAAACCTGTGGCCTCTGCCCGGCTCGCCGGGATGCTGGCCGAGAAGGGCATCGCGCTTGTGACCGAGTTCAACACCGGGCAAGTCGACGGGTTGGGCGGTCATCTCACCGGCTACGACGGGCGTTCAGTGGACTTCGACCTGGCCGTAGTCGTGCCGCTCCATGGTGGAGCTCCCTATGTCGGCCGATCGCCCGGATTGGGTGACGAGCTGAATTTCGTTCCCACCGACGAGCACACCCTCCAATCCAAGGCCGCGCCCAACGTCTTTGTGATCGGCGACGCGGCCAACGTCCCGGCCTCAAAGGCTGGATCGGTGACCCACTTTGAGGGCGAGGTACTCGTCGAGAACATTCGGCGCTACCTCGCCGGCGATCCACTCGATGCATCCTTTGACGGGCACACGAACTGTTTCATTGAGACCGGGTTCCACAAGGCACTGCTGATCGATTTCAATTACGACACCGAACCGCTCCCCGGTCACTACCCGACCAACGTCGGTCTCCCCCTGCTCGCGGAGTCCCGGCTCAACCACCTGGGAAAGCTCATGTTCCAGTGGTTCTACTGGCATGGACTGCTCCCGGGACGAGATGTCCCCGGGGTCAGTTCAGCCATGCCCACCTCCGGAAAGATTCCCGCTCAAGCAGTTGGATCAAGAAAGGACTGACCGATGTCGAACGTGACTATCGCCGCAACAGATGTGGAACTCAATGACGAGGGCTTCTTCGTTCGACCCGAGCAATGGACTGAGGACATGGTCCCAGAGTTGGCCCGTCGTGAGGGTATCGATGAGCTCACCGACTCGCATTGGCAGGTTATCCGCTTCATGCGCGCCGAGTATCTCTCAAAGGGAACCGGGCCCACGGTTCGGGTTCTGGGAAAGACCTCCGGCGTGTCGATCAAGGAGCTCTATCAACTCTTTCCCAAAGGACCGGCAAAGGTGGCCGCCAAGGTCGCCGGCATCCCCAAGCCACGCGGCTGCATCTAAAGAAGGAGTGACCATGAACGATACGATCGAAAAGGTTTCGATCATCATCTCGAAGGGTTCCCTGGAGGGGATCTACCCCGGACTGATCATGACCAACGGAGCGCGAGCCGAGGGTATTGAGGCGAATCTCTTCTTCACCTTCTTCGGACTCGATGCCATCCACAAGGCCCGCAACGAGCACATTAAGCTGGCGACGGTCGGCAACCCAGGCCTGCACCTCGCCACCATGGCCGGCGGACTACCCGGTGTGTCCACGGCTATGACCCACTACATGAATCACAAGATGGAGAAACTCGACATACCCTCCATTCCCGAGTTCATCGAGATGATTGCCGACACTGGTGCCGGAATGTATGCGTGCAAGGCGTCGGTCGATCTCTTCGGGCTGGAGAAGAACGATTTCATTGACCAGGTGCAAGACATCATCACCGTGGGTGAGTTCTACGAGAAGGCGGCAGGCGGCCAGATCATCTTTACCTGACCTGTCTAGGCTCTGTGATACTTCATCCGCCCAAACGCGGAGCTTTCTGCGTGCTCGGTGGTGTCGCCGTGCATCCGACACACGGGCCGAGTCCGTCAAAGTAGTGCGGAATGCTCGGCGAGTCCGTAGCGGGGTTGGTCGGGAGAAGGACCGGGGCCCGCGGTGCCTGGTTGAAGTTGAAATCGTTGACCATGCTGCCCAGGATCTTCTGGTCCTCACGGACGTCGGGGCGGGGATCCGGTCGTTTGTCGGTCTCGGGATTGAGTCTGGAACCGCCCAAGAAATCATCCTCGATGAACTTGAGGTAGGCATCGCTCGAGAGGGTCTGGTGGTCGACGTAGCCGGATTTGGCATACGGCGAGATCACCATGCCCGGGACACGCAAGCCGTAGCCGTTCTGGTCGACAGGGGGCGGTACGACGTTGTCATAGAAGCCGCCCCAGTCGTCCCACTGCAAGAAGATGGCGGTTGAATTCCAGTCTGGACTCTTCATGGCTGCGTTGATGATCGCCGTGACGTACGCCTGACCCTGGTGCACGCTGGCGGGCGGGTGCTCGCTGTCGGCCTGGGACGGGGTGACCCACATGACCGACGGCAGGGTTCCCTTCTTGGCTTCTGCGAAATAATTGTTGAGCGGCTGGATGTTGCGAATCTGGTGATCCTTCTGCACATCCTCGAAGACAGGCAGCGGGTTCCAGATGCCCGGGGTCAGATAACTCTGCACCACCGGCGGGCACGCCACCGCCGAGTCGTTCTCACAGTCTGGCTGGTTACCGGTCTGGACGTAGTAGGCCCACGAAATGTGCTTGTTGTAGAGGAGCCACGTGATGTCGGTCCATGCGTTGGTGATGTCAGCCGTTCCCGTGTTGATGGCCTGGTCCACGTACTGTTGCATCTGGATCGGGGTGTAGGGCCCGCGGATCTCGTTCTTGCAGCTCGACGGTGCCGGGCTGGAGCAGACCGCCGACCATCCCGACACTAAGTAGAGGTGGTCAGGCAACGACCACGACGCCACTGGCTCGAACATGTGGTCGTTGAGGGTGAAGTCCTTGGCGTAGGTCCAGTAATTCGGGATCTCCGTCGCCGTGTGGTAGCCCATGACGTCGGGCGAGGCGGAGTTGGAGCATGCTGGGTTGTCGACGGTGTTGACGTTGGCGCCGCATCCCTTCTTGCCGTTGGTGGCCGAAGCGATGAAGCCGTCCATTTTCCCTCCGTTGACGTCGCGCTTCGCGTTGCGCGCGCCGTGCGGCCCGCCTCCGTTCACATCTGCTGTGTCGTGGTACGGCGCTTGGCACCCACCTGCCGGGATCGGCACGCACACCGTCGGCACGCCGTTGCTCATCGGAATGCCGTCGGCACCCGGATAGGTTCCGAAGTAGCTGTCGAACGACCGGTTTTCTTGCTCTATGACGATGATGTGCTTGATCTTGTGGATGCCCGCCGCTACCACGTAGTGACCGCTCGACCCACCGCTGACCCGTTCAGAGGAGGCGGCCGGTCGCGAAGGTGCGCTGGTACAGGCGCTGAGCGCCAGCGTCAGGACAGCGACGCTGCCTGCGGCCATGGCAACTGCGGCGCTGCCGGATGCTCTTGCATGTCGCTTCATGATTGGGTTCCTTTCGGCGAGACTGAAAGGTGGAGGGATTTGCGCAGGGACGTTGCTACCCATGCCGTGCCGTCGGCGGGGTAAAAGTTGCAGTCATAGCCGCCGTAGTAGATCTGGCCTCCTGAGAACGGTGCGGGCACGATGCTTCTGATGGAGACGAAGGCCTGCCCAGAGCGGATGGGCCTCGATACCCGGGCCGCCGGATTCACCGTCGGCCCATCCAGACAGCGCAACGCGTAGGTCGGCGACGGACTCTGATCGGTCCGCACCGCGAAACAGGCGGTAGCGTCGAAGTGCACCACACCTGAGGCGATAGGCCCACACTTTTGCTTCGTGGGGCAGACTCCCTGGTAGCCCCACTCGAACCCGAATACCTGTCGATCGATGCCGCCGATCTTCATGGTCTGGAAGTCGCCGTTGTTGTAAGCCGCGATCACATAGTCGATCGCGCCCAGTCCTGTTGCCGGGATGAGCGTGGCCTGTGTCGCCAACATCTGACGGATCGCCGGGGCGGGTTGGAACTCGAGCGACTGCACCACCCCGAAGGAGACCGAACCCGGAACCGGACCCGTTGTGGCATCGACCTGGCCGTGCGGCAGATCGTCGAACCGGTAGACGTTGCCGTTGCCTTCCGTCGAGATGAGCAGCGACGGCGACCGATCGTGGGTGACGCATGTGATGCCGCGGAGACCGCTGTTGTGCGGCCCCAGCGGTGGCGCTCGATAGATGGCGATCCACCGGGGGATGCCTGAGGGCAGGGCACCGTCGTTACGCCGATATAGCGTCGTGCTGATCGTGGTGTACAAGGCGCCGCCACAACCGGCGAAACCCGTCACCTTCTGTGTCACCATGCCCGGTGATCCCGGCGGAGCCACGATGAGCTCGGGCTTGGGATCGAATACCAGGGTGCGGCGAGCAGGCGACCAGACCCCTCGAATGACCCCAGTCGGGCGAACTCCGGCATAGACGGACCAGACGCCGCCCGATTCGTGTGCCCCGAATGCCCGGACGTCGGCGCCGGCGGGGAGCACGTACGAATTGCGAAGGGAGAAGGAGTCGGCACCATCGACCAACCACTGAATCCTCGACTTCCCGGCGACGATCGCTTGGGTCACGAGGAGGGAGTGACCCGGGCCCAGTCCCTGGTCACTCGGGATCGGGAAGGAGTCCAACGCCTGGACCCGCAGAGACTGCGTTTGCTCGAAGACCGACCACGGACTGGACCTCGACCTCTTGATCAGGACCTGTCCGAACGCCAAAGGAGCGCGGTACTCCCATTGGCCCGTTGCCGCGAAGAGGCGACCGGAATGGTCCACGAGTGCTTCGGTCTCGGTGTCGTGCGCAACGGGGGACCCAGCGTTCGTGGTCAGCGGCTGGCGCTGTGCCGCCACGGCGTACGGAGCACGAGGCCCTCGGACCGCGGCCGAGCCCGAAGCTGTCGCCGTCCCTGCGACCACCAGCAAGACGCTGGCCGCCGCCGATCCCAGTGCGCGTGCGACCCCGCCCACGTAGCGGTCCCCCGTCACGAAGCCGACTCCTCTGCACACACCACTTTGGCCCACAGCCCGACCCAGCAAAGACTGCTGCCAGCGCGCCGCATGCTCGAAGTATCCGGCGCCGGAGATCTATTGTCAACTAAGTTCACAGTTTGCTAACATGTGTCGCGTGGACACCGGCGCGGGCACGTCGCACGTTTCGTCGAAGCCCGGAGGGCTCGGAGCGGCGCTTCGACGTGCCTGGCTCGGATACCAACTTCGACTGGACCGAGCCATGACCGAGGCGGGGTTCGGCGACCGCCGATTCCCCGATGGTCGTGCGTTGCGAGTGTGCTCCGAAGAGGCTGGATCGACCATCTCGGCCGTTGGACGAGAACTCGGCATCACCAGACAGGGGGCAGCCAAGGTCGTGGCGGAACTCCGTGCTCGTGGCTACGTCGTTGTAGCCGATTCGACCACCAGCAAGAGGGAGAAGTCGGTAGCCATCACACCTCGGGGGGCCGCCTTCCTGGCCCACCAGAGCGCAACGGCGCGAAAGATCGAGGACGAATTGCGGGCCGAACTGGGGGACGCCACCTTCGCTGCGCTTGATTCCCTGCTCGGCGCGTTGGACGTCGGAGACGAGGTGCGCCTACGTGCGTACCTGCGGCGCTCGTCGATCGTGTAGCCGAGCCGAGACACTCACGCTTGTCGATCTGCTCCGTCATCGAAAGACGAAAGTTTCGGGCTGCCTGGACCGGCCGCCGAGGTCTGGCCGTAACGAGGACCGAGTGGATCGTGACGCGACACCACGGCGGAGGGCACATTGGCTAGGCGCCGGCAGCGGACAGAATCTCTGGAATCCGTGTGAATCTGGTGGGATTGCCGGTCGGCCGAACCGGGAACTCCACCTGGGTGTGGCCTGACCACTGCCAAGGAAGCGGGGCGCTGAGGAGTTGCCGACGAGTCGACCATCGGCCCTCAGGCTGGTTCGGGCTCCAAGGTTGCACTCACCGAGAATGAACCCGTCGAATGCCCAAGGCGAGCTCAAGGGATCACTCGGGTCGCCGTCGGCGGGTGAATCGGTAGCTTGGAGAGCCATCGGCCCTGGAGGGTGGGTGGACGGGTCAGGAGATGAGGTCGCCGAGACCCTCAACAAGCGCGTTGGCGAGATCCTCGCCCTCCGACGGCCGGACCAAGGGCTCAGGCCATGCAACCGTCAAATGAAGAGTGTCGTCAACCGTGGCGCAGCTCACGACGAACGCCTCGACCCCGGCGGTCTGAACGGTTGTGAACCATATGCCGGTGAGAACGTCACCGGCATCGACGGCACCCAGGTTTGTGAGCAAGTACGCCAGGTCGAAGACCGAACGACCTGGCCGGCTCACCTGGTCGAGGAGGTCACTGACGTCCTCGGGCGTCCACGGCCGCCTGACCAGGCACCGAGTCAGGTCTTCGCGGAGGGCCGCCTCGAGCGTGCGGGCGCGCGACCACACATCCTGATCGAGCTCGGCCATCTGGGCGATCACGTGGGCCCTCGAGAAGTAGGCACCGACGTGGTCGCCGGAGAGCGGCGGGCTGACCCGGGGGCGGACGTCAGCGGGGATGTTGAACCCGACGGTCCCCGTCGCCCAGGCAAACCGGCGACGGGCGTCGGCAAGCACCGCCATGAGCGCACCCGTCACCGTGGTCCCTTCGTTCCGAGCCCGCGTGCGCAGCGCCTGCACCGCCTCACCGGGTACGGAGCGCATGGTGCACCGAAACCGACGAGCCTCGACGGGCGCCGTCTGAACAACCCGCCACGCCTCGGCTTTCGAGACCCGCCCAGGGTTGGCTGGGGCACCTTTGTCGAGACGAAACAGGTCCTCCATCGGCGCCACCCTCTCGGGCGTCTTCGGATGAAGCGGTTGGCCAAGCGCCAACGCGGCGAGCTCACATAGGAGCGTTGCTGCGCTGACTCCGTCCACCGCAGCGTGGTGCGCGACGACAATCAGCACGGCAGGCTCTGTTGTGCGGGTCGGCCTTTCGACCAGCTCGACACGCCAGAGGGCCTGGCCTGTATCGAGCGGTTCGTCGAATGCCGCGGTGAACCGCTGGCGCCACGCCGTCCCAGGTGGCGCCAGGCTCACCGTCACCGGTGCGGGACGAGCGCGCCGAAACCGCCACCCGTCGGCACCCACACGGACCAAGGTGCTTGCAAGGACCGGGTGCCGGTCTGCGACCACCTCGGCCGCAGACTGGACGGAAGCTAGGGTGGGTTGCGCAGAGAGGGTCGCTGCAGCGACCACCTGCAATCCGCATGGAATGCGCTCAAAGAACTCGGCGCAGATCGATTCGGTCAGGCCCGCGCCGCGATCGAGCGCCACGGTCCCGGGGGCAACAGACCGCGTGCCGCTGTCGCAGGAGACGGCCTCGATCGCATCAAACCCCATCTCCTCTTCTCGGGATCATGGCGGAAGTCCTTGACCGCCACTACGGCTGAGCCCCGCCGCCTGCGGCCGAGTCGGTGAACGACGTCGAAAACGAGCAAGGCGAAGCAGTCAGCATGCGCATTCAAGCCATGACGTCTTCGAGAAAGTCGAACACCCGCTCGTCGCGAAGACTTTGCGCGGCGGGCTCACAGTGCCAGTCGGCACCCTCGGCCACCGTGAATCGCGCCAACTCCTTGCGGCAGGTGAGGGCGTCGTAGAGCGCTTGGGACTGCCCGGGCCAGAACTGCTCGTGGTCCGGATCAAGCACCAGGGTCGGACATTCAATCTGCGCGACTGTTTGATCGTCGAGGGTCATCTTTCGTGCCGCGATGTAGGTGTCGAACAACGACGTCAGCCCGTAAGGGGCCATCCTCCAGGCCAGCATGGCGCGACGATTCGGATCGGGGTCGGCCCCCATCAAGGCGTCAAAGTCCTCCCTATTCCCCTGGTCGAGCATCGCCACCATCTCAGGTGGGAGGTGTCGCTCCCAAGAAGAAACAACACTCATGACCCCTGGGTCGGCGACGAGCGCGGCGAGGCGGTGCTCGAAGGCCGCGGCGCGCGGGGCCCAGTAGCCGGCTTGACTGATTCCCTGGAGAGCGATCTTCTTCCCGTCTACGTCGTCGCGCGCCAAGAGGAACTCGACGACCGCGGTGATAACCGTTTCCCAGTCGTGGCGGAAGTAGAGGCCCTGGCGGTGCAGCGCGGCGCCTTGACCCGGCCCATCGAACGTAATGGCGTTCCAGCCTCGTTGCACTGCGGCGCGCCCTCCGAGACTCCACTGCGAGCTCACCGGTCCATCCGAACCATTGTTGAGGATGACCGTAGGACGCGGTCCGCTCGCAGTGGAGCGGAAGAGGTAACCCGCCAAGATCGTGCCTTCAAAGGGAATCTCGACCCGCTCGACCGGTGTTTCGAAGAGGTCAACCGCCCGATCCCAACAGTGGCGATGGCGCTCCCAGAGTCCGGTGTATCTCGACGGGTCCTTGCTGCCCGGCGACATCGCCGAGGCGTGGTCGAAATAGGTCGAGGCCCGCAAGAATCGCGAGCGGGCCGTGACGAGGTGGGCCCCCTGAAGCGCATCTTCAGCCTGAGATGCCAGGCGGTCAGCCAGCGCCGACCACTGAGTGATCCAGGCCTCCCCGTCGCCTTCTGGAATGCGTTCGATTGTGGCAAGTGTCTCACCGACGTCGGCGAGGTTGGCATACGCGAATCCCAGGCTAAGGAGGACCGCGAAGTTCATGCCTTCGTCGTCATAGAACCGCTGCATGGTTAGGTCTCCAGGATTGATGTGTGTCTCGGCTGTGTCCGTCGCCGCGGTGGCGTTTGGGCGCCGATGGATCTCAAGGTTTGACTCCTTCGGCCTGCTGCAATTGCCGGGTGATCGTTCCACCGATGACGATGAGGGACACGGCGATCCACCAGGGTGCGGTATTGAATACGAGGAAGACGAAACCGATCGGCACGAGGTAGGCCGCCAGGGGCACGAACAGGGCGCCCGTCGTGACCGAACGGGGATCGGTACCTTCAGCTACTCCGGCTGTCCGCAATGCCGCCGACTTGGCCCGGTCGGGATACCACTCGGTGAAGCGGATGGCGAAGATAAGGACGGCGATGGACACGATCCAGTTCGTCCAGATGTTGTCCGGCTGATGCAAGGGTCCGTCTCCATACCAGCCCACGGCCGCGGTGATGAAGAACGAGGCGATCCACACCCAGGTGAGGACATAGTTGATGTGCAAGAAGAGGGGTGCGTCCCAGTACTCCCGGTCCGTCATCTCGTGCGCGTACTGGAGTGTGAACGGTCGACGCAGCACGACTGATCCAAGTGCGACCAGAACGATCATGGCGTTCGAGATCTCCCCGGACCACCTCTCGAGCCACACTTGAGTGCTGGGTCCCACAACCAATCCCAAGGCAAGCAGAACCGCGAAGAAGCCGATTGCTGCGAGGTCGAGCAACTTGCCTCTGCTACCAATGGCGATGCCGAGTACCAGGATCAGAAGTGCTGCACCCAAGGCAGCACCCGCAGCTGCGGCAAAGCGACCCGGGCCTTCGATGATTGAGAAGATGATCCAGGGTGCGAAGCCCATGACCGGGTTGTTCAGGGCCCGGCGCAACGCCCGACGCGCCGGGTCGTCGACCGGTCGGGTCACTGGTCCGGGTACGGCATGGAATGGCCGCGTTGAAATCTGTTCAAAGGCCATACCTTTCCATCGGAACCGAACCGTTCGTCCTTGAGATCGGTGGTTCTGAGATCGGTGGTTCTGAGATCGGTGGTTCGGAGATCGGTGGTTCGGAGATCGGTGGTTCGGAGATCGGTGGTTCGGAGATCAAGCCATCGCAATCGGTCATTTCCGGGCGATTCTCTCTCTCCGGTTGGATTGAAGGCGCCAAGTCAAGCAAACGGGCTGCGGTCAGCTTCTTCGACCATTGCAGGTCCGAACATCGGTCCGTGACGCGGAACCGACACCTCGGCTCGAGAGATCATGCCGATGCACCGAAAGTACAGGTCAGAGAAATACAGAATGCCGATCGCTGCGTACAATGGCGCGGGACACAGAGTGACGAGTTCTCAGTGTTTACCCAACTGACACGCCCTCGGCGAGGCGCACATCCGATCTCGCGGTACTCACCAAGCCCCACGGCACGTCGATCTCAACAACAGGTTGTGTCGGGCGGTGCAGTAGGCACGGTCACAGAGTGGAACGACCCCGAAGGTAATGAGACAACCCGGCCAAGTGCGTGAAGGCGCCCGACCTAGCTGATCCAGACCTGCGTCGGCCAGATTGCACCCCCGATCATGCCGTAGGCGGGGTCACCCTCGGGCGTGGTCGGATTGTTGAAGTTCTCCACCTTGTGGTCGCCGACGACGGCCCAGACGGCCCGATCCGTCCAGAGATAGGGCAGGTCGAGGGCAAGCCGCTTGTTCACAGTCTTGTAAGCAGCATCCCGTATGCCCTTCTCTGTGCTCGAACGCCCCGCGAGCAGCGCAGTCTCGATTTTGGGATCAGAGTTCCGCGCCATGTTTATGGAGAGAGATCCGGCGCTGACCGTCGTGGTGCTCCAGAAGATGTAGTTGAGGTCGGGATCGACCGCTCCGAATTGGCGCCAACCCGCGGCCTCGTATTTGCCGCCCAGCGCCGTGTTGATGAGCTGGTTTTGTTGGACCGTCGAGGTCTTGACCTTGAATCCCACCGCTTGCCAAGCCTGCTGGAGGTATTGGGCCGCCCGCAGGGCCGCCGGACCCGTCGTCGAGCTGTAAGTGAATGAGATCGGCCCCCCGTTGGCCTTGGCGGCCTCGTCGACAAGCTTCTTGGACTGCGACGGGTTGTACTTGGGGTACCCAGTAGCCGAGTAGTACGACGAGCCAGAGGTGAAGAGACCGGTGCTGACCGGGAGCACCCCACCATCGATCACCCTCGAATACTGGTTCCGATCGATCGCCTGAGCAGCAGCCAGGCGTAGCTTGGGGTCGCTAAACGGTTTGGCCAGGCAGTTGAGCTGGGTACAGAACATGTCCGGCTCACCCGCGACATGGGCTGAGTCGTCGATATACGAATAATTCGTGTTGCCTCGGTACTCGGAGATGAGCTGAGGTGTGCTGGTGACCATGAGGTCGATGGTCCCCGACTTGAGCGCCTCGGAACGGGCCTGCTCATTGGGAATGGGCTTGAATGTGATCTGGGACAAATAGGGCATGCCCTTGCGCCAGTAGTTCGGATTAGCAGTGGCTGTGAAGTGGGCGTTGGGGACCCACTCCTTGAAAACAAATGGGCCCGTTCCGACCGGATGGGAGGTTCCGTTGGGATTCGAGAGCATGGATGGTGCGACGACATAGGCGATCTGGCCGCCGACGCCTCCGGCCAGGTAGAAGGGGAATGGCACCCAGGGCGACGTGAAAGAGATCGTCACTGCGTTGGGCCCGGTCTGGCTGATGGTGTCCAGTGTGGGGTTGATTACGACGCCGGTGAGCACCGAATGTGCGTGGGCCTCAAAGTTGTTCAGCAGCGCCGCGCCGTCACACGGCGTGCCGTCGTGAAACACCAGACCGTCGCGCAGGGTCACGGTCCATGCCGTGTGATCGGCGTTGGGTTGCACCGACTTGGCCAAGTAGGGCGCCCAATCGCCGCTCGATGTGATGATGGTCAGCGGGTCAAAGACGGTGCGGGCATACATGACACCGACCTCGTCGAAGCGGGCCTGGGTGGGGTCGAATCCCTGCTCCTCCGCGTCCACACCGAAAACCAGCGAACCGCCGCGTTGAGGCTTCGCACTCGAAACACCATTGCCAGATCTGGCACTTGTGCTTGGGCTCTTCGCGTTGCCACAGGCCACGAGCGCGGCTCCGGCCGCGGTAATCCCGGCGCCGGCCAGGAACGTTCGGCGAGTGAACCCGGACTGCACGCGATCTGCAGCGCCCAACGAATGATGGTTCATGCCGCCTCCTCGACTCGTCGTTTTCGTACCAAGACAAGACATCTCATTTGCCATCCGACTGGTATGGATGTCTGGACACAAGCAGGCTCGGATGCTCGGCCGGGATGAAGCCCCGGATGCGCAGGGTGTCCGGCGGCCCGAGATCGGATCCAACAGATGCTCATCATTGAACCGTCGTCGTGCCGGGCAGATCCGAACCGCACCACGGCGTGGAGGAAGTCGGTACGAATCCCTTCTTCTTAGCGACCATGTACCACGAACACTGTTTGGCCAGATCGTGACCGAAGATCGTCGAATAGTTGACGGGCTGCGCCAATAGTCCATTGCCATCGTAGGACTTCATGCTTCGTAGCGCGTGGATCACGCCAGACGACGTCGGGCTCTTTCCCGCCAGCTCGAGTCCCTTGATCATGAGGTCCGCGCCGAGCCACGACTCGTACTGGCTAAAGGAGGGGAACTCGGTCGATGTGAAATGTTCGTACTTCTGGAGGGCAGCCTGCATCTGGCGCGTCCCTGCATCAGGAAGCTGGAACGGACGGAACTCGGCCGTGAAGTATCCGCCAAGCAGCGATTTCCAGGCGGGTGAATCAACAACGCTCGCTTCGAATCCGGTCGGGAAGAGCATGACTTTCGGCCTGACCCCCTCTTGCTTGAGGGCGGTGGCGAGTGCGAAATTCGAGTTGTCGTCCAGCCCGGCATAGAAGGCATCGCAACCTTTCTGCTTGGCAACGAGGGCTGGCGTCGTCATCTGCACCGATCCGAAGGGAATGGAGGTGTCGAGGACACCCTGCGTCCCACCGGCGTGTTCGAAGGACTTGGCCGTACCGATTGCGGAACGGGTCGACGAAGGTGAGATCCCGTAGCCATACGAGCAGATCGCGGTCCCGCCGTGTGCCTTCATGAACGACCCGATTCCGGTATTTACGGGGTACTTGGGATCCACGCTCCCCACATCCGATGCGAACATGTTGGTGTACGGAGGCGTGCCCCACTCGGGTCCGTCGAAGAAGCCACCCGTGACAGGAATGCCCTGTTGGTTCGGATACTTGGCGGCTAGGAAGAACAGCGGGCTCACCGAGACGATGCCGAGCGCTCCTTTCGATATAGCGCTTTGCACCGCAGTGGAGACCTCGGTCGGACTCGTCTGATCGTCGATGACGATGCCCTTGAGCTTGTGACCGTTGACACCTCCTTGGGCATTCTGGAGTGCAATTCGCGCATTGAACCCTGCGGGAGCGTGGCTGAATTGTGACGACCCCAGGCCTGTCAACGACGTCACCATCGCGATGGTGATCGATAGACCCGCTGCCGGCGCTGCACCGGCCCCGCCCGAGTCGGCCGACCGCGAACTCGGGGTCCCACAGCCAGTCAGGATGAACGTCAAGACCACAGCTGAAGCGGCTGCGCTCAGCACCTTGCGATGTCGATGTCTGCTGCGATGCATCTCCATTGCGCTCTCCTACTCGTGCCGCCACTTGGGCCCAGTGCGAGGCAGTCGATACCTCAGAAGTTGCACTCGCTGCATACCTTTCCCGTCGTTCGCATCACCTCGTTCTGGGGTGGAACAAGGTCGCTGAAGGTTGACATTCCCATGTGCGATAAGAACGGACTAAGGAGTCGATCGCGGTTTCGTTACGATCACCCCACACCCATTGATCAGCTCGAACCGTTTCCAAAAACGTCTGCCTCGAGATACATCGGAGTCCGCCCCACGATCACGAGGTGGATTCTTCCGCTGGGCTAGGAGCGACCTGAGCCCATGGTGCGGTCAATCCTGCCGGTATGCGAAACGGCCGTATCTGACACAACCATTCTCTTTCCGAACTGATCTCCCCCGGTGCGAGCTTCGTCACTACGACGCCCTGAGGACTCCATCCCGGTCGGTCGAGTCGGGGGGCTCTGCGTGCGGAGGGGTGGCCAAGAACGTCGCCGTGTGACTTCGTTTCCGACGGAAAGCAAACGATGGAGAACGCTGGCGTCGGTTATCGGTCCGCTCAACGTCGTGCGATCAGAAGTCGTCGCACCGGAGTCCTGTGCGAAAAGGAAAAAGGGGATGACGAGGGGTGTCAGGCGTCCGTTCGATCATTCTGCTGCGCTCGCCCTGCAGTCTGGACGACGCTGACGAATCGAACCAACGACCACCTCGTTCAATCCGGGCGCATTCGTATCACTCGGAGAGCCTCGGTCGCGGCGACAAGCGCCACGCAGAGTGCCGTAGCCCGATCCGCCCACCACCACCCGAGGAGTTGCTCGGCCAAGAGTCCCAACAGGGCCAATAGCCCCAAGGCAGCTCCGATGGCACTCAATGTCCCGTCGCCCATCAACGCGTGGCTGCCGAGCCGGCTTCCCGTGCGATATTTCGCCCATCCAAGAGGAGCAAGCACGACAGCGGAGGCTCCCGCCGAGATCATTGCGAAGAGTGAGTGCTCAGGCACGGAATGCGAGAGAAGGTTCTGGATTGCTGCAACCGTGAGGGTGATTGCCACCAGGCTCAGGCCGGTGGCGACGACGATCGAGGCGCGAGCTTCAGCCTGAAGACCTCGCGGCGGATCGCGTCGTTCCACTCCGAAGCGCCAGATGAGACCGATGGACCCAGCTACATCAGCCAGGACGTTGAGACCCAAACCAAGAACCCCGAGACTCCCCGCCAGGAGGCCTGCGGTTATGGCGGACGCGCCGGCGATCAGTCCCCACGCGACCGAAAAATACGAGAGCGCCAGTGCTCTCGCCAGGAGCGAATGCCTGGCTGGGTCCACGTCATCGTCAAGGGTGCTCATCAAGCGACCCTATTCATACGACGTGGAGATTGTGTGGAGGGCTGAACGGATGTGGTTGAGTGAAGAACCCCACCCGGGTGAAGGCCTCATCCAATCCGGCCAACAACTGGCATACGCAGAATGATTGCATTCCTCCGCTTGACGGTTTTCCCAAGGACAACCGAAGCGGAGGGCCAAGAACCTGTGAATAACCTTAGACAGCGTACGAAACCGGGATATGGCCGCGCAAAATGTTGACGAACACCTCCGCAGGTGTCGCTTCGGGCGGAGGTCAAGCGTCGGTCACTTCATCCCTTCGAGGAGGTCCGGCGGAAGTCGCTCACAATCCTCGAATACGTCGATGCATCCCATTTTCGATCAGGATCGAGACCATGGCCACAAACCATCTGGTCGTTTTCATCGTGGCGAAACTGTAGCGTCGCTGATGAAGGCAAGGACGGTGATCGCAATTTTCGGGTGGTGTCTGAAATGACCGTTGAGTGGCTTCGCCGTAGGGAGTTTGCTCTCGCGTCTTAGTCTCAGTGCCCCCTGGCCAGGATGCACGTCAACCTTCTCGCGACGTTTGAGCTGGCCGCCGGCGTCCGCTCATTGCATCCAGTCAGCCGCGGACATTCGCCCCGCGACGAGTCCCCTGATTGACCACTCGTCAACGTCGACTTCACCAGCTGCCTCGATGAACGCGGGAAGGGCTGCCGCTAACGAAGTTTGGACCTCAGGAGGCAGGCGAACAAAAATTTGGCGGAGCACTGCGCTTCGTCGAATCGCGATCTTTGCGAGCTGTTCATGTCCGTGCGCGGTGACGAAGAGGAAGACAGATCGGCGGTCCGAGCCAGCGCGTCGACGCGAGATCATTCCTTTTTGGACGAGGCGATCGCACAGCGTGGTGGTGGTCGAGGGCGTCACCCCGAGGGATCGAGCTAGATCTGCCGGCCGTTGACCCTCACGAGAGGCCAACAAGGCCAGCGCTCGGTATTGCTGGATGGACAGCTGCCCGTCCTCTCCTGCGAGCGAGTTCGCCGCTATGGCCACAAAGATCCGGCTGACCCGCAGCAGATCCTCGTCCATTTCGTCCGGCGGAGCGTCTCGGTTGAGTGGCGAACTCTCAAGCCCGGTCCTGTTTTCGTCCACAACTAATATTATCATACGAACTATTGCTATCGACTAATAATTGGTCTAGTCTAAATATTTGAGATGAACGGGATCCGAGCCCGTCGGAGAGGAACTTCATGTCGAATCCGCCCACTACGCAGGTACCGACCACCCAGGAGCCGGCGGGAGCGTGGAACGGCAAGGGTCAGCGCAAGTGGGTCGCTCCCGTCGTCGTCGGTGCGCTTGTTATCGGGCTGGCCGGGCTCGGAGTCGGGGCGTATGCCCTTGCCACGATGCCGGCGAAGACATCTGGCCCGCAGGGACCGACGGGACCCAGGGGGGCTACTGGACCCGAAGGCCCGCAGGGCGTGCCGGGACCCAAAGGAGCAGCCGGAGCAGCCGGTCCGGCCGGCACCCTAAGCGACACCTCGATCGTGGCTGCCACGGCGCTCACGTCTGCCCCCAATCCCCCCGTCGGCACGGTCCTGGTTGCGAAGACGACATGCCCCGCTGGACACATTCTCTTGAGTGGCGGGGCGCAGGTCTCGGCTCCGGGGGTTCAAGCAGACCGCAACGTGGAACTGCGCTCATCCTTCCCCCTCAACAAGACACACTGGCAGACAGTCGCCATCGTCACCGGCCCGCTCGGAGCAGGAGTCAAGATGACAATGAAGCCCTTCGTCATGTGTGGCAGGGCGGCGAAGCCGACAACGACAACCACTGCGCCTGCCGCGTGACGAGCGTGGTTCGGATTGTCTGCTCGGGCCAACGCCGGCGTGGGGAGGCATCGCGGCGCAATCCGCACGCCCGTGACCTTGACATCAATGGTTTGGCGCTGCTGAGGCGGTGGAGCTTTCATCGATCAGCAACTTCCTTTGATGGGCGGACGCCATTCTGCTCTCCACGTCTTGCCTAGGTTTGGCACGAAGTGCATCACTGATTCATCTGCAGATGTCTCCGGATGTTTCGCCTCGGTCTGGACCGAGATCAAGTCGGTTGCGGACCAACCAACGGTCAGCAGCTTCGGTCATCGATCAGATCACCTCGGCGCAGAGATCGGCCGGCAGGTCTGTTCGCATGGCACCGCACTGGCGGCCTTCGACCACGAGCATTTCGAAGCACCGGCGCCTGCGGTTCAACAAGTCATCATCTGTTTCGCCACGGGAGACGCTGAGGACAAGAACGGCTACGGCTGGTCCTCGCGGTAGAAGCGGCTGACGTCTTCGAAGTGCCTGCTTGCCCGACGCCAGAACGCGACCTCGCAACCGCTTGTTCGATTCCCCCATCGCTGCCAGCATCCGGTTCACCGACTCGTCCACAACGGCGCGGTAGTGGTCGGCCTTAATCGTTGAACCAGGAGTACGTCGCCCCCCTTGGATGCGCCTACTCCCGCCATGATCCGGTTGAACGAGGCTCCCTCGTAGCCGTAACGGGCAAACTCGTGGGCGGCAGCATCCAGCACCTCTCGTTGGCGTTATGAAGGAAGCCCTTCGAATGGTGAGCGGGGCACGATTCATCATGAGACTGATCGGTCTAATGCGTCAAACCGATCGGTCCAATTGACGGCAACCGTGAATCGACCCCCGGGGCGACCGCCAGCGCTTCACATCGCCACGAGACTCCGTCTCTCTGAAGGACTGTGACCATGTCCGGCGACAGAAGTAGGTTCGTTTGGTGCCGGAATCTGCACCGGAATATTCGCGTTCAAGGGCCCAGCCCGATCGACCTCTGCGGACTCTGGGCTTGGCGAGCACGGTGGCGATAGGGATCGGTGGGATGGTCGGCGGCGGCATCTTCGCCGTGCTGGGCCTCTCGATCGAACTGGCCCGTGGTGCGGCTCCAATCGCGTTTCTCCTCGCCGGCGGCGTAGCCCTCCTCACAGCGACCTCTTATGCCCGGCTGTCGGTCGCCTACCCAAGCCGCGGCGGGACAGTCGCCTTTCTCAACGAGACGTTCGGGTCGGGAGTCTTCGTCGGCGGACTCAACGTCTTGTTGTGGCTCAGCTATGTCGTGATGATCTCGCTGTACGCCACGGCGTTTGCCGGGTACGCGGAGAGCTTGCTCTCGGGCCATCCGTCAGCCTTAGTCAACCATCTTCTAGTGAGCGCCATCATCATCGTGATTGCCATCCTCAACATCGCCAGAGCCTCCGTTGTCGGTGGCGCGGAGGAGTGGATCGTGGCTGCCAAGGTGATCATCCTCGTCATTGTCGTGGCCGCGGCCTTCGGTGGTACGCACTGGTCTCACCTCTCTTCGAATACCTGGCCCGATCCCCTCGCCATCATCGGTGGCGGGATGGTGATCTTCGTCGCGTACGAGGGCTTCGAGCTCATATCCAACGCAGCCGAAGACGTACGGAACCCCGGGCGGACGCTCCCCCGTGCGCTCTACCTCTCGGTGGTGATCGTGATCGCCCTCTACGTGCTCGTCGCAGTCGTAACCGTCGGAACACTCACCCTCGCTCAAGTACGTGGCGCCAGCTCCTACGTCCTGGCTGAGGCGGCACGGCCGAGCCTGGGCCAGGCGGGGTTCGTACTGGTCGCGGTCGCCGCCCTTCTGTCAACGACGTCGGCCATCAACGCCACCCTCTACGGCACCGCCCGGCTCTCATGGACGATCGCACGCTCGGGTGAGCTCCCGGAAGCGTTCGACAAGAAGGTCTGGGACCGCCCAGTCGAAGGGCTCTTGGTCACGACGGGCCTCACGCTGGTTGTTGCCAATGCGTTCAACCTCAACAGCATCGCCTTGACTGGCAGTGCCGCGTTTCTGATCATCTTCGCCGCCGTGAACGTCGCCGCCGCTCGCTTGGCCAAACGCACTGCTCCGCTGGTGTTGGCTATCCTCGCAGCGACAGCGTGCGTCGCTTCGCTCGTCGCCCTAATCGTCGAAGAGCGGAGCCACAACCCATGGGGCGTGGTCATCGTGGGTGCCCTCATCGCCGGCTCATTCGCGATAGAAGCACTGTATCGGAGGGTCACTCGACGGATCATCCCTGCACACCTCGCTCTTGATCAGGGAACCGCCGCCCACGACCAACAGGCGGATCCATAAGTGAGGTGGGCCGCGGTTCAGCAATCGGGGGCGACTGCTGGTGAGCATCCTTCTGGCCTGAAGCCCCAGAGTTCACGGGACCCCTGCGAAGAGAGTGCTGTCCCGGGTAGCGCAGCGGCCGGCGCGAACCGGCCAGACGCATTGCCTTGTCATTTTGGCCCAAACGGTCCAGATCATCGAAACCTGTTGAACTAGTGAACTAGCAGTTCACCCCGAGCAAGTGTGAGCTGATTCGATCCCCCGTCCGCGTCACTACGATTTGTGGGCGTCGGCGACCGCATAGCCCACTCGCCAGATTCGATTTGAACCTCCAATCATCGGGCTATGGACCAACCCTCAGGACAGGGCTGGTCCAGGCTCATCGGTCGGACGGAGTGACCTCAGAGGACCCCGCCATACAAGTCCGAACGATCGAGTACATGCGCGGAGAATGAAAGAGGAAGCGAACCAAGAAGGGGGCAATGCGGGGCCTCAAGCGCTCCATCGCCATCCGTGCGAGCGGCCGGCGATGGCTCGGACCCTTGCTTCACACGGGTACTCATCGTCCGAATCAACGTCGGCTCTTCGTCTCTGAGCTCGCGCGGCACTGGCATCGGTTCTCTAGGGCAATGTCACCCATCACCTGCTCCACATGCTTGCCGCACCCCTTCCAGGATGGGCGGCCGCACTGCTTGCATGTCACTTCAACGCACATGTCGTTCCTTTGTTGAGCCTGAGCGACGAAGCACTCAGCGATGTTCTCGCCGGACATCTTGAGCATCTTGGCGTTGATGGCCGGGAACAATCTGAACTGGACGAGCAGGTTCTCGAGGCTGGCTGCGGCGTCCCTAAGAACCTCTCGAGAAGTCCTGACTCAGTTCCTCGGTAGTTCCTTGCCACTCTCCCGTCTTCGTCGGTGATCTCGTCAGCTGAAGAGCCCGTCCCGCTCAGTGGGAGAACTTCACCTTGGGCAGGATCCGTCCGAGCCACTTGGGCTGGTGCCAGGCTCCGTGCCCGCCCAACCGCAGCGCGACGGGCAGCACCACGAGGCGAACCACCAGTGCGTCGAGGGCCACGGCGATGGCCAGGATCACGCCCATCTCCTTGGGGGCCAGGGGGCCCGACAAGGCGAAGGTCAAGAACACGGCGATCATCACCGCGGCGGCCGAGAGCACGACCCGCCCGGACGTGCGCATCGACCCCACCATGGCGTGCTCGGGGTCGGGATGCGTCTCGTAGCGCTCCTTGGCCGCGGACAGCATGAACAGCGTGTAGTCCATGGCAACGCCGAAGACCATGGCCCCGAAGAACAGCGGGGCCCAGGCGTCGATGAAGCCCTGGGGTTGGAAGTTGAGCAAGCCCGAAAGATCGCCGTTCTGGAAGATGAGCCGACCGATGCCGAAGGCTCCGGCCACCGACAGCGCCGTGATCACCACGCCGAGCGCGGCGATCAGCGGGGCACCGAGGGCGATCAGGAGCAGCAAGAATCCCAAGATGCCCAAGATGGCCAGGACGACAGGCGTGTGCGAGGCCAGGGACTGCTCGAGGTCATGGTTCTCGGCCGCCGCCCCGCCGACCAGCGTCCCCGCCGGCAGCACCTGTCGGAGGTGGTCGATGGTCGCGCCGGTCGTGCTCGTCGAGGGTCCCGTGGTCGGGACAACCTGGTCGAGGGTCCATCCGGCGTGGGTCGGGCCGGGGACGACGCCGGCCACCCCGGCCGCGTGCGCGAGGGTGTCGAGGGCTTGGGTCTGGTCGCCCTTGGGCACCACCACCTGAAGGGTTCCCGGGGCGCCCGGACCGAAGGCGCTCGTCACCTGGTTGTAGCCCACTCGGGCGTTGTCGCTGGCCGGCACGATCGTGATCGAGGGCATGTTGGTCCGCATCCCGATGATCGGCGCGGCCGCCAGCATCAACAAGACAAGGGCCGCCGCACCAGCCGGGAACGGATGACGCCACAAGAACCTGCCCCATGCGTGCAGCGCCCGGTCGAGGGGACCTTCATCACCGTGGGCCGGGGGCGTGCGACGCAGCCGAATCTTTCCCTTGTTGATGTTGGTCCCGAGCTTGCCGAGGACGGCCGGGAGCAGTGTCAAGGTGGCCGCCAGCACGGCGACGACGGACAACATGATGCCGAAGGCCATCGAACGGAAGGCGGGGCTCGGCACGATCAGAATTGCGGCTAATGACGCGAGCACGGTGAGCGCACTGAACGCCACGGCCTTGCCGGCGGTGTCGACCGTCTCGGCCACCGAAGCGACGATGGCCTCGTGGTCTCCGGGCTTCGCACCCCGCCGTTCAAGGGCGCTGCGGAAGCGCATCACCAAGAAGAGCGCGTAATCGATGCCCAACGCCAAGGCGAACATCAGGGCGAAGTTCAGCGCCCAGATGGAGACCGGCGTGAACTTCGTGGTGATGACCAGTGCGCCGGCGGCCACCAGGAGGCCGGCCATGGTCAAGAGCAGGGGCAGGCCGGCGGCCACCAGGCTTCCGAAGGCAATGACCAAGATGATGATCGTGACCGGCCACGACAGCATCTCGGAACGCAACATGGCCGAGCGATTGGCGGTGTTGAAATTGGCCCACAGCGCGCTGTCCCCGGTCAGTGTGACGGTGACCGCCGAAGTGGAGAGTCTGCTCAGAGGCGTAGCGACGGTATCGGCCGCCTGCACCATCTTGTTGGAGTCAGCGGCAGATCCCGCCGTGATGACCGCCGTCCGACCGTCTCGTGACAGCGAGACACCGGCTTGGGGCGGGACCACGGTGGACACCCGGGGATCGTTGCGGAGCACGTTCGTCGCCTTGGCCACGATGGCCTGCGCCTGCGGATCCGACGCGATCGGGCCGTGCCGGTCGACGACGACGACTTGAAGGCCGGTGGCACCGAGGCCCGAGAAGTTCTTCTCGATGAGGGCCCGCGCCGCGACCGACTGACTGTTCGACGCCTGCCACCCGGCGCCGGCGAGCGCGCTCTCGACGTGGATGGCGAAGAACCCGAAACCGACGAGGACCAAGAGCCAGGCGATGAGCACACGCCGGAAATGGGTGGCGGCCCAACGGCCCAGCCGGGCGAAGGGGCCGGTCGGGGCGGTGGCGTCGTCTGCGTGGACGACCTCTGGGGTCCCAACCGACGGGTCTGACGGGTCGGCCGCGCCCTCCGCCTCGTCGAGCGCTTCGGGATCGGCACCTCTGGTCGTCGTCATGAGAAACGTCCTTTGTCAGGCCAGCATCCACGCCCGGGGGACCGATGCCAGATACCTAGGGGGGTATCTACACTGTAGCATGGTACCCCCTGGGGTATCAACCTTTCAGATGTCGGGGAGAATCCCATTCCCCATTGATGTTCGAAGCGCCGATCGCCACCTGCACGAGAGATCCCGTCACTTCGGTCCTGACCCTCTGTGCGCGCCCTGATGAGAGAGCTCGAGCTTCGGTGCGACGCTCCCTAGCTTCACCCCTGGACGTGGACCGCCTTCAAGGAATTTGCGTCGCCCGCGGCATCAGCCGCGCCACGCTCGGCCCCAGATCAGCAAGGTTGACCCGCGAACAGTTGCTCGGAATGATCAAGGTAGTTTGACGGCGATGGACGATGGCTCTTTGAACGAGGTGGAATGGGGCGACGGAGCGCAGGGCATCGTGCAGATCGGCGGCGCCCGGTTACCCGTGATGGGAACCGGACGGGTCTACGTCTGCGGCATCACCCCATACGACACGACACACCTGGGTCACGCAGCCACATTCGTGTGGGCGGATATGGCCGCTCGGGTCCTCCGCCTAACCGGGCACCCGGTGGAGGTGTGCCGCAACATCACCGACGTCGACGATCATCTGCTCGTCCAGGCCAAGGAACAGGGCGTGCCGTGGAAGTCGTTGGCGACCCAGCAGTCGTATCGCTTCGAGCACGACATGGATCTCCTGGGCATCTCTCGACCGGCGTTCGAGCCACGGACCCACGACCACGTCGACGGTGTCATCACCCTGGCCGTTGAACTCTTGGTCCGCGGGGTCGCATACGAGCGCAACGGATCGGTCTATTTCCGCGGCGGCGAGATCCATCACACAGCGGGACTGAGCCGCGACGAGGCGATATCGCTGGCGGCCGAACGTGGCGGCCATCCCGACGACCCGAACAAGGACGACCCGCTCGATGCGGCGCTGTGGGTGCGCTCGATCGGCGACGAGCCAGCCTGGCCGAGCCCATGGGGTGCGGGGCGTCCCGGCTGGCACGCTGAGTGCACAGCCATGGCCCTGACGACCTTCGGGGCCACGGTGGACCTGCATGCCGGCGGCGCCGATCTGGCGTTCCCGCACCACGCCTATGAAGCCGCCCAAGCCGAGGTCTTCACCGGGGTGCGGCCCTTCGCCCGTTCCTGGATGCACGTGGGCACCGTCATGGTGGGCGGCCAAAAGATGGCCAAGTCGACCGGCAACCTGGTGTTCGTCCATGACCTGCTCGAACGCTGGCCTGCAGCCGCGATCCGTTACCTGATCTTGTCGCGGCCGTGGCACGAATCCTGGGGGTTCGAAGAGTCCGAGCTGGACCGGGCCGAGCTCGAACTCGAGGAACTTCGGGGCCTCGAAACGAAGCCCGGAGCATCCTCTGCGGCCTTCGAGGAAGTGCAACGGGCCATGTTCGAGAACCTGGACCTCCCACGGGCCCTCGCTGTCGCCAAAGAGGCGCACGGAAGAGTACTGCGCGACCTCACGCGCCTCTTGGGACTGCAATACGTCGAGGACCCCTCATGGTGACCGACCTCGAGCATGAGATGGGTGTCTGAGCCGCCTGACCATGAAATGACAGAACCGCTTCCGGAGTCGGAGTACCGGGCCATCTTCCAGAAGGTGCCACGGCTCACCGTCGAGGTCGTCGTCTGCTCGGAACTGGGCGTGCTGCTGGCCCGTCGGATCGGCGGTCCGTGCGACGGCCTGTGGAACCTGCCCGGCGGGACTGTCCGCTTCGCCGAGCCGCTCATCCATTCCGTCCACCGGGTCGCGCTCGACGAGACCGGCGCGGAAGTGGCCATCGACGACTTCCTCGGCTACATCGAATACCCGAGTCACGCCCGACGCGGTCTCGACTGGCCCGTAGGCCTGGCGTTCCGCACCCACCTGGCACCTTCCGAGGGCCCTGCGCTGACAACCGTGCCGGACCGACTCGACTGGTTCTCCCGGCTCCCCGACGAGATGCACGCCGAGCAACGGACCTTCCTACGCGCGCACGGCCTCGCCGTCTGAGGCGGTCGGATCGGCCTTATGGGGTGACGCCGTCGTTCAACGACCCAAGGGCGGTCTCTATGCGATGCGCGGCGTCTGCGGCCAGTTCGGCGAAGGCCGGCTCGTCCATAAGCGCACGTGGATCAGCGATGGAGATGGAGGTGCGAGGGCCGTCCCCACGCAGCACGACGTTGCAGGGCAGCACGAGAGCGACCGTCGGATCGATCTCCAGAGCCCGGTGGGCCAGCGCCGGGTTGCACGCGCCGAGGATCTTGAGAGGCGGGCCGATGACCCCGAGCTTCGCCTCGAAGGTGGCGGCCACATCGATCTCGGTGAGCACGCCGAAGCCCTGAGCAGCCAGCGCCGCGCGCACCGCGCCTTCGACGCGCTCGAGAGGTTGGTTCACGACGGCGTCGAGAGAACGCATCAGTGGCCGCCCCAGCTCCATCCGAGTTCCAGATCGGCGTCGATCTGGCGCAGGGATCTGGTGCCGATGCGGGCGGGCACCGCCACACCGCCAAGGAACGGAGCGATTGTCCCGAGACCCTGGATATCGTCGGGTTGGGCGACCTGCCCCGCGTCCTCAGTGATCGCGATGGTCACGGTGAACATAACGACGCTCACCCTCAGGCGAGCTTCATGAACATCTTTTGGACTTCGTCGATCGGGTAGCCATCGGCCTCGGCTTCGTCAGGGTTCTCGAGGCAATAGGTGAGACCTGCTGCGACTAAACGGAACCCGGCCTGTTCGAGCGCTTTGGTGGCGGCCGACAACTGGGTCACGACGTCCCGGCACTCGCGACCCTCATCGAGCATCCGCTCGACGCCCTGGACTTGCCCGACCACACGATGCAGCCGCTTGCGGACATCCTCGATGACGTTCTCGGGAAGTTCCATCGTTTCTCCTGTCCTTGCGTGTGTAACCACTTTGCGGTCGGATCATTGACCTTCATCCTCAAGCCGAGACTGAGCACCGGTTGGGACCCAGCTCGAGTTGGCGCAACGCAGCGAGCGGCACGTCTGAGCGGCCCATGTTGGCCTCGATGATCTTCACGTAGTTCGGAGGACGCGGAGCGGATCGGGCAGTTGCCCACGTGACGAACTCTTCCTCGTCGTATGACAAAGGCGCAAGGGCTTGCCGCAGCTCGCCCAATGTCGCGCTCACGGGCCGGTCCGGCCGGACGACGACGTGATCGCCGTAGTGGCCGGGGAGGAGCAGGGCCTTGTCGGGCAGCGCCAGTATCTTCTCGTGCAGCGAACGGTACAGGTTGTGGGCGAACTCCTCGGCCCGTTCGGCGAGATCCGGCCGACCGACACTATCGACGAACAGCGTGTCACCCGACAGCAAGAAACGGTCGGCAACGAGGTAAACAGACGAACCACGGGTGTGGCCCGGAGTGTGGATGGCCGTCACTTGGAACGCGACGCCCCCGGGGAGCTTGAAGCGGTCCTCCTCGCCGAGCGGCTCGTAGGCGAACTCGAATTGGTCGGCCGGGTTCAGGTGCAAGTACGCATCCGCTGCCTCGGCCAGCAGGCGGGCGCCACTCAAGTGATCAGCATGGAGATGGGTGTCGAACACGCGCGTGATCCGCCACCCGTGCTCGTCGGCCAGTCGGGAGTACACCTCCGTATCGAGGGACGGGTCGACCACAAACGCCTCGTCGCCCGCCCCTACCAGATAGGACAGGCAACCTTTGCCGCGCCGACGGACCTGGACGACCCGCACCTCGTCGGATTCGAGAGTCACTGCGTCGTAGGTCGTGGCCCACCCGGCCATGCCGCCGGCGAGGTTGGCCACATTCCGCCCGGTGCGGCTGAGTATCTCAGCCGCTGACGACGAACGGCTCCCGGTAGCACACACGGTGACCACCTCACGATCGGCCTGTAGCTCCGAGACGCGCCCGGCGAGCTCGCCCAGAGGGATGTTGACGGCGGCGGGGATGGACCAGGCTGCGAACTCGTCAGGCTCTCGCACGTCCACCACGAGGGGTTCGTCTGACGTGCCCAGTCTGGCGGCCAATTCGGCCGGTTCGGCGTCTCTGTACATCGCCTCTCTCCTCAATGGCTCGTACTGGCCTCGCTTCGTTTGCCACACAGTATAAACATATACCCAAGGGGGTATATTCCTCAGATGGACAGATCCCGAGCACCCGAGAGGGAGGCTCGGAGGTCGGGAGGTCGAATGGCCTGGCGGCGAGGGAAGCACGAGGATGGCGACCAGGGCGAAGTCAGCCCGCGGGAGGCCGACGCTCTCCTGCATGAAGGTGCGGCGCTCCTCGATGTCCGTGAACCGGACGCGTGGCAGGCCGGTCGCGTCGCTGGTGCCCTCCATTTCCCCCTTGGACAGCTTGAGGTCCGGCTCGCATCGCTCCCCTTGGACCGACGAGTGGTGGTCATCTGTCGGTCGGGGAACCGCTCGGCTATCGCAGCGTCCCTCCTCGTCCGCTCGGGGTTCGATGCCGTGAATCTCCGTGGTGGAATGCAAGCCTGGTCTTCTGCCGGGCTCCCCCTGGAGACCGGCGACGCGCACCTCAGCTCAGCAATGTGAGGCTCCTCCTCACTCTGCCGCTGGGGCTGCTGGTCGGACTCGCTCTCGGCGCCCTCGGCGGGGGCGGTTCGATCCTGGCCGTGCCCGCCTTGGTCTACGTCGTCGGACTCGGCGCCAAAGAAGCGGTCACGACGTCGCTCGTCATCGTTGGCGTCGCCGCCATCGGGGGCATGGTCGGTCATTGGCGTGCCGGACGCGTTCGGGTGGCCGCAGGCCTGTGGTTCAGCCTGGCCGGAGTGGCCGGATCTCTGCTCGGCACACGGCTGAACCGATCGGTCAACCCCGAGGTCCTGCTCGCCGCGTTTGCCGTGGTCATGATGATCGCCGCATGGCGCATGTGGGTAACAGCACGATCGCAGGACCTCTTCGCAGCGACATCGGCGTCTGCGATGAACTCCTCGTCCGGCCCTACGACCCCAACCGACCAACCCAAAACGGATCCGGGCCTCGTGAGCCATTCCGACACCGCGGCGGTCGACGACCATCCGACCAAAAGCCCGGGACTTCTACCCGTGGCTGGGCTTCGGATGTCGACTGTGGCCAAGGTGATCGTGGCGGGAACGGTGGTCGGATTCATGACGGGGTTCTTCGGGGTCGGCGGAGGCTTCATCATCGTCCCCGCCCTCGTTCTCGCCTTGGGCTTCGAGATGCCGATCGCCGTCGGCACGTCACTCTTGGTCATCGCTGTGAACTGCGGCGTTTCCCTGACCTCGAGATTGGCGACCACTGGCGTTGACTGGCGCATCGCCGTGCCGTTCACCGCCGTCGGGCTGCTCGGCGCAGTCGCCGGCAACCACCTGTCCAGCCGAACGCGGGCACCGACCCTACTGCGCTGGTTCACTGTGCTCCTCGTCGTCGTCGCCACCTACACGCTCGCCCGCTCAGCCGCATCGCTTTGAGCCATGTGGGCTTGAAGAGAAATCGCTCCCGTCGCACGGGTTGCCCTCAATGGGTGGGCGATTAGCCTGCCCGGCGTGGGCTTCTACAGTGAACGGGTCCTGCCCCTTCTGGTCGACCGGGCCTGCGGCACCAGCGGCTTGCGTCGCTGGCGTGCCTCAGTGACCGAGGGTCTGGCGGGACGGGTTGTCGAGATCGGGTTCGGCTCCGGCTTGAACGGCGACTTCTACCCGCAGGATGTCGAAGTGGTCCTAGCCGTTGAGCCCGCGGCCGCCGCCCGCAAGCTGGCCGACAAGCGGATGTCGCGGTCAGGGGTGACGGTCGAACACATCGGCCTCGACGGACAGTCCATCCCTCTTGACGTCGACAGCTGCGACGCCGCCCTGTCGACGTTCACGTTGTGCACCATCCCAGACGCCCCCCAGGCACTGGCCGAGCTGCGCCGGGTGATGCGCCCCGGCGCCCGATTGCATTTCCTCGAGCACGGCCTCGCCCCGGATCCGGGCGTGGCGGCCTGGCAACGGCGACTCGAGCCGTGGCAACGGCGCCTTGCCGGTGGCTGCCATCTCACGCGCGAGCCGGAAGTGCTCGTTCGTGAGGCGGGCTTCACGAACCAGCGGGTCGAGCAGCGCTATGCCCGGGGACCGAAACCCTGGAGCTGGTTCAGCGCCGGGACCGCTACGAATCCTCACTAGGACGTGGCGGCTTCGATCCGCCGTCAGGTCAACGCGGCCGCCTGTTCGGCGACTTTGCGATGGATCTCATCCATGTCCAGTGCGCCCACTTTCTCGACCAGCTCCTCCAATGAGCTGGCAGGCAATGCCCCGGGCTGTGAATACACCACAACCTGGTCGCGAAACGCCATCAGGGTTGGGATAGACATGATCCCGAACATTCGGGCCAACTCCGGCTCGGTTTCGGTGTCGATTTTGGCAAAGACCACGTTTTGGTGCTGCTCCGAGGCACGCTCGAACACGGGGGCGAAGATCTGGCACGGACCACACCACGACGCCCAGAAGTCCACCAGCACCGTGTCGTTGGTCGACACGACTTGCTCAAAGTTGTCCCTCGTCAGATTGACGGTCGCCATGATCACATCCTCCTAGTTTCACACGGTCTTCTCTAAACAACATCTATACCCTGTGGGGTATTCCTTCGGCTTCGACTCCGTGGATCCAGAGGACCGCGATGAGTGGTGTCGCATCCGAGAGTCCCGGGATGCGGTGCAAGAGCTCATGGTTGCCGGTATTCCTGCAGCTGTCGTGCTTCCCGGCCATGCGGCGCTCGACGATCCACAATTGACGGCCCGCCGGTTCTTCACGCCACTCACTCACTCGCTGCTTGGTCAACACGACTTTCCGGGATTCCCAATGACGATGAGCAGAGGTCCACGCTGGTGGTGGAGTGCGCCAGCTCCACTGTTCGGTGAGCACTCAGATGACTACAGTGGCGGGCAATCATCTGGCTAATGCGGTCGAAGCAGATGTCTTCCTAGATTCCTCGACACGCCTTGATCCAGCGCGGCTGTGCTTCGGCGCATCTTGTTCCGCCGGCGCTGTTCACCAGATCTGCGCGCGGGTTGTGGGGGCGTTGGGCGTCGCGATCAGCCTCGCGTTGGATTGCGGGGCGGGGCACTCTCGTCGATATCCCCGGTCATCGTAACCTCGACCGACGTCAACTTCTGGGGGCCCTGCGTCACGGCGCGATCCACTGAGATCCGAAGAACCTTCAATAGTGGCGGGGGGAGGATTTGAACCTCCGACCTTCGGGTTATGAGGCCTTGGTCGAGCATCTACCAACTAACTCACCCGTCAACCCTGTATCGCTGAATTGTCCTTCTAGCTGGGATGATCAGCGATGCGGCACCCAGAGCAGCGAATACCGTCATGACACGAGGATCTGAATCCGTGGGATTTGCGTGGGATTGATTACATCTGCCGGATGTGGAGCGAGGTTGCGGCGAATCCGACCTTCAAGGGCGATGAGCATCTGTTCTCGCGCGAGATCAGTTTGGCAAGATCAGCGGCCCGCGGACTGACCACCGTCGATGTGCAGGACGGCTCCTGTGACAAATGAGGCACGCTCGAGATAGAGGATGCCGTCGACGACGTCACTGATCTGACCGATTCGGCCCAGCGGATGAAGCTCTGCGAGGCCTTCATACGACGCTGGATCGAAGGCGGGGTTCTGTATCACCCCGAGCGAGACCGCGTTGCACCGCACACCCCGCGAGGCGTATTCGATAGCAAGCGAGCGCGTCACGGCCGCCAGTCCACCCTTGGTGAGCGATACGAGAGCAGACGCGTTCTGGCTCTCGGCGTGGTCGACAAGGCTGGTCGTGATATTCACAATGTGACCACCCGAATCTTGTGTGAGCATTTGGCGGATGACGGCCTGGGTGACGTGGAAGAACCCGGTCAGATTCACTGCGGTGATCGCCGAATAGTCCTCGAGTGTGTAGTCGGTGAATGGCTTACCGATGAAGATCCCGGCATTGTTGATCAAGCTGTCGATGCGCCCGAATCGATTGACCGCCTGTTGGACGATCACCTGGGCGGTCCCGGCCTCGGCGATGTCACCCCTCAGCGTGAGGAAGTCTGGTGCGTCCGACGGGCTGATCGATCGCGACACGCCCACGACCGCATAGCCAGCCTCCCGGAAGCTCTTCGCAGCGCCGGCGCCGATGCCTTGCGAGGCTCCGGTCACCACCGCGACCCGACGTGTGGCGTGGGATCCAGGGCTCATCCGACGGGGTAGCGCTCGCCGATCACGTCATCGCTGTGGCGTCTGTTCACGACACCTCTTCTGATGCGGCCTCGCGTGCCGGGCCAAGGCGCACGCCCAGAACAATACCGCGGGCTGGAGCAACCGATGGCTCGAGGACTCGAGGACTCGAAGAGGTCGGCCGACATGGGTACCGAGGGCAATGGCAAAGGGCGTTCCGGTGGGCAACCAGCTGGCGACGACCTCGCCCGACGACTGTCCTTCCGGCGGGAGTCGTACGATCTCGCCCTTTGCGTCGAGTCCGACTGGGTTACTCGAAACGACGAGAGACGTCTCACTCAGCGCGTCGCCGATCTGGTCGATCACGTCCTTCAAGACGGAGAACCGGAGCGCAAGAACGACCGCATCGGCTCCCAGCAAGGCGGTTCGGTTGTCGACGGCGATCGACGCCGCCTCCCAAATTGACGCCGCCAGCTTCCGAGCTGACTTCGTGTCTGCGCTCGAGGGCTGCAGGGTCTCGCCACCCGGATCAAGCTCGCGGGCGATCGCCAGGAGTTCTTCCTGAACCGACGGGACTCCGGACATGCGCTACTTCCGACGGTTTTGCACGGTCATGGGCACGCCATCTGCGACTGCACCGGTTGCAGAGGGGGCGGCATCTTTGCAATCTCCATGCGAAGGCTTTTGAAAGTCGTTGACCACGATCCCGCCGATTCCGGGATGTCCGAGACAGTTCCGCGCAACAGTCTCGAGGAGGCGGACCTCTCCGGAAGCTGACACGACACGCAGCGTCTGCCTGAGTTGCAGCTCTGGGGCCTCGAGTAGCTGCAGGTATGGCGCGAGTGCGGGTCCGCTGTCGTCTGCATGAACCTAGCTGAAGGAGTCGGTGCCGAGCGCCTGCTCGACTGCGATCCCGAAGATGTCAACCGATGCCGGGTTCGCATACAGGAGGGTTCCCGCCTTATCGATGACGACGACCATGTCCGTGGAGTAGTCGGCCAGACCCGGAAATCGCTCGCCGGCCCGTCGCGCCGTCGTCACCGGAGCCATGGTTATGCAGTCAGCGGGTGCACTTGAGCCCTTGAGCAAAACCTCCGACCGGGGATCAGGCCCGGTGACCGACCCTTCGGAACTGTCAGTTGCACAAGTCGGGCAGCCCGACAGGGGTACGCGCTTCTGGGCGCTTCCAGCCTCCCACAATGCGAACCTCGAGGCGGTGGTGCTAGGCACACCAAGGCCATCCCGGAGGGGTACGCCAAGCTCGCCACCACCGTCACCGGCACTCCTGCCAGCACGGTGGCCGGCGCAACCCGCCAACCCGACTCAGGCCTCGGCCTCCGCGATTGTGCCGATCCGATCAAGCGTCAACTCCATTCCGCGCCTCGCGTCGCGACCAGATCGCTCGATCATCCCGGGGACACGCCGGAGCGTGCGCACCCACATCGGCATGGCGACGATCTCGTAGGACTCGGTCACGAGCGTGCCCGGGCCCGAGGGTTCGAACCGGTATCGCCAACGGGTCGACGGTGCACCTCGAAAGAACGTCTCGAACGCAAACTCGCGGCCAGGATCGCACGCGGTGATTGCGCACTCACGAGACCAGCGGGCGCCCATCTGGCGGTTATGGCCGACGAACCGCGCTCCGACCTCCGGGCCCGACGCGTCGCCCACCCACTCAGAGCGTACGATCACCGGGCTCCATTCGGTCATTCGCGGCACATCGGCCACCAGCGACCACACATTCTCCGGAGTCGCCGCGATCTGCCTCGTCACCTGAGCTCTGGCCGAAAGAGAAGGCGGGTCAGGTTGTGGTGCCCAGCCAGGCCGACGGCGCCGCCCGGAGGTGGCCTCCACCTGTAGGTACCGGGACGCGGACCACCACCTTCGCCCGGGTGAGGCCAGTACGCTGGGTCAATGGGCCCGATCGGCTGGCTGATAGTGGCGGTCATCGTCGTTGTGGTGGCGGTGCTGCTGTTCGTGGTCGTTCGGCGCCGCCGGCGGGGAGGCGGCGTGATCGCTACGAGGGGCAAGCGATGAGGCTGCTCATGACCGCGTCGCAGATCCGCGGACTTCCGGTGGTGACGGTCCGAGGCGGCGAGGATGTCGCCGAGGTGCGCGATGTGATCTACAGCCCCGAAGCAGGTCGTCTGGTCGGCGTGACCCTCAACAAGCGGGGCTTCCTGGCGGGACGAAGCCACGACGCCCTTCCGGTCGAGGCGATCCACGCAATCGGTCAGGACGCGGTCATGGTGCTCGACGAGTCCAGCCTGGTCGCCCCTCAGGACGCACCCGATGACGTCGGCCATCCCGCTACCAAGCGCAACGTGATCGGCGACGATGTCCTCACCGAGGGAGGAACCAGTCTCGGCAAGGTCGCTGACCTGGTCTTGCTGGTGGGGAGCACCGGTGAGGTGGTCGGCTACCAGATCGACAAGGACGGTGGTGGACAGGGCTACATTCCCTTGCCGGCACAGCTTTCCGTCTCCGGCGTTGCCCTGGTGGTCCCGAACATCACCGAGGAGTTCGTGCAAGATGACCTGGTCGGGCTCGGCGCTTCCGTCGACGAGTTCCGAGCCCGGATGGGGCTCACGTGAGCGAATCGTTCCGAGGTTCCAGCGGCCGCAGGGTCATGAGCAGGGCGAGCGCGAACAAGGTGGGCTCGGTGGGTCATCTCCTGGTGGATGCCCAGCAACGACGGGTCGTGGCGGTTGTCATCGGGCGAGGCAAGAAAGCACAGCTGGTCGACTGGGCACAGCTGAGCGGGTACGGGCCCGACGCCATCATGGTCGTTGACGAAGGCGCCCTTCGGCCACCGGCCGACGACCGCGAACGGGCCGCCACCCAGGGGCATCTCGAGCTCGTCGGCAAACGGGCCCTCAGCGAACGGGGCAACGAACTCGGCCGCATCGACGACGTGACCTTCGACGCAGATAGCGGAACTCTAGAGGACCTGCTCATCGGTGACCGCCGCGTGCCGGCCGGATCGTTGCTAGGCAGCGGGTCGTACGCCGCCGTGCTCGACGAGGGTCAGGAGACCTCGCCGTAGCGTTGTTATCCTCGCTCCGACGGCCCTGCTGGAACGCCGCTTGCGGGGCCATGTTCCCCAGGGTGTCTCCTCGATAGCAGCTCGCTACTTGGCCTTCTCGATCACTTCGCCGGCCTTGTGCTCGACCTTCTCGATCGTCTCTGCGATCTTGTCCTTCGCCTGGCCGACCCTCTCCTTCGCTTCACCTGCTCGACGGTCAGCAGTGCCTTCCGACTCGAGGTCCTTGTTGCCAGTCAGGGTTCCAGCCACCTATTTTGCCTGGCCCTTGATCTGTTCGGTCTTTCCAGTCATGGTGAATACCCTTTCTTTGCGGTCGTCTCTGGTCACATAAGAGAGCGCACTCGTCAAGAGTGGCGCGGGGATCCAGATCAGCCAGGGACGAAGGTCCCAAGCTCCCGATCTCTCCGAGGAACCGGGCCCATCCGAGAGGACTCACCGAGCACGCGTCGAGGCGTGAATTAGACCGCTCGGGCGGTTGGGCGCGCGACATGGGTGACGTCTGCGCCCGAGCTGACAACGTGACCCGCCACGGACCCGGCCTAAATCGCCGGTCGCCTATCCGCCCTACGCCTTCTCTTGAGGAATGCGGGGGAGGATTTGAACCTCCGACCTTCGGGTCATGAGGCCTAGCCAGTGCGTCCAACTGGACTCTACGGACTCAGCGAGTTCGTCCGATTTGGCTCCTGACTTGGGGAATGGGACGCCACCCGCCCGGAGCAGGAAACCACCTGGTGACATCAAACTTCGAATCCGTGGGATTTTCGTGGGATCCCACGGATCTTCGGGCAATCTCCGGGGGCTTCGCGGCGCTCTTCCCGGACACCTCATTTCGGGTCCGTGACCCCTCGAGTCGTGACCTCGAGACTGCCGCCACATCCACCAGTTCAAACGCAATCGGAAGGCGGTGCCATCTCAGGCCGGAGCACCACGGGCGAGCTTGGTGTTCCCGAAACTCGCCGATTCTGAAAGTGGTATTTTCATGCGGCGTAACCGGCGCCAACGCCCGGTCCCCTAGCGGGCTTGTTGGAGCGTTTGGAGGCTGATCCGTCGCCGATGTGCCGGAAAGAAACTCAAAGCAGGGGGAAGATGAGGTTGATGCCAGTCCCTAGAGATGACGAACGGCAGGTATTCACATCCATGTCCTCGCGTGGACGATTAGGCAAAACCGCAGAACCCGGGGACGGCCCGAGGAGCCAATGTATCCTGCGGGATCCGACCCTCCCCTTGATCCAAAACCATAAATTCTGGCATGTCCAAAACCGGAAGTAGCAAGGCGGCCAGCAAAACGGCCCTCGGTACGCGGCGAGGATCTCAGGACAGCATCAATGAAGTCGAGCAACTGGTAGCGGCTGCACGCAAGCTCCTGCAAGGCGGAGACGGTTCAGACTTCAAGCTAAATGCCATCTTGAATGATGCTGGACTCGGTACGCGGGCGTTTTACCGTCATTTCGCGTCGAAAGACGAGTTGGCTCTGGCGGTCTTTGCGGCTGAGGCCGACCGAGAAGCCCGCCGAATCGAACGGAGGATGAAGCATTCGAACAATCCCATCGAAGGAGTAGTGATCTGGATCGATGCGCGGCTTGAACTCGGCTTTAATCAGAAGATCGCATCAAGCCTACGCCCGCTAACCGAGGCAGCTACCAATGCGAGCCATCAGTTCCCTCGACAGCTGGAACAAATCTACAACAGAGAACTCGAACCGCTCGTCGCTCAGCTCGCTTCTGGTGGCGCCGATGGTTCCTATCGAAACGTTGAACCCGTTCTGGGGGCGAAGGCCATTTACCACGTCGTCTCGGGAGTGGTCGAAGAGCGCTGGGCCGGCATCTCTCTTCCGCGGCGGGAGACGAGGGACGGCGTGGTGCGGTTCTGCTTGTCCGGACTGGGAGTCGAGCATTCGCGGATCACCGCACTGCTTCGCACCATGGCACTCCGATGACGAGGACACATCGGCACGCGGCAACGCATTATGGAACTATTCCGAGGCCACGCAGCCAACTAAGGATCGATTTGGCTGCGTCCTCTGGCGTTGTCACAGCAGTGTCGACGTGCACATCTGGTGTCTCGGGCCTCTCGTAAGGAGAGTCGATGCCAGTGAAGTTCGGCAGTTCGCCACGTCTCGCTTTTCGATAGAGGCCCTTGGGATCCCTAGCTTCCGCGATTTCAAGACTGGTATCGATGAACACCTCGCAGAATGCGTCTCCCGCAATGAGTTCCCGGGCCAATTGGCGCTCAGCTCGGAATGGAGAGATAAACGAGACCAACACGATGAGTCCCGCCTCGGTCATCAATCGTGCTACCTCTGCCACGCGACGAATGTTCTCAATCCGGTCACGCTCGCTGAATCCAAGGTCATGATTGAGTCCGTGCCGCACGTTGTCACCATCGAGCAGATAGGTATGGACACCTTGTAGGTGAAGGAGCTGCTCGGTGCGATTCGCGATTGTTGATTTTCCCGCACCAGAGAGGCCGGTGAACCAGACAACTGCTGGACGATGCTGCTTTATGGAGCTTCTGGCCTCAGCGTCAACTTCCAGTGCCTGCCAATGAACATTTTGTGACCGACGCAACGAGAAACTGAGCAGACCAACGCCCACGGTGGCATTCGTCAATCTATCGATTATGACGAAGCCGCCCATGTCACGATTCTGGGCATACGAGTCGTAGGGAACCATGCGATCGGTCGTCACGGTACATACGCCGATTTGGTTTAGCTCGAGCGTACGTGCCGCCAAGTGCTCGAGGGTGTTCACATTGACTTGAAACTTCGGTTGCGACAGCGTCGCGCCGACGACCGACGTACCCAGCTTGATCCAGTACGGCCGGCCCGGAATCATTGCGTCCTCGTGCATCCAGATGATGTGCGCCTCGAACAGGTCTGCGATCTCGGCGGGTTCGTCATCTGAACACAGCAAGTCACCGCGACTTATGTCGATCTCGTCCTCAAGGAGAATGGTGACTGATTGACCGGCCACCACCCTTTCCAAGTCACCGTCGAACGTCGATATTTTCGTGACGGTGCTCGTTCGACCCGAAGGAAGGACCCGGACTACATCGCCTGGACTCAATGTCCCACCCACGATCACGCCAGAGAACCCCCGATAGTCGAGGTCAGGCCGGTTCACCCACTGGACGGGCATCCGAAACGGCGCCTGGGTGAGCCTGTCATCGACGTCGATCCCTTCCAAGTGAGACAACAGCGATGGCCCCTTGTACCACGGTGTCTCGACGCCCGTCTCTGTGACATTCGTCCCACGCAGAGCGGACAATGGAATACAAGTGACGTCGTCGAGGCCGATCTCATTGGCAAAGGCCCGATACGCATCCTCGATTCGGTCAAACACCTCTTGGGAGAAGTCAACCAGATCAAGCTTGTTGATAGCCAAGACGATGTGCTTGATCCCGAGAAGTGCAACCAAGTAACTGTGTCGCCTTGTCTGCGTCAAGATGCCCTTACGGGCGTCGACCAAGATCACTGCGGCGTCAGCGGTAGACGCACCGGTGACCATGTTCCGCGTGTACTGCTCGTGTCCCGGGGTGTCGGCCACGATGAACTTCTTACGCTCGGTGGCAAAGAATCGATACGCCACGTCGATCGTGATGCCTTGCTCACGCTCAGCGGCGAGGCCGTCGACGAGAAGCGCGAAATCGAGCTCCCCGCCCTGGGTGCCCACCTGGCGCGAGTCCGCTTCGAGCGCCACCAAATGATCATCAAACACGAGATGCGATTCGTAGAGCAAGCGGCCTATGAGCGTGCTCTTGCCGTCGTCGACACTGCCACAGGTAATGAACCTGAGCATTGTTTTGCGTTCGTGTGCGTCCAGGTAGGCGTCGATGTCGGAGGCAATCAAGTCCTCTTTGGCCATCGCCATCAGAAATACCCCTCTTGCTTCTTCTTCTCCATCGAACCAGCCGAATCGAAGTCGATGACCCTTCCCTCTCGTTCCGAAGTCGTAGCCAACAACATTTCCTGAATGACTTCCTTGAGAGTTGTGGCGTTGCTCTCTATCGCCCCAGTGAGCGGATAGCACCCGAGAGTACGGAACCTGACACTGCGCTTGTGCGGTGCCTCTCCTGGTTCGAGCGGCATGCGATCATCGTCGACCATGATCAACACGCCATCACGCTCCACAATGGGACGGGGAGCGGCGAGATACAGTGGCACGATCGGGATGTTCTCCCGATAGATGTATTGCCAGATGTCGAGTTCAGTCCAGTTCGAGAGCGGGAAGACTCGTAGTGATTCGCCGCGATTTCTGCGGACGTTATAGGTCCGCCACAGTTCTGGGCGCTGTTGCTTCGGATCCCAGCGATGCTGTGCTGAACGGATGCTAAAGATTCGCTCCTTTGCCCTCGACTTCTCCTCGTCTCGTCGGGCGCCTCCGAAGGCGGCGTCGAACTTGTACAGATCGAGCGCCTGCTTAAGCCCCTGGGTCTTCCACATGTCGGTGTGCACGGCCGATCCGTGCTCGAAGGGATTGATCCCGAGTCTCAGGCACTCGGGATTCTGGTAAACGAGAAGCTCCATGCCACTCTGCACCGCCATCTTCTCTCGCATCTCGTACATGGCTTGAAATTTCCACGTTGTGTCTACATGAAGAAGCGGGAACGGCGGCACCGATGGATGGAAGGCCTTTTGCGCGAGGTGAAGCATGACGGCACTGTCTTTGCCCACCGAATAGAGCATCACAGGTCGTTCGCTCTCAGCAACCGTCTCGCGGATGATGTGAATGCTTTCGGACTCAAGCCGCTGAAGATGCGTGAGAACTGTCATTGTGGTTCCACCATTCGGCAGAGAGTCAGAAGGACCCGCCAGTCCTTGGTGGTGAACTTGGTCACGTTGACCTCCCGATATCTCCGTCTACACGGCTCGGCCGAACGGACGATGCTTTGGATCTCAGCGGCCGCATGCCATCGATGAAGAGATCGAGCCCGAATCCGAAGACCTCTTTGTCATCGGAGAACGTCATCGCCGAGTGCTGCCCGGCAGCCGCCGAGGTGGCGAGCTCGGACGTCACGGCACCGAACAGCAGGTAGGCGAGGACCCGCTGCGCGGATCGCTGGTTTCGCGATCGAAACCGGCCGCGAGAAGGATCTCAGTGATCGCACGATAGAGCCGGACTTCGTTGGGCAGCCCTACCATGCGCCGCAAGAGATGCTGGGCGACGCCTGGATAGCGCAGCAGCACGACACGCCCTTGTTCGAACAAAATGCCCAACTGGCGCTCCGAGGAGAGATCCGAGGGGGGCAGTTCGACTTCACCCAAGACTGAGTCAGCGACCAAGTCGAGCAGCTGCTGCTTGTCTTTGATGTAGTAGTAGGCGTTCATCGACGAGCTGCCGAGCTCGCCGGCAAGTTTGCGCATACTCAAGTCTTGCGAACCCGCTGCGCCGGGTGAGTCGCAGCCCTGCGGCAACTACGTCGTCACGGGTCAGCTCCCCGTAACTCCATGGGCCGCCATTCTCGGAGGCATTCCTGTCGACCACTCATGGGGTTTCCCCAGTCGATTCATCCCGGAGCGATCGGCCCGGCATGACGACAGATCGAATCACGTCTCCTCGCATCATGGCGTCGAACGCCTCGTTGATCTGCTCAAGAGCGATCAATCGAGACACGGCGCCGGCGAGATTCAGGCGACCTGCTTCGGCGAGGGCGACCAGACGTGGAAAATCCCTCCGAACTTGACCTGAGCCGTAGTAACACCCCAACAGTCGCTTCTCTGACGAAAACATTTCGAATGCATCGAACTCCACCGTGGTACCCAGCGGAGGCATTCCAACGGCGACCACGGTGCCACCTTTGCGGCACGTGGCATAAGCCTGTTGCAGGGTTGACCCCGACATCGCCACTTCGAATGCGTAGTCGCACCCACGTCCCTTGGTGAGATGGAGGACCTCATCGATTGGCGCTCTCGACGAGGGGTCGACGACGTCGGTCGCCCCGTTCTCTAATGCGGCCTCACGCTTTCGAGACACCGGGTCGATCCCGATAATTCGAGCCGCACCAGCGATTCGGGCCCCTTGAATCACAAATTGGCCCACACCGCCACATCCCAAGACGGTGACGACTGAGCCTGGCTCCACGCGTGGTATTGAAGCGCGGCCCCTACCCCCGTCATGACGGCGCAACCGACCAACGCAAGCTGTTCGGAGGGAAGGTCGGTCTCTACGGCAACCACAGACATCCGATCAACGATGGACTCCTCGGCGAAGGTGCCAAGCCCACTCATCGACCAGGTGCGCGCCCCGGTGAGACAGTCCTTCCAGTGAGACCGGGTCGCGAACGTCGACAATCTGCTCGCACATGTGGGTGCGGCCACGCACACAGTGCCAGCACGATCCACACGCCGGTTGAAACGACCCAATCACTCTCGCCCCGGGCTGAGGTCCCGCACCTCGGCACCGACCTCGATCACTGTGCCCGCCCCTTCGTGTCCGAGGATCACCGGGCTCAGCCCTCCCATGCCTTGGCACCGGATGGTCTCGTCAGAATGACACACCCCCGACGTGTCGATCCGGAGACGCACGTCGTGCGGACCCAGGGCCCGAGCTGACAGTTCCCGCAGCTCAAGTGGCTGATCTGCTTCCAGCATCACTGCAGCTTGCATTGGGTCCTCAATGGTTGGCGCCCTGGTCGCTACCTGGGCTTGACGAGATTCAAACACTGTACCGAAAGTATGAATCCGGATGCAACCCACTTCGCTTCCCCTCGCCTTCCATCCCCCCTCGAACCTCTGATGCCATCCCCCGCCCGACCGGATCTGGACCTCACGCAACCCGGCTTTTACCTCCGACCCGACTACTTCGACGTCCTTGCGTCTTTGCGTACCGAGACGCCGGCCGTTCGCACCTCCGATGGCAGCTGGGCCCTGACGCGTTATGACGACGTCCGTTCGGTTAGCCGGGATCCCGAGCACTTTGCGTCTGGTCGCGGCGTGCTGATCAATGACCCGCTGCGCTCAACGGGTCCCGGCGAACTCCAGTACGTTCTCGATCCTCCATCTCGATCCCCCCATCCACGCCGTCTACCGCAAGATCGTGAATCGTCACTTCACACCCAAAGCAGTGAGCCACCTGGAGCACTCGGTTCGTACAACGGTGAGAGAGGTACTCGACAAGGCGTCTCCCAACGAGGTCATCGACGGAGTGGACAGCTTGGCCGCGCCCGTGCCGATCGCCGTCATTGCCGAACTGTTTGGTGTCGGTGATGCTGATCGCAGCACCTTTCGTCACTGGTCTGATGCAGTGATCGCCGCCCCTGATCAACATGGCGCCTTTGCCGATATACCCGAGTTTTCCCTCATGACCGAGTTTCTGATGAGCCATATCGATTCACCGATCGCGGCCGACAACGGCCTCTTACGAATACTCAAGTCCAGCAAGCTCGACGGACGTCCGCTCACTGCTCTCGAGATCATGGGGTTTTGCATGACTCTTCTCGTGGCCGGAAACGAGACGACGCGCACGCTCATCTCTGGGGGCATGGAGGCACTGCGACAGTACCCCGACCAGCGCTCGCTTCTCGCTGGCGACCCGACTTTGATACCCATCGCAGTCGAAGAACTCCTTCGATGGGTGACGCCAATTCAGGCCTTTGGACGGACCGCTCTGGCCGATGCCGAGATCGCTGGCCAACTCATCTCGGCTGGCGACTTCGTCGTCATGCTCTATGCGTCGGCAAACCGGGACCAATCGGTGTTCGGCCCGACCGCTGATCAGTTGGACGTGACGCGAGCGGTGATTCCGACCCACCTCGCCTTTGGCTTCGGCGAGCACCTGTGCCTCGGTGCTTCCCTCGCTCGTCTCGAGGCCCGTATCTTCTTCGAAGAGCTCCTCGGGCGCTTCCCGAACTACGAGTCGGCCGGTGAGACCGAATACGTTCGGTCGACTCTGGTCCGTGGCGCCGCCAAGATGCCGGTTGTACTTGCCCCGTGAGGCCTCGACAGTTGGGGGATTCTGCAGTGGATTCGGATGCGCACGTCATCGAGGGTCTCACCCGCTGGCTCCGGCTTCGGCGTGGGTTTCGAAATGCCTACGTGCTCGGCGTCAGCCGACCGAAGGGTGGCTACAGCAGTGAGACGATCTTCTTTGACGCGGCATGGACCGTCGAAGACCAGGCCACCAGCTCATCGATGGTCCTACGAATGGCACCCCAGAAGCCCGGCACGATCGCCGACTACAACCTCGTTTCACAGTTCGAGGCCCAGCTGTGTGCGGCCAACGCCGGTGTACCGATTGCAAACCCAATTCTCGAGACCGACCCGCAGTGGGTTGGGGCGCCTTTCATCGTGATGCCCAGGGTCGCTGGCCGGGTGATAACCCAGTCGCCCTACCTCGACCCTTGGGTAGCCTCGTTGTCGACGTTGCAACGAGAGCAGCTCGTCGACCAGCTGCTCATCGCAGTCGCCGCCGTGCACCGAGCACGCTTCGAAGACGCTCCCCACGTGCCGCGTCGAGATAACACCGCCGAACTCGATCACTGGGAGGAGTACCTCTCCTGGTCATGCCACGGACATCCCATAAAGGCCCTGGCTGATGCGCTGAGGTGGTGCAGATTCAATTGCCCAGAAATCGAGCCACAACCAGCGCTCCTCTGGGGAGATGTTCGATTCGAGAACTGTGTCTACGGCACCGAATTTACACTGCAAGCGGTACTCGACTGGGACATGACCTCGATCGGGGCACCAGAACACGATTTGGCGTGGTTCACGAGTCTCGATTTCACCATGCAACACCTAGTCGGTGGGCGGCTCGCAGGATTCTGGGATCGGGCCGATGTCGTCGCTCGATTTGAAGAACTCAGCGGTCGATCGATCATGCACCTCGCTTGGTACGAAACGTTCGCGATGCTCCGAAGTACCGCCATCTTGACTCGCATCAACGTGCTCCGCCAGGACATGGGACGGCCATTACTCTTCCCGTTCGACAAGAATCCCATGCTTGACCTCCTTGCGATGCGATTGACATGAACGAACTCTCGATTGCAACGGCAGACGAACTATTCCGCCTTCGTGCTGATGACCAGGAAGTCGGCTTACTCTTCGAAGGCCAGTCATGGACCTGGAGTCAGGTCTTGGTAGAAGCCGAACGCCGCGCTCGAACTCATAGCCAACCTGCCCGATACGGGGCCCTTTCACATCGGCATTCTGATGGAGAACACGCCCGAATATCTGTTTCTCTTGGCTGGAGCCGCCTTGGCCGGTGCGGTCGTTGTCGGGATCAATCCGACCAGGCGGGGGGATGAGCTCGCAGCTGACATCCGGGCGACCGACTGCCAGGTCCTCATCACTGAATCGGTACTAGCGCCTCTCCTAACCTATCTCGATCTCGGCCTCGACCACGAGAACGTGTTGCTCTCAGACGATGTTGCCTACCTTCAGCGTTTCGAGAAGCTGGGCACGCCCGACCGGGGTCGTGGCCTCATTGCTCCCCGGGCGGCCGATCTCTTCCTGCTCATCTTCACGTCGGGCTCTACGGGTGGACCGAAAGCGGTGCGAATGACGCAGGGTCGAGCTGCTCGATCTGCATCCCGGGTGTTCTTTACGCCCGACGACGTCTTGTACTGCGCCATGCCGCTCTTCCACGGCAATGCACTCTCGGCTGCGGTCTTCCCGGCTTTCGCCAGCGGGGCGACCCTCGCCCTGCGACGAAAATTCTCGGCCTCACACTTCCTGTCGGACGTCCAAATTACTCGCGCCACATTCTTCAACACCGTGGGAAGGGCGATCTCTCATATTCTCGCCACCCCTCCCACCGACCGCGATCGGGACCACCGGCTGCGATTTGGCTTGAGCCCCGAAACGTCGGTCCGGGACAAAGAGACCTTCACGAAACGATTCGGCGTGCCGCTTACCGAGGGATACGGCTCGAGCGAGAACGCCATCATCCTCATGCCGGCGGCCGAAGGCCGACCTGGCGCCCTGGGTCGGGCCAGGGACACCGACGACATTGTGGTGGTCGATCCCGAAACCTGCGTGGAGCTGCCGCGAGCAGTCTTCGACTCCGACGGTCGACTGCTCAACCCGGACCGGTGCATCGGTGAACTTGTCGGTCGGAATGTCGCCACCAAGTTCGAGGGCTACTACAACAATCCGAAGGCCGATGCGGAGCGAACGCGTAATGGCTGGTACTGGTCCGGTGATCTGGCCTATCGCGACGACGAGGGTGTCTTCTACTTCGCAGGGCGAACAGGGGATTGGTTGCGCGTCGATAGCGAGAATTTCGCCGCCGCCCCAATAGAGCGAATCCTGGCGCGCTTTGAGGGCGTGACCGGAGTGGCGGTGTACCCGGTGCCCGACAGCCGGACTGGGGACCAGGTGATGGCCACTCTCGAGTTCGCCTCGGCGACGACGTTCGACCCCGACGCGTTCGCTGCCTTCTTGTCGGCTCAAAAGGACCTCGGCACCAAGTGGGCCCCTCGATTCGTGAGGGTGGCAGACGCGTTGCCCCTCACGGCCACTGACAAGACAGACAAGAAGCCATTGCGCGCCGAGCGGTGGGAGACGAGCGATCCTGTATGGCTCAGAGATGACCGCGTCCTTGCGTACTCGGTGTTAGAGGCTGCCGACATCGAGCGGATGGTGGCCGAGTTCGTGCACAACGGACGCGGCGGCCTCATCGGCCGCTAGCAGGGCACGGTGCTGTGGCGGGGCACTGCCGGCAGAGTGCCGGCGCATGGCGCTACATGCAGTTCGCGCCCAGCAATATGGAGAGGGGCTAGTTGGCAGTGGTCGTGCCAGCGATGTCGGTACCGCACCACGGCTGAGACGACGACGGAACAAACCCGTTCTTTTCCGCGATCAGATACCACCCACATGCTTTGGGGTCATGCCCGAAGTTGGTTGCGTAGTCGAGGGTCTCCGGCAGAAGGCCGTTTCCGTTGTAACTCTTCAGATGGCGCAAGGCGTGGATGACGCTCGTGTGAGACGGGTTGCTGCCGGCCGACTCGAGCCCTTTGATCATGAGGTCAACACCAAGCCATGACTCGTACTGGCTGAAGTTCGGGAACTGCGTCGGCTTGAAACCCCGGTACTTCTCGAGCGCGGACTGCATCTGGTGGGTGCCGGCGTTGGGCAACTGGAAGGGACGGAACTCGGACTCGAAGTAACCGCCCTGGACGGCGCTCCAGGCCGGCGAGTCGATCGTGCCGGGCTCGAATCCGGTCGGGAAAAGCAGAACCTTGGGATGCGCCCCCTCTTGTTTGAGCGACTCGGCGAGGGCGAAATTGGAGTTATCGTCGAGCCCTGCGTAAAACGCGTTGCATCCCTTCTGTTTTGCGACCAATGCGGGTGTTGTCATCTCCACCGATCCGAATGGGATGGAGGTGTCGAGAACTCCCCGCTTGCCACCAGCATGCACGAAGGAATCGGCCGTTCCGATGGCGGACCTGACGGACGAGGGCGAGATGCTGTAACCGTACGAGCAGATAACTGTTCCGCCTTTGGCCTTCATGAAACCACCGATGGCGGTGTTGACCGGATACTTGGGATCGACGCTTCCGACGTCGGAGGCAAACATGTTCGACTGGTAGGGGGGCGTCCCCCACTCAGGCCCATCGAAGAATCCGCCAGTGACCGGCACGCTCGCTTGGTTCGGGTACTTGGCAGCCAGAAAGAACAGCGGACTGGTGGATACGATGCCAATAACCCCCTTCGACAGTGCTTCTTGGGTGGCAGTAGCGACTTCAGTGGGACTGGTCTGGTCATCGATGACTACGCCGCGCGAATTTTGTGTCCGTTCACCCCGCCTTCGGCATTTTGGAGGGCGATACGCGCATTGAAGCCCGCCGGAGCCTGACTGAATTCGGACGAACCGGGCCCGGTCAACGATGTGATTAGGGCGATCGTAAGAGGTGCCCTCGACGCTCCGGCGCCTCCCTCGCCGGCCACCATCGTGGCTCCAACCACCGTCACCGCTGCCAGTCCCAGCGGTCCCAGATACTTTCTTACGAAAACCATGCAAACTTTCCTTTCGGTGAGATCTGTCGAGCGCCGAACCGAAGCGAATCGAACACCTCGACGCAACCCGCTCACTTGCACTTCGCGTCCTCCATCCCGTTCAAGGATCCCGTAGCCAGCGATCTGACTTCACACAAAATCAGAACCCCCATCGACGTTCACGTTGGCTCCCGTCACGTAGCCATTGCGCTTCGACGCCAGATATACCGTGATGCTGGCAATCTCATCAGGAAGACCGGCCCTGCCAATGTCAGCTGGCTGATGGAACGTCTTTTCGATGAAGCGCATGACGTCCACCGGATCGCTCGAATCCAAACCTTCCTCGCGGAGAAATGGGTCAAGGGATTCGGTGAAACTGGCCGTGACGATCGTTCCCGGGCTGATCGTGTTCACGAGAATTCCATCCGGTGCGAGACTCTTGGCCAAGTTCTTCGACAGACTGGCAACTGCCGCTTTGGAGGCGGTGTAGGCCACAATGCGCGGGTTCTGCCTCTGGATCGAATGTGCGGAGAAGTTGACGATGCGGGCCCAGGGGGCTGCCCTCAAGAGTGGAAGTGCCGCTCGAGTACACCGGACCGCCGCCATGAGGCCGAGATCCAGGGCCGCGGTCCAACCTTCATCTGTGAGATCCTCGAAGAAGCCGTCGGACGGTCCGACGGTATTGACAAGGCTGGTAATTGCACCCCAGCGCTGGCCGATAGTCGCGAATGCATCACTAATGGCCTCGGGGTCGCTGAGATCGACCGACAGGCCGAGCGCATCGGGACTTCCATGGTTCCGTAGTTCTTCGACGGTCTCGTCGAGTGCACCTTGCCCTCTCGCCAACACGGCCACGTTCGCTCCATCATCGGCGAAGGCCACGGCAATGGCGCGGCCCATTCCTTTGCTCCCCCCGGTAACCACAGCGTGGGAGTCCTTCAGACCTAGGTCCATTCTCTGCCTCTCTTCTAAGTTCTTGCACGGATACCTGACCAGAAATCGGACCAGCCATAACGCTCGAGCGTGTACTACACCTCGACGTCGAACGCTGCGTAGTAGGAAGCAAATCGCTCTCGCACCTGTTCTGCCTGTAGTCCGAAGTCGGCAAGTTGGTAAGAGTGCGTACCGTGAGACCCAGGCTCATGGCTCTCAGCCCAAGTCTGCACCGCCAACCGAGATTCTCCGTCGAACGGTAGGCCGACCCGATCCAGTGCTTGAGCCATTGCCTTGAGGGGTTGGGTCTGCAAGTCGCTGAACCTGACATCAGCAAATCGCTCATCGCCCACGCGCCGACGAAAACCCATGGCCCTCTCAACAGCCGTCCCCCAGAGTTCAAGCTGCTCGGCACCCAATTCGAACGAATCATCCCGATCGCTACTCCAACTCCGGGTGTAGTGGATCAGGCTGCACACAGATGCAATGACACTTGTGGGATCACGGTGACTCCACAAGAACCGCGCCTTTGGATAGGCATCGATCAGCGCATCCAGCGCGAGCGTGTGGACAGGGGTTTTGAGGTGCCACAAGGTGGGGGGGCAATGCCATTGGAGAAGGCGAAGGACCCGGCGGTGATAGCGATAGGTCTCTCGCATATCGGTATCGACAATCCATGCCATATAGGAGGGAACTCGCGCGAAACCGTCGAAATGCGCTGTCCTGTAGCTCATGCCCATGAGGTCCTGGCATTCCGTCGCCGTCCTCGCTTCGGAGTGGTACATCGTCCGCATGAGCGGGAATGCCTCGTTCATTAGGGCAAGGCCTTCTTCGGTCGCAGCAATGCGTGGATCAGTGTCTTCAGTCTCCTTCTCTGGGGGAGGTACGGGTGCAGCCGATTCCCACGTGCGGAGGGAGCGGAACTTTGGATCTGCCGCCACGAGTTGACTGAGTGCGGTCGTTCCGGTGCGGGGTAATCCAATCACGAATACCGGTCCGCCGACCTCTTGGTTGTCGATATCGGGGTGCTGCCGATAGGTCTCTTCGACCTGTAGCCGAGCAGCGAGCAGCATGCTCAAACGCATCTGCTGCATCGCCACACCCGTCTCGGTCAAACCACCCTCATCGTTCATCGATGTGACGAGACGATCAAGGCCCTCACGGTAGTGGGTCCCACCGGTATCTTCGAGACCCGTTTGGGTCCGCGCATCCTCCTCGATCCGCTCCACGTCGAGTCTCATCGAACCTCAGACCTCGATGCCGTCAGCCCGCGCGCTGTTGACACCAATGGCTGTAGACGCTCAGCTGACTTCATAGGTGCGGAACTATCCGATGATGACACGGTTCTCCCCGGCTCACGCCTTTTCATGATGCGAAATTGCCACTTTCAATACACCGCGTCAAATCAGTTCCACGCTCGGCCTATCGTGCTGTTCAGTGGCAATGGGGAAGCCGGACGTCCACAAATGGCGTGGTATTGCCCGAAAGCATTATTTCCGTCGAGCCCTCTGCATCAGCAAGATCGATGAGGCCACGCCAATCAGACTGGTCCCATTCGCGGACTCGCTGTTTCGAAAGTGGCTATGGACCCTTCGCAGTGAGGGAGTCGAGCTTGATAACGCTTGCCGAAGGCAAGATGTCCTTCACGTTGGGACCCACCCACCGCACGCCGATCGTCCCGCGGTTGTGGCCCGCTGTATCGAGCCAGTTGGGAACCCCCGGATCACGTACAGCGACGACGAACCGCACACTCCCATCAGCTCCTAGTTGCGCCGAGTGGCAATTCAGCGTGGCTTGGTGATGCACATAGTCCAGCGTCTCCATCCAATGATTGTGCAAAGCGATCATCCAGTATTCACATTCCGGCGGAGTGAACTCGACGATCAGCGCTTCGTCATCATCGAGAGTGAAATAGGCCTGGTGCCACTTGATTTGCGGATCCTTGAACTTGTTCGTGTCCTCCGACTCTGCCTCATCGGTGAAGACATTGGGCCACTGTGCTTGTCGGGTAGCCCAACGAGCTCCAATCTCCGCTACTCCCTTCACGTACAGGCCGGCATAGACCAGTGACAGGTAGAGCTCCTCGGGGGTCAATGGTGCACGCGATCCATTGTCGTCAAGGCACTCAATATGCAAGATGGCGTGCTCTTGGTGGCGACGGTCGAGGAAGGTCTGTCGGATAGCCAGGCTTCGCGTGTCGGGCTCGGACCGCAACCAATTTCCCTGGTGCTGGCGCTGGGAAATGACGACCTCAAAACTGCCGTCCGGCTCAAAGTGCATCTGCTCCTCGTGCATGGTGGCACCGACCCCAGGTCCGCCGCCGCCGAATCCGCCCCCCGAGAAGAGGTTGAAGCTGATCCATTTTGCCTCGCCCCGTGTGCCCCATATGCGGTAGTCGTACTTTCCGTCGAGCGAGGCGCCCAGATAGTGGTTGTCGGGATTCTCACCGACGATTTTCATCGTCTCGTGGCAGGTACAGATCAGCTGCGGATCCTCACTTCGACCGTACTCCAGCTTCGTCTCGAACGCGCACCGGAGAAGTCGCGTGAGCATCCGGAAGCCCTCGGCACGATCGAGCGGGTCATCAGGGTTTCCCGCTTCCAAGATGGTATTCCCTGCATCAGCCAGCATGTCGCAGAACTCTCTCCACGCCGTTCCGTCCACAACTTTTTGCGTCACCTCGTCCATCACAATCCCTTCAAGACCGCCGGGGTATTCGTCGGACCACTCGCCTGAAAATGTTGCATCCGGACCCGTGTCCGCCCGGAACGCAACACCCGATGAGAAAGCCCAGGTTGGTAGCCGTTCTATTCCGGGTTAGAAGTAGACTATCCCGACTTTACGAAAATGCTGCTTTCGGTTACGATCCGCTCTCGGAAGTTACTCGAGCTGGCCCGCACGAGGTCTGACGGGTACAGGCCATCGCCCAGACTCGTTTCGCCATCCTTGATCCAACGTGGATGGGTGTGCTGTTCCTCTAGTGGTCTATTGAAGATTCTTGTTATGGAAGGAATTCAATCCCGCGTGACCAACAAGACGGATGACCCATTCGCTCTCTTCGAGGCGGTGGCCGGCACAGCTCGGGACCCGTATCCTCAGTTCGCCCGGCAGCGAGTCGAAGAGCCAGTCATGCGCGGCACTCTGGCCGACCTGTCACACCTTCCCCCAGAATTCATCCCCGAAGAGCAGTGGTCAGTCTTTCGGTACGAAGACGTGTCGTGGGTTTTCCGCGAGACTTAAGTCATTCAATTCGTCGGGCTACAACGACACCGTCGGCTTGGTCATGGGCGAAACCATTCTCGGAATGGACGGCCCTGCGCACCGAGCCCATCGAAATCTGGTCGCGAACGCCTTCAAGGAGAAGTCCCTAGGTCGATGGGAACCCGAGGTCATCGCTCCCGTATGTCACGAATTGCTCGACGAAGTGACAGAACGTGGTCATGCAGACTTGGTTCAATCCCTGACTTTCGAGTTTCCGACGAGGGTGATCGCGTCGATTCTCGGATTGCCAAGAGACGACCTGGACGTTTTCGTGACTTATCGATCCGCTTGATCGGCATTGCCGGCGCAATGGAGTCTGGCTATTCCGCTTCCTTGGAGTTGAGCGAGTACTTTCAAGTCCTTATCGACACACGCCGTTCCACGCCTTCTGATGACGTCATCAACGATCTTGTCGAAGCTGAAGTTGACGGAGAGAGGCTCACTGACGAAGCCATCTGTTCGTTTCTGAGGCTCTTGCTTCCAGCAGGACTCGAGACGACCTTCCGATCTTCAGGCAATCTGCTCTTCCTTTTGCTCACTCATCCGGACCAATTCGAAGAGCTTCGACAAGCGCGGGTTTTGATCCCCCAGGCTATTGAGGAAGGGCTCCGCTTCGAGACTCCTCTCACGATGGTTGCCCGGACGGCGGCGTGTGACCTCGAACTGGGTGGTAAGCGGATCCCTGAGGGAGCGACGATCTCGCCCGTCATAGGTTCGGCCAACCGGGACGAATCTCGCTGGGAGGATGCTGAATCTTTCGACATTCACCGGCCGCCAGCACCGCATATTGCGTTTGGTGCTGGACCTCACATGTGTTTGGGTATGCATCTCGCCCGCCTCGAGACGGCTGTCATGCTCAACGTTCTGTTCGATCGATTGGATGACATTGTCCTTGATCCAGGAGATCTCGATCCCCACATTCGCGGCATGACCTTCCGTTCGCCGACCAGTCTCCCAGTTACATTTCGCCCCCGGATGTGAAGGTCACGTGTTTCTCTTCGCCAACTTCTCTCCTGATAGCGAGGTCACTATGAGGACTTGTACGCAGTCATATGCGGACCACAACGGGCTCATTTGAACGTCCGGACAAGCCTTCCGAGGAGCGGGGACCAACGTCGAATTCCGCTCGGCAGGCGTTGGCCGTCGAAGGTTTCCCACGAGATCGGAGGTCAATCAGGTGAACAGTCGCCATCAACCTGCTCAGCCTGTTCGCTGTCGGTTCTTTGTACCTAGAACACGGATAGCTACGTCCGACTACTCCAAAGCACTGCCCACAACGCTGGACATTGGGAACGGCAGAGGATGACGGCCGTGCGTACCGAGTACGACAGCCTCTACATCGGCGGTCAGTGGCAGCCTGGAACCGGCAACGAGCGCATCACGGTGGTCTCACCTCACACGGGCGAGCCGATCGGCTCCGTTCCCTGCGCCACCGAGTTGGACGTGGACTGCGCCGTCGCGGCGGCCCGCCGAGCCTTCGACGACTCGCCCTGGCCACAACTCACTCCTGACGAGCGGGCGGATGCGGTTGCGCGGCTCCTCCACGCCTACCAGGAGCGAGTAGCGGACATGACCGAGGTCGTCATCGCCGAGATGGGGTCACCGCGCTGGTTCGCTGAGCTAGCCCAGGGCCCCGGCGGCGCTGCCATGCTTGAAACCTTCCTCCAAGCGGCACAGGCCATCGCCTGGGAGCAGCCGGGCAGCGGCCCCAACGCCGGCACCCTCGTTCGTCGCGAGCCGGTCGGGGTCGTCGGCGCGATCACGCCGTGGAACGTCCCGCAGCTCGTGATCATGCCCAAGCTCGCCCCTGCGCTCCTGGCGGGTTGCACCATCGTGGTGAAGGCGGCACCGGAGGCGCCGCTCGACGCGCTCCTCCTGGCCGATATCGTCCACGAAGCCGGGATCCCCGAGGGGGTTGTCAGCATCCTGGTCGGTGGTCGGGAGGCCGGCGAGCATCTGGTGCGCCACGGCGATGTCGACAAGATTGCTTTCACCGGCAGCAGCGCCGTAGGGAGGCGGATCGCCGGCATCTGCGGCGAGCGGCTGGCCCGTTGCAGCCTGGAACTCGGAGGCAAGTCAGCCGCGATCGTGCTCGACGACGCCGATCTCGCTCGGACCGCCGCCGGGCTCAAATTCGCCTCATTCCTGAACAACGGACAGGCCTGCGTCGGCACAGACCCGGATACTGGCGTCGAGGCATCGGTACGTCGAGACAGTCGACACGCTGGCCGCCATGGTCGACGGCATCGTGGTGGGCGACCCTGGTGACCCCTCGACCTACGTCGGGCCGCTGGTGACGCAACGCCAGCGGGAGCGGGTCCTCGACTACCTGCGCCAGGCGGAGGCTGAGGGGGCTCGCACCGTGGTGGGCGGCACCGGTGCAACGCCCGACTCCGGCGCTGCCGGCTGGTATGTGGCGCCCGACCCTCCTGGCCGACGTGGACAACGCCATGACGGTGGCGAGAGAGGAAGTTTTTGGGCCCGTCGTGTGCGTCATTCCCTACGACGACGAGGACGACGCCCTACGTATCGCCAACGACTCCCCCTTCGGCCTGGCCGGCTCGGTCTGGTCTGAGGATCGCGCCCACGCCAGCGAGTTGGCGCGCCGGATGCGCACGGGCATGGTGGGCCTCAACGGGTTCGCTCCCGATCTCTGGTCACCCTTCGGCGGTTACAAGCAGAGTGGCATCGGCCGTGAGTACGGGCCAGTCGGCCTGGACGGCTACCTCGAGTACAAGTCGATCTACGGCGCATGACCCCAACCGATACCGGCACGCGGGGTGCTACCAACTCCAGCGCCTCGCCCTACCCCGCTTCCAGGGAGCATGCGCCGCTGTCCGGCCTCGACGAATTCCTCATCCACAACGCGCCCTATCCCGTACGCGTCATGTGGACACCCGACGCGCAGGCCTACGAGCCGCGTGTGGTTCACCTGCCAGGACAAAGTGGGTGAGCTCCTGGTGGTCATCGGGCTCGCGTTCTACCCGAACCTCGGCACGGCCGAGGCCTTCGGCATCGTGAACGTCCGCGGCCGCCACACCACCGTACGGGCCCACCAGAAGTGCCCCAACGACCGCATGGAGATGAACCTGGGCCCCTTCCACTTCGAGGTCGTCGAGCCCTTCCGCCAATGGCGACTCGTCCTCGACCCCACCGAGCACGGTGTGTCCTTCGACATCACGTGGCTCGACACGAAACGGCCCGTCTTCCGTCAACTGGGCGCCGGCATGATCGTGGGCGGCCGCGCCGTGAGTCCGGTGGCGGGCTACGACGGCTTCGGGCGCCAAGAGGGCTGGGTCGTGGCCCATGGCGAGAGGTTCGATCTCTCGACGACGACACACCTCGGCACCCGCGACCACCACTGGGGCCACGCGCGATGGCGTCGGCGGGCCCGGGCGCTACATGGGGATGCAGCACCCGCACAGCGGCGAGTGGGTGGAGTTCGAGGACTTCGGCATCTGGGGCGACCACGTCCTCTACAACCTCGGCGACGCCCGCAAGCGCAGCGGGACGCTGGCCAGGCGCATCCACCGGATGCGCTTCGAGCCAGAGACGCACCTCCTGCTGAGCGGCGAGGTCGATCTGGTCTTTGCCGACGACACCGTCAAGACGATGTCGTTCGAGCGTCTGGGCAACCAGATCGCCTTCCTCCGTTGTGCCATGTACGGCGGCCCCAACGGCGGCACGCCCGACGGCGACCTCTGGCACGGCATGGCGGTGGCAACCGGTGACGACGTCGTGGTCCACGGGGAGACCTTCGACGTGAACGACCCCGCCGTGCGCAGCCGGCTGGCCGGTCAGGACCAGCATCACTGCCGCATCACGTGCGACGGTGAAGTCACCTACGGCCTCGTCGAGCCCTACGACACCCTCTGCTACGACGTCGCCGAGGCGGGGGTCATGGGCTTCTCGCTGCTCGTTCCACCGGCCTGACCTATGACGAGGTGTCGATCCAATGAAGTCAGCTGCGGTGAGATTCGCTAGGGGCGACTCCGGGTCCCTGGACAACTAGATGGCGAGATCCAATCCATTCGCGCCGATTCTAAAAGGACGGTGTCAAAGTTGTCGAGGGTGCCAACCCAAATTGAGCGACACCGCAGCGCCAAGGACCACCTCCTAGTCGCTCTTCGAGGATGCACTGGCAACGTTTGAGGATCGCGGCGTCATTCGTCGGCAGCGCCGATGGCAAGCTTGAAACCTTTCGAGCCGTACCAAGAAGCGATCATTGCCGGAGCCGTACTCAGGCACACCACACGTCGGAGATCCTCGCTGCTTCCTACCAACGCTGATCGCCATTCGTATCCCAAGTTCCTCTAGCTCCCTTTGAGACGAACGTGAAGCGTGAAGGCTCGACTCCGTCTCGATGTCTCCAGTACCGTGCAAAGGAGAGCGAGCCACCTTCGAAGGGAGCCATGGATGTCGGTGAATCACGAAGAGCTCGGCATCACCGGACGCACGGTTTCCAGGTTCATACCTGTGCCGAAATCTGTGAGCAAACAAGCACAGCAGTTTCTTGGCATGGAGCTGTTCGGTGGCGGTGCAGCACGGGTGGTGCCGAGGGACATCGCCGGATGGCGGACGCTGATCAAAGAAACTGACGAGTTGCTCGTCACCGTCATGGGTGCACAGGTCGGACACCTCCGCTCGTCCGTTGCATCCAGATCGGTCGGTGGGGTACCCGTGTTCGTTGTCACCCCAGAGGGTGTGGACGAGGGCGGGGATACGCAGCCCATCTATTTGGACATCCACGGCGGCTCGCTGCTGATGGGCGGCGGCAAGGCGTGCGAAGTGATGGGACGAAGGATGGCGGCCCAAGTGCAGATGCAGACGTGGTCCGTCGATTATCGGATGCCCCCTGACCACCCCTACCCTGCTGCGCTCGATGACGTCCTTGCCGTCTATCGAGGTCTGCTGATAGACGGGCGCCCGAACAGATCGTGGTGGGAGGGGGCTCAGCAGGTGGCAACTTGGCTGCCGCCATGATTCTCCGTGCGCGTGACGAGGGTTTTCCCCTTCCGGTCGCCCTCGTCCTGCTGACGCCCGAAGTCGATCTGACCGAGTCCGGCGACTCATTCCACACAAATCTTGGCATCGACAACGTGTTGACCGAGAGTCTGGCCGACTCGATCGAGTTGTATGCAGGTGAGCACGATCTGCGACACCCCTATCTGTCGCCGCTGTTCGGCGATCTCAGTTCCCCCTTCCCACCGACCTTCGTGCAAGCGGGAACCCGTGACCTGCTTTTGTCCAACGCAGTTCGGATGCACCGGAAGCTTCGAAACGGCGGTGTCGATGCTCAACTCCACGTGTTCGAGGCCATGCCCCACGGCGGGTTCTTTGGCGCTCCCGAAGACGACGAGCTGACTGAGGAGATTCGTCGATTCCTGGCTGCTCATGTCGGGAGCTGATCGCCGGTCGCTTTGCCGAGTGGCGCCGGGTTCGATGCGGCCTCTTTACGACACGTCGATTTAGGGGATACCACTGAGCCGTTCAACCCTGTGCGTTCACACTCTGCAGCTCGAAGCCGCCTTATGCCGCTCCATGTGTTTTCCTTCGTTGGCTCCGGATGCCGCCTGCTTTGAGTAGTGCAAAGGTGAGGTCCATTTGCGGATGCCGAACGCATCGCGATTTTCACGGTGTCCAAGAAGCGTTCTCCCTACCACAAAGACCTTTGCATCAAACAGCGTCAGTTGGCCACTGTGATGGTGACCCCTGGGCTCGTCCCGGTAACGCCGCCGGAGTACGAAGCCACGCTTTGGAGCGAGTATGTGCCGTTCGGCACCGAGGTCGTGTCCCACTTGACCAACCAACCCCAGATGGTGGGAGTGCCGGTCGCAATCACAGAGTCGTTCAGGCTTCCCCCGCTGAGTTCGTACTGCACGCCATGTACTCCGGGCGAGGCGGTGGCGTCGAGGATCTGCGAACCAGACACGGTGGCTCCGCTGGCTGGCAATACCACCGCTGTATTCGGTGCAGCGTTGTTCACCGCAACGGTGACTCCGGGACTTGTGGTGCTATTTCCATTGTTGTCGGGTCGCGACGCTTTGCAGTGTGTAGGTCCCGTTTGGAAGGGTCGTCGTATCCAGTGGGGCGACCCAGCCGAGGAGGGTCGGCAAGCCTGCCCCAATCGCTTGCTCCGTCAGCGCTCCTCCGCTCAATATGAAGCGGACCGAGGTGATCCCGGCCGGGCTCTGTGCAATGGCGTCGAGGTAGCTTCCACTTGCAATCGTGGCGTTATCAGCGGGGAGAACCACAGCGGTCGTCGGTGGAGTGGACGGAACATAGAGAGTCTGCTCGGGCAAATTCTGACCGAGGAGTGTCTCTATTGCCTGCAACCTTCTGAGAAGCTCGGGCCTGGCTGGATCAGCATTTTGGAATCGACTCAGGACCTCGGTGGTGCGCAACTCCTGGCTCGATACGCGCTGCGTCGGAGTCACCGTCGGCATGTCTGCCGGGAGCGCCGAATGAACGGCCGAGTTATTGACCACGGTCAGTACCGGGGCATATTGCGATCCCAAGGTGCCGGCAACACCTTGCCAGCGAGCGAAGATCGTCCCAGTGTTCTGACCCTCATCGTTGAGCCAGTTTGGAACACCTGGATCCTGGGAGCTGACGACATAGTAGATATAGCCATCCGGGTCCACCCAGACCTGGGCATGGTTCAAGCTCGCCTGGTGATATACAAATTCGAGACTGTCGAACAGAGGGGTATTCAGGACGATGCCGGAGTAACTGGCCACGGAAAGCGGAGCATCCTTGATCTTGATGATCAGTGACTGATTACTGTCGAGATTGTAGTTCCCAGTCACGTTCCACTGTTCCGTGTCGGTACCCTGCTGACCCTGAGCCTTCATTGGTCCGACGACTCGGTTCGACCCGAGCAGGGCCAGTTGCTTGCTCTGGTTCACATAGAACTGGGCCTGAAGTGGAATGGAAGTCGCAGCCTCGTTAAGCATGGTTGCGCCAAGAGTTGGAGTCACATCGACGACATCGGTGCCTGGGCCGCCGATCTTAGTAATGCTGATCGAACCGGGCTGCTCGGTCGCCCAGTTCTGAAACGAGAACCTGACAATGAGATTGTCGGTTCCGGGGTTCAGCGGCATCCAATCGCCGGTAGCGGGCTGGGTGGGACTCAGGGTGATCGAAAACGAACCGTCAGCTGCATAATGAATCTGGCTGCCCAGCATCGAAGAGGTTACGGCTCCGGCGCTGCTGCCATCCCCTGGAATGCCGGCCAAGGCTTCGATCAGGAAGCCGGTCGATGTTCCCCGATTCCCGGTAATCGTGTACGAATCTTGATCTGAGACTCGAGATGTGTAGTACAGATTGTCGGGGTTGCTAAAGCCCAGACGCACGTTGGGCGTGGGATCAACCTCCATAAGTGGCTGATCGGCCGTTAATCCCAGCGCCTGCGACAGACTGTAGTTGGTGATCCCTTGAACAAAGTTGGCTGCATCGGCATTTTCCGCGTAAGGAGACGCGGCCACAATTGATTGAGCCTTCTGGACTGCGGCGACGTAATTTCGCATCAGCGGACTGAAGTGTGTTTTCAACGGTAACGCTTACTCCCGTACTTGTTGTTGTGTTTCCCTGGTTGTCGGTTGCAATGCTTTGTAGCGTGTAGGTCCCGTTGGGAACGGTGGTCACGTTCCACAACGCGATCCAGCCGTACAGGGTTGACACAGCAGTTCCGACTACCTGGTTGGACAAGGATCCGCCGGTCGCAACGAACCGGACTCCGGTGATTGGATTGGATCCCTGGGCGGACGCGTCGAGGACGGAAGCTGTGGAGGTGAGAGTAGCCCCGTCCGTTGGGATGAGGACCTGTGTTGTAAGAGACACGCCGGCCGCGCTGGCGGGGCTCTGCACAGCCATAATCGCAGAACTGCTTGCCGCTGCCATCATCGCGACGATTGCCAAAGATATTCGTAGCTTCATTACTTGCCCCCCGGCTTGGACTTCATCGCCAATCGTGAAACCCGATTCGACCCTCGGCCAAACAGCGCCTTCCCCCGGATTACAGTCCAAAGCTGTTCCGCCTGCGACCATCTCCCGAGGAGCTGGGCGAACCCTAAGCCATGGTCCCAAATTTTGTCAAGCGACTGGCGATTTACACTCTGAGCGCAGATTGGCTCCCGATCAGGTAGCCGCGCTGCAATCAATTCGCAGGCGGAGTCTCTTGATTCTCGTAGTGCATCGCGATCGTGCATGCTCCTGCGAGCTCATCAAATGAGTCAAAGGCTGATTCCACGAGCGTTCTGACATTCGCTCTGTCAGGGTTGGCAAGCCACCTGTCAAGTGCACGATGGAGAACGGTCTCCGCTACGTTCGCAGTCAGAATATCGATTTCGTTGGCCTTCCGACGGTGACCACGCTTCGCGAGCGTATTCGCCAGCTGCTGCCGAAATTCATTCTGAAACCAGAGATATTTTCCTTGCAGAGCTGCCGTTGTACTCATGGCCTTGAAAAATTTGAGTATCAACTCCCGCTCGGCGTCGTTGAACGTGAGCTGACTCAGATATGCATTGCGGATAACGGTCATGGGTGGCAAGTCGGCGGGTTCGCTGAGCACGCCACCCAAGAAGCCACGGAGATCAAAGGTCCTTGCAAAGACAAGGTCTTCTTTGCTGGTGAAGTAACGGAAGAGCGTCCTTACCGAGATGCCAGCGGCCTCGGCGATATCCTCGACAGTTGTATTGTCATATCCGCGCTCTGCAAAGAGGTAAATCGCAGCCGAATTCAGTTGTCCGCGAGTACGGAGCCTGTTCTTTTCCCGCCTGCCAGCGTTGGGCCCAATGTCTTCAGCCTGAGAATCGCGGAGTGGAAGCATTCAATAGGGTCCCAGATATGCATCGTGTGTGCCAGCATGTCGCTGAGATCTGGCCCTTCAAAAGGCGACAACGGATTGTGTCTCCGCAAGTCCCGGTCATTGGGGCCCATGCCTCACCGAGTGCGCAAGAACACCGCTGACGCGCCTTTCCGTAGCACCTGACTCCATTGGACGCGCTGACACAAATATTGGGACGCGGGCAAGTGGAGCAGGCGCTGCGTGTTGATGCTTGAATGAACCCGGACTGACCAGCGTCAGCTGGGTCTACCGGACGCAGTGCGTGTGTAGCCCTTGTCGCCGTGGATTGCCCCATCCAATCTCGACATTTGCCGCTGCAGTCTGTGTTCACCCGCGTTGAGGTGTCGGCGCTGCTGGTGCTCGCTCAATTCTTGGATCGCCGTCACTAGAACCCGTGGGGGCAAGCATGATTCCCACACCGGCGTCAAGAAGCTCATGGAGAAACATGCTACGAGACGCGAGCGTCACGACTCCTGAACGCTCGGCCCTTTGGCGACTGGCAATCGCGGTCACCATGAGTTGCACCAGTAGGTCCAGCCGGATCCGAAAGCGATGACGGGTAAGGCCCGGCAGGGTTCGAGCAAGTAGTCGAGAGGCTGCTAGAAAGCTTTGAGCGGGCTCCTGATCGAGTTTGGCAATATCGATACTGGCAGGTGACTCAGTCGCGATTCGAGCGAGGAACCCGACAAAGTAGTCACCCGCTTCCAACGCCTCGGCGAGGGGCCTCATGATCACGCGGACCAACGCCTCAGGCCCCACCAAACTGTCACCGACCTCCGAAGTTGCCTCTTCGAGCAGCTCAGCGCGCCGAGCGTGAAGCCAAGGTGAGCGTCGAGCGATTATGGCGTCGACGAGGTGCTGCTTGTCCCCAAAGTAGTAGTGGGCCACTCCGGTGTTCCGAGAACCTGCCACCTTCCCGATCTCCCGCAGCGACACACCGTCGATTCCCCGCTCGGCGAAGAGCCGCTCGGCCACATCGAGCACGGTGTCGGAGGTCGACGGGTGAGCTGACAGCTTCGACGGCAGGTGCACCCAATCATCCTGGCCGCTTTGACGAGTTGAAGCAACTGCTTTAAACTGCCTTGGTGGGCATCAACCAGCGGGCACGCGTGCGAATGACTGAGGTGGAGATCGATCAGTTCCTCAATGGCCGCCTGACCATGTCGATGGCCACAATTGGCGGGGACGACGAGGTCCATCTTGTGGCCATGTGGTACGGCTTCGTCGGTGGACTCCTTGCCGTCGAGACCAAGGCCAAGAGCCAGAAGGTTGTCAATCTGCGGAACGATCCACGGGTAACAGCGATGGTCGATAGCGGCGAGAGCTACGACCAACTAAGGGGTGTGCAGATCGTCGGGCGAGCCGAGGTTCGAGATGATCAAGAGAGCATGTTCGAACTCGGGGTCTCGATATTCAGTCGCTACCAAGCTCCGTACACCCCGGAGCTCAAACCGATGGTGGAACAGTTGATCCACAATCGGGTTGCCGTGGTCATCCACCCCTTGAAAGTCGTGAGCTGGGATCACACGAAGCTTGGTCTGCCGAATATGTCGCCGAAGACCTGATGCGCCTCCCATTGACGGGAACGCACGTCCTCAATGGGTCAACCGGGCTCTCAGGTGCCTACTGCGCAAAGCTCTTGACCGATCTCGGTGCTGAAACAGTCTTTCTCGATGGGCCGCACAGGATCGGCGGGGAGCAACTCACCGCCTACCTCCGGACCAGCCAGTTTGCCGCCGATGAACCTCCAAGCGGAGCAGACATCATCATCGATGACCGTCTGGATCGGGAATGGCAGGCTCCGGTAGTCGTCCGGATAACGCCCTTGGGTGGCGGTGGACCCGACTCGGATTTGGATCTTCCCGAATCGGTCCTTCAGGCGCGGAGCGGATCAATGGCTGGCCACGGTCATGCCTGGCTCCCTCCCCTTCGCGTCGGTGGACGGCTCGGCGAGTGGACCTCAGGGGCGTATGCAGCATTAGGCGCTCTCACAGCATGGCACCGCCGGAGTCCCGGCGAGAGCGAGGTCGTAGACGTCTCGATGCTCGAGGCGATGCAGTTGACTCTTCTGGCCGCGCCCACGCTCGGTGCAACCTTTCCGGGAGGCAGGCACCATAAGCGCGGTCTGATCATGTTGCCATCTGTCCACCCGTGCACCGATGGATGGGTGGGGCTCTCGACGTTCAGTCCGCAGCAGTGGCTGGCTCTCCTGAGCGTCGTTGGTCGAGACGACCTAGCTGACGACATCGAGTTGTTCATGCCCATTGCCAGGGAGCGTCGGCGAGACGAGGTTGTCGGCTTCATCGAAGCCTTCACATCTGTTCGATCGGTCGATGAAGTAGTGGCCGCCTTCGTTGCGGTTCGGGTGCCGGCTGTCGCTGTTGGTGACCCGCGAGCTCTCTTGGACCTCGAACAAGCAAGAGCGCGTGGTCTTTTCGTCCAACAGCCCGGTGCTGAGTTCGTGCGCCCCAGAGCACCGTTCCGATTTAGCGAATACGCCGAACGGCCCTTGACGCCAGGCTCCGAGTTCTCTGGGTGGTCCACGGTTGCCGCTCCACTGACGTCGGCTCGACCCTTGGCGGGACTCCGGGTTCTGGATTTCACGCAATTTTGGGCTGGCCCTTACGCCACCGCTTGGCTCGCTGCAATGGGGGCCGAGGTGATCAAAGTTGAGAATCCCAATCGTCCTGACGCGCTGCGGATGTCCGGGTTTGTGTCACCCAGTGACTCGAGATTCCTCGAGGGTGGGCCACTCTTCCACCTCACCAATCTCAGCAAACAGAGTGTCCTCATAGATTTGGCGACTGAGGCAGGCAAAGCCCAGGCAACTGAATTGGTCAAGTCATGCGATGTGGTTGCTGAGAACTTCACACCGCGCGTCATGGATCGATTTGGCTTCGACTGGGAAACCGTTCATCGGCTCAATCCATCGGCCATCTATCTTCGGGTCCCAGCCTTCGGCCTCAACGGTCCGCTACGCGACCAGCCCGGTTTTGCGACTACCATGGAGCAGCTCACAGGTCTCGCATCGCTCACTGGATTCGCTGACGCCGAACCCGTGGCGCCTGGAGGCATCATCGATCCGCTCACGGGCATCCATGGCGCACTTGCGGTGGTTGCAGCCTTGGAGCGTGAGTGGGGAACCCTCGTCGAGGTTGCCATGTTGGACGTGGCGGCGGCAGTGACTGCCGAGTACACCACCGGTACAGCAGTTCCCGTCCGGTCGGGCGGACGGGGGACATTCCTCTGTCATGACGGGGAGTGGATCAGTCTTGATGAGCAGAGTGATCCATTGGATCCAGAGGACCGCGATGAGTGGTGTCGCATCCGAGAGTCCCGGGATGCGGTGCAAGAGCTCATGGTTGCCGGTATTCCTGCAGCTGTCGTGCTTCCCGGCCATGCGGCGCTCGACGATCCACAATTGACGGCCCGCCGGTTCTTCACGCCACTCACTCACTCGCTGCTTGGTCAACACGACTTTCCGGGATTCCCAATGACGATGAGCAGAGGTCCACGCTGGTGGTGGAGTGCGCCAGCTCCACTGTTCGGTGAGCACTCAGATGACTACAGTGGCGGGCAATCATCTGGCTAATGCGGTCGAAGCAGATGTCTTCCTAGATTCCTCGACACGCCTTGATCCAGCGCGGCTGTGCTTCGGCGCATCTTGTTCCGCCGGCGCTGTTCACCAGATCTGCGCGGGGTTGTGGGGGCGTTGGGCGTCGCGATCGAGCCTCGCGTTGGATTGCGGGGCGGGGCACTCTCGTCGATATCCCCGGTCATCGTAACCTCGACCGACGTCAACTTCTGGGGGCCCTGCGTCACGGCGCGATCCGCTGAGATCCGAAGAACCTTCAATAGTGGCGGGGGGAGGATTTGAACCTCCGACCTTCGGGTTATGAGCCCGACGAGCTACCAGACTGCTCCACCCCGCGGCGAAGCAAAACATCCTACACGGATGTTCTCATGGCCACCACGGCCGGCCATGGCCAAGACCCCGAGCGCGGAAGGCCCGGGGTCGCCCTGGTCCGCCTACAGCGTCTGAGCCGTCGGCGGAGGTGGCGGACGCTGGGTCTGCCGCCTTCGGGGGCGGTGGTGGCGGGGCGGCAGCGTCGCCGGAGGGAGTCGCCGTCGGAGCAGCGGCCGCCGACTCGGGGGCCAGGGTGATCTGTCCGTGCTCAGACTCGTGCGACTGGAGCGCCGTCACCAGTTGCTCGATGTCGGCGTCAGTGGTCGCAGTTGCCCGCCCCACCTTTGTGGCGTAGAAGGCGGCACCGAGATCGCGCAACATGCCGTCGGCAGCCTTCTTCGCCTGCGCCTCGTTCATTTTGGCCTGGCCTTTGGCGGCAGCGTCCTTGGCCATTTCGGTGGCTGCCGTCGCCTGAGCCTTGACCTTGTCGAGCAGACCCATAGAAAGCCCTCCTTTCCTCACGACTCGTCTTCCCATCATGGGACCAACGGGACGGGCCCGCAACCGGAATCGCACCCATGCGAACCGGTGTCGCCGGCCGGATCACGGTGGGCGCGGTGCGGGCCGGTCTCAGGTTCGGGGGGCTGCCGAGACCAGGGTCGTCGATGTCGTCGACGGGGTGGGGGGTTTCGGCCCGTTGCTCGCTGGCGCGGAGGTCGTGGTCGTCAAGCCGTGCGACGTCGTCGTGGTGGTGCCCGTCTTCTTCGAATTTCCGCCCTTCGTGGTCGGCGCCGTCGTCGTTGTTGTTGTGGTTGAGGTAGGGGTGGAACCCGACAATGGCGTCTTGAGCACGTCCTGGGCCTGGTTGATCGCCGCCGACATGGCGTTGAGATCGGTCTGGAACTGGGCCAGGTTCGCAGCCCTCAGGTCCGCGACGCGCGGCGTTGTAATCGTCCTGCGCCTGCTGGAGGAGCCCCGAGACGGCAGCGGGTACCGTGCCGGTCGAGGGCGTGGCCGAACCCGATGGCGGCAACACCGTTGTCTGCAGCAGGTCCGAGAGCGTGGCCGTCAAGGTCGGTTCGATCTTCACGGTCTTGCCGATCACGCCGACGACGTACTGGAGCTGCGGCTGCGGGTTTGTCGATGGAGAGGCGTACAGCGGGCGGAGGTAGACCATGGAATCCGAGATCGGGACCATGAGCGTCTCGCCCAACAGGACCTCTGAGCCCTTCTGGTCGAGCAGCGTGATGTCCTTCGACACCGTCGCATCGGCCGAGATCTCCGCGTCGGCGTTGGCCGGTCCGGTCGTTCCTTGCGGCACCTCGTAGAGCTCGAGCTTCCCGTACTCGCCCGGGTAGTCGGCCAGCCCGACCATCCATGCCGTCAGGTTGAAGTTCTGATTGTTCCCCGAGAGATTCGCCTGCGACGCCGGCACGAACCCGTCCGACACGGTGAAGAGCTGCTGGTTCGATGGTGTGCCCGGGAGGGAATACACCTGGTACTGCGGGGACATGCGCGCGGGATTGGTCGAGACGAGCTGACCCTGGTTGTTGTACGTGTTCTCGGCCAGAAGGGCCTGCGACTGCGGGCCGGCACCGGCGGTCGGCGAGAGTTGCCACGCGTTGCTCGCTGAGTAGAACGCCTGGGGGCCGGTCAGGTGGTAGCGCCCGTAGATCGCCGACTGAATGGAGAAGATGTCCGGCGGGTAGCGCAGGTGCGCCCGCAGAGGGGATGGCATCTTCGAAATCGGGGTGAACATGTTCGGGAAGGCCGCCGAGTATGCCTGCAGAATCGGATCCCGTGGGTCGATGTCGTAGAACGTCATCTGTCCCGAATAGGCGTCGATGACGACCTTCACCGAGTTGCGCACGTAGTTGTAGCTTCCGGGCAGGTTGCTCCCGATCGCCACCTGCTGGGTGTCCGCGTTCTGCGAGTAGGCGTAGTTGGCCGTGGTCGTATAGCCGTCCACCACCCAGTCGATTTGGCCGTGGTTGATGACCGCATAGGGATCGTGGTCGAACGTGAGGAAAGGCGCCGCCTTCTGCGCCATGGAGACGGGATCGCGGATGAACATGATCCGCGACTTGTTCGTGATCTGACTCGAGATCAAGAGGTTGAAGTCGCCGAGGCGCAGGGCGAAAGCAGCCCGGGTGAAGATCGATGACAACTGCACACCACCGGGTCCGCTGTAATGGCTTTCGACACTGTTGCCGTTGGTCTGGTAGTCGACTTCGAGCTGCTTTGTGTTCGCCACCACGTAGCCCGTTTCGCCCGCCCCGAAGTAGACGTTGGGTTGCTTTATGCGCGGCATCCCCTCAGACGAGGACGGGGGCACGTTTTGCACGGCGAAGTCGGGGTTGGTGTCATTGGTCTGATTGGACAGTGCAACTGCCGCGCCGTTGCCGTGTGTGTACTGCAGGTGGGTGTTGACCCACGACGGGGACGGCACGCCGGCGGCGGAAATGTCACGCACGCCGATGAGCACCGGTGTCCGATTGTCGTTCAGGGTGTAGCGGTCCACGGCCAACGACGGAAACGAGTAGTAGGACTTGATGCCCTGCAGCCGCTGGAACGTCTGGAGCGAGATGGTCGGGTCGGGATCCCACTGGCGGATGTTCTTGATGGTCGGAGCGGCCAGAAGCGTCTGGCTGGCGGTCAGGCTCGTATCGGCCGGGAACTGATGCACCCGGACGTTGTTGAGTCCGTACGCGTCGCGGGTCGCCGTGATGTTGCGCTGGATGTAGGGCGCCTCGAGCGAGCTCTGCGCCGGTGTGACCTTGAGCGCCTGCAACAGCGCCGGGTAGATGATGCCGACCACGAGGGCGACGAAGGCCCAGATCCCGATGGCGAGCACCGGCAGCGTCCAGCCCTGCCGCCGGATGTTGAAGAGCAGGATCAATGCGGCGAAGATCGACACGTAGATCAGCAGCGTCTCGGCCGGCAGCCGGGCGTGCACGTCGGTATAGCCGGCGCCGTTGACGTAGCCGTCCTGCGAGTTGACCAGCGACCAGCGCTGCAACACGTAGCCGGCCGCCTTGTCCAGGGCGATGAGCGCCAACAGGACCGAGATGTGCGCCTTCACGGGCGGACGCACCCTGGGCAGGCCCCGCTGGGGCTGGATCCCCCCGTTGAAGTAGTGGAACACCAGCGAGACGGCGAGGGTCACGATCAGGATGGCGAGTAGCCAGTCCACGACGAAAGTCAGGAACGGAAGGTCGAAGACGTAGAACCCGATGTCCTTATGGAACTGGGGATCTTTCACGCCGAAGTTGCCGCCGTGCAAGAACAGGATCCAATTGTTCCACTGCCCGACCGTCCCCGAGGCGCCGATGAGGGCGAGGATGAACGCCAGCGCGACGTAGATGCGACCCGAATAGGGCCGGACGAATTGCTGATAGCGGCGAACGAGCTCGTCGTCCTGGGCCAACACCACGTCGTGGCCGGCGATACGGTCACAAACCACCAGGTTGATCCACAAGATGGCGAAGAAGATCGCTCCGAACACGCCGAAGAGACCGAGCTTGATCGCAAGCAACGTGGAGAACACGTTGTGCAGGTCCACCGAAGAGAACCACAGGCTGTCGGTGTAGAGCCCGGCCAGCGAGCGCAGCGACACCAGCAAAATGACGAGGACGATGATTGCGCCGATGAGCCACCACCGCGCCCGGTGGCGGCGGCGTGGCGAGGGATCAGCGGTCAGATCGCTGGGGATGCGCACGAGGGGAGCCTAACGTCCGCCGCACCTCCACCTACGGCCACGCCGGGACGAATGCGGCGACGAGAAGTCCTGGTCAGTCGGTTGTCGGTGCGAGGAGACAGCGGCAGCCCGAATGGGCAGGGGGGTGCGTGTGCCCGGTGGGGAACGCCTCGGAACCGCTCACCGCGCCCGCCAGCGCGTTGTCTTCGCAGTCCGAACAGCCGCTGGCGGTCGTGACGACCCATCGCACCTTGCCGTCCGCGCTGGCGGCCGCGACACCGGCCGAGAAGGCCTGCGTGGCTTGATCGCCGACCAGTCGCTCCACGCGTTCGCCGCGCCATTCGCGGAAGGCGGCGCCGACGCGGTCTGCGGGGTCGCCGTTGCCCTCGGCGATCTGCCGACGCAGTGTGGTCACCATGGCTCGCGCCAGTCCGGCCGATGCCTGGTCCACCGCGTTGCCACGCGGCACGGTGGCCGCGCCCGCACCGACGAACACCGTGCCGGCGGCGAACGCCTCGTCCAGATGGCTGCGTGCCGCGCCGGCGAATGCGGCCACGTGTTCGTCCTCGGAGCCCATCAATTCGTCGATCCCGAGCGCGGGTGCGTGGCGCAGCTCGTCGAGCAGCCGATTCTGGTCGTCGCCGAGGGTGCGCTTGATCGTCCGGCTCAGCCGGCTCGTGATGGGCGTGAGCAGCTCGTCGCGACGGGCGATGATGGCGTCGTCAGGTCCGGGTGTTGGTTCGGCCTCCTCGGCCTCGGGCCCACTCGCGGTACCCGCTTCGTCGACCGCCGTGGTGGCCTCGCTGGTCGGTATCGTCTCGGTCACAGGGTCATCTGCATCGGTCGCTTCGTCGTGGCCCGACGGCTGCGCGGGCACGACCGTCGTCGGTGCTGCACTCGCTGCCGGCTCGTCCGCGGCTGCTGAACCGGCACGGATGCGGGCGAAGAGCTCGTCGACCGACGGCCCGGCGGTGCTCTCATCCTCACCGGACCCGGTGCTCTCGCCGTGGATGACCGGCGTCGGCCCTGTCGGCGGTGCCTCCGTCGCCACGTCGTCCGCACCTTCCTCATCGTGGGGCAGCTCCGCTGTGCCCAGTCGGAACTGGTCCGCCACCCCCTGGGCCGCGGCGCGTGCCTCCTCGTCGGTTCGGTCCAGTTGCGCCAGGATCCCGTCCACCCGGTCGCGCACGCCGTGCACCGAGGCCGCCATTTCGTCCCGGGCGGCCCGCAGCTGTTCGATCTGGATGCCGAGGCCGCGGCGGCGCGCGGCCAGGTCGGCCAGCACCCGGCGGCGGGCCTCTTGGACCTGGTCCAACAGGGCACGGCCTTCGTCCTTGGCACGGGTGATGACGGCCTCACCGGCCGCCACGGCCTCGGCAATGATGCGCTCGCTCTCCACCCTGGCCTCCTGTTCCGCGTTGGCCACCAGCAGCTCGACCTCGCCGACCCGTTCCGCCGCCGATGCCTCCGTGCGCGCCTGGAGTTCGTCCACCTGGCTCTGGGTCTCGCGGAGCAGCGTGGCCGCCCCGTCCTGGGCCTGGACGACGATGCGGGCCGCCTCCTCGTGGGCGTGCCGAAGGATCTGTGCGCTGTGCTGGCCGAGCGAGGCCGTCAGCGTGGCCTCGTCAACCACGGGGTGGGCCGCTCGCTCCTCTGCTTCGACCAGCGCCGCCCGGAGCTCCTCTTCTCGTGCCTCCAGCGTCTCGAGGCTGCGCGCCACCGACTGGAGGTACGACCGCACCTCGTCGGTGTCGAATCCCCGCCGGACCACGGCGAAGGAGTGCTGGGCGATGTCGCCGGTGGCGATCCGGGACGATGAGATGGGGGGGCGTCCTTCTGCCATGGCCAGAGCCTATGGCGCCGTCTGGGCCGGCACAGGCTTGGGCGGGACCGGCGTGGTCGGCACGTGACCACCCAGCCGTTGCAGAATCGCCAACACCTGGTTCAGATTGCTGACCGCGTAGACGTGGAGCTGCGGCGTGGCCTTGGACTCAGCCGTCTTCAGCTCCCTCGAGGGCACGAAGAAGACGGTGGCGCCCGCCCGCTCGACCGCCACGGTCTTCTCCGCCACGCCGCCCACATCGCCGACGTTGCCGTGTTGGTCGATCGTGCCGGTGGCCGCGATGATCCGGTTGCCAGTCAGGCGCCCGCTGCTCAGCTTGTCGATGATGCCGAGCGACATGGCGAGGCCGGCGGAGGGGCCCCCGATGTCTTTGGTGTGCACCGTCACCTGCACCGGAAAGTGCCAGTCCTGCTGCGTCTGAGGAACAATGCCGAGGTAGGCGGTCGGTTTGGTCGGCTTGCCGCAACGGGTGTCCACCAAGCCCTTGGGTGGCGCGCCGAGCGTGACCGACTTCGTCACCACCGGGCCGCGCACCACCGACCCCACGTCGTTGATGGTGTTCTCCTGCACCGACAGCGCGACGCTCGTCCCCGGTGTCTCGCCGTGCAGCGCGTCGATGAGCGCGCAGTCGGTCGTCGTGGGATGCCCGTTCACCCCGGTGATCACCTGTCCCACGTGCAAGGTCCGGGCGGCCGGCGAGTGCGGCTGGACCCCGTACACCAGCGCGCCCGCGTTCGTCGACGTCACCGTGTACCCGAGGTGGGAGAGGGCCGACGCGGTGGCGAACGACTGGGCCTGCGCCATCTGGAGGTAGCCCTGGCTGAGGAACTGGTCCTCGTTGACCGTCGGACCGAGCAGCTCGCCGCCCGAGACCACCTCGCTGTCCGAGTTGAAGTAGCGGTACTGGAGGTAGTTGAGCGCGTTCAGCCGTGTGACGAACACGTCGGTCAGAAGGATCTTGCCGGTCAGGGGATGATTGTCCGCCGCCGGCACGTCGATGAACTGCGCCACCGGTGTCGCATCCCCCGGCGTGATCACGTAGTCGTTGACCGACGTGTGGGCAGCAATGATCGCCACCACGATGATGAGGCCGACCAGGCTCCCGAACACGATCGGCCAGATGCGTCGGCGGCGCCGCGGCGCAGTCGGTGGGACTGGTGGGACGGTCCCGTCCGATGCTGCCATGGCACCGGCCGGGCGCGGCCCGGCGTCGCTGGAAGTGGGGATCGCCGCGGCTTCCCCGTCGGCGCTCGCGTCAGGTTCGGACATACTCGGAAGGTGAGCGACGATGTTGCCACGGATACGGGCCGCGACGGCCGCGCCGCTATCCGGCGCCGGCGCGTCACCATGGCGGGACACCGGGGCGAGACCACGATCGCCCGCCGTGGTCTCGCCGATCCGGACCCAGGTGTCCACGCGGCAGCGTTGGGTGCCCTGGCCCGGATGGGCGACCTCACGGCCGCTGACGTCATCGAAGCTCTCGGCGACGCGACGCCGGCCGTGCGGCGCCGTGGTGTCGAAGTGGCGCTCGATGCCCGCGGGACGGGCACGCGTTCGTCGCTCCCGCGTGCCCTCACTGCCGCGCTGAACGATTCCGACCCTCTCGTTGTCGTTGGGGCGGCGTGGTATCTCGCCGAGCGGCGGGTGCGCGACGCGGTACCCGCACTGGCGGCCACCGCGACCGGGCACCGCGACACCCGCTGTCGCGAGGCTGCGGTGGCGGCGTTGGGTGCCATTGGCGACCCGACCGGCCTGCCGGCGGTGCTCCATGCGCTCGGCGACTCGCCGACCGTGCGACGGCGGGCCACGGTGGCGCTCGCCGGCTTCGACGACGAGCGGGTGACGCCCGCACTGCGCGCCGCGACCGAAGACCGCGACTGGCAGGTGCGCCAAGCGGCCGGCGAGTTGCTCGACGAGCCCGAGGACCCGGCTTAGTCCTCGTCGGTGAAGAGCCGCTTCAGACGGTCGAAGGACTCCAAGCAGACACCAGCCCCCTGCACGACACACTCGAGCGGCGTGTCGACGAGGTGCACCGGGACCGCGGTGGCGTCGGCCAGGCGTTGGGTCATGCCTCGCAGCAACGCGCCGCCGCCGGTGAGGTGCACACCTTGGAACATGATGTCCTGGGCCAATTCCGGCGGCGCCTCGCCCAGGCATTCCGCTGCCGCCGCAATGATGGAGGCCACGTTGTCCTCCAGCGCGCCGCGCACCTCGAGCGGGGACAGGACGACAGTCTTCGGGCGGCCCGTCGCCACTTCGCGACCGCGTATCTCAGCCTGCTGCTCCCCCGCGTGCGGAGCCGCCGACCCGATGGCCAGCTTGACCGCCTCGGCGGTGCGCTCTCCCACCGCCACGCCGTAGGTGTGCCGCACGTAGCTCTGGATGGAGGCGTCGAAGTCGAAGCCGCCGCAGCGCAACGCCTGCACGGCCACGACACCACCGAGGGAGATGACCGCCATCTCCGCCGTACCACCGCCCACGTCGACCACCATGTTGCCAACCGGCTCGTGGATCGGCAGCCCGGCACCGATGGCCGCTGCCATCGGCTGTTCGATGAGGAAGCTGGCCGACGCGCCGGCGCGGCGCGCCGCCTCCTTGACCGCCCGGCGCTCGACCGCGGTGATGGCGGACGGCACGCAGATCAAGACCTTGGGCCGGTTCAGCCGTCCCACGCCGACGCGGCGGAGCAGCACGCTCAGCATCCGCTCGGTGACCTCGAAATCGGTGATGGCGCCCCCGCGCAGGGGCCGCTCGGCCACGATGTAGCCCGGCGTGCGACCGATCATCTGCCACGCATCGGTGCCGATGGCCAACACCTCGCGGCTGCGCGAATCGAGCGCGACCACCGTCGGCTCGTTCAGAACCAGGCCCTTGCCCTTGGCGTAGACCAGCGTGTTGGCGGTGCCGAGATCGATGGCCAGGTCGCGGGACATGAGGCCTCATGGTACGGCCGGGTCGTCGGCCGACGGCACTTTGCTGGACTTTCTCGGTATCGTCGCTCAGGTGAGTGAGACGCCCGAAGAGCCCGAAGACGGCACGTCGGGCCCCGGGGAGAGCGGGGAAGGCGGCCGGGGCGGCCTTCCGGACGACTTCGAGTCCCCCCAGCGGGGGTGGATCGACCCCGACGACCGCCTGTGGCGCCACCCCAGTGAGGTGGCCGGACCCGGACCGCCTCCCGACCTCCGTTTCCCACTCGATCACCCGGCCCGGCACCCCTACCGCAACGCCGTCATGGTGCTCGTCGGCGTGGGCGCCGTCATGGCGGTGGTGGCCTGGGTCATCGTGTTGCTCTCCCCTGCTTCTGATCATCCGCTGGACACCGCGGGGTCACTCGACTCGGGAGCCAGCGGCCCGCTGACCACGCTGGCCGGAAAGCAGAACGCACTCCCCGCGGCGGCGGAGCCGGCCGGCCACTCGCTGGTCGAGCTGCAGGCCAACACCAGTCACGGCCACGTGATCCTCATCGGGGTCGCCGTCGCCGAGGGCGGGCTCGTCGTCACGACGGCCGATCTCCTCGACGGCCTGCGGAGCATTGCGATGGTCGGCCCCGGCGGCAAGCTCCAGCCGGCCTCGATGGTCGCCATGGACAAGACGTCCGACGTCGCACTGGTCAACGTGCCCGAGGACCTTCCGGTCGCTCCCTTCGCCAGCGACACCGACCTCGACAGCGGCGATCCCGACCTGACCCTCACCTACGCGTCCGCCAGCAACGGCACTCATGCGCTGCTCTGCACACCTGGCGCCGTGACCGACGTCGGGACGCCCATCGGCAACGGGCCCGCCACGACCATGCCGGCCATCACCTCCTCGCCTGCCTCACCGTCGGTCATCGCCGGCGAGCCGCTGCTGAACGCGCGGGGCTCCGTCGTCGGGATGCTCTACGACGACGCCAAGTCGGTTGGCGCGACGGCCAGCGGCGCGCCCAGCACCTTTCTCCCGAGCGACCTCGTGGTGGGGGTCGCCAACGAGCTCCGGTCACAGAACCGCGTCGTGCACGGCTGGCTCGGGGTGCAGGGGACCGACGCCCCCGGCGGCGCCGGGGCCAAGGTGGCGCTGGTGACATCCGGCGGGCCGGCGGCGGGCCGCCTGCAGGTCGGGCAGCTGATCACCGCGGTGAACGCCACCCCGGTGCGCTCCATGGCGGAGCTCCGGGCCGTGCTCTACGTCCTGCCCCCGGGGGCGGCGGTCTCGCTCTCGGTCCAGCAGCCCGCCGGGACCGTGGACGTCACCCTCGGCACGTCCTCCTAGCATGCATGGGTGAGCATGTTCGGTTCCAACGACCCTGACAACCCCATGGGGGGCCTTCTCGGCGACCTGATGAAGGTGATCGGATCCGGCCCGGGGGCGTCCGACAGCTGGTTCGAGGCCGCCCGCACGCTGGCTTTCGGGGTCGCCACCGACGGTGGCGAGGACGAGACCCCGGACCCGCTGGTCCGCATCGCCTTCGAGGAGCTGGCCCGCGTGGCCGAGCTGCACGTGGTCGACGCCACCGGCATCGGGCCGGCGACCGGCGCCGGCGGCATCTCGTTCGAGACGGTCGGCCCCGGACAGTGGAGCTTCCGCGTGCTCGAGGCCTACCGGCCCGTGCTCAAGTCCATGGTTGAGGCGCAACAGCAGGGCGCGGCGGCCGTGCCCTCGTCACTCGACCTGAGCGAGCTCGACCCCGACTCCTCCGCCGGGCTGAGTGGTCTGCTCGGCCAGTTCGCGCTGACCCTTGGCCCTGTTTTCTTGGGCATGCAGTTCGGCTCGGCCGCGGGGCATCTCGCCCGGCGGGCCTTCGGGCAGTACGCCCTCCCGCTGCCGTGGCCCGAGTCCTCGACGCTCCTCCTCGTACCGGGCAACGTGAACCGCTTCGCCGAGGACTGGAGCCTGCCGCTCCAAGAGGTGCAGCTCTGGGTCTGCCTACGCGAGCTCACCATGCACGCCGTGCTCAGCCGCCCCGGCGTGCGCGCGTCGCTGATGACGCTTCTGGGCGACGCCTCCGCACATGCGGCGGCCGCGCAGCGCTCCATCGTCGAACGCCTGGGCGACGGCCTGGGCGATCAGGCCTCGCTCGAAGAAGCCCTCGGCGATCCCGAGGCGCTGCTGTCGGATCTGATCAGCCCCGAGCAACGCAACATCTCGGCCGCCCTCACCGCACAGACGACGGCCATCGGCGCCTACGTCGATCACATCACGGCGGGGATCGCGGAGACGCTCACGTCGTCGCCGTCCGCGCTGCGCGAGGCCTGGTACCGCTACCGCATTGAGGAGGGCAAGGGCGAGCAGGCCTTCGCCGGCCTCTTCGGGCTCAACGTCGGCCAGGACGAAGTGGACCGGGGCCGGGCTTTCGTGACCGGTGTCCTCGAGCGCGCCGACGAGCGCGCGCTGACACGCCTGTGGTCCGACGAACTCGACCTGCCGACCCCGGCCGAGGTCGACGCGCCCGGCCTGTGGCTCGCCCGCATCGGGCTGCTCGACTGAACACGCCCCGGCGCCCCCGCCGGGCATCGCCCGCGGGACCGCCGTTCGCCAAGTGGCGTGTCGGCGACGCGCCGTCGCCGGCCGCCGCCTTCGTGCTGCCGGTGAGACGGGTTCAGCCCACCGGAACTGGCATGCGGTGCAGCCGGGGCCGCCGGACCGGTGCGAGACGGGCGGGCGTGGCCGGCACCCGACCGGCACAGTGCTCGAGCTCGAAGCGGTTGAACGACGTGGTGACCCTTCCGGCGAGGAGCAGCGTCTCGATGGTGCCGTCCCATCGGGGTGCGATCGCGTAGACGTATTCCGCCATGGGCTCTTCGAACCGGATCGTCGTCAACAGGTCCACGAGGTCGAACAGGTGCTCGGCCATGGCCGCTTCGGTCAGGTCCGCCGGCGTCAGCGTGCGCACCAGCGCAGCCTCGTCGTCGGTCAGTTGGCCGACGAGCTCGCGGATACCCCGAACGACCGTGGCCTCGTCCAAGGTCTCCATGGTGTAGGTGTTCCCCATTTCGGTGCCCTTCCCCCTCCGACGGACTTCTGTCCGCAACGTTCGAACAACAACGGCGTCATGCTTCACCACAGGGGTGTCGCGAGGGTGGCTCGACGGGAGCAAGTTGGGTGCAGGCATCGGGCCATGCCTGGGGCCTGTCCACCGGGGTTGGTGGAGGCCGTTCAGTGCCTCCGAGCTGGGACGCAGCGAAGGATGGTCGGCTCAGGCCTCAGCCTCGTCGCCCCAGTCGAGGACCCATTCGAGGGCCAGCTGCTCGCGCTCGGCGTCGCGGACGACCCGCTCGCTGTTGCGGCGGAATTGCGGATCGTGCGGGGGCAGCAGCACCAGACGGGCCAGGACGCGCTCTCTGAATTGCTCAATCACCTCGGGCGGGCCGTAGTCAGACTGCACTTCCCAGTGAGGAGCGACCGGGCCGAGGTAGACGACGCGCACGTGCCCGATCGGCTCGATCGGCTCACCTTCTTCGACGACCTCTTCCTCGGTCTCCGGGGACATGGCACCCTCCTGCATTGGCGATCGGCGCCAGCGTAGCCCGGGGGCGGAGGAACATTCTCCCTGGTAGAAAGCGAATCGACTGGCCGATTCTTAGGAACTTCCTATCTGCAAAACCTGGCTCTGACCTGGGGGGTCCCGTAAAATGCTGCGTGGAAAGGGAGTCAAAATGACGACGGACTGGATGGCAGGGGGAAAGTGCAAAGAGGTTGCACCGGACATCTTCTTCCCCAATGACGGTATGGGCGTGCTCGTCGCTCAGCGCATTTGTGCCGAGTGCCCCGTATCCGAGGCCTGCCTCGAGTACGCGCTCGACCACCACATCGACCACGGCGTCTGGGGTGGTGCCTCTGAGCGTGAGCGTCGCCGCATTCTGCGCCGCCGTCGCCTCTCACACGCCGTCGTCACCAAGTAGCACTCGCACGGGCCGCTGTCTCTCCTGGCCCCTTCGCTCCTGAAGGACGGGCCGGCGGCGCGTCGTCGGCGTGGCACGCTGGCAACGTGCTCGTCGAGTGCGTCGTCAATGTCAGCGAGGGCCGTGACGAGGCCGTTGTGGGCCGGCTGGCCGCCGCGGCAGGATCAGCCCTCGTCGACCAGCACCGCGACCCGGACCACAACCGCTCCGTCCTGACCCTCGTCGGGCCGGCGGACCTGGTCGACGACGCCGCCCGCTCGCTGGCCCGGGCCACGGTCGGCGCTCTCGACCTGACCCAGCACCAAGGAGTCCATCCCCGCCTCGGCGTGCTCGACGTGGTGCCCTTCGTCCCCTACGCGCCGGACGCGCGCGGCACCTGAGGACCTCTCGGCCACCATGGGCCAGCGTGACCGTTTCGCCCGCTGGCTCGGAGCGGAGCTCGGGCTGCCGGCCTTCCTCTACGGACCGCTGGCCGACGGCCGGACCAGGACCCTGCCCGACATCCGCCGCCACGCCTTCGGCCCCGCCCCGGGCGGACTCACACCCGACGCCGGACCGGCCCAGGCCGACCCGCGGACAGGGGCCACGGCCGTGGGCGCTCGGCGGGTGCTGCTGGCCTACAACGTGTGGGTGTCCTCGGTCGAAGTAGCGCGACAGGTGGCGCCGCGACTGCGGGGCCCAGCGGTGCGGGCGCTCGGCCTGCGGGTCGGGAGGCGGGCCCAGGTCTCGTGCAACTTGCTCGACCCGGACCGCTACGGGCCCGAGCGGCTCTACGACGCGGTGACAGCCTTCGTCACCGAGGTCGGGGGCACGGTCGACGGTGGCGAGTTGGTGGGTCTCATCCCAGAGGTGGTCCTGGCCGCCGTCCCGTCCGAGAGGCGAGCCGAACTCGGCCTCTCGGACGGGGCAACGGTGGAGTCCCGGCTCCATGCTGATCGATAGGTGAGCGTGGCGAGGCCGACCCAACGGGTTGCCCACCGGCTTTCCCTGCGATCGAGATGTCGCGTCTCAAAGCTATACGCACGCTTGTTTATAGTTGAAAAGACCATGGGCCGCCCGGCCGGTGACGTGCTGCGGCGGCCGGTGACGTGCTGCGGCGCCGGTGCGGCGCGGCTCGGTGGTGCGCGTCAGGAGGCGCTGGCCACATCCCGCCGGGCGAGCGCACGCGCTCGGCGCAGGCGCCGTCGCTCCCGCTCGCTCATACCGCCCCAGATGCCGAACTTCTCGCCGTTGGCCAAGGCGTACTCGAGGCAGTCCTCCCGCACGACGCAGCCCCGACAGACCTCTTTCGCTTCCCGGGTGGACGCGCCGCGCTCTGGGAAGAACAGATCGGGATCGACCCCCATGCAGTTGGCCTGCAACTGCCAGCTTCGTTCTTGGCGACCGTAGAGCGTGGTGACGATGTCAACTGGCACTGGGTTCGCCCCCCTTCTTCGCCACAGGTGGCATTGGTGTAGTTACAACGGTGTAGTCATCTTTCACTAGTCGCCCAGCAGGCGCAAGGGGAAGATGGCGTTTCTACGCACGAAATGTGCGAACTGTGACGCGGGGCGTCGGGGATGCGCGGGGAAAAGCCCAGGTGGAATCCACTTTTGAGGCGCCCGACGCGCCCGCACGGAATTCTCCGAGGAATTCGTCCTGAGCGCCCCCGACGGCCCGAATTGGCCCCGGAACAGCCGAAATGCGCCCCAGCCCATGGGGGCGGAAGGCTTTGGCTCAGCCGGCGGGGCGCAGGACGCGGCGGTGCTGGAGGAAATCGACGAGCACGTAGCCGCCCAGCGCGTCAGGCGTCGTGTAGAAGGTGCGGCCGCCGTTGACGCGGGCGATCTGCTCCACGAACGGATAGTGGGTGCGCTGGAGGTCGAGCGCGAAGGTGTTGATGACGATCCCGCCCCGAGTGCAGCGGATGACCTCGGCCATGGTGCGGCGCAGGGTCTCAGGGATCGGTGGGTAGTTGAACCACACCTCGCCGGCGTCGTCGATGTGGGCCGTCGGTTCGCCGTCGGTGACCACAATGATCTGCTTGGTCCCGTGCTCGTGAGCGAGCATCCGTCGGGCCAGGGCCAGCGCGTGCTGCAGGTTGGTCCCGTAGACGTAGTCCCACATGGCCGTGGGCACCTCGTCGGGGCGGATTTCGCGGGCAACCTCGGAGAAGCCCACGATGCCGAGATAGTCGCGGGGGAACTTCGACGAGATCAGCGTCTGCAGGGCCATCGCCATGCGCTTGGCCGGCACGAAGTTGTCGCGCATCGGCATGGACATGGAGAGGTCGACGGCCAGCACCGTGGCCGAGCGGCTGAGCGCCTCCACCTCGACCACTTCGAAGTCCTCAGGCGTCAGGCGAACCGGCACGCCCGACCCACCGCGACGCACGGCGTTGTGCACCGTCGTCGACAGGTGCAGGTTCAGCGGGTCGCCGTACTCGTAGGCCTTCGTCGTCTCCTCGCGGTCGTGGCCCGTGCCGGTACGCAGTGCGGAGTGGTCGCCAATGCGGTCCTTGTTGATCTGACCGAAGAGATCGGCCAACGCCTTCTGCCCGAGACGCCGAACACCCTGGGGCGTCAGCTCAATCCGCCCGCCCTGCTGCTCGATCAGGCCGGCGTCGGCCAACGATTTGCTCAGGTTGGCCAGGCGGTCGAGTGCCCGGGCCGCGTCCTCGCCCATGTGCTGGCGGACCTGGTCCAGGTCGATCTCGCCCAGTGCCGCCGGTGTCGACGCCGATTGGAGAACCTCCTCCATCCGGTCGAGCTGGCCCAGCTGGGTGGCCAGGTCGGTGGCCTGGCTCATGCCCATGGGGCCTTCGCCGGTGAAGTCGTACGATCGCTGCCAGCCCGCGTCGGGCACGGCACGCTGGAGGTTCTGCGCCAGGCGCTCGACCTGCCAGCGCAGATCCATGTCCTCGAGCACCGAGTCCATCAGGTTGCGCAGTTGGGCCTGCTGCTCGGGACTCATGGAGTTCCACACCGCCTGGGCCGCGGCCATGCGCTCGGCCAGTTGCTCCAGGAGCTCGTCGAGGTTCTGTGGGTTGCCCGGGAACATGTCGCCGAACTGCGCCATGAACTCCTCGAAGCTCGGGTCGAGCTCCTCGCCCCGCTCGCGTTGCTCGAGCATGGTGTTGAGCGCGTCGTAGGCGTCGCGCATGCGCGCCATCTGCTCGGCGTCCATGCTCGAGAGCGCGTCGGACGCGCCCTCGAAGAAGGTGTCCGCCATCTCGCGGCGCAGCTCCTCCACCAGCTCCTCGAAACGCTCACGGGCCTCGGAGGAGACGAAGTCGTAATGCTGCAGGCTGTTCACGCGTCCGGCCGGGTCGTCGGGCTGGAGATCGAGCGCCATCCGCCGCTCGGTGGCCACGTCGTCGGTCACCTCGGTCCGACGCTGGTCGCCCGAATTCGCGCGCCTCCTCGACGAGTTCGTCGATGGCGAGGCGCTCCTGGAGCTCAATCTCGTCGAGCTGCTGCGTGAGCTCGGCCATGCGTCCGTCGGGATCGCCCTCGGCCAGCATCTCGGCGCGCCGGCGCCGCAACTGGTCGAGCATCTCACGCAGGCCGGGGACCTGCTCGCCGTCGGCATTGCGGAAGCCCCGGCGCAGCATGCTGCGCAGCGCGTCGTCGAGGTCGCCCCCGGCCAGCAGGTCGTCGGTGAGGGCCGCCAGCAGGTCGTCGGGATCGAGGTCGGCGAACTCCTGGGTGCCGTCCCATTCCGAGTAGTCGTAGCGGGCGCTCATGTGCGGGTCCTCTCCGTCGCCAGTCCGCCGGCCTACTTGCGCCCGCGGTACAGGGCGCGGGCGCCCGACGCGTCCTTGTTCAACCGCTTGGTCAGGTGGAGGCCCTCGAGGAGGAATTCCAACGCGCTCGCCATCAGCGCCGGCGACTCGGCGTCGGCCGCCTCGGGGCCGGCCAGCTTGCGGGTCGGTGGCTCCAGTTCGGGCACGTCGGCCAGAACGGCCAGGTAGGCAGACGACGCCAGGTCGTCGCCCACGTGCACCACGACCTGCTCGTGGAAGGCGGCGACGATGGACTGCGGGTCGTCGAGAGTGACCCGGCGGCGGAACACGGCCAGCGTGGCGGCGGCGACCAACTGGGCCACCACCTCGTCCTCGTGACCCTCCTCCATCGCCTCGACCTCGATCTTCCCCTGGGTCGAGGGCACGAGGGAGGACAGGTCGCTGATGCGGGGCACCGCCACCGGCTCGCCGGTGCGCAGCGCGCGCCGCACGGCGGAGGCGACCAGGGTCTCGTAGTTGGCGATGGAGAGCCGGACCGAGACACCACTGCGCTGGTTGAGGTGGGTGCTGCGCCGGGCCAGCTGGCTGATTTCGGCCACGACCTCTTTCATGAAGCGCGGCACCGTCACCGGCACACCCGCTGTCGGCAGGTCGGCCTCGCCCTCCATGATCTTGACCTCGGTCATGGTCTCGAACGGGTAGTGCGTGCGGATCTGCGCGCCGAAGCGGTCCTTGAGCGGCGTGATGATGCGGCCGCGGTTGGTGTAGTCCTCCGGGTTGGCCGTGGCCACCAGCATGATGTCGAGGGGCAGCCGGATACGGTGGCCGCGAATCTGGACGTCGCGCTCTTCGAGGATGTTGAGCAACCCGACCTGAATGCGCTCGGAGAGGTCAGGCAGCTCGTTGATGGCGAAGATGCCGCGGTTGACCCGCGGGATGAGGCCGTAGTGCAGCGCCAGCTCATCGCTCAGGTAGCGGCCCTCGGCGATCTTGATGGGGTCCACCTCGCCGATGAGGTCGGCGATGGAGGTGTCGGGAGTGGCCAGCTTCTCGCCGTAGCGTTGCGAGCGGTGCACCCAGTCGATGGGCGTGGCCTCGCCGAGCTCGTCGACGCGGTCGAGGGCGTAGCGCGAGACGGGGTTGTAGGGGTCGTCGTTGATCTCGGAGCCGGCCACGATGGGCGTCCACTCGTCGAGCAGACCGACCAGGGAGCGGATGACCCGCGTCTTGGCCTGGCCCCGCTCGCCCAGCAAGATGATGTCGTGCCCCGCCAGGATGGCGTTCTCCAACTGGGGCACCACCGTGTCCTCGAAGCCGAGCACACCGGGCACCAGCGACGCGCCGGCGGCGATGAGGGTGGCCGTGTTGCGCCGCATCTCCTCGGCCACCGGCACCGACTCCCAGCCCGACCCGCGCAGATCGGCCAGCGCGCGGGGCAGGTCAGCAGGGGGCTTGAGGCCGCCGGGGCGCGGTGTCGCGGAGGGGTCAGTGAGAGGAGAGCCGTCCATGGTCGAAGCCTAAACCCCGAGGCAGGGAATCGGTGCGGGCCTGGCGGCTCACCCGGTGGGGTGGAGTGCCAGCAGCTGGTCGGCCAGCGCCCGGGCCGGGCGGGCCAGCGCCCGGTCGCCCCGCTGGGCCAGGGCCACCGTGCGGCTCAGCGTCGGGGCGGTGAACGGGATCGCTCGCAGCGAGCCGTCACCCGGTAACGCGATGGCGGGCACCACGGCCGCGCCGAGGCCGGCGGCCACGAAGGAGAGGACACCCGCCATTTCGGCGCCCTCGCTGACCAGGTGCGGCTCCACACCTGCGTCCTGGCAGGCCGACAGCGTCACGGCGCGCAGGTCGTAGCCCTCCCGGAACATCACCAGGTCGAGCCCGTCGAGGTCGCTCACCCGCACGTGGTGACGCCCGGCGAAAGGATGGTCGGGCGAGGTGGCCAGGACGAGGGGGTCGTCGAAGAGCGGCGTCGTCACGACCAGCGGGTCGGTCACCGGCAACACCACCAGCGCGAGGTCGACCTCGCCCGCCGCCACCTGGGGCACCAGCTGGTGCGACCCCGCCTCCACCACCGACAGGTCGATGCCCGGATGGCTGGCGTGGAACGTGACCAAGGCGGGGGCCAGCGCGCTGGTGATGAGGCTCGGCGTGGCCCCGACCGACAGGCGGCCACGGGCCATGCCCGACAGCGCGCGCGCCTCGGCCCCCGTCGCCTCGACGTCGGCCAGGACGCGCTGCATGAAGGGCACGAGGGCGGCCCCGTCGGGCGTCAGGGTGACGGGGCCCTGGCCCGGGCCCCGGTTGAACAGGACCACCCCGAGCTCGTGCTCGAGCAGCCGGACCTGGCGGGACAGCGAGGGCTGGGCGAGATGCAACCGGGCGGCCGCCTGTGTGAAGCTCCGCTCTTCGGCCACGGCCAGGGCGTAGGCCAGCTGGTGCAGCTGCATGAAACAGAGCTTATCGCTCTGATTGTCATATCATTTATGTCTTTGACGCGTCGCGGGTCGGACCGTAGGGTCGCGGCGTCGTGCGGTTACGGGGTGTGGCGGCGCGGCAGGCACTGAGGAGGTGCGCGTGACGACGACGGTCGAGAGCCCAACCACGACGCCGGTGGTGATCGGGGCGCCCAGGGGCGGGCCGGACGTGCCCACCTTGCGCAAGGACGGCTGGTGGGTCGAGCCGGCGATCACGGCGACGGTCCTGCTGGCCTTCGTCGTGTACTCGACATGGGCCGCCTTCGTCGGCAAGAACTACTACGCCGGGGCCGACCTGCACCGCGACCTGATCTCGCCCTTCTACTCACCCTGCATCGCCAACAGCTGCGTCCCGGGCAGCCACTCCTTCGGCACGTTGCCTTTTTGGAACTACTCGCCGGCGCTGCTGATCCTCATCTTCCCCCTCGGCTTCCGCCTCACCTGCTACTACTACCGCAAGGCGTACTACCGCTCGTTCTGGCTGTCACCGCCGGCCTGCGGCGTGGCCGACGCCCACGGCAGCTACAGCGGTGAGACGCGCTTCCCGCTCATATTGCAGAACATCCACCGCTACTTCTTCTGGATCCTGCTGATCTTCAACTGCGTCTTGACCTACGACGCCGTGCTCGCCTTCCGGCAGCCGGGGCTCGGTATCGGCATCAGCATCGGCACGGTTGTCCTGTGCCTCAACGCCGCCTTCCTCTGGTTGTACTCGCTGTCGTGCCACTCGTGCCGCCACTTCTGCGGCGGCCAGGTGAAGTCGTTCGCCAAGCACCCGACGCGTCACAAGCTCTGGAAGTTCGTCACTCCGCTCAACGCGCTGCCATATGCGCTTCGCCTGGATCAGCCTGTTCGGCGTCGCGCTGTGCGACCTCTACGTGCGCCTGGTGGCGAGCGGGACCATCCACGACCCCGGCTTCCACTTCTAGGTCGCGAGGATCCGCATGCCCGATTACGTAACGCACGACTACGACGTCATCATCATCGGCGCCGGCGGCTCCGGGCTACGCGCCGCCATTGAGGCAAAGGAGCGCGGCCTGCGCGTGGCGCTCGTGTGCAAGTCGCTGCTCGGCAAGGCGCACACCGTCATGGCCGAGGGCGGCATGGCCGCCGCCATGGGTCACGTGTGGCCCGAGGACAACTGGCAGGTGCACTTCCGAGACACCATGCGCGGCGGCAAGATGCTGAACAACTGGCGCATGGCGCAGATCCACGCCATGGAGGCCCCCGACCGCGTCTACGAGCTGGAACGCTGGGGGGCGCTCTTCGACCGCACCCAGGACGGCCGCATCACCCAGCGCGACTTCGGCGGTCACCGTTATGCCCGCCTGGCCCACGTGGGCGACCGCACCGGACTAGAGCTCATCCGCACCCTGCAGCAGAAGGTCGTCTCCATGGGCACCGACGTGTTCATGGAGACCAAGATCCTGCGCCTCCTGCCCGACGCCGAAGGCCACATCTCGGGCGCCGTTGGCTATATGCGCCCGACCGGCGAGATGGTCCTCTTCACCGCCAAGTCGTTCGTGCTCGCAACGGGATCGATCGGGAAGTCCTGGAAGTACACGTCCAACTCGTGGGAATCGGTCGGCGACGGGCACGCCATGGCAATCTGGGCCGGTGCCGACGTCATCGACATGGAGTGCGTCCAATTCCACCCGACCGGCATGGTGTGGCCGCTGTCGGTGCGCGGCATCCTCGTGACCGAAGGCGTGCGCGGCGACGGCGGCGTGCTGCGCAACTCCGAGGGCACGCGCTTCATGTTCAACTACGTGGCCGACATGTTCCGGGCCGAGACGGCGGAGACCGAAGAGGAAGCCGACGCCTGGTACGACGACCACATCAACTACCGACGCACGCCCGACCTGTTGCCGCGCGACGAGGTGGCGCGCGCCATCAACTCGGAGGTGAAGGCGGGACGCGGCACACCCCACGGCGGCGTGTATCTCGACATCGCGACTCGACGGACGCCCGAGTACATCCGCCGCCGGCTTCCGTCGATGTACCACCAGTTCATGGAGCTCGCCGGCGTCGACATCACATCCGAGGCCATGGAAGTGGGCCCGACGTGTCACTACATGATGGGCGGCGTGCGCGTCGACGCCGAGACCCAGGCCGCCACCGTCCCGGGACTGTTCGCCATCGGTGAGGTCTCCGGCGGCATGCACGGCGCGAACCGCCTGGGCGGCAACTCGCTCTCGGACCTCATCGTCTTCGGCCGCCGGGCCGGTATCGGAGCCGCCGACTTCGCGGAGGGCCGCGCCGGTCAACCGAGCGTCGACCCGGCGGAGGTGGCGTCGGTGATCGACGAGGCCTTCGCCCCCTTCGGACGTGACAACGGGGACAATCCCTACGACGTCCACGAGGAATTGCAAGAGACCATGCAATCGTTGGTCGGTATCATCCGCACGGGACCCGAGCTCGAAGAGGCGCTCGGCAAGCTCGACGACCTCAAGGCGCGCACGGCCAAGGTGCAGGTCAAGGGCGGCCGGGCCTACAACCCCGGCTGGAACCTCGCCACCGACCTGCCTTCCATGATCACGACGTCGATCGCGGTGGCGCAGGGCGCGCTGCACCGCAAGGAGTCCCGCGGCGGGCACACCCGGGAGGACTACCCGGGACCCGATCCCGAAATGGGCAAGGTCAACTTCGTGCAGCGCCAGTCCGGCGAGCACGGGTTCCTGGCGCCGATCGCCATCGCGCCCGAGCCATTGCCGGAGATGCCGCCCGAGCTCCGGACCCTGTTCGAGGAGGCAACGTAGCCATGGCCGACACCGACACCACCACCGCGACGCCTGAGCCGGCCGCCCAGCCGACCGCGGTGCCCGACACCACCACGGGACACAAGACCTCCGTCACCATGCGGGTCTGGCGCGGCGACGACGAGGGTGGCGAGTTCACCGACTACGTGATGCCCGGTGTCGAGGGCGAGGTCGTGCTCGACGTCATCCACCGCATTCAGGCCACCGATGCGCCGGACCTGGCCTGCCGGTGGAATTGCAAGGCCGGCAAGTGCGGCTCGTGCTCGGCCGAGATCAACGGTCTGCCCCGCCTGATGTGCATGACACGCATGGACACGTTGCCCGAGGGCGAGCCTGTCACCGTGGCGCCGATGAAGACGTTCCCCATCATCCGCGACCTCGTCACCGACGTTTCGTTCAACTACGAGGTGGCCAAGACAGTGCCGGCGTTCAAGCCCGGACCCGAACCCGAGGGCGGCTACCGCATGATGCAGGTCGACGTGGAACGCGGACAGGAATTCCGCAAGTGCATCGAGTGCTTCATGTGCCAGGACATCTGCCACGTCATCCGCGACCACGAGGACAACAAGCCCACCTACGCCGGGCCCCGCTTCTTCATCCGCTTCGCCGAGCTCGAGATGCACCCGCTCGACGTCAACGACCGACGCGAGCTGGCGCAAGAGCGTGGCCTCGGCAAGTGCAACATCACGAAGTGCTGCACCGAGGTCTGTCCCGAGCACATCAAGATCACCGACAACGGCATCATCCCGATGAAAGAGCGCGTCGTCGACGCCCGCTACGACCCCGTGGCCTGGCTTGGGCGCAAGATTTCGGGGCGCTCGAAGAAGACCGCCAAAGAGGCCTCCGCCGGCTGAACCGGCGCCCGGCCGGCAATCCCACGGGGGTTGTCCGAGCCTGCACCGGCACGCCCTGCTCCAACGGGACCAGACTCTCGCCCATGCCCCGCTACCTCTCACCCGAGTGGGTGGCGTCCTTCGACGCCGCCCTGCGCGCCCTCGACCTGACCGACGCCATCGCCGCCGCCGGGGCGGGGTCACTGGCGGCGGCCGACGGCCGCTTCAGCGTCGTCCAGGTCGTGACCGGCGTGCCCGACGACGTGCAAGCGGATGGTGGGAACGTACACCTGGTGCTGACGGTGGCCGAGGGTCGGGCCCAACTGGCGCTGGACGGAGCGGGCACCGTGAGCGGCACGGCGACGATTGTGCTCGGGTACCCCGAGGCGGTGGCCATGGCCCGCGGCGAGCTCGACCCTGCCGATGCGCTCGCTACCGGGCGCGTGCGCGTGCGGGGGGACCTGGCGGCACTGGTGGCCGGTCAGGACATCCTGGCCGAGGCGACGGCCCGGCTGGGAACCCAGCTGGAGGGACTGACGGACCCGCCGGCGCCGGCCCCTTGACGGGGCCCGTGGACCCGCACCACCGCCCGAACCGATGGCCGACGCGCCTCACACCATCCGGTGCCCGTCCGCCTGACTTCGGCGGCCGCTACGAGGGCCTTGTCGCCCTGGTCACCGGTGCCTCCGACGGCCTGGGCGCCCAGCTCAGCGTGGACCTCGCCCGGGCCGGCGCCACCGTGGTCGGTCTGGCCCGCAACACGGAGCGCCTCGACAAGTCGGCGACCGACCTGCGCACCTTCACACCGAACTCGGGCACCATCACCTGCGACGTCGCCGACACCGGTGCGCTCGGGCGCGCCCTGGGCGAGGTGACGGCGGCCCACGGCCCGATCGACCTGCTGGTCAACAACGCGGCGCAGGACCCCGGTGTGCGGCTCGCCGAGGTCACCGAGCACGATTTCCGGCACACGTTCGACGTGAACTTCTTCGCCCCGGTGGCCGCCACGCTCGCCGTCCTGCCGGCCATGCTCGAACGCGGCCACGGCGTGATCGTCAACGTCTCGTCCGACGGCGGGCGCCTGCCCTCGCCCGGGCCGGGTGCCTATCCCTCGTCGAAGGCCGCCCTCTCCGCCTTCACCGGGTCCACTTCGTTCCGCCTCAGCCCCAAGGGCGTCCACGTCCACGTGGCCTACCCCGCCTTCATGGCCACCGAGCTGGGCCTGGGCGCCCTCGGCCGTGGCCTGCGCCGGCCGCCGCGCCTGACCAGACGGGGCGTCGAGACGGTGTCGCGGCGGATTCTGGCCCAGGCGGGAGGCCCGTCGCTCGAGATCAGCGTGTCGGGCCTCATTGACGCCGCCATGGTCTTCCGCTCTGTCATGCCCCGCACCTACCTCCGCCTGCGGCGCCACTGGTAGGGCTGCCGTCCGGGGCGGGCCTGGAGGGCGCATGTACCTGCCCGTTGACGCGCTCGCGGCACCGCTTCGGGCCGCCCGAGCGGGCACGGTGGGACGGCGGTAACGTTGGCGCACCGGCTCGCGAAGGTCGGGCCGCAGGCAGGAGGGACGACGTGCACCAGCCGATCGACGACCACTTCCTTTTGAAGTATCGGGCCCTACTCGATGCTGAAGACCTGGCATTCGACGAGCTCGAGCACGCGTGCGAAGAAGGCGACCGCAGGCAATTCGACAAGGACATGATCGATTGGCAGAACGCCCTCGAGCACAAGCTCCTCTTCCTGGCGAATGCCGGGCTCGAGGTGAAGCTGCCCGTTCTGGGCTGACCATCGGCGGCGGCCACCGCCGTGGCCGCTCGTCGTCCCACAGGACCATCACCCGCACTCGGACGCGGCGCGACCAGGATGGTGGAGTGCCAAAGTCACACCAGAAGAACGCAACCACTGCGTTGAACGGCGGGGCGACACCCGGAGCCGCGCCCGAGATGCACGCTCCGTCGAGCCGGGTGAACATCGCGTTCCCGTTCTCGCAGATCAAGGTGGAGGAACCGAGCAAGGAGCTGGCGGAGCTGGCTGCGCTTGTCCTCGACCTCGTCGGCGCCATGGCCGAATGGGTCCCTGAAGACCGGCTGGAGGATCTGCGGGCGCGGGCCCAGGTGTTGCGCGAGACCCTGCGCTAAAAGGCGTGGCGTCGGCGTGAGCCGAGGTCCCGCTACTCCAGGCCGACCGACGTCGCCGCGTCCCGGATGGCGGCCTCGAAGAGCAGTTCCGGCGCCAGCACAGTGTTGCGCCAATGCCCGAATACTTCGAGATTGATCGCTCCGACGATCGTGATCCACGTCTGGAGCGCGCGCACCACCTTCTCCACGGGGAGGCCGGGGAGCAGGCCATCGACGACGGGTGCCACTGCTCGTCGCAGGTCGTCGTCGACCTGCCCTGGCACCGGATCGGCGCGCAGTCGCCCCGCTTCGTGCGCCGCCACCAGCCGGCGAACGAGCGCCACCGCGACCCGGGCATAGGGCTCGACCGTGTCCTTGGGTGCCTCGTATCCCGGCACGGGGGTGCCAAAGATCAACCCCCACTGGTGCGGGTGCTCGAGCGCCCACCGGCGGATGGCGCGGGGCACCGCCGACCACCGGTCGGCGTCGGATCTGTCGGTATCGGCGTCCGCCTCCGCGTTGTCCGCGGCCTGTTCCGCCGCGACAGCCAGCGCCTCGTAGGCCGAAAGAATGAGCGCGCTCGAGCAGCGCGTCGCGCCCGTCGAAATAGCGATACAACGCCGAGGGTGCCATGCCCAGGTCACGCGCGATGGAGCGCAGGGAGAGGGCGGCGGCCCCGTCACGGGCGACGTGGTCCGCGGCCACGGCGAGGATCTCGGCGCTCATCTCGGCGCGGACCCGCTCCCTGGCCGTCCGGGGCGCCCGGGGCGTCGAGGTGGTGGCGGCCGTCTCGGGGGGAGGCATCGCACAAGTTTGGCTGTTCCGAGTCGAGAACACAAGTACTTGACAAGAACAATGTTCATGTTTAGTATCGGTGTTCATGAAAAGCCCGAGTGCCGAGGAGGCCGCCATGAGCACCGACACGATCCCTGCCACCCACGAACCCGCCGCGGCTCACTACAAGCGGCCTGACTGGTTCACCCGCAACATCCTCAACGCCCTGGTCAAGGGGACGACGCGCCTCGGCGTCAGTGTGATGGGCTCCCGGGTCCTCGAACACAGGGGACGCACCAGCGGCAACCTGCACCACGTCCCGGTCAACCTGCTCACGCTGGACGGGAAGCAGTATCTGGTGTCCCCGCGGGGCGAAACCCAGTGGGTGCGCAACGTGCGCCATGCCGGCGGGCACCTGGTGCTCATCCTCGGACGGCGGCGCCAACTGCGCACGGCGACCGAGATCCCGGTGGCCGACAGCGTGCCTGTCCTGCGGGCCTACCTGCGGCGTTGGAAGTTCGAGGTCGGGATGTTCTTCGACGGCATCACCCCTGACTCGTCGGACGCCGAGTGGGCCGCCGTTGCCGCCCGTCACCCTGTCTTCGAACTCCGCTGAGCAGAGAAGGGAGCAGTATCCCGCTGAGACGGACCTCGCGTGGGGCATCATGACCCCTGTGGCCAGGCTGCGCGAAGGGTTGAGGACAACGGGCAGCTCCGGTTCACCACGACAGTTGTCGGAGGCGCAACTCGGCCACCTCACGCTCATCGCCTTCAATCGCGCGCTCACGCGGTGGAGCAGCCGCGGGGTACTCGAGGAGAGCGACGGCGCAGTGTTGTGTGCGGGCGGAACGTGGATCCCCGTCGTCGCCAACGGTGCCTTCCGCACCGACGACTCGCTCGGGGGGGCTGCGCTGATCGACAAGGCCGACGCGTTCTTCAAGGATCTGGGGCGGGGCTACACCGTCAAGGTGCGCGACGGCGGTGAGGACGACGACGTGCGCCACGCATGTGCGCAAGCCGGCCTGGAGCTCTTCGGCGATCCGGTGCCGGAGATGATCCGCCGGGAACCGCTCCCCGCCGCTTCACCCGTCGAAGGTGTGAGCGTGCACGTGGTCGAGGACGAAGCGGACCTGCGCGACTTCATCGCGGTGAACGCCGCGGCGTACGCGACGTATGGCATGCCGGCGGATGTGCATCCCGACCTCTTCGACGAGATCGACCGGGTGCTGCAGGACGCGGCAGCATCCATCGTCGTCGCTCGTCGCGGCCGTGAAGCGATGGCCACGGCAATGGCCTACGAGAGCGACGGGGTGGCGAGCCTGCAGTGGGTGGGTACCGTGCCGGATGCCCGCGGCATGGGACTGGGTGCACTCGTGACAGTTGCGTCGACCAATCTCGCCTTCGACCATGGCGCCTCGTCCGTATCGCTCCAGGCTTCGCCGATGGGTGAGTCGGTCTATCACCGCCTCGGCTACGAGACGATCTTCCACTACGGCGAATACGTGCGCTGGCCCAGGCCTCCCGCCCGCTGACTCGCCGCTTGCACTCACCGCTCTGTCCTCTCGCGACTGAGCGGGCTCCGACGGCGCCCGCTCACAAGCCGAGAAGACCCCGCGCGTACGCAGCTTGTCCAACATGTTGGAGGCTGTCGTCGGCGATGCTCACCAGCCGCACGCCCAGGGTGACCGGCGGGTCCCAACGCTCGTCCACGACCCGGTCCAGGTCACCGGGTTGGAGGCCTTCGAGCATGGTCCGGGTACGGCCGGCCACCAGGTCGAGGTAGCCGAGCAGCACGTCAGGGCCCTCGGGCCGCACGGCGCGGACCTCCTCGGCGCTGTGACCGTATCCCGTGTTGGAGGGGTCGGGACTCAGTCCGCAGCGGCGGGCCCAGTCGCCCTCGACCCAGATCTGGTCGGCGTGCAGCAACGCAGCGACGTGGTGGTCTTGGACCCGGGCGAGGTGCCATACCAACCAGCCGATCGTGTTGGCGTCCTTGTCGGGAGCACGACAGAGCTGATCACGGTCGAGCCCGTCCACTGCTCCCGCCGCCAGGGGTGGGATCCGACCGTAGAGCTCGAGCAGCAGCGGGGAAGTATCCATGGTTGGCACCTTATGGACTGCGTCATCGATGCAGTGCGCGTCGTGATGGCACCCTCGGTGCCGCGCGTGGGAACAACGCCCGCGGGTGTGCGGACGGCGCCGCTCCTAGGCCCCGCCGGCGATTTCGACATCCGGGGACTGAATGTCGTAGCGGGTCAGCGCGGTGTAGGCGACCAGGCCCACGACGATGGAGGTCAGCACCAACGCCGTCTGCCAGTCCCCGAAGTCGAGGCCACTCACGTCATGGCCCTTGCTGAAATAGTCGGCGAACGATGCCCCAACCGGACGGGTGATCACGTAGGCGAACCAGAAGGCGAAGATGCCGTTCCACCCGAGCCACTTCCATCCTGCCCACGGAATGAGGATCACGCCGCAGAAGAGGAACGCCGAAGCGATGTAGCCCAGTCCGAGCGTGTTGGCGGCGAAATCACCCACCGCCGTGCCGAGGGCGAAGGTGGCGAACACGACGCACCAGTAGTACTTCTCTCGCCGACTCGTCGTGATGCTGTGAATGTCGAGCGTGTGCTCGCTCCGATTCCACAGGAAGAAGACAACGCCCAGGACGACCAACCAGAACAATGAGGTCACGGCGTAGGGCATCCCGAGCACGAGGTGCATCGTGTCGGCAACGCCGGTGCCCGCGGTGGCGATCGCGAGGGCGAGGAACCAGTAGGTGAGCGCCGAGTAGCGCCGGGAGGCGAACTGCAGCACCAGCGCCACGAGAAACATTGAGACCTCGACGACGAAACCGAGCGACTTGTTGGAGACGAACATGTCCGAGATCGCCTCGCCGGCGGCAGTCGTCGAGATCTTGATCACCCAGAAGAGGGCGGTGACCTCGGGCACCTTCGCCGCAAGCGGCTGCCGGGTGAAGATACTGATCAGCGAGCGCACGCTCTGAGCTCCTTGTGTGGGCGTCGCGACGAGAACGTCAGCCGGGTCATGCTAGCGAGGTCCTTGCGCCGCCCCCGAGACCTCGTCCCCTGTTTCTCCCCAGTTCACGAGCGGTTTTCGGGTCACGTCTCCGACTTGGGGATGATGGAGCCGACCTCGAAATCATCCTTGAGTCGAGGGCACCCGCGGCTCTCCCCCGGCCGCGGCCGACCGGTAGGCGGCATCGACCAGGCGGTGCGCCTCGAGGGCGACCTCGAGTCCGGGATCGGGAGGTCGGTCACCCACCACGGCGTCGACGAAGGCGCGGTCCGCCTCGGCGTAGGCCCGCACGGCCAGGCCGACCTGGTCGTCGGCCAGCGGCAGCGCCTCCACCCATGGGGCGAACGGGCAGGCGCGGACCTCGGTCCCCTCGTTCGTCTGCACGTGGAGCGGCCCGAGAACATCGTCGTCCAGCCAGACCATTCCGTCGCGGCAGAAGACCTCGAGTCGGCGTGTCGAGCCCCGGCTCAAAATGTCGTGCCACACGCTGGTCAGCTGCGCCTCGAACCCGGAGGTGAAGGACAGTGTCACCGCGGCCAGATCCTCGATCCCCTCGTGGCCGGCATGGTTCGCCGTCCGAGCGACGACCGACGCCACGTCGCCGAAGCAGAAGCGCATGATGTCGAGATCGTGGATGGAGTGCTCGATCAGGCAGCCGCCGCCGGCCTGCGCCGCATCGGCCCGCCATTGCGAGGCGTACGTCCCTTGAATCGGGAAGTACTGGTCATCGCGAAAGACCGCGGCCATGGGCGCGCCGAGCTCCCCGCTTTGCACGAGGTCGCGGAAGGCCCGGAACACCGGGGCGCTGCGCAGCACGAGGCCACTCTGGCTGGCCACACCGGCCGCGTGGGTGGCGTCGACGAGCGCGGTGGCGCGGTGGAGATCCACATCGAGCGGCTTTTCGCAGAACACTGCGCACCCGGCCTCCAAGGCAGCGTCGACTGCGCTCCGATGCGCGGACGTCGGTGTACACACCCAGACGGCATCGCAGCGGCGGGCCACCTCGGACGCATCGGCCATGACCTCGGCGCCGCCGTCGCCGCCGACTGCCTCGGCGAAACCACGCGCACGGCGCTCCTGGTGGTCGTGGACGGCGACAACGGCGGCATCGACCACATCTCCATCGATCAGGGCCTTGAGGCTCAGCCCGTGTGCCCACGCGATGAGGCCCGAACCGATGAAGCCGATGCGCAACATGGCGGGGAGACTAGGCGTTGGTGCCCGGCGCGTCAGTTCGACTTCGATGACGGCTCGGCTGGAATGCGCCCGGAGAGGGCGTCCGTGAAGCGCGACGCCACCGTGACGAGCAGGGCGATCTGGAGCCGTTCGCGACGCCGGATGGGCGTGGAGCGCCCGCCGCAGACGGTCAACCCTGTCTCCGGAACGGGCTCGACGAACACGCCCGATCCTGTCGTGTCGTTCGCCGGGTCAGCCCCGCTGCGTGCGCCCTGGGCGAAGGCGGCGACCCACTGCACCGGGGGTACATCACCGTGCACTTCGGCAAAGCCGACGAGGTCGTCATCGGCCAGCGCCAACCACGTCAGGTCGAACAGGGCCATGAGATGACCCGTCAGCGCGTTCATGGCGGCCGTTGGCGTGGCCGCCTGCAGGATCGCTGCCGCCGCGGCGAGGACGGTGTCCTCCCGGTCCCGTGCCTCCGTCGTCTGCACCGTGACCATCTCGACGCCGACTCCAGGGACGTTGCGCACTCCGCGGCAGACGGCGTCGACCACTCCCGGCTCGTCGGGGAGCTCCACCACCAGTTCGTCGATCGCCACGCCCGCCTCGCGCTCGAGCACTTCGAGCCCGATGACGTTGCCCTGCACGGCGCCGATCTCCGCCGCCACGGCACCGAGTACACCTGGCGCGTCCGGCAGCCAGATCCGCATCTTCGTCAGCACGGCGACACCACGGCGCGGCGGCTCAATGCACCCGCGCCATGCGCACCACGACCCGCATGGTGTTCTCGGCGTTGCCGGCATAAATGCCCTTCACCGGCGGAACGTCGCCATAGTCGCGCCCGTGGCCGACTGCGATGTGGCGCTCGCCGACCGGGCAGTCGTTCGTCGGGTCGTAGGCCCACCAGCGGCCCGTCCACACCTCGACCCACGCGTGGCTTTCACCGGTGATCTCCTCGCCGATGGCCGCGTCACCATCCGGGTGAAAGTATCCCGAGACGTAACGAGACGGAAGACCGACGGACTTGGTCAGCGAGAGCGCCAGGTGCGCGAAGTCCTGGCACACGCCGGCACCGTCGGCGTAGGCCTCGTCTGCCGAGGTGTGCACAGACGTCACACCGCGCACGTAACGAAGCGACTCGTGCGCCGCCGCCATTATCCGGCGCGCCGTCTCGAGGGGCCGGTCGGTTCGCAACCCTTCGGCGATCGCGGACAGCTCCGGCCCGGGGGCGGTGTAGAGGTGGTGTGACAGGTGGTCCGCCATTGTCATGGTGGCGTCGGCGACATCCTCCCAAGTGCAGTCGTCGGGGTCCTCTGCATGCTGCGTGTCAACAAGGGAGTTGCCGGTGATGCTCAAGACCTCGTGACCACGATCGACGTTGAACGCCACGACGTGCGTGCCCCAGTAATCAAGGTACGAGTACTGGGGTGCCGGCGGCACGGTCACGACCCTCGCCTCGAGCGCGGTCTGGCGCACTTCGGTGCGGGGCGTAAGGCGCAGTTCGTTGTACGACGCCCGCGCCGGGGCGTCGTAGTCGAAGCGCGTCTCGTGGGACACCCGCAGCCGCCACCCGTCGGACCGGCTCATCCGCCTGCACCCCCTCGGCGCCACTGAGTCGGGAGGTCCTGGGCGAAATAGCGCCGCGTCACGGCGTCGCTGACCGACGAGATCGAGGACTGCAAGCGCTCGAGTCTCGCCTCCAAGCCGCGGGACAAGGTGGCGGGAGCGGAGTACTCGAGTTCGGCACGGGCCAGGCCGACCAGACCCCGTGCGTCGTCCCACGCCCCCTCTCGCCCGGCGTTGATCATGTCCAGGCACTCCTCGGCCAAGGTCAGCGAGGCAAAGGCCGAGCGCGGGAAGAGCCGGTCCCGCAGGAGGAAGTCCAGCACTCGACCCGGCTCGACGACCCCTTGGGAGAGGCGCAGGTAGGGCTCGTAGCCTCCGCACGAACGCAGCAGCATGACGAGCCCGCTGTCGAAGACTTCGTCGAAGGCGACGGTGCCCAGCTGGCGGGCAACGACGTCGGTCCTCTCGAGACACCGTCCCAGCGTGAAGAAGAGCCACGTCTGGTCGCGACTCATCATGGTGTCAGCCAGACCCATCATGCCCGCGCACTGGGTCTTCACGAAGGAGAGGTAGAAGGCCGGTCCGGCACTCCGGCCGACCTCCCACTGCAGCGGGAGGTCGGCCCAGGTGGCGTTGATGTGCTCCCAAAATTCCACCGGGACGACGTGGCGCACGGCGCGGGTGTTCTCGCGTGCGGCCGCCAGCGCGCCGGCGATGGACGAGCGGCTGTCCGATTCGGTGGCCAGCCGCTCGGTGGCCTGCCACAGGGTCTCTGTCCCCGAGTCGGGCAGGCCCATGACCGCCAAGAGCCGCCGGCCCGCGTGCGAGCCCTCCACGTCGCTCTGCTCGAGCGCCTGGTGCACCGATACATCGAGGATGCGCGCCGTCCCCTCGGCCCGCTCGACGTAGCGACCGACCCAGAAGATCGACTCGGCGACCCGGCTCAGAAGGGCGCGGGTCATGCGCGTGCCGAGCCTCGCTGGTGTGGCACAGGTTGGTGCAGTCGTTGCCACTGTTGTTGGTGTTGTTGCTGCTGTTGCTGTTGCTGTTGCTGTACCCCGAGTTCGGCGTCCGGGACCGGGCCGACGTCCATCGGGGGCCCGGCCTGGAACGGCAGAACCTGCCGGGGTGGCAGTACGGGCATGGACAGCCCGCCCCCGACGACCCAGGTGTCCTTGGAACCGCCACCCTGGCTCGAATTCACGACGAGGCCGCCCTCCCCCAGCGCCACGCGGGTCAGGCCTCCGGGCAGGACCCAGATGTCCTCGCCGTCGTTCACGGCGAAGGGACGCAGGTCGACGTGGCGTCGTACCATGGTGTTGTCCACCCACGTGGGCGAGGTGGACAGCGCGACGACTCGCTGGGCGATCCAGTGGCGGGGATCGGCCTCCACCTCGAGAGCGAGCTCGTCCAGCTCGGCGCCTGTGGCCGACGGACCGATGACGAGCCCCTTGCCGCCCGAGCCGTCCACCCGCTTGAAGACGAGGTCACCGCGACGGGAGAGCGCGTCCTTGCGGACGGCGTCATCGACGAGGTGCATCGTCTCGACGTTGTGCAGGATCGGGTCCTCGCCCAAGTAGTAGCGGATCATGGCCGGCACGTAGGTGTAGACGAGCTTGTCGTCGGCCACGCCGTTGCCCACGCCGTTGGCGATCGTCACCCGTCCCGCCCGGGCCGCGTTGATGATGCCCGGGCAGCCAACCAGCGAGTCGGGCCGGAATTGCAGCGGGTCGAGGTAGTCGTCATCGATACGGCGGTAGATGACATGCACCGGGACCTCGCCCTCGGTCGTGCGCAGGAAGACATCCGTGCCGTGACAGACGAGGTCACGCCCTTCCACCAGATGCACACCCATGAGCCGCGCCAACAGCGCGTGCTCGTAGAAGGCCGAGTTGTGCACCCCCGGCGTCAGCACGACGACGGTCGGATCCTGGACCGACGCCGGGGCCGCACGGCGCAGGGCGTTGATCAGCCGCGCCGGGTAGTCCGTCACCATCTGGATCGGCTGACCCCAGAACAGCTCGGGCAGCACCCGCTCCATCGCCGAGCGGTTCGCCAGCACGTAGCTCACCCCCGACGGGCTCCGGAGGTTGTCCTCGAGCACCCGGAACTCGCCGTCCTCGTCGCGGATCACATCGATCCCCGCCACGTGGATGCGCACGCCGTTGGGCGGAGAGAATCCGTAGGCGGCCCGTACGAACCCCGGGGAGCTGGTGATCACCTCGTGCGGGATGAGCCCGTCGCTGACGATGCGAGCGGCTCCGTAGATGTCCGCCAGGAAGCGCTCGAGGGCCCGGACACGCTGGGCGACCCCCGCGGCGACCGTCGACCATTCAGCCCCGGTGAAGATCCGCGGCACCACGTCGAGCGGAAACGGGCGCTCCTCGCCGTCGAGATCGAAGGTGACGCCCTGGTCCATGAAGGCGCGGGCCAACCGGGTAGCCCGGGCCGAGACGTCGTCGGGACCCATCTGCGCCAGCGACGAGGCGACGGCGACATACGGGGTCCGGGCCGTGCCGTCGCGTCCGACCATCTCGTCGAAGGCATGGGCCGTGAGGCCACGGGCGCACGACCCGTACCCGTCGAAGAGGTCTCCCACCCTCCCTACGGTGCCAGGACCGTGTTTCGCCCTCGTTTCATGGCCGCGAACAGCCGGTGACGGCGCACACGAGAACCAGTCGGTGCAGGTGGGAGGGTATGACATCGCCGATCCGACGGAGGACGTCCCACCCCGAGGAGGTCTGGTGCCTCAGCCTGCCGAGGTGCGACCCAAGCTGTGTCGCACCGGATCTGTCAGCCGATGAGCCCGAGCCCCTTCACGTCGTCGCGCTCGGCCAGCAGCTCGTCGGTGGTGATCCCGATCCGCTCGGTGGCGAAGTCGTCACGGGCGAAGCCCTCGACCACGGACCAACCACCCTTGCCGTCGGCCTGCACCGGGAACCCGAACTGCAGGCCCTCGGGCGCCCCGTACTGGCCCTCGCTGGCCACGGCGACCGAGAAGCAGTCGCCCTTGGCGGTCTTGGTGCGGAGGCTGACCACGGTGTCGATCGCTGCGGCGGCGGCCGAGGCGGCCGAGGACGAGCCCCGGGCGTCGATGATGGCGGCGCCACGCTTCTGGACCGTCGTGATGAATTCGCCGTGGAGCCACTCGTGGTCGGTGATGACCTCGGTCGCCGGCTTGCCGCCGATGCGGGCGTTGGCGAAATCAGGGAACTGCGTGGCCGAATGGTTGCCCCAGATGGCCACGTTGGTGACGTCACCCACGCGCGCGCCGGCCTTGGCCGCGAGCTGTGCCTTGGCCCGGTTCTCGTCGAGGCGGGTCATGGCGAACCACCGGTCGGCGGGCACTTCGGGTGCGTTGGCGCGCGCGATGAGGCAGTTGGTGTTGCAGGGGTTGCCCACCACCAGGATGCGAACGTCGGCGGCGGCATTCTCGGCGATGGCCCGGCCCTGCGGCTTGAAGATCCCGCCGTTCACGCTGAGGAGGTCGCCGCGCTCCATGCCGGCCTTGCGCGGGATGGAACCCACCAAGAGGGCCCACGACGTGCCGTCGAAGGCCGTCTTGAGGTCGGAGGTGGCGACGATGTCGTGCACCAACGGGAAGGCGCCGTCGTCGATCTCCATGACCACGCCTTCGAGCACGCGCATGGCCGGCTCGATCTCGAGGAGGCGCAGCACAATGGGCTGGTCCTCGCCGAGCAACTGGCCCGAGGCGATGCGGAACAGGATGGAGTAGCCGATTTGGCCGCCGGCGCCGGTGACCGTGACGTGGACGGGGGGCTTGGCCATGGAGGTGGTGATCCTTTCGGACAGTCTTCTGGTTGATCGGTGTTGGTTGCTCGGTTAGAGGCGGTCGACGATGGCAGCGGCGAACTCGGAACACTTGACCTCGGTGGCACCCTCCATCAGGCGGGCGAAGTCGTAGGTCACGACCTTGTCCGCAATGGTGGCCTCGAGCGCATGCACGATGTCCGCGGCGGCGTTGTTCCAGCCGATGTGCTCGAACATGAGCACGCCAGACAGCAGCACCGAGCCGGGATTGACCTTGTCCTGCCCGGCGTATTTCGGCGCCGTGCCGTGGGTCGCCTCGAAGATGCCGTGGCCGGTCACGTAGTTGATGTTGGCCCCCGGGGCGATCCCGATGCCACCGACCTGGGCGGCCAGGGCATCGGAAAGGTAGTCACCGTTGAGGTTCGTGGTGGCGATGACGTCGAAGTCCGACGGCCGAGTCAACACCTGCTGCAGCGTGATGTCGGCGATGGTGTCCTTGACGAGAAGCTTGTCGCCCGGCTTGCCGTCGCAGTCGTCCCAGCCGACGGCCACGTCGGCGAACTCCTCGCGCACGAGGTCGTAGCCCCATTCACGGAAGGCGCCCTCGGTGAACTTCTGGATGTTGCCCTTGTGCACCAGCGTCACCGACTCGCGCTTGCGGTCGAGGGCGTACTCAATGGCGGCCCTGATGAGGCGCTTGGAACCCATGGGCGAGATCGGCTTGATGCCGATGCCCGACAGCTCGCGGATGGGCCAGCCCATTTCGTCGCGCAGGTACGTGGCGAGCTTCTCGGCCTCCGGGGTGCCGGACTGCACCTCGTAGCCGGCGTAGACGTCCTCGGTGTTCTCGCGGAAGATCACCATGTCGACCAGTTCGGGGTGGACCACCGGCGACGGGACGCCACTGAACCAGCGGACCGGGCGCAGGCAGACATAGAGATCGAGGATCTGGCGCAACGCCACGTTGAGCGAGCGGATACCGCCCCCGACCGGCGTGGTCAGCGGACCCTTGATCCCGATCAGGTGGGACCGGAAGGTGTCGACCGTTTCGTCGGGGAGCCAGTTGCCCGTCTCGTCGAAGGCCTTTTGACCGGCGAGGACCTCCTTCCAGGCGACCTTGTGGCCGTGCTTGGCGGCGGCGGCATCGAGGACCAGCTTGGCAGCGGGCCAGATGTCGACCCCCGTGCCGTCGCCCTCAATGAAGGGGATGATGGGTTCGTCGGGGACCTGGAGCGTGCCGTCGTCGCCCATGCGGATGAGATCTGCCATGGACCGGATGCTACGGGGCGGGGCCGTGAGGTCCCAATTGGGCTCGCTGGGCCGATTACTGAGCCGGCGTCGGGCCTAGGAGTCTCCCGGTCCGAGGCCCAGCGCGGCGTAGATCTCCCGCGTCGCGCTCGAGGTGTTGAAGGTGTAGAAGTGCAACCCCGGCACGCCGGCATCGAGGAGATGGGAGCAGAGCTCGGTGGCCAGCACCACCCCCTCCTTGCGCACCGCATCGGCCCCGCCCCGCTCGTCGGCGGCGCGCAGCCGGTCCTGCATCCAGTCCGGGGCGGCCGCGCCCATGGCCCCGAGGCGGCCCATGGTCGACAGCGACGTCACGGGGAGGATGCCGGGCAGCACCGGCGTGTCGACGCCCCGCTCGCGCAGGTCAGCGATCAGGTCCTCGTACTCCGCGGCCTCGAAGAAGAACTGGGTGACGCCGAAGTCGGCCAGCGCGAGCTTGGCGGCCAGGTAGTCGCGGTCGCTGGGCAGGTTCGGCGAACGGGGGTGGCCGGCCGGGTGCGCGGCCACGCCGACGGAAAAGCCCCCGATGGCGCGGGCCAGCTCCACGAGCTCGGCGGCAAAGGCCAGCTCGCCCGGCCCGGCGGACGGGTCCTCGGGCGGATCGCCGCCGAGCGCCATCAGATTCTCGATGCCGGCCTTGCGCAGCGTCACCAGGATGTCCGCCAGCTCCAGGCGCGTGTGGGCCACGCAGATGATGTGGGCCATCGGGTTGAGCTTGGTGGTGTGCAACATGCCCGAAACCAGGTCGAGGGTGCGTTGGCGGGACTCGGCCCCGCCGCGGTAGGTGACCGATACGAAGGATGGCTCCAGCGGCTGCAGCTCGCCGATGGTGCGGGCCAGCGTGGCCAGCTCCTTTTCGTTCTTCGGCGGGAAGAACTCGAACGAGTAGGTCGGTCCGGCTGCCAGGAGGTCCGCGATGCGCGTCATGTTCATGTCCCCGCCGCGTCGACGCGCCCGTAGTCGTCCTCGAGCCGGACGATGTCGTCCTCACCGAAGTACGAGCCTTGCTGCACCTCAATGAAGACGACGTCGGTCGTACCCTCGTTGGCGATGCGGTGCGCGCTCTCAAGGGGGATGTCGATGGAGGCCCCGGCGGGAACCTGCGTCACGGCGCCGTCGAGGGTCACGGTGGCCGTCCCCGAGACAATGAACCAGTGCTCGGCGCGCCTGGAATGGCGCTGGTAGCTGAGCCGCTTCCCGGGGTGCACCACGATGCGCTTGACCTTGTGGTCGGGCGCATCGTCATCGAGGACCGTGTAGTTGCCCCACGGACGCTCCGAGTACTCCCGCTCGCTCACTGATGGCTCACTGCTTGCTCGCCTCCCTGGACGCCATCTCCGCCGCCCCCAGCGCGTTCCGTAACAGCATGGCACGGGTCATGGGGCCGACTCCGCCCAGGCGGGGCGTGATCCAACCGGCCACCGCGGCCACGTCAGGATGTGCGTCGGGAATCAGCTTCTTCCCCTCGAAGCTCGTGCCGGCCGAGACGACGGCGGCGCCGGGTTTGACCATGTCCGGCGTGAGCAGGTGGGGCCGTCCCGCCGCCGCCACCACGATGTCGGCCGTCCGCACGATCGCCGTCATGTGGGCAGGGTCGACGCCCGTGTGCACCATCGTCACGGCCGCGTTGCATCCGGGGCGCTTGAGCGAAAGGAGGTTCGCCAGTGGCCGGCCGATGGTCACGCCACGGCCGATGATGGCGACGTGCTGTCCTTCCACCGGGACGTCGTACGCATGGAGCAGCTCCACAATCCCCGACGGCGTGCACGGCAGCGGGCCCGGCGTACCGAGCACCAGGCGTCCCAGGTTCACGGGATGCAACCCGTCGACGTCCTTGTTGGGGTCGACGGCGAGGAGGGCCTGCTCCTCGTCGAGGCCGGCGGGCAGGGGCAGCTGCACCAAGAAGGCGCTGATCTTGGGGTCGGCGTTGAATCGGGCGATGACGTCAAGCACCTCCGCCTGGGTCGCGCCGGCCGGCAGGTGCTCGCCCACCGAGTACATGCCGATGCTGGCGCAGTCCTCGTGCTTCAACGCGACATAGCGCTCGCTCGGCACGTCGTCGCCGACCAGCACGGTGCCGAGGCCGACGGTGATGCCCTCGCTCTGCAGGCGCTCCATCCGCTCGGCCACCTCACCGCGGATGCGAGCGGCGACCGGCTCGCCGTCGAGAAGGATGGCGCCCATCAGTGGCGGAAGTGCCGTTCGCCGGACATGACCATCGCGAGTCCAGCCTCGTCGGCGGCGGCAATCACCTCGTCGTCTTTGACCGAGCCACCCGGTTGCACGATGGCGGTGACGCCGGCGTCGGCCAGGACGAGCAGCCCGTCCGGGAAAGGAAAGAAGGCGTCGCTCGCACCCGCCCCGCCCTTGGCACGCTCGCCCGCCTTCTGCACGGCGATCTCGGCCGCGACGACGCGGGACTGCTGTCCGGCACCCACGCCGACGGCTTGACCCGCCGTCACGACGGCGATGGCGTTGGACGTCGTGCGGCCGCACACCCGCCACGCCAGCGCAAGGTCGCGCCATTCCTCTTCCGACGGGGCTCGCTTCGTGACGACCCGCCACTTTGAGCGGGGCGAGACGAAAGCATCGACGTCCTGCACGAGAACACTGGTGCCGAGGCTGCGCAACTGGCGCATCGCCTGCTCGGGCGCCGGCCCCGACAGAATCCGTGTCGCCTTGCGGCGGCCGATCAACTTCTCCAGCGCGGCCGGGGCGAACGAGGAGGCGATGATCACGTCGGCCTGCGGCCCGGCCGCGATGGCCTCGGCCACCTCGTCCGTGACGTCACCGCCGATGGCAACAACGCCACCGAAGGCGCTCATCGGGTCGCATTCGAGTGCGCGCTCGTAGGCGGTCGCGAGGGTGCCGGCCACAGCGGCACCGCACGGGTTGGCGTGCTTGATGATGGCCACGGCCACCTGGCCTGCGCCAGCATCCGCTGCCAGCTCGTGGACGAGACGCCAGGCGGCATCGCCGTCGAAGATGTTGAGGTACGACAACGCGCTGCCCCCGTGCTGGACCATGCTGTCCCACCAGCTGGGCGCCCCCACGGTGCGGTAGCGCGAGCCGCGCTGGTGCGGGTTCTCGCCGTAGCGCAGCACATCGGTGCGCTCGAGCGTGAGGTGCAGGGTCGGTGGGAGGACGGCCGAGAGCTCGGCCTCTGCCGTGTCGTCTGCGGTCGCGCCCTGCAGCGCTGCCATCGGCGTCGGTCCTCCGCCGTCGAGCCAGGCCACGATGGCCGCGTCGTAGGCTGCCGTGTGCGCGAAGGCGGCGCGGGCGAGGCGTCGGCGGGTGGCGGCCGAGAGCTCGCCCTCGGCACGCAGCTCTTCGAGCACGACCGGGTAGTCCGCCGGCGACGTCAGGATGCCGACGTGCTCGTGGTTCTTGGCCGCGGCGCGCACCATGGCGGGCCCGCCGATGTCGATCAACTCGACCGAGGGGTCCGACGAGAACGGGTAGAGGTTCGACACCACGAGGTCGATGGCCTCGATGCCGTTGGTCGCCAGGTCGTCGAGGTGCGCCGACTTGGATCGGTCGGCGAGGATGCCGCCGTGGATCTTCGGGTGCAGGGTCTTGACCCGCCCCCCGAGCATTTCGGGCGAGCCGGTGACCTGTGCCACTTCAATGTGGGCGATGCCCGCCTCGGTGAGCTTGGCCGACGTGTTGCCGCTGGCCACCAGCTCCCACCCCAGGTCCGACAGGCCCTGGGCGAGATCGACCAGACCGTCCTTGTCGTAGACGGACAATAGAGCTCTCACGCGGTCATCACCTCGTCTGCCCCTCCTTCTCGATGTTCTCCCCATGCCCGGTCGGGCCCGGCGGTTGCGGTGGTCGCGCCGGTTGCCATGGGTGCGCCGACCCCGACCGGGACCACCCCACCGGGCGGCGGCTCGATGGAGCGCCCGGCTTCCAATTCCCGCAGGGCCCAGGCGACCGTAGCGGGATACAGGCTGCGCTCCGCGATCTTGATCCGCTCATGCAGGGTCGCCTCGCTGTCGCCGGGCAGCACGGGGACGACTTCCTGGGCGATGATCGGCCCTGCGTCCATCTCGAGCGTGGCCAGGTGCACCGTGCACCCGGTCTCGGCGACGCCGGCGGCCGAGCGCGTCGCGAACGCCGTGCCAGCCGGGGAAGGCGGGAAGCAGGGCGGGGTGGGTGTTCAAGATGCGATTCGGGAAGGCCCGGTGGACCTCGTCGGTCATGACGGTCCCGAACCCCGCCATCGCCACCAGGTCGACCTGGTGCGCCACCAGCGTGGCGGCGACGGTCGCCGTATAGCCCGAGCGGTCAAAGTCGGGCCCGAAGCCCCCAAAGGCCGCCCGATCGACCAGTTCCGCCGCGGCGCCGTGCTGCTCGGCCAGGCCGAGGCCGGCGCAGGGACGGTCCGAAAGGACGGTGGTGACGGGGAGCCCGGCCTCGAACATCGCCTCCAGAATCGTCCCGGAACCCGAGACAAGGACCGCGAGGCGCACCCCGCCAATCTAGTGGGAACCCATGTCGGCCCGAGAGGCCGTTCCGCCAGCCTTGACCACCCCGGCGACCCGATGTGTGAGGCGCCGGGGGCGGGGCGCGCCACGCCGACGGGGCTCCTACGTCCCGGTTGGCGCGCCCGGCGTCATCCCGGCTGTCGCGGCTGTGGCGGGCCCGGTGCACCCGGTGCCGGAGTCACAGGAGCAACCCGGTTCTTGGCCGCGTTGAAGATGAGTCGAACGGCGGCGCCGATGATGGCAAGGTCGAGCAGCATCTGCACCGAGACGACCAGTCGGGCGGGATCGGTCCTGGGCACGATGTCACCGAAGCCGACCGTCGAGAAGATGGTGATCGTGAAGTACAGCGCCTGTGTCTGATTGAGGACTCGAGAGAAACTCAAGACCGACTGGTGCGACATCCCCAGGTAAATTCCGGAGAAGGCCACGAGGAACAGCACGACCACGATGCCCAGCGCCTCGATCGCCCGTAGCTCGGGGAGCTCGGCCACCGAGATGCGGCGAATCTGCCAGGCGAAGACGGTGCCGATCAGCGCGATGTCGACCGCGAGGCGCGTGAAGGCACGCAGGCCGGACTCGTGCCCGATCGGAAGGACGTAGAACGCGCCGACGACGAAGACCCAGCACAGTGCGATCGTCACACCCGACCGAACGATGGCACGCCGGCGCGCGGCCGGAGGGAGGTCCGTGAGCCGGAGCGGCGTCGACGGCACGTGGTCCTTCCGCTTGCGCCAACTGCGCCCGCCGGCGGTCTCCGGTGGGTCGGCGTCTCCCGTGTCGCTCTCTGTGTCCATCCCCGTCAGACGCTAACGAGGCGGCACCCGGCAATGGGGTATGCCGAGAGCGCTACGGCAGTCCCTGCACGATCGCCACCATCTTCTCGCCGCATTCCGTCGGGTTCTGCGCCACCTCGACGCCGGCCGCAGACAACGCCGACATCTTGGCCTGCGCCGTTCCCGAGGAGCCCGAGATGATGGCGCCGGCGTGGCCCATCTTGCGCCCGGGGGGCGCGGTCACGCCGGCAATGTACGCCGCCACGGGCTTGGTCATGTTCGACGCGATGAAGTCCGCCGCGCGCTCCTCCTCGGACCCACCGATCTCGCCGATCATCATCACGGCCTTGGTCTCGGGGTCGGCTTCGAAGGCGGCGAGGCAGTCGATGAAGTTGGTGCCCGGCACGGGGTCGCCCCCGATGCCGACACAGGTGGTCTGACCGATGCCCTGTTGCGAGAGCTCGTGCAGGGCCTGGTAGGTCAGCGTGCCGGACCGCGAGACGATGCCGACCGGTCCCCCGGGCAGCGCGATGTCCCCCGAGGTGATGCCGATGTTGCACTTCCCGGGGCTGATGATCCCCGGACAATTCGGTCCGAGAAGGCGACTGCCCGGGAACTCCTGCGCCAGACGGTTGTAGGCCACGGCCTCGTCCTGGGCGGGAATGCCCTCGGTGATGCACACGATGAAGGCGATGCCGGCTTCGGCCGCTTCAATGATGGCGTCGGCGGCGCCGCGCGGAGGCACGGAAATGAACGACGCCGTCGCACCGGTCTCCTTGACCGCCTCGGCCACCGAGGCGAAGACCGGGATGCCCTCGATCTCCTCGCCGCCCCGCTTGGGGTTCGTCCCGCCCACCACCTTGGTGCCGTACGCCTTGTTGCGCAGGCCGTGGTAGAGCCCCTGGCTCGTCGGGCTGATGCCCTGAATCACGACCGTTGTCGTCTCGTCGACGAAGATGCTCACGTTGGTTCCTGTTCTCTCTCGGGTCTCGGGAGTCTCGGGTGCGGGGCCTAGGCCGAGGCCAGACTCACGGCTCGGCGGGCGGCTTCGAGCATGGTGGGCTCGGCGATGAGCGTGTCCGACAGGTGGTCGGCCAACAGCGCCCGCCCCTCGACCGCGTTGGTGCCGTCGAGGCGCATGACGACGGGCGAGCTGAGCTTCACCCGGCTCATCGCCTCGATGATGCCGTTTGCCACATCGTCGACGCGCGTGATGCCGCCGAAGATATTGACGAAGATGGCCTTGACCGCCGGGTCGGCGTTGATCACCTCGAGCGCGGCGGCCATCACGTCGGCGTTGGCCCCACCCCCGATGTCGAGGAAGTTGGCGGCGGAACCACCGGCCTGGGTCACGACGTCGAGCGTGCTCATGGCCAGGCCGGCGCCGTTGGCGATGATGCCGACGTCGCCCGACAGGCCGATGTAGTTCAACCCCTTCTCCTTGGCCATCTTCTCGCGGGGGTCGATGTCGGAGTCGTCCTCGTACTCCTCCCACTCGGGGTGGCGGAAGGTGGCGTTCTCATCGAGCGTGACCTTGGCGTCGAGCGCGTGCACCTTGCCCTCGGGCGTGAGGATCAGCGGGTTGATCTCGGCCAGGTCGCAGTCACCCTCGACGTAGCAGTGGTACAGCCGGACGAGCAGCGTGGCGGCCTGGGCGCGTGCTTCCTCGTCCAGATTGGCCCGGTCCACCCACTCGCGGGCAGCCTCCTCGCTGAGACCAGTGACGGGGTCGATGTGGATTCTGGCAATGGCGTCCGGATTGGTCTCCGCCACCTCCTCAATCTCGACACCGCCCTCCGCCGAGAGCATGCCGAGGTGCAGTTTGGCCTGCCGGTCGAGTGTGAAGCTGGCGTAGTACTCCTTGGCGATGTCCGACGTGTGCTCGACCCACAGCCGCTTGACCACATGGCCCTTGATGTCGAGCCCGAGGATGTTGCCGGCGTGCAGCCGGACCTCGTCGGCGTCGGCGGCCAGCTTCACGCCGCCGGCCTTGCCGCGGCCGCCCACCTTCACCTGTGCCTTGACCACGACCGGGTAGCCGGCCGACTCGGCCTGCTCGACGGCCTCGTCCACCGTGACGGCGACGCCTCCGGGGGAGGTCGGGATGCCGAAGCGGGCGAAGTACTGTTTGCCCTGGTACTCGTACAGGTCCACTTTGGGTGCTGTCTCCTTACTTTCGTGCGCGCCAGCGCGTCGAGGTGGTGCGGGAAAACGGGTGCAGCGGGAACGGCGTCAGGCCTCCAGCGCCTCCTCGCGCTGATCGAGCGCCTCCGACAGCCACGAGCCGATCGAATCGAGCGGTGCGCCGGGCGTGAAGACGTGCGCGACGCCCTGCTCATGCAGGACGGGGATGTCGCCCTCGGGGATGATCCCGCCGACGATCACGAGCACGTCGCCCCGGCCGGCGTCATCGAGCAGCGAGACGACCCGGGGCACCAGCGTGAGGTGGGCACCCGAGAGCAGCGAGAGCCCGACGGCGTCGGCGTCCTCCTGCACGACCGCCTGGACCACCTGTTCGGGCGTCTGGTGGAGGCCGGTGTAGACGACCTCGAACCCGGCGTCACGCAGGGCACGGGCGATGACCTTGGCTCCCCGGTCGTGGCCGTCGAGGCCGGGCTTGGCCACGACCACCCTGTACGGACGTTTCATGCGCTGCCCAGGATACGGAAGCCCTGGTCCGGACGCCAGACCGGGAACGATCAGGCCCGGCGCAGCGGGGTGGCCGTGAGTAGGAGGTTCTTCTTGCCGACCGAGTCGAAGTGCACGGTGGCCTGGGCCCGCGACCCCTCCCCTTTGGCGCTGATGACGACGCCACGACCCCAGTGGTCATGGATCACCTCGTCGCCGGCGACGAGCCCGAGGTCCTCGGCGCCCGTGCTGCCCCGGGGGCCGGTCGGACCGCCGCCGGCCCGACCGACACCGCCCGGACCGCACCGCCCACCCCGCCGGCCCGCACCCGCGCCGCGGTCGCCAGCGGCACCGCCGGCGAGAAGACGGCGCCGGGCAGGTGCTCGTCGCCCGAGAGCGTGTCGTAGCCGGTGCCCCGACGGGGTGAGCCGAGGCCCACGTCCTCGACCAGATGCGACGGCACCTCGGTGACGAAGCGGCTCGGCATGGCCGGCTGGGTGCGGCCCCAGGTCGTGCGCGACCAGGCGTGCGAAATCGCCAGGTGCTGGCGGGCCCGGGTGATGCCGACGTAGAACAGCCGGCGCTCCTCCTCGAGCTCGCTCGGCTCGGAGAGGGAACGGAAGTGGGGAAAGATCCCCTCCTCGAGCCCCACCACGAAGACGGCCGGGTACTCCAGGCCCTTGGCCGTGTGCAGCGTCATCAACGACACCCGGGTGCCATCGCTGTCGATCTCGTCGGAGTCGGCCACGAGCGCCACCGTTTCGAGGAAGCCCATCACGTCGTCGAAGTCGGCGGCCTGGGTCGCCAGCTCGGCCAGGTTCTCAATGCGCCCATCCGCCTCGTGGTTGTGCTCGGCCACCAGCTCGGCCAGGTAGCCGGTGCGCTCGGCCACCAGCTGCACGAAATCGGCCGGGTTGACCGTCTGCACGAGCGGGCGCAGCTCGGCCAGCGTCTTGGAGAGCTGCTCGGCCCCCTTGAGCGCCTTCCCCGTGAGACCGGCCTCCCCGGCGTGTTCGATGGCCTCGCTGAAAGGGACGTGCTCGACCTGGGCCCAGGCGGCCAGCCGGGCCACCGAGGTGTCGCCGATGCCGCGCTTGGGGACGTTGACGATGCGTCGGGCCGACACCTCGTCGTCGGGGTTGGCCAGCAGGCGGATGAACGCAAGGATGTCCTTGATTTCGCGGCGGTCGTAGAACTTGGCGCCGCCCACCACCTTGTAGGGGATGCCGCTGAACTTCATGGAGGTCTCGAGCGGCAGGCTCTGGGCGTTGGTGCGGTAGAAGACGGCGACGTCACCCCACGTGAGACCGGCCGACGCGTGCAGGCGCAGGATCTCGCTGGCGACCCAGTTGGCCTCGTCGCGCTCGTCCTCGGCCCGATACCTCGTGACCGGGCCACCGGTGTCGCCCACGGTGAACAGCTCCTTGGGCTGGCGACCGACGTTGTTGGCGATGACGGCGTTGGCCGCATCGAGGATTGTCTGGGTCGAGCGGAAGTTCTGCTCCAGCATGATCGTGGTCACGTTGGGGAAGGCGCGCTCGAACTCCAAGATGTTGCGGATGTCCGCGCCGCGGCCAGCGGTAGACGGACTGGTCGGAGTCGCCCACCACGCAGACGTTGCCGTGCGCCTCGCCCAGCAGCTTGACGATCTCGTTCTGGGCGTGGTTGGTGTCCTGGAACTCGTCCACCAAAATGTGCTTGAAGCGCTCCTGGTATGACGCGTGCACGTCGTCGCAGGCCTCCAGCAGGTTGGCCGTCACCATGAGCAGGTCGTCGAAGTCCAGCGCGTTGGCCGCCAGCAGGCGCGTCTGGTAGTGCACGTAAATGTCGGCGATGCGCTTGCGGAACGGATCGGGTCCGCTGCGGGCGTCCTCGCGGAAGGTCTCGAAGTCGACCAGCTCGGACTTGGCCTGGCTGATGACGCCCTGTACGGCCCGCGACGGCAGACGCTTCTGGTCGAAGCCGAGCTCGGCCGTGATCATCTCAATGAGGCGGCGCGAGTCGGTGTCGTCGTAGACGGTGAAGGCCGAGCGGTAACCGAGCCGGTCGGCGTTGGTGCGCAGCATGCGCAAGCAGGCGGAGTGGAACGTCGAGACCCACATCTTCTCGGCCGGCGGCCCAACCAGGTCGGCGACGCGGGTGCGCATCTCGCCCGCCGCCTTGTTGGTGAACGTGATGGCGAGGATGCCCCACGGCGGCGCGTCGCCCGTAGCCAGTAGGTGCGCGATGCGCCGCGTCAGCACGCGTGTCTTGCCCGAGCCGGCGCCGGCAATAATCAGCAACGGAGAGCCCCGATGCTCCACGGCGGCCCGCTGGGGGATGGTCAGGTCATCGACCAGCGCGGCAGGGCGTCCCGAAAAGGCGCCCGTCGCGGTGGCGGTACGCCGGCGGTGGCGGCGGCCGTCGTCGGCACCGTCGGCCGTGGTGCCGGCCGGCTCGCTCGCCGTGGTTTGGTTCTCGTCCTCGGCGGCCGCGGCGGCCGCGCCCACCTCTTCGTCGGTGATCTCGAACAGGCGTGCGTGCTCGCCGCTCTCCGGCGTCACGGTCACTCCCACTCAATGGTCCCGGGCGGCTTCGACGTCACGTCGAGTGCCACCCGGTTCACGCCCTCCACTTCGTTGATGATGCGGGAGGCGATGCGCTCGACCAGGTCATAGGGCAGGCGAGCCCAATCGGCTGTCATGGCGTCGTCACTGGTGACGGCCCGGATCACGACGGGGTAGGCGTAGGTGCGTCCGTCGCCCATCACGCCGACGGTACGCACGGCCGGCATGACGGCGAAGCTCTGCCACAGCTCGCGGTAGAGGCCGGCCCGACGGATCTCCTCGACGACCACCGCGTCGGCATTGCGCAGGATCTCGGCCCGCTCGGGCGTCACCTCGCCGATGATGCGCACGCCGAGACCTGGGCCCGGGAAGGGCTGGCGCCAGACGATCTCGTGCGGGAGGCCGAGTTCCTCGCCGACGGCGCGCACCTCGTCTTTGAACAAGAGCCGCAGCGGTTCGACCAGGTCGAAGGCGAGGTCGTCGGGCAGGCCGCCGACGTTGTGGTGCGACTTGATGTTGGCGGCGGTGTCACTCCCCGACTCAATGACATCGGGATAGAGCGTTCCCTGCACCAAGAAGCGCGGTCCCTCGCCTGTGCCGGTCGCGTCCTCGGCGCTCGGTGCAGACCCAGACGCAGACCCGTCGGTCCCGGCGCCGAGATCGCGCGCCACCTCTTCGAAGATGCGGATGAAGAGCTCGCCGATGACCTTGCGCTTGCGCTCGGGATCGGTGACGCCGGCCAGTGCGGCGAAGTAGCGGTCAGCCGCCTTCACGTGGACGAGGTCCATCTTGAACTGGCGCCGGAACGTGTCCTCGACCTGATCGGCCTCGCCGGCGCGCATCAGGCCCGTATCGACGAAGACACAGGTGAGCTGGTCGCCGACCGCCTTGTGCACCAGGGCCGCCGCCACGGCGGAGTCCACGCCACCGCTCAACGCGCACAGCACGCGGTCGCTTCCCACCTGGGCCCGGACGGCCGCCACCTGCTGCTCAATGATGGAGACGTGGGTCCAGCCCGGGAGGCAGCCGCACACGTCGATGACGAAGTGGTCGAAGATCTCGCTGCCGCGGTCGGTGTGGACGACCTCAGGGTGGAACTGCAGGCCGAAGAGACGGCGCTCGGAGTCGTGCATGGCCGCCACCGGGGCGCCCGCGCTGGTGGCGCTCGGCGTGAAGCCGTCCGGCACGGCTGTGATGGCGTCGCCGTGGCTCATCCACACGCTCGATGTCGCGGGCCAGTCCGGGCACAACGGCGAGGCGCCGGTCTGCGTCAGCTCGGTGCGGCCGTACTCACCCTGGCCGGTGCGTGACACGGTGCCACCGAGCTGCAGCGCCATGAGCTGGGCGCCGTAACAGAGGCCGAGGATCGGGATGCCTAGCTCGTAGACGCCGGCGTCGATGGACGGGGCCGGGGACTCGTAGACCGACTTGGGTCCGCCGCTGAAAATGATGCCCTTGGGGGCGCGGGCCTTGATCTCGGCGACGGAGATGGTCGGCGGGACGATCTCCGAATAGACGTGCGCCTCGCGTACCCGGCGGGCGATCAGGCGGGCGTACTGCGCGCCGAAGTCGACGACGAGGATGGTGTCGGTCGTCACCGACGGGTGCTCACGGTGGTCAGTGACCCATCCCCACGCCCTGCGAGCGCTGGAAGAACTTCCCCTCGGTCTGCAGCGACGGGGCGACCATGACCTCTGCCTTCTGGAACTCCTTGACCGTCTCGTAGCCGCACGTGGCCATCGCCGTCTTGAGTGCGCCGAAGAGGTTCATGCGGCCGTCGTTCTCGTGCGCGGGCCCGAGCAGGATCTCGCGCAGACTCCCGCGGACGGACGTGCGGACCCGGGCGCCCCGGGGAAGGGTCGGGTGGAAGGTGGCCATGCCCCAGTGGAAGCCGCGGGCCGGCGCCTCGACAGCCGACGAGAAGGGGGATCCCAGCATGACGGCATCGGCGCCGCAGGCGATGGCCTTGGCGATGTCGCCGCCCTTGGACATACCGCCATCGGCGATGACATGCACGTAGACGCCCGTCTCGTCGAGGTGTCGCATGCGGGCGCCGGCGACGTCGGCGATGGCTGTGGCCTGGGGGACGCCGAGCCCGAGCACACCCCGGGTCGTGCAGGCATTGCCCGGCCCGACACCCACCAGCACGCCCACCGCACCGGTGCGCATCAGGTGGAGCCCGGCCTGGTAGGAGGCGCACCCGCCGACGATCACCGGGATGTCGAACTCGCGGATGAACCGCTTGAGGTTCAGGGGCTCTGACGTCTTGGACACGTGCTCGGCCGACACCACGGTCCCCTGGATGACCAGAATGTCCAGCTCGGCGGCCAGGCAGGCCTGGGCGAGCGACTGGGTCCGCTGGGGCGTCACCGAGGCGGCCGTCGTGATGCCGGCCTCTTTCATCTGCTTGATCCGGGCAGTGACCAGCTCCGGGATGATGGGCTCTTGGTACATCTGCTGCATGCGCGACGTCGCCTTCTCGTCGTCGAGCTCACGGATTTCGTCGAACAGCGCCGTCGGGTCCTCGTACCGGGTCCACAGCCCCTCGAGGTTCAAGACACCCAAACCTCCGAGCTTGCCCAGCTCGATGGCGGTGGCAGGGCTCATGACCCCGTCCATGGCCGCCCCGAGGACCGGGAGCTCGAAGCGATAGGCGTCGATCTCCCAGGAGATATCGACGTCCTCGGGGTCCCTGGTCCGCCTGCTCGGGACGATTGCGATGTCGTCGAAGCCGTAGGCTTGTCGCCCCGACTTGAAGATGCCGATCTCGATCTCAGCCACTGTGCGCGCCCTCCGGCATTCGTGGGGCCGGTACGGCTCACGAACCACACCGGCATGTCTGCGTCACTTGCGAACGCCGGGCCGACACGCCGACGATCCTCCATCTTACTCCGTGCCGGTGTCACCCCAGGCTGCCTCCCAGCCCACAATCGAGATGCCTGGGTCAGGGGCGGGAGGGGCGAACGGGGGACGAGTGGGCGGACGGGTGGACTGGTTGACTGGCGGGCGGAGAGTCCATTCGTGGGGTCCAACCCGCTGTAATGACCGCGAGCCCTCCCGCTCAATGCAGGCGGCGCCAGTGCGAGACTCGGTACATGACCGACCCGGACACCGTCGCTTCTGTCTCCCGCGGCATGCGCACCATGCTGGCCGACCGCGACGCGGCGATCGCGGCGGGCGCTGACCCGGTGGGCTGGAAGATCGGCTTCAACACGCCGGCCATTCAGCAGCACTTCGGCCTGCGCGAGGCAGTCGTGGGGTACCTGCTTGACACCGGGGTGATCCCCGACGGGACCACAGTGCCGCTGGCCGGATGGAGCGCGCCGGCGGTGGAGGTCGAGGTGGCGGTCCGCGTCGGGGCCGACGGTGCGGTTGACGGGCTGGCACCCGCCCTCGAACTGGTGGACCTCGCAATCTCCTTCGACGACATTGAGCCCGTGCTCGCTGGCAACATCTGCCATCGCGGCGTGATCTTCGGGGAAGAGGTGCCGGGGGTCGACCCGTGGTCGATGGTCGCCACGGTGACCAGGGCGGGCGACCTCGTCGCCGAGGGACGGCTCGTGGAGGACCCGGCCGTGACCACGCAGTTTGTGCACTCGTATCTGGGGCTTCACGGTGCGACGCTGCAACCGGGTGACCGGATCATCGCCGGATCCGTTGTGGCTCCGGTCGCTGTGGCGCCGGGCGACGAGCTCGACGTCTCGTTCGGGCCACTCGGAGCATTGTCAGTGCGGTTCGCGTAGGGAAGGGTCACCGCCAGGGAGGACGTCGCTGCCTGAGCGCTCCAGTCCGTTTCGCCCTGACACGACGATGGTGATCAGCTCCGAAAGCATGCGGGCGGTGGCGCCCCAGATCAGTTCGCCCGAGACCTCGAAGAAGCGCACCGCGAACGAGTTGTCGGGACTGCCGGGGATGACGCGGCCCGGCACCTGCCAGCGCTCCTCGTGGAAGACGGCGGGGTCCGCCAACTCGGCGAGCGCCACGTCGAAGACGCGCTCCACCTCGAGCGGGCTGGCCACGAGCTGCGGCCGCCCGGGAAGGGTGGCGACCACCGGCACGATGAGGGCGGGCGAGGCCAGGGTCGTCACCGGATGGAGCCATCCCGCCATGGTCACCAGGGCCTGGTCGAGATCGACCTCCTCGTGAGCCTCGCGGCGGGCCGCCGCCGCGGGGTCCTCCCCCTCGTTGAGGCGCCCTCCCGGGAAGCTGACCTCGCCCTTGTGGGTGCGCAGTCGCGAGGAGCGGCGGGTGAGGATCACGCGCGCCTCCCCACCTTCCTCGAAGAGCGCGGCGAGGACGCCGGCATTGACGTGGCCGAGAGCCGGTACCTCGGATTCGTTGACGATGGTGGCCCCGCCCAGCAGTGCGTCTCCACCGAGTTCGTCGGGTACGGGGCCACGCTGCCCGAGCGCGCCGAGTGCCCCGAGGACCCGCTCGAGGTCGATGCCGGTCCGTCGTGACGCCGGGGCGTCCGCCCAAGGGGCCGGGTCGCCCGGCCGCCACGTGGCCGGGCGCGGGATGACCTGCGGGGGCACCGGTCGGGACATCCTCCGCACGCTACCGGCGTCCCGTTCTTCCGCTGCTGCGCAGGGCGCACCAGGACGTCCCGGGTGCCTCGCTACGCTCTCGCACCGATGACCTCACCCGCGGATCTGCAGGCGCAGGCCGACGCGCTGCACTGGTACCACACCATCGACCTGGGCAACGGCGTCGTCACCAAGGGCGACAGCGCGCAGGACGACGGCACCGGGATCCTCCCCGATGTCGCCGGCCGCACCGTCCTCGACATCGGCGCCTGGGACGGCAAGTACTCGTTCCTCGCCGAGAAGGCGGGTGCCACCCGCGTGGTGGCGCTCGACCACTACGCGTGGGGTGTCGACTTTGCCGCCCGCGGGGCGTACTGGGCCGAGTGCATCCAGAACGGCACGCTGCCCGACCAGTCCCGGGACGAGACGGAGTTCTGGCAGCCCGACCTCCCGGGCCGGCGTGGGTTCGAGTTGGCCAAAGCGGCGCTCGGGTCCAAGGTCGAGCCCCTGGTGGCCGACTTCCAAACCGTCGACCTCGACGAGGTCGGCCGCTTCGACGTGGTCCTCTACCTGGGCGTGCTCTACCACATGCGCGAGCCGCTGACCTGCCTGGAGCGTGTGCGCGCGGTCACCGAGGACGTGGCCGTCATTGAGACCGAGGCGCTGCACCTGCAGGGGCACGAGGGGGAGGTCCTCATGCAGTTCCACGCCGGCAGCTCGCTGCGGACCGACTTCGGCAATTGGTACGTGCCGACCATCGACGCCCTGCACAACCTCTGTCACGCCGCCGGCTTCGCCCGCGTCAGCACCATCATCGGACCACCGGCACCTCCCTCGGACCCGCCACCCGACGACGTCCGGACGCGGATGGCACGACGGATCGGCCGCATCCCCGCCCCGAAGCCCTCGGCACCGAGCGCCAACTATCGCGCCGTCGTGCACGCCTTCGCGCACTAGGACCACTTCCGTCCCCGCGGCCGAGCGCGTGGGCTCGGCCGCCCCACGGCCCACGATCGGGCACCCACTGCAGCATGCCCTCGCCCACCAGCTCGTAGGAGCGCAGCTCGAATCTGAGCGTCTGGCCGCGGTGGAGCACCGGCGGCGGCGGCTCATCGCGCACGAGCCCTGTGATGAAGACCAACCGAGCACGGCGCGGCGACACCTCGGCTCGCAACCCAACGGGGACAGACTTCGACCTCGTTCACCCGATCGGCTCCCCGACGCGCCGCAGCCGGGCCCGAAGGCCCGGCCACGATGCCCGACACGCACCGAAGAGTACCGCCGGCCGTGCCGCAAAACTGTGCAGCAGAGCTACATCATCCCGCCCATGCCACCCATACCGCCCATGCCACCGGCACCCGCCATGGCGGCGGCCGCAGCAGCGGCGTCGACCTTCTCGGGCTTGTCGGCCACGAGGGCCTCGGTGGTCAGCAGCAGGCCGGCGATGGAGGCCGCGTTCTGCAGCGCCGACCGCGTCACCTTGGCCGGGTCGATGATGCCGGCCTTGACCAGGTCCTCCATTTCGCCGGTGGCGGCGTTGAGTCCGTTGTTGCCCTTGGCCGATTCGACCTGGTTGACCAGGACGGCGCCTTCGAGACCGGCGTTGAAGGCGATCCACTTGAGCGGTGCCTCCAGCGCGTGCCCCACGAGGCGAGCCCCGGTGGCCTCGTCGCCACTGAGCGAGTCCGCCAGTTCAATGACCGACTTGCGGGCCCGGATGAGCGCCGTGCCACCACCGGCCACGATGCCCTCTTCCACCGCGGCGCGGGTGGCGGACAGCGCGTCCTCGATGCGGTGCTTCTTCTCCTTGAGCTCCACCTCGGTGGCGGCGCCGACCTTGACCACGGCCACGCCGCCGGCCAGCTTGGCCAGGCGCTCTTGGAGCTTCTCGCGGTCCCAGTCCGAGTCCGTGTCGTCAATGGCCCGCTTGATCTGGGCGACGCGACCCTTCACGTCCTCGGCCGTGCCGGCACCCTCCACGATGGTGGTGTCGTCCTTGGTCACGATGACGCGTCGGGCGCTGCCCAACAGGTCGATGGTGGCGCTCTCCAGCTTGAGGCCGATCTCCTCGCTGATGACCTGGGCGCCGGTGAGGACGGCCATGTCCTGGAGCATCTCCTTGCGGCGCTCACCGAAACCGGGGGCCTTGACGGCGACCGAGGTGAACGTGCCGCGGATTTTGTTGACGACGAGCGTGGCCAGGGCCTCGCCCTCGACGTCCTCGGCGATGATCAGCAGCGGCTTGCCGGTCTGCATGACCTTCTCGAGCACCGGCACCAGGTCGTGCACGGCGCTGACCTTGGAGTTGTAGAAGAGGATGACCGGCTCGTCGAGCACGGCCTCCTGGCGCTCGGGGTCGGTCACGAAGTACGGCGAGAGGAAGCCCTTGTCGAACTGCATGCCCTCGGTGAGCTCCAGCTCGATGCCGAAGGTGTTGGACTCCTCGACCGTCACGGTGCCGTCCTTGCCGACCTTGTCGATGGCGTCGGCCAGCACGTCGCCGATGGCCGAGTCCGCCGCGGAGATGGAGGCCACCTGGGCGATCTCGGTCTTGCCGCCGACTTCCTTGGCCTGCTTGGCGATGTTCTCGACGGCGGCCTTGACACCCTTCTCGATACCTCGCTTGAGCCCCGTCGGGCTGGCACCGGCGGCCACGTTGCGCAGGCCTTCGGTGATCAGCGACTGGGCGAGGACGGTGGCCGTCGTGGTGCCGTCACCGGCGACGTCGTTGGTCTTGGTGGCGACTTCCTTGACGAGCTGGGCACCCATGTTCTCGAACGGGTCGTCGAGCTCCACCTCGCGGGCGATGGACACGCCGTCGTTGGTGATGGTCGGCGCGCCGAACTTCTTCTCGATCACCACGTTGCGGCCCTTGGGCCCCAGGGTGACCTTCACGGTGTCGGCCAGCTTGTTGACGCCGGCCTCGAGCCCGCGGCGGGCGGACTCGTCGAACTTCAGGATCTTGGGCATGACTGTGTCGAACTCCTCTCGAGTTCTCGTATCTCAGGGAACGAACTGCAGGGAGGCCGCCGCACCGGCCCGGATTGCACCGGGGCGGCGGGCTGCCAAAGACGTGCGGCCGGTGGTCAGGCCAGCTTTGCCAGGACGTCCCGGCTGGAAAGGATCAGCAGGTCCTCGCCCTCCACCGTGATCTCGGTGCCGCCGTACTTGGAGTAGACGACGGTGTCGCCCTTGGCGACGTCCATGGGGATGAGCTCGCCCGTGTCCTCCGAGCGGCGGCCCGGACCAACGGCGATCACTTCTCCTTGCTGGGGCTTCTCTTTGGCGGTGTCGGGAATGACCAGGCCAGAGGCGGTGGTCTCCTCGGACTCGCCGGGGCGAACGACGATCCGGTCATCGAGGGGGTGCAGCTTCGGCATTTGGAACGGGCCTCCTTGGCACTTCGTTAGCACTCTCGGGTTGCGAGTGCTAACGATAGCGGGCCTGCCGGGGACTGGCAAGGGCGGAATCCGTCTCGCCCCGAACGCGGCGCATCCGTGCCGCCAGAGCGCAGCACGCCACCGCCCGGTGCGGGGCCTGGTGGCCGTACCTCGTGGAGAGGCCGTACCTCGTGGCGAGGAGGGGCGACACATGGCCCCCGAAGGCATGGAGCACCGGCGCCGCGCCGTCAGGTGGACGGGCGTCCCCCCCGGCCTCGGGGGCCGGGGCCGACTACGCCGCCATGGCCGACGCGCGAACGGTGGGCTGCATGAGCAAGGTCGCGCCCGCTCGACCGTGTTCTCGACCACGCAGCGGGAGGCGGGCAGCGGCACGACAGTGGGATCCGTGAACGTCTCGGCCGTGCCCGCCGAGGCGCGCCAGTGAGGCACCCGCTCGGGCGGGGGTCGATACGCTCCCGTGCGATCACCACGGGCACCGCCAGACGCGGACCGCCACGAGCGAAGGGAAGTCCATGGCGCCTGCGAGCCCGAAAGCCGACCCGGACCGCTGGTGGCACGGCGGCGTCTTCTATCAGATCTACCCCCGTTCCTACGCCGACTCCAACGGCGACGGCGTCGGCGACCTGCCCGGCATCGTGTCCCGGCTCGATCATCTGGCGCGGCTCGGCATCACCGCGGTCTGGCTCTCCCCCGTGACGAGGTCGCCCAACCGCGACTGGGGCTACGACGTGTCGGACTACCGCGCCATCGACCCCGCCTACGGCACCCTCGAGGACCTCGACACGCTGGTGCGCGAGGCCGCGGCCCGCGAGATCCGCATCCTCATGGACCTGGTGCCGAACCACACCAGCGACCAGCACGCGTGGTTCGTCGACGCCCTGGGGGGCCGGGGCTCGGCCCACCGCGACTACTACGTCTGGGCCGACCCCAAGCCCGACGGGAACCCGCCCGACAATTGGGCGAGCATCTTCGGCGGGTCGGCCTGGGAGCTCGACGAAGCGAGCGGGCAGTACTTCTTGCACAACTTCGAAGCGGCGCAACCGGACCTGAACTGGTGGAACGAAGACGTCCGCCGCGAGTTCGACGACATCGTGCGGTTCTGGTGGGACCGCGGCGTCGCCGGGTTCCGCATTGACGTCTGCAACATGATGATCAAGGACAAAGAGCTGCGCGACAACCCGCCGGCGGACGAGAACGATCCCCTCGACCAGCAGTTCATGGGCCAACGCGCCGTCTACAACACCGACCGCCCCGAGGCGCACGAGATCCTGCGCCGCTGGCGCGCCATCGCCGACTCCTACGAGCCCGAGCGCCTCCTCATCGGCGAGACCAACGTGGACAAGCTGCCGGTGCTCATGGAGTTCTACGGTGACGGGCGCGACGAGCTCCACGGCGGCTTCAACTTCGTGTTCATCAACGCGCCCTTCGAGGCGGCGGCACTGCGCAGCGTCGTCGAGGACACCGAGGCGCTCCTGCCGACGGGTGCGTGGCCCATCTGGACGGCCTCCAACCATGACGTGTCCCGACTGGCCACGCGCTGGGCCGGCGGCGACCCCGCCAAGGTCAAGCTGGCGCTGCTCCTCATGCTGACCCTGCGCGGGACCCCGTTCCTCTACGCCGGCGACGAGATCGGGTTGGTCGACGGCCCCATAGAGCGCGAGGACGTCCTCGATGCCGTGGGCGCTCGGTTCTGGCCCGTCTACAAGGGCCGCGATGCCGAGCGGACGCCCATGCCCTGGAACAGCACGCCGGGCGGGGGCTTCACCGCCGCCGGTGTGCGCACGTGGCTGCCCATGGCTGATCCCGCCGACTGCAACGTGGCCGACCAGGACGGCGACCCCACCTCCGTGCTCGAGCTGTGCCGCCGGGTCATTGCGGCGCGCCGGGCCAGCGACGACCTGGCCGTCGGCGCCTATCGCTCGCTCCCATCGCCTGCCGCCGGCACCTGGGCCTACGCCCGGGGCGACGGTGCCACGGTGCTGCTCAACATGGCAGACGCCGCGGCCGACTTCGAGGGCGTCACCGGAACGGTGGCCGTGAGCACCGAGCACGCCCTGGAAGGCTCGAGCGTCGCCGGCACGCTCACCCTCCCGCCGTGGGGTGGCGCCGTCATCACGCGATGACGCGTCGCTTCGTGCTGTGCACGACGCCGGCACTGGGTCACACGGCGCCGCTCGTGGCGGTGGCCCGGCGCTTGATCGCCGACGGGCACGACGTGATCTTCTTCACCACCGAGCACTATCGCGAGCGGGTCGAGCCCACCGGCGCCCGCTTCGTGCCCTTTGCCGCCGAGGACGACGCCCACGACCTGATGGTGGCCAACCCCGACCGCGAGGTCTCGTCCAAGCGCGGCGTGCGCGGGGTCAAAGACGACCTGCGTCGTATCTTCATCGGCCCGCTGCCGGGCCAATGCAGGGACCTGCGCGCCATCTTGGAGCACGACACCGTCGACTGCATTGTGGTCGACTCCATGTTCCTCGGCGCCCTGCCGCTGGCACTCGGGCCACGCCGGGATCGACCCGGCCTGGCTTGCGTCGGGGTCATGCCCTACGCCTCGAACAGCCGGGACACGGCGCCGTTCGGCGTGGCGTTCCAGCCCGGAACGGGACCACTGCGCCGACTGCGCAACGGCGCCTTGAACCTGGCGACCGAGCACGTCGTGCTGCGCGACATCCAGCGCTTCGCCCGGCGCCGGCTGGCCGAGGCCGGCGCGGCCGGCTTCCCGGGCTACTTCGTCGATCTCCAGCCCAAAGTCGTCGACACCTACCTGCAGGCGACCGTGGCCGGCTTCGAGTACCCGCGCTCGGACCTCGCCGGGGCCGTGCGCTACGTCGGGCCCATCCTCGCCCCGCCGTCGCAGTCCTTCGAGCGCCCTGCCTGGTGGGGCGAGCTCGACGGTGGCCGCCCGGTCGTCCACGTCACCCAGGGCACGCTCGACAACGCCGACCTGGGACGCCTGCTGTTGCGCACCACCCGCGCCCTGGCACACGACAACCTGCTCGTCGTGGCCACCACGGGTGGGCCGGACCCCGACCTCCTCCGGCGGGACCTGCCGGCAAACGTGCGCCTGGAACGCTTCGTCCCCCACGACGTGCTGCTCCCCCACGTCGACGTCATGGTCACCAACGGCGGCTACGGCGGCGTGCAACAGGCGCTGGCCAACGGCGTGCCCCTGGTGGTGGCCGGCGGCAGCGAGGACAAGCCCGAAGTGGCGGCCCGCGTGCAGTGGTCGGGCACCGGGATCAACCTGCACACCGGCCGGCCCTCACCCGCCATGGTGGGCCGCGCCGTGCGCCGGGTGCTCGCCCGCGACTCGTATCGGGCGCGTGCTCGGGCGCTGCAGGCGGAGATCGCCGCCACCGATCCGCTCGCCTCCATCAGCGCAGCCCTGGCCGCGGTGTGCGCGGCCAACGATGTCGTGCACCAGGGCACCTGAACGGCGCCGGGTACAGTCGACGGCATGCAGGCCGAGTCCAGGTCCGGCCGGGCCCGCCGGCGACGGCCGCGCCAGGGGTCGGCGCTGCCTGACTCGTTCCCCCAATCCGGGCTGCTCGAAGACCTGCCGGCGCCCGAGCTGCACCGAGGACTCTTCCATCTCCTCTTCGGCCGAGAACCTCCCGAGGACGACCCCCTCCTGGCGGAGCTGGAGCACGGCACCAAGAGCCCCCGCCAGTACGTGGAATGGCTGACCGACTCGGCCGAGTGGAGCCACTCGTCGCCCATGACCGAATTCGGGCCGTCGCTGCACTACGGGCGGGGCGCCTTCATCCGGAGCCTGCCGCGGGCGCGGCGGATCCTCGACATCGGCGGCGTTGCGGTCGGCGTCCCCCACGGCGCGCTGGTCCTGATGGGCTACCCCTACGCGTTCGAGGAGATCATCATCGTCGACCTCCCGAGCCAGGACCGCCACCAGCTGTACCAAGACGACCTCAGCCACTCCTCGGTCGAGGTGGAGGGCGGCCGGGTCTCATACCGCTACCACTCCATGACCGACCTCAGCAGCTACCCGTCCGCCTCCTTCGACATGGTGTACAGCGGTCAGAGCATTGAGCACATCACCCGGGCCGAGGCCGAGCAGGTCCTGGCCGAGGCCCACCGCGTCCTACGTCCGGGCGGCGTGCTCGCCCTCGACACGCCCAACGCCGCGTTGACTCGGCTCCAGCAGGAGGCGTTCATCGACCCCGACCACAAGTACGAGTATCGCCACGCCGAGCTGGCCGCCATGCTGCGCGGCAACGGGTTCGTGATTGAGCGGGCGCAGGGGATCAACTACGGCGGCGGCTCACTCCGACGCGGCACCTTCGACCCGGACGAGCTCGCCACCAAACGCGGTGTGTTCGACGACATTGAGAAGTGCTACCTGCTGGCCTACGTCTGCCGCCGGCCGCGTCATCCCTCGCCGCGGGCGGCGCTCCAGCGGGCCTGGTGGAGCGTCGCCGGGACACAAGCAACGGCGCGACGCACCGTCGCCACGGTGCATCGCCACCTCAGCCGCTGACGCCCTTGATGTGACGTCGCCCTCGCCGCCGGCCTCCTGGGGGCTGTCGTCTAGCGGTTGACCGGCGACATGTCTGCGTAACGATCGCCCTTGGCCGGAGCGACGGTGTCGAGGACGGCGAGATCCTCCTCGGTCAGCTCGACGTCGACCGCGGCGGCGTTTTCCTCCAGGTAGCTGCGCCGCTTGGTGCCCGGGATCGGCGCGACGTCGCGTCCGGCCGCGTGCACGAAGGCGAGCGCGATCTGCCCCGGCGTGCACCCCTTGACCGAGGCCAGCTGGTCCAGGACCTCCACGATGGCGACGTTGTCAGCGAGATTGTCCCCCTGGAACCGCGGCTGGTATCGGCGGAAATCGCTCTCGTCCAGGTCGTCGAGCGAGCGCAGTGCACCGGTGAGGAAGCCCCGCCCGAGCGGGCTGTAGGGGACGAAGCCGATGCCGAGCTCGCGCAGCGTCGGCAGGATCTCCTCTTCGGGCTGGCGCGACCACACCGAGTACTCCGTCTGGAGGGCCGAGATCGGGTGCACCGCGTGGGCGCGACGGATGGTGGCCGGCGCCGCCTCGGAGAGGCCGAGGTACCGCACCTTGCCCCGGGCCACCAGCTCGGCCATGGCCCCGACGGTCTCCTCGATCGGCGTGTCGGGATCGACCCGGTGCTGGTAGTAGAGATCGATGTGGTCGACACCGAGCCGCGCCAATGAGCCGTCGACGGCCTGACGCACGTACTCGGGCCGGCCGTTGACCGAACGCTTCGCCGGATCGTCGGGATCGCGGACGATGCCGAACTTGGTGGCGATCACCGCCTCGTCGCGCCGCCCGGCCAGTGCCTTGCCGACGAGCACTTCGTTGGTGTGGGGCCCGTACATGTCCGACGTGTCGAAGAAGGTGATCCCCAGCTCGAGGGCCCGGTGGATGGTGGCGGTCGACTCGCCATCGTCCACCGGCCCGTAGAAGTCGGACATCCCCATGCAGCCGAGTCCCTGGCGCGACACCCGCAACCCCTGCGTCCCGAGCGCGATCGTGTCCATGGTCCGTACACCTCTTCCCTCGTCGTGGCGTCTGGCGTCGTGCCTGCGTGCTCGGCCGACGCACCCCTGTCGGACTGCCGTCCGGCCGAGCCCACCCTACGGGGGCGGCCGCGGCACGGTGCGCGGCGAGACGGGCGTCTAACGGGGACGCTGGTCCTCGACGGCCTGGCCGGTGACGGCCAGCTCTTCGAGGCGGTGGGCGTACTCTTCCGAGTCGATGTCGTAGACCCACATGACGAGGGCGTCCTGCCCGGTCACGGGGTAGTAGTTCTTGCGCACGCCGACCGGGGCGAAACCGAAGCGGCGGTAGAGGGCCTGCGCTGGTTCGTTGTTGGCGGCGACCTCCAGCGACAGGTGCTTCGTGCCCCCGGCCTGCAGGGTGCGGATGCCGTCGACGATCAGTGTCGTGGCGATGCCCGAGCGCTGGTGGCTGGGTGACGTGGCGATGGTCGTCATGTGCGCCTCGTCGTCGACCATCATGAACCCGATGTACCCCACCATGTCCCCCCCGTCCCACGCGGCGCGGTAGAGACGGCCCTTGCGCAGCGCGAGCTCAGAGTTGAAGACCTCGACCGACCACGGCTCCGGGAAGACCATGCTCTCGATGCGCAACACGTGACGCAGGTCCCTGCGCTTCAGTTTCTCGATGCGCAGCGTCACCGCCGCACACGCCTCATGCCCGCACCGCCCGCGCAAAATTGCTCTTTGCGTCCGCCTCACGCATGTAGAGGGGAACGACCGTCTCGGGATGAACTGGCGGTTCGCCCGCTTCCCATTTGGCCCGTGCCTGCTCCACCAGCGCCGCGGGAGGCGGAAAGCCCAACCCCGGGATCTCCGCATCGACGCCGGGCACCGCGGCCAGCGTATCGGCGTAGCGCAATGCGCCGTCCCCCACGGCGTGCACCGGTGCACCGGCGAACGCACCGAGTGCGGCGGCCAGCTGGCTGGGGGTGAACAGCCCGGGGCCGAGTCGCTGGAGCGGCACGGTCCCCGGGGGCCCGACCTCGTGGGCAGCGGCGAACACCTCGCCGCGCCGGGCGTCGACGCAGGCGAGGACCAGGCCGCGCAGCCCGGCCGCGGCGGCACCCGCCGTCATGATGTCGAGGCTGGTCGCGGGCATGACACCGACGCCGAGCGACTGCGCCAGGCCCTTGGCGGCGGCGACGCCCACCCGCAGGCCGGTGAACAGGCCGGGGCCGATGTCCACCGCGACGATGCCGACATCGGCCGGGACCAGGTCGACCTGGTCCAACAGGTGTGCCAACGCCGGTGTCAGGGTCTCGACGTGGCGGCGACGCCCCGACAGCGTCAGCTCGGCCTGCACGCCGGCAGAGGTACGCACGGCCACCCCGACCGTCTCCGTTGCCGTCTCGATGGCCACCAGGGCGGGCGTCGGTGTGGTGGTCGATGCCGGATCCTGACCGTTCACGGCGCCCCTCGTCCCGCCCGATCGGGCAGCGCCGCCTGCACGTCCTCGGACCGATCGGCCCAGCGCCCGCGACCGACGAGCGTCAGCACCCTGCGCTCGGGAGATCCCACGGGATCGGGTGCGACGAGCGAGACCTCGAGCGCACTATCGCCGAGCGCGGGGGCGGCCAGCTCGCCCCACTCCACGAGCGCGACCGCATCCTCCTCGACCAGCTCGGCAAGGGCGAGGTCGACCACCTCGTCCACCGAGCCCGTGCGGTAGACGTCCGCGTGGATGAGCAACCCGACCGGGCTGTCGTCCCCGCAGTCGTACTGGCGCACCAGGGCGAAGGTGGGGCTCGTCACCGGGCCCGGCACCCCGAGCGCGGTGGCGAAGCCCTGGGCGAAGACGGTCTTGCCGGCGCCGAGGTCGCCCACCAGCAGGACGACGTCGCCGGGGCGGCACAAGGCGGTGAGTCGCGCCGCCAGTTCGCGGGTGCCGGCGGCCGACTCGCTCGTCCACTCGACGGGCCAGGTCACCGGCGACCCGCCGCGATCAATCGCTTCGCCCTGATGAAGTCCGCCCGCATCTCGGCCATGGCTTCGCCCCCGGCGCGCAGCACGTAGGCGGGGTGATAGGTCGGGACGAGGCTGGCCCGCTCCCGTTCGAACACCTGGCCCCGCAGCTCACGGATGCCCCTGGTGGTCTCCAGCAGGAGCTTGGTGGCGAAGTTTCCCAGCGTGACGATGACGACGGGGTCGATCAGGATGATCTGCTCGGCCAGATACGGCCGGCACGCCTCGATCTCTTTCGGTGCGGGGTCGCGGTTCTGCGGCGGCCGACACTTCACGACGTTGGCGATATAGCACTCGGCCCGGGTCAGACCGATCTCCTCCCACATGAGCCGGTCGAGCAACTTGCCCGAGCGGCCGACAAAGGGTTCGCCCGCCAGGTCCTCCTCTCGACCCGGTCCCTCGCCCACGAACAACAGGTCGGCCGTGGAGGAGCCCACGCCGAAGACGACCTGGGTGCGACCCTTGGCCAGTGGGCAACGCGTGCACGTCGACGCCACGGCGCGCAGCTGCTCGAGCGCGCCGGCCCCACCGTCAGCCACCGGGTGCGTCCGGACGGTTGACCACAATGCGCGGCATGCGCGGTCCGATCCCGCACACCACCTCGTAGCTGATCGTCCCCACCATGGCGGCCCAGTCGTCCGCGGTGATGACCTCGTTCCCCTGCGCGCCGAGAAGCACCACCTCGTCACCGGGGCCCACTGATTCGTCGTCCCCGCAGTCGACCACGATCTGGTCCATCGTCACCATGCCGGCCAGGGGCCGGCGGACCCCGCCGATCAGGACCTCGTAGCCGCCGTCGAAGAGTGACCGCGGCAGGCCGTCGGCGTACCCGATGGGGATGGTGGCGACGCGCGAGCGCGCCGGCAGGGGTCGGAGCCGCCCATAGGAGGGGCGTTCACCGGCATCGAGGGTGCGCACGGCGACGACCCGGGCTTTGAGCGCCATGACGGGACGGAGCTGCTCACCGCGCACCTGCTGGTCGAAGGCGGCTCGCACGCGGCGCCCGGGAAGGTAGCCGTAGAGGCCGATACCGCAACGGACCGCGGCGTGGCGCGAGCGGGGAAAGGCGATTGCCCCGGCCGTGTTGGCCGCGTGGAGCAGGGGCACCGAAATGCCGGCCGCCGCCAGGTCGGTCACCAGGCGATCGAACAGGTCGAGCTGCCCCTCGGTGAACGCGATGTCCTCGTCGCGTTCACCGTCGGCCACAGGCAGGTGAGTCCAGATCCCTTCGAGTTGCAGGCCGGGCTCGGCGAGCACGGCCGCAGCGACATCACGCAGGTCCTCGGGGGTCGTTCCCACCCGGTGCATCCCGGTGTCCACCTTCACATGGACGGGAACACGAGCGCGCGCTCCGCGCGCCGCCGCGCTGAAGGCGTGGATGCCTTCGCTCGAGTACAGGGTGGGCGTCAACCCATAGGAGAGCGCGGTCGACGCTGCCGCGGGATCGCACTCACTGAGCAACAGGATCGGCGCCGTGATGCCATGGGCGCGCAGTTCCACGCCCTCATCGACCAGCGCGACCGCAAGCCGGCCCGCACCACCCGCCAGCGCGGCCCGGGCCACCGCCGGCCCCCCGTGGCCGTAGCCGTGCGCTTTGACCACCGCGCAGAGCTCGGCCGGCGCAACCAGGCGCGCCAACACCGAGGCGTTGTGACTGAGCGCGTCCAGGTCGATCTCGGCCCAGGTCGGCCGCGAGCGCCCTTGGGCCATGGTCACGGCAGCGTCCTCGTCGTCGGGCGCCGGGGGCACGAGCCGCACGGGCGCCCCCTCACTCACGGAACTCACGCACGACCATGACCCGCGCCCGTCATCGTCCGTCGCTCGGGCGCGGTCCCCGCCCCGACATTCCGGCCGGGTCCAGTTCCGAGAGCAGCGCCGCCAACAAGCCGGGCAGGTCGCCGGCAACGAGACCTTGCGACGGGCCGCGCGACGCCGCTCGTCCATGCACATGGGCGGCCACCGCCGCCGCCTCGAGCGGTGGGAGACCGCGCGCGCAGAAGGCACCGATCACGCCGGAGAGGACGTCGCCACTTCCGGCCGTGGCCAGTGCGGGCCCGCCGGCGGCGGCGAGCATGACGTCGGGCGTCGTGGCGTCGGGCGACGCCACCGCGGTGAGGGGGCCCTTCAGGAGGACGACAGCGCCGGTGGCCCGGGCCAGCGTCCGTGCCGCCGCCAGGCGATCGTCGCCGGGGGGAGCGCCGTTGATGCGTGCGTACTCTCCGTCGTGTGGCGTGAGGATGCTCGGTCCACTCCGCCGGCCGAGCAGCGTGCGGGCGTCGGCGGCGCTCCCGAGCGCGCTGAGGGCGTCGGCATCGATCACGAGTGGCACCGGCACCGCGGCGATCACGGACCTGATGGCGTCGGCCGCGGCGCTATCGGTGCTCAGCCCCGGGCCGATCACCACGGCCTTGCACTTGGCCGTCGCCGTGACGAACGCGTCGGCCCAGTGGCGCGCCGGCAGGTGCATGCGGACGGCCTCGGTCGGCCAAGCCGCTGCGGGGTCTCCGGGCGAGCCCAGCCTGATCATGCCGGCGCCGGCCGCCATCGCACCGCGGGTGCACAAGATGGCGGCACCCTCCATGCCCGCCGAACCGGCGGCCACACCCACCGCAGTGGTCCACTTGTTGACCTGACGTGGGCGCGCCGGCACCGAGCGCGACGTCGGCGTCCTCCACGAGCATCGCCTGCGGCGGGGGGAACCCAATCCCGATGTCGGCCACCTCCACCCGGCCGCTGCACACGGCACCGTCGCCTTGGAGCAGGCCCGGCTTCAAGGAGGCGAACGTCACGGTGTGATCGGCCCGGACGGCATCGCCCGGCGCCTCCCCCGTGTCGGCGTCGACGCCCGAAGGGATGTCGATGGCGAGGACGGGCGCACCGGCCGGCGGCCGCGGGGCGTCGTAGCTGCCGCGAAATCCCGTCCCGTAAGCACCGTCGATGACGAGATCGCAGGGCGGGAGGAGAGCCCCGCCGCCGGCGATGGCCTCGTCGGCCTCCAGGACGCGTACCCGTACGCCGCGCCGGGTCAAGAAGCCCGCTGCCACCCTGCCGTCGGCACCGTTGCTGCCCTTTCCGACCACAACGACGACACGGCGGCCGTAGGCGCCTCCGAGCAGGCGCAGTGCAGCCTGTCCGGTCGCGGTGCCGGCGCGCGCCACCAGGGTCTCGTGTGACACGGTTTCGAGCGCGGCGGCGTCGGCCGCCCGCATGTCCTCGCGGGTCAGGACGGCGCGCACGGGGCCTGCTCCGCGACGACAAAGGCGATGGCCACGCCGTCGGTATGCGTGAGGGAGAGGTGGAACGTGCCCGCGCCCCGGGCGCCGGCCAGCTCGGCGGCCGAGCCGTGCAGCCTGAGGGAGGGCGCGTTGCGGGTGGCGCCCTTCCCGATGGTGCGACAGACCTCGACGTCGGTCAGCGGGAAACCGCCGATGCCGGTGCCGAGCGCCTTCATGACGGCCTCCTTGGCGGCGAAACGCGCCGCCAGGCTCTGGGCCACGTCGGCCGACGCGCGCACGTCCGAACGCTCGGACTCGGTGAAGCACCGCGCGGCGAAGCGCGGGCGACGGTCGAGCACCCTGCGGAATCGCGCCACATCCACCGCGTCGACGCCGACGCCGACGATGGCCCCGGCGACGCCGGCCGCACCGGCCGCACCACGAGTCACTCGACGGTCACCGTCTTGGCCAGGTTGCGGGGGCGGTCGGGGTCGTGGCCGTGCAGGCGGGCCAGTCGGTAGGCGAGCTGTTGGAGCGGCACGACACCGACCACCGGCGAGAGCAGGGGCGGGGTCGGCGGGACCCACAACACGTGGTCCGCCGCGGCGGCCGACTCCTCGTCGCCGTCGTCGGCGAGCAGCACCACCGTGGCGCCACGGCTGCGCACCTCGGCGATGTTGGACAGCATCTTCTCCCAGAGCGGGTTGCGCGTCGCGATCCCGATGACGACGGTGCCGGGCTCAATCAGCGCGATCGGCCCGTGCTTGAGCTCGCCCGCCGGATAACCCTCGGCGCGCAGGTAGGCCAGTTCCTTCAACTTGAGCGCGCCCTCCAGGGCCACCGGGAACCCGACGTGGCGACCGAGAAAGAAGAAGTCACGGGCATCGGTCAGCTTGGCCGCCACGTCGTCGACGTCACTGACGCGCGCCAGCACCTCGGTGACCAGACCCGGCAGCGCATCCATGGTGTTGAGGATCTCGTTGATCTCCGAGGCCGGGCGGGTGCCGAGGATCTGGGCCAGGTACAGCCCGAGCACCTCGAGCGCCACAATCTGGGCCAGGTGGCACTTGGTGGAGGCCACGCCGATTTCGGGGCCGGCCCGCGTGTAGAGCACCCCGTCCGCCGCCCGCGCCATCGACGAGTCGACGACGTTGGAGACGACGAGCACCTTGGCGCCGAGCCGCGCCGCCTCGCGCATCGCCTCGGACGTATCGAGCGTCTCCCCCGACTGGGACACGCCGACGCACAGCGTGCGATCATTGAGCACCGGATCGCGGTAGCGGAACTCGCTGGCGATGTCGACCTCGGTCGGCAGCTTGACCCAGTGCTCAATGGCGTACTTGGCCACGAGGGCCGCGTGGTAGCTGGAGCCGCAGGCAACAATGAACACCTTGTCGATGCCGCGGAGGTCGTCGGCGCTGAGCCGCATGGCGTCGAGCATCAGCTCGCCGTTCGGTCCACGCCGGTCGAGCAGCGTGTCGGCCACCGCTTGGGGCTGCTCGTTGATCTCCTTGGACATGTAGTCCTCGTAGCCACCCTTCTGCGCGGCCTCGAGGTCCCAACTGATGGTCAGGCGCTCCGGCTCAACCGGCGCGTTGTCGAGCGTTGTCACACTCAACGCACCCGGCGTCAGAACGGCCAGCTCATCGTCGGCCAGCGTGTACACCTCGCGCGTGTGCCCGATCAGCGCGGGGATGTCCGACGCCAGATACGCCACCCCGCCCTGCAGGCCGAGGACGAGCGGGGTCTTGCAGCGGGCCGCCACAATGGTGTCGGGCTCGTCGGCTGAGATCACGGCGATGGAATAGGCACCCCGCAACCGGCGCAGCGTGGCGCGCGTGGCCTCGGCCAGCGAAACGCCACCTGCCATCTCCTGCTCAATGAGGTGGGCCATCACCTCGGTGTCCGTCGCGGAGGTCAGCGTGTGCCCGGCGGCGACGAGCTCGGCCCGCAGCTCGGCGTGGTTCTCGATGATGCCGTTGTGGATGAGCGCCAGCCGCCCGGTGCAGTCGGTGTGCGGGTGGGCGTTCTCCGGTGTGGGGCCGCCGTGGGTGGCCCAGCGGGTGTGGCCGATGGCGGCATGCCCGGTCGGGGCCCGGGCCGTCAGGTCTCCGAGCTTGGACACCGAGTTCGTGCCGCCGGCGGCCCGGGCCCGCCAGAGGGAAGCCCCGGCACCGGCCTTCCCCGGCCCCGCCTCCCCGGTGCTGGCGTCGACCACCATCGCCACTCCGGCCGAGTCGTAGCCCCGGTATTCGAGCTGGTGCAGGGCACCGAGGAGGAGGGGGATGGCGTCAGGCTCGCCGGTGACGCCGATGATGCCGCACATAGTTGCCCCAGGCTACCTGGGGGCTTGCGGCTCGATCTGCCCCAGAGCGGCTTCGACAACGCCGGCGAGCTGGGCCGCGACCGCGTGGGCCTGGGCTTCGACCCGGGCCTCGACCATCACCCGCACCAGCGGCTCGGTCCCACTCGGTCGCAGGAGCACCCGGCCGCCGTGTCCGAGCTCGGCCTCCGCCTTGGCCACCGCATCCCAGACCTCGGTGCTGGCGAACAGGCGCTCGGGTTGGGGAATGGGCACGTTGACGAGGCGCTGTGGCACTCGCTCCACCAGCCCGGCCGAGAGCTCCACCAGCGAGCGGCCGGCGCGCAGGACGAGGTCGGCCAGCGCGAGGCCCGTCAGGATGCCGTCCCCGGTGGTCGAACGGGCGCGGAAGATGATGTGCCCCGATTGTTCGCCGCCGAGGCTCAGGCCGTCGGCGTCGAGGGCGGCCAGGACCTGGCGGTCCCCCACGTCGGTCTCGCGCACCCCGATGCCGTGGGCCTCCATCGCCAGCCGGAAGCCGAGGTTGGTCATGACCGTCACCGCCACGGTATTGCCGGCCAGCTCGCCCCGCTCCGCCAGGTCGAGGGCGAAGAGTGCGAGCAGCACGTCGCCATCGACGACCGACCCGTCGTGGCCGACCGCGATGACGCGGTCGGCATCGCCGTCGAAGGCCAGGCCGAGATCGGCACCCTGCGCCACGACCTCGCGCGCCAGCTCGCCCGGTTCGGTCGAGCCGCACTTTTCGTTGATGTTCGCTCCGTCCGGAGCGTCGGACAGCGCGGTGACCTGCGCCCCCAGGTCGGCGAACACGCGCTGGCGCGATGGCGCTGGCGGCGCCGTTGGCGCAGTCCACCACCAGGCGGAGCCCCCTGAGGCTCCGCCCTCCGAGCGTCCTTGCCAGCTGTGCCCGGTAGAGCTCCACGGCATCGGGTTCGGCGCTGATCCGCCCCACGTCGTTGCCGGTGGGCCGGCGGGGAGGTCGGTCGGGGTCGGCGACCAGCGCCTCGAGCTCGCGCTCGATCGCCCCCTCGACCTCGACCGGCAGTTTGGTCCCGAGGAGGCTGAAGAGCTTGATGCCGTTGTCGCCGAAAGGATTGTGCGAGGCGGAGATCACGGCGCCGGGTACGCCGCGCACCTCGGCAACCGCGGCGACGCCGGGCGTGGGCAGTACGCCGAGATCCACGACGTCAGCGCCCTCGGCGGCCAGCCCGGCCGAGAACGCGGCCTGGAGCAGCGGGCCCGACCGGCGCGTGTCGCGGCCGACGACGAAGGTCGGGGCGTCGAGCACGCGGGCGGCGGCACGTCCGAGGGCGAGCGCCAGCTCGGGCGTCAGGTCCTCGTTCGCAACCCCGCGCACACCATCGGTGCCGAAGCGGGCCGGCGCCATTGCAGTCCTGCTTGCTACCGCTTGGAGTACTGCGGCGCCTTGCGGGCCTTCTTGAGGCCGTACTTCTTCGACTCCTTCTCGCGGGCGTCGCGGGTGAGAAGGCCGGAGCGCTTGAGAGCACCCCGCAGCTCGGGGTCGACCTCGCACAGGCTGCGCGCGATGCCGAGCCGCATGGCGCCAGCCTGACCGGAGATCCCTCCGCCATCGATCGTGGCGTCGATGTCGTACGCCTCGGCCGTGTTGGTGATCCGCAGCGGCTCCGTCACCAGCATGCGGTGGGTGGCGGACGTGAAGTAGCGCTCAATCGGGAGCTTGTTCACCGTGATGGCGCCCTGGCCGGGGCGGAAACGGACGCGCGCTACCGCTTGCTTGCGGCGACCGGTCGTCTGACTCAGTGGTGCGGGCATGACGGGGATGTGTCCTTCCTGGTGCGTCGGCTCAGCCGGCGCGGCGGGCCTGTGGGAGTTCGAGCGGCTCGGGCTTCTGGGCCGCGTGCGGGTGGTCGGGGCCGGCGTAGACCTGCAGCTTGCTCAGCATCTGCCGTCCCAGCGTGTTCTTCGGGAGCATGCCGCGGACCGAGCGGCGGATGAGCTCGGCCGGCTTCTCCTCGAGTAGTTCGGCGTACGAGGTCGAGCGCAGGCCGCCCGGGTACCCGCTGTGGCTGTAGGCCAGCTTGGCGTCTGCCTTGTTCGACGTGAGGATCACCTTGTCGGCGTTCACCACGATCACGTGGTCGCCGGTGTCGACGTGGGGGGCGAAATAGGGGCGGTGCTTGCCGCGCAGGATGGCCGCCACCGACGAGGCCAGGCGCCCGAGGACGAGGCCGTCGGCGTCGACGACGAACCAGCTCCGCTGGATGTCGGTGACCTTCGGTGAAAATGTGCGCACAAGACCGATCTTTCGCTTCCGCGTGGTGAGCGAGCCAGCCTCCGGACCGAGGTCCCCGGGCGGGCTCAATGCTCCCGGGGGTCCCGAGAGCCGACGTACCAGGATAGGGCCCCAGGCAGGAGGGGGCAAGCCGCCGGGGCGGATCGCCGGGCCGGGTTCAGGCGGACGGGACCTCGGCGTGGCCCCCGTAGGCCACCGACACCAGGCAAAGTCCGTGCGCCGGGGCCGGGTCGGGCATCTGGTGGCGGGAGGCCGCCCGCAGCCGGTCCATGAGACCGGCTGCGTTCTCCCTTCCCCGGCCCACCTCGACCAGGCTGCCCACGAGGGAACGGACCATCTGGTGACAGAAGGAGACGGCCGAGATCTCGAAGCGCAGCAGGCGGGCCTCCCCCTCGCCGCCGTCGGCGTCGAGGGCCTCGGGGCCCTCGTCGACCGTCCAGCGCGCCGTGGTGACCCGGCGCACGAGCGGCTGGGCGGCGTCGGATCCCACCGGCCGGCGGCAGAAGGAGCGGAAGTCGTGCGTGCCGAGCAACACGTCCGAAGCCGTCCACATGGAGCGTAGGTCGAGCTCGTCGCGCACGTGCCACGACAACGAAGCCAGGAGTGGATCGGGCGCGGGTGCGTTCCAGACGAGATAGCGGTATGTCCGCCCTGTGGCCGAGCGGCGGGCGTCGAACGTGGGGTCGACGACCTCGGCGTGGCGCACCACCACCTCCGGCGCCAGCTGGCGGTTGAGGGCACGGGCCAGCTGGACCCCGTCGTAGGGGATGGCCGGCAGGTCGACGTGGACCACCTGGCCGCGGGCGTGCACACCGGCATCGGTGCGGCCGGCACACGTGATGGCCGGGGCCTCGTTCAGGCGGGCCGTCCGCTCGATCGCCTGGCGCAGCGCGCCGGCGACCGTCGGGACCTGAGGTTGGACGGCAAAGCCCCGGAAGGCTGCACCGTCGTACGCGATCAGCAGCCTCCAGCGCTGCAGGGCAGCGCCGGCCGGTTGCTCCACCCTTAGACGAACTCGATCCTGCGCCATGGGCGCGTTGTCTCCGGGGCGCGGGCCCAGCTTGAGGATGCGGGTGTAGCCACCGGGGCGGTCCGAGTACCGCGGGCCGATCTCCTCGAAGAGCTTGTGCGTCATGTCCTTGTCGCGGATGAGCGCCACCACGTTGCGGTGGTTGGCCACCCCGCCCTTGCGGGCCGCCGTCACACACTTCTCGGCGACGGGACGCAGCGCTTTGGCCTTGGCCTCGGTCGTCACGATCGACTCCGCCGCGATGAGCGATGCGACGAGGTTGCCCATCATCGCCTTCTGGTGCGCAGACGAGCCGCCGAACCGACGGCCGCGCTTGGGGGTTGCCTGCATGACGTCAGTCCCTCGTGCGCAGCGACAGTCCGCGCTCGTCCAGGCGCTGCACGACCTCGTCGGCGGACTTCTGCCCGAAGTTGGTGATGGCCAGGAGATCCTCCATGGTGCGCTCGACGAGCTCGCCGATCGTGTTGATCTGCGCCCGCTTCAGGCAGTTGCGGGGACGCTCGGAGAGGTCGAGCTCTTCGATACGCAGGTCGAGGTCGGGCGAGCCGCTCGTGGTGGTCCCCGTGTCGCCGAGCTCCAGGCCCTGCGGGGCCTCTTCGAGGTCGGCCACCAGGGAGACCAGGTTGCGCAGCGTGTCGCCGGCCGACGCCAGCGCCTCGCGGGGCGAGATGGTCCCGTCGGTCTCGATGTCGAGCACCAGGCGGTCGTAGTTGGTCGACTGCTCCACGCGGACAGGCTCAATGTCGAAGGTGACACGGTGCACCGGCGAGAAGATCGAGTCGATCGGGATGACCCCGATCGTCGAGGACCGCTTGTTCTTGTCCGCCGAGGCGTAGCCACGCCCGCGCTCCACCGTCACGTCGACGGCGAGGCGGCCCTTGGCGTTGACCGAGGCGATGTGGAGATCGGGGTTGAGGATCTCGACGTCGGACGTCAGCTGCAGGTCGGCCGCCGTGGCATCGGCGGGGCCGCGCACGTCGAGGCGGAGGGTGGCAGGTTCGTCGGACTGCACCCGGACGAGCAGGTCCTTGAGGTTCAAGATGATGTCGGTGACATCCTCCTTCACGCCGGGCAGGGTGGTGAATTCGTGCAGCGCCTCGTCGAAGCGGAGCTGGGTCACGGCGCCGCCGGGGATGGAGGAGAGCAGCGTGCGCCGCAGCGAGTTACCGAGCGTGGTGCCGAAGCCCGGGTCGAGCGGGCCGATGGCGAATCGCTGCCGGTTGTTCTGCTCCTCGTCGATGGTCTCGACGGTCGGCCGTTGGATGATCAGCATGGTGGGTACTCCTGTTGCAGGGGACGGGGCTACTTCGAGTACAGCTCGACGATCAACTGCTCCTGAATGGGCTCGTCGATGTGCTCGCGCAGTGGCGGGTTGAGGACGGACACGGAGAATCCGGCGTCGCCGGTCTCGAGCCACGCGGGCGTCTGGCGCTCCAGGGTGTCCATGTTGCGGCGCACCAGGAAGTTGCCACGGGTGGCTTCGCGCAGCACCACGGTGTCGCCCTTGCGCACCCGATAGCTCGGGATGGTGACGCGCTTGCCGTTCACGCTCACATGGCCGTGGCGGACGAACTGGCGCGCCTGGCGCCGGCTCGCCCCCCAGCCGGCTCGGAAGACGACGTTGTCGAGGCGCAACTCGAGGTTGCGGAGCAGGTTCTCACCGGTGATGCCGCCCTGGCGGGTGGCCTCCTCGTACATGTTGCGGAACTGCTTCTCCAGAATGCCGTAAATGCGGCGCGCCTTCTGCTTCTCGCGCAGCTGCGCCAGGTACTCCGAACCCTGCCGCATGCGGTCGCGGCCGTGCTCGCCGGGCGGATAGGCGCGGCTGTGACGGTCGGTCACGGCCTCGGAGACGGGGCACTTCAGCGAATAGCAGCGTTCGCCCTTCAAGAACAGCTTGGTCCGCTCGCGCCGGCAGAGGCGGCAGACGGGACCGGTGTATCGAGCCATGACGTGTGGTTCCTCTTCCTCTTCGACCTAGACCCGGCGCCGCTTCTTGGGGCGGCAACCGTTGTGCGGAATCGGGGTGACGTCCTTGATGCCGACCACTTCGATGCCGACGGCAGCCAGCGAGCGGATGGCGGTCTCGCGGCCGGAGCCGGGACCGCGGACGAGGACATCGACCTTGCGCACACCGTGCTCCATGGCCCGCTTGGCACAGGCCTCGGCGGCGAGCTGGGCCGCGAAGGGCGTCGACTTGCGGGAGCCCTTGAAGCCGACGTTGCCGGCCGAGGCCCAGGCGAGGATGTTGCCCTCGGGGTCGGCGATGGAGACGATGGTGTTGTTGAAGGAGCTCTTGATATGCGCCACGCCGTAGGCGACGTTCTTGCGCTCCTTGCGGCGGGGGCGGCGGGCGCCTGGCTTCGCTGGCTTGGCCACTACTTCTTCACCTTCTTCTTCCCGGCCACCGTCTTCTTGGGGCCCTTGCGGGTGCGGGCGTTCGTGTGCGTGCGCTGGCCGTGGACCGGCAGGCCCTTGCGGTGCCGCACGCCCTGGTAGCAGTTGATCTCCATCTTCCGCTTGATGTCCTGGGAGACGTCCCGGCGCAGGTCACCTTCGACACGGAAGTTGGCGTCGATGTAGGTGCGCAGGCGGGCAACCTCTTCGTCGGTCAGGTCGCGCACCCTGGTGGAGGGGTTCACGTCGGACGCCTGGCAGATCTGCGTCGACAGGGTCGGGCCGATGCCGTAGATATAGGTCAACGAGATCTCGAGCCGCTTCTCGCGTGGGATGTCCACTCCGGAAATTCGGGCCATCTGTCTTTCCTCTCCTAGCCCTGACGCTGCTTGTGGCGCGGGTTGTCACAGATCACCCGCACAACGCCGCGGCGCCGGATGACCTTGCACTTCTCACAGATCGGCTTCACGCTTGGCCGAACCTTCACTTGAATCGCCGTCCTTGCTTACTTGTACCGATAGGTGATGCGACCCCGGTTGAGGTCGTAAGGAGTGATCTCGACCTGCACCTTGTCCCCGGGCAGGATGCGGATGCGGTGCATGCGCATCTTCCCCGAGCTGTGCGCCAACACCTTGTGTCCGTTCTCCAACTCGACGCGGAACATGGCATTGGGCAGCGGCTCGACCACCGTGCCTTCGAGCACGATGGCGTCTTCCTTGGGCTTGGGCAGGTGACTCGCTCCTGATCGTCGTTCTCGTGTGTTCCACCCGACCGCACCGGTGGCGCGGGGCCGGAACGGGTGAAATCGGGTGTGGCCGTCGGGCAATCCGCCCCCGCGGGAACAGACCGGGCCCCAGAGCCAGCGAAAAAGTCTACCGCATCCTGGGGAGATTTCCAGCCGGAGTTCGGAAAAGCCCTGGCCCGATGCCGGATCCGGTACCTCAGGCGAGGGTGAAGACCTCCGGTCCGTCGGCGGTCACGGCGATCGTGTGCTCGAAATGGGCCGACAGGCTCCCGTCAGCGGTCACCACGCTCCATTGGTCGTCGAGGGTCCGGGTCTCGGGCGATCCCACGTTGACCATGGGCTCCACGGCGAACACGTTGCCGGTCTTGAGCGTGGGTCCCTTGGTGCCGGGCCAGTAATTGGGCACTTGGGGCTGCTCGTGCATGGCGGTGCCGATGGCGTGGCCCACGTACTCGCGGACGACGCTGAACCCGGCCGCCTCGGCCACGTCCTGGACCGCCCGACCGATCTCGTTGAGGGCGTTTCCCCTCGTCATCTGCTCGATGCCGGCCCACAGGCTGCGCTCGGTGACCTCCAGGAGCTTCTGGGCCTCCTTGGAGATGGTGCCGATGCCCATGGTGAAGGCGGCGTCGCCGTGGTAGCCCTCGATGATGGCGCCACAGTCGATGGAGAGGATGTCGCCCTCCTCCAGCACGTAGCCGCCCGGGATGCCGTGCACGATCATGGAGTTGGGCGAGGTGCAGATCACGGCGGGGAAGCCGTGGTAGCCGAGGAAATTCGAGGTGGCGCCCCGGCGCTCCAGGACGTCCCGGGCCACGGCGTCGAGTTCGAGTGTGGTGACGCCCGGCTTGGCGGCGGCGCGGGTCGCTTCGTGCATTTCGGCCACCACCTTGCCGGCCCGGCGCATCTTGGCCAGTTCTTCGTCGTTCCGCCTCACCGGGCAGTGCCTCCCTTCATCTTCCGGCGCAGGGTGTCGATCGCCCCGACCACCCTACGGGTCACAGCATCGGGCGAGCCCGTGCCGTTGATCTCGACCAGGAGGTCGCGCTGCTTGTACCAGTCGAGCAGCGGTGCCGTCTCCACTTCGTAGAGATTGAGCCGGCGCTCAATGGCCTCCTCGGTGTCGTCCTCCCGCTGGACCACCTCGCCCCCGCAGACGTCGCAGGTCCAGTTGACCAGCGGCGGAGCCGCCGTCGAGTAGTTGGCGCCGCAATCCACGCACACCCGGCGCGAGGCCAGACGCTTCATGACCAGGCTGGTCGAGACCTGCAGGTCGATCACCACGTCGAGGCCGAAGGGCTGCACGAGCTCCTCCAGCGATTCCGCCTGCGACGTGGTCCGGGGGCAGCCGTCGAGGACGAAGCCGCGCCCCATCGTGTCGCGCTCGGAGAGGCGGCCGCCGACCATCTCCATCACCATTTCGTCGGGGATGAGCTCGCCCTGCTCCATGAGCGAGTGCGCGCGCCGCCCGAGCGGCGAGCGCGACTTGACCTCGCTGCGCAGCATGTCGCCGGTGGAGACGTGCGGCACCACGTAGTGATGCGAGAGACGCACGCACTGCGTCCCCTTGCCGGCCCCCTGCTTGCCGAGGACCACGAGCCTGACCCCGGGAATCACCGGCGCCTACTTGAGGAAGCCCTCGTAGTTGCGCATCATCAGCTGGCTGTCGATCTGGCGCATGGTCTCGAGTGCGACACCGACCGAGATCAGCAGCGTGGTCCCGTAGAACGGGAACTTGTTGAGATGCCACAGTGCCATGAGCAACGACGGCACGACGGCGACCGACCCGAGGAATAGCGCACCGACCACGGTGATGCGGCTCAGGATGTGGGCGAAGTAGCGCTCGGTGGGCGGCCCGGGTCGGATGCCGGGGACGAAGCCACCCTGTTTGCGGATGAGGTCCGCCTGCTGGTGCGGGTCGAAAGCGACGTAGACGTAGAAGAAGGTGAACATCACGATCAGCAGGAAGTACGCCAGGATGTAGAAGAAGCTCGTCGGGGTCAGGCTGTTGCGCACGAAGTTCTGGAACCAGGCCCAGGGGACGACGTTCGAGAGCAGGACCGGGATGTAGAGCACCGAGCTGGCGAAGATGATCGGGATCACACCGGATTGGTTCACCTTGAGTGGGATGTAGGTCGAGCTGCCCCCGTACATGCGGCGGCCCACCACCCGTCGGGCGAACGTCACCGGGATGCGGCGCTGCCCCTGGTCCATGAAGACGATGAAGACCAGCAGGATCAGCGATACCACGATGATGATCGTGAACTTGCTGATCCCGCCCTCCTCGTAGATCGCCTTGAACCCGGTGGGGATGGCGGCCACCACGTTGGCGAAGATCAGGATCGACATGCCCTGGCCGATCCCGCGCTGGGTGATGAGCTCGGCCAGCCACATGACGAAGGCCGTGCCGGCCGTGAGGATCAGCACCATGAACAGCGCCAGCGGCCAGTTGAAGCTCGGGATCAGGTCGATGCTCGTGCCGAGGAGGGCCGAGTCGTGGCCGTGGAAGGCGTAGACGAGGCCCGAGGACTGCATGACCGCCAGGGCCACCGTGAGGTAGCGGGTGGTCTGGGTGATCTTCTTCTGGCCGACGGCACCCTGGTCCCGCCATTCCTCCAGCTTGGGAATGACGGTCGAGAGCAGCTGAATGATGATGGAGCTCGTGATGTAGGGCATGACGCCCAGGCCGAAGACGGCCAGGCGCACCAGGGCGCCCCCGCTGAAGAGATTCAGGAAGCCGAGCACGCCCGACGCCGAGGCCGAGCTCTCGAGGCTCTGCAGCTTCGACCAGTTGACGCCGGGCACGGGCAGGTTCGCCCCGATCTGGTACAGGGCGATGACGGCCAGTGTGAAGACGACCTTGTTGCGAAGGTCAGGGACCCTGAAGATGTTGGCGAGCCGGGAGAGCATGGCCCTTCCTCTCAGTGGGGTCCCGGAGCGGTGGTCACTAGCGGTTCATCAGCGCGTTGCCCGACGCGGGCGGGCGCCCCTGTGCGAAGGGCAAGGCCACACGCTCGACGCTACCGCCGGCGGCGGTGATCGCCGCCTCCGCCGCCTTGGAAAAGGCATGGGCCGAGACCCGGACCGGACGGTGCAGTGAACCCTGTCCGAGGACCTTGACCAGGGCCTTCGGCCGCGCCAACCCGGCGTCGATCAGCGTCTGCACCGTGATCTCGTCGGCATCCAGCGCATCGAGCGCGGCCAGGTTCACCGGTGTGTACTCGACGCGGAAGGGGTTCGTGAACCCCTTCAGCTTGGGGATGCGCTGCATGAGCGGCAACTGGCCACCCTCGAAGCCGGCCGGCATGGTGTTACGGGCCTTCTGGCCCTTGGTCCCGCGGCCGGCCGTCTTGTGGCCCTTGCCTCCGGTGCCGCGGCCGACCCGGCGCTTGGCCGTCGTCGCGCCCTTGGGGGGCGCCAGATCGTGCAACTTCACTTGGAGACCTCCTCAACGCTGATCAGGTGGGGCACCCGAGCCAGCATGCCCCTGATTTCGGGGCGGTCCGGCAGTTCGTTCGACTGTCCGATGCCGCGCAGGCCCAGGGCCCGCAGCGTGCCGCGGTGCTTCGGCTTGGTCCCGATGGCCGAGCGGGTCTGCGTGACGAGCAGCACCGCATCGCCCGCGTCCTTCTTGGTCGCCGCCGCCATCCTCAGCGCGCCTCCGCCGCGAACAGATCGGTCTCGCGTTTGCGCTCGCGGTAGGCCCGCAGGACGCCGCCCGGCGTGACTTCGTCGGCCGACTTGCCGCGCAGGGCGGCGACGTCGTCGGGACGCCGCAACTGCTTGAGCCCGGCGATGGTGGCGTGCGCCACGTTGATCCCGTTGGACGAACCCAACGACTTGGCGAGGATGTCGCGGATGCCGGCCATCTCGAGGATATGGCGCGCCGCGCCGCCCGCAATGACACCGGTCCCGGGTGCAGCCGGCTTGAGCAGGACCCGGCCGGCGCCGCTCTCCCCGATCACGGGGTGGACGATGGTGCTGCCGGCCAGGGGCACCTCGAAGAGGTTCTTGCGCGCCTCTTCGATCCCCTTCTGCACCGCCAGCCCGGCTTCCTTGGCCTTGCCGTAGCCCAGGCCCACCTTGCCGTTGCCGTCGCCGACGACCATGAGAGCGGCAAAGGAGAAGCGCCGGCCGCCCTTGACGACCTTGGCCACGCGGTTCACCTTGATGGTGCGCTCTTCGTACTGTGTGTCGACCATGCTTAGAACTCCAGTCCCTCGGCTCGTGCCGCGTCAGCCAGGACGGCGACACGCCCGTGGTACACGAAGCCCCCACGGTCAAAGACCACCTTGGTGATGCCGGCTGCCTTGGCCCTCGAACCAAGCAGCCGCCCCACCGACTGCGCGCCCGTCACGTTACCGCCGCCGTTCTTGCCCAATGACGCACGCAGATCGGCCTCCACCGACGAGGCGGATGCCAGCGTACGGCCCGCGGCATCGTCGATCAGCTGGGCGGAGATGTGCCGGTTCGACCGGTGCACGGCCAGGCGCGGGCATTCGGCCGTGCCGCTGACCTTGGTGCGCACACGGCTGTGACGCCGCAGGCGCAGTCGGGTGCGATCGCTCGTACGTGCCATTACTTGGCGGCCTTTCCTGCTTTGCGCAGCACTCGTTCGTCGGCGTAGCGCACGCCCTTGCCCTTGTAGGGCTCGGGCTTGCGCAGCTTGCGGATGTCGGCGGCCACCTGGCCCACCTTCTCCTTGTCGATCCCCTTGACGATGATCCGTGTCGGCACCGGTACCTCGAAGGTGATGCCATCGGGAGCGGCGACGTTCACCGGGTGCGAGAACCCGAGCGCCAATTCCAGCGCATTGGGTCCCTTGGCCGTGGCGCGGTAACCCACGCCGACGATCTCGAGCTCCTTGGAGAATCCCTCGGTGACACCCGAGACCATGTTGGCCACGAGCGAGCGCGACAGGCCGTGCAGCGCGCGGTGCCGACGCTCGTCGTCGGGGCGGCTGACCACGAGCGTGTCGCCCTCCTGGGCGACGGTGATGCCCTCGGGCAGTACGCGCTCGAGAGAGCCTTGCGGGCCCTTGACATTGACGGTGGCACCGCTCAGCGTCACCGTGACGTTCGAGGGGACCGCTATGGGGGAGCGTCCGACGCGCGACATCAGGCCTCCTCTCGGGTCGGAGCGAGCACGGCACTACCAGACATGGCACAGCACCTCTCCACCCAGGTGCTTGCGCCGCGCCTCGGCGTCGGTCAGCAGGCCTTGGCTGGTCGAGACCACGGCGACGCCCATGCCGCCGAGCACGCGGGGCATGCCGTCGGCCCGGGCATAAATGCGCAGGCCCGGCTTCGAGACCCGCTTGATCCCCGCGATGGTGCGCGTGCGATCGCCCGAGTACTTGAGAGTGATCTCCAGCGTGGAGCCGGGCTTTCCGGTGTTCGGCTCGACGGTGTAGCCCGCAATGAATCCTTCGCGCTCGAGCACCTTGGCCAGGGACTCCTTCAGCTTGGAGCCGGGCATCTTCACGGTGTCGAACATGGCGGAATTGGCGTTACGGATTCGCGTGAGCATGTCCGCGATGGGGTCGGTCATCGTCATGGCGGCCTACCAGCTTGCCTTCGTGACGCCCGGCACCTCGCCCGCGTGCACCATGACGCGCAGGCAGATGCGGCAGAGCCCGAACTTGCGGTACACGGCCTTCGGCCGTCCACATCGCTGGCACCGGGTGTACCCCCGCACCTTGAACTTGGGGGTGCGCTGCTGCTTCTCGATCAAAGCCTTCTTCGCCATGGTGCTACCGGGTCTCCTGTCGGAACGGAAAGCCGAACGCTGCCAGGAACGCCCGCCCTTCCTCGTTGGTGCGCGCGGTCGTGACGATGGTGATGTCCATGCCGCGGGTCGTGTCGATCTTGTCGTAGTCGATCTCGGGGAAGATCAGCTGCTCTGTCACCCCGAAGGTGTAGTTGCCGTGGCCGTCGAACGACCGGGGGGACAGCCCTCGGAAGTCGCGGATACGCGGAATGGCCAGGCTCAGCATGCGGTCGAAGAACTCCCAGGCCCGGTCTCCCCGCAGGGTTGCCTTGACGCCGATCGCCTGGCCCTCACGCAGCTTGAAACCGGCGATGGACTGCTTGGCCCTCGTGACGACCGGCTTCTGCCCGGTGATGGTCTCGAGGTCGCGCTGGGCGCCTTCGATGAGGGAGGCCTGCTGGGTGGCGCGGCCGACGCCCATGTTGATGACGATCTTCTCCAGCCGCGGCACCTCCATGACGTTGCCCAGGCCCAGCCCTTCCTTCAGGCTGTCCCGTACCTCGCCCAGGTAGCGCTCCTTGAGCCGGGGCCGCACCGCGGCCGTCGTGGCGCTCACAGCGCCGACCCGCACTTCTTGCAGAAACGGACCTTCTCGTCACCCTCCAAGCGGTAACCCGCCCGCGTCGGCTTGTCGCAGCCCTTGCAGACGAGGGCCACCGTCGAGACGTGCACCGGCATGAACTTGTCGATGACGCCACCCTGCTGGGTGGCGCGCGTCGGCTTGGCGTGGCGTTTCGCCACGTTGACGCCCTCCAGGATCACCCGTTCGCGGCCCGGGATGGCCCGCACCACTTCGGCCTTCTTGCCCTTGTCCTTGCCGGACAGGACGATCACCTGGTCTCCCTTGTGAATACGCATGTCAGAGCACCTCCGGGGCGAGCGACACGATGCGCATGAAGCGCTTGTCGCGCAGCTCGCGGCCGACGGGCCCGAAAATGCGGGTCCCGCGTGGCTGTTGCTGGTCGTTGATGAGAACCGCTGCGTTCTCGTCGAAGCGGATGTAGCTCCCGTCCGGGCGCCGCTTCTCCTTCTTGGTCCGCACGACGACGCACTTCACCACGTCGCCCCGCTTGACGGCGGCACCGGGGATCGCGTCCTTGACCGTGGCGACGAAGACATCGCCGATGCTGGCGTAGCGCCGGCGGGACCCGCCGAGCACGCGGATGCAGAGCACCTCGCGCGCGCCGGAATTGTCCGCCACGCGGAGCCGGGATTCCTGCTGAATCATCGGGCCCGCTCCACGACCTCGGTGAGGCGCCAGCGCTTGAGCTTGGAGAGGGGTCGGGTCTCTTGCACCCGGACCCGGTCCCCCACCTTGGCGCTGTCCTCGGCGTCGTGCACGTAGAGCTTCTTGGTGCGCTGCACGGTCTTGCCGTACTTGGGGTGGCGCACGCGCTCGACCACGGCCACGACGACGGTGGCGGACATGGCGTCGGACACCACGATGCCCTCGCGCACCTTGCGGCGGTTCGGCCGGCCGTCCTCCGCGGGTGCGGCAGCTGCGGTCGCCGCGGGCGCGTCAGGGGCCGGCAGCTCGGTCGCTGCCTCGGCTTCGATCGCGTCGAGGGCCTTGGCGGCATCGTGGGCCGCCGCGATGGCTTCTTGGTTCTCTGGGGTCTCGTCGGCCATCAGGCCTCATCCTCTTCGTCGTCGTCCAAGTGGTCGTGATCGTGGTCGTGGAACTCGTCGAGGCCCGCCTCGGCCTCGGACGCGGCCTGGCGCGCCGCTGCCTTCTCTTCGCGCTCGGCGTCCTCGGCCGCGAGCTTCGCCCGCGCCGCCTCGTGTTCGGCCTCCGAGGGAGCCACGTAGGCGCCCTCGGCCTCGAGGATCTCCCGGGCCCGCAGCACGGTCAGCATGCGAGCCACCTCGCGCTTGACCTGCTTGATACGCGCCGGGTTGTCCAGCTGGCCGGTGGCGAGCTGGAAGCGCAGGTTGAACAGCTCGCGGCGCGACTCGCCCAGACGGGACGACAGTTCGTCGCCGTCCAGCATGGCGAGGTCGTGTGCGGTCGGCATCAGATCGCCACCTCGGCGTGACCGTGGGTCCCGGGACGCACCACGAAACGGGCCTTGAACGGCAGCTTCTGAATGGCACGCTCCATGGCGGCGCGCGCCAGCTCCTCGTCCACACCGGCCAGTTCGAAGAGCACGCGGCCGGGGTGCACGACCGCAACCCAGAGTTCGGGATTGCCCTTGCCCGAACCCATGCGCGTCTCGGCCGGCTTCTGGGTGACCGGCTTGTCCGGGAAGACCCGGATCCAGACTTTTCCTCCACGCTTGACGTGACGCGTCATGGCAATACGGGCGGCCTCGATCTGGCGTGCCGTGAGCCACCCGGGCTCCATCGCCTGGATCCCGAAGTCGCCGAACGCCACCGACGCGCCGCCCTTGGCCTGACCCGAGAGCCGACCGCGCTGTGTCTTGCGGTGCTTGACCTTCTTGGGCATCAACATGTCAGTCCGACTCCTTGCGGAAGTGCGGGGCCTCGTGGTGCTGATGGCGGTTCTGGCGCTCCATCTCCTCGTCCTGGGTCAGCTGTCGCTCCAGGTCGTCGGGCTCCGTCGGCGAGGGCAACAGATCCGCCGGTGGCGTGTCCGCCTCGTCGTCCGCTTCCACGTCGGGAGGGGCGGTCGCCGGCGCGGCTGCCTCGGCGCTCGCCTCGGGCACCGTGGCCGTGTCGGTGGCCCGCTCCTCGGTGGTCTCGTCCGCAGCGGCGCCGTCCGTGGCGCCCTCTTCGTCGGACGGGAACCCCTCGGCGCGGCGGCGGCCACCGCCGGCGGTGATGAGCCGGCGCGGGCCTCCCTGGCCCGAGGTCTCGCCCACGGCCATGGCGGCCTCACGGGTGATCTTGTCCTCGATCGAGACCTTGTACGGGAGGATGTCGCCCTTGTAGATCCAGACCTTCACGCCCACCCGACCCGAGGTGGTGCGGGCCTCGCGGAAGCCGTAGTCGATGTCGGCCCGCAACGTGTGCAGCGGGACGCGGCCCTCGCGGTACTGCTCCTTGCGGGACATTTCGGACCCGCCCAGGCGACCCGAACACTGCACCTTGATGCCCTGGGCACCGGCCTTCTGCACGGTCTGGATGGCGCGCTTCATGGCCCGGCGGAACGCCACCCGGCGCACGAGCTGATCGCAGATGCCCTGGGCGATCAGCGCCGCGTCGAGCTCGGGCTGCTTGATCTCCTGGATGTTGAGCTGAATCCGGTTCTGCAGCCCGGTGATCTCCTCGAGGTGCTTCTTCAGGCGATCGGCCTCGGCGCCGCGGCGGCCGATGACGATGCCGGGCCGGGCCGTGTGGATGTCGACACGCAGGCGGTCGCGCGTGCGCTCCACCTCAATGCGGCTGACGGCGGCCGCCTCGAGCTGCCGCATCAGGTAGTCCCGGATCTTCCAGTCCTCCACCACGAACTCGCGGTAGTTGCGCTCCTCGAACCAACGGGACTTCCAGTCCGTCGTGATCCCGAGCCGGAAGCCGTAAGGGTTGACCTTCTGGCCCATCTACTCGTCCTCGCTCTTCTCGTCCGCGTCGACCGCAGCCGGCGCTTCGTCGACCGCCGAGTCCTCGACGGTGTCGTCCTCGTCCACGCCCCCGTCGACGGTGTCCGCCTCGGTGACCTCGGGCCCCGTCTCGGTCACCACCGACTCGGCCTGGGCTGCATCGGCGATGTCGTCGTCTTCGGCGTCCTCGGCCGCAGCCCTCTCCGCCTCGGCCGTGGCCTGGGCCGCCCGGCGGCGCGAGAGGCGACCGGACAGGTCGGCCCGCCGGCGCGAGGCGTCGACGCGGCGGGACCTGTTGGCGCTGACCGCCTCCATGCGCTTGCGGCGCAGCTCGAGCTTGTCGGCCGGGAGCCGGCTCACGATGATGGTGATGTGGCAGGTCCGCTTGCGGATCCGGGTGGCGCGGCCACGGGCCCGGGGCCGCCAGCGCTTCATGGTGGCACCCTCGTCGGCATAGCAAGCCGCCACGTAGAGCTCTTCGGGGTTCTGATGGTCGTTGTGTGCGGCGTTGGCCACGGCGGAGGCGAGGACCTTGCCGATGACCTCGGCTGCCTCACGCTCGACACCGTTCAGGATCTCGGCGGCACGCTGCACGTCCTCGCCGCGGATCAGGTCGAGGACCTGGCGCGCCTTGGAGGCCGACATGCCCGAGTGGCGGTGGACCGCCCGCGTCCCGGGGCGCTCATTCGTCTTGGTGGCGGTCATCGGCGGGCCCCCCGCTCCTGACCGGCGTGGTAGCGGAAGGTGCGCGTCGGGGCGAACTCGCCCAGCTTGTGGCCGACCATCGACTCGGTCACATAGACCGGGACGTGGCGCCGGCCGTCGTGGACGGCGATGGTGTGGCCGACCATGTCCGGGATGATGGTGGAACGGCGTGACCAGGTCTTGATGACCTTCTTGTCGCCACTGGAGTTCAAGACGTCGACCTTCTTCAACAGGTGGTCGTCGACGAAGGGTCCCTTCTTCAGGCTACGCGGCATGTTTCCTCAACCCCTCGTCTACCGCCGCGCGCCGCGGGTCCGGCGCCGGCGCACGATCATCGAATTGGACTTCTTGTTGCGGGCCCGTGTGCGGCCCTCGGGCTTGCCCCACGGCGAGACCGGGTGCCGCCCCCCGGACGACTTGCCCTCGCCGCCACCGAGCGGGTGGTCGACGGGGTTCATGGCGACACCGCGCGTCTGGGGGCGCTTGCCCTTCCAGCGGTTGCGGCCGGCCTTGCCGACCTTGATGAGCTCCGCCTCTGCGTTGCCCACCACGCCGAGGGTGCCCCGGCAGTCGATGGAGACCCGGCGCATTTCGGTCGAGGGAAGCCGCAACGTGGCGAAGAGGCCTTCCTTGGCGACGAGCTGCACGCTCATGCCCGCGCCGCGGGCCATCTTGCCGCCACCGCCGGGCCGGAGCTCGACATTGTGGATGGTGGAGCCGACCGGGATGTAGCGCAGCGGCAGGGCGTTACCGGGGCGGATGTCCGCACCCTGGCCGCTCTGCAGCTTGTCGCCCACCTTCACGCCCGCCGGAGCCAGGATGTAGCGCTTCTCGCCGTCGGCGTAGTGCAGGAGTGCGATGCGGGCGTTGCGATTGGGGTCGTACTCAATGGCCGCGACCTTGGCCGGGATCCCGTCCTTGTTCCGCCGGAAGTCGATGACCCGGTACTGCTGCTTGTGGCCGCCACCACGGTGACGCGATGTCTTACGACCGTGGTTGTTGCGGCCGCCGCTCTGCGGCTTGGGGGCGAGCAGCGACTTCTCAGGGCGGTCGCGGGTGATCTCGGAGAAGTCCGAGACGGTCTGGAACCGGCGTCCCGGACTGGTGGGCTTACGTGAGCGAAGTGGCATGCGATTCCCTGATCAGCTTGCGAAGAGGTCGATGGAGTCGTCGGGATGGAGCGTCACGATGGCGCGCTTGGTGTCGGGCCGCTTGCCCTTCACGTTGGTGCGCCGGTTGCGTGTCGCCTTCCCCTTGCGGTTGAGCGTGTTGACCTTGGTCACCCGCACGCTAAAGGCCTGCTCGACCGCGTGACGGACCTCAATTTTGGTAGCCCGGGGGTCGACGATGAAGACATAGACGCTCTGGTCCATCAGGGCGTAGCTCTTCTCGGAGACGACCGGGCGGATGAGCACGGACATGGCGTCACGCATCGGCGTCGGCCTCCTCGCCGGTGGCGGTGTCGGTGTCGGTGTCGGTGGCCTTGGTGGCCGTGCTCGCCTTGGAGGTCTTGGTGGCCTTGGTGGCCTTCGTGGCCGTGGTCGCCGACGCGGGAGCCGTTTCCTCGGCCTCGACAGCGTGGGTCCCGGAGAAGTCCGTTGGTGCCGCCGGCAGCGTGCGGTCCGAGAAGACGAGCCAGTCGGCGCGCAGCACGTCGTGGGCGGAGAGCTCGCCGAAGGTGGTGGTCTGCACCTGGGGCAGGTTGGCGAAGGAGCGCTCCACGTCCAACTCGTCCTGGGCGAGGACGACGAGCACGGAGCCGTTCAGCTTGAGCTTGCGGACGATGACGGCGGCGTCCTTGGTCCTGGGCGCCTCGATCTTCCAGTCGTCGACGACGACGACCTTGCCGATGTCCGCCCGGTCGCTGAGCGCCGAGAGGAGGGCGAGGCGGACCATCTTGCGCGGGGTGCGCTGGGCGTAACTGCGCGGCTTGGGCCCGAGGGCCACGCCACCGCCGCTCATGGACGGGGAGCGGCTCGAACCCTGCCGGGCCCGGCCGGTGCCCTTCTGGCGAAACGGCTTGGCGCCCCCGCCGCGCACCTCAGCCCTGGTCTTGGTCGACTGGGTCCCGGCCCGGGCCGCGGCCAGCTGGGCCGTGACCACCTGGTACAGCACGGCGCGGTTGGGCTCCAGGCCGAACACCGTCGGCTCGAGGTCCACCGTCCCGAGATCGTGCCCGGCCGCATTGCGCCGCTGCGCCGTACGCATGACGGGGGCGGGCCGCTCCTTGCGGGCGGTGTGGCGCAGCACCGTGCCGGTGCGCGCCGCCTCTGTTGCCGTGGTCGTCATCGCGACCTCCCGGCATTCGACGGGGCCTTGACCGAGTTGCGCAAGACGACGACGCTGCCCCGGGCCCCGGGTACGGCGCCCTTGACGAGAACCAGCTCGCGCTCGGCGTCGGCCGACACCACTTCGAGGTTCAGGGCGGTCACCTGGGTGCCACCCATCTGGCCCGCCATGCGGGTGCCCTTGAAGACGCGCGACGGGGTGGCACAGGCGCCGATGGCCCCGGGGACGCGGTGGCTGCGGTGGTTGCCGTGCGACGCACCCTGGCCCTTGAAGTTGTGGCGCTTCATGCCACCGGCGAAGCCCTTGCCCTTACTGACCGCGATGGCGTCGACGCGCTCGCCGGGCTCCCACAGGTCGGCTGCCAGTTCCTGGCCCACCGCGTAGTCCGCCACGTCGTCGAGGCGCAGCTCGACGAGGGCACGGCCGGGGTTCACGCCGGCCTTGGCGTAGTGCCCCAGCTGCGGCTTGGTCAAGGTGGAGTTACGCCGGAAGCCCCACGTGACCTGCAGGGCGGCATACCCATCGGTTTCGGGCGTCTTGACCTGGACCACGCGCACGGGCGCGACCTTCAGCACCGTCACCGGTACGGCGCGGTTCTGGTCGTCCCAGACCTGGGTCATGCCGACTTTCTCGCCGACGATCGCCTTGCTTGCCACGTACGTCTCTTTCTCCCTGCGCCGTTCAGTTTCCCGTGCGCATGCCAACGCTCCGCCCGGGAGACCCGAGCGGAGCGCTCGATTGGTTCGGCATGAGGTTCCGGCTCGGGGCCGGCTCTCACGCACGTCTGTTGTCGTCGGCAGCACCGCAGTGCCGCCTTTGTGCCTCTGAACTGCCCGATTGGGCAGCCCGCGACGTTACACCATGGTCCGCCCCCCTGCCAGGCGTCCGGCGGGTTAGCGGGGCGGTCCGACCGTCAGGCCGTCTGGATCTTGATCTCGATGTCCACGCCCGCGGGAAGATCGAGCCGCTGGAGCGAGTCGACCGTCTTGGGCGTGTGCTCGACGATGTCGACCAGGCGCTTGTGGACCCGCATCTCGAAGTGCTCGCGCGAGTCCTTGTACTTGTGCGGCGACCGGATCACCGTGTAGCGGTGCTTGTCGGTCGGTAGCGGGACCGGTCCGAGCACCTTGGCCTGGGTCCGGAGCACCGTCTGCACGATCTTCTCCGTGGACTGGTCCAAGATCTCGTGGTCGTAGGCCTTCAGCCTGATGCGGATCTTCTGCTTCGGGCCGTCGGCCATGCTCGGAGTGCCTGCTCTCGTTCGGTGGTGGTCGGACTACTTGAGGATCTCGTCGACCACGCCGGAGGCGACCGTGCGGCCACCCTCACGGATGGCGAAGCGCAGGCCCTTGTCCATGGCGATCGGCTTGCCGAGCTCGACCGTCATCTTCGTGTTGTCGCCCGGCATGACCATCTCCGTGCCCTCGGGCAGCGTAATGGTGCCCGTCACGTCGGTGGTGCGGAAGTAGAACTGCGGGCGGTAGTTGGTGAAGAACGGCTTGTGCCGACCGCCTTCCTCCTTGTTCAACACGTAGACCTCGGCGGTGAACTGCGTGTGCGGGGTGATGGAGCCGGGCTTGCACAGCACCTGGCCGCGCTCCACCTCCTCCTTCTTGGTGCCACGCAGGAGGGCGCCGATGTTGTCGCCGGCGCGACCCTCGTCGAGCAGCTTGCGGAACATCTCGACGCCGGTCACGGTCGTGCGCTGGGTGTCGGTCAGGCCGACGATCTCGACCTCCTCGCCCACCTTGATGACCCCCTGCTCCACCTTGCCCGTCACGACGGTGCCACGGCCGGTGATGGACATGACGTCTTCGACCGGCATCAGGAACGGCTTGTCGACGTCACGCTCGGGCTCGGGGATGTAGGAGTCAACGGCGTCCATGAGCTCGACGATCTTGTCCGCCCACTCGGCGTCGCCCTCGAGCGCCTTCAGGGCGCTGACCCGCACGATCGGCGTGTCGTCGCCCGGGAAGTCGTAGGCGGTGAGCAGCTCGCGCACTTCCAGCTCGACGAGCTCCAAGAGCTCCTCGTCATCGACCATGTCGGCCTTGTTGAGCGCCACCACGATGTAGGGCACGCCCACCTGGCGGGCGAGCAGCACGTGCTCCCGCGTCTGGGGCATGGGGCCGTCGGCGGCGGAGACCACCAGGATGGCACCGTCGATCTGGGCGGCGCCCGTGATCATGTTCTTGATGTAGTCGGCGTGACCGGGCATGTCGACGTGCGCGTAGTGGCGCTTGTCGGTCTCGTACTCGACGTGGGCGATGGTGATCGTGATGCCGCGCTGCTTCTCTTCGGGCGCGGCGTCAATCTTGTCGAACGACGTGAACGAGGTGTTGGGGTTCTTTTCCGAGAGCACCTTCGTGATGGCAGCCGTCAGCGTCGTCTTGCCATGGTCGATGTGACCCATGGTCCCGACGTTTACGTGTGGCTTCGTGCGCTCGAACTTCTGCTTGGCCATCGCCTCGCTACTCCCTGCTCCTTGTCATGGCCACGGTGGCCGTGACGCTGTCTCTCTGTGCGATCGGTCTGATCTGTGCTGTGGGTGCTGCTGCTGTGTGTGCTCTTGCTGTGAGGATCCGTGCTGCTGCGGTGGATCCGTGCGACCCCCGGCCCGCACCGGGGCGGATCGGGGCTACTCCCCTTGCGCCCGGGCGATGATCTCCTTGGAGATCGACTCCGGAACCTGGTTGTACGAATGGAACTGCATCGTGTACGTGGCGCGACCCTGGGTGCGCGAACGCAGGTCAGTAGAGTAGCCGAACATATCGGCGAGCGGGACAAGCGCCTTGACGACGTGGCTGGTCCCCTGCTGCTCCATGCCCTCCATGCGGCCCCGCCGGGAGGACAGGTCGCCAGTCACCGCGCCCAAGAAGTCGTCGGGCACCGTCACCGTGACCTCCATGACCGGCTCCAGCAGCGTCGGGCTGGCCGCCCGGATCGCCTTCTTGACTGCCATGGAGCCGGCGATCTTGAACGCCATTTCCGAGGAGTCCACGTCGTGATACGACCCGTAGGTCAGGGTCACCCGCACGTCGACCGTCGGGTAGCCGGCGAGGACGCCCGCCGTGAGCGCCTCTTGGATGCCGGCGTCGACCGAGGGGATGTACTCCTTGGGGATGACGCCGCCGCTGATTTTGTCGAGGAACTCGTAGCCGCCGCCGGGGCCGGTGGGCTCCAGGCTGATGACGACGTGGCCGTACTGACCCCGGCCGCCGGTCTGGCGGACGTACTTCTCCTCGATCTTCTCGACCGGCTTGCGGATCGTCTCGCGGTACGCCACCTGGGGCTTGCCCACATTGGCGTCGACACTGAACTCGCGCAGCATGCGGTCGACCAGCACCTCCAGGTGCAGCTCGCCCATGCCGCTGATGACGGTCTGACCCGTCTCCTCGTCGGAGCGCACGCGGAAGGTGGGGTCCTCCTCGCTGAGCGAGTAGAGGGCCCGGGACAGCTTGTCCTGGTCGGCCTTCGTCTTGGGCTCGACCGCGACGTGGATCACGGGCTCGGGGAACTCGAGCGCCTCGAGCACGATCGGGTTGCGCGCATCGCTCAGGGTGTCGCCTGTCGTGGTGTTCTTCATCCCGACCACGGCCATGATGTCGCCGGCGAAGATGGCGTCCTTGTCCTCGCGGTGATTGGCGTGCATCTGGAGGATGCGGCCGACGCGCTCCTTCTTGTCCTTGGTCGAGTTGGTGATGGAGTCGCCCTTCTGCAGCGTGCCCGAGTAGACCCGGATGTAAGTCAGCTTGCCGACGAAGGGGTCGGTCATGATTTTGAAGGCGAGCGCCGAGAAGGGCTCGCTGTCGTCGGCCTTGCGCTCCTGAATGTCCTCCGGATGGTTGGGTCGGTGACCCTCGGTCGGAGGGAGGTCGAGCGGGCTGGGCAGGAAGTCGACGACGGCGTCGAGCATCGGCTGGACGCCCTTGTTCTTGAAAGCCGAGCCGCACAGCACCGGCACCACGGCGGCGGCCAGAGTGGCGGTGCGCAGGGCGCGACGCAGGTCGTCGGCCGTGATGGGCTCCTCGGCCAGGTATTTCTCCATGATGGTGTCGTCGAAGTTGGAGACGACGTCAATCAGCTGGTGGCGGGCGTCCTCGGCCTCGGTGGCCAGGTCGGCCGGGATCTCCAAGGTCTCCCACTCCTCGCCCATGTCCGAGGCCCAGACGAGCGCCTTCTCTTGGAGGAGGTCGATGACGCCCTTGAACTCGGACTCGGCCCCGATGGGGAGCTGTATGACGGCCGGCAGGGCGTCGAGGCGGTCCCGGATCATCTCGACAGTACGCTCGAAGTCGGCGCCGATCCGGTCCATCTTGTTGACGAAGCAGATGCGGGGCACGTTGTACTTGTTGGCCTGGCGCCACACCGTCTCGGTCTGGGGCTCCACGCCGGCCACCGCGTCGAAGACGGCGACGGCGCCATCGAGGACGCGCAGCGACCGCTCGACCTCCACCGTGAAGTCGACGTGGCCCGGGGTGTCGATGATGTTGATCCAGTTGTCGCGCCACGAGCAGGTGGTGGCAGCCGACGTGATGGTGATGCCGCGCTCTTGCTCCTGGACCATCCAGTCCATGGTGGCGGCGCCCTCGTGGACCTCTCCGATCTTGTAGTTGCGCCCCGTGTAGTACAGGATGCGCTCGGTCGTGGTGGTCTTGCCCGCGTCGATGTGGGCCATGATCCCGATATTGCGGGTCTTGGCGAGCGGGAAGTCGCGTGTGGGGAGGGATTCAGCCATGGTGCAGTGATCTCGTGTCGGTCGGGACTACCAGCGGTAGTGGGCGAAGGCGCGGTTTGACTCGGCCATCTTGTGCATGTCTTCGCGGCGCTTCACGGAGGCTCCGATGTTGTTGGAGGCGTCCAGGATCTCGTTGGCCAGACGCTCGGCCATGGTCTTCTCGCGACGCTGGCGCGAGTAGGTCGTCAGCCAGCGGATGGCCAGTGTCGTGGCGCGCCGGGGGCGCACCTCCACGGGCACCTGGTAGGTGGCCCCACCCACGCGACGGGACTTGACCTCGACCTCGGGCCGGGTGTTCTCCACGGCGCGCTTGAGCGCCGCCACCGGGTCGCCGCCGGACTTCTCCTGGACCTGCTCGAGCGCGTTGTAGACGATGCGCTCGGCGAGCGTGCGCTTGCCACGGGACAAGATCTTGTTGACGACCTGAGTGACCAGGACAGAGCGGTAGACAGGGTCCGGCGCGAGCTCGCGCCGGGTGGCGGGTCCGTTACGGGGCATTGCCTATGACTCCTTCTTGGCGCCGTAGCGGCTGCGGGCCTGGCTGCGCTCGCGCACGCCCGAGGTGTCGAGCGCGCCGCGCACGACCTTGTAGCGGACACCGGGCAGGTCCTTCACACGGCCACCGCGGACGAGGACGATCGAGTGCTCCTGGAGGTTGTGGCCCACACCGGGGATGTACGCCGTGATCTCGACGCCCGAGGACAGGCGCACGCGGGCCACCTTGCGCAGGGCCGAGTTCGGCTTCTTCGGGGTGGTCGTGTAGACGCGGGTGCACACCCCCCGCCGCTGGGGCGCGCCCTTCAGGGCCGGGGTCTTGGTCTTCGTCACCTTGGCCTGCCGTCCCTTGCGGACGAGCTGGGCGATTGTGGGCACGCGCTACCTCTCGCTAATCAGAATGTGAATCCCACGTGCATGGCGCTGACGCGCCGGCCGAAGCCGCACATGGCAGGGCTTCAATGATAGCGGCTGCCTGGGGTTCCGACAATCGCGGCCGCGAACCAGCGGGGCGGATGGGGCCGCCGCCCGGCTCAGGCGACCCGGGTGACGGCGAGCGTACCGGGCCGCTCCTCCGCGCCGGCCGATGCCGGCGTGCCGCGGGACGCCGTCAGACCGCGCCACCACGCCTGGAACCGGGCGTAGCCAAAGGCAGCACACCGTCGGGAAAGAAGGCGAGCGCCAGCGTGCCGGCGCCGATGAAGACGTCCTGGGCGTTGGCGGGCAGGAACCCGATGGCCAGGCCGTCGGCCAGGGCCCCGGAGCAGACCGACGCCCCGCCGATGGCCACCACGGCCAATCAGGAGGCTCTCGAACATTTCGAAGGTTGTCACGCGGCGGCCGTTGCTGGACCGGAGGTCGCAGATCGCGTTGAAGCACGTGGTCTTGCCGGCCCCGTTGGGCCCGATCAGGCCCGTGACCGAGCCCGCCTCGACCGTCAGGTTGACGCCGCGCAGTGCGTGGACACCCCCGAATCGGACCTCGGCTTCCGCCACCTGCAGAAGCGGCATTTCGTCTCCCCCCAGTGCACTCGAGCCGGCCCCCCGAGCTCTCGTTCCCGGACCTCGATCTTTTTCTCCTGGTCAGACCATGTTTTGGTGATCGGAATGAGAACGGCTTCCAGTTTCGAGTCTACGGTTCCAATTTCTGGCGGCACCTTGGGAGCGTTAGCCTCACCCGCATGGAACACTCCATGGCCGAGCGCCTGGCCGACCTGGCCGAACGCAAGAACGAAGCCCTCCATGCGGGAAGCGAGCGAGCAGTCGAGCGCCACCACGCCAAGGGAAAGCTGACCGCCAGGGAGCGGATTGCGTACCTCCTCGACGAGGGCTCCTTCCAGGAGCTCGACATGCTGGCCCGGCACCGTGCCCACGGCATGGGCCTCGAGGACAGCCGGCCCTACACCGACGGCGTGGTGACCGGATTCGGCACCATCGACGGGAGGCGGGTCTGCCTCTTCAGCCAGGACTTCACCGTGTACGGGGGCGCGCTCGGCGAGGTCTTCGCCGAGAAGATCCACAAGGTGATGGACCTGGCCGCCTCCACCGGGGTGCCCATGATCGGTCTGAACGACGGGGCCGGGGCGCGGATTCAAGAAGGCGTCGTGTCCCTGCACTCCTACGGCGGGATCTTCCACCGCAACGTCACCGCCTCGGGGGTCATCCCCCAGATCAGCGTGATCCTGGGGCCCTGCGCCGGTGGCGCGGTCTACTCACCCGCCATGACCGACTTCATCTTCATGGTCCAGGGCACGTCCCACATGTTCATCACTGGGCCCGACGTCGTGAAGACGGTCACGGGCGAGGACGTGACACTCGAAGAGCTCGGCGGCGCCATGAGCCACGCCACCAAGTCGGGCGTTGCCACCTTCGTCGCACCGGACGAGAAGGCCTGCCTCGACGACGTGCGCCATCTGCTCTCCTTCCTCCCCTCGAACAACCTGGAGGAGCCGCCGGTCGAGCTGAGTGGCGACGAGCCCGACCGCACCGTCACCGAGCTGATCGATTTCCTCCCGACGTCGCCCAACCAGCCCTACGACATGAAGCGCATCATCACCGCCGTCGTCGACGACGGCGACTACTTGGAGGTGCACCGCCACTGGGCCATGTCGATCACATGCGGCTTCGCCCGGATGAACGGCCGCGCCGTGGGGATCGTCGGTAACCAGCCGGCCGTGCTGGCCGGCGTGCTCGACATCGATTCATCCGAGAAGGCGTCGCGCTTCGTGCGGACCTGCGACGCGTTCAACATCCCGCTCCTCACGTTCGTCGACGTACCCGGCTTCATGCCCGGGACCGACCAGGAGTACGGCGGCATCATCCGCCACGGCGCCAAGCTGCTGTACGCCTACTGCGAATCGACCGTGCCGCGCATCCAGATCATCACGCGCAAGGCCTATGGCGGCGCCTATGTCGTCATGAACTCCAAGTCGATCGGCGCCGACCTCGCCTTCGCCTGGCCATCGGCCGAGCTCGCCGTCATGGGCCCGAACGGCGCCGTCGAGATCGTGTATCGGCGCGAGCTGGCCGAGGCGGCCGACCCGTCCCGGCGCCGGGCTGAGCTGATCGACGAGTACACCGAGCGCTACGCCAACCCGTACATCGCGGCAGAGCGCGGCTACATCGACGACGTCATTTCGCCGGCCGATACCCGCGCCGTCATCTGCCGCAGCCTCGACATCCTCGCCTCCAAGCGCGAAGAGTTGCCGCGGCGCAAGCACGGCAACGTACCCCTGTGACACTGCCTGTCGACGAGGACCAGCTCGCCCTGTTGGCGCGCCCAGCGCCCGATCCGGCGGTGCTGGCCGCCATCACCGCCGCCGTGCAGCTGGCCTGGCCGCGCCCGGCCCCCACCGACGAGCACAACCCGGTGCACGAGTCGTGGCGCTTCAGCGGCCGGTGGTGGAGCAAGCCGGTGTCACTGCGTCGCGATCGGCCCTGGGCACGCCGCTGACCGTCTACGTCGACGACTGGCGCCAGCGGGCGACGGTGCGGGAACGCACCGACCGCTGGTCGCACCTGTTGGCAGACGATCCCGACGAGCTCCACACCATGGCGGCTGCGCTCGGCATTCCGCCCCGGGGCTACCAACGTCACCGGCGCTCGGCGGCGCTGAACCACTACGACGTGCCCGAAGCCCTGCGCGTGCGGGCCATTGAGCTGGGCGCCGTCGCCGTGACCTGGCGTCAGATGGCCCGGCTCACCCGGGAGTGGCGGCGCGCTGGCGCTCGGCCAGCGACACCAAGTCCTCCATGATGCGATCGAAGGAATAGTCCTTGGGCGTGTAGACGGACGCCACGCCCTTGCCGAGCAGGAGCTCGGCGTCGTCGGGCGGGATGATGCCCCCCACCACGACCGCCGCCGTGCTACCGGCGGCGCGCAGGCGATCGAGCACGTCGGGAACCAGCTCGAGGTGCGAACCCGACAGGATGGACAGGCCCACGATGTCCACGTCCTCGTCTCGGGCGGCCGCCACGATCTGCGCTGGCGTCAGCCTGATGCCCTGATAGATCACCTCGAACCCGGCGTCACGCGCCGCCACCGCGATCTGCTCGGCTCCGTTGGAGTGCCCGTCGAGTCCCGGCTTGCCCACGAGGAAGCGCGGCGGTCCGCCCGTGCGCTCGGCGAGCGCCCGCGTCCGCAGCCGGATGGGCGCCAGGTCGTCGCCGCGGCGCCCTACGCCACCGCTGACACCCGTCGGTGCGCGGAACTCGCCGAACACTTCGCGTAGCGCGCCGGCCCACTCCCCCGTCGTTCCGCCGGCGTGAGCGACGGCGATGGTCGCCTCCATGATGTTGCCCTCGGGGCCTTCGTCGGCGGCGACGCGGCGCAACGTGTCGAGGGCCGTGCGGACGGCGGTGGCGTCGCGTCCCGCCCGCCAGCGCTCCACCTCTTCGATCTGCTCGGCCTCGACGTGGTGATCGACCTTGAGGATGTTCTCGAACTCACCGTCGCCGAGCAGCGGCGAGGGCGCCGTCTCGGTGTAACAGTTGACGCCGACCACCTTCTGCTCGCCCGACTCAATGCGGCGCACCCGCTCGGCCTGGCTGCGCACCAGGCGGCGCTTCAGCTCGTCGATGGCCTCGAAGGCACCGCCGAGCGCCTCCACGTCGGCCAGCTCCGTACCGGCCGCTTCGGCCAGCTCCGCGGTCTTGGCCTCGATCACGACGGACCCCTCGAAGATATCGTCGTATTCGAGCAGGTCGGATTCGAAGGCGAGCACCTGTTGCATGCGCAGCGACCACTGCTGGTCCCAGGGCCGCGGCAGTCCGAGCGCCTCGTTCCACGCCGGCAGCTGCATGGCGCGGGCGCGGGCGCTCTTCGAGAGCGTGACCCCGAGCGACTCCAACACGATGCGCTGCACGTTGTTCTCTGGCTGTTGCTCGGTCAGGCCGAGCGAGTTCACCTGCACGCCGTAACGGAAGCGGCGCAGCTTGGGGTCCTCGACCCCGTAGCGCTCGCGGCAGATGCGATCCCACAGCAGGTTGAAGGCCCGCATTTTGCAGGTCTCCTCCACGAAGCGGACGCTGGAGTTCACGAAGAAGCTGATGCGACCGACAACGGCCGGCAACTCGGCGTCATCGATCTTGCCCGAGGTGCGCACACCGTCGAGCACACCGATGGCGGTGGCCAACGCGTAGGCGATCTCCTGCACCGGTGTCGCCCCGGCCTCCTGCAGGTGGTAGCTGCACACGTTGATCGGATTCCACCTGGGTACGTGGCGCACGGTGTAGGCGATCGTGTCGACAATCAGTCGCAAGCTCGGCCCCGGCGGGTAGATGTAGGTGCCGCGACTCAGATACTCCTTCACGATGTCGTTCTGCGTCGTGCCGGCCAGCAGCGTCGGGTCGACACCCTTGTCCTGCGCGTGGGCCACGTAGAGCCCGAGAAGCCAGGCCGCGGTGGCGTTGATCGTCATGGAGGTGTTCATGGCCTCCACGGGAATGCCCTCGAGGAGCTCCTCCATGTGGCCCAGGTGGGCCACCGGCACGCCGACCTTGCCCACCTCGCCCGCCGCCTCGGGGGCGTCGGGGTCGTAGCCGGTCTGCGTCGGCAGGTCGAAGGCGATGGAGAGGCCGGTCTGCCCCTTGCTGAGATTGGTGCGGTACAGCTCGTTGGAGGCGCGCGCCGTCGAATGGCCCGAGTAGGTGCGCATCACCCACGGCGCGTCGCGCTGCGGCTGCGAATCAGCTGCCATTCACATCACCTCCAGGACGGGTGGGGCGCAGCACCATTGTGCCCGGGTTCTCTGCCCGCGAGCGCAACTAGCGGTTGTAGTCGTAGAAGCCCTTTTTGGTCTTGCGGCCGAGCTGCCCGGACGTGACGAGCCGGCGGAGTAGCGGCACCGCCGCGTAGTTGGGGTCGCGGTACTCCTCGTAGAGCGCGTCGAGAATGGCGAGCGAGGTGTCGAGGCCGACGAGGTCGAGCAGGGCGAAGGGCCCCATGGGGAACCCGCAGCCCCCTTTCATGGCGGAGTCAATGCCCTCCTTGGTCGCCACGCCTTGCTCGAGAAGGCGCACCGCGTTGTTGAGGTAGGGGAACAGCAGCGCGTTGACGATGAAGCCGGCCTGGTCCTTGACCTCGACCGGATCCTTGCCGCAGGCGTCGGCGAAGGCCAGCGCGGCCGCCATGGTGGCGTCGCTGGCCGTGATGGGCCGCACGACCTCGACGAGGGACATGGCGGGGGCCGGATTGAAGAAGTGGATGCCGCACACCAGGTCGGCGCGGGACGTCGCCATCGCCATCTCGACCACCGGGAGCGTCGAGGTGTTGGTCGCCAGGATCGTCTCGGGCTTGCAGATGGTGTCGAGCTCGGCAAAGAGCGCCTTTTTCACACCGAGGTCCTCCACAACCGACTCGAGCACGAGGTCGACGTCGACCAGCTCGCCCAGGTGCGTGGTGGCCCGGACGCGGCCCGAGATCTCGGCCGCCTCCTGCTCCGTGCGCTTACCCTTCTCGACCTGCTTGGCCAGCGAGCGACCCAGTCCGGCCACCATGGCCTCGGCGCCCGCAGTGCTCCGGCTGCGCAGCACGACCTCGTGACCGGTGGCGGCCGCCACCTCCGCGATGCCGGCGCCCATGATGCCCGAACCGATGATTCCCACCCGTGTGATCGACATGGGCGACGAGTTTACCGGTCAGTAACCACAGGCGTCGAAGCGGGAGAGGGTGCCGGGGCGTGCAAGAGTGGCGCCATGGACACGTCCGGCACGCTGGCCCTGGTCGGGGGTGACGAATGGACTGAGGGCTGTACGTTCGACACCTCCCTCCTGGCGGCGTCGGGCGGGACCGAGGTGGTAGTCCTGCCGACGGCGGCCGCGTACCAGCACCCCGAGCGGGTCGTGCTGCAGGCGGCCGAATGGTTCGAGCCGCTCGGCGCACGGGTCGAGGGGCTCATGGTGGTGGACCGGGCCTCCTCCGAGGACGCCGGGATGGCGGCTGCCCTGGCCGGTGCCCGTTTCATCTACCTCTCGGGCGGCTCGCCGCTGCACCTGCGGGCGGTCCTCAAGCGGTCGGCCGTCTTCGACGCACTCCTGGCGGCCTTCGCCGGTGGTGCCGTCGTCGCCGGCGCCGGTGCGGGGGCCATGGTGCTGACCGATCCGATGGCCGACCCCCGTGGCGGCGCGCTCACGCTCGGCCTCGGCCTCGTCGGCAACCTCACGGTCGTGCCGCACTTCGCGACCAGCACGACGACGCCCACGGACAGAAGCTCGAGCGGACGGTGGCCATGGCGCCGGCGGCGCTGCCCGTCGTCGCCCTCCCGGCGCGGACCGCGCTCATCCGGGATGCATCGGGTGCCTGGCGCGCCGAAGGCGCGGGGACACCGGCCGTGTTCGTGGGCGGCCTCCTGACCGAGGGGCTGGGCGCGCTCGAGAGCTGAGACGCCGGAGAACGCGGCCGGCGTGAAGGGTCAACCGGCGGCGCGTGCCGGCTCGTTCCGGTTAGTCCTTCTCCTCAATGGTGACGCTCTCGATCACGACGCGCTCTGTCGGCGCGCCCGAGCGGCTCCCGACGCCGTCGATCTTCTCCACGACGTCGAGTCCGCTCACGACCTCGCCGAAGTGCGAGTACAGCGGCGGCAGGCGTACGCCGTCGGGACCGCTGATCACGAAGAACTGGCTGCCGTTGGTGTTGGGACCGGCGTTGGCCATCGCCAGCGAGCCGACCTTGTAGCGGCCTTCGGGCGGCAGTTCGTCATCGAACCGGTAGCCGGGACCGCCCGAGCCCGATCCGGTGGGATCGCCGCCCTGGAGCACGAAGCCCGGGATGATGCGGTGGAACACGATGCCGTCGTAGTAGTGGTAGCGGGCGAGGAACACGAAGCTGTTGACCGTCTTCGGCGCGGCCAGCGGATCGAGCGCGATCACCATCGTGCCGTGCGAGGTGACCATGGTCGCCACGTACCGCTTGTCGGTGTCGATGAGCATGGGGGGCTCTTCGTCGAACTTGCGCTGTTGCGGGCTCGACCCGTCGACGGCGGGTGCGGTGGGAGTGGCCATGGTGTGACGTCCTTAACTTTCGTGGATAGTGACAGAGAGGATGCGCTGGGTGACGTCGGGAGGCACGCCCTGGGCGGAACCCTGTTGGTTGATGGTCGTGACAACATCCATACCCGAAGTGACAGATCCGAAGAGGGCGTACGAATTCGGGAGCGATTCGCCCTGCGGACCAGCGACGATGAAGAACTGGCTCCCGCCCGAGTTGGGCTGCCCGGTGTTGGCCATGGCCACCGAACCGAGCGGGTACTGCTGCGCGGCGTTGGCCGCCTTGGGCGGATTCTCGTCCTTGATCGTGTAGCCCGGACCACCCTGTCCCGTGCCGGTCGGATCACCGGTCTGATCCATGAACTGCGGAATGACCCGGTGGAAGATCACGCAGTGGTAGTAACCCTTGTTCGCCAAGAACACGAAGTTGTTGACGGTGGTCGGCGCCGTTTTGGCATCGAGAGCGATGTCGAACGTGCCGGCCGTCGTCACGACGGTCGCGGTATAGGTCTTCGACGTGTCGATCGCCATGGCAGGCGCCGACGCGTACTTCTGGGTGTTCACCGTCGTCTTGGGGCTGGCCGGGCACCCTGCCTTGACCGCCACCTCGTTGGCCTTCGCCTGCAGCGCTGCATTGCTGCCCTTGGCGGCGGCCGTCGTGGTCGTCGACCCCACCTTCGAATCCGAGGCCACGGGGGGGTTGTTCCCCCCGGAGACCAGGAACACGATCCCGACGATCACCCCGACGATGACCACGCCGATGATGGCGTTACGGATCTGCTTGCGACGCTTGAGCCTCTGGGCCTCCGCGGCCAGCCGCGCCTCTCTGGCCGCGCGCTGGCGGGCTCGCTTGTCGCTGGGCACGGCCCGAGACCCTACCCAATCCCGGGGTCCACATCGGATCGCCCTCCTCGGCTCGGGACGGCGGAGGAGCAACCGGGGCGGCGCGGACGCCGTCGGGCCGGCCCGCAGTCTGTAGCCTCGTCCGGATGCCGCTCGTCGTCCAGAAATTCGGGGGCACCTCGGTCGGCGACGCCGACCGGATCCGCGCCGTGGCAGACCACATCGCCCGCACGCGCCGGCAGGGCTCGGAGGTCGTGGCGGTCGTCAGCGCCATGGGCAAGACGACCGACGATCTCATTCACCTGGCCAATTCCGTCAGCGCCAGCCAACCTCCGCGCGAGTACGACATGCTCGTGAGCACCGGCGAACGCGTGTCCATGTCGCTCCTCGTCATGGCCCTGGCCGACCTCGGGGTCGATGCCGCCTCCTTCACCGGGAGCCAGGTCGGCATCATCACCGACGACGATCACACCCGGGCCAAGATCAAGGAGGTCAAGGGCGACCGCCTGCGTGAGGCTCTCGCCGCGGGCAAGGTGCCGGTGGTGGCCGGGTTCCAAGGTGTGTCCGAGACCCGCGAAATCACCACCCTCGGCCGTGGCGGTTCCGACGCCACCGCCGTCGCCCTCGCCGCCGTCCTGGACGCGGACGTCTGCGAGATCTACACCGACGTCACCGGGGTCTTCACCGCGGATCCCCGCATTGTGCCCGAGGCACATCGGATCAACCGCATCTCGTTCGAGGAGATGCTCGAAATGGCAGCGACCGGAGGACGGGTCCTGATGCTGCGCGCCGTCGAGTTCGCCCGGAACCACACTGTCCCGCTGCACGTCCGGAGCAGCTTCACCTGGGAGCCGGGCACCTGGGTCGTCGAGGAGGATGCAGGTATGGAAGACGCCGTCGTCACCGCAGTGACCCACGACACCTCGGAGGCCAAGGTCACCGTGAGCGGGGTCCCGGATCGTCCCGGCGTGGCGGCGCGGCTCTTCCGGGCGCTGGCCGACAAGTCGATCAACGTCGACATGATTGTGCAGAACACGTCCGCCCACGGGACGACCGACATTTCGTTCACCGTTCCCAATGCGGATCTACCCGTCGCGGTGCAGACTTCGCAGGACCATGCCGCCGAACTGGGGGCGTCGGGCGTGGCCGCCGACCCCGATGTCGCCCGCGTCTCGCTGGTCGGCGTGGGCATGAAGTCGCACCCCGGGATCGCCGCCACCATGTTCGAGACGTTGGCCAACGAGAAGATCAACATCGACATGATCTCGACCTCGACCATCCGGACCTCGTGCATCGTTGCCGAAGCCGACGTCGAGCGGGCGGTCCGCACTCTGCACGCCGCCTTCGCCCTGGGCTGATGGCAACGTCGACGCCACGCGGACGCACGCTGTGGCTGCTGCGCCACGCCAAAACGGTGACCGACCCTCCCCCCGGGGGCACCGACTTCGACCGCGTGCTCGCACCGAGAGGGCGGCGCGACGCCACCGCGCTGGGGCGACTCTTCGCCGGTGCGGGCAATGGGCTCGGTCCGGTGCTCGAGAGCGTTCCGCGACCGCAGGTCGCGCTGGTGTCGCCCGCGGCGCGCACGACCGCGACGGCGGAGCTCGTCCTGGCCAAGGTGGCCGATCCCCCGGTGCGCCGCACGGACGAGGCCCTCTATGGAGCCGAGCCCGGGGAGGTGCTCGCCTTCCTACGTGCCCTGCCCGACGACGTCGACGCCGCCATGGTGGTGGGCCACAACCCGACGGCCCACTCCCTCTCGCACGGCCTGCTGTCGGCCCGCGACAAGAAAGGTCGCTCGAGCGCCCAGCGCCATGGCTTCCCCACCTGCGCGCTGGGCGTGTACTCGTTCGCGGTCGACCGCTGGGCCGACGTGGCCGAGGGGACGGCGACGCTCGTCGCCATCATGGGCCCGCCGTACTAGGGGCGTCCCGGTCGTACCCGGGGCGGTGCCGCTCCTACGCCAGCGAGCGGAGGATGGCGGCGTCGCCCTGGCCGCCGCCACCGCACAGCGCCACGGCTGCGGTGGACGCACCCCGGCGGCGCAGCTCGAGCAGGGCCGTGAGGGCAACCCGGGCGCCCGACATGCCCACGGGGTGACCGAGCGCAATGGCACCTCCATTGACGTTGACCTTGTCCTCGTCAATGCCGAGCTCGTCCCCCGAGGCGAGGCCGACGGCGGCGAAGGCCTCGTTGATCTCGAAGAGGTCGATGGCGCCGAGGTCCACGCCGGCCTTGCCGGCCGCCTTGACGATTGCCCGTGACGGCTGGGTCAGGAGCGAGTTGTCCGGCCCGGCCACCATGCCGTAGCCCACGATCTGGCCGAGCGGAGTCAGGCCGAGCTCCTTCGCCTTGGCCGCCGACATGACCACAAGGGCGCATCCGCCGTCGGAGATCTGTGACGCGTTGCCCGCCGTGATGGTGCCGTTCTTGTCGAACGCAGGCTTCAGCGCGCCCAGGGATTCGGCCGTGGTACCCGGCCGCACGCCCTCGTCGGTGTCGACCAGCAGCGGGTCGCCTTTGCGCTGGGGCACCTGCACCGGGACGATCTCCTCGGCCAGGCGACCCTCCTTCGTCGCGGCGGCGGCCTTCTCGTGGCTCGCCGCAGCGAAGGCGTCCTGGCGTTCGCGCGACACACCGACCTTGGCGTTGTGCTGCTCGGTCGAGAGGCCCATGGCGATGTGGTCGAAGGAGTCAGTGAGCCCGTCGTACATCATGGAGTCGATGACCTTGCCGTCGCCGAGGCGGTAGCCGGCGCGGGCGCCGGGCAAGAGGTACGGCGCCTGCGTCATCGACTCCATGCCACCGGCGACGACGATGTCGGCGTCACCCGCCCGGATCATCTGGTCGGCGAGGTAGAGGGCGTTGAGCCCCGAGAGGCACACCTTGTTGATGGTGTTGGCGGGGACCGACATGGGGATCCCACCGTTGACCGCGGCCTGGCGGGCGGTGATCTGGCCCTGCCCGGCCAGGATGACCTGGCCCATGAGGACGTAGTCCACCTGCTCGGGGGACACGCCGGCGCGCGACAGCGCCTCGGCGATGGCGAACCCACCCAGCTCCATGGCCGTGAATCCGGCCAGCGCACCCGACAGTTTCCCGATCGGGGTCCGAGCCCCGGCGATGATGACGGCCTCGGCCATTCCCTGCACCTCCGCGTTCCCGCCGGTCTGGTTACCGGTCGGAAACTCCATCTTACGGGCCAACTATCGTCGGGTCACATGAGCGACATCCTGACTGCTGCCCTGGCCGGTGCGTCCGGAGACGAGCTGGCCGGGCTGGCCATGCCCGACTCCTACCGGGCTGCCCTGGTCAAACGGAGTGAAACGGCCATGTTCGAGGGCATGGAGTCGTCCGACAAGGACCCCCGCCGATCGCTCCACGTCGAAGAGGTGGCCCTGCCCGAGCTGGCGCCCGACGAGGCCTACGTGGCGGTCATGGCGTCGTCGATCAACTTCAACACCGTCTGGACCTCCATCTTCGAGCCGCTGCCCACCTTCGGCTTCCTGGACCGCCTGGCCAAGGAGGGTCCCTGGGCCGCCCGCCACGCGCTCGACTACCACGTCGTCGGATCCGACGCCTCGGGCGTCGTGCTGCGCACCGGCTCGCAGGTCCGCAACTGGAAGGTGGGCGACAAGGTCACGGTCCACTGCAACTACGTCGACGACCAGGACCCCACCGCGCACGACGACTCCATGCTGGCGGCGAACCAGCGCATCTGGGGCTTCGAGTCCAACTTCGGTGGGTTGGCCGACATCACTCTGGTCAAGGCCAACCAGCTCATGCCCAAGCCCACGCACCTCAGTTGGGAAGAGGCCGCCATCAACGCGCTGTGCAACTCCACCGCCTACCGCATGCTGGTCTCGCCGAACGGGGCCCGCATGACCCAGGGCGACAAGGTGCTCGTCTGGGGAGCCAGCGGCGGGCTCGGCAGCTACGCCGTGCAGCACGTGCTGAACGGCGGTGGCACGCCGATCGGCGTCGTGTCGTCACCCGAGAAGGTCAAGCTCCTCAACGACCTCGGTGTCGAGGCCGTCATCGATCGCAAGGCGGCGAACTACCGCTTCTGGTCCGACGAGCACACCCAGGACGAGTCGGAATGGCGGCGCTTCGGAAAGGACATCCGCGGGCTGGTGGGCTCGGAGCCCGAGATCATCTTCGAGCACCCGGGCCGCCAGACCATGGGGGCCTCGGTCTTCGCCTGCAAGCGGGCCGGGACCATCGTCACCTGCGCCGCCACGTCGGGCTACATGATTGAGTACGACAACCGTCACCTCTGGATGAAGCTCAAGACCATCAAGGGCTCGCACTTCGCCAACTACCGCGAAGCGTGGGACGCCAACCAGCTCATCTGCGACGGCAAGGTGCTGCCCCCGCTCTCCGCCGTCTACCCGCTCGAGCAGGTCGGCGAGGCGGCGTACCAGGTCCACCACAATCTGCACGAGGGCAAGATCGGCGTACTCTGCCTCGCACCCGAGGAGGGACTCGGCATCGATGACCCCGAGCTACGGGCCAAGGTCGGCGAGGACCGCATCACCTTGTTCCGGAGGCACGGCGCGTGAGCGACGCCCTGCTGACAGAGATCGACCACGTGGCCATCGCGGTCAACGACCTCGAAGCCGCCATCGCCTGGTACGCCGACGTGTTCGGCGCCACGGTGGACCACCGCGAGCGCGTCGAGTCCGACGGGGTGGAGGAGGCGTTGCTGAAGGTGGCCGACTCCTACGTGCAGCTGCTCACGCCGATCAGCGACACCTCTCCGGTGGCCAAATACCTGGCCACCAAGGGCGAGGGTCTGCACCACATCGGCTACCGGGTCGACGACTGCGGCGTGGCCCTCCAGGCGATCAAGGACGCCGGGGGCCGGGTGATCGACGAGGCGCCGCGCCCCGGTTCGCGCGGGACCACCGTGGCCTTCGTGCACCCCAAGACCTCCTTCGGCACGCTGATCGAACTGGTGCAGGAGTAAGGAGTTAGGAGTAAGGAGCGATCGAGGGACCGGACAGTGCGATCTGTGGGTCAGTCGGCCCTGGGTCTGTCGGTCAGTCGGCCGCGACGCGGTTGACCCAAGAGGCCCGACCCGTCTCTTCCAGCCAGGCGTCGTATTCCGCGGGCCGCCAGTGCGCATGCCACGGATCGCCCTCCTCGAGCACGGTATCGAGGGGGTCCACACCGGTGACCGATTCCGCCACTGCTGCCTGCTTCCACTCGTCGAGCAGCCTCTGGCCCGTCCGCACCACGTCGGGCCGGACGCCGGACAGGTCGTCCTGTTCGTGCGGGTCCGCCTCGAGGTCGAAGAGCATCGTCTCGGGGAACCCGTGATAACCGTCATGGAAGGTCCGGATGAAGATCCAGTTCTCGAAGCGCACCGACCGCTGGGCGGTCCATGCGCCTTGCGTCAGGACAAGGAACTCCCGGCCGTCCACGCTTCCTGACTCCAGTGAGGAGCGGAAAGACTGTCCGTCCCAGCGTGCAGGCACGCTGCCCTGACTGAGCTCGAGCAGTGTGGCGACGACATCGATCTGGTAGTGCAACGAGTCGTCGACACCGCTGTCGAGGCCGGGCCACCGGATGATCATCGGGACCCGCGCCACGTGCTGGTCCGCAGTCTGATGGTCACAGTAGACGCCCAATTCCCCAAGCGTCTCCCCGTGGTCGGCAGAGATGATCACCGCGACGTCGTCTTCGAGGCCCAGCGCCCTTAGCTCGCTGAGGATGAGGTCAACGTGGTGGTCGACGTACCGCACGCCGGTGTCGTAGCCGTCGAACATCCGATGCACCTGCGCCATGTCACTGGCCACCACAGGCTGACGGGAAAATCCCTCCCATCGAGCATTGGGCCCAAAGCCCGTGATCTCCTGGGCCGAATGCGGGCCGGGCAGGCCCCAGTGACGCTGTCGCACACGCTCATCGAGCCAGGCGGGCGCGGGCATGCTGGCGAACGGATCGCCGAACGACTCGGGCGTGCGGTACGGCGTGTGGGGATCCCACATGTGCACGTGCAGGAACCAGTCCGGACGGGCAACGTTCTTCCTGAGCCACTCGACGGCGACATCTGCTATCTGATCTGCGGTTTCGAGACCACGCGTGCCAAGGTTGTACGACTCGTTGAAGCCAGCCAGGAAGTGATACGCCGAGTGGCGTTCGGCAAACGTGCTGATCGACGAGGTCCACATGCCGACCTCTTGCATCTGACTGGCCCACGTCTCAGCGGCGTCCCGACTGCGAAAGCCCCGCTCTCGGCCCTCGGGAAACGGGGCGGCCGCCGTTCCGCCGTGTCCCGCCACACCGTTGTGGATCCCCAGCCGCCCACTGCTGAGCGCAGTGCGAGACGGCAAGCAGGGCAGGTCGGAGGCGTACACATTCGTGAGCCTGATGCCGTCGGCGGCGACCGCGTCGATCGCCGGGCTCGTCGGGCGCCCGTACCCGTAACAACCGAGATGATCTGCTCGCAGCGTGTCGATGTCGAAGTAGATGATTCGCATTTCTCGTCACAATCGCTGACCGACGCGCCCGACACGTCGTTGCTTCCCCGTCTACAGGACTTCGTCACGTTGCAGGACCACGGCCCGCAGCGCGGCCTGCCTGACTCCCATCTGGCATCGAGACGTCTGTGGCCTGCCCGGCCATCGTACCCGTTCGCTCTGCACGGACAGGACGACGCACGCACGGATGGACGTGTGCGGCGGGTTGCGACGAAAGCCTCAGCCCCCTTCTTTACGCGTGGTGTGGAAGGGCCGCCGCCAAGTCGGCAACCAAGTCGTTCAACCTTCGCACGGCGGGCAGGCCCATCTCGACCACCTCCTCCATGGGATCAGGCCGGTCACCCAATTCCTTCTGCAACCAGGCGGCGAGGAGCGCATCCAACTGCCCGACGATCTCGGGCCTCCGTGCGGCAAGATTCGTCTGCTCCGTTGGGTCGAGGTGCATGTCGTAGAGCTCGACTCCGTCCCTCGGGTACACGCCGGGATCCATGCTCCGGATGTACTTCCAATCAGGAGTCCGGACACCGCGCTTTGCCTGCCACGTGCACTCGCTCAGGAACACCACGTCCCGGTGCGGTTCCGTGCTGCCCTCTGTCAGCGGTCGGAGGGAACGCCCGTCAAGACCCGGGAGCGCGGGCAGGCCCAAGAAGTCCAGCACGGTCGGCTTGATGTCGACCGTCGAGACGAGAGAGGTGACCTCAGAGGCGGGAACGACACCCGGAGCCCAGATCAGAACCGGAACATGGACGACAGAGTCATACAGCCCGGCATGATCGAACCACGCATCGTGCTCGGTCATGTTCTCGCCATGATCCCCGAACAACACCACCATTGTGTTGTCCAGGACCCCGACACGACGGAGATAATCGAAGAGCCGGCCGATTTCATGGTCCAGGTACGCGACTTCCGCGTCGTAGAGGTCGGCGATGTAGTCCACGTTCGGAATGGCATCGAGATGCTTGTACAGGTTCTCTGCAAAGAGGGCGTAGGTCGGTCTACTCCGCAGTTTCGTTTCGATGTCCGGATCTCGGTGCAGTGCCGACGTGCTCGAGTACCGGTGCTTGTAGGGCTGCGGTGGCACATAGGGGATGTGCGCGTCCCAAAAGTGCAGAAAGAGAAAGAATTCCTCTTTCACATGCTCGTCCAACCACTGGGTGCCGATGTCGACGATGACCGATCCCGGCGACCGGGAGCGGCCGGGGGGTGGCATGTAGTCGGTGTACCCGCGCATGAACCAATCCTTCATGGCAAACAGATGATCCACCGCTCCGGTGGCATGTCCAGCTCGTTGGAAGATGCTCGGCAGCCACGAGAAGTCAGCGTCCAAGCGAGCCGGCGGGTGAAAATGCGACACAATGCCCGTGTTCACCCCGAAGCGTCCCGTGAAGATCGCCGTATGCGACGGCTGCGTCGGAATATCCGATGCGAACGCATTGGTGAACAGCGCGCCCTCGCGAGCAATCTGGTCCAGGTTCGGGGTGAGCGCGCGCTCGTAGCCGAGACACCCGAGATGGTCCGCCCGGAGCGTGTCCATTGAGATGAAGATGACGTTCATGTTGCCTCCTCTACGTTCGACCACAACTTGCGACATGCTCTCGACTGCTCGGTCCGGGGCCGTTGCCCTGCCACCGCCGACGCGCAGTGACCCTCTTGTCGGAGATGGTTGCCGAAGAGAGTGTTTGGCTACGGAGCGATGTCCAACAGTGAGCGATCTGTAGTACAAAACACACGTGTGTCGCTCCGTGCCAGCCGCGCCATGGACAACTCGGCGACAACGTCTGCTGGTGTTCTCCGCACTCGCCGCGGCGGCCCTCTTCGCGGCGGGATGCGCGCACGGCGGTCAACCGCAGCGCTCGGCGCACGCACACAGCGTGACCGCCCCGAGCAAGGCGCCAGCACCGAGCACGGCGGCGACTCCGACAACGGTGCCCCGAGAGCCCGGCTTGTCGCTTCCCCTTCCCGCAGCGGTCGCCAGCGGCTCGAAGCCGTACTGGCTGCTCGAGAAGTTCTCGGTCAAGGCCTTGCTGGACGCGGGTCTGTCCCAGGCCATGCTCCAGGACTACTTCAATACGCCCCGGACGCTCTTGATCGTGACAGCCGCCGACCTGCCCAAGGACCCCCTCCTGCCGGCCGCCACGTACGTGATGGACTTTCACGACTATCAGCAGATGGCTGATGCCATCACCTCGGATTCGATCCCTTCCTACATCAAGTTGCTCCTCTATGACGACGAGAAGTGGCCATCCACACCGGTCGCCCAGCAACAGCAGCCCTTCACCTATGAAGCGGAGGCCGAGGCTCTGGCCCACCAGCACGGGTTTGGGCTCGTTGTCACCCCCGCCGCGAACCTGTCCACCGTGCTCAGTACCGCGTACTCGAATACGACGAAGTACGAGGGCTACACCGACCTCGGCATCGCATCCCAGTCCGCCCCCCACGCCGATGTGTTCGAGATCCAGGCTCAGCAAGACGAGGACACCGGCGGCTTCACGTCCTTCGTCTCTTCCGCCGTGCACCAGGCGCAGGAGACCAATCCGAACGCCGTGGTCATGGTGGGCCTGACGACGAGCACCCCGCAGCAGGCAGCGACGACCCAGTTGCTGCTCGACGACTACGCCGCGACCAGGCCGCTGGTCTCCGGGTACTGGCTCAACATTCCCGGCGGAGTGGGTGGCCCCCGTGATCCGCAGGTTGCCGTTGCGTTCCTGCAAGCTCTCGCTCCGCAGCTGGGCTATTGATACCTGGTCCCGATCGCGCCGGTTCCCACTCGAGCCGATTGCAGTGCCGGCCTTGACCGTCACGACTCTGCCCCCTGCAACTCCCGTACCGCAGGCCGGCGCACGGGGCGAAGCGACTCTCTGACGCGATCGGTCACGACCGGCCGAGCGTTGAAGCCGAGAAAGGCCTCCAGCCCGTAGTAGTGCTTGAGCATGATGAAGGCGTAGCGAACAGGAAGCCAGCCGAGTAGTGCCGCCTTGCCGTAGTACACGGTGCAGCCGATGAGCTGGACGAGCGCGGGCACCTGCCGGAACAGAAGAAGAAAGAGCACCTTGGCGAGGTTGACGCGACTCGTCGGTTCCATCACCGCCAACGTCAGGACGTAGACGAGTCCGGTGATGTGCAGCGGGACGAGAAACCGCTTGAACGACGATCGCGTCATGAAGAACCAGAATCGACAGCCGGCGAGTCCCGTCGCGCCGGGGGTATAGCGGGCGAAGGCCATCGTTGCCCCTCGGTTCCAACGCGTCCGCTGAATTCGCAACTGGCGCTGAGTGTTCGGAACGTCCTCGAATGAGCGCACCCGGGTATCGATGGTGGCGTGGTAGCCGATCCGGGCGATGGCGAGCGTGAAGTCGAGATCCTCTCCGTACATCCCTTCGACGAATCCGCCAATTGCGAGTGCCGCCTCTCGGCGGAACGCGGTGAACGTCCCTGGTATGCACACGATGCCGTCGACGACGTCGCTTGCCGGTCGGACCATGCCGAATCCGACGATCATCTCGAACATCCGCATGCGGTCGATCCAAGTGGTGTACGGCTCGATCGGCAACGTGAACGCCCCGAGTATCCCCACCTTGGGATCGGCCTGGAAGTGCGGTACCGAATACAAGAAGCAGTCCTCGTGGACCAGGCAGTCCGCATCGACGCGATAGACGATGTCGGCGCGGCATCGCGCCAGGGCCAGATTCAAAGCTCCGGACTTGCCGTTGTGGTTCCCCTTGATGACCTCCCCGGTGGCGTGGTCGAACGCGGCAATTGCCTCCGACGAGAGCCGGTACGTCTCGTCCGTCGAACCGTCGTCGCACATGATCACCCGAACCGGTCCTTGATACCGTCCGGCAGCAACATCAATCGTTCTGAGGAGACGCGCGATGTTGAGCTCCTCGTTGAAAGCAGGGATGATGACCTCAATAGGTGGCCGATCTGCCGTTGGGTTGACCTGGCGACGGTGCACGAGCCGCACCAGTCCGAGGAACCCGGTGATGAGTAAGAAGATGTACGGGGGGCAGGCGTAGGCGATGACGGCAGCGACGAACGGGCTGGCACCGAACTTGGAGGAGAGGTAGACCGCACCGGCGACGACGACACCAATTGCTGTCAGGACGCAGACGATCACGATCGCGTCGTCGATGAGATTCGCCGGCTTGTTACGGCGAATGGGAAGGCGCGTCTTGTTGGGTAGCCGGAAGCTCGTGAAGGCAACCCGTGAGACAACGATGCCGGCAATGGTGTACTGCACCAGCAGGTTCACGACAGGCGTGGGACCCAAGGGAAATCCGGTCTCAATGACGAAGAGACCGAAGAATGCATCTACGACGGCGGAGACAAGCAGGAACAGGACCACGTTCAAGAGGATCATCACCCGGCGACCCAGCGACGCCCTGAAGGCCACAGCTAACGCCACCCCGAAGGAGAGGACGCTCACCTGAAACACCGGCAGAAGCGAGTTGGCGTAACTGTCGACCACCGATGGGTCTGGGACCACGGACAGGAGCAATTGCGTCACGAGCGCGTGGTACCCGTCGCCCAGATTTGGCGCCTTCAATCCCACGATCACGACGGATACGACGAGACTCACCAAGACGAAGAGGCCACACCGCTTGTAGCTGGGCTTCAGGGGTGGTCTCATCACGACGAGATTTCCCGATCCCTTGTCAGAGTCGTCGTCGTAGTTGCGAGTGAACGGCCTCAGGAAGACGACGGCGAGGATGGCGGCATCGAGGACGAGGAGGGCCAATCCGTGGGAGCTGAAGGCGGTAGAAGTGGGCATCGCCGCAGACTCAGAACACGACCGTGGCGCTCATGCCGGGGAGCAGTCCGGCGACTGTCTTGTCGAGAGCAACGACCACGGTGTACGTCACGCCGTTCGAACCGTTCGTCGGCGTGAGATTCAACTGGGTCACCTGTCCCGACGTCTTGACGTTCAACGCAGAGATGTTGACGGTGGAGACCTTTCCGACCCGCACCGCTGCCACCTCGGACTCGGGGATCTGCGCCATGATCTGTTGCCGGCCCCCCACGATCTCGATCAGCGGCACCGACCCGGACTGGGACGACCCCGAGGAACCTTGCGATGTCGGCTGCGCGGGGAAGAGCGAGAAACCCGACGATGACGTCGCGGGAACGGAGGCGGTCGGCTGGTAGTTGCGCACTCCGCCGGGCCCAGAGGTCTCCCCCGGCGCCCCGTACACCGCCGTCACGACACCACCATCGGGCGCCACCAGGTGGGCGTCGGTCACCTCGCTCTGCACCTGGGCCAATTGCGATTCGGCTTGGTTGAGGTTCGCCTGCGCCTGCGCCTGTGCCGATGCGGTTCCCGGCGACGTCTGAATGGACTGCTGCGAGTTCGCCATGTTCAGTCCTGCCTGGGCGCTGTTGGCGTTCTCCTGAGCTGCGTCGATCGCCTGCTGGGCCTGCGCTTGGGCAACCGGGAGCTGCGCCTGCGCTTTGCTCAGTGCCGCCTGATCTTGGCTGAGTGTCAGCTGCAAGTTCTGGCAATGAGTGAAGGAGGACTGTGCCGATTGCAGCTGCCCCCCGGTCAGGCTCGGATCGGGCGGGACCGGCCCATTGGGGCACGCAGCCGAGTACGTGCCGTTGTCGGAGTTCTCCTGCGACTGTGTGGACGTGACCGCCGCCTGCGCCGCCGCGAACGTTGGCCTTCCCAGAACCCTGCGCCGACTGCAGCGCCGCTTGCGCGTTGTTCAACGCGGTCTGCGCCTGCAGCACCTGGAGATTGTCCTGCTCGAGTTGCGCCGCGCTGAGATTGGGTGCTCCCGCCTGGATCAGAACCTCACGATCGGCCTTCACCGTGGCCTCGTCGGCAGCGAGTTGCGTCTGCAACGACGAATCCGCTTGCGTCGCCAGGACCTGGCCCTGCTTGACCCGGTCGCCGACCTTGACGTTGACTCTGGTGACCGTTCCGTCGTTCGTGAAGTTCAAGTCGTATACCTTTGAAGTGCTCACGACGGCGGGAAACGACTTTGCACCGGCCTCGACAGAGTTCACGGTAAAGATGGCGGCCAGGACCGCCAGCACCGCGAGCGCGGCGGCGAACGCCATCTGGCGTCGGGTGATGTGCAACCGACCCGGATCGCGCTCGGCCAAGGGACTGGCGCCCACCGAGTTCGAGTCCCCATTCATGAGCGAGGCATTCATGCCCCGTACCTTTTCGACCTTCGTATCCGCGCTCATGACAATGTCGCTGGCCCTTCCCACGTCGATGATCCAGGAGATGATGTTGCGAGGTGTGTCTCGGCGTGCGTCTGCGGGCTTGCAGGGGTCACCTCTCCGAGTCTTCGTCCTCTTCTGCGGTCCTGCATCCACGTGCACGCCATGTATGAGACGAGAAGCAGGATGACGACGCCCCCGACGGGCGTCCAGATCCCGCCGTCACCGATGCCGCGAATGATGCTCCTGCCCAATTCGATCGGGTCCAGGTCCGACCCACCCGCCGCGGAGGATCCGGCGCCCGTCGGGAGGCTCAGCGTGAGCGAGAACGAGAAGAGCCCGCTGCCGTGCCGTGCGAAGCTGAACGCAGACAGCCCCTCCACGTCAGGGAGCCCTGAGAAGGGTGCGAACGCGGTGGTCGCAATGGATGATCCGCTGCGTGCCAGGGCGCCCTGGCCGCCGAGCAGCGCCAACGGTGCAGGCGAGATCACTCTGCTGACCGTGCTCCCCGAGGAGCCGGCGAACTCGGCGTCACCGCTGTAGATCGCCGCGATGGAGTTGTTCCCGGCGGGCAGGCTCTTGGTGTGGCACGAAGTCCCCACGGCGACCGAGCGGGACTGGCAGCCTGCCACCGGTACGCCGTTGGCGTAGAAGCTCATGGAACCGCCGAGGTCGGTCGTCGACAACTGGGCGTCGAGGACTACGTCGTGCCCGATCGTCGACGACGCGGGCGAAGCACTGGCCGCCACCGTCGAGGCAAGGCGCGCCGGCTGGAAAAGGGGGCTGGCCGACAGGCTTTGGAACTTCTGCCAACCGGACGAGTCCAACGGCCAGGTGTACTTCCCACCTTGCCCGGGCGCGTCGAAGTACAGGACGGCCTTGATCAGCGGGAAGTTCCCGGTCGACGAGACCTCGTCCTCGATCTGCTGGAAGTAGGACGCTTGGCCTCCGGCCATCGAACCTGTCTCGGAGATCATCAACGGCTTTCCGAACGACGCGAACTCCGCGTACCAGGGACCAAAGCGCTGGACGAAGTCGGCCGCGTCCGGGGCCGGCGTCCGCGAGTAGCCGTCCACCGCGATCCAATCGACGTAGGCCGCTCCGGGGTAGTACCCGTAGAGGTCCTGGTCGTTGCCCGCCGAGGACATCGAGAACACGAAGGCGACATTGGACGCGCCTGCAGCGGCAAAGAGGTCGTGGATGTGACGGAAGGCCGCCGCGTACCCGGCCGGACCGAGGCCTCCGATACAGGCGCTGTAGTTCGCAGAGTTTGTGAAGTTGGGCTCGTAGTACCAGCGGACAAAGACCGGCGCCTTGAGAGCTGCCAGCACCTCGGCCTCGGTGGTGATCAAGGCGTCGTCGCTGCCGTCGAGGATGGATGCGTCCGTGTCGCCGCAGCGCCAGTCGACCATCGGGAGCGCCCCATTGGCCAGGACGTCCCGCAACTCGCCCGTTGACACCGGGTTCGCCCAGGACTGATACATGTGGACGATCGAGAGCGGGCGGGCCAATCCGTTGTTGAAGGACGAAAGGTTCTGCAGTTCCTGGAGGATGGCGGCATGGGGTGAGAGGGCGGTATTCACCACCTGGGGCCTCACCCAGGCGCCCAGATACGTCTGGCCGGGTCCGGGAATCACGGGTGGCCCTGCCGTCAACGGCGTCGTCGATGTGACGTTCACGGCGAGGGGCGATGATGTCGACGACCCGGAGACGGCATCGCCGCTGTAGTCCACGGTGATCTCGTCGGTTCCCAGCGCCAGCGAGGAGGTGCTGCAGGTGCCGGCGAGCTGCACGGGGACGGCGGAGCAGCCGGGCAAGGGCGACCCGTTCTCGTAGAAGGTGAAGGAACCACCCGAGTCCCCGTTGGTCAGCGAGGCCGACAATGAGACGGTCTGGTTTTCGGCAACGGGATTGGCCGACACGGACACTGACGTCGCCGTGGCCGTCCGGTCGGGCTGGAAGGAGGCCAAGCCGCTCAACGCAGCGAACGCCTGTTGGCCCGCGCTCTGTGGGTCGAGCTCGTACCGGTGCCCGCTCGTGACACTTGGTGCGTCGAAATAGACGACCGCCCGGACCTGCGGGAACTGCGCCGGAATGGTCGAGAGGTCCTCGATGTACTGCGCCTGCAGCGCCGGAATGGCGGCCGTCTGCGAAATCATGAGGGGCTTCGTATCGGAGAACGCCGCGTACCAGGCGCCGAAGTCGTCGGCCACCGAAGCCGTCGCCGGGGAGGTGGCGTAGCCGTCCGCGCCGATCCAGTCCACGGACGCCGAACCTGGATAGAACTGGCTCCACGACGAGGGCGACGCTGATGTGGTCGCGTCCACGGACCAGACGAAGGACACGTTGGATGCGCCGTCGGCCAGCAGGCGGTCGTGGATGTGTCGAAACGCCGCCACGTACCCTGTTGCGCCAGCGCCGGCCAGACACGACGCATTCGAGGCGCTTGCGTCCGCGTCAGGGAACCAGCGAAGAAAGACCGGGAGGTCGAACTGGGTCAGCTTTGCGGCGAGTGCGTCGATCAACAGGTCGTCACGACCGGCGGCGACGTTCACGTCCTTGGCCCCGCAATTCCAGGTGATCATGGGAATTGCTCCTGTGGCGACCACTTGGTCGAGGGCGGTCACCGTGATGGGATCGTTCCAGTTCAAGAAGATCGGCACGATCGACAGTGGTCGCGCCAAGCTGTGCTCGACGGCCGGCAATGCGTCGAGTTCGCTCGGCAGGCTGGCGATGCCACCCGTCCCACTGCTGGAGCCGAGCTCCGTCCCGGACGGATCGACGAACGCCCCGAGATACGCCGTACCTGCCGCGGGCACGAGAGGGACCGGGGAGCCCGGTGCCTGGTCCGCGAGTGCCGAGCGACTGGACGTGGAGGTGGTGTTCGCCCGTGGCCCGACCGACGTCGCAATTGGCGGACCGGCGGCCGTCTTGGCGGCCTCCGGAGAACCGCTGAGTTCGTACACGCTCGCGCCGACCGGAACCGAAGACGAGGGTGCGAAGGTGGCATCCCCGCCGTACAGCACGACGAACGTCTGCGCTCCGGCTGCCAGCCCCGGCGTCTGGCACGTTGGGGCCGGGATGATCGCGATGAAGGCGCACCCCTTGATCGGTTCTCCGTTGTCAAGGAAGCTCACCGTTCCGCCGTTGTCCGTGGCTCCCACCGTCGCCCGCAACGTCAGGCTGGATCCGGCCGGCACCGACGACTCCGAGACAGAGAGTGACGTGGAGGGCACTGGCCGGTCGGGCGTGAACGCTGGTGCTGCAGCCAACTGCTTGAATGCATCGGCTCCCGCCGCGTCGAGTTGGTACTGCGTGCCGGTCGAAGGATCCGGCGCATCGACATAGATCAGCGACTTGATCTGCGGGTAGAGGTTCGGGAGATCGGACAGGATCTGACCGAGATAGGCCGACTGCGATCCGGCCGGTGATCCTGTCGCCGACACCATCAGGGGCTTGCCGGCTGTCGAGAACGCCGAGTACCACGAACCGAACATGCTGGTGAACGGATCGGGCTGCGAACCGACTCCCGACTGGGCGCCGTCGGCCGCGATCCAGTCCACGGCACTCGCGCCCGGGTAGTAATTCGCCAGGTTCGGGTCCGCCGTGCCAGATGTGTCGACCGACCACACGAAGGCGACATTGGTGGCACCCGCCCCGGCGAAGAGGCTTCGAATGTGCTGAAACGACGCGATGTACCCTGGCGCGCCGGTGTCGCCGAGGCATGACGCCGTGCCCGGATCGATCGGCCGATTGGGATCTGGGAACCAGCGCAGGAGAACAGGCACGCGAGTGGCCGCCAATTCGTGGGCTTCTGCCAGCACGCGCTGATCGTCCAATCCGGCTGCGACACGCGCATCGGTGTCCCCGCAGCTCCACGTCACGAGCGGAATGGCACCGGTTGCGGCCACTGCGTCGAGGCCCGTCGTGCCGACCGGCTCAGACCACTGCTGGAACGTCGACAGGACCGACGGTGCGCGACCCTCCTGGGCGTCGAAAGCCGGCAGCGCCGATAGCTCCGCCGGCACGCTGGCGGTGCCACCCGTCGGATCCGCTGCGCTGAGGGATGTCCCTCTCGGGTCGACGAAGGCGCCGAGATAGGCCGTGCCCGCCCCGGGGACCGTCGGTGTCTGCACCGACGGCGTCGGGGCGGCCGAGCTGGCCGAGACCGGCCCGGGGCCGGCGCAGAGCAATGCGGATGCCAGCAACGTCGCGGCCAGGCTGGCGGCCAGAACCGCCGGTGCGAGCCTGGGCGACCTGCCCTGCCACCGCGGCCGGCGCATTCGGTGCGCTGGGGTCACGGCTCCTCGGACCTCCCTGGCCCGCTCGCAGTCCGCCGGCCCTCGGACATCATCGTTTTCCGGCCCACGGCGGCCTGCGGTGCGATGAGCGCCGACACGCCTTCGGGCCCGCGCGTGACTGTGCGCTGAAGGGCCTCGGCTGGGTCAGCGGGAGGGGGGGTCCCGAACGACACGGCCATGACTTTAGTCATATTTTGGTTGCAAAGTCACGGGGGTTATGACAATCCAGACGCAATTCCGCACCGCAAAAAAACGATCACGGACGCAGTAGTCAGCCCGATTCCATTTTGCCAAATTCGCACCAAGTGCATGGAGAATTTGATGAATCAGCCGAGGTAAAGGGCATGGTACGGGAATGCGGGCGCGAAAAGACATCGGCGACATCGGATAAATGACCGATCCCGAAATAAGGACGGGATTGACGCCGGATGTTCGAAAGGGAGGGCCGGTTAGAGCTGATGTGCTCCGCTCAGCAGGTTCACGACCTGGAGCGCCTGGTCGAAGACTTCACCGGATTCGGGAGTCAACTCGAGGTCGGGATGGGCCGGAGCCTCGTAGGCAGCGCCGATCCCCGTGAAGTCCGGGAGCTCCCCACGTCGCGCCTTGGCGTACAGGCCCTTTGGGTCCCGCTCTTCGCAGATCTCGAGCGGAGTATTCACGTACACCTCGAAGAAGGTCATACCGATGTCGACGTGGGCCTCGCGCAGCTTTCGACGCTCCTCGCCGCACGGGCTGATGAGCGACAGGAGGGCGACGGTGCCGTCCTCAGCCAACAGTCGTGCCACCTCGCCGGCGCGTCGGAGGTTCTCGGCGCGGTCCTCGGGTGTGAAGCCGAGATCACTGCACAGGTTGTGGCGGAGGTTGTCCCCGTCGACCATGAAGGCGGGCCGCCCCCGTTTGACCAACAACTCCTCCACTGCCGCAGCCAGCGTGGACTTTCCCGATCCGGAGAGGCCGGTGAAGAGCACCGTTGCCCCGCGTACCCCGAGATGGCGGTAGCGCTCCTCCGCGGTGAGTTTGCCGGTATGACGCACGACGTTCGGGCTCGGCGCATGTTGAGCGGCGAACTTGACCGTCCCGGCGCCCACCGTCAGATTGGTATGGGGATCGATCAGGATGAAGCTGCCGGTCGCACGATTGACCTGGTAGTCGTCGATCGCCAGCGGTTCCGTCGTGTGGAGTCGGACGCGGCCGATGTCATTGAGCGCGAGCTGGGTCGCAGACTCGTCCCGACGCAGCCCGTTGACGTCCATCTTGTAGTGCAGCGCTTCGACGGTGGCCCGTACGATTTTCGTCGTGTGCTTGACGAGGAGAGGCGCACCGATGGTGAGGGCGCGCTGTGCGTCCATCCAGCTCACGGTCGCCTCGATCTCCTGCGTCATGCTCGGTTGATTGTGAGGGCGGCAGATCATGTCGCCCCTGGCCACCCCCACGGGGTCGGCCAGCGTCATGGCAACCGCCATGGGGGGGAACGCCTCGTCGACCTGGCCGTCGGCCGTCTCGATCGTCCGAATGGTGGTTGCCACGCCCGAAGGCATCACCACGATCGGGTCGCCCGGCCGGAAGACGCCGCTGGCGACCGTGCCCGCGTAGCCGCGAAAGTCGACGCCGGTCGATCCATGCGACCTGATGACGTACTGCACCGGGAACCGGGGGTCGATGAAATTCTCATCACTGGCGATGTACACCGTTTCGAGGTGATTGAGTAGCGGCCGCCCCCTGTACCACCAGGCGTTGTCGGAGGGGTTCACGACATTGTCACCGTGCAGGGCGGAGACCGGAATGAACGCCACGTCCCGAATATCGAGGCGCGAGGCAAACGACATGAACTCTTCCTGTATGTCGTCGAAGCGCTGCCGATCCCAGTCGACGAGATCCATCTTGTTCACACAGACCACCATGTGGGGTATGCCGAGCAAGTGTGACAGGAAGGCGTGACGTCGGCTCTGCTCGACGATCCCGTTACGGGCATCAATGAGGATCATGGCCAAGTGCGCGTTGGACGCGCCCGTCACCATGTTGCGTGTGTACTCCGCGTGTCCCGGCGTATCGGCGATGATGAACTTGCGCCTGGGCGTAGCGAAGTAACGGTAGGCCACGTCAATGGTGATTCCCTGTTCGCGTTCGGCTCGCAGGCCATCCGTGAGCAGCGACAGATCGGTCTCAGTGTTGCCTCGCCGGACGCTGGTCCGCCGAATGGCATCGAGCTGGTCCTCGTAAATCGCCTTTGAGTCGTACAGAAGGCGACCGATCAGGGTGGACTTGCCGTCGTCTACCGAACCCGCCGTCGCCAGGCGCAGGAGCTCCGTCACTAGAAGTAACCCTCTCTCTTCCTGTCCTCCATACCGTTGTCTGAGATCCTGTCGTCCGCCCTGGTGGCACCCCGCTCCGTCAGCCTGGTCGCGGCCACTTCCTGGATGATGTCCTCGACGGTTCGAGCCGGTGATTCGACGCAACCGGTGCAGTCGGCATCTCCGACCGTGCGAAAGCGGACCTGCGCCTCGAACTGGTCGGCTCCTTCGTCGGGAACGAGATGCTCGTTGACCGACATGAGCATGCCGTCCCGCACGAAGACAGTGCGCTGGTGCGCGAAGTAGATGGACGGAACCTCCACCGCCTCCTCGGCGATGTACTGCCACACGTCGAGTTCCGTCCAGTTCGACAACGGAAAGACGCGAATGTGCTCACCCTTGTGATGGCGCCCGTTGAACAGGTTCCACAGCTCGGGGCGCTGGTTCTTCGGATCCCACTGCCCGTGCTGGTCACGGAAGCTGTAGATCCGCTCCTTGGCACGCGCCTTCTCCTCGTCGCGGCGTGCGCCTCCGAAGAGTGCGTCGAACTCGTGCTCACGGATCGTCCGCAGCAGCGTGGGCGTCTGCAGCTTGTTCCTGGTCGCTCGGCTGCCAGCCTCGTCGACGATCCTTCCCGCGTCGATGTCGTCCTGCACGCGGCCGACGACCAGGCGGACCCCGATGCGCTCCACGGTACGGTCACGGAATTGCAGCACCTCGGGGAAGTTCCGCCCAGTGTCGATGTGCACCACCGGAAAGGGCGGTGGGGAAGGAAAGAACGCCTTACAGGCAAGATGCAGCATGACGATGGAGTCCTTTCCACCAGAGAACAGGAGGGCAGGACGCTCGAACTCCGCCGCCACCTCCCGCATGATGTAGATCGACTGCGCCTCGAGCTCGCCCAATTGGCTGAGCTTGTAGGCGCCCGACGTATCGATCTCGTCGTTTCCGTCCAGCGCCGCGACACGAACGGAAGAATGGGCGTGGTTCACCACGGGTCTGGCCATTTGAGCGTTGCCTCCGACAGGGCTGTGGAGCTCCGAGGGGGTGGAGCTACCGAGGCTCGCGGCATGACCCACGCTCCTCGTCCCGGGTTGCATGGTAAGAGGTCGCGTCTCGGAAGGGAAGAGGCATCCGCACGCCTGCGTAAGAGTTGGGCGCGCATTTATCTTTGCGCAACGAAGTCGTAATCAGAGCCGCGCGCGGCGTTGCGGTGTGGTGCGGGACCTCGGCCAACAGGCTGTCGACGGTCAGGAAAGAGCCGTCGGCGTCCCGGGTCGCCTACTGCAGAATCCCTTCGAGGAGCTCGAGCACGCTGGACACCTGTTCGGCGAACGAACCTGAATCGGCGCTGAGAACAAGGTCCGGCTGCACGGGCGGCTCGTACGCCGAGTCGATACCGGTGAACCCGGGCAGCTGTCCCGCCCGGGCCCGCGCGTACAGGCCCTTGGGGTCGCGACGTTCGCATTCCTCGAGCGAGGTGTCCACGTAGATCTCCATGTAGGGCAGCCCGGCCACTTCGTGCAACCGACGAATCAGGCGTCGGTCCTCTTCGAAAGGGCAGATGAGGGCGATCAGGGCCAGGCCGCCCGACTCGGCGAACAGGGCTGCCACCTCGCCTGCCCGCCGCACGTTCTCGGTGCGGTCGCGATCGGAGAAACCGAGGTCGGCGTTCAGCCCGTGCCGCAGATTGTCCCCGTCGAGCAAGAAGGCCGGCCGCCCCGTGCGCACGAACGCCTCCTCCACGCCGGCGGCCAGCGTCGACTTGCCGGCACCCGAGAGCCCGGTGAAGAGGACGGTCGCCCCGGCCGTGCCGAGCGCGGCGTAGCGCTCCTGGCGCGACAGCCGGCCGTCGTGGCGCACCACGTTCGGGCTGGCGTGCGCGGTGGCGATGACCCGGATCACGCCCGCGCCCACCGTCGCGTTGGTGGTCGGGTCGATGATGATGAAGCTGCCGGTGGAGCGGTTGGTCGTGTAGTCGTCGACCAGCAACGGCTCGGTGCAGCGGAACGTCAGGCGGCCCACCTCGTTGAGCTCGAGCACGGAGGCCGCCTCGTCACGGTGCAGGCCGTTGATGTCGAGCCGGTAGTGCAGGTTCTGCGCCGTCGCCCGCACCGTGCGGGTGCTGTGCTTGAGGAGGTAGGTGCGCCCTTCGGTCAACGAGGAGCGTTCGTCCATCCAGCAGACGGTGGCCTCAATGTCGTGGGAGGCGGTGGGACGGTTGTTGGGCCGGCACAAGATGTCACCGCGCGACACGGCGATGTCGTCCTCCAGCGTGACGACGACGGCCATCGGCGGGAACGCCTCGGCCACGTCGCCGTCAGCCGTGGCGATGGAGGCAATGCGCGAAGTGGTGCCGGTTGGCATGACGAGGACGTCGTCGCCCGGCCGCAGCACCCCGCTGGCCACCGTGCCGGCGTAGCCGCGGAATTCAGGGTTCTCTGGTGTCTGGCTCCGGATGACGTACTGCACCGGGAAGCGCGGGTCGATGAAGTTCTCGTCGCTGCCGATGTAGACCGACTCCAGATGGTTCAAGAGGGGGGAGCCGTCGTACCACCACATGTGCTCGGATCGCTGCACGACGTTGTCGCCCCGCAGGGCGGAGATCGGGATGAACGCGATGTCGCGCACGTTCAGCCGGGCGGCGAACTCCATGAAGTCTGTCCTGATTCGCTCGTAGCGCGTCTGGTCCCAGTCGATCAGGTCCATCTTGTTGACGCAGACAACCATGTGCGGCACGCCGAGCATGGAGGACAAGAACGCGTGGCGACGGGTCTGCTCAATGACGCCTTTGCGGGCGTCGATCAGGATGAGCGCGACGTGGGCGTTGGAGGCCCCGGTGACCATATTGCGCGTGTACTCGGTGTGGCCCGGGGTGTCGGCGATGATGAACTTCCGCTTGGGCGTGGCGAAATAGCGGTAGGCGACGTCAATCGTGATGCCTTGCTCGCGTTCTGCGCGGAGGCCGTCGGTGAGCAGGGCAAGGTCGGTCTCCATGCCGCCCCGCTGCTCGCTGGTGCGCCGGATCGCTTCGAGCTGATCCTCGAAGATCCCCTTGGCGTCGTACAACAGGCGGCCGATCAACGTCGACTTGCCGTCGTCCACCGAACCGGCCGTCGCCAGGCGCAGGAGCTCGGCCATTAGAAGTACCCCTCCCGCTTGCGATCCTCCATCCCGGCCTCGGAGATCCGGTCGTCGGCCCGGGTGGCACCCCGTTCGGTCATCCGGGTACCGGCCACCTCGGCAATGACGAGGTCGACGGACTCGGCCATCGACTCGACGCACCCGGTGCAGTCGGCGTCGCCGACCGTGCGGAAGCGCACCATGGCTTCGAAGGCGGGGTCGTCGGGGTCGGGAGCCAGGTGCTCGGTGACGGCCATCAGCATGCCGTCACGCTGGAACACCTGGCGCCGGTGGGCGTAGTAGATCCCCGGCACGTCGATGCCCTCGTCGCTGACGTAGTTCCACACGTCGAGCTCGGTCCAGTTCGAGAGAGGAAAGACACGGATGTGCTCGCCCTTGTTGTGCCGGGCGTTGTAGAGGTTCCACAGCTCGGGCCGCTGGTTCTTTGGGTCCCACTGGCCGAACTCGTCGCGAAAACTGAAGATCCGCTCCTTGGCCCGTGCCTTCTCCTCGTCCCGGCGCGCCCCGCCGAAGACGGCGTCGTGACGGCCCTCGGCGATGGCGCGCAGCAGGGTCGGCGTCTGCAGACGGTTGCGCGTCGCTCCCGGCGTGGTGTCCTCGACGGTGCGCCCAGCATCGATGTCGTCCTGCACCTTGGCCACCACCAGTCGCACGCCCGCCTCCGCCGTGTGCCGGTCCCGGAACTCGAGCACCTCGTCGAAGTTGCGGCCCGTGTCCACGTGCAGGACCGGGAAGGGCACGGGCGCCGGCCAGAAGGCCTTTCGCGCCAGGTGCAGCATGACGATGGAGTCCTTGCCGCCCGAGAACAGCAGCGTCGGTCGCTCGAACTCGGCCGCCACCTCGCGGAAGATATGGATCGACTGCGCCTCGAGCGCGCGCAGGTCGGTCAGCCGATAATGGCCCGTCCCGGCCGGCGTCGCACCGTCCACGCCCTTGGAGCCGTCGGACTCAGCCACCATCCGCGGTCTCGCCACCGATTCCTCCCCTTCGCCTGCCCCCTCCGAACGGAGAAAGCTTAGGCCCCGGCCTCCACGGCGCCCGAACCGGGCTCCTCGGGAGCCGTGTTGGCGTTGCCGGCGTCGACAATCGGGTTCCCGAAGGCGTCCTCGGCCGTCGGCGTCGCGCCGAGCCAGCTGGCGTCGATCGACGAGTCGAAGGGGTCTTCGCTGATCCCTTCGCCCATGTCACGCAGCCAGTTGGCCAGGTCCTCGGTGTCGGACTCGCCCGACCCCATGGCCCAGAAGGGCATCGCCTCGGCGTCGGGCATCTCGAGCCGGATGTTCCGGTAGTGCTCCATGCCCGAGCCGGCCGGGATGAGCTTGCCGATGATGATGTTCTCCTTCAGACCGAAGAGCTGGTCGCTGCGACCCTCGATGGCCGCCTCGGTCAGCACCCGGGTCGTCTCCTGGAAGGAGGCGGCCGAGAGCCAGCTCTCGGTGGCCAGCGACGCCTTGGTGATCCCCATCAACTCGGGGCGCCCCTCGGCGGGGACGTTGCCGTCCTCGACCAGGGTGCGGTTCACCTCGGCGTAGATCTGGTTGTCGACGCGCTCGCCCGGCAAGAAGGGCGCGTCGCCGGGTTCGGCCACGAGGACACGGCGCAGCATCTGGCGCACAATCAGCTCGATGTGCTTGTCGTGGATCGACACGCCCTGGTCGCGGTACACCTTCTGCACCTCTTCGACGAGGTACTGCTGGGTCTCGCGGATCCCCTTGACCTCCAGGAGCTCCTTGGGGTCCTTCGGTCCCTCGACCAGCGCGTCGCCCGCGCCGACCTCCTGGCCGTCGGTCACCTCGAGGTGGGCGCGTGCGACCACCAGCGTGGAGTCCTCGGTGCCGTCGTCGGCCACCACGGTGATGCGGCGGCCCGTCTCGTCGTCCTCGACACGGACGACGCCCGAGTGGTGGGCGAGCACCGCGGCGCCCTTGGGCGTGCGGGCCTCGAAGAGCTCGACCACGCGGGGGAGGCCGTGGGTGATGTCCTCACCCACGACGCCACCGGTGTGGAAGGTCCGCATGGTCAGCTGCGTGCCCGGCTCGCCGATGGACTGGGCGGCAATGACGCCGACCGCCTCGCCGAGCTCGATCATGGAGCCCGTTGCCAGCGACAGCCCGTAGCAGGCCGCGCACACGCCCTGGGGCGACTCGCAGGTGAGCACCGAGCGGACCCGGATGCGGTCGATGGCCTCGTCGTCGCGCAGGGCGGCGATGACGTCGTCGAGCAGGAGCGTCCCCACCGGGTAGACGGTGCCGTCGGACAGCTTGACGTCCTCGGTGAGCAGGCGGCCGAAGGCGCGCGTCTCGAGATAATTGCGGTGCCCGGGGCCGTCGGGGGCCACGCCCTCGATCCAGATGCCTCGGGTCGACCCGCAATCGTCGATCCGGATGATGAGTTCCTGGGCCACGTCGACGAGTCGACGCGTCAGGTAGCCCGAGTCGGCCGTGCGCAAGGCGGTGTCGGCCAGTCCCTTGCGAGCGCCGTGGGTCGAGATGAAGTACTCGAGCACCGACAGGCCCTCACGGAAGGAGGACTTGATCGGGCGGGGGATCATCTCACCACGCGGGTTCGACACCAGACCCTTCATGCCGGCGATCTGGCGGATCTGCTGCGAGTTCCCTCGGGCACCGGAGTCCACCATCATGTCGAGCGGGTTGAAGGCGATCGTGGCCAGCTGGGCCTCCATGGCCCGCCCGACCTCGGAGTTGGCCGAGGTCCAGATCTCGATCTCCTTCTGGCGCCGCTCGTCGTCGGTGATGATGCCGCGCTTGAACTGCGTCTCCGCCTTCTCGGCCTCCTTCTCGTAGCGGTCGAGGATGGCGGCCTTGTCGGGCGGCGTCTGCACGTCGTTGATGGAGATGGTCAGACCGGACTGGGCGGCGAAGCGGAAGCCGAGCGCCTTGATCTGGTCCAGGCTGGCGGCCACCACGTTCTTCGGGTAATTGGCCGACAGCTCCTCCACGATCGACCCGATCGGGACGTTGCGCTTGCCCACCACTTCGTTGACGAAGGCGAAGCCCTCGGGCAACGCCTCGTTGAAGAAGACGCGGCCCGGTGTGGTCTCGTAACTGAGCAGACCGTCGTCGTCGGGCCTGACGCCGGCCGCGGCCAGGCGGCCGGCGAGCGTCGAGCCGGCGGCCGGGCGCAGCGTGATCGGCACCTGCAGCTCCACGTCGCCGGCGTCGAACGCGGCTTCCAGCTCGTGGAGGTGGCGGAAGGCGCGTCCCGCGCCCTCGCCGGTCTCGACGCGCAGCGTGAGGTAGTAGGCGCCGAAGACCATGTCCTGGGTGGGCACCGTGATCGGTCGTCCGGTGGCCGGCGACAAGATGTTGTTGGCCGACAGCATCAGGACCCGGGCCTCGGCCTGGGCCTCGGCCGACAGGGGCAGGTGGACGGCCATCTGGTCGCCGTCGAAGTCGGCGTTGAACGCCGTGCACACGAGCGGGTGGACCTGAATGGCCTTCCCCTCCACCAGGACGGGCTCGAAGGCCTGGATCCCGAGGCGGTGCAGCGTGGGGGCACGGTTCAAGAGCACGGGGTGCTCCCGGATGACACCCTCGAGCACGTCCCACACCTGGGGACGGCGACGCTCGACCATGCGCTTGGCCGACTTGATGTTCTGCGCCAGCTCGGCGTCGACAAGCCGCTTCATGACGAAGGGCTTGAACAGCTCGAGCGCCATCAGCTTGGGCAGTCCGCACTGGTGCAGCTTGAGGTTCGGTCCGATCACGATGACCGAGCGGCCCGAGTAGTCGACGCGCTTGCCCAGCAGGTTCTGGCGGAACCGGCCCTGCTTGCCCTTCAACATGTCGGAGAGGGACTTGAGGGGGCGGTTGCCGGGACCCGTCACCGGGCGGCCGCGGCGGCCGTTGTCGAACAATGCGTCGACCGCCTCCTGCAGCATGCGCTTCTCGTTGTTGATGATGATCTCGGGGGCACCGAGATCCAGCAGCCTCTTCAGCCGGTTGTTCCGGTTGATGACGCGGCGGTAGAGGTCGTTCAGGTCCGAGGTGGCGAAACGGCCACCGTCGAGCTGCACCATGGGACGCAGGTCCGGCGGGATCACCGGCACGGCCTCGAGGATCATGGCCCGCGGGTCGTTGATGCGTCGGCCGTGGTCGTCACGCCGGTTGAAGGCGGTGACGATCTTGAGGCGCTTGATGGTCTTCTGGCGCCGCTGGGCCGAGAGCGGCCGGCGGCCGTCCTTGGCGTCGATCATGTCGCGCAGCTTGATCTCCTCGGCATCGAGGTCGATGCGGTCGATCAACTTGAGGATGTACTCGGCGCCCATCCCGCCCTCGAAGTACTCGTCGTAGCGCAGGCGGAGCTCACGCCACAGCATCTCGTCTTCGATGATCTTGCGCCCGTGCAGACTGCGGAACTCGTCGAGGGATCGCTGGGCGATCTCGGCGTCCTCCTGGGCCCGGTCGCGGGCGGACTGGATCTCCTTCTCCACGGCGCGCTGGCGCGCCTTGATCTCGGCGTCGCGCGCGCCCTCGCCCTCGAGCGCCTTCAGCTCCTCCTCGAGCGCCTTGAAACGGCGGTCGATGTCAAGGTCGCGCTTCTTCTCAATGTCGGCGATCTCCTCGGCCATCTCGTTCTCGAGGCTGGGAAGGTCCTGGTGCCGCTTCTCCTCGTCGACCCAGGTGACCAGGTTCGCCGCGAAGTAGATGACCTTCTCGAGCTGCTTGGCCTTGAGCTCCTCGCGGGGCTCGGTACCCATGAGCAGGTAGGCCAACCACGACCGGGTGCCGCGCAGGTACCAGATGTGCACGACGGGCGCGGCGAGCTCAATGTGGCCCATGCGGTCGCGACGGACCTTGGACCGGGTGACCTCGACGCCACAGCGCTCGCAGATGATGCCCTTGAAGCGCACCCGCTTGTACTTGCCGCAATAGCACTCCCAGTCCTTGGTCGGACCGAAGATCTTCTCGCAGAAGAGCCCGTCCTTCTCGGGGCGCAGCGTGCGGTAGTTGATCGTCTCGGGCTTCTTGACTTCGCCGTTGGACCAGCCACGGATCGAATCGCCGGTGGCCAGGCCGATGCGCAGCTGGTCGAAGGTGTTGACGTCCAGAGCCATTAGGAGAAGCTCCTCTCTGCGGCGCGCCGCTCGTCTTCCTCGTCGGAGCCGCGCTCGTTGCGGCTGATGTCGATGCCCAGCTCTTCAGCCGTGCGGAACACGTCCTCGTCCAGCTCGTGCATCTCGATCTCTCTGCCGTCGACGGCCAGGACCTCGACATCGAGACAGAGCGACTGCATCTCTTTGATGAGCACCTTGAAACTCTCAGGGATGCCGGGCTCGGGGATGTTCTCCCCCTTGACGATCGCTTCGTAGACCTTGACCCGGCCCAGCACGTCGTCGGACTTGATCGTCAGCAGCTCCTGCAGGGCGTAGGCGGCGCCGAAAGCCTCCAGGGCCCAGACCTCCATCTCCCCGAAGCGCTGTCCACCGAACTGGGCCTTCCCACCCAGCGGCTGCTGGGTGATCATGGAGTACGGCCCGGTGGAGCGGGCGTGGATCTTGTCGTCGACGAGGTGCGCCAGCTTCAAGATGTAGACGAAGCCGACCGAGATCGGGTTGTCGTACGCCTCGCCCGTGCGCCCGTTGTAGAGCGTGACCTTGCCGTCGGTGCCGATCTGCACGTCGCCGTTGGCCGAGTCCGAGTTCAGCGTCCCGAAGACCCGCTGGATCGTCGGGTGAGCACCGGCGTCCTCGGTCTCGTCCCAGTGGGCGCCGTCGAAGACGGGGGTGGAGACCCACGCCGCCGGCTCGGTGCGCGGGCGGGTCTTGCGGTCCGCCTCGTCGCCCTTGGCGCTGGTGCCCACGCCGTCGTTGACCGCCACGCCCTCCCAGCCGTGCCGGGCGGCGTAGCCGAGGTGCGACTCGAGCACCTGGCCCACGTTCATTCGGCTGGGTACACCGAGCGGGTTCAAAATGATGTCGACCGGCGTCCCGTCGGACAGGTACGGCATGTCCTCGACGGGGAGGATCTTCGAAATGACGCCCTTGTTGCCGTGGCGGCCGGCGAGCTTGTCGCCCTCGGAGATCTTCCGCTTCTGGGCCACGTAGACCCGGACCAGCTGGTTGACACCGGGTGGCAGCTCGTGGGACTCCTCACGGGAGAAGACGCGCACGTCAATGACCTTGCCGTACTCGCCGTGCGGGACCTTGAGCGAGGTGTCACGCACCTCGCGGGCCTTCTCACCGAAGATGGCGCGCAGCAGGCGCTCTTCGGGCGTCTGCTCCGTCTCACCCTTGGGGGTGACCTTCCCGACCAGGACGTCGCCCGGCTCGACCTCGGCGCCCACGCGGATGATGCCGCGGTCGTCCAGGTCCGCCAGGATCTCCTCGGACAGGTTCGGGATGTCCCGCGTGATCTCCTCGGCCCCCAGCTTGGTGTCGCGGGCGTCGACTTCGTGCTCTTCGATGTGGATGGACGTCAGCACGTCGTCGCGGACGAGGCGCTCGGACAAGATGATGGCGTCCTCGTAGTTGTAGCCCTCCCACGGCATGAAGGCGACGAGCAGGTTCTTGCCCAGCGCCAGCTCGCCGTTGTGGGTCGAGGGACCGTCGGCCAACAGATCGCCGGTCTCCACGGCCTGGCCCTCGGTAACCAGCGTGCGGTGGTTGATGCACGTGTTCTGGTTGGAGCGGCGGAACTTGGAGAGGCGGTACACCTTGCGCCCGAGCGAGGTACCGAGCCGGTCCTTCTGCCCGGCGGCGTACTCCACCGTGATGGTGTCGCCGCTGATTTCGGTGACGGTGCCGTTGCCCTCGGCGAGGATCACGTCGCCGGCGTCACGGGCGGCCCGCGCCTCGACCCCGGTGCCGATGTACGGCGCCTCGGGGACCACCAGGGGCACCGCCTGCTTCTGCATGTTGGCGCCCATGAGGGCCCGGTTGGCGTCGTCATGCTCGACGAAGGGGATCAGCGCAGTCGAGACCGACACGATCTGCTTCGGCGACACGTCCATGAGGTCCACCTCGGAGGGCGGCACGAAGTCGATCTCCGACGTCGTCCCGTAGGAGGTGTTCACGGCGCCCATGCGGACGCCGGTGCCCTGGGGGCCGCGGCGCACGAGGACCCGGTCCTCGGTGAGTCGCCCGTTGTGGTCGACCGAGGCGTTGGCCTGGGCGATGACGTGCTCCTCTTCCTCGTCGGCGGCCAGGTAGCTGACCTCGTCGGTGACCTTGCCGTCCACCACGGTGCGGTAGGGGGTCTCAATGAAGCCGTACTCGTTGACGCGGGCGTAGGTGGCCAGGGCGCCGATCAGACCGATGTTCGGGCCTTCGGGCGTCTCGATCGGGCACATCCGGCCGTAGTGCGAGGTGTGCACGTCTCGCACTTCGAAGCCGGCGCGCTCCCGGGACAGACCACCGGGGCCGAGCGCGGAGAGGCGGCGCTTGTGAGCCAGACCCGACAGCGGGTTGTTCTGGTCCATGAACTGCGACAGCTGCGATGTGCCGAAGAACTCCTTGACCGCGGCCACGACCGGGCGGATGTTGATCAGCGTCTGCGGCGTGATCGCCTCGACGTCCTGGGTGGTCATGCGCTCGCGCACGACACGCTCCATACGGCTCAGGCCGACCCGCACCTGGTTCTGGATCAGCTCACCCACCGAGCGGATGCGGCGGTTGGCGAAATGGTCCTGGTCGTCGATCCGGTAGGTGGACTCGCCGTCGGACATGTGCTGCGCCAGGTGCAGCATGTACGTGGCAGATGCCAGGATCTCCGAGGGGCTGAGCACCGACTGGTTCGGGGTGGGCTTCTCGACGTCGATCCCGAACAGGTCGCTGAGGCGCTCGATCTCCGGACCCAGTTTGCGGTTGAGCTTGTAGCGACCGACCCGGGTGAGGTCGTAGCGCTTCGGGTTGAAGAAGGCGTTCTCGAAGTAGACGCGTGCAGCCTCGGCCGACAACGGCTCGCCCGGGCGGGCGCGCTTGTAGATCTCGAGCAGCGCTTCCTCGCGGGTCGGCGCCAGGTTGCGCTCCTTCTCCCACTGGCCCTCGAGGAAGTCGAAGTGGCGCACGAAGCGGTCCAAGAACGCCTCGTCGCCGTAGCCGAGCGCGCGCAGCAGCACGAACAAGGAGAGGCGGCGCTTGCGCGCCACGCGGCAGCCGGCGGTGACGTCCTTGCCCGGCTTGGCCTCAATGTCGAGCTCGATCCATTCGCCGCGGTACGGGTGGATGGTCCCGGTGAACACCGTCTTGGCGTCGCGGCCGGGCTGGAAGATGACGCCGGGCGACCGGACCAGTTGGCTCACGACGACCCGCTCGGTGCCGTTGACGATGAAGGTGCCGCGATCGGTCATCATCGGGAAGTCCCCCATGAAGACCGTCTGCTCCTTGATCTCACCGGTCGTGGCGTTGAGGAAGCGGGCGCGCACGAACACGGGGGCCGCGTACGTCATGTCCTTTTCCTTGCACTCCTCCACCGAGAACTTCGGCGGTGGGCGCAGGTCGGCGTCCGTCGGGTCGAACTCGAGCTCCAGGCTGAGCTGGCCGGTGAAGTCCTCGATCGGGCTGATGTCGTGGTAGGCCTCGGCAAGGCCCTTGTCGAGGAACCACTGGAACGAATCGCGCTGAATGGCGATCAGGTCAGGAAGCGGCAACGCCTCGTTGATATTGGCGAACGAGACACGTTCGGGACTGCGGGACCGTGAGGGCAACGGTCAACTCCTCCCAGGTGAAAAGCGGCGGGTGAGGGCGGTACTGCGAATCGGGACGGACGAGGACGGGACGGGAATCAGGGCTTCGCGGGCGCGCGTCGATACCGGGGAATTACGGAATCGAAGACACGGAGACGCACGGCAACCGGGCATCTTATCGTGGGACGTGCCTGGATACAACCCCTTGGGCCTCGCCGGCCGAACGGGCAGTGCCCGGGGTCCCCGACAGGGTAAAGGTGCCCTCCCCCGCAGTCAAGGATCCTGGTCGGAGGGCCAGGTGGGAGGATGTCCCGCCCGGCCCCCGACCGGGGGTTACTTGATTTCGACGGTGGCGCCGGCGCCCTCCAGGGCGGCCTTCGCCTTGTCGGCGTCCTCCTTGTTGGCCTTCTCGAGGACGGGCTTGGGAGCCGCCTCGACCAAGTCCTTGGCCTCCTTGAGGCCGAGGCTGGTGAGGGCGCGCACCTCCTTGATGACCTGGATCTTCTTGTCGCCGGCATCGGTCAGGATGACGTCGAAGTCCGACTTCTCCTCGTCCCCGCCGCCACCGCCCTCGCCACCGCCGGCAGCAGGCGCGGCCGCAGCTGCCACGGCCACGGGCGCAGCCGCCGTCACGCCGAAGCGCTCCTCGAAGTCCTTCAACAGCTCGCTCAGCTGAATCACCGAGAGCTCGGCGATCCCGTCGAGGATCTCTTCTTTGGTCAGGGTTGCCATCTGCGTGGCCTTCCTTTCTTTCCTGCGGTCTTGTCTGTTCGGTTCGATCTGGTCAATGCCGTGATGCTGGGGCGAGGCGTGCTACTCGGCCGCCGCCTCGGGCTGTGCCGCCGCCTCGGGCTGTGCCGCCGCCGCCTCGGGCTGTGCCGCCGCCTCCCCGGCGGGCTCCGACGCTTCCGATGCCTCCGCCTCGACGGTCTGGGCCTGGGCGGTCTCGGTCTTGCTGGTGGTTTCGGTCGCTGCGTCGGGCAGGGTCTCGCCGCCAGCCTGGCGCTGTTCGACCAGCGCCGAGATCCCGTAGGCCAGGTTGCGGGGCATGGCCTGGAGGAGTCCGGCCAGCTGCTGCATCGGTGCGGCGAGCGCCCCCGCCAGCCGTGCCAGCAGAACCTCGCGGGGTGGCAGATCGGCCAGGGCGGCCAGGTCCCCCGGCGACAGCAGCGACCCGTCCGCCAGGCCGCCCTTGATCACCAGGAGGGGGTTGTTCCGCGAGAAGTCCCGCAGCGCCTTGGCCACGGCGCTGATGTCGCCCTGCACGAACGTCAGGGCGCTGGGGCCGCTCAGATACTCAGAGAGCGGCTGGTACTCGCCACCGTCTATGGCCAGCCGGACCAGGGTGTTCTTGAAGATCTTGTAGTCGCCGCCCGCGGACTCGAGGGCTCCGCGCAGCTCGGCGAGCTCGGCCACGGTCAGGCCCCGGTACTCGCTCACGATGGAGGCGGTGGCGGCGCGCATGCGCGTCCTGACCTCGTCGACGACTTCGACCTTGCGTGCCCTTGCTGCGTTCTGCGTTGCCATCGGTGTCCTCCACCGGACTCGGCCCGAGTCTCCGGTGCGACGGCGCAGGCCGGGGTTCCGGCGTGCAAGGTGTCGCCTCGTCAGGCCGGCCCATCGGGCCGCTTCGGCACCCTGGGGTGCACCGGAGGTCTCTGGCGTTTCGGATTCAGTGCCCGTTCCGCCGGCTGGCGGGGGGCTGTGCGGGAAATGGTAGTACGGCGGACCGAACCCGTCCGACCGCGTGGCGCAATCAGGCCGAGGCGGCCAGCTCCTCTTCGCCGTAGCGTGCCTTCACGGGGTCGATCCGCACGCCGGGGCTCATGGTCGTCGAGATCGTCACCGATAAGAAGTAGCGACCCTTCGACGAGGCCGGCTTGGCTCGCTGGAGCTCGTCGATCACGGCGCGGATGTTGGCCACCAGCTGCTCAGCAGTGAAGGAGGCCTTGCCCACGCGGATGTGCACGTTGCCCACCTTGTCGGTCCGGTACTCGACGCGGCCACCCTTGAACTCGGCGACGGCCTTGCCGACGTCGGTGGTCACGGTCCCGGTCTTGGGGTTCGGCATCAGGCCGCGGGGCCCGAGCACGCGGCCGAGCGTCCCGACCTGTCCCATCAGGTCGGGCGTGGCGATGGCGACGTCGAAGTCCAGGAAGCCACCGTTGATTTTCGCCACGAGGTCGTCCGCACCGACCTCGTCGGCACCGGCGGCCCGTGCCTCAGCGGCGGCCTCGCCTGCGGCGAAGACCGCCACGCGCTCGGTGCGCCCGGTCCCCGCGGGGAGCGAGAGCGTGCCGCGCACGATCTGGTCGGCCTTGCGGGGATCGACGCCCAAGCGGACGGCGAGCTCCACGGTTTCGTCGAACTTGGCGCTGGCCAACGACCGCACCAGATCGACGGCCTCGGCCAAGCCGTGCATCGATTCGCGGTCCGCCTTGGTCAGGCTCTCCTTGTACTTCCTGCCGTGCTGGGTCATGTTCTCTCCTCGTCCCCGCTATCCGGCGACCTTGATGCCCATGGATCGCGCCGTGCCGGCCACCTGTTTCTTGGCAGCGTCGAGATCCTTGGTGTTGAGGTCGGCCAGCTTCGTCGTGGCGATCTCGGCCAACTGGGCATCGGTGATGGTGCCGACCTGCTCACGTCCGGCCGTGGCCGCGCCCTTGTCGAGGCCCGCGGCCTGACGGAGCAGGACGGGCGTCGGTGAGGTCTTCAGCACGAAGCTGAAGCTGCGGTCCTCGTAGATCGTGATGTCGACGGGGATCACCTGGCCTCGCATGCTCTCGGTGGCCTGGTTGTACTGCTTGCAGAATTCCATGGTCTGCACGCCGTGTGGTCCCAGTGCCGTGCCGACAGGCGGGGCCGGCGTGGCCGAGCCAGCTTCGAGCTGGATCTTCACCACGGCGATCGCCTTCTTCTTCGGTGGCATCGTCCTTGTTCTCCTTCTCCGTCTCTGTGTCCAGGCGCCTAGAGCTTGGCGACCTGGCTGAATTCGAGCTCGACCGGCGTCTCCCGGCCGAAGATGTTGACCAGCACCTTGAGCTTGAGCTGGTCCTCGTTGATCTCAGAGATCTGTCCCGAGAAGTCGGCGAAAGGACCTTCCTTGACTCTGACCGTCTCGTTGACCTCGTACTCGAGGCGTGCCCTCGTCCGCTTGGGCGCCGCGCCCGCACCACCCTCGACCTTGACCTGCAAGATGTTCTCCACCTCGCGCCGCGACAGCGGTGTGGGCTTGGTGCCGGGCCCCACGAAGCCGGTCACGCCCGGCGTGTTGCGGATGGCGCCCCACGTGTCGTCGTCGAGGTCGCACCGAACGAGCAGGTAACCGGGGAAGACCTTCTTCTGCACGGTGACCTTCTTGCCACCCTTGAACTCGTCGACGTCCTCCATCGGGATGACGACCTCGAAGACGCGGTCCTCGATGCCACGGGAGGCAACCACGTTGCCCATGTTCGAGCGCACCTTGTTCTCGTAACCCGAATAGGTGTGCACGACGTACCAACGCCCGGGCCGGTCGTAGGGGCTCTCGACCGGGAGCGGCTCCTCGTCCTCGTCGTCCTTGACCCAGCCGCCGAGCTCGCCGTCTTCTCCGTCGCCGTCCGCAGCACCGGTGGCGTCGAGCACGATGTCGGGCTCACCAGACGCCGTCTCCAGAGCAATCTCCTCGGCGATTTCCTCGGCGATCTCCTCGACCACCGCCTCTTCGACTGCCTCGAGCACTACTTCCTCCACGATTTCTTCCACGATCTCCTCGACCACCGCTTGTTCCACGGCGTCGAGCTCCGTCTCTTCTTCATTGCCAGGGACCACGGGGTCCTCTCCCGAATTCGTTGTATCGCTCACGACACCTACTTCGTGAAGAGAAGCGTGATCAGCTTCCCGAAGGCGAGGTTCAGTACGAAGATGAGGCTGATCATGATGATCAAGGTCGTGAGCACCACCGACGTGTAGTTGATGAGCTCGGAACGGGACGGCCACGCTACTTGGCGCATTTCGTCGCGCACTTCGCGGACGAACTGGACAGGCGTCGTGCGCTTGCGACCGCTCGGCTGCCGGCTGCGCGGCTGGCGGGGACCACCGGTACCCGCGCCGGCGGGCGCCTTCCGGGCAGCCGGAGACCCATCGGCCTCCATCTGCCCTTGGCGCTGCATCAAGCGCTTGGTCTCGCGGTTCACGACTCTTGCCTCACATACTTCGTTGTCGGGTGGCTACGTCCGGGGCAGGGCAGGAGGGACTCGAACCCCCAACCGCCGGTTTTGGAGACCGGTGCTCTACCAGTTGAGCTACTGCCCTCGGTGGGGTGCCTTCGCTTTCCCGTGGGCAGGTGGTTCTTCCCCCTGACCTGGGGATCGGCCCGCCAGAGTAGCACCGGCGGGCACGGGATGGCTCAGCGGGTCTCCTTATGCAGGGTGTGCTGGCGGTCCCAGCGGCAGAACTTCTTCATCTCGATCCGCTCGCGGTCGTTGAGCTTGTTCTTGGTGGTGATGTAGTTCCGCCGCTTGCACACCTCACAGGCCAGGGTGACCTGGACCCTCTTCTCGTTCTTCGCCATCGTCAATCCTTCCTCGTGGCTGCCCGGGGCGACCTGACCCGGACCTGGTAGCGGCGGCGGGACTCGAACCCGCGACAACACGATTATGAGCCGTGTGCTCTGACCAACTGAGCTACGCCGCCAAGGGCGAGCCCCCGGTGGGGATTGAACCCACGACCCCCTCCTTACCATGGAGGTGCTCTGCCACTGAGCTACAGGGGCGCCGCGGGTACCTTCCGCGAAGGGTCAATGATAGCCACGGGCCGAGGCGAGCTGCCTCCGCTCCCCAGGTTTTCGCACGTCAACAGTACCATCGGCAGATGCGGATCCGACTCGCCGAGCTGGCCGACGCCGAGGCCATCCGGGGCGTCTACAACGTCGAGGTGCTCGAGAGCACCAACACCTTCGACATGGTGCCCCGCACCCGGGCCGAGCAGGAGGCGTGGCTCGTGGAGCACAGAGGCGTGCATCCGGCCCTCGTGGCCGCCGAGCCGCCGGACCCGATGGGCCCGACGGGGTCAGGAAGGGTCGGGGCGAACGGCGAGATCATCCTCGGTTTCGGGTCCCTCTCGTCGTTTCGCGAGCGCTCGGGCTACTCGGCCACGGCGGAGGACTCCGTCTACGTCGACCGGAGCCAGCGCGGCAAGGGGGTGGGCAAGGCCCTGCTCGCCGAGCTCCTCGTCCTTGCCTCCGCCCACGGCTTCCACTCGGTGATCGCCCGCATCGCCGGGCACAACGAGACGTCCATCGGCCTGCACGAGGCCGCCGGGTTCGAGCTGGTCGGGGTCGAGCGCGAAGTCGGTCGCAAGCACCGTCAATGGCTCGACGTCGTTGAGCTCCAGCGCCTTCTCTGAGGCGCCCGGCGCCCGGGTCAGTCGGGCCGGCTCAGGACTCGAGCACGGCGCTGGTCGCCGGTAGACCCGGCAGGCGCGACCGGTCCAGTCGCCACGACGTCGTCCAGTTGCCCAGGGGCACGATGGCGACGGCCCACAGCACCATGACTGCCAGCACCATGCTGGCCGGGTCCGTGTGGACGAGCTCCCTCAGCAGGTCGGTACCGCCGGTGAGCCCGATGAAGGGCGCCACGGCGGAGAGGCCGAGGACGGCGTAGAGCCAGCGACCCGTGACCACCGGGGCGACGATGATGATCCCCCAGGTGAGATACCAGGGTTGGACGACCGGCCCGAGGAGGACGAACGCCATCATGGTGGCGCCGAGTGCGCCGAGCGCGCCGATGCGTTCGCGGTTGCGCAAGCAGTAGACGGCGATGGCGGCGGCGCCGACGAGGCCGATGGCCCGCGTCAGCGTGAGGACGCCGCCGAGGCCGACGCCGATGCCGACAACGTGCGACGCCCCGCTGATGAGGAGACCGAAACCAGTGGCCGGGGCCATCCATGATCGCACGGTGCCCGGCGTGCCCAGGTTGGCGATCCAGCCCCAGCCCAGACTCGAGGCGAGCGACAGCACACCCATGACGGCGCCGGTGATGAGCCCGGCGCGGACCAGCATGCGGGCGCGCCGGCGCCCATCGGCGAACGGGCCCGCCCAGTCCCATGCGACGTAGACGATGCCCATGGCCGCGGGCACCTTGATGGAGGCGGCCAGGGCACAGAGGACCACACCCCAGACGGGGTGAAAGGACCGGGCAGCGGTGACGCCGGCCAACAGGAGGCCCACCATGATGGCGTCGTTGTGCGCGCCTCCCACGAGCGCGAGCAGGGTCAACGGGTTGAGGACGGCCAAGACGAACGCCGGTCCGGGATCCCGACCGAACGAGCGGGCCAGCTTCGGAATGCAGTACGCGATCAGGGCGATGCCGGCGACCGACTGCAGGCGCAAGAGCTCGACGGTCAACAGCGCGTGATGGAAGCTGATGGAGGCAGACCACCCCGCCAACATCAAGAAGAGCGGCCCGTAGGGAGCGGGCGTGTTCGCCCAGAGCGGATCGACCCCCGAGTAGTACGGCCCCGAGCCGATGGTGCCGGGCCCGAAGTGGTACGGGTTGATGTGGTGGCTCATCATCTCGCCTTGCGCAGCGTACGAGAACACGTCGCGGCTGAAGAGCGGCGCCACAACGAGGAGCGGCAACATCCAGAGCCCGAGCAGGTACACCAACGGACGGATGGAAACGCCACCGCGGGCCCGCAGTGTCTGGAAGAGACCGAGCCAGACGCGGACGAAGAGGATCATCCCGCCGTAGACGGCGACGACGCCCGGCAGCATCAACGTGGTCGACGGCCAGTTCGCTTCACCGAAGAACCAGGTGCCGCCCATCTCCAACTTGAAAGGCGAGCTCGGCAGCGAGGCGCCGACGCAGATGGACACGACCGCGAGGAAGCCCAAGAGGGCGGGGCGGCGGAGGCAGGACCAGTCCTCGGGATCACCGGACACCGGCTCGACGCGCTCGGTGAGCGTGACGCCGCGCGTCAGACGAAGCTGCAATGCCTCGGCCCGCATGGAGACACGCCCGAAGCGCGCCACAACCCGGTCGATTACCGGGGTTGATGTCGACGTCGTGCTCTCGTCCACGGGGTTGTCGGTCTCACTTGTCATGTCCGGGCTCACAGAACCCGGCCGGGGGATGGTGGGCACACGCCCATGAAGCATGACCTGCAATCGATCTGAAACGACATTGTAACGGCCAGCGGGGCGCCGCTAAAGGCCGGCCAACCCCAGTCCTGTCCTGGCGAAATGCGTGGGCCGGGAAGGATTTGAACCTCCGTAGGTGTTAACCGGCAGGTTTACAGCCTGCTTCCTTTGGCCACTCGGACACCGACCCGCAGCTGGTGAGATTAGCCCGGCCCGGAACCCCGGACCGGCAGGAGAGGCCGATACGCTGCGTCCATGCCTACCTTTGACATCGTTTCGGAAGTTGACATGCAAGAGGTGCGCAACGCCGTCGACCAGGCCAACCGGGAGGCGGCCACCCGCTTCGACTTCAAGAACACCGACTCCGCCATCGACCTGAACGACAACGAGCTCGTCCTGCGCTCCTCGACCGAGGACCGCCTGCGGGCACTCCACCAGGTTCTCGACGAGAAGCTGGTCAAGCGCCACGTGTCCTTGAAGGCGTTCGAGGACGCCAAGGTCGAGGAGGCCCAGAAGGGGACGTCCCGTCAGAAGATCGCCATTCGCGCCGGCATCTCCTCCGACCACGCCAAGCGGCTGAACAGGTTCATCAAGGACCTCGGCCTCAAGGGCGTCTCGTCGCAGACCCAGGGCGATCAGCTCAGGGTCACCGGCAAGAAGCGGGACGACCTCCAAGAGGTCATTGCCAAGTGCAAGGCGGAAGACTTCGGCATCCCGCTGCAGTTCGAGAACTTCCGGGACTGACGCCCACCGCCCCGGGGGGTCGCCTCAGACAGGGGTCGAGCTGTTGCGGTCGCTGTCGTCATCGGACGCGTCCGCCCCATTGAGGGAACCCGCCGCCACCTTCTCGGCGTGGTGCTCCTCGTACTCCACCGGGTCGATGTGGAACAGCTTGTTGTAGATCACGAACTTCACGATCCACAAGAGGCCGAAGCTCAACAGGTTGGCCGCATTCACGAGGACAGCGGTCGCGGCGTGACTGAGGTCGTGTGACCGGGCCAGGTCGCCCGCCAGCCACACCGCCACACTCGAGAACGCCAGCCCGACGAAGGACAGGATCCAGAACGGAGCGATCTCGCGCCAGAAGTGCGATTTGCCACCCTTGCCCCAGACCCAGCGCCGGTTGAGCCAGTACGAAGGGATGGTGGCGAGCGCGTTGGCCACGATGTTGGCCGGTACCTCCGACATGACGTGAAAGATGCCGAAGGTCAAGAGCAGGGTGACCTGTGACACGATGGTCGAGATCACCGAGACGGAGGCATACTTGATGACCTTGACGCTCGAGGGGTGAGCGATCATCTGGCGGACGCGGACGTAGAGCGACTCGTCCGATGCCCAAATGTGAGAGAGCGGCGGATGCCCGCCGTGCTCACTCACGAGAGCCTCGCGATCCCGCCCCTGAACGCCGCAGGCTGATTCGGCACGGGCCAACCCTAGCTTGGACCCCATTTGGGCTCCTGTCCGAGGGTTAGGTCCCAGCTGTGAATGAGAGCCGGTTGCTGCGGGCCACCTCCCCGAACCAGTGGGCACTCGGCTTGGGCCTGCGCTCGAAGGTACCCGGGGCGACGGCGACCAACCCGAATTTCGGGCCGTAGCCGAGATGCCACTCGAAGTTGTCCAGGAGGCTCCAGACGAAGTAACCCCGCAGGTCGATGCCCTCCTGCAGGCAGCGGTGGGCACTCCGGAGGGCGTCGGACACGAAGGCGATCCGCTCGGCATCGTCGGCGGTGGCGATCCCATTCTCGGTGACGACGACCGGCCGGCCGCTCACCTGGGCCGCTCGTCGGACCGTGTGCTCGACGGCCTGCGGCCAGCGCTCGTCCCCCATCTGGGTCAACGGGACCGCCGGGTCGTTTGCAGCCAAGCCATCGGGGCCAAAGTGCATGCGGGTGTAGCACTGGACCCCCACGAAGTCGTCGCCCTCGGTGGCGCGGAGGAAGACGTTCTCGAGCATCTCCTCCGCCGCGTCACGCAGGGCCTCCCCGCCCTCGTTGGCCGTGATCTCCGCCATGGAGAGGGTGAGCCCGACGGGGAAATCGCCCGGGCCGGCGCGCAGGACGTCGACGGCCAGCCGATGGGCGCGCACCATGGCCTCGTTCACGGCGCCGTAGCGGACGAAGTCGTCCTTGACTCCCGGCGGGTATTCGCCTTGGAAGTAACCCATGACCGCGACCACGTTGGGTTCGTTGATGGTGCAGGCCCAGCCGATCAGGTCGCCGAGGTACGCCGTGGACCGCTCGACGAAGCGGGCGAAGCGTTCGGGAGCGTCGGGCGCCTCCCACCCACCCCGGGCCGCGAGCCAGAGCGGGGTCGTGAAGTGGTGGAACGTGACGACGGGAAGGATGCCGTGGCCGTGGCAGGCGGCGCACACACGGCGGTAGTGCTCCAGGGCCGCAATGGAGAACTCTCCTTCTGCGGGCTCGATGCGGCTCCACTCCAACGAGAAGCGATAGGCACCAAGGCCCATGCCTGCCACGAGTTGGACGTCTTCACGCCAGCGCTGGAACGAATCACAGGCGTCGCCACTCGGCTCGAGCGTGCCCGACGTCGGGTCGTGCTCCCATGCCCACCAGTCGTTGTTGACGTTGCCACCCTCGATCTGATGCGCCGCGGTGGCGACGCCCCAGACGAACCCCTCCGGGAATTCGAGCTCGCCGTCGTGGTCCTGCGCTGGCGTCGTCACGGTGCCGCAGGGTAGTTGGGGTCGACGGCACCTGCTCGGCGACACCCACGCCCACGGCCTGCGAACATGTGCGCATGAGCGCGTCCCTGGAGTTCCTCGTCAATCTCCTTGACCTCGAACCCATAGAGGTCAACATCTTCCGGGGTATTCAGCCGAATGAGGAGCGCCAGCGCGTCTTCGGCGGGCAGGTGGCGGGGCAGGCCCTCATGGCGGCGGGGCGCACGGTGGAGCACGGTCGGGTGCACTCGCTGCACTCCTATTTTCTGCGTCCCGGCGATCCCACCGTGCCGATCCTCTACGAGGTCGATCGCATACGCGACGGACGCTCCTTCACCACGCGCCGCGTCGTCGCGGTGCAGCACGGGCGGGCGATCTTCAACCTGTCGGCCTCGTTCCACGACCTCGAAGAGGGCCTGGAGCACCAGCTCCCGATGCCCGAGGTCCCCGAACCCGAGTCTTTGGCCCCCCTGTTCGAGCGGCTGCGGCCCTGGAAGGACGAGCTGACCGACTGGTTCGACCGGCCCCATCCGATCGACCAGCGCCACATCGGCGATCTCCCGTGGCATTCGAGGGACAAGTTGGAGCCCTTTCAACGCCTCTGGATCAGGGCCGACGGCGAGCTCCCCGACGACCCCCTCCTGCATGCCTGCGTGGCGACCTATGCCTCGGACATGTCCCTCTTCGACACGATCCTGGCTCCCCATGACACGAGTTGGGACGATCCGGAGTTCATGGGGGCGAGCTTGGACCACTGCATGTGGTTCCACCAGCCCTTTCGGGCCGACGAATGGCTGCTCTACGACACCGACTCGCCGGTCGCGGCGCAGGGGCGCGGGCTCGCCCGGGGCTTCCTCTTCGACCGGCAGGGCCGGCTGTGCGTGTCCTTGGCCCAAGAAGGGCTCGTCCGCATGCGCAAGTCGAAGGCGGGCTAGGTCAGCGACTCCCCAGCGGGACGTAGTTGCGCTCTTCGGAGCCGATGTAGAGCTGACGCGGGCGGGAGATCTTGGAATCCTGGTCGAGCATCTCCTGCCAATGCGCCAGCCATCCGGTGGTGCGCGGGATGGCGAACAGAACGGGGAACATCTCGAGCGGGAAGCCCATGGCCTGGTAGATGAGGCCCGAGTAGAAGTCCACATTCGGGTAGAGCCGCCGTGACGTGAAGTACTCGTCGTTGAGCGCGATTTCTTCGAGCTTGAGGGCGATGTCGAGCAAAGGGTTCTTGCCCGTGACCTCGAAGACCTCGTCGGCGGTCCGCTTGATGATCTTGGCGCGTGGGTCGTAGCTCTTATAGACGCGGTGCCCGAAACCCTGCAGGCGTTGCCCGCTGGTCCCCGCCTTCACCGTGGCGATGAAGTCCGGGACGTTCTCGATGCTCCCGATTTCGGTCAGCATCCGGATGACGGCCTCGTTGGCACCGCCGTGCCGGGGCCCGTAGAGGGCGGCCGCGGCCGCGGCCGTGGACGAGTAGGGGTCCGAGTGCGACGAGCCGACGACGCGGATGGCGGTGGTCGAGCAGTTCTGCTCATGGTCGGCGTGGAGGATGAACAAGATGTCGAGGGCCCGTGCCAGCACGGGATCGGCCTCGAACCGGGGCTCGGCGACCTTCCAGAGCATGGACAAGAAGTTCGGCACGAACTCGAGCGAGTTGTCTGGGTACACGAAGGGCATGCCCACGCTGAAGCGGTGGGCCGCCGCAGCGAGCGTCGGCATTTTGGCGATCAGGCGGATGATCTGCTTGTTGCGGGACTCGGGATCGAAAATGTCCTTGGCGTCGAGATAGAAGGTCGAGAGCGCGGCGACGGCCGAGACGAGCATGCCCATCGGGTGGGCGTCGTAGTGGAAGCCCTCCAGGAACCGCTTGCGCACGTTCTCGTGGATGAACGTGTGGTACGTCACGTCATGGCGCCAGTCGGCGAACTCCTCCTCGGTGGGCAGCTCGCCCTTCAAGAGGAGGTAGGCCACCTCGAGATAGGTGGAGTTCTCGGCCAGCTGTTCAATCGGGTAGCCCCGATACCGCAGGATGCCGGCGTCGCCGTCGAGATACGTGATGGCGCTCTCGCAGGCGGCCGTCGACATGAAGCCGGGGTCGAAGAACCACAGCCCGGGGAGGAACTTGGCCCATTGCTCGGCCGATACCCCGCCGTTGACGAGCGGGATCTCAATGGACTCACCATTTCGATTGTCCGTGATCGTGATGCTCTCGGCCACGTGAAGAGTCCTCCAGTTCCTGATTTCAGTGCGTCCCGATCCTAGGACCAGGAACGGGTGGGGTCGACACGCAGCGATCCCGGAACGCCGGTGTCGTTGTGTCAGGTCGCCGGGGCGACCTGCAGCTGCTCTTGGGCCTCGGTCCCGTTGGTAATGGTCTGGCCGGCCGGTGGAATCACCTGGACCGTCAGCACGTAGGTCGTCGACGGCGTGACCCGCATGGTGACCGACGGCAGCGTCACGGAGCCGCCGAGGCTGAGCGCCACCGACTGGGTCTGTGTCAGTGTCGCGCCCGAGGTCGCATCGGCCAGTGAGTAGCGGACCGCCACGTGCGGTTCGTCGGACGAGCCCTGGTTGGCCAGCACCACGCTTACGGCGATGCGCGTTGTCGGGTTGAGCACCGAGATGCCGGACGGGGTGCCTTGCGGTGTGGGGAGAGGCGGTGGGTCCAGGCGTACGGTGCGGATGACGACGTAATGCGTCGCCGCAAGGGTGGACGAGGTGGCGAGGAGGTCGACCTGCGCCGCCACGCTGCCGGGTTGCCACAGTTGTGGACGGGTCACCCAAACCGAGGCGGGCATCTTCCCGTGTCCGGCCGCATTGAGCAATGACCGGCGCACCGTCCGGTAGAGCGCGTCGGAGTGGGCCAGGAGCGCGCCGGCGCCGGTGATGCGATTCGTGGCCTGGGTCGCCGACAGGAGTGCGGCGTTGTTGGAGGCACCGGCCGGGGTCCCGCCCGCTGGTGCGCCGGCGGGCCGGACCGGTTGCACGCCCAAGAACCCGTCGACGGCGGCGCGCAGCTGCGTCATGGACCGTGCCCGCTCCGCGAAGACCGCGGTGAACGCCGTCGCCACCGAGCCCAGCGGCGTCGAACCCGCGGCGACGTCCGCCCGGGCCGACTCGTCGGCCGTCTCTTGCACCGCACTGTCGAGCACCGCCTGCAGCTGCTGGCGGTTTTCCGACGACAGGTCGTCGACCGCCTTGCGCACCACCGCCGCGGTGGCGTTGGACTGGTCGGCCAGGACCGTCCCCTGGACCTCCAGCGTGCGGGCGGAATTCGGCGTCATAGCCCTGCGACTGCCGTGACACCTGGGTGAGACCGCCCACGAGGATCGCGAGCACGACCACCGTGGCGATGAGCACGGTGGCCGGCCGGGCCGGTGATCGACGGCGCCCGCGGCGGCGTGGCCTGCGTGGCGGCATCGCCACAGCAAGCTACTGCGCCAGAAGGCCCCTTACACCGCGAGGAACGATGCGTCCGGGGTGTCGCCCGACGTCGTGAGCGTGCTGGCGCTCGAGCGCCACTGGACGGTCGGGGCGATGGCCCGGACGTCCACCCGGCTGCGGTACCGACCCACGAGCTCGAGGATGCTGGCGATGACCTCGTCGGTCAGGAGGTGCGGCTCGAGACCGAGATCGAGAAGTTTGGTGTTCTCGGCGTGGAAGTAGTGCTCCTCGTTCTCCACGCGGGGGTTGGCGAGACCCTCGGCGATGTCGACCCGTGTCGGGCACACCTTCTTGACCATGTCCGCCATCTGGCGCACGGAGAAGGACTCGGTGAATTGGTTGAAGACGCGGAACTCGCCACGGTCGGCGGGGTTCTCGAGGGCCAGGGTCACGCAGGCCAGCGTGTCGCGGATGTTCAACATGCCGCGCGTCTGGCCGCCGGCGCCGTACACGGTCAGCGGGTGACCCGTCACGGCCTGGACGCAGAAGCGGTTGAGCACGGTGCCGAAGACACCGTCGTAGTCGAAGCGCGTCGCCAGCAGCGGATCCTCGTCGGTCTCCTTGGTCGACTGGCCGTACACGATCCCTTGGTTCAAGTCGGTGGCGCGCAGCCCCCAGATTCGACAGCCGAACATGATGTTGTGGCTGTCGTGCACCTTGGACAGGTGGTAGAAGGACCCCGGCTGCTTCGGATACGGCATCAGGTCAGTGCGGCCCTTGTGGGTGATTTCGATGAAGCCCTCTTCGATGTCGATGTTGGGGTAGCCGTACTCGCCCATGGTCCCCAACTTGACGAGGTGGATGTCCGGATTCGTCTCCTGAATGGCGTACATCACGTTCAGGTTGCCAACGACGTTGTTGACCTGCGTGTAGACGGCGTGCTCCCGGTCGATCATGGAGTACGGCGCCGAGCGCTGCTCACCGAAGTGCACGATGGCGTCCGGCTTGGCCTCGGCGACCACGCCGTAGGTAAAGGCGGCGTCGGTCAGGTTCCCGACGCGGACGTTGATGGCATGACCCGACACCTGCTCCCACCGAGTCACTCGCTCCTGGAGCGATGCAATGGGCACGAGACTGTCGACGCCCATTTCGCGGTCATACTCCCGACGGACCATGTTGTCGACGACTGTGATCTCGTGACCGAGCGCCGAAAGATGCAAAGCCGTAGGCCAACCCAGGTATCCGTCCCCTCCGAGTACCAGAATCTTCATCTCTCCCCACCGTTTCCTCAGGGCCCCGCTTTTGTTACGGAGTCATGTCAGCGTCATCTTCGCCCAGAACCCTGAATCCACGCTGTGAAACGCACTGAATCGCCGTGGGAGCTGGCATTTCTTGTCGTGCGACCACCGGCGGAACGGGGAGTTTCGGGAGTGAATCGCTACCTTGATTGCACGGAGGCCGCTCGGGCTGCTTCTCCCCAGAGAGCGGTCCGGAGCCCCGAGGCGCGGGTGATCCGACGTTCGATGGCGGTCCGGATCGACAACTCTGAGCCAACAACGATGAGCCGATCCTTGGCCCGCGTGACAGCCGTGTAGAGGAGCTCGCGCGTCAACACCCGCGACCCAGGGTGGGGCAACAAGAACACAACGGCCCCGTATTGCGAGCCCTGGCTCTTGTGCACCGTCATGGCGTAGACGGTGTCCACCGCGGCGAGACGCGTCGGACTCACCTCGGCGATGGTGCCCCGCCGTTCGAAGGCAGCGACCAACCGACCGCCCTCGGACTCGATCACGACTCCCGTGTCCCCGTTGTAGAGGTTCAGGGCGTAGTCGTTCTCGGTCACGATGAGAGGGCGGCCGACATACCAGTCGGTGCCGGTGGTGAACCCCTCCACATCGGATCGGAGCCACCCCTCGATGCGGTCCATCCAGCGCTCCACCCCTTCGGGCCCGCGGCGATGGCCGCACAGGAGACGAAAGCTCCCCAGTGCCTCGATGGCGGCCTGCGCCTGTCCGGCGCGTGCGGACTCAATGACGGCGCGACCCGTCTCGACAGCCAGGGTGCGGACATCGCCCAACGCCTCGGATGGGATCGACTCGGCCGTGTCGGCCGCCATCCAGCGAACGTTCGAACCTCCGGCCTGCAAGACGGCTAGGGCCTCATCAGCGTCGCCGCGTCGAATCGCCCGAGCCAGCGCGGCGATAGCACCGCCGTGGCGGTGCACCGTGCGCAGCACCACGATGCCGTCGCCGAACGCCGGCGCCGGTGCCCTGTCGTTCACGGGAATGAGGTCGCCGCGGGGAGTGGGCCGACCAGTCACGGCGGCGAGTAGTCGAGCCGACTCGGGCCGCATGGACGGTCCCGAGGAGGCGGGACCCACGATGTCGCCGAGGACCGCCCCGGCCTCGACCGACGACAGCTGCTCGGGGTCGCCCACCAGGATCAGTCGAGCATCGGGCCGGACCGCGTCGAGCACGCGCGCCATGAGAGAGAGCGAGACCATGGAGGTCTCGTCGACGACGACCACGTCGTCGGGCAGTCGGTTCAACCGGTGGTGTCTGAACCGCGTGCGGTTGCCCGGGTCGAAGCCGAGCAGGCGGTGCACGGTCTGGCCCGTAAGCGCGTGGAGTCGATCGAATCGATGCCGTCCGGGATCGATGGCCTCGGCACCATGGCGCACCGCTTCTTCGAGCCGTGCGGCTGCCTTGCCGGTCGGTGCGGCGAGCGCGACCAGCGGGGTGCGCTGCCCCGCGGCCAAGGCCTGCGCCTGCAGCAGCGCCAGGACGCGGGCCACCGTCGTCGTCTTCCCGGTGCCGGGCCCGCCGGCGATGACCGAGAGCCGGCGGAGGACCGCGGTTGCCGCCGCCATGCGCTGCGTGGGATCGGCGTCATCGTCGGGGAACAGCTCCGCCAGACCCGCCCGCAGCAGTTCGATGTCGACACCCGGCGCGGGGCGCTTCGACCGTTCCGCCAGATCGGTCGCCACGAGGCACTCGTCTGCCCAGAGCCGGTCGAGGTAGAGCGTGGTTCCCTCCAGGTGCAGTGGCCGATCGACCCCGACGAGCGGGCTGCCCGCGAGCCGGCGGAGCCATGCCGGCGGGTCGGGCCACGGGAGAGCGCCGAGGTCGGCCGGCACGTCGGTGTCGGCATCGGCGGTGGCGTGGATCGTCGCCAAGTCGACGCAGACGTTGCCCAGCCGCGGAGCGCGCGCCGCGAAGGCCACCCCCAGGCTGATGTCGTCGTCGCGGACGGCGCCGAGGCGAGCGAGCCGCAGGGCAACGTGGACGTCGGAGGCCGACAGCACGCCGGCCTGATTGAAGTCCTGGAGCGACCCCTCGACGCCGAGCACCAGGCGAGCGTCGAACGTGTCAGCTGGCCGTGGCTCGCTCACGGCAGCTCCCCCCGGTCGAAGAGGTCACTGAGTGCCTCGACGAAACGGGACGGCGGGCGCCACGTCCAGAGTCCCGCCGGCGCGCCCGAGACCCGGGCGCCCTCGGCCGCGCTCATGCCGCGCACGAACAGATACAGGACGCCCCCGAGATGCCGATCGGGGTCGTAGTGCGCCAGGCGCCAACGAAGGTAGCGATGCAGCGCCAGCGCGTAGAGCATCGCTTGCAGCGGGTAGTGCGCGGCGATCATCTCCGCCTGCAGCGCTTCGGGCCGATAGTGCCACGCCGTCAGCCGCTCTTCAGGTGGGTTCAACTTGTTGGTCTTGTAGTCGGCCAGGAAGTAGCGGTCACCGGGAAGACGAAAGACGAGGTCGAGGCTCCCCGTGAGGTAGCCACGCAGCACCGCGCCCAGCGCGGGGTCCCGAAGATGCGGTGCGTAGGCCGCCACCGGATCGTCCGGCGGGAGGTGCTCCTCGACCAGATCAGCCACGGCGGCGACATGCAAGCTCGTAGCACCTGGTGCGTCGCCACCGACCAGAGGGATCTCGAACGTCAGCTCATCGAGGCGGTCGGCCCGCGTGATGTCGCGCAACCGGACATCGCCGACCATGGGCCCGAGGCGGCATTCGAGCGACGCGCACACACCCGCCACGACCGCGTCCGTGTCGCCCAGGTTGACACTGCGCCACGCGAGCTCGCCGTCGAGCGCCGAGCGGACGCCCGCGGCCAGATCGGGATCATCGAATTCGGTGTGTTCGAACACACCGTGGATCACCGTGCCGACCAGCGCGCCGCCCGGCATGTCGGCCAAGAGCAGCGGCACGGCGTCCGAGGCCTCGGTTCCGGCGCCACCCCGGGTCGCGGACATGGTGCCGACGCCCACCTCCTCGTCGTTGGTCATCTGCTGCTCGGGCTCGCTGCCAATAACGGGTTGTTCATGGAGCGGGCGGGTAATGCTCGAATACGAAGCCCGGCGCCAGCCCACATCGAGCGTGCGGTCGAAGACGGCCGCCTCGAGGTGCGGGGGATCGCCGACGTTCTCCTCCCAGCGGTCATTCGAGGGCTGACCGACCCGTTCGATCGCCACCGACGGCCCGAGGGCGCCCAGGGCGGCCGTGACGGCCTCGTCGGTGCGCACCGCGGCGCCGTAAGGGCCGACCACACCCTGGTCGTCGCGGTCGAAGAGCAAGCGAGCGAAGGGGGAGTGCTGGCTGTCCATCGCTCCGGCCCACCACAGGACCGCCTGGTGCCGTGCCCTCGTGAGAGCCACGTAGAGCAGTCGCAGGTCCTCGCCACGCGCTTCCTCCAACTCCATCTTCTGGTGCACGGCGAAGCCGTTTCCCTCACGGCCCACATCGATGGTGCGTGCGTTGCCCTGGTCCGGATCGTGAAACATGGGCACGTCGCTGCTGTAGGGGCGGCCGTCCCACATATACGGGCACAACACGACGGGAAACTCCAGACCCTTGCTGCGATGGATCGTGATGACCTGCACCGCCTCGGCATCGGACTCGAGGCGTCGGGCCCGCTCCTCGTTCTCACCGTCCCGGGCGGCATCGCGGATGCGCCGTCCGAGCCAGGTCGCCATGGCCGTCGGTCCGAGGCCCTCGGACACACCGGCCTCGTGGAGAAGCTGTGCGATGTGACGCAGATCCGTCAAAAAGCGTTCACCGGACGGGCGCGCCAGCACCCGCTCAGGAACCTCGTGCGACCGACTGACCGCCTGATAGAGCGACGCGATCCCCTGGTCGCGCAGCAGCGCGGCCCAGCGGTGGAGCGAACAGTGGAGGGACTCCCACTCGCCCTCGTCGGCCGTGGCCACCCGGTCGGGCGGCCACCCGACGAAACACGTGAGCGCCGCCAGCGCGGCGCGGTCCCTGGCCGTGGGGCGTTCGAGCGCCTGGAGCAAACGAAGCCACTCCGCGGCCGGCTCCGTGGCGAAGACCGACCCCGAGCCGCCGATCACCGCCGGCACGCCTGCGGCATGGAGGGCGTCGCGGACCGTCACCGCGTGGCTGTTGGTGCGCACGAGGACGGCGAGATGGCCGGGGTGCAGGGTCGTGGCCTCCTGGTCTGCCCCTTCCCGGCTCCGCTCGACGATCTCGACGCCCTCCGACAGGAGCCGGACGACCTCGGCGGCAAGATCGCGGGCGATGAAGCTCCTCGTCTCCGCAACCTTGGGTTCTTGGCGGCGCGCCGTCAGCGGCACCAAGCCGTCCGCGCCGTGGACGACGCGCACCCGGAGGGGCCTTGGCACGGTTGTCCCGATCAATCGCGCCCGCTGATTCGCGCCGGCCGCCTTGATCTTTCGATAGGAGATTCCGGCGTCGCCGAGCTGCGCGTCGGCGAACAACGAGTCGTAGGCCTCGAGCAACCCTTGGTCGCTCCGCCAATTGACGTCGAGCGTCCATTCCGACTCGACCACCTCGCGCGCCTGGAGGTAGGCATGCACGTCCGCGCCGCGGAAGGCGTAGATCGCTTGCTTCGGATCGCCGATGAGCACGAGCGTCGCCCCGCCCTCGCCGAAAGCCCGGTGCATGATGTCCCACTGCACCGGGTCCGTGTCCTGGAACTCGTCGACCAATACGACGTCATAGCGCTCGCGCAGGCGCGCACAGGCGGCAGGTCCACGCTCGTCGTCGTAGAGCGTCGTACGCAACCGGCTCAGCACGTCGTCGTAGGTCAGGATTTTCAGCGCTCGCTTGCGCTCCTCCATCTCCTCGCGCACGGCCTTGGCGAAACGACGCCGGATGGACGGGAGGTCCTCGGCCCGGGACAGTTCCGGCACGATGGCCGCGTCGGGATGGCTGAGTACGTACTTGGCGATCTCCATGGCATCGTTTCGATCGAAATCGAGTGGGTTGGGCCTGTTGGCGAACCGGCGCAGGAAGAGGTCGTCAACCACTTCTTCCATCAAGTCGCTCACGTCCTCGACCAGGGTGACCTCCCGGTCCACATCGCCCGCCGTCCCCAGCCCGTAGAGAACCTGCAGGCAGAAGCCGTGGGTGGTCTCGATGGTGGCAGCGTCGAAATCGGCGATCGCCTTGCCGAGCCGGTCGCGCCGCGCCTCCACCTCAGGCTGCGGACCTTGGGCCAGAAGGTGCACCAGCTCGTCGTCGACGTGACCCCCGAGGCCCGACAGCGTGTCGACCAGGCCGTCGAAGGCCCGGACCAGCCGGTCGCGCACCCGCTCACGCAGCTCGCCGGTCGCCATCCTCGTGAACGTGATCACCAAGAGACGGTCGATGGGAAGCACACCTTCGGCGACGTAGCGGGTGGTCAACGCGGCAATGGTGAACGTCTTGCCCGTCCCGGCGCTGGCCTGGAGCAGCGTCATGCCGGTCGGGAGCGGGCCGCAGACATCGAAGGGCTGCGGTTCCGTGGTGCGGGCGGGCGTCACTGCTGCACGATTTCCTCGTGTGCCAACAGTCCCGCCCAGAGCCGCCCGGCGTAGAGGCCGAACCGTGACCGCTCCGTCGGGTCCCACGCAGCCTCGTCGGAGCGTGGCGCCCCGCTGCACGCCACCATCGACTCGAAGGTCAGCCCACCGCCGAGCACGAGGAGGTGTTCGGCTTCCCTGTCCTCCTTCTCCACCCTGAACTCGGAGGACCACGATCCGGCGGCGGCGCGGCGGGGATCGCCGCCCTCGGCACCGGCGGCCGCCCAGGCAGCCGACGTACGGCAGTAGAGCGGCAGCGGCTCGCGCATGCCACGCCGGAACACGTCCACCAGCACCTGCAGGTGTGCGATCGCCGCGGTTCGCCGGCTCTCGGTGCCGCCCCCCAGCGGCGGGATGGTTGCCACCGAGACGGTCGACCGGTTGCCGCCGCTGCGGGCGATGGTCCGCGCCGAGAAGGGGCGCTCCGGCCACGTCGCGGTGAGTACCAAAAGGCGCACCCAGGCGACCAGGCGCGCCGCCGGACCCAGCTTGGAGTAGGTCACCGAGTGGACGACCTCCCCGCGCACACCAGGCACCGTGCCCACGACGCGCAACGTCTCGGACAGGTCGACGTGGACATCCACGGACTCCGGCACGATCGCGCTACGGCCGATCGCGACCAGTTCGTCCAGCGGGCCCGTGATCTGGACCAGCTCCGAATCGGCCAGTTGTCCAGGTGGCAGACCTCCCCGGGCCCGTTCGGCCGCGAGGCACGCCGTGAGGTCAGCCCCGTCCAGGCGCGCCTGGAGGAGGCGGTCGGCGATCTGCCACCGCTCCAATGCGTCAAGATTGATCGGGATCGCGTCGTCGAAATCCCGCGTTTTGTTGCGCAATGAGATCGCCAGACGCTCGCGTAGGAAGGCCCGCACCGGGTGGCGCAAGAACCGCTCGAGCTGGTCGAGGCCGATGGGGTTGGCGTCGTACGGCTCCAACGGGCGGGACAAGAAGGCCGGGAGGTCGACCCGAGGAGCGAGGGCGGCCCGGGCCCCGGCCAGGTGGAGGGAGTCGAAACTCCACGGGGTGTCGGGCACCAGGGCGTTCCGTTCGAAGTTTCGCGGGTCGAATGGTTGCAGCGGGTGCCTGACCACGATGGCGTCGCGGGCACGGCCGGTGGCGATCCGCACGGTGTGGTCGACGACGTCGAGCAACTCACCCACCGGGACTGCGGGTGGACGGGGGAGGTTCGAGCGCTCGTCGCGCCCGGCATACGTGATGACGAGGTGATCGCGGGCGGCCAGCAACGCGTCGAGAAGGAGTTGGCGATCCTCGCTCCGTACGTCGCGGTCCCCGACACGCGGGTGGCCCGTCGTCAGGTCGTCCCCGTCGCGCTCGATATGTCGAGGGAAGCTGCCGTCGTCCAACCCCAGCAAGCACACCACCCGGTGCGGGATGGAGCGCATCGGCACGAGCGTGCAGACGGTGAGATGGCCGGTGCAGAAGTTGGCCCGCGTCGGCCGGCCCTTCAGCCGTTCGGCCAGGATGGAGCGAATGTCATCGCAACTCAGGTCGACGCCACTGGTCGTCTCACCCGCGGTGGCTTCGGCCACCAGTTCGTCCAGGAGCGCTTTGAGCTGCGCTCGTTGCCAGTCGTCGGCGGGTGCCGTCGCCACGAGCGAGTCGGAGATGTCAGCCAGCCTGGTCGCCCAGTCCCGAACGGTGCGATAACCGGTCAGCGCAGTGAGCCCGGACCTGAGCCGGTCGAGGAACTCCGACAGGCGACCCGCCAGATCGATGTCGCCGCTGTCGACGTCGTCGAGAGGAAGGGTCGACCCGAAGAGGCGCTGCCGCTCCTCCGCCATGGTGACGCCGAGGAGGATCCGATCGAGCCCCGTCTGCCATGTATTGGCCCCGATCCCCTCGAGGTGGAACGAACGGCGGTGGTCGGCGTCGAAACCCCAGCGCACGAACGCACCGCTCACCCACTCCTCCAGCCGGTAGAGGTCGTCGTCGCTGAATCGGAACCGCCTCCGCACCGGATCGCGCCCGGCGAGGTCCAGCACTTCGGTAGCGGTGATCCGGGCCGACGAGAGCTCGAGGACTTCGGCCAGCACGCCCATCACCGGATTCGTCTGACGCAATGAACGGTCGGCCAACCGGATCTCGAGCGTGCGCTCGGGGTCCCCCGCAGCATCGTTGAGCTCCTGGCCGCCGAATGTCGCCTGAATGAGCGGTGCGAACGTCTCGATATCCGGGCACATGACGATGATGTCGCGCGGCTCCAAGGTCGGGTCGTCCGCCAACAGGTGCAGAATCGCATCACGCAGGACCTCGACCTGTCGACCCCGCCCGTGGCAGGCGTGCACCCGCACGCTGTCGTCGTCGGCACCGAGCAACGGCCGCCGCTCCACGTCCGTACCGCTGCTCCCCGCCGGGGGGCGGTCGGCGCGCACATCATCTTGGATGGAGCGCAGCAGCGTCGGCTCCGACGCGGGCGTCGTCGCGGTCGGTCCCTCACCGTGGGAGACGGCCGCACCGAGCACGAGTTGCATCTCCCTGGCGTCCCTGCCCCACGACTGGAGCAGGGGGTGACGCGGCTCATCGACGGTCGGGTCCTGCGTCCGCGGGAGGAACCTCGACGCCGGACCGATCGCCGGCTCCAGGCGCGCCCACAGCGCCGGCGACGGGTGCAGCACGAAGAGGTGGACGTCGCGCCCGACCCCCACCGCCTCCAACACGTCGAGGTAGCTGGCCGGCAGCCGCGTGAGGCCGAACAAGGAGAGCCGAGGTGGCAGCGCCAGGATCCCGGGGTCGTCCCGCAGCCGCCGGCAGGCGTCGTCCAGGCGCTCAGCGGGACCCGGCTCCCCGATGCGTGCTCGCAGCAGCCGCCACAGCTCAACCTGCCAGACGGCTTCCTCATCGGTGGCCGATCCGTCGGCCCAGCGTCGCACCATGTCGGGACGGTGGACCGCGTAGCGGTCGAAGAGATCGGCCACGTGCCGGATGCTGGAGAACCGTTTGGATTCGTGCACCGTTTCGGAGTTGCGGATGTGCTGTGCCAGTGGCGCCAGCCAGGGGTCGTCGAAATGCGCCTCGACCACTTCGAGCAGGGGCCAGACGGCGCGCTGGGGCAGCCAGGGGTCGGTGTCGGGATCGGTCCCCGCGGCGAGGGCCAGGGCCCCGTTGACGACCGTGCCGGGAAACGGGAAGTCGACGTTGGCACACACGCCGTCGTGGCGTCCCGGTGACGTCCCCAGGCGTGCCGAGAGGCGTTGGGTGAGCCAGCGCTCGATGCCACGGGTCGGGACCGAGACGACTTCGGGGACCATCGGATCGTCGAGCGGCTCGGCGACCAGATCGCTCAGCATCGTCACCAACACGTCGGCCCGTTCGGAGCGGTGGACGTGCAGCATCCCGGCAGAGTACGTCGACGGTGTTCTCAGGCAATCGGTTCGGCCAGGCCATCGGCTCGGCCAGGCGATCGGCTCGCAGCTCGGCCAGGTGATCGGCTCGACGGGGGTGATCGGCTCGGCAGGTCCTCCCGGCGGAGCCGCTGGAGCAAGACCTACGTGCCGGTGTTGGCGCCGCTCTCGGGCAGGGCAACGATCGGAATCGGCCCCGGCTCGTCCTCGGAGAGCTCGGCCTGATACGCCTGGAGGTGACGAGGTGCGGTCTCGATCGGCGACAGGTCGGGGATGTCCGACCCGTTCACGCCGAGGGCCGGGAACTTTCGGGCCGACACCAGCACACGGGACTCGAAGGACCCGACCGCCCGGTTGTAGGCCTCGACGGTCGACCCGAGGCTGCGTTGGAGGGTCTGCATGTGGCCGCTCATGACGCGCAGCCGGTCGTAGAGCTCGGCTCCGAGCTGCTGGATCTCCCGGGCGCTCTCGGCCAGGGTCTCCTGTTGCCAACCCAGAGCCACGGTGCGCAGCAGGGCGATGAGGGTGACGGGTGTCGTCAGCAGCACGCCGTTCGCCATGGCGTGCTCCTGCAACGTCGGATCCGCCTCGAACGCGGCGGCGAGCAACTGGTCGCCGGGGATGAAGGCAACCACCATCTCGGGCGAACGCTCGAACTGTTTCCAGTAACCCTTCTTGGCGAGCTGATCGACGTGCGTCCGCAGTTGCTTGGCGTGCCGGGCCTGGCACAGTGCTCGCTCCTGATCGTCATCCGCGTCCAGCAGCTGCAAGAACGCCTCGAGCGGGACCTTGGCGTCGATGACGACCTCACCCCCGCCCGGCATGTGCACCACCATGTCGGGACGAACGCGCCCGTCGTCGCCCGTCGTCGTGACCTGCTCGTTGAAGTCGCAGTGCTCGATCATGCCGGCCATCTCCGCCACCCGGCGGAGCTGCACCTCGCCCCATCGCCCGCGTGTCTGGGGCGATCGCAGGGCGGTCACCAGGTTGCGCGTCTCTTTGCGGAGCTGTTCGTGTCCGCTGTGGAGCTGCGCCACCTTCTCCGTCAGCCCCTCGTAGGCGCCCCGACGCTCACGTTCCATGTCCTGGACCCCGCGCTCGTAGCGGGCGAGCGTCTCGCTCAGGGGGTCGAGCAGGCGGGCAAAGGCAAGCTGGCGTTGCTCCAGATCGCCCTGCGCCTGGGTGCGCGCCTCCTGGAAGCGCGCGTCGGCCAGAGCAAGGAACTGCTCGTTGTTCTTCGCCAACGCCTGGGTCGAGAGCTCCGAGAAGGTGCCCGCCAGGCGCTCGCGCTCGGCATCGGCCCGGCGGGCAGCCTCGTCCTGGGTGGTGCGCAAGAGGTCGAGCTCGGACACCGCGACGGCACGAGCTGTCTCCGCCGCCATGGCGACGTCGGACAAGTGTTTGAGCTCGGACGTCAACGCCACGACGCGCGCCTGCCGCGTCAGCCAGCCGCCCCTCGGCCAGCCGCGCCGCGCCGGCGGTGCGGGCGGTGCGTGACATGTGCCACGCGATGCCGATGGCGAGACCGGCCGCGAGGCCGATCACCACTGCGAGGATCATGCAGCCAATGTAACGATGGGGTGTCTCACCAACGGGGACCGCCCTGCTCCCCCACCCAGGCGCCCGTGGACGTCCCGCCTGGCGGGGTCGTCAGCGCCGGTCGAAGCCGATAGCGTGGCACGGATGCCGTTCAAGCTCGGTGGCAGCACGAAAACGGTCCCCGAACAGGCCGAAGCCGAAGCCGTCCCCATGCAGATCGGCCCGCTCGTCACGGAGCAATCGCTCTGGCCGCGGACGATGCCCGAGCCCCACGAGGTCGACCGCCTGTTCGCCCAGGCCTTCGCGTTGGTGGGCGAGGGCATCGCCGGAGCGACCCACGCCCTGCTCGCCGGCGATCGGGATGCCGCCAAGGAATTGGTCAAGCGCGACGAGGTCATCGACAAGTTGATCGGACAGATCTCGACGACGGTGCAGCACCAACTGGTCCACGGCGAGACGACGCCGGACGAGCGCCGCGAGTACGTCGCCATTCTGCGCATGCTGCCCGACATGGAGCGCAACGGGGACCTGGCCGAGCACATCGCGCGCAGGGCGGCGCGTGGCCTCGGCGCCGAGATGTCGGCGCGCAGCAGAGGACTCGTCGAGCGGATGGGCGAGGTCGCCACCACCATCTGGCGGGAGACGGCGGACGCCTTCGCCGAGCGCTCCGCCGACGCCGCTTCGTCCATCGACGACCTCGACGACGAACTCGACGACCTCCACGTCACTCTCACGGCGGAGCTGGTGGCGGGCACGATGCCACTGCCGGTGGCGATTGAGCTGGCCATGGTGGCCCGGTTCTACGAGCGCTTCGGCGACCACGCCGTCAACCTCGCCCGCCGTATGTCGACCTTGGTCGTCGGCGGACCCGAGCCGGTCTCGTCGGGCCCGGACTGATCCGGCGGCGGATCACGAGCGCAGGGCCAGCAGCTCCTCTGCGATCTGCACCACGTTGAGCGCGGCGCCCTTGCGCAAGTTGTCACCCGAGATGAAGAGGGCCAATGCGTTGGGCGCTCCCTGGGCCCGCCGGATACGGCCCACATAGGAAACGTCGCGGCCGGCCGCCATCAGCGGCGTCGGAACTTCGGCCAGCTCCACTCCCGGGGCGGTCCGCAACACCTCGGTGGCCCGCTCGGGGCTGATTGGCCGCTCGAACTCGCAGACGATGGCGGCCGAGTGCCCGGTGAAGACGGGGACTCGCACGCAGGTAGTCGTGACGGCGAGTTCGGGCCGGCCGAGGATCTTGCGGGCCTCGTTGCAGTACTTCTGCTCCTCGTCGGTCTCGAGGGAGCCGTCGTCGACGATCCTGAACTGCAGCGGGATCACGTTGTAGGCGATCGGCGCCGGATAGACGCTGCGGGCGGGGAAGTCGACTGACGAGCCGTCGAAGGTGAGGTCCGAAGCCCGGTCCGCCGTTTTGGCGAGCTGCTCGGCGAGCTCGCGCACGGCGTCCACGCCGCCGCCAGAGACGGCCTGGTAGGTGGCCACCACCACGCGCTGCAGGCCGGCCTCGACGTCGAGGGGTTTGAGTACCGGAATGGCGACCATGGTCGTGCAGTTGGGATTGGCCACGATGCCCTTGGGGATGGAGCGCAGCTCGGCGGCATTGGCCTCGGGAACCACGAGAGGGACGTCGGGATCCATGCGCCACGCCGAGGAATTGTCGATCACGATGGCGCCCGCCGCCGCCAGTCGCGGCGCCAGCGCGCGCGAGACGGAGGCCGGTGCCGAGCACAGGGCGAGGTCGATACCGGAGAGGTCGGCCGTCTCGGCGTCCTCGACGACGATCTCACCGTCGCCCCACGGCAGCGTCGAGCCGGCGGAACGGGCCGAGGCGAGATACCGCATGGAGTCCACGGGGAAGCGCCGCTCGGCCAGGATGCCACGCAGGACGACCCCCACCTGCCCCGTTGCTCCGACGATGGCGATCCGCATCGCACAATTGTACGGGACAGCCGGGCGGGCGCCGTCCCGGCGGGTCAGACCTCGAGCGGCCGGCGTCCCTCGAGCGCACGTCCGAGGGTGAGCTCGTCGGCGTACTCGAGGTCCCCGCCGACGGGGAGTCCACTGGCCAATCGCGAGACCACGACACCTCGAGGGGTGAGCTCGCGCGCCACCAGCATGGCGGTCGCCTCACCCTCGATGGTGGGATTCGTGCAGACGATGGCCTCCCGGATGACGCCGGAATCAACACGATCGAGCAGCTCGCGTAGGCGCAGTTGCTCGCGGCCGATGCCGTCGAGGGGGCTGAGCGCACCGCCGAGGACGTGATAGCGACCTTTGAACCCCGTTCGCTCCACCGCGACGATGTCGCGGGGATCCTCGACCACGCAGATGACCTCGGGATCGCGCCGGTCGTCGCTGCACACCGCGCAGAGCTCACCCGATTCGGCCACGTTGAAACAGACACCGCACAGCGTCGTGCGCTCCTTGACCGCGACGACAGCGTCGGCGAGGCGGCGGGCGTCCTCGCCCGGGACCTTCAAAATGTGGAAGGCGATGCGCTGAGCCGACTTGGGCCCGATACCGGGCAGCCGGCCGAGCTCGTCGATCAGGGTGCGGAGCGGGCCCGTGTACATCTAGCCGGGGACCTCGCTGGCACCCGGAAAGGCCTGCAACAAGCGCGCTTCGGCATCGGACGCCTGGTCGCTCGACGCGTCCTCCATCAGTTCGTGGGGATCCATGTCCTCCATGTCGTCGGGCGGCGGCGGCGGAGCCGGCGCGGCCCGAGCACTGGGCGCCGGTGCGGGGCGCGCCGCCGCCGGCGCGGCATCGTCGATCTGGAGCACCAGCGTGACCGCGGTGCCGAAGTGGTTCGTCAGCGCCTCCTCCACGAGGGCCTTCTGCTCGGCGCATTGGTCGCGGTGCGCAGCGTTCGGCAACGCGAAGTGGGCGCCCTGCTCGTCGACGGCGATGAAGCGGCCGCTGGCGTAGCGAGCCTTGGCCCGCGCCGGCAAGGACTGCAGGATCCCGTCGCCCCAGGCCTCGGTGAGGGTGTCGCGGTCAAGGGTGGCGCCAGTAGGGGCGCGGGCCGGCCGCACCGTCTCGACATCGGCGGCACCGCCCGCGCCAACGGGCGCAGGCACCAGCTCGGGCGCCGCGTCAGGCTCGGACGCCGGCGCCGGCGCGGCAGGCGCGGTCCCTTGCTTGCTGCGCCGCATGGCACCGATGGACGGCTTGCGGGACACCTCGGCCGGCCGCTGCGAGGCCGCCACACCCGGCGGCTCGGTCGATGCGTTCCCAGACTCGTCGCCGAGTGAAGGCCGCTGGTCGCTCAGCGAGGCTGGCCGCGGGAAGGCCGCTGCGCCGGATTGGGCCCGCTCCAGCACGCTGACCCTTTCGGATAGTGCCTCCATGCCGGAGTCGAGATCTGGCCGCACGGCGCGCACGACAGCGATCTCGAGAACGACCTGGGCATCGGGCGCCTCGCGCATGTCGACCAAGGCGTGACCGAGGATCTCCATGCTTCGCACCACCCGCGCCAGACCCATTGCCTCGGCCACGGAGCGGAACCGCTCGAGGGACGACCCGGCCACGGCGCACAACTCGGGGGCCAGCGCGGCGAGGAACACCTGGCGGAGGTCGTCGATCAACTCCGTCGCCAGCTGTTGGGGGCCCCAGCCACCGGCCAGGAGCGCACTGAGCGCCACAAGCGCCTGATGGACATCCCCCTCGGACAGAGCTGCCAGCACGGCGGTCAATTCGGGGCGAGCAGAGTCGGCCGAGCCCGACGCAACGACCTGATCCAGCGCTGAGAGCGCGTCGCGTGCCGATCCTCGCCCGCGCCGCACCGCGGCTTCGAGCGCCTCTGCGTCGACGTCGAGGCCCGCCTCCTGCTTGACCGACTCGAGCAGGTTCTGCAACGTGCCCGCGCCCAAGAGCCGGAACTCCAGGTGCTGCGTCCGGCTGCGAATCGTCGGGGGCACCTTCTGGGGATCGGTCGTCGCCAGGACGAACACGACGTGGCTCGGAGGCTCCTCCAGCGTCTTCAAGAGCGCGTTCGCCGCCGCGGTCGACAGCATGTGGACCTCGTCGACGATGTACACCTTCCAACGTCCTGGCGTGCCGAGGCCCGCATGGGCTACCAGGTCACGCATGGCATCGACCCCATTGTTGGACGCGGCATCGAGCTCATGGACGTTGAGCGAACTGCCCTGCGTGATCTCGATACACGATGTGCAGACGCCGCAGGGTTCGCCGTCGACAGGCGCCTCGCAGTTGAGCGCCTTGGCCAAGATCCGCGCCGAGGACGTCTTCCCTGTCCCTCTCGGGCCACTGAAGAGGTAGGCATGCGAGACGCGGTCGTCGCGTACGGCGCTGCGCAGGGCCCGGACCACGTGGTCCTGTCCTCTGAGCTCGTCGAAACGACCCGGCCGGAAGCGCCGGTAGAGGGAAACGAAGGGGGCGTCGGCCATGGCGGCCGAGCCTACCCATGCGCTCAGACACAACCGCCCGGCGCTCGGTGCGGCGGCCAGGTTGGCTACGGCACCCGGCCATACCCGCTGAGAGCTGCTGCCTTCCGACCCTGACTCGATTCACGAGCGGCCGTTGCGCAGGACCCGGCCACCGCACCCAACATCGGGCGGCGCAACCTTCGAGATTAGCGGCTCGCCCCCGGGGGCACCCCTACACGACCAGTACGGCGCACTCCACCCTGTCCATGACACCCTGGGGGACGCTCGGGAGGCGCCGCGCACCCGGGCCGCCGCGGGTCCCGAGCACAATCAGGTCGGCCCGCTCGTCGGACGCCACCTTGGTGATGGCCTCAACCGGGTCGGCGCGCATGGGGTGCGTCCTGACCCTGACGGACGCTCCCGCGGCAAGCCGGCGGAACCCGTCGAGCTCGGCCTCGGCGGGTTCCCCCCGGAAGGCAGTCACGATGTGCACGGTGCCACCGGAGGTCCGGGCCACTTCGACGGCCCGTGTGACCGCCCGCGCGCCACTCTTCGTGTCGGCGGCCCCGACGACGACGTTCTCAAACACGGATCGGCTCACGCACGGATCAGCTCGGCTCCCGCCATCTCTGGTGCGACCAGCGCCGGACCGAGTGCAATGGGAGCCGTGCGTGGTGCCGCCTCGCGCACCCGGGAGGTCATCCGCCTCGGGGCCATCAGCACGGGGGTGCTGGTCGCTGCGGTCAGCAGCTCACGGACGCTCGGACTGAAGCGGTGCCGCACCAGCCTGCGGCGGTCGAGGCCTACGACGATCAGGTCGGCGCCGTAGGTTTGAGCGGCCTCGGCGATGCCGCTCACGAGCTGGGCATCGCGGGCATGACGCGTGGCCCCGCTCACGGAGAACTGGTTCGCCATCCGGCGCCCGCGCTGGGCGACATCGGTCACGATCTCGCAGCGCCGGCATGACGACTCCTCGGTGAGCTGAATGAACCACACCTTCGCGTCGAAGTGCCGGGCCCACTCGCTCGCGAAGACGAACGCCGCACGTGCATCTTCGGAGCCGTCCAGAGCCACGAGAATTCGTCGAAACACTCCACCCTCCGCGCATCAGATCAAGCCCGCCCCGCTTGTGCGGGCCATATGCGTGCTTCTTCGGCGCTGTAGGCGTCAATCTGAATCCACACACCATCAATTCGGAACGTTGCCGACAGGTGATCTCCACCTCACCGACGGACGCCACGGCGGGTGCCGGCGGCCAGACCCTCGGGGGCCTCGTTCGCCCGCTCGGACCAACAGTGCCTGGCAGGGCCGTTAGCCTGACCAGGCTGCAATCTCGGAGGAGTGCGAGAGCGGCCGAATCGGCACGACTGGAAATCGTGTGTTGGGCAACCAACCGTGGGTTCAAATCCCACCTCCTCCGCTCAGCCGGGCTCAACCGGCACGTGCACCTGGCCGATAGGCAGGCGTGGATCCAAGGCTCGGCCGAAAGGCCGCGGCAGCCCCGAGGGGGCTTCCCGCGCTCGTGATCGGGGCGAACGCGCCCGTCGACAGGTGCACGCCGCACCGCCGGCTTCGGCTCCACTCCATCGCGAGGACAGCCCCATGACAACCGACCTGACCGACGGCTCCGAGCTCAACGAGGAAGAGTTCGACTGGGACGTGTTCGCGCCCGACCCCGACGAGTCCGAGATCGCCGCCAACGCCGCCGTGGAGGGCGAAGACGACCTCAACCTTGACGACGACGCAGACCTCGACTGGGAAGCCGCATGGCGCGAACCGGAAGTGGCGGACGGGGTTGACAGCGACGCACGCGCCGGGGCCGCCTACGAACGGATCGTCGACACGGTGCGTCGGTCGGTCGAGGATCCCGAGAGGGAAACCCCGGTCGCCCAAACGCCTGTCGTCGGGGCCCCTGTCGTCGAAGGCGGCGGGGACGAAGGGGGCGGCGGCGGAGTCGACGAGGAGAGCTCAGTCGCCATCCGCGACCCGGACGCGGCGGGCGCAACCGAGGTGTCCTGGCTGGACCTCGACGACGACAGGCCTGACGACGACGGGGACGCACCTGCGCTCGGTCCGTTCGAATCCGGGCAGGAAACCTCGAACGAACCTGAACGCGGTCCATGGGTGCCGGTGTCCACCATGACACCGTTCGAGCCACTCACCGACGCAGACGCCCAGGAGACCCGGAGATTCCAGGACGCGCCCTCGTGGCAGGAACCCGAGGTCGGCTGGGAGTCGGCGTGGGAGCCCGACCCGGAGCCCCAGGCGCCTGCCGTGCCGGCCTTCGAGCCCGACCCTGCGACCGCCCTCGCCACGCCGGCATGGACCAACGACGAGCTCGAAGCCGAGGTGGACGTCGCTCCACCCGTTACCCCGGTGCTGCCGGAGGCGGCAGAAGACGTGATCGAGCCAGACCAGGCTTCTGCCCCCAAACTGAACCGCAGAGAACGAAAGAAGGCTCTGCAGCCGAAGGACGGTGCACGCCAGCCGCGCAGCCGGGTCTTCACGGCGACCGTCGTTGTGGCTTGTCTCGTCCTAGTGTTCCTTGCCGGCGTCGTCGCCGTTCGAACGCTCCGTCACCCGGGGACCACCAACGCGGCGGCGAAGACTGCCCCCCCGACTGCGCACTCCTCGTCCTTCACTGACGCCGCCCGGATACAGTCCGCCACCGATGCGGTGGACTCTGCCACCACCGCGGCCCAAGTGGGCCTGACGTCGCTTGCGGACATCCCGACCCCGAGCACTGTGGCGAAGGTGATCTCCCCCTATATCGCGTCGCTGCAGCTCTACGAGAGCGTCCTGGCCGGCGGCGACGTGCCGCCTTCGGCCCGTGCCACCGCTGCCAGCGCCTCCGCACAGGTGCGTCACGAGCTCTCGTTCCTCGACACCATTTCCAACCTCTCACCCGCGCAGCTGGGCGCGTATCTGCAGCAGTTCGGCACCGAGGCTACGCATTTGCAGGCCACCCTCGGTGCGCTCGAACGGGAGCTGACGACGGCCTCCTAGGCCCGTGGACACGGGTTGGCCTGGGGACTTTCTTTCGCCCTGCCGAACTCGCATACTGGGCTATCTCCTCCGCTGACACCACCGCACCGCTGAGCAACGAGAGCGCCGAGAGCGCCTCGCGAGCGAAGGCTCCGCGGGCACGGCCGCAGGTGCCCGACGAGCGGCGGCGGCGTAACGTGGCCGACGTGCAACGCGCCTTGAAGGAGTCCGGCTTCGGAACCGGACCGGTGCAACCTCACACCGGCACGCAGAAGGGGGGCGAGGACGGGTCGCCGTTGCCGGCGTGGGAACCACTCACCGAGGTGACGCCACCGAGGATCCCCAACTGGGAGCCTCCCGCCACGTCGGCGGAGCAGGATGTGCGGGGTTGGGCCTACGCGGGCGAACCGTCGTTCGTGCCCGGCATTCCGCACGCTCGGGCGGCAGAACCCCAAGAAGCACGGAGACCAACCAGGACGGTGATCATCGTGGCGGCCGTGGCCTGCCTGCTCATCGTCGTCCTGGCGGGGACGGCGATCTATACCTCTGTGCACCATACGACGACTGCCGTGAGCTCGGGTGCACCGGCGACGACCAATGGCGACATCGTCTCCCCCGCCACGTCCGCTCGGATCCACCAGGCCACCGCAACCGCCCTCACCGCGACGACGACGGCCCAGCATCAGCTGCTCGCCATGCCCGGGTTCCCGACGCCCCCGAAGACCGCCAGGGTGATCAATCCGTACATCTCGGCGCTGCAGGACTATCGGGACTTCCTGTCGAATCTGACCGTGCCGGCCGCGGCCCACGGGGCGAAGCACACGGCCACCGAAGAGCTCAACCAGGACCTGGCGTTCCTCTCCACCATCAACGGTCTGGAGCCGGTGCAGCTCGGAACCTGGCTCGTGCAATTCGGAACGAACACGGTCGACGTGCAGACGGCGTTGAGCACCCTCGAACAAGTGCTGCACATTCCGACGACCTGAGCAAGCACCGTGCGCCGAACTTCCTCTTCGGCCACCAAGCCCGCATACTGGGGCGATCGCCACCACTGACGGCACCACCCCGCTGACCGACGACGAGGCCATGCAGGTAGCCCTGGGCGAGGCGCGCCTCGCCCGCGACGCGGGCGAGATCCCCGTCGGCGCGGTTGCCCTGGTGGCGGGGCGAGTCGTGGCGGCCAGGCACAACGAACGGGAAGCGGCGGCCGACCCCACTGCGCACGCCGAGATCCTGGCGCTCCGCGATGCTGCCGCGGTATTGGGCGGATGGCGGCTGACCGATGTCGTTCTCGTCGTCACGCTCGAGCCCTGTCCGATGTGCGCCGGCGCCCTGGTGGCGGCCAGGGTCGACCGGGTCGTGTTCGGGGCGAGTGACCCCCGCGCCGGCGCTTGCGGAACGCTCTACAACCTCTGCTGCGACCCCCGGCTCAACCACGAGCTCGAGGTGCAAGGCGGCATCGCCGCGACCGAATGCGGGTCCCTGCTGTCCGCGTTCTTCGCCGAGAAACGCACGGATCGGGGCGGAGCCGAGACGGCGGACGCAGCGGGAGTGGGCGACGTAGCCGCAGCCGGGACGACGCGCACACCTCGAAGGCCCCAAGGGATGCCGGGCAACTCGGGGTCGCCGACGCTGTCCAACCGACACCCGAGGGCGGGCCGGGACGGGACGTCCTGACCTCGCCCTTTGTGGCCAGCCAGCCCCTCTGGGCGCCCCCACGAGCTTTTCGGCCAGGTCAGAGCGACTAGCATCTCGCCCGGAGGAGTGCGAGAGCGGCCGAATCGGACGGTCTCGAAAACCGTTGTGCCTCATGGGTACCGTGGGTTCAAATCCCACCTCCTCCGCTCGGGACCGAAGAGGTCCGCCGCACAGGCGGGTGCGGACAAGAACATCGGCAGGGCAGGCGCCTTGCCGGCAGCACCTGGTCGCTCCGCGGCGGCCGGAAAGGAGTGAACCGTGGCACGCGCACGTTCGACATTTGGGAAATTGCAGCGCGACCAGGCCAAAAAGGACCGGGCCAAGGCGAAGATGGATGATCGCATCTCACGGAAAGAGGACAAGGCGGCGGCGAATGAACAAGCCGGCCCCTCCCTATCCGCCGACGAGGTCGACCAGACGCGGCTGCTCGAGGAGTTCGCCGCGTTGCACGAAGACCTGGCCGAAGGCCGCATCTCCCTCGACGACTTCGAGGTACGCCAAGAGGAGCTCGCGCGCCAAGCTGGTCGTTTGAGCAGAGGCTGCTCGGGCGCGGGCCTGAGGCTGTGTCAGGAGCCTGAGCCTGTGTCAGGAGCCTGAGCCTGTGTCAGGAGTTGGACAGCGGCGGCGCGTCCGTCGAGCCACCGGTGAAATCCGGCCGCATTGGAGTGCACGCCGTTCAAGGTGTCCAGCTTCTCCCGCTGCGCCGGGTCGATGTCGTCGAGGGCGGGGTCAAAGCGCGCGGCGAGGGCGGCGGCAATGTCGGTCCCCTGGCGGTACGCCTTTTCTGCCGTCTCAGCCCAACTCCGCAGGGTCTCGTCCGCCTCGGCCAGCAGGGCTTGGGGTTGCTCGAGGAGGCCGTAGTGCGCAAGCGCGATCGCCGATGGACGCCGCGCCGCGAACGCGGCCAGCGAGGTGAGCGCCTGGTCGAGGTCGAAATCGGGGGGCGGTGTCGCCGGGCGCAGGACCCCACCGTCAGGGAGCTTGACGCCGACCGCGTCACCGGCGAAGAGGACGCCGCTCAGCGAGTCGTGCAACCCAAGGTGGTGCTTGGCGTGACCGGGCGAGTCCACTGCCACCAGCGTCCGTCCGGGACCCACTTCGACCTCGTCCCCGTCCCCGAGGATTCGGATGCGCTCCGGCGGTGTGGGGTCGAGCCGGCCGTAGAGGGAGTCGAGGAGCGGGCCGTAGACGCGCGCCGCCGAATCGACGAGACGCGTCGGATCGGCCAGATGCCTGGCCCCCTTCTCGTGGACGTACACCGTCGCCATGGGGAAGGCGCGCGCGACGTCGCCGACGCCTCCGGCATGGTCGAGGTGGATGTGCGTCACGGCGACGCCGGCCAGCTCGGACGGGCCGATACCGATCTGGTCCAGCGAGGCGAGCAGCACCGGCACCGAGGACTGGCTCCCTGTCTCGACGAGGACAGGCGCCGGTCCCTCAACGAGGTAGCCAGCCGTCACGCGCTCCCACCCACCGAGCAAGGTGTCGATCTCGAGTACGCCCGGTGCGATCCGGCGGGGCGCGGGCACCGGGTCGCCCGTCGCCGGGTCGTGCCCATGGAGGCCAGCCCCCGTGTGACGATGGGCCCGACCACCGTGGTCGTGGAACCCGCTCAGCGCGCTGCTCCGGAACGTCGCTTGACGGCGACCCGACCGAGGTGCTTCATCCGCCCGATGGTGGCGGTGGTGAGGGTGTTGTCCACCAGGACCCTCGAACCGTCGTCGGCAAAGCTCAGCGGATCGACGCCGCTGAGCCGGAAGGCAGAGTTGATCAGGGACACGTGGGAGAACGCCTGAGGGAAGTTGCCGACGAGCCTTCCGGCCAGCGGGTCGTACTCCTCCGCCAGAAGCCCGAGATCGTTGCGCAGCGCCAGCAGGCGCTCGAAGAGCTCCTCCGCCTCCTCGGCGCGCCCGATCATGTGGAGACAGTCGACCAGCCAGAACGAGCAGGCCAAGAAGGCACCCTCCCGGCCGGTCAGCCCGTCGACCGATCCGTCGTCTTGGGTGCGGTAACGCAGCACGAAGCCGTGGTCCATCAGGTCACGCTGAACCGCCTCCACGGTGCTGACCACACGGGGGTCACCGGGCGGCAGGAAGCCCACGAGTGGGATCATGAGCACGCTGGCATCAAGCTGGTCCGACCCGTAGTACTGGGTGAACGCACCGATCTTCTTGTTGTAGCCAAGCTTGCAGACCTCGGTGAAGATGTCGTCACGCAGCGAACGCCAGGCTTCCAACGGCCCATCCAGGTCGGGCCATTCCTCGAGCGTGCGGACCGCCCGGTCTACGGCGACCCAGGCCATCACCTTCGAATGGGTGAAATGCCGCCGTGGGCCTCGGACCTCCCAGATGCCGTCGTCGGGCTCTTTCCAGCCCTTCTCCAAGAACTGGACCAACTGCTTTTGGAGACCCCACGAGGCCCGGCTCTGCATGCCTTCGGTCCGGGCGGAGGAGTACAGCGCCGACATGACCTCGCCGTAGACATCGAGCTGGTACTGGCCTGATGCCGCATTGCCGATCCGCACCGGGGCGGAATTCTCGTAGCCCGGGAGCCAGTCGGCTTCCCACTCGTCGAGCCGGCGCTCTCCGCCCGGCCCGTACATGATCTGGAGCTTGGCCACGTCGCCGGCCACGGCACGCAGCAACCAGTCGCGCCACGCCAGCGCCTCGGCGTGGTAGCCACCTCGCATGAGGGACTCGAGGGTCAAGGTGGCGTCGCGTAGCCAGCAATAGCGGTAGTCCCAGTTGCGGTTCCCCCCGAGCGCTTCCGGGAGTGACGTGGTCGCCGCGGCCACGATGCCGCCGGTCGGGTTGTAGGTGAGGGCCTTGAGCGTGATGAGCGAGCGCACGACTGCTTCCTTGTACGGCCCCTCGTAGCAACACTGACTCGCCCATTCGGTCCAGTACGCCTCGGTGAGGTGCACGGCGTAGTAGCTGTCCAGTGGTGGGGGCGGATCCTCGTGCGAGGGATGCCACACCAACGTGAACGGGAAGCGCTGGTTCTCGTTGACGGTGAAGTCGGCGACCGTCCGCAGGTCCTCCCCGACCGTCTCGACCCGGTGCCAGAGTGCCACCGAGTCGGGCCCGGCGGTCAGTCGGGTCAAGCCGTCGTGCGACGTGACCCAGGGGACGACCTCGCCGTAGTCGAACCGCACCGCCAGCTCCATGCGCATGTCGACTTGACCGCTGACACCTTCGATGGAACGCACCAGGTGCGGATGGCCCTCGCGCACCGGCATGCAGTCGGTCACGCGCACCGTGCCGGTGGCAGTGTCGTATTCGGTCTCCACGACGAGTGTGTCGGGGCGGTACCAGCGCCGCGTGGCGAGAATGGCCGATGGGCCTCCTGCCGGGGCGATTTTCCAATATCCGTGGTCCTCGCCTCCCAGGAGACGGGTGAAGCACGAGGGCGAGTCGAAGTGCGGCAGACAGAGCCAGTCGATCGATCCGTCGATGCCCACCAGCGCCGCCGAGTGCAGGTCTCCGATGACGGCGTAGTCCTCGATGCGCTGGCTCATCGGGCCATTCTTGCCGGTTCAGCCCGAGATGCAGGGACCGGTGCTCACGGCGGAATGGTGCTGCTCTGCTTGTTGGACCCGCGACAGCACACCGGGGGAGGTGAGGGCGTAGCCCACGTTCGGATACACGGTGGAGCGGGAGAAGACCACGCCGATGACCTGGCCACCTGGTCCGACGAGCGGGCCGCCGGAGTTACCAGGCAGGATGCTGGCGTCGAGGGCATAGACGCCGCGCTGGACTGAACCGTTGTTGTAGATGTCCTTGCCGATAGCGGTGACCTCGTCGGTCACGCCGGCCGCACCGATGCTCAGGCCACGGTCCTCGGGATAGCCCAGCAGTGCCGCCGGCGTGCCCCGCGTGACGAGGTTCGCACTGATGGTGAGCGCGGGACCGAGCGGCGCATTCGTTCGCAACACGGCGAGATCGAAGTCGGGATCGAACAGGACCGGCGTTGCGTTGTAGGCGCTGTTACCGAGCAGGACCTCTGTGTTCCCGCTGCCCTCGCCGGCCACGACGTGGGCGTTGGTGGCGACCAGCCCGGGACCGACCACGAAGCCCGAGCCCTCCTGTTCGCTACTGCACGCAGTGCCGAGGATCTTGACCGTCGAGAACACGGCCGGGTCGGCCAGCGCCTTCGTCTCGGCATCGCTCGGCGTGGAGACCGACGGCGTCGAGGGTGGCGTCAGCGTCGAGAACACCTGCGGGAATCCTTGGTCGTTCAGGAACGTTTGCAGGTCGTTGAAGATGGACGGGGCCTGGGGCAACACGCCGTCGATGGAGTGGAGGATGTCGGAACGGGCGACCGCGGCGTCCAGGGAAGTGAAGCGGCTGTTGGGCGACAGGATCACCGCCGCCACCACCCAGACGGACAGGAGCACCATCAACACGGCCACCGCGACCCCGAGGACCGCATCGACGTTGCCCAGGTGGTGTCGGCGGACCGTGACGTTGCTCCAGGTGCCGAGGATGCGGCCGGCATAGCCGAAGGCGCAGGCGGTCAGGAGGACGAGCGACACCACGACCACGGAGCGGGTGACGTCGTCGCTGTGGCCCCGGCTGAGCAGGGGGACCCAGACCACGGTGCCGAGCAGGAAGCCGAGAAAGAACCCGCCGAAGGTGAGTATCTGGACGACGGCCCCCAGCCGCAGCCCGTGGACGGCGGCCAGGAGCATCAGCCCGATGATCAGCAGGTCGACCCAATCCACCGCTGCGAGGGTAGCCAACGGTGCACCTGGAAATGCGGCCCCCACAGCTATCGTCTCGATGCTGTGCTCCCACGCTCCGTGTCACGACACCGGCGTGTCAGGCCACGCGGCGGCGGCCCATCCCTCCTTCTCGTCGCCCTGGCCGTCACCGCGTCGGGCTGCGCGCTGTCCGGGCACCCGGGTTCGCCCAAGGCCCCTCGTGTCCTCGGGCAGGCCACGGGGACGCCGTTGGCGGTGGGCCAGCCCGCCCCGAGCAGCACGGGCAATCTCGGCGCCGTGTCCTGTGCGACGGCGCGTCGTTGCTGGGCGGTGGGCATCGCTGGGCCGAACCCCGCCCCGCCAACCGGATCGACGGTGATCGCGGCGACGATGGACGGGGGGGCAACCTGGAAGCCGCAACCGGTCACCGGCGGCGGCACGCCTCAGCTGAGCGCGGTGTCGTGCCCGACGGCCAGCGCATGCATGGCGGTCGGGTCCAACGGCGCCTCGCTCCCGGGGAGCGGGGTGGTGGTGACGACGACCGACGGTGGAGCGACCTGGAACGCCGTCACCGCACCACAGAATGCTCTCGTCGTCTCGAGCGTGACCTGCGCCGGCCCGGCGGACTGCACCGCCACCGTGAGCGACGGCAACGCGACGTGGTCCGCCCGCAGTGGTGACTTCGGTGCGACGTGGCAGCAGGAGGGAAACCTGCCGGCGTCGTTCATCCCCGGCAACGATCTCACCTGCATGGCCGGCGGCACCTGCATCGACGCCGGCTACGCACCGACCAGCAACAGTCACGGACAAGGAGCGATCGCCGTCAGCGCAGACGGGGGGCAGACGTGGACGCTGGCGTCGGTGCCCAGCGAGCTCGGGATCCTCCAGTCCACCACCTGTCTCTCCACCTCGGTGTGCCTCGCCGCGGGGACGACCGGGACGACGGTCAGCGACGTCGTCCCGGCCAAGGGCGAATTGTTGCGTAGTGGCGACGCCGGTCACACCTGGACGCGGTCGGGGGAGACGCCTCCGGTCAACGACGTGTACGGCATGGCATGTCCTTCCGCCGCGCAGTGCGTCATGGTCGGGACCGTGTGGTACGGCTTCCCCACGGTCGACGTCGGCGCCGTCGCCCAGAGCGTCGACGCCGGCGTCACGTTCAAGGAGTCCCCGAGCTCGTACATCCCCCTCACCCTGACCGCGGTGGCCTGCCCGACGACGACCCGCTGCATTGCGGTCGGGGGCGACACCGTGGCCCGGATCACGCTCGAACACCCCAAGCGGCACCCCGCGGCCGCAGGCCAGACCTGAGACGGCGCCCGCCCGGGCCGGCGGGCCACCGAGAGCCCCAGGTCGCAGCAGCTGGCCACACCGTGCTCAGCAGCACGTTGGCCGCCCAAGGATCCCTCGTCAGAGCGGTGAAACCCCCGTACACTCATGAACCGGAACGAGGCTGTGATTGGAAGCGTGCGGGGGTACGCGGACTCCCGTCGCCCGAAGGATGGAGGAGCGCCATGCCGCAGACCTGCCCACAGTGTCAGACCGAGGCAACCGAGGAGGCCAGCTTCTGCCCGAGTTGCGGTGCCCAGCTCGGCGGAGCCGCCGACGCCCCCGCTTCGGCAACCACCGGGGCGACCACCGAAGCTCCTGCGGGTGCGGGTGCGGCGCCGGCCGCACCACCGGCCGGCGCGTCGGCCGTGCCGGCCTACCGCTTCAACGCGGCGCGCTGGTCGCTGGCCGACCGCATCAGCGGCGTGGCCACCATCGTCCTCTTCGTTTCGCTGTTCCTGGCCTGGTTCGGCCTGACCGTCATCGGCATCACCGTGACCGCGAGCGGTGTCTCCGCCCACGGCTACCTCTACCTCGTGATGATCGTCTGCATCCTGATTGTCGCCTACCTGGCCCTGCGAGCGGGGTGGGACGAACTGCCCGGCGGTTTCAATGTTCCCCATCTCACGGTCATGCTGGTGGCGACGCTGATCAACCTCGTGGTCGTGTTGATCGGCTTCATCTTCAAGCCGGGCGGCTCAGGGGTCGGCTGGGAGTTCGGCGCCTTCCTGGCGCTCATTGCGGCCATCGTCGCCGCCGTGCCCTACGCCATTCCTCAGGTGCGCGCCAAGACCATGAGGTGATGCGGTCCGCTCAGCGGGGCCGGACGGCGGCGAGGAGCAGCCCGGGGATCTTCGCGGCAGAGGGCTCGGCCTCGAAGGCCACGAACCGCCGCATCACGTCATAGGAATTGGGAGCGGTGGCGAACCACGGCGGCTTGGGCCGGGACCGGAACGGGGCCCGCACGACCGACTTCTGCGGACGGTCGAACATGGCGGCGTTGCCGACCATGCCGACACCCGACTGAATGTCGGTGCGGGTGTGGCCCGGGAACGCACCCCAGCTCGTCGAACCCATGGCGAACGACAGCCCGTGCCACACGTTCACGCCGATGGAGCCGTAGCGCAGGTCGGCCACGGCCCGATCGACGCTGTCGGCCACATCGGTGTCCTTCATGGACGAAGGGCTCACAAGGATGGTGGCACCCAGGGTGCCCCACACCACGTCGTTACAGAATTCAGTGGCGGCATCGACGAAGGCCGCCGGGGAGGGAGCGGTCAGGGCCGTCTCGGCGACCTGGCCGACGAAGGACTCCACGTTGAAACAGATATCGCCCCTCTGGCCCGGAGGGACGCCGCGGATGAAGGTCCAGGGCAGCGCGTCGTCGGGCCCGTCGCCGTACTCCTCGGCCTCCGGATGGGCGGCCACGAAGGCGTCGCGCCGCTCCCCCGCACCGGGGTAATAGGCCCGCCGGGTCGCGATGCCGGCCAACGTCTGGGTCAACGCGCCGAGAAACGCCTCGCGCTGGGGCCAAGCCGCGTGCGTCACGACGACACGGGCCGAGATGCAGTTGAAGCCGGCGTTGTTGACGAGCATGCTCGCGACGTGCTCGGCCTGATAGAGCAACTCGGCGATCGACCACTTCCCGGGCACGATGATCACCGGCGAGACGTTGCCCAACTCGGCCGTCACCGGCTTGTCCAGCACGGGCTCGTCGCGCTCCTTGCGGCGTGCGCCTTCGGGGCCGGGGCCGAAGACCACGGCGTCGTAGGTCTTGTCCGACCCCGTGATGTGGATCTCGTCGATCAGCGCATGTCCCGCCAGGTAGGCGCCGACCGCGGCGCCGCCGTCGACGATCTGGAGGACCCCGATGTCGACGAGTGCGGCGAGAGAGCGGCGCCAGTGAGGCACGAGGTAGTCGTTGACGGGATTGGCCTTCATGACGACGACCTTGCCCTCGACGAAGAGTTTCGACAGCGCGTCGCGCGGGCCCAGCGACGCGACATTGCCGGCCGCCAGGACCAACGCCGTGCCGGCATGGGCGTCCGGATCGCCGTAGGCGGCCGCCTGACCGGAGACGAGGTTGTCCCGGGTGACGCCGGGCTGCATGAAGATCTCGGCGGTCGTCTGCGGGAACGTGATGCGGTCGAAGGCGCCGGCCGGGAAAACCTGGACCCGCAGCCGACCGTCCGGCATCTCGCGCACCGGCCCAGCAAAGGCGGGCTTCCCGTCTCCGGCGATGTCGCGCAGCGCGTCACGCAGCAGGCGCGTCATGCGCACGAACGTCCCGATGCCGCTGGACAGCTCTTCGCCCGCCTCCGTCGTACCGGGCTTCAAGCCCTTGGCGCGGCAGGCGTCAGCCAACCACTCGTCCTGCACGGCCAGGGTGTCGGTGATGACCTGCTGGAGCAGATCGGCGCGCGCGGCGGCATTTGTGTGGGCCCATGCGGCGGATCGCCCGGCGACCTCTTCGACGACCGCGTCGAGCGCAGCCGTGTCGGCCGCCATGCTCATCGCGGTTCCGGCGCCTGATCCGGCCCGATCACTGCTCGGGGCCACTGCCCCCCGGCTCGTGATGGTCATGTCATCCTCCCCTTCGCGCCGCTCGCTGCCGCTTGAGCGGGTCCGGAATGCGCGCCGGCCACAGGCAAGCGTATAAGGGAACCTGGCCTGCCAATCGGGCGTGGTCGGACCGCGCAGAGTGCTCTCGGACCGTGGAACGGGAATGCCCCTGTTCATGCCCCTGTTTCAGGAGACCCGGGGCAGCACGTCCTCGGCAAGCAGTGCAATGTGGTCCAGGTCGTTCAGATCGAGCACCTGGAGGTAGATCGACTGCGCCCCTGCGCCGGCGTACTGCTGCAACCTCTCCACCACCTCGTCAGGCGTGCCGGCCACACTGTTGGCGCGCAGCTCGTCGGCCTTGCGGCCGACGTTGGCGGCGCGGCGCTCGACCTCCGTCGCATCGACGCCGCAACACACCGTCTGGGCGGCGGACAACCGCAGCGTCGAGGGATCACGGCCCCGGTCCTTACACGCAGCGCGCACGCGACCGAACTGCGCTTCGGTGTCCTCCAGCGACGAGAACGGAAGATTGAACTCGTCGGCGTAGGTGGCGGCGAGTCGCGGCGTCCGCGTGGCGCCGCCACCGCCGACGATGAGCGGGGGGTGTGGCTGTTGGACGGGCTTGGGAAGGGCGGGGCTGTCCTTGAGCTGGTAATGCCGCCCGTCAAAATCGAACGTCTGGCCGAGCGGTGTGTTCCACAGACCGGTGATGATGGCGAACTGCTCCTCCAGCCGCTCGAAGCGTTGGCCCAGGGGCTGGAACGGCACGCCGTAGGCGGTGTGTTCGCCGTCGTACCATCCCGCTCCCAGTCCGAGCTCCACTCGCCCGCCGCTCATGTCGTCCACCTGCGCCACCTGTCCGGCCAGGAGACCCGGCCAGCGGAAGGTCGCTGATGTCACCAGGGTGCCGAGACGGATCCGTTCGGTTTCGCGCGCGATAGCCCCGAGCGTCACCCACGAATCGGTCGGGCCGGGAAGTCCGTCCCCACCCACGGTGAGAAAGTGGTCAGAACGGAAGAAGGCATCGAAGCCCGCTGCCTCTGCCGCTTGTGCCACGGTGAGCTGTTGCTCGTAGGACGCGCCCTGTTGGGGCTCCACGAAGATACGGAGCTTCATCGCCTCAAGCTAACCGGCGGGGGCGGCGCCTGATCATTCGATCCCACAGGCAAACGTTACGGGGCAGACTGGCGGCATGGACATCGGCGTGATCTTTCCCCAGACCGAAGTGGGTGGCGACCGCGGTGCGGTGCGCGCGCTCGGGCAGGCGGTGGCCGACCTGGGCTACACGCACCTAGCCGCCTACGACCACGTCCTCGGCGGCGACACCGCAGTGCTCGGTGAGCTCGGCGGCCCTTACACGATCGACAGTACGTTCCGTGAGCCGCTGACGATGTTCGCCTACCTGGCCGGGTGCACCGACCTCGCGTTCGCCACATCCATCCTCATCGGACCCCAGCGCCAGACGGCCCTGCTGGCCAAGCAGGCGGCGGAGGTCGACATGCTGTGCGGCGGGCGCTTCCGCCTCGGACTGGGCATCGGCTGGAACAAGCTCGAGTACGACGCCCTCGGCATGCCCTTCGACGAGCGCGCCGACATACTCGAAGAACAGGTGGCGGTGCTGCGCGCGTTGTGGACCGAGCGCAGCGTCACCCTGGATGGCCGCTATCACCACATCCGGGCGTCCGGATTGGCCCCGTTGCCGGTCCAGCGCCCCATTCCGATCTGGATCGGAGGCCACGCCCCGGCCGCGCTGCGGCGGGTGGGGCGCATCGCCGATGGCTGGTTCCCAATGGTCCGACCGGGAGGCGGGCTCGACGCTGCGCTCGAGCTCATTCGCGAGGGTGCGGCGGAGGTGGGACGCGACGTGTCGAACTTGGAATTCGAGGGCCGCCTGGAGTACTCGGTGCGGGACCACGACACCATCGCCGAGCACGCCCGCCGCTGGCGGACGGCCGGCGCGAGCCACCTGTCGCTCAACACCATGCACTCCGACCTCCCCGATACCGACGCGCACATTGCGGCGCTCGAGGAGATGGCGGCGATGCTCCTGTAGACGAGGTCGTCCGGAACGCCACCTCGGATGTTCGCGATACCTGTGCTGCCTCCGCTCCCTGTCGCTCCGAAGAAGCGCAGGGAGAAGAGACCCTTCAGTTCGTTGGGAGGATTTCCAAGAGCAGCGACTCGACGCGATCCCTGACTGCATCTCGAATGGGCCGGATCTCCTGGAGCGTCTGCTCGGTCGGATCTTCGAGTTCCCAGTCTTCGTAGCGCTTGCCAGGCACCAGCGGGCAGGAGTCACCGCAGCCCATGGTCACCACGACATCGGCTGCCTCGAGAAACTCATCGGTCCAGGGCTTCGGGAATTCCCGAGATATGTCGATCCCGACCTCCGCCATCGCCTTGACCACGTCGGGGTTGAGCTCAGATCCTGGCTCCGACCCACCGGACCAGGCGACCGCACGGCCGGCCGCCAGGTAGTTGAACCAACCGAGCGCCATCTGGGAGCGCCCGGCATTGTGGACGCAGAGGAAGAGCACGGCCGGCACGCTCTTTTCGGCGTCGTCCCTTGAGTGGGCCAGCGCCTCGAGACGTTGCAGGGCATACTTTTCCGCCGTCGCGACCAGCCACGTCGTGACGGTCGCCCTCCTGGCGATTTCGTCGTAGCTCTCGAACACGAAGGCCTCGACGGACTCGAAGTTGAAGACTCCGTGGAACTTCGTGTGGAGCTGCTTGATCACGTGGTTCAGCTGCGTTCTCTGCTCCGGTGTCATGAGCTCGGTTTCACGCATGTTTTCCCCTTTCGCTCCAGCGGCCCCTCACATCCCGAGACCGGCGCTTGCTGCTCGTCAGTTGTCGCTTGATCTCTGTTCTCGAACCCAAACCTGGGCCCCCATTTGGACCGCGTCCCAGGGGCTGCCGAGCGGGGGCGTGTAGGAGAGATCGAGCTCGCTCACGGCATCGATGGTCATCTCGTTGAAGATGGCTGCGGCCGCGATGTCGATGCGCTTCGCCACTGGGTGACCTCGCCCGAGACGTAATACGGGATGCCGCAAATGGAGAAGTTGGGGTAGGCGTCGGCCACGACGACGGTCACCTCGGTGGTGGGATCGAGCTCGCGCGCCCGCAACGCCGCGCTGATGCCGGCGTCACTGCCTCCGATGGCTACGAGGTGCATATGTGTCCTTTCGATGTTTCGAGATCAGCGGGTCTCGAGATCGTTCTTGCCGCGCAGGTGCGGTTCGATGACGTCCGCCGCTTCAGCCTTGGTCATGCCGGGATACAGGCCCCTGATGAGGCCGAACGCCAACGCGCCACCGACGATCTGGGCAGAGATGAAGCTCGGGACCGACGACGGGGCGATGCCGGCGAAGGTGTTGGAGAACATGCGCCCTACCGTGATGGCCGGATTGGCAAAGCTCGTCGAACTCGTGAAGAAGTAGGCAGCACCGATGAAGGCGCCCACCGCGGCCGGGGCGAGGTGGGAGCGCCCCGAGCGGGCCAGGGCGAAGATCACCAGCAGCAGACCCACCGTGGCCACGACCTCGGAAAGCCAGTGGGGGCCCGAGGCACGGTGTTTGGTCGAGATGGAGATGGCGGCCTCAGAGAACATCGCATTGGCGAGAACGGCGCCGCAGATGCATCCCAGCGTCTGGAACGGGAGGTAGGCGGCGGCGTCCTTCCACTTGAGCCCCCCGAAGCCGGCATCGACGAAGGAGACGATCGGATTGAAGTGGCCGCCCGAGATCGGCCCGAACATCAAGATGATGGCGAAGAGGCCGGCCGCTGTTGCCGCTGCGTTCTCGAAGAGCTGCAGGCCGACATCGCCGGGCGAGAAATTCTCCGCGGCAATGCCCGAGCCGATGACGATGGCGGCCAAGAAGGCGCTGCCCGAGAACTCCGCGAGCAGGCGCCGCCACAGCACGGTGTCCCTCACGACACCCGATCCCCCGATGCCCTTACGACCTCAACAGCAGGACGAGCCGGCTTTCATGGCTCCCACGTTTACGGGCTCACCGACCGCCTCGGGAACGCAACATGTCCCGTCTCCGGCGATGCCGGTCTCGGCCGGAGCATCAGCGAGGACGGTGTAGACCTCCCAAGGAGCGCCGTCGGGGTCGTTCACCCACACCTTGTCCTGCACCGCATAGCAACAGGTGGTCTGCTCTTGGACCTCGGTCTCGATGCCCGTGCTGTTCAGGCGTCCCGTAGCCTTTGCCACCTCGGCGGGCGTCTCGACCTCGACACCGAGATGATTGAGGGCGCTCATCGTCCCGTGCCCGCGAGCACTCGGGTCCTCCATCAGCACCAGCTTCAGCGGTGGATCGGCCACGGCGAAGTTGGCGTAGCCCGGCTGGCGCTTGGCCGGCCCGGTCCCGAAGAGCTTGGTGTAGAACGCAACGGCTTCGTCGATGTCGCTGACGTTGAGTGCGAGTTGGACCCTCGACATGGTGACCTCCTGTAGTATCGATCTCAGTCGATGTATCGAGTCTGGCGGATATATCTATAGATGTCAATGTAAAGGTGGGTGGCCCCATGAGCAAGCAGGCAGTTGCGACCAAGACCCGGCCGCCAGAGTGCTGTGCATCCGTCCTGGCCGCACCGCTCGACGCCGCCGGTGCCGCCGAGCTGGCAGGCGGTTTCGCTGCGCTGGCTGACCCCGTCCGACTTCGGGTACTCAGCATTCTGGCGGCGGCACCCGATGGCGAGGTCTGTGTCTGTGAGTTTGTCGAGCCTTTGGCCAAGAGCCAGCCCACGGTGTCGCACCACCTCAAGGTCCTCAGTGATGCCGGTCTTGTCCGGGGCGATCGTCGAGGCAAGTGGGTCTGGTACTCACTGAACCGTGATCGTCTCGCCGAGCTCCGAGCGGCGATCGATACCTGAGCCTCCGTCGATTGTTGAGCGTGGCGGGCCACGGAGGGTCCGAACGGTCGTGCCGGCCGCGGTCGTCGATGGGGCAGGATGGACGGGTGAGCGAGCACACCGGCTACCCGGGTGCACCCCCGGGGTGGTACCAGGACCCGGCAGGGGGCCCGGGTCAGCGCTGGTGGGACGGCTACGCCTGGACGGAGGCGACCGTGCTGCCGCAATCGGCACCGCCGCCACCCCCGCCGCCGTGGGCCGGCGCTCCCGCACCGGTCGGACCGCCGTCGGACGTGGCGCCTTGGGCCGTGGCATCGGAACGGCTCAGCACTCACAACGCGGCGCTATTGCTCGATGTCGAGCGCAGCATCGTGCCGTTGGCGCGCGTCGCGGTCGCGGCGCCGGCGGTGTACTTCATCGTCGTCCTGCTCCTCCAACGAGTCAACGCGGACCAGCTGCGTTCTGCGGGCCACCAGTTGCGGATCGACTGGCACGACGCGCAGAACGGGATCACGCCGCCGCCCTACCACCAACCAGGGAGCGCCCTGACGCCGGTGGGCCTCCTCGTCGGCGTGCTCACCGTTGTCGCCATCGTCTTCGCCTGCATCTGGCAGCACCGGGCGGCATCGGCGGCGCGCGCGACTCGACATCCCGTCGGGCTCGTCGCCGGCGTGGGGCGTCGGGTCGTGGTTCGTGCCGGTCGTCAACCTCTGGATGCCGTACCTGGCCGTGCGTGACTGCCTCCCTCCCGACCACCCCAACCGTCAGCGGGTATTGCAGTGGTGGATCGCTTTGCTCTGTGCCGGCTTCCTCACGCTGGCGGCCTCCATCACGGCACTGGTCTCGACGGGTCCGGCGCTCATTCTCTCCATCCCCGCCGCCCTGGCGTCTCTCGCCGTCATCGCCTGGGCGCCCGGCGTGGTGTCGGGCATCGCCGCCGCACACGAAGAGGCCATGACGCACCCCACGGAGCGGTCTGGCGTCCTCCAAGGCTGACAATCGGATCCCGTTGATTCTCAGCACTTTGCAGAGATAACTCGAACTTACCAACTGTTCACCTCGAGATAGCGCTGTTGTTGCGTGGCGTTCACCTTGCCTGGCTACCTTCCCTGGTAGTGACCGAAGCAGACATCACCCAAGCAAGTCTCAATCCCGTTACGACCGGAGCGCAGTCCGATGTCGACAGGGCGCTTCAGGCTCTCGATCCTGACGCGTCCCGCCCGGAATGCGTCATGCGATCCGTCAATTTCGAGTCTGGGATTCTCGGGCCGCACCGTGCTCAATGACATCAACGTGGACCTCAAGCGTGGTTCGATCACGGCGCTCATCGGGCCAACGGGATCGGGTAAGTCGACGTTCCTGCGGACACTGAACCGGATGAACGACCGTGTACCGGGTTTCATGCGCGGCGGCGACATCACTCTCGACGACGAGAGCCTGTGGGCGCAGCACGTGGACTTGTTGACATTGCGCAGACGGGTGGGCATGTTGTTCCAGCGGCCGAACCCCTTCCCGATGTCGATCAGGGACAACGTGGTCGCAGGGGTCAAGGCACACCGGATCGCTAAGGGCAAGCAGCTCGACGTCGTGTGCGAGCGCCGGCTCACTGAGGTCGGCTTGTGGGACGCCGTCAAGGACCGTCTGCACGATTCGCCGTTTCGCCTTTCGGGCGGACAGCAACAACTGCTCTGCTTGGCACGCGCCCTTGCGGTCGGACCAGAGGTGCTGCTGCTCGACGAGCCGACCTCGTCGCTCGACCCCGTCACCACGGAGTCGATTGAGGCACTTCTCAAGACCCTGACCCCTGCGCTCACCTTGATCGTCGTGACGCACAACCTGGGCCAGGCGATGCGGGTCTCGCATCAAACGATGTTCTTCTATCAGGGGGCGCTCGTCGAGTACGGAGCGACCGACGACCTGTTCAACAGGCCGACGCATCGGGACACCGAGCGTTACGTCACGGGACGGATGGGCTAGGCGGCAGGACTGGCGCGACTCGACAACGCCGAGTCCATCGACAACGACGGCCGCATCAGCGAATCACCAGAGCTTCACCAACCAAACCCACATCACAAGGAGAGAATCTGTGACAAATTTGATGAGAACGACGCGACTGAAGCGAGGGGCGCTCGCTGTTGCCGCGGCAGGCTTCGTCCTGAGTTCCGTCGTCCTCAGCACGGCCGCATCGGCGAGCACGAAGCTGCCCAAGAGCGGCGTGGAGACACCCTCCGGCGGCACTGTCACTGAGACCGGGTCCAGCTTGCTCTACCCGCTGTTCAACCTGTGGGCGGGCGGCTACGCCGAGAAGTACCCGGGCACGACGGTCCAGACGGCGTCGACGGGGTCGGGGACAGGGATCTCCGAGGCCGAGAACGGCACCATCGACATCGGGGCCTCCGATGCGTATCTCGCCCCGAGCGTGGTCCAAGCCAACCCTCACCTCAAGAACATCCCGCTGGTCATCTCGGCGCAGATCGCTGAGTACAACGTCCCCGGTGTCACGGCCCACCTCAAGTTGAGCGGCAAGGTGCTCTCCGAGATCTACCAGGGCACGATCACCAAGTGGAACGACTCGGCCATCGCCAGCACCAACCCCGGCGTGACCCTGCCCGCCACGCCGATCGTCACGCTGCACCGTTCGGACAGTTCGGGTGACACCTTCCTGTGGACCAGCTACCTGTCCAAGGCCGATCCTTCGGGCTGGGGCGCCAAGGTCGGCTACAACACCACCGTGCCGTGGCCGGCCGCGCCGGGCGCTCTCGGCGAGAACGGCAACTCGGGCATGGTGAGCGGCTGCAAGGCCACGGTCGGCTGCATCGCCTACGTCGGCATCTCCTACCTCCAGCAGGTGCTGCAGAACGGCCAGGGATACGCCTCGCTCGGAAACGGCCACAAGCAATACGTGCTGCCGACCCAAGACGCCATCGCAGCCGAGGCCGCCGGCTTCGTGAAGAAGACTCCGGCCAATGGGACGATCTCGCTGATCTACGGCAACATCAAGAACGGGTACCCGATCGTCAACTACGAGTACGCCATCGTCTCGAACCAGCAGTCGTCGTCGTCGACGGCCAAGAACATCCGCTCCGTGCTCGAGTGGGCACTCAACAAGAAGTACGGTGCGAGCTCCTCGTACCTCTCCCAGGTCAACTTCCTGGCGCTGCCCTCCAAGGTCGTGGCGCAGTCGGACAAGCAGATCCTGGGCATCAAGTAATGGCGTCCGTCGGCGGCGTGGCGGGGCGAGTCCCTGCCACGCCGCAGGCGGAGTCGACCGGAAGGCCGCCGTTACCGCGCCGGGTCGGCAGCTTCGCCCGGCGGAACGAAGAGCATGCGTGGCGGGGCGCCGCGTGGGTGGCCGTGGTCATGCCCCTGGCCGCGCTGGTCTTCGCGGTCTCGGTTCTGGCGGTCAAGGCGTGGCCGGCCATTCGAGTCAACGGCTGGTACTTCTTGTACGGGCGCAACTGGACCTACGGCAACGGCTACGGCTCCGTCGTCCATAGCCACGGGGTGGCGCACCAGATGGGTGCCCAGTTCGGGGCCTGGGCGATCATCTGGGGCACCGTCGTCTCGTCGATCATCGCGATCATCATCGCGGTGCCCCTCTCGGTCGGTGCCGCCTTCGCCCTGACCGAGCGGATGCCGACCTGGGTCTCGCGGCCGCTGGGCGTCACCGTCGAAATCCTGGCTGGCATCCCAAGTGTTGTGCTCGGCCTCTGGGGCATCCTCACATTCGGCCCCTGGTTGGCCCAGCACGTCTACCCGGTCATCGCCGACCATATGCCCGACGTACCGGTGCTCAGGTACTTTCGCAACCCGGTGGGCCACGGGGAGGGGCTCTTGTCAGCCGCCCTCGTCCTGGCCCTGATGATCGTACCCATCATCACCTCAACCACCCGCGATCTCTTCATGCAGGTACCGCCGCTCCCCAAAGAGGGGGCGCTTGCCCTGGGCATGACCGACTGGGAGGTATCCAACAAGGTGACCCTCCCCTGGGTGCGCTCGGGCATCATCGGCGCCACCGTCCTCGGCCTCGGCAGGGCGCTCGGCGAGACCATCGCCATCGCCATGATCGGCGGCACATCGCTGCAGATCCCCCATACCGTCTACCTCCCGTTCACGACGGTGGCTGCCACCATCCTTCAGCAACTCGACGGGGCGTTGACCGACGGGACGGGCTTCGCCGTGGCCACGCTGGCCGAACTTGCACTGGTGCTCGCCGTCATCTCCGTCGCCGTCAACCTGGTCGCGCGTGGCTGATCGTCAACCGCACCGGCCGGGTGCACGCTCCGGTGGGAGGGGCCTGATGTCGCTGGCCGCCGGGACCGCCACGCGGCGGCGTCGGGTCTCCACGGAAATCTGGCGCGTGCTCACGTACGTGGCCCTGTTCTTCATCATGGCGCCCGCCGCCTGGCTCCTCGTCGGCGTCCTGACAAAAGCGCTCCCGCACTGGCACTGGGACGTGCTGTGGACCAAGCTGACCCCAGCGGGGGGCGGACTGCGCGACCAAATCCTGGGCACGCTGGTCCTCATGCTCGGGGTCTTGCTCATCGCCGGCACCGTCGGCGTACTGGCCGGCATCCACTTGTCGGAGATGGCCCGGCCGGACAAGCGCAGCGGCAAACTGAGCGGACCGCTGCGCACGGCGTCGGACATCCTTACGGGTTTTCCCTCCATCGTGCTGGGCTACGTGGGCTACGTGGCGTTGGTCGTCGGGCTGGGCTGGGGCTTTTCACTGCTGGCCGCCCTGATCATCCTCTCCATCATGGTGATCCCCTACATCGCCAAGACCACGGAGAACTCGTTGCGCCAGGTACCCACGGCGTACCGCGAGGGGGCGGAGGCCCTCGGGATGTCCGTCGGTTACGGACTTCGCAAGGTGGTCCTCAAGAGCGCCCTGCCGGGCATCGTCACGGGCCTCCTGCTCGCCTTGGCTATCGCGGCGGGCGAGACGGCCCCACTCATCTACACGGCCAACTTCGCGCCCACCCTGCCGCACTCCCTGACGCATGGGTCGTTCCCATACCTGACCTACGTCGTCTTCTCGTACTACAACGCGCCCCAACAGAACTACCACTATCTCTCCTATGACGCCGCGCTCATCCTCGTGGTCCTCGTCCTCTTGTTGCTGGTGGCGAGCCGGGTCATCGTGGCGAGGACCCAGCGCCATGCGGAGGGCGCACGGTCCTCTGGACGGCGTCGAGGGCGCCGCCAGGCCGACGAGCCGCTGCTCGGCCTCGCAGAGGGGATCCCCCCGCGGTAGACCCGCTCGAGCGGCGGGTCGGAGAGCGACCGGCGCCAGGACCTAAGCTGGCGGTGAACGCGGGACGTGGCGTGTCACCACGGACAGGAGCGCAAAACGCGGCCGAGAACCGTGCCGTGATAACCGTGAGGAGGAGACTTGAGCGCAGGACCTGAGTGGGGGCCGTTGGCCCGGCTGGCAGGTATCTGGGAGGGCGAGAAGGGCGAGGACGTCGCCTACGCCAACGAGAAGGGGGAGATCGGCCTCACCCCCTACCGCGAGCACATCGACTTCAAGCCGTTCGGGCCGGTGGAGAACGGGAGCCAGGTCCTCTACGGCCTCGACTACCGCATGGCGGCCTGGCGAGGCGGGGAGGACAATCCCTTCCATACCGAGGTGGGCTATTGGATGTGGGACGCCCGCGACAGCGAGGTCGTCCGTTGCTTCTTGATCCCCCGGGGCTCGGCGATCGTCGCCGGCGCCGTGGTCGCAGCCGACGACACCAAGTTCACGCTGCACGCCAGCGTCGGCAGCCGGACCTACGGGATCCTGTCGAACAACTGGCTGGACAAGAACGCCCAGGCCATTCGCTACGAAGTCACGATCGACACCAGCGTGGAGGACGAGTTCTCCTACACGGAGACGACGGTGATCAAGCACGCCCGATTGCCCGAAGAGGTCGTCCACACCGATCTGAACACCCTGCGCAAGATCGCCGAAGCCTAGAGGCGACCGGTAGGGTCGCCCGGCGGGAGCGGGGCAGCGGGGGGGCAACCAGGAAGGCACGACATGTTCGAGTGGTCCGAAGAGCAGCTGGCGATCCGCGACGCGGTGCGACGTTTCGTCGACGAAGAGGTCAAGCCCAACGTCGAGGAGCTCGAGCACGGCGAGACGCCGCCCTACGAGGTGATCCGCAAGCTGTACCGGACCTTCGGTCTCGACGCCCTGGCCCGGGACTCGGCCAAGCGGGCCATCGAACGGAAGGCCGCGGGCGGCGACGCCCAAGGCACGTCCGCGGAGAGGGCCGAGGGCGGGTCCAACGCGGCCATGACCATGATCCCGATCATTGAGCTGTGCCACTACTGCCCCGGCATCGTCACCGCTCTCGGAGTGAGCACCGGATTGGCGGGCGGCACCATCATGAAGGGCGGCACACCGGCACAGATGGAGCGCTGGGGCCTCGATCTCATGACGCTCGACAAGGTGGGTGCCTGGGCCATCACCGAGCCCGACTCGGGATCCGACGCCCTCGGCGGCATGAAGTCGACCGCGGTGCGCGACGGCGACGAGTACCTACTGAACGGCAACAAGACGTTCATCACGAACGGCCCATACGCCGACACCATCGTCTTCTACGCGAAGCTCGACGACGGCAGCGGCACGCCGCTGCGCCAGCGGCCGGTCCTGACCTTCATCCTCGACAGCGGGATGGCCGGGCTGCAACAGTCCAAGCCCTTCCGCAAAATGGGGCTGCACTCCTCACCGACCGGTGAGCTCTTCCTCACCGATGTGCGCGCCGGGACGGATCGGCTCCTCGGCGAGACGGAGGGAACGCCCGGAGGCAACGAAGGGCGCGAGAGCGCCAAAGGCAACTTCGTCACCGAGCGCGCCGGGGTGGCCGCCATGTCGCTCGGACTCATTGAAGAGTGCCTCAAGCTGTCCGTCCAGTACGCCAAGGACCGCATGCTCTGGGAGCGGCCGATCTCGGAGTTCCAGCTCATTCAGCTCAAGTTGGCGAAAATGGAGATCGCTCGGCTCAACGTTGAGAACCTCGTGTTCCGCCACATTGAGATGGCGGCCGCCGGCAAGAGCCTGACGTTGGCCGAGGCGTCAGCCATGAAGCTCTACTCCGCGGAGGCGGCCTCCGAGGTGGCGATGGAGGCGGTGCAGCTCTTCGGCGGGAATGGCTACATGTCCGAGTTCCGGGTCGAGCAGCTCGCCCGCGACGCCAAGGTCTTCCAGATTTACGCGGGCACCGACGAAATTCAGGTGACCCACATTGCGCGGGACCTGTTGAGCCGGTGACGTGACCGACCTGTTGGGGCCGGCTCCTGCCGACGCCGTGTTCGACGATATGGTCGACCGGCGGCGAGCGCTGCACCGCCGGCCCGAACTGGCCTTCGAGGAGCACGAGACGACGGCGCTCATCCGCGAGCACATGGCGGCTCTCGGCATCGCCGAGACGCTGCGCACGACGGAGACCGGCGGCATCTTCACCATGGAGGGAGGGAGGCCGGGACAGAGCGTCGTCCTGCGGGGCGACATCGACGGGTTGCCGGTGCACGAGGACGCGGCGCGCTCGGTCCACTCGGAGGTCGAGGGCATCATGCACGCCTGCGGCCACGACGTGCACGTCGCCTCCATGCTCGGTGCCGCATCGTTGTTGGCCGCCCGGCGCGAGGACCTCCCGGGGCGCTACGTCTTCCTCTTCCAGCCCGCCGAGGAGGCCTTGTGCGGCGCCAAGCGGATGCTCGAGCGCGGGGCGCTCACCGCCATGGAGGGAGCGCTCCTCGTCGGCTTCCATGTCACCTCCCAGTTCCCCTCGGGGTTCGTCGCCCTGCGCGCCGGCATCGCCATGTCGGAGGCGAACTCGTTGCGCATCACGCTGAGCGGGCCGGGTGGGCACGGTGCCATGCCGTCGGCCCAGGGCGACGTCATCCGGGCCACGGCCGAGCTCGTGAGCCGGCTGGGCGAGGTGGCGTCGGGCCTGCGCTACGAGGAGGCCGATTGCGTGTGCAGCGCCGGCACCATCCATGCCGGCACCGCGGTGAACGTGGTGCCGACCTCGGCCCGGGTGACCGGCACCCTGCGCACCTTCACCGAGGCCCAGCACGAGGAAGCGCTCGTCCGCCTGCAGCAGCTGTGCGACGACGTCGCCGACGGCCAGGGCGTCCACGTGGAGTTGGAGCTCCCCGAGCACACGCGGGCCGTGGTGAACGACGCTGAGGCCACGGCGGTGGTCGAAGCCGAGGCAAGCGTGGTGTTGGGGCCGGACCAGGTGTTCCGCATGCCGCCGGTGTCGCCGAGCGACGACGTGAGCGAGTTCCTCCGCCATCTGCCGGGCTGCTACTTCTTCGTGGGAGGCGGCGCCGCGGACGGCTCGAGCGGCATGCACCACAGCCCGACCTTCCTCGTCGAGGACGAGTCCCTGCGGGTCGGGGCGAGCGTGCTGGCCCGCAGTGCCCTGGCACTGGCCGCACCATGAGCCCAGCGGCCACAATGGGCCGATGACGGCCTCGGACCTCTTCGACATCGCCGGGAAGACGGCCCTGGTCACCGGCGGGAGCCGCGGCATCGGCAAGATGATCGCCGAGGGCTTCGTGGACGCCGGTGTGAAGGTCTACATCTCGTCCCGCAAGGCTGAGGTCTGTGAGGAGGTCGCCGCCGCGCTGTCGCAGAAGGGCACCTGCATCGCCGTCCCGGCCGACCTGTCCACCGAGGCGGAGTGCCGCCGCCTGGCCGAGGAGATCGGGGCGCGGGAGTCCTCGCTCGACATTCTCGTGAACAACGCCGGCGCCACATGGGGCGCACCCCTCGCCGACTTCGACGAGGCCGCGTTCGAGCGTGTGCTCGCCCTCAATGTCAAGGGCGTCTTCCACCTGACCAAGTTCCTCGTCCCGCTGCTGGAGTCGGCAGGGACGGTGGAATCCCCGGCCCGGGTCATCAACATCGGTTCCATCGACGGCATCGGGGTGCCGGCGCTGGAGACCTACTCCTACAGCGCGTCGAAGGCCGCCGTGCACCAGCTCACGCGCCACCTGGCCAAGCGCTTGGCGCCGCTGGTGACCGTGAACGCCATCGCCCCGGGGCCCTTCGAGTCCAAGATGATGGCCGCCACACTGGAGGCCTTCGGGGAACAGATCGCCTCGAGCGCGCCGCTCAAGCGCATCGGCCGGCCCGACGACATGGCCGGGGCGGCGATCTACCTGTCCTCGCGAGCGGGGGCCTACCTGACCGGCGCCATCATCGCGGTGGACGGGGGAATCGCCACCACACGCTGAGCCGTCGTCCATCGCGAGTTCGCTGCACACAGCCACGACCAGGGGGGTACAGACCGTGTATCTGCTTCACCAAGTCCATCAGGTCGCGGGCGCCCAGGAGGACGCCTTCGACGACGCCTTCCGCGAGGAGTACATGCCGGCGCTGGCCACATCCGACGGCTCCCGGTTGCTGTGGTACCTGCGCCTGGCCCACGGGAGCGGGCAGGCCTACACGGTGGTCACCATCACGGGCTGCCGTGACGCGGCGGCGTGGGCGACGCTGGCCGAGCGCGTCCGCGGCGGCGACCTCGCCGCCTGGTCGGCCAAGGTCGACGCCATGCGGCACTCGACCACGGCCAAGGTGGTGCAGCCCGTGCCCTGGTCGCCTCTCCAGGAGATCGACTTCACCACCGTGCCGGTGGACGGCGAGACCCACAAGAACTCGCTCTTCATGGAGGACACGGCTTGGCCCTTCGCCGGCGGGCTCCAGGCCTACCTGGCCAAGGCGGGCACGCTCTACGACCACACGCTGAGCAGCCAGAAGGAAGAAGGCGTCGGCATGATCGAATTGGAGGCCGCCTTCCAACCGGTCTTCGGCACGCACCAGACGACAGAGGTGATCCTGTGGCAGCGCGTCGTCAACACGAAGGCGGTCATGTGGATGCTCGGGCACGACCTCCCGCCCGAGGCATCCGCACCGGGGACCTGGTTGCACGACGCGCTCGAGGTGCGCGATCGCTGGGAGAGCCGGCTGCTGCGCAGCGCAAGTTGGTCGCCGCTCTCCTGAGTCGCCAAAGAGCCGGTACCAGCGGCAGCCGGTCAACTGCCTGTCCGGGGTCGGCCGCGTGTCGGCCGGGTGAGCCGGCCGGACCGGCTGCAGTGCCAACGGCACCCGCTCTTGTCGACGAACCGCCAACTGGTTCACAATTGCAGCCCTGGATCGAGACCTTGCCTTTAACGTCAGACGCATGACGCCTTTAACGTCAGACGCATGACGATGGAGAACGAACAACCCTGGCTCCGTCCTTCGCGGGGTCTGTGGCGGATGCGCCGGATGGAGGCCGCCGTGATCTCGGTGATGCTCGCCGCGTTGTTCGGAATCATGTTCTTCGCGGCGGGTGGCCCGCTGCCGGGCATCGTCAGCGCCGCCGTCGTGTTGCTGCTCGGCGGACTGCTCTCGTGGTTCCTCCGACGACGGTTCGGGGCCTGGCGTTATCAGGAACGCCATGAGGACCTGATCGTCGCCCGCGGTGTCATGGTCCGACGGCTTTCCGTTGTTCCCTACGGACGCATGCAGTTCGTCGAGGTGACGGCGGGGCCGATCGAACGCCTCTTCCAGCTGTCGACCGTCAAGCTCCATACGGCGGCCGCGGCCAGCGATGCCCGCATTCCCGGGCTCGAGCGCACCGAGGCGGCGCGCTTGCGGGACCGGTTGACCGAGTTGGGCGAGTCGATGGCGGCGGGAATGTGAGCGACGCCGGGCCGGCTCTGTTGCCGCCCGAGGCCGATGACGGCTGGTGCAGGCTCCACCCGCTCACGCCAGTGGCCCGCGTCGGACGGATCGTGCCGGCCCTCGTCCTCCTCTTCGTCGTGTCCACGATCCATTCGAAGGTGGAGAACGGCCGCGCCGAGACCGCCTACCTGGTCGTGTTCACCCTGGCATCGGTCGTCTACGGCTACGTCCACTGGATGGTGACCCGCTGGCGCTTCGAGGGAGACACCTTGCGCATTGAGACCGGACTGATTCGCAAGGATTCCCGCCGGCTGCCGCTGGCTCGGATTCAGGCGGTGGACATCGTCCGGCCGCTCCTGGCGCGCCTCCTCGGCGTGTCCGAGCTGCGCGTGCGTTTGGCCGGATCGGGGTCCACCGACGGCAAGCTGGCCTACCTCTCCGAGTCTCAGGCGGCCGAGCTTCGCGTCGCCCTTCTCGCCGGGCACATCGACGCGGAGGTCGCCGTGTCAAGCAACACGGGCCTCCCGATGGCGAGTGTCGACACCGGTCGCCTGCTCGCCTCGACCTTCCTGTCGCTCATCACCATCGTCGTCGCCGGCACCATCGCTGCTCTGGCCGTCCTCGACCAGTTCGAGCCGAAGACGGCGGCCGCCTTGGCGGGGCTACTCGCCGTCTATCTCCTCAGTGCCGCCGGTGTGATCTGGCGGCGCCTGTCCGGCCAGTACGCCTTCATCGCCGTCGAGGCGCCCGAGGGGGTGCGCATCCGGCGCGGGCTCCTGCAGACGATCTCCGAGACCGTCCCCTACCCGCGGATACAGGCGGTCCGTCAGGTGGAGCCTCTCCTCTGGCGACCCTTCGGCTGGGTGCGCCTCGAGGTCGACGTCGCCGGGGCGACGGCCCGCAACCAGCGCAGCGAGGGCACGGGTGTCGTCCGCAAGGCGCTGCTCCCGGTTGGTTCGCAGCAGGACTCGTGGCATCTCATCGCGCGCCTGCTGGGCGCACCCGATCCGGCGCGCTCTGCGCCCCCGAGCCGGGCCCGCTTCAAGGCGCCACTGAGCTTTCACTTCCTGTCGGCCGGCCACGACGCCGCCCATGCAGTCTGCGTGACGGGCCGCCTGAACCGGACGACCACGTGGGTTCCCCTGGAGAAGTCCCAGAGCATCCGCCGGGTGCAGGGCCCGCTGCAGCGGCCACTCGGGCTGGCCACCGTCCATGTGGACGTGGCGGGGAAGCGGGCGCGAGCCGAATTCCGTGATCGCCAGGTGGACGAAGCAGACCAGCTCGTCGCCGACCTGACCGAACTGAGCCGTTCGGCTCGGGTGCACGCCCGTCCCGGTCCCCCACCTTCGGCAACCAACGCCGCACCGTCAGGTTGGTACCCGGACCCCGGCGGGCGCCATGAGTTGCGCTACTGGCACGAAGGCCGCTGGACCGAGCACGTCGCCAACGGCGGGAGGCGCGGTGCAGACGAGCCGACGCCTTCGCCTACGTCTTCGCCGTGAACCGCATCGGGAAGTGGTCGATGGAGCGGATGCCCGTCGTGTAGACGAGCGTGTGATCGGGCTCGACCTCGTAGTCGGTGATCCGCCTGTGCCACTCGCGCAGGGCCACCCGCAGCTCCAAGCGGGCCAGATGCGAGCCCAGGCAGCGGTGGACGCCGCCCCCGAAGGCGATGTGACGGTTGACCTCGCGGTCGAAGCGCACTTCGTCGGCGTCGGGGAACTCCGCCTCGTCGGTATTGGCGGATCCGATGATGACGATGGCGTGGTCGCCCTTGTGCACCGGGCACCCGGCCAGTTCGGTGTCTTCGACGACGATGCGCGACACCATCATGACAGGGGTCTCCCAGCGGAGAAGCTCCTCGATGGCGTTCGGGATGATGTCCGGGTTCTCGACGATCTGGCGGCGGTGCTCGGAATGCTCCGACAGGAAGGCGAACATGCAGTCAAGGGTGGCCGTGACCGTGTCGAGCCCGGCGATGAGAAAGAGGAAGCAGATGTCGAGGATGTCCTCACGGGAGAGACGGTCGCCGTCCACCTCGGCCCCGAGGAAGTGCGAGAGGAGATCGTCGCGGGGCTCCTTCTCGCGCTCGTCGAGCACCTTCTCGAAGTAGTCGTAGACAGAGTCGGCGATCTTCTGCTGGTAGGCCTGGGCCTCCGCCGAACCCTGGGCGGTCCCGGTCACGTGCTCGGGGCGGATGATCCCGTCCTTCATGGTCAAGAAGGTGTCGAGTTCGTCCATCGGCAGGCCAAGAAGCGTCAGGAAGACCTCGGATGGGAAGGGGACCGAGAACTCCTTTGCGAAGTCGACCTCGCCCCGGTCGATGAACCCGTCGATGAGATGGTTGACGAGGTCCGAGACCTCCTGGTCCATCGCCGCCATCTTGCGCGGCGCGAAGATCGGGTCGAGCAGCTTGCGGAACTTCTTGTGCTCCGGCGGGTCGATCTGGAGCGGGATCATGGGCCGCTTGTTCTTGAGGTCCACGGCGTCCACGTTGGAGGAGAAGATCTCGGTGTGGCGGAGGGCGAAATCGATGTCCTCCTTGCGCGACAACAGGACCCCGGGTCCGGTGCCCATGTCGAGTGAGAGCACCGGCATTTCGTCACGCAACATCTTGAACGTGGGCTGCGGGTTGGCGGCCATCTCGGGGCCCATGGCCAGCCCCGGGCTCTCGCCGTAGCCGGTGCTGCCGGTCTCGGTCTCGGCCTGGATCTCGGTTTCACTTGCCATTTGATTCCTCCGAATTGATCTGCAGGATGCGGTTGACTGCTTGCACGAGTGAGGCATCGTCGGTCTCGGGAATGATCCAGCTCGAGGCGAAGAGGCGAACGATGACGTCGGCCAGTTGATCCCGGCTCAACGTGCCGGCCGCGACGGCAGGTACCGCGTCGAGTGCATCCCCCAGCCGCTCGACCAACTCGCCGTGCAGCGCCGGCAGGTGGTCGAGCAGGTAGCTCAAGACGAACCCGGACTCCGACTCGAAGAGGGGACGGCACGGATGGGTCCGGATGAAGTCGAAGGCGTAGGCCATGAAGGCGGTGATCCTGTCTTCGGGCGACCGCGCTGCGGTCAGGACCAGGTCGAGCCCGTCGGAGAAGCGCTGCGAGTCGTAGGCGGCTGCCGCAGCGAGGACGTGCTCCTTGCTGGGGAAGTAGCGGTACAGGGTCCCCCTCGACACGCCGGCGCTCTCGGCGATCTCGCGCATGCCGAGGCGACGCACCCCACGGCGTCCGATGAGGCCGAGACCTGCGACCAGGATCCGTTCCTCGGTCGGACCGAAGGAGCTGGTGGGACTGGCGCGGTGGGCGGAACCGGAGTCGATGTCCTGCAACGTCGCCGTCATCCAACGGACATTTTAGACACTTTCTGTCCTTTCTGTCTACCGAGGCGGCGCCTGAGGGCGCGTGCTCTGGTCAGTGCTCGACCGATCCGCCCTCGCCCATGGGCTCGGGCGCGCCACGTCTCGGACCGTGGGGTGTTGCCGCGTCCTCGGGCTCAGCGCGGGTCGGGCCCGCTCCGGGGGGCGTCCCGAAAGCGCCGGCGGAACGCCGGCACGACGCACAGCCACACGAGGCCGCCGACACCGAGCAGCGTGGCGAACAACCCGAGGTAGTCCGCACTCGAAGACCCGTAGGTCAGCGTCACGTCGTGGCTGGTCGGGACAACGACCATGAGGTTCGGGGTGACACGCCACGGCCCGTTCGCTCCGTCGGCCTGCCAGTTGGGGAAGTACGAGACCTTGACCAGCACCGGCGTCCCCACCTTCGACACGTGGAAGCTGATGGACGAGTCGGTGTGCGTCACCCCGCTGACCTGGGTCGTCCCGGCGCGTTTGACCGTCGGCGCAAGACGGTCGATAGAGGTGCGGGGCCAATCCGGCGGTCCGTCCTGCGCGAGCTCGACGTTCCACTTGGCCGGATCGCCGTACCAGCTCAGGGCCGGACCCTCCTTCGTCGCATTCCCGAGCCAGCTCGCCGGGTCGGGCTGCACCCCGGACACGACGACAGGATCGTTGACGAGAGGGGTCACCAGTGGTGAATCCTTGATGAGGTAGATGTTCCACGTGGTGTTCGAGTCGGTCCCGTCGTAGTTGTACGTCCAAGGACCCGTCTTGGCGACGAGCTGGAGCGACGGATCCGCGTTGGCCTCCTGCTCGACCTGCGGCGTCTCCGCCATGAAGTACTTCACGCCGAGAAGCTGCAGATGCTGCACTCCGAGCGTGACATCGAGGGACCCGTAGGGGAGCCCGACCTCGGGCTCTGACGGGCCCGCTGACAACTCAGCCTGGTTGAGGAAGTGGTACGGGGTGGTGGCGGACGACTCGAAGAGAAGGCCCTCCATCGAAGCGACGCACCCGTTGGTCTCATAGGGCAAGAGCATCAGCGCCTCGGGGGTGCCAAAGCGGTTCTCACTGGCGCTGTATTCCCACATGGCGCGACCGCAGCCGTAGCGCTTGCCCACCGAGTCCATCGTCTGCATGAGTGTCTTGAACTCCGGATAGGACGCCTGCCCCTCGTAACCCTCGTAGTTGAAGTTCGACCAGTTCGTCACCTCGTTAGGCCCGATGGTGACCGGCAGCATTGACGCAGGGACGATGAACGGCGGGACGACGACAACCATGGCAGCCAGCAGGCCGAGGATCGCGCCACTCACCGCCGCCGGGCTCCAGCGCCGGGTCGGCGCGCGCCTCGCCGTCATCACATTGCCGGGGTCGGCTGCGAGGTCGTCGGCTGCGAGGTCGGCTGTACGGGGCTCCTCCGAGAACGGGTGCGGCCACTCCTGCGCCAAGGGACCTGGATCCGCCGCGACGGAGGCCTCCCACCGCCTGTCCTGGGCCCGGCGCCAGGCTTTCGCCACGACGATGCAGACCGCCCCGAACCCCCAGGCCGCCATGAAGTACACGGAGATGTACCACAGAGGAAGGAGGCGGACGTTGTAGAGGCTCCCCTGCGGATCGACGGCGGTGGCGACCGCCGATGCGATGCCGAGCAGTGTGACGGTGATGCCGAACCGACTGCGCACCACGACAGCGGTGATGGCGCCGATTCCCGCCAGCACCAGAGCCCAAGCGTCGGCCTCCCGGAAGTACTGCGCCCAGCCCTCGACGTTGGTGTAGCCCATCGACGACGAATACGCGTGCTCCAACCCGAAGGGCGCCAGCCACCAGCCGGAGAGCAGCAGCCCGATCGCGACCGTGGAACCGGCCCACCACAGCGTGCGCAGCCGGGGCACGGGCTCCCGTGCGGCGTCGCCGCGCCACACGTGCAGTCCCGAGTCGGTGATCCCCCACCGGGCCGGGAGCAACTCGACGAGCGTGAGGATGACAGCGCCGCCAAGGGCGTACATGCCGGGGACGATGTGCGACAGCACGCAGACGGCGAGCACGATGGCCGTCCATCCGCGGTATCGATGCTCCCTGATTGCGCAGGCGAAGAGTCCGAGGAAGAGCACGGCCAGCGAGAGGCTGAATGAATACGCGTACTCGCCAGCCAACGTGGAGAACAGGTTCCCGCCGTAAATGGTGAACGTGTAATCGAACAGGAACGGGAGGGTGGCGGCCGCCAGGATGGTCGGAAGCGGAGCCCGCAATCGGAAGAACCGGCCACAAGCCCAGGCGCAGATGGGGAGCAGCACCGAGCCAAGGATCGTTCCCATTTTGAAGGCGACGCCATAGGGGATGATCCATCCGCCAATGGCGATGAAGAGATCGGGAATCGTGAAGTAGAAGGTGTAGAGGGGGAAGCCGTCATACCAGCCGGGGTCCCAGCCCGTGAGGTGACCGTGGCTGATCAATGTCTCGAGGAACTTGGGCATTGCGATGTGCGCGCCGGTATCGCCCCCGGTGGTCGTCGTGTCGGTCAGGAGCATGCCCGGATGGAGCTGCGACAGCGTGACCGCAATGACACTGGCAATCGTGATGACCGTGATGGCGCCCGGGACCCACCACCAACGACCACGCGACGAACTCGCGGGGTCTGGCGCAGGGGTATCCGGTTCGACCTTCGCGTGTCGCGGACGGGACGTGGCCTCGGGCCCGGATACTTCAGTCACGCGCAACCGGGGTGCGAGCCAACGCGGCGAGAGGCAGCACATTTCGCCGCATCGTTCGGCCACATCGGGCTTACGTTACCGGCCCGTCCTTCCCCGGCGGGATCAGGGCACGATCACGACTGTAGGCGTACGGCTCGAAAGGGAGCTCAGGGAATGGGGCGTTCCTAACCCATCTTTGAGCCGAAGAAAGCGCGGCAGCGATGCAGCGGCCCGGGCCCCGCGCGGGCCGCTGGATTCAGGACATCTCGGCCAGGATCTTGGCCTTCTGGTCGTCGAATTCGGCCTGCGTCAGGATGCCCTGGTCCTTGAGGTTGGCGAGCTCCTTCAGCTTGCTGATGAGATCGTCCGAACTCGGCGCCTCGACGCCGGCCGGGGCGGGCGGCGGCGCGGCCTGCTGTTGCGACGCTGCGTCTTGCTGCGCGTACTTCTGCTGTTGATGCCGGTTGACCCCGCCGGCCACGACGCTGGCGGTGCCGGCGATCACCGCCGTCCTCCCCACCGTTCGCATCACTGGACGTCGTCGCATCATGGGCATGATCGTGCTCCTTTTCTCTGCGCTCTCGTTGTACTCAACTCTGGAGGGCCTGAGCCAGGTCGTCGAGTGCCGTCTCAATCAGGTCGTTCGGGATCCGCGCGCTGTCGATCAACACGCCACCGGACTCGCGCATCGCCTCGACGAGCGGCACCGCCCACAGGTCCTCCCACAGGATCACCAGAGCGGAATTGCCCTCGGGCAAGTTGGCCGCCACATGGTCCAGGTCCTCCATGTTCACGAGCCCACCGACCTCGCCTTCGATGTCGCCGAACGCTGTCAGTTCGTCCATCTGATCGAACTCGAGGCTGATGGTTTCACCCTGCTCGTCCTTGGCCACGAAGACCAGGTCGAGGATCCGGACAGTGCCGTTCGCCACCAGCTTCGCCACCTCCGGCGCGATGTTGCCGTTGAAGCGGTTGCCCGGGAAGGCAATGACCGTGTAGCTGACTGGTCCGATGGTCATGGAGTCTCCTCTTCTGCTCTGCCGATGGACTGCGGCTCATTGCGCCGGCGCGCGGCCGGTGGCAATCAGCTGGCCAGGATCTTGGATTTCTGCGCCTCGAACTCGGCATCGGTCAGCACGCCCTGGGACTTGAGGTCGGCCAGCCTCGAGAGCTGGTCGGCCGTGGTGTCCGATGCGCTGCCGGCCGCCTGCTTGACGTAGTCGTCGAAGGCCTTCTGCTGCTGTGCCGCCTGCTGCGCCGCCCGCTCGTGCATCTTGCCGCCACGGGCGATGAGGTACACGAAGACGCCGAGGAAGGGCAGGATGATGATGAAGATCACCCAGAGCGCCTTGGCCCAGCCGCCCAGGTCGTGGCTGCGGAAGATGTCGATGAACACCGTGATCAGCAACCAGATCCAGATGACGAAGAGGAAGAAGTACAGCATCGTCAAGAAGAAATCCAGGATCGGGTATTGATACGTCGCAGCAAGCATGGGGACTCCTTACGTCCTTACGTCTCGATGGTAATCGCCCGCACGCGCCGGGCCTGGTTCATGTGGCGTCCCAGCATCGCACACTTTGCGCAACTGGGGTACGGGCAAGGGAGTCGATGGATCGGCCCCGACCCGGCACCGGGAACACCCAAGGGCACGGGCTCATGACACTCCCGTGATCAGGTCCCGGCCAGCCGCCAGCTCAGAGGCCCACTTCGGCGTGCAGCCGGCCACTCGCACACGCTGCGGCGAACGCCTCGTAATCCCGTTCGTTCTGGTCCGCATAGGACTCGGCGAACTTGGCCAGCGCCTTTTCGAAGGTGGTGCTGGCGCCGAGGTAGGCCGCCATGGCGAAGCGATCGCCCGAACGGGCGTGCGCCCGCGCCAAGGTGAGGGCGCAGAGCTTGCCGTATGCCTCCAGGCCCCGCGGCACCATGGTCTCGATGTCGAGGGATCCCTTCCAGTCCTGCAGCTGGCGTACGTAGTAATCGCGGGCGACCCCGTCGATACCATCGGCGCGCTGCCAGCCGAGGAAGATGTCGCTGCTGGCCTGCATCACGCGCTGCCCGGCGACCACCCGTGCCCCATGGTTGCCGTAGTGGCTCTTTTTCGTGAACCGTTCCAGCACGGATGCCTGCGCTTCTTTGGCCTGCAAGAACAAGACGTCTTCTTGGCTCGCCCCGTGGAGCAGCAGCACCCAGGCCCGCGTCCCGACACTGCCGACGCCAACCACCTTGCGGGCCATCTGGCTGAAGCGGTATTGCTCCAGCAGATGCCGCCGATCGGTCGAGAGGCTCTGGCGGTAGCGACGCAGGATGTCGCGGAACATCTCCTCGACCTGTTCGAACACGACCTCGGGGAACAGTTCGTCGACGGGGACGAGGAGCGGGGGGTCGCTGATGATGACGCGTTCTCCGTCGACCACGTGGGTCAACTTGTCGAGTGCCTTCATGCTGTCCTTGGTCCGCGCCTTCTCAACGAGCCTCGTCGCTCTGGCCGCCATGCGCGCCTCCGTCTTCGACCCAGACGCTGCCGCTTGGGCCTCCAGCCCGGCCACGACATCCTGGACACCGACATGGAGATACCAGACGTCCAGGTTCGACATGCTGGCCATCATGCGCATCGACTCGCGGTAGGCCTTGCCCAGGGCCACGATGGCGTCGGCGCGCAGCGACTTGGAGTGGCCACGGTGCCGCCCGGCGATCACGACGCTCGCAGCCAGGCGCTTGACGTCCCATTCCCAAGGCCCGGGAAGCGTCTCGTCGAAGTCGTTGCAATCGAAGACGAGCTGTCGCTCGGGTGACCCGAACACGCCGAAGTTGGACAGGTGCGCGTCGCCGCAGAGCTGTGCGGTGAGCCCGCAGTCGGGGGTCGTGGAGAGGTCCGACGCCATGATCAGTGCCGCCCCGCGGAAGAATGCGAACGGCGAGGCGAGCATGCGGCCGTAGCGGATCGGCACCAGTTCCTGCACCCTCGAGGTGGCCTGCTCCTCCAGAAGCGAGACGGGGTCTGGTCGATCCGATGAGGCCGCGAAGACGGCATGACTGTTCCGGGGCACCCGGGCCCGGGCCGCCTTGCCCTTCGCCCTGCACTCCGCTTCGGTCATGTGCGGGACGATCGAGACGGGGCGCTCTGCCAACTTGATCCCCTCTTCTTCAACCATTTCGGCCACCTCCTCCGACGCGCTGCGGCGTCATCATCCCGGCCCGAGGCTACGACGACTCGGAGGCCAGTGGCTCACCGGCCTCATCGGCCCTTTGGGCGACGGCGAGCCGGGCCTCGCAATCCGGCCAGATAGCCTCTGCTCCTTCCCACACCTTCGGTCCGGCGTCACAATGACCAATACGACCCGTGGTGCCGCCGCAGGCAGACTGCGCCAGCACCCACGAGGCGCGGCCGGTGAGGTGGGCCAGACGAAGGGCAACACGTGACCGCGGACAATGACGAACGGGGAGCAGCAGACGCCTCCGGCTCGTCGGCGTCCACCGGACCGGATGTTGCCACCCACACCGCTCTCCGACGCCGCGACCGCGTCACGGCCTCCATCGGCCGGCTGATCGACGCCATCCGGCGCGGTGACGACTCCGCCGTGGAGAATGCGGTGCTCCAGCTGAGCGCGCGCCGGCGTTGGCTCGCCCCGTTGGGCCTGATCGTCGGTGCCTTTCTCATGCTGTTCCAGGGCGTCAAGTTGCTCTACACGAATTGGCGGCTCACCCTGGTCCAGATCGTGCCGGCCATGTGGATCTGGGTGGCCATGCTCGACATCAAGGTCCACGTCCTGCACGGCCGACAGTTCCATGTCATCCGGGGCCCGCTGCTGATCCCGTGCGTGCTCGGAGTGACTGCGCTCACCGCGGCCAGCTTCTACCTGAATGGCGTGTTCGCGTTCGCCATCTCGGTGCCGGGGAAGCCCCAGATCCACCCTGCCTTCGGCCGGGCCAACCAGCACCTGCGTGTCATCTTGTCCTGGGGATGCGCCATCGGCCTCACCCTCGCGTTCTCGGCGCTGATCGCGACGCGCTCGGGGCCATTGGCCGTTCGTCATCAGTCAGAGCATCGTCGTCGGCATCATGATGCTGTGCTACCTCGCCGTCCCGGCGCGCATCGTCGGCGTCGAAAAGAAGAAGCAGTCGCGCCGCGATGCGCTGGCCGCGACCGCGGTCGGTGGCGCCCTCGGTGCCGTGGTTTGCTCCCCGCCCTACATGTTGGGCCGGCTCGGGATCTTGATGCTGGGGTGGCCCTACGTCTTCTGGCTCGGCGTGGTCTTCATCATCATCGGAGTGACCCTGCAGACCGGAGCGACGAGTGCGGTCAAGGCGGTCAAGTTCTCCGCCAAGCTCGTGGGGCACCCGTCCGAGATGGCCGAACAGCAGACGCGATGAAGGCGTCGTGGCGAAGGGTGCCTCTCTGCCCGTGACGACGGCGGCTCGGTCCTGAGCACGGGAGCTCCGGCTACCGGCGCGGCATCTTCGACGGCCTGCGACCCGACGTCACCCTGCTGGCGCTCGGCCGACGGCCCAGTTTCGACGGCGAGCCGTTCCAGGACTCCTCAGTCGACTTCCTGCCCGAGCAGGTGCAACGGCTGCGTCCGGGGCGGCCGAGCGAACACCTCGAGCTGGCGTGCGTCTCTCGGGTTCCACTGCTCCGCTGACCGCACAGACCAGACGTATTACAGCGCCTCAGGCCCCCACGAGCGCGTCCGTCAACCCGTTGATCGCTTCAAGTGCCGGCAGCAACTCGGGGCTCAAGCCGTAGCGGGCGCCCAGCGCGGCCGGATCGGTGTAGCTGACCTGGGTGCCCTGGCCTGCTCCCGACCAGACGAGCACCTTGAGGGGCAGGTCGAGCGCGGCAAGCGGTGCGGCGGCCATGACGCCGGTGCCGGCGGTCGGGTTTCCGAAGACGACCAGCGTCGTCTCCCGGAGCTCGAGCCCGACGGCACGCGCTTCGGCCTGTTGGTCGATCACCGCGAACACTTTGAGGCCCTTGGTGTCGAGCATCTCCAACAGCCGGCCCACCGTGTCCGTCACGGAGCGGGCGCTCGTCTTGGTCGTCACGCCGGCGGCGCGGGCGCCGTGACCGGCGTCGGCGGCGGGAATCGATCTACGACGCGGCAGCGGCCCGCACCGGCCGCGCCGCGTGGTTGTCGCGGAGGCGCTCTGCCGTCTCGCGGTCTTTGAGCGGCATGCCGATGCCGATCGGAACCGTCGACGCCCGGTCGTTGCGGCATTGCACGCACTCGACCACCCATGTCCGGTCAGGACACTGCGCGATTTTCGGAAAGTGGTTCTGCATGCCGGCTCCTGCGAGTCCTTGAGAACGAAAACCATAGCGATTGTGCGGCAATTGCGAAACTCTCGTTTCCGCCCTCCCACAGCCGGGATGCGACACCCCTGGGTTGCCCAAACGATCGTAGGGGCGGTTGGAGCGGGGCGAGTTCCGAGGCGCCCCTCAGGCAGCCAGTCGGGCGTCCGGTGGCCGGGCGATGATGTAGATCAACGCGCCGACGAAGGGCACCAGAAGAATCAGGACGGTCCACCCGCCCTTGGCGAGGCCGTGATGGTCGCGCCGGCGGAAGTTGTCGATGAAGCACCAGATGACGAAGAAGACCAACAAGAAGATCCCGGCGAACATCAGGAATGTCCAGAACAGGCTCAGCAGCGGCCACGTGTACGCGAACATTGGCTGCACCTCCGCCGAGTAACGCTAATGGCCGACGCCGGGAGCCGGGTGGATGCCGCACCGCGGGACAGGCCGACGGGGCGCGCCCACATCGCGCTCGGTTCTATCCGACCGGCCGGCTATTGCCCGTTCACGAGACCGTAGATGCTCTTCGCCATGAGGTAGAGGCCCAGTCCGAGCGACAGGAACACAATGACCTGGTCCCGGTGCGAGGTGATCCACTGCAGCAGGGCGTCGAGCGCGCCCTGCACCTTGGCCGGTCGCAACGCGGCGTACGTCTCCATGGTGAGCAGGGACGCGGAGCACAGGAGGCAGAACGCGAATACGGCGATGTATTCGATTGTCGACGAGACCTTGGCCGTGGTGATGTCGGCCACGCCGGCGGTGACCAGGACCCAGGGCTGCAGCAAAAATCCAAGCCCCGCTGCCGTCAGCGGGTTGACCCGGTCGAGGCCTGTCATCCACTTGGGCTGATTCTTCGGCTTCTTCGGCTGCGCCGACTCCCGGCTACCCCAGCGGTGGTAGGCGATGACCACCAGGACCACGCCGATGGCCAGCTTCAGCGCCAGCGCGCCGGTCGACGGGTTGCTGTTCGGAATGAGCGGTTTCCCGCCAGTGACCACGATCGTCAGCGCCACGATCGCGACGAGCGTGACCAGCCAACCGATGACGTATCCCAGTCCCTTCAGAAGGCCGCCCTCGGCCGCCAACAGCAGGATCATTGCGGTGATCGGGATCGGCTCGAGGGTGACCACGAGCCCGATGAGAAACAGGTCGAGCAGCACTGTGCACCCCCGGTTGGTTACGCCACGCCGAACCTACACGTCACAGCCGGTGGGGCGCGGGACACCGGGACACTGACGCCGGGACACGGACGCCGGGACACGGACGCCGGGACACGGACACCGACTCGGGCGCCGCCGATGCAGGCAGAAACGTTCTGGACGAGGAGCCGCCGGGGGCTCGGGACCCCGTTCCACCAAAGAAACGGCCCTTCTCGGTTCGAGATCGTGCCGGATCTGATGAAGGTGCGCTGCAGCGCCGGCGACCCTCGTCCATGTGTGGGATCTTGGTCCCCACGGCGCCGGACCACTAGGGCCAATGGTCATGTCGGGACTGCTTCGAAAAGCCCTTCATCACCTCCGCCGGCACGACATTGTCACGGTTGGCACGGCGATGGTCTCGGTTGGCCCGACCGACCGACAGGGCGCGGGCGCTAGGTGCTAGGGCCCCTGGCCGACCCGGGCCCGGACGTCGGGCCCCAGGTCCAGCACGGTGACGGCCGCCATGGGCAACTGCTCGGGCAGCGTGACCGTCAGGTGGCCGCCGGGCTCGACCGACCACTCGAGCCGCGCGTCCGCCCCCACCAACCGCACCCGCCGCACCTGTGTGCCGTCGATGGCCCGCATGGTGATGCGGCGCGAATGCGGCATCCCCATCACCATCACGTAGACGCCCTCGCCGCTCTTCGTGAAGCGCAGGGGCGTCCCATCGACGGTCGACGACTCGGTCACGACCCACGGACGGCTCCCGTAGATCGCCTCGCCGTTGACCGCCAACCACGCGCCGAGACCGCGCAGCGGTGCCTGCTGCGAGTCGGGGATGGTCCCGTCGGGTCGCGGCCCGACGCCGATGAGAAGGTTGCCGTTCTTCGACACGACGTCGCAGAACATCTCGATCAGCTCGGTCTCTGAAATGATGTCCTCGGGCCGCTCGTGACGGTTGGCTCCGAATGAATGGCCCACGCCGCGCGCCAGCTCCCATTTTCGTGGCGTGACCGTGCGCAGGACGTCGTACTCGGGCGTCCGGAAGTCGTAGTGCTTCGGCGCGGCGAAGGTCAGGTGCTTCTGACTCTCGGGGATGAAGCGCCACATCGCCTGGGCGGCGGCACCGGCACCGCGCACGATCGCGTCCGTCAGTCGGTTGCGCGGTAGGCCCGGCTCCTTCCACCGGTCGTTGATGACGCCCTCTTTGACGGTGTTGTAGAAGTACGCGAAGAGCTCCGGCAGCCGGGGATCCGTCGGCCACCCGATGTCGTTCCAGAGCACCGACGGTTGGTAACGGTCGATGAGCTCGCGCCAGTGCGCCGTGACGTAGGCCACGTAGCGCTCGTCGTGAGGAGCAGCCAGCACGGCGTCGGCCGCCTTCGTGAGGAGCGCGTTGTTGTACGGCCAGTCGTAGCCGCCGGAGTAGTACAGACCCATGCGCATGCGCCGATCGCGCACCGCCTCGGTCAGATCGCCAACGAGGTCCCGACGGGCGTGGTACGCGCCCTTGGTCGGGTGCGGGATGGCCGAGGGCCAGAGCGCGAAGCCGTCGTGGTGCTTCGTGGTGAGCACCACGTAGCGCGCGCCGGCGTTATGACACAGGTCGGCGATGTCCTCGAGGTTGGCGCCGGCCGTCGCGGCGTCGAAGGTGCGGACGAAGTTGTCGTAGGGATAGTCCTCCCCGTAGGTCTGAGCGTGATACTGCTGCGTCGGCCCGCCCCGAATCTGCATGGAGTTCAGGTACCACTCGGCGTAGGGGTTCTCCCGCAACATCCGCCTCGGTCCGTCCTCAATGAGCAACCGCTGAATGTCGGGCACCCGGGGCGCCCAGCCGGGAACCGAGTAGAGCCCCCAGTGGATGAAGACCCCCAGCTTCGCGTCGTCGAACCAGACGGGAACCCGGTGGGTCCGCAGAGATTCCCACGTCCCCTCATACATGAGGAATGGAGTCTCGCATGTGGCGGCCCACGCTGCGCCGGCCTGCGAACGCCCGAGGCCAGCCGAGGACCAGCCGGCGCCTCTCCGCTCAGCCCGGCGCCAGGGTGACGCCCCCTGCACCGCCGGCGCCGTCGCCGGGATCGGGCCTGCCGCCACCCGGCTTCCCGAAGCGCAACCGGAAGGCGAGGTAGGCGAACGGCCCTGCGAAAATGGGCAGCCAGTACGAAATGATCCGGTAGGCGAGCGTGGCGACCACCGCGTCGCCTCCGGGAATACCGGCCAGGATGAGCAGCGCGCTCAACCCCGCCTCGACGATGCCGAGGCCGCCCGGCGTGATGGGAACGAGGGCGAGGAGCCCGGCCACCGCGTAGGCCAGCAGCACAAGGGACGGATTGGGCTTGATTCCGGTCGCCCGGATGGTGGCCAGCAGCGTCCCGAAGTCGAAGGCGAGCCGACCGCTGCTCAGCAGCATGGCGGCCTTCCAGCGCCGGCCCAACACCTTGCGGATGCGGTTGCGCTCGAAGACGAGCCGGTCCTGCAGACCAGTCAGGGGCTCAGCCTTGCGCTTCAGGCGGTTGCGCACCGTCTGCACCACGTTGCCGGCCCAGCGCAGCGGGGCGTCCAGGGTGAGGACGAGCGCCCCGAAGCCGGCGAAGAGCACGAAGGCGGCCAGCCCGAGCAGCGCCGCGTGCAAGAGGCCGTTCTCAATCGGCGTCCCGGCGATGATGGCCGGCAGGACGAAGATCGGGAGGGCGAGCAACCCGGCGATGCCGAGCAGCGAGAAGGCCGTCAGTCCCGCCACCGCCGTAGCCGGATCGTTCCCTGCTGCGGCCAGCATGCGGAACTGGGTCGCCGCCCCGAAGGCGGCCCCCCCGGGCACGATCAAGCTGATGGCGTTGCCCGACAGCTGCGACGTCGTGACGGAAAACCAGGCCGTCGTCCGTAGCGCGATCCGCTGCAGGGCGATGGTGCAGGTGAAATGCGCGATCTGCAGTGCGACGGCGATGGAGAACCAGATCGGGTCGAGCGACGTCAGCTTCGGGAAGGAGTCGAAGACCTCGGCCAAGCTGGGGAAGACCAGGTAGATGGTGATACCGGCAACCACCACCAAGACGGTCTTCTTCGCGATCGACCGCCACGGCAGGGGTGACTCGACATCTTGTTCGATACGCGTGGCGATGCGCTGCGACATCGCGTCGCTGCCAGCTGTGCTGCCGGCGCCGCTCACCTCCGCTTCGACGGGGCGCGGCTCTTCGGGCTCTCGGTCGTCCTGCCCCGCCACCGGCGAGTTACTCCCGGTGACGGGCCGTCCTGCCTAACTGGCCAGGATCTTGGCCTTCTGGGCCTCGAACTCGGCGTCGGTGAGCACGCCCTGGGATTTGAGGTCGGCCAGCTTCGAGAGCTGGGAGGCCGAGTCGGCGCCTGGCGTGCCCGCCGCCTGCTTGACGTACTGGTCAAAGGCCTTTTGCTGTTGCGCCGCCTGCGCCGCCGCCCGCTCGTGCATCTTTCCTCCCCGGGCGATGAGGTAGACGAAGACGCCGAGGAACGGCAGGACGATGATGAAGATCACCCACAGCGCCTTGGCCAAGCCGCCGATGTCGTGGCTGCGGAAGACGTCCATGAAGACCATGATCAGCAACCAGATCCAGATGATGAAGAGGAAGAAGTACAGCATCGTCAAAAAGGCATCGAGGATCGGGTAGTTGGTCGCAAGCATCGGAACGGCTCTCCTTGTCGTCTGTGGTCGGCGAGTACGCGACCTGCCATGTTTAGTCCCGCGCCAAAAACAATGCAGGGATGGCGCCGCTCGGGTTGCGCCTTCCGGCGAGGCCACCTCGCCTCCGCGCCGGACCGCCCGCCGAGGCCCGCGGCCCGGGCCGCCACCATGGCGCATCCTTCTCCTCTGACCAGGAAAGATTGGCGGCAGCCACTATGGAACCCCCGCCGGCCCCGCCTCGGGCCCGATCCCACTCGTGACGCACGAGCCCAACGTCACCTCGCTGGTCGTGCTTTCGGCCTGCGTCCTCGCATGGGGTCTCGTCTCGGCACGGCTGGAGCGCTCGGACGTGTCGGGCCCGATCGCTTTCGTCCTCCTCGGTCTGGCGACGACGCACGGCCCGACGGCGGTGATCCACGTCAGCCTGCACTCGTCGACGATCCTCACGTTGGCCGAGGTGACGCTCGCCCTCGTGTTGTTCGCCGACGCCTCCCGCGTCCACCTCGCGGCCCTGCGCGCCGATGCCGCACTCCCCGCCCGCCTCTTGGGCATCGGGCTCCCGCTCACCATCGGTGCCGGTGCCGGTGTGGCCGCGCTGCTCTTTGGCGGCAGCGGCCTGTGGGTGGCCGCCGCCATCGGCGCGATCGTGGCGCCGACCGACGCTGCGCTGGGCGCCACCGTTATGGGCGACACGCGCATCCCGCCGGCGGTGCGCCGCCTCTTGAACGTGGAGAGCGGTCTCAACGACGGCATCGTCACGCCCTTCGTGAACCTCTTCCTCGCAGGAGCGGTCAGTGCCGAGGCCGTGCACGGCGCCCGGCCCGCCGCCGCCGTCGTCGACCTCGTCGGGGGGGCCAGCCTGGGGATCGGCGTGGGTGTGGTCGGCGCCACTCTCCTGGCGCTGGCGGCCCGCCACGGATGGAGCGCAGCCGGCTTCCGTCCGATCGCCGTCCTGGCCCTTGCGCTCCTCGCCTATTCGGGCTCGGTCGCCGCCGGCACCAACGGCTTCATCGCCGCCTTCGTGGCCGGCATGGCCTTCGGCGCCCTCGACCGGAGCGAGGACGTGGCCGACCTGCGCTTCGCCGAGGAGGGCGGCACGCTCCTCACCCTCCTGGTTTGGTTCGTGTTCGGCGCCGTCATGCTCGGACCCGGGCTGGCCGACGTGGGGTGGCGCACCGTCGTGTTCGCACTGCTCGCCTTGACCGTCGTGCGGATGGTGCCCGTCGCGGTGGCGCTCCTCGGGAGCGGCCTCGACCGGGCCACGGTCGGCTTCGTCGGCTGGTTCGGGCCGCGCGGGTTGGCGTCGGTGGTGTTCGGGCTCATCGCGGTCGACACGCTGGCACCGGCCGAGTCCACCGTCGTGCTGGGGACGGTCACCTTGACGGTCGCGTTGAGCGTGCTTTTGCACGGCGTCGAGCGCGTCACCGCTTGCGGCCCGCTACGGCGCGCGGACGGGCCGGTTACACCCGGAGCGACCCGAGCACGCCGCCACGGCGCCGATCCACCCCCGGAGCCTGCGCGGCCGGCACCCGGCGCGCACCTCCCAGAGTGCGACCGGCGACACACCGGCACCGTCACCGGAGGGCCCACGACCGGGGCCGGGGGACGTCCCGTAGACTCGGGGGACCCGCAGGTGCTTCACTGTGGGCGTCGCTCGGGGCGTTCCATCCCCGGTTGTCGAGAACCACACGACCGAAGCACACGCCGGAACACACGGAACTACACGCGAGGAGGCAACCTTGGCCAGCGAGGGATTGCACGAGCCGCTCAATCTGCTCGACGAAGCCAGCATCGACTACCACCGCGCCATGACGTCGCTGGGCGAGGAGCTCGAGGCGATCGACTGGTACGACCAGCGCGTGAAGGCGACCTCGGACGAGAGCCTGGCCGCCGTCCTCGCCTACAACCGAGACGACGAGAAAGAGCACGCCGCCATGGCCCTCGAGTGGCTACGCCGGCGCGACGCCGCCCTCGACGCCCAGCTGCGCAAGTTCTTGTTCTCGTCCGGCCCCATCACCGAGGTCGGCGACGGCGGCCAGGAGCCCGAGGGCGGATCCACATCGAGCGCCGGCGACTCGGGGTCGCTCGGCATCGGGAGTCTGAAGGGAACAGCCTGATGAACCACCTCCAACGCGAACTGGCCCCGATTTCGGATGCCGGCTGGGACGCCATCGACGACGAGGCCAAGTCCCGGCTCCCGACCTATCTCGCCGCCCGCAAGCTGGTGGACTTCGGCGGTCCGCACGGCTGGACGCACTCGGCCACCGACCTCGGCCGCATCACGTCCATCACCGGCCCTTCCGAGGGCGTGGCCGCCGCCCAGCGGGTGGTCCTCCCCCTGGTGGAACTGCGCACCGAGTTCAAGGTCTCGCGGGTCGAGCTCGACGACGTCGACCGCGGGACGAACAACCCGGACCTGGCCGAGCTCGACGAGGCCGTGCGCCAGATCGCTCTGGGCGAGAACGTGATGGTCTTCCACGGTTACGAGGCGGCCGGCCAGCGCGGCATCACCGACAGCACGTCGCACGAACCCATCACACTCGGCGGCGACATCGCCACGGCACCCGACGGCGTGGCTCGCGGCGTCAATCTCCTTCGTCAGGCCGGCATCGACGGCCCCTACGGCCTCGCCATCTGCCCGGACATGTACACCCGGATCGTCGAGACCGCGGAGTTCGGCGGGCACCTCTTGTTGGACCACCTCCGTAAGATCCTCGGTGGCCCCCTGGTGTGGGCGCCCGGGCTCGAGGGCGGTGTCGTGCTGAGCCTGCGCGGCGGCGACTTCCAGATGGAGTGTGGGCAGGATCTCTCCATCGGCTACCTCGATCACGACGCCGACGCCGTGCGCCTCTACATCGAGGAGAGTTTCAACTTCCGGGTGCTCGAACCCGACGCTGCCGTCGCCCTCCACCTCGGGACATAAGCCGGGCGCCGGTTCCGGCACCAGTCCCCCCACCGCCGCTGCGCCGGCCTCTGCGCCGGCGGCTCGCGGCCGTCTGCGCGAGACCTTAGGCGTGCGGGCTGGCGGTCTGGCTGACGGACGGCACGGCCTCGCTGACGGACGGCACGGGCGGGCGGGCCTCGAGCGTCGAGTGCGAGGCGGCGGCACCGGACAGGCCCGGGCCCAACGCCGGCAGCGATTGTGCGACGCGGGTGGTCTCGAGCAGCGCGGTGATCTCCGCTGCATCGACCGGGCCCGAGAAGAGAAAACCTTGGCCATGATCGCAGTGCTCCCGTCGGAGCCCTTCGAGCTGCTCGTGAGTTTCGATGCCCTCGGCCAGGGTCACGAGTCCGAGGGTGCGACCCAGCTCAATGAGCGTGTGGATCAGCGCGGCGGCATCGGCCGAGCGGCACATGTCGGCCACGAAGGACCGGTCGATCTTGAGCACGTCGACCGGGAACTGGCGCAGGTAGGCGAGCGACGAGTACCCCGTCCCGAAGTCGTCGATGGCGACCTTGACGCCCAGTGCCTTGAGGCTGTTCAGCCGGGCCACAGTGGCCACCGAGTCCCGCATCAGTGTCGTCTCGGTGACCTCCAGGATGAGCATGTCGGAGGGCAGACCGTGGACGTTCAGCGCGTTGCGGACGTCGTCGACGAGCTGGTCCGAGTCCAGCTGACGCATCGACACGTTGACCGAGACGCTCACCCGGTGCCCCATGCGGTGCCAGGTGGCAGCCTCCCGGCAGGACTCGTTGAGCACCCACCGGCCGACGTCGACGATGAGTCCGCGCTCTTCGAGTACCGGGATGAAGGCGTCGGGGGCGATCTCGCCCCGGGACGGATGCTGCCACCGGATCAGTGCCTCGGCGCCATGGATCTGGATTTCCTCCAGGTCGAAGATCGGGTGGAAGAGAAGCGTGAACTCGTCGTGCTCGAGCGCCGACTCCAAATCGGACTTGAGGACGAGCCGCTCCTTGGCCGCCGACTGCATGGAGTGCTCGAAGAGGACGGACCGGTCGCGGCCGCCCCCCTTGGCTCGGTACAGGGCGATGTCGGCGTCGCGCAGCAGGTCCTCGGCCGAGGGGCGATCCCCGACCGCGATCCCGATGCTCGCCGTCACCGCGATCGACATGTCATCGATTCCCTGAATGTGGAAGGCCGGCCTGAGCACCTCGTGGACCCGCTCCGCGATCGTCTCGGGTCCGTGGGCGAAGGAGACCCCTTCGGCCAGAATGACGAACTCGTCGCCACCGAGGCGCCCGACCGTGTCGCCCGAGCGCAGAATGCCGAGGAGGCGACCGGCCACCATCTGCAGCAACTGGTCGCCCGCCCCGTGACCGAGCGAGTCATTGGAATCCTTGAAGTTGTCGAGGTCGATGAACAGCACCGCCATGGGCGTACCGGACCGTCGCGCCCGCACCAGCATCTGCTCCGCCCGGTCGAGGATGAGCTGGCGGTTGGCCAATCCCGTCAAAGGATCGTGCAGGGCGCGGTGCGCCAGCAGCGCCTCGAACTTCTTGCGCTCAGTGACGTCGCGGATGTTGGCGACGTATCCGGCCACCGAGGGGCGGTCCATCTGGTTGGAGACGACCGCCTCCACGTCGCGGCTCGTGCCGTCCTTGCGGAGCAGGCGGAACCCGAGCATCGCCGTCCCGCCACCGGTTTGGAACTCGCCGCCCAGCACGCTCCTGACCGTGTCGAGGTCCTCTGGGTGAACGAAGTCCGTCGACGCCCGACCCACCAGCTCGGCCGGCTCGTACTGCAACAGGTCGGTGATCGCCGGGGACACGTAGCGGAAGACACCTTCCTCGCCGAGGATCATCGTCACGTCGGACGAGTTCTGAATCAGCGAGCGGAACCGGTCCTCGCTGAGGCGCAACGTCGTCTCCGCCTCTTCTTTCTGCGCCATGGCCGTTTCGTTCTGCTCCAGGATGGCGCCGGCCATTCGGATGACGAAAAAGAGGACGAAGGCGCCCATCACCGCCAGGGAGTCGGCCTCACCGAACGACAACTCCGACGGGAACCAGCCCTGCGAGAGGCAAAATTGCCCGATCGCCATCCCGAGCAAGCTGCAGAGCACGATCGGACGCCAGACGCGCGACCCCACCCGGGCCAGGTTCTCCAAGGCGACGAACGCGTACGCCGCCCACAGCACGGGGCCCCACCCCGTCAGATAGATGGCGACGGTGACGGCGGCGACCTGGCTGACGAGGCGGAGGGTGAAGGTGGCCTCGCTCGGGCGGAGCGCGTAGAGGTGGTCCACGCACGCGTTGACAGCGGCGATGGCGACGAAGATACCGAGCCAGGCCCACGGCGAGACGCGTGCCGCGTAGCCAAAATGCATGAGGACGAGGACGATGGCGAACGCCACCGGGCCGATCAGATAGGCCAGCTTGGTCGGATCCATCCGCTGGTGCCGCGTCGACGCCGCTCGAACCGGCGGTTCGGGCATGGCGCCTTGGGCAGGTGTCACCACGGCATCCTGAGAAGCCTCCGCCATGTACCCCTCTTTGTTCGATGAGCTCAGCTCTCTGTATCGACATTTCGGGGGGGCTACTTGATCAGCGCCAGTGCGCCCGGAACCGACCGACGGTGCCGACAGATATTGGCACTGAACTGGGACGACGCGCCTCAGAACTCGGCGGACAACGCTCACGGCCCGGCGGCCAGGCGGGTCGCTCAGCGGGGCGGCCGGAACACCGCCTCCAAGCGGCCGGCGAGCTCGGCGAAGACGGCGCCCTTGGCGCGGATCACCTCCATGTGGGACACGCCGGCGAACGGCACGTAGACGGCAGGGTCGCCCAGCGCCCGGGCCGCCTCGACGTAGTGCTCACTGAGCGAGGGGGGCACGGACTCGTCCTCGAGCCCATGCAGCAGGATCTGCGGTTTCCCCATCGGCACCAGCGCGGCCGGAGAACCTAGTCGGTAACGGTCCGGCACCTCGTCGGGGCTGCCGCCCATGAGCGCGTCGACCGCCCCCGCCCCGACGGCCTGGCGCGCCGCCGCGTCGAGGTCGACGACCCCCGCCAACGAGACGGCGGCGCATACGGCGATCGCCGGTCCTTTCCGTCGGGGACTGCCGGTCGAGCGGGACGCGGCCGCCCACAGCGCCAGGTGGCCACCCGCCGAGTGGCCACAGGTCGCCACCCGTCGGCGGTCCACGCCGGCCACGTCGGCCAGCGCGTCGATGGCGTCCGACACGTCCTCGAACGTCTGCGGCCAGCCGCCCCGACCGGAGGTTCCGACGCGCCGGTATTCAATGTTGTAGGCGATCCAGCCGCGTGCGGTCATGGCCCGGGCCAGCGGGTGCATCAGGCGCTTGCCGTAGCGCTGCCGCCAGAACCCCCCGTGGATCAGCACGACCACGGGCCGTGGCGCGTCGGCGCCTCCGGGGCGCCACACCTCCGCCCGCTGGGAGCGGTCGGTGCCGTAAGTGATGGTGTCGGGCCTCACGTAAGGCAAAGGAGCACGCGCGCCTCGTGGACGACAGCCGCGCGCTGTGCGAGCACCGACTCGAGCATGTCCCGCTGCGTCCTGACCAGCCGAAGGCCTTCGACCAAGCCACCGATCCGCTGCACGCGCTCGAGGGCGCGCACCGCCAGCAGGCCGCAGATCGGTGCGCCTACGCCAGCCAGGAGCCCGGCCCACGGACCGAAGACGCGCCCGACGATCACGCCCACCACCGTATAGGTCAGGGCGAACAGCACGAAGCAGCCGAGCAACTTGACCGTCGCCTTGATGCTCTCGTTGGTCGGTCGCTTCGCCAGTGCCTTGACGAACTGGAACGGCACGAGGTGCACCAGCACGCCGACGACCGCCAAGGGGGCAGCCGCCACGACTCTGGCCGCGGCCCACGCGATGGTCAGGCGCCGGCAGCGCAGTCCGGTCATGAGCTGGGCGTCGTTCACGCCGAGCAGGTCGAGGCCGCGTGTGTAAGTCGCGGCGGCGGCGCGGAGCTGTTGCAGAGATCCCGGGAAGGCCTGCTCCAGTACCGCCAGGCGGGCTGCGACCTCGACCTGGACACCCATGGCGACATCGACGGCCAGTCCGGCGCCGGACGTGCGCACCAGCACCGCGGCGATGCTCGAGAGCTCCGCCGCCTCCGCCAACGAGGCGAACGTCGGAGCGACGCGCGACAGCCGGGCCGCCAGATCCTCGGTCAGGGCGCGCACCACCGCTCGCTCGTCGTCCGCCTCGCGACCGGACCAGCGGTCCACTCGCACCGGGTCACCGACGCGGACGAGCGCGCGCGACCGGAACCGTGTCTTGGCGTCATAGACCAGTCCCACGGCAACGGTCACCGCCGCCGCGCCGTCGTTCGCCGCGTCGAGTGCGATGCGGGCTGCCCCGGTCTTGAGCGGCTGCAGCGACGGCTCGTCATGGCTGACCCCTTCGGGAAACACGGCCACCATGGCGCCCTCGTGCAACAGGCGGTGGCTCGTCGCGAACGCCGACACATTGTGATCGCCCGGAACGGCGTCGGCGGTCCGGTACACGGGAATGACACCGCCGAGCTTCAGAAATGGCCAGAGCGGCGGAATCCCGAAGAGCGTGGACTTGCCGAAGAAGCGCGGGTAGCGACGCAGCGTCGCCATGAGGAGGAGCCCGTCTACTAACCCGTTCGTGTGATTGGCCACCAGGATCACCGGTCCCGACGCCGGAAGTCGCTCGCCGCCGTCGAGCTCGATGCTTCGGAAGAAGGTCCGGACCAGGAGCCGGGCCAAGCCCGTCATGGCGCGATCCGCCAGGGCGCGCATCAACGATCCCGGGCATGGCGCAAACCCTGATGCGACACGCCCCTTCTTCGGAACGGCAGGCCCACTGGGATGTCGGGCGATCAGATGGAAGGCGAGCGGCACGTCACACGACCTCGCTGCCGTCTCGCCCGCGCCAAAAGGCGCTGAGATTTGTGCACCTGTTGTTGGTAGTGTCCCCACGCACAGACACCGGTACTGGGCGCTGGGGGATGGCAGGGCGCAGCAACCGCGTGGTGCAGACCGGGGGTTCGGCCATGACACGAGTCACGGGAATGCGGGCCGTGGGAGCAGCACTGCTCCTGACCGCCCTCACGGCGTCGGGAGTGGCGCTCAGCTCGGGGGTGACCGGTGCGTCGTCGCCGCCCTCGACGTTCGGCACGTTGCCGTCTCCGTGCGGGAAGGGACATGCCACCGGCGCCACCGATCATGGCATCACCAACTCCACCATCAACATCGCCTATGGCGACGACCGGGGCTTCGCCGGCAGCCCGGGACTCGACCAGGAGATGGGCGACGCCGTCAAGGCGATGATCGCCTGGTGCGACGCGGCAGGGTGGCATCAACGGGCGCAAGATCGTGGGCGACTACTACGACGCCGCGGTGACCAACGTCGGCTCGGTCATGACCCAGGCCTGCAAGACGGATTTCATGTTGGTCGGCGAAGGATTCGCTCTTGACGGGCTGGCGGAGCAGACCCGCTTGGGTTGCAACCTGGCCGCCGTCCCGGGCTTCACGGTGTCCGCCGAGGTGGCCGATGCCTACGAGATGTACCAGGCCGCGCCCAATCCTTCGAACGCCAGCCCCGTCTCAATTGCCTACCAGGGCGAGAAGCTCTTCGGTTCCAAGACGCAGCACGTGGGCCAGTACGACTCCACCCTCTCGACTCAGGAATCGTCGATGGCCAAGGCCGTGCAGGCGTACGGCGAGGCCGGCTGGAAGTGGAGCGGCTGCGCGGTCAACGTCAACTACAACGGCGAGGCCAGCTACACGCCGTTCGTGCAGAAGCTGCAGAGCTGCGGGGCCAAGATCGTCTTCGACGACGCCACCCCGGGTCCCACGCTCTACGGCGCGCTGCAGGCGGCGAATCAGATCGGCTACAACCCGATCTGGCTGCTCGACGCCGCCGAGTACACGGCAGGCTTCGCCAAGTGGAACACCAGCGGGCTGGGTAACAACGTCTATGTCCGCATCGGCATGGAGCCCCTGGAGGCGGCCAAGGTCGTGCCAGCCGTCGCCCAGTACCTCTCCGTGGTCAAGAAGTCGGGGGGGTTGACGTCATCGCTGGGTGAGCAGGCGGCGTCGTCGTTTCTCCTGTGGGCCACCGAGGCCAAGGCTTGTGGCTCCACGCTCACCCGTCAGTGCATGATCAACCACCTCTCCAAGGTGACGAGCTGGACCGGCGGCGGGCTCAACGCGCCGTCCGACCCGGCCAAGAACCGGCCCGCCCCCTGCGGGATCCTCATGAAGCTCAAGAACACCAAGTGGGTGCAGTACTACCCGAAGAAGCTGGGCACGTTCGACTGCTCGCCGAAGTACGTCGTGGCGAACTCAGGATCGGTCATCGGCACCACACTCAACGCGCAGGGATACGCCACGAAATACGCCACCGGCTCGGTGATCAAACCCCAGGGCTGAGCCGCCTGGGCGCGCCAGGCCCGAGCGCCGACGGCTACGGCTACGGCGACGGCGAGGGCGAGGGCGAGGGCGAGGGCATCTCCGACAGCGGGGGGTGGTCCTCGAGCGCCTTGACCAACAACCTCCGGAACTCGGCGCGTTCGGCCGTGCTCAGGCCGCCGAGGATCTCGTCCTCGATGCTTCCCTGCGCCAGCTCGGCCGCCTCGAGCGCCTCGCGCCCCGCGTCGGTGATGTCGACGAGATGCCGGCGCCGGTCGGCCGGATCGCGCCGCCGCTCCACGTACTCGAGGTCCTCGAGGTCATTGAGGACGAGGACCCCGGTGTTGGAGTCCATGGACAGCATCTCGGTCATGACCTGCTGCGAGGAGCCCGGGTGGTCGCGCAGGTAGGCGAGCACCACCATGTTCCGGAGGTTCATGCCCACCAGGTCGACCGAGCTGCGCAGGTAGACAGCCCTGGCCAGCCTGGTCAGGAGCACAATCGTCCCGGTGGCCGGTCGGGCGGCCGCTCGTGGGCTCACGGCACCCAGCCTACCCGCACGGCCCCATCGATCACCCCTGTAGGATAATCCCGAAATCATGACTATCCAAGATGCTGGGATCATTCCGCAGAACGAGAGCGACACCAGCGACCGCCGGCGCTGGATCGCCCTCGTCGTCGTCTGCCTGGCCATGTTCATGAACGCGCTCGACGGCTCCATCGTCAACGTGGCCCTCCCGGACATCCAAAAGAGCCTGCACTTCAGCCAGTCCGGCCTGACCTGGGTGGTCGACGCCTACCTGATCTCATTCGGCAGCTTCCTGCTCATGGCCGGGCGCCTGGGCGACTTGATCGGACGCAAGAAGGTGTTCCTCGCCGGCGTCGGTCTCTTCATGCTGGCCTCCATTGCCTGCGGATCGGCCGGCAACCAGGGCATGTTGGTGGCGGCCCGCTTCGTGCAGGGCATCGGTGGCGCACTGTCGTCCTCGGTGATCGTGGCCATCATCGTCACGGAGTTCCCGAAGCCCGCCGAACGGGCCAAGGCCATGAGCGCCTATGTGTTCGTGGCCGTCGGCGGCGGCTCCATCGGCCTCCTGGCCGGCGGCGTGTTGACGCAGTTCCTGAGCTGGCACTGGATCTTCTTCGTGAACGTGCCGATCGGCATCGCCACGCTCCTCCTCGGACGCTTCCTCATTGTGGAGAACGTCGGCCTGGGCATCAAACAGGGCGTGGACTGGTTCGGGTCGGTGCTGGTCACCGTGTCGCTCATGGTGGGCATTTACGGCATCGTCACGGCGTCGAGTGACGGCTGGGCCTCGGTGCACACGCTCGGCATCCTCGCCGCCGCGGTCGTGCTGTTCGGGGGGTTCATCGTGTTGGAGTCGAAGCTGGACAACCCGATCATGCCGTTACGGATTCTGCGCATCCGCACCCTGACCGCCTCGAGTGCCATCCGTGGTTTGCTGGCGACCGGCATGTTCTCCACCTTCTTCATCGGCGCGCTCTACCTCGAGCACGTCCTCGGCTACAGCCCCGTCAAGACCGGCCTGGCCTTCATGCCGGCGACGATCGGCATGGCCGCCATGTCGGCGGGACCGACGGCGTGGCTGGTGAACCGCTTCGGCAAGGTGGTGATGTACCCGGCCATGGTGGCGGCCGCGGCCGGGCTTCTCCTGCTCGCCTCCGCCGGCGAGGGCGCCAGCTACTTCCCTACCATCTGCTTCGCCTTCCTCCTCCTCGGCGTGGGCGGCGGTGCATCGTTCATGCCGCTGCTCCAGATCGGCATGTCCGAGATCCCCAAGGACGACGCCGGGCTCGGCTCCGGGATCGTCAACGTGTCCCAGCAGATGGCCGCCGCCGTGGGCCTGGCCGTCCTCAGCTCCATCGCCACCACCCGCACGCACGCGCTGCTGTCCGACGGCCACGCGGCGCTCGGCTCCCTCACCGCGGGGTATCAACTGGCGCTGGTCCTGGCGGCCGCCAGCGTCCTGCTCGGCCTCATCCTGGCCCCGATCCTCCTCCGGACACACGAGACGCCCGAGGACGAACGCCGGCATATTGCCGAGAACATGCAGAATCCCGAGGCGATGGAGCACCTCGTCCTCTGACGCCCGCCGAGGAACGCTGCAACGCCCTCAGCGCGGCGGTTTCTTCGAGATCTCCACCGGCACGTACTCGGGGTCTTCCTCGGTGCGCATGCTGAACTTCCACTTGCAGCACACGTCCCCGGGGTCGCGGCGAGGTGGAATCGCCAGAATGTCGACCTTCATGTTCGGGTTGTACATCTTCGTCGTCACGATCATCGACTTCGGACACGTGGAATGGCAGTTCTTCTCGAGGATGTCGGGCCGACCCATGGTCTCCCACTGATCGACGGCGACGCAGCGATTGAACGTCATGATGCCGACATCGGGTTCGGGCATCTCGAAGGTCAGGTCGAAGGCCTTGCCCGGCAGGGCCGTGGCATCGAGCTGGAGGTCCTTCATCCAGTCCGCCACCGTGTTCCCCGTAATGCCGAGCATCTCGGCCTTGAGCTTCTTCACCCCTGGCAGGACCGTGTCGCCCCAGAGGGCGTACTGCATGTCGAACATCTCGTCGAGCCCGTAGCGAACCACGATCTGCGCCGCCCAACCCTCAATGCACTGGAGCAGGTACTCGTGGCTGCCGAGGAACCATGTGACAAGCTCTTCCTTGCTCCGCTGGCGCAGGTCCGGTCGCGGTGAGAACAGACCGGTGTACACGACACGCGTGGAGCCGCGGTCCTCTTGGCGCACGCGCTGATTCGGGTCCTCGTAGACGACGTCGTCAGGCAGGAATTCGTTGCGCATGCGCGCCAGCTCGGGGGCGATCTGCTCGGTCCAGGCGGCCCACTCGATCTCCGCCATGATGTCGGCGCCGTAGCGTTTCGCGACCTCGTCGGCCCACCCGTCGACGCAGAGTTGCATGTACCGCTCGCTCCACGGCACAAGTCTGGTGGCCAGAGCCTCTCGCGAGAAGTCGGTGAGGCGCAGATCGGCCCGATACGGGCCGCTGTAGTCGGCGAGATCCGCCCCTGAATCGACGTCCAGCTGCTGGCGGATGTCGAGCGCCGCCTTGGGGTACGTGATGGCGTCGTCGACCACCGCGAACTTCGGGTAGTTCTCGAGATCGACCCCGAGCATCAGCACGAACTCGTCGGCCACGACCCCGTCCTCCAGGTGGGCGCCGGGCTTGCGGATCTCGAGGAACTCTTCGAGCTGCTCGTCTGTCGTGGGTTCGGGCAACGTGATCCTCCTCTGTGCGGATCGGCCCGTGGGCTGGATCGCGACGTCCTGAGGGGATAGCCGCAGGTGACTAGCCGATCGACTACTCAACCTAGCCGATCGGCTAGGGCCCGACAACCCTCGCTACCCTCTTCGGGTGACGCCGAGCGGGCATGCCCTGGAGGAGGACCGGACCGGGCCGAGGAGCGCGGCACAGACACGCATCGTCGATGCCGCCCGTGACCTGTTCGCCATCCACGGTGTCGGGGGTACCTCGCTGCAGATGATCGCCGACGCCATCGGGGTCTCCAAGGCCGCGGTATACCACCAGTACCGGACCAAGGAAGAGATCGTCCTGGCCGCCGCCGAGGCAGAACTGGCCAACGTCGAGGCGGCCGTCGAACTCGCCGAGGCCGAGCCCAGCCCCACCCGAGCCCGTGTGGTCCTCATCACGCGCATGGTCGACTTGGCCGTGGAACGGCGCCGCGTGGAGAGCACGCTCCTGGGCGACCCGGTGATCGTCCGGTTCTTCGCGCACCACGAACCCTTCCGGCGTGTCATGGATCGCCTCTCTGCCGTCCTTCTCGGCGACGACCCCGGGTCCGATGCCCGTGTGACGGCGGCCATGCTGACCGCCGCCATCGGCGGTGCGGTCATGCACCCGCTGGTGGCGGATCTCGACGACGAGACGCTCCGGACGCAGCTCTTGCGCCTCGCCAGCAGCTTCTTGAACCTGCCCGAATGAGGACGGGACGGGATCCGAACCGACCCACCACTTGACCGCGGGGTGCCGGGCGAACGCGGCGTGGCACCATGCATCCATGACGATGAGCACGGTCGACCTCGACGTCCGCCCCCTCAGCCCGACCATCGGCGCCGAAATCCACGGGGTCGACTGCGCGGCAGATCTACATGACGACGTCATCGCCGCCATCCGCGCCGTCTGGCTGGAGCGCCTGGTCGTCTTCTTCCCCGACCAGCGCCTCGACGACGACACGCAGATCGCCTTCGCCGCTCGGTTCGGCCAGTTGACCGAGAGCCACCCCGTGGAGCCGCAGGTCCTCGATCGCAAGGAGGTCCATTCCATTGAGAGTGGCAAGGACCGCACTGACTTCTGGCATACCGACATCACGTTCATGACGCGACCGGCCATGGCGTCCATGCTGCGTTCGGTGGAGGTGCCCGAGGCGGGCGGCGACACCATGTGGGCCGACACCCGCGCCGCCTACGACGCGCTGGCCGAGCCACTCCAGCGTCTCTGCGACGAGCTCGCTGCCTTCCACTTCGAGCCCTTCTATGCCCAGGCGGTGGCCGAGGGCCACGGCAACGTCTGGGAGGGAAAGAAGCTGACGCGGCTGCTCCCGGCGACGCACCCCGTCGTCCGCGTCCATCCCGAGACCGGCCGGAAGAACCTCTTCGTGAACCCGAAGTTCACCGTGCGCATCACCGACATGCCCGAGCGTCAGAGCGACGGCCTGCTGCGGCTTCTCTACGAGCACATGGCCAGCCCCCAGTTCGTCGTTCGCTATCACTGGAAACCGGGGACGTTGGCCTTCTGGGACAACCGGGCCACCATGCACTTCGGGATCTTCGACTACGAGGGCGAGCGCCGCGTGATGCACCGCGTCACCCTGAGCGGGGACCGTCCCGTCGGCCCGACCGCCTGAGCGGTTGGGCTCGGCGCGGCGGGTCGCCGGCTTTGGCGTCACCGGTCGTTGCTGGACCACAATCCGGTCCCATGGAGTCGTCATCGGAGGGGCGGGGCGAGGGGCAGGAAACCGCCGCGTTCCGGGCGGAGCTGTGCACCTGGCTCGCCGAGCACCTGACGCCCGAGGTGGTGGCGGCGGGCAGCCACCAAGGTGAAGGCGATTCGCTGGAGGTCCTGCGGGCCTGGAACCGGGCGCTGGCCGACGGTGGGTGGGCGGCGCCGTCGTGGCCGGTTGCGTACGGCGGTCGCGGCGCCGGCGTCCCCGAGCAGCTGGCCTACCTGGAAGAGACGAGCCGCGTGCGGGCGCCGGGACCGGTCAACGTGATCGGCGTGTCGAACATCGCACCGGCGATCATGCAGTTCGGCACGCCCGAGCAACAAGAGCGGTTCCTCCAACCGATGCTGCGGGGCGACGAGATCTGGTCCCAGGGCATGTCGGAGCCCGACGCCGGATCCGACCTGGCCTCGCTGCGCACCGCCGCCGTCGAGGACGGCGACGACTTCGTCATCAACGGGCAGAAGACATGGAACTCCATGGGGCACTACGCCGACTGGTGCCAGCTCTACGTGCGCACGGACCCTACGGCGAAGAAGCATGCCGGCATCACCTGCTTTCTGGTCGACCTGCGGACCCCGGGCATTGCGGCGCGCCCGCTGACCACCATCACCGGCGGCCACGCCTTCGCCGAGCTGTTCTTCAGCGATGCCCGGGTACCCCGCTCCGCCATGCTCGGACCGCTCCACGCCGGCTGGTCGGTCGCCATGACGACCCTGAGCTTCGAACGCGCCGGCGTGGCCCGCCTCCACCTGTCCCTGGCCAACCGGCTGGACGACCTGGTGGCCGACCCCCGGGCCCGTGCCGGCCTCGACGACCCGGTGCTGCGCCAGCGCCTGGCCGGCATGTACGCCGCCATCCGCTGCATGCGCTTCCTGACGGAGCGCTCGCTCTCCGACCCGGCTGCGGCGGGCGCCGGCGGGTCGCTGGCCAAGCTGTCGTGGGCGCGCTGCGACCAGGAGCTCGCCGCGCTCGCGGTGGACCTGATCGGGCTCGACGCGCTGACCGGTTCGAGCCGCTGGGGCGAGAACCTCCTGGCGGTGCGCCAGGCCTCCATCGCCGGCGGCACGACCGAGATCAACAAGAACATCGTGGGCGAGCACGTGCTGGGACTGCCCCGGTGAGCCCGCCGCAGCTGCGCGGCTTCTGGGCGGCCGCCACGGTCGAGCCCGACCGCCTCGCGGTGATCGATCCCGACGGCACGGCGTGGACGGCCGGAGACGTCCACGCCAAGGCGAACCAGCTCGTGCGGGCACTGCGCCAGCGCGGGCTGCAGCCGGGTGACCCCGTCGCGATGCTCCTGCCCAACCGGGCCGAGGTGCTCATTGTGCTCATGGCGCTGTTCCAGTCCGGATGGAACTTCGTCCCGCTCAACAGCAACCTCACCGTGGACGAGGTCTCCTACATCTTGCCGCGACGCCGGAGCAAAGGCCCTCGTGGCCGACGAGCGCTTCGCCGCCGTCGCTGGCGCGGCCGCACTCGAGTCCGGCGTGCCCGAGCCCGGCCGCATCGCCGTGGGCGGCGACATCGGAGGCTTCACCCCGCTCGCCGCCGGGCTGGCCGGCCAGCCCGACGGGCCGCCGGAAGACCGCGTCGCCGGGCAATTCATGCAGTACACCTCGGGGACGACCGGACGCCCGAAGGCGGTCCAGCGCACGCTCCCCTCCTTCGACCCCGAGACCTGGGTGCAGGTCTTCAGCGGCAACCTGTTGCGCTACGGGATCGAACCGGGCGGGGACGCCGTGCACCTGGTGACGTCGCCGATGTACCACATGTCCCCGCTGTCCTTCGGTTACTTCTCGGCCCACTTCGAGCACCCCGTCGTGCTCATGGAGAAGTGGGACGCCGAAGAGGCGCTGCGCCTGATAGAGCGCTATCGGGTCACCGACACGGCCATGGTGCCTACACAGCTGCACCGCCTCATGCAGCTCCCCGAGGACGTGCGCGCCCGCTACGACGTCTCGTCGCTGCGCCAAGTGATCCACGCCGCGGCACCGTGTCCGATCGAACTCAAGCGGCGCCTGTTCGAGTGGCTCGGGCCGGTGATCTACGAGTTCTACGGCGCCACCGAGGGCGGCGGCACCCTGGCCACGCCACAGGACTGGCTGGCTCACCCCGGAACGGTGGGCCGCCCCTGGCAGGGGGCGGACATCAAGATCCTCGACGACGAGGGCAACGAGCTGCCCGCCGGCACCGTCGGGACGGTCTACATGAAGCTCATGGGAGGCGACTTCCGCTACAAGGGCGATCCCGAGAAGACGACCGCCAACCGCCACGGCGATCTCTTCACCGTCGGGGACATGGGGGAGCTCGACGAGGACGGGTTCTTGTACCTGCGCGACCGCAAGATCGACATGATCATCTCGGGGGGTGTCAACGTGTACCCGGCCGAGGTCGAGGCGGCGCTGCTCTCGCATCCGGCCGTCGGCGACGCCGCCGTCTTCGGCATCCCCGACGACGAATGGGGCGAGCAGGTCAAGGCGGTGGTGGAACCAGCGGCCGGCTACGCCGCGTCCGGAGCACTGGCCGAGCAGCTACTCGACCACTGCGCCACCAAGCTGGCCAAGTACAAGTGCCCGCGGTCCATCGACTTCACCGGGACCATGCCCCGCGACCCCAACGGGAAGCTCTACAAGCGTCGCCTGCGTGATCCCTACTGGGAACAGAACGCGTCAGAGATCTAGCGCCCACCGGGCCAGACCGCCGGCCGGCATCAATTGCCGAGCGAAATGGTGATGGGAGCGCTGGTGCCGCTGACGCCGCCGGCGTAGGAGGCCACGCTCTGCAGCGTGTATGTCCCGTTCGCTACCGTGGTGGTGTTCCAATGCGCCACCCAGCCGTAGATGGTCGGCGTGGCGATGGCGATCACGGCGTTGGTGAGGCTTCCACCGCTCAGCTCGTAGTGCACCGTGGTCACCCCGGGCGATGCCAGCGCGTCGAGGATGGCCGACCCCGACACCGTGGCGTTGTTCGACGGCAGGACGACGGCGGTCACCGGTGGTGGGTTGTTGACGGTCACTGCGATGCCCGGGCTCGTGCCCGTGAGGCCGCCCGAAGACGCCACGCTCGACAGCGTGTATGTCCCGTTCGCCACCGTGGTGGTGTTCCAATGCGCCAGCCAGCCGTAGATGGTCGGGGTGGCGGTGGCGATCACGGCGTTGGTGAGGCTTCCACCGCTCAGCTCGTAGTGCACCGTGGACACCCCGGGCGATGCCGAGCGCGTCGAGGATGGCCGACCCCGACACCGTGGCGTTGTTCGACGGCAGGGTCACGGAGGTCGCCGGTGCGGTCACCGAAATGGTCGCGGCACTGGACGTCGCGGCGCCGGCGTGGTTCGTGAAGACGGCCCTGACCTCCCAGCCGTTCACGAAACTGTTCAGGTTGTTCACCGTCAGCGAGGGGTTCGTCGCCCCGGATACGTTGAACCAACTGCCCCCGCCGTTGACGGAGGCCTGCCACTGGATGCTCGGCGTCGTGACGTCGGCGGCGGCAGTGAAGGTCAGCGATCCCCCCGTGACGACGGACTGGCTCTGTGGATTGGTGGTGATGGTCGGTGCTTGGTTGGGCTGGAAGATGTCCTGGCCGAAGGGCGTCAATCCGGTGGCGGCGGCGAACCCCAGATGACCCTCGCCATCGACCCCACCGGTCGTCAACCCGAGCAGGTCTTCGTAGCTGCGCAGAGCCGAGTAGTGGTTGTAGAACCCAGTCGTGTCGACGGTCCCGGGCACGATGTAGTCGGCGTTGAGCAGCAGGGCGCCGATCCTCCCGCCACCAGGATCGGCGCCCGGAGTCGTCGGTGCCGCGCCGAGCAGCGGGCTGTGACCGGGGAAAGCCCAGTTCGGGCCGGGCTGCTCGTTGCAGCAAGCGCTCGTGTCCGTGACATCAGCCTCGTCGGACGTGAGCACGACCAGCATCTGACCGGATTGGTACGAGGGGGACGCCATGATCAGTGGCATCCAGTGCTTGAGCCACAGGTCCGCCGCCGTGAGTCCGCCCGTGTTGCCGCCCTCCACGTTGGTGCCGGCGCAGGTCGCATCGTGGCCGTCGTCGCACAGGTTGGGCGTGATGAAGCCGAACTTCGGCGTGGTTGACGTGCTCGAGAGGTCGTTGGCCAAGTGGCCCGTGAAGGTGTCGGGCAGCGACACACTGTTGAACGTGCTGGGCGTGCCCACGGTCGCCTTGCCGAGCGGCACCACGTTGGCGTCACACTCGGCGGTGTTGTCGATGACGGAGTGGAAATACATGAAGGGGTTGTGACGCGTCGCATACCGATCGGACGCTTCGGCCACTGCGGCGCCGTCCGTGCCGCCGACCGTCGGATGGGCGCAATCGGTCCCGCCAAGCGGGTCGGCCACACCGCCGTCGCGGGTCGGGTCGTTCCCCATGTCCTCGGCATATTCCCGCCAGGACGCCACGTGCGTCGTCGGGTTGGGCGGCGACGCCGCGTCGAGCTGATCGGCAATGGTCGGCGCCCCAGTGGTCGTTGCCGTCGGCGCCGGGAAGATGCAACCGTTCCCGTCGACCTGTCCGGGGTACTTCGCCGTGTTGGGATCGTCGGTTCCCGGCGTGACGTTGCTGTAGCCGGTGAGGTTGCAGTCCGAGTCGGTCAACGGCGTCGGTGCCTGCCCGGAGATCTCGGCGATGTAGTTGTCGAGGCTGACGTGGCCGGTGGCGTAGTAGTTCTGGAGCAATTCGCCCTTGGGGACGAGCGTCCCGTTGAGATAGGTGGCCACGGAACCGGGTCCGAACGTCTCGGTGGCGCCCTCGTTCTCGAGCTGAATGACGAGGACGTTGTTGATGGTGCCGGGGGCGAGCGCGGCACGCACGACAGGGGCCGCGGCGGCTCCCGAGGTGCTGACAACCTGACCGACGGTGGCACCCGTGAGCACCAGGAGCACTCCGGCCGCACCCTGCGTGAGCGCTCGTCTCAGACCCGTCATTCGTGACCTCCCCATTGCGAACCGCCTAACCTGAGCACCCGCGGCCACCCGCCACAAGACCCATTTCGGGCATACCACCTATGCTCAGAGAGCATGAACATCCAGCAGCTGCGCTATCTCGTCGCAGTGAGTGACGCCGGATCGGTGAGCGCCGCTGCCCGATCGCTGGGTGTGACGCAGCCGGTGGTGTCACGCTCCATCCACGCCTTCGAAGCCGAGCAAGGGGTCGCCGTGTTCGAACGCGCCGGCACACGCCTCGTCGTCAAGGAGGAGGCCCAGATCATCGTGGGTGCCGCACGCGCGTCCCTGGCCGCCTTCGATGCGGTGGCAGGGGCGGCCGAGGCAGTGCGGGCAAATCGTGAGCTCGTCATCGCCACCACGCCCACGAACGGGCAGCTCCTGACGGAGGCCTTGGGTGAACTGCGTCGATGCGAGCCCGGTCTCGTGATCCGGGTGTGCCGGGCCGACGACGCCGACCACGTGATCCACATCGTCGGGGACGGAACGGCCGACATCGGGTTCAGCGAACTGACCCCCTCCGTTGGCGCCAGCCGACTGACCGACATACGCGTCGCCGAGCTCGAAGTGGTGCTCGTCTCACCGCTCGGCACCGATCTCCCTGCCGCGGTGACATGGCACGACGTGGTGTTGCAACCCTTGATCGTCCCACCGCCGGACTCCGGACGTCGCACCCTCATCAACGCAATGGCGACGCAGTCTGCCGGGACCACTCCCCACGAGACGGTCGTCTTCGAGGACCGCGGTTCGTGGCTGGCGGCGGCCCAGGCCGGCATGGGTTCGTTTCTCTCGTACCGCTGTCTGGTGGCCAATCAGGAGCGCATCGAAGTGCGCCCGTTCACACCGGTGCAGACGGTGCCCGTCGGTTTCGTGTGTCGTGACCGGGCGCTCTCAGCCGACACCGCCCGCTTCGTCCAGCTGACCCGAGCCGCCTTCGCGCCGTCCGCCGCGGTCGCCATCCCCGGCTGACGTGCGAGGGGCGCCGTGGCCGGCAACCGAACTCCGCCCGACCGAACTCCGCCGACCGAACTCCGCCGACCCTGAGCCTGCGAGCTGAGCTGAGGCTGATTGCCGAGCTGGACTGATTGCTGAGCCGGGGCTGATTGTCGTGCGCGAGCTCGCACTGGCCACCCCGTTCGGCTGGGCCGCCGCCGGAGGGCTGTGCCAAACTCCCCGCGGTCGACCGACGATGCCCACGAATCGAGCGAGGAGCGCATGACCCGAATCCCCATCGAAGAAGGGTTCTTCGAGATACCGGACGATCCGGCCGCGCCGCCCCGGCTCCTCGGGAGCCGCTGCCCCGCCTGCGACGAGGTCTTCTTCCCGCGCCGCCTTGTGTGCGCCAAGTGCCTGCATGAGGGCACAGAGGACGTGGACCTCTCGACGCGGGGCACCATCCACACCTGGACCTACTGCCACGTGCCGATGTTCGGGAAGAAGGACGCCGACGTGGCGGGCTACGGCGTGGCCCAGGTCGACCTGCCCGAGGGACCGCGTGTCCAGTCGATCCTCTCGGGCGGCCCCGACGACTTCGCCATCGGCATGGAGGTCGAGATCGACCTCGAGACGCTGCGCCAGGACAAGGACGGAAACGACGTCGTGATCTACCGCTTCCGCCCCGCCGCGGACGCCGCATGAGCCACGGCATGAAGTTCGACGGCGTCGCCGTGGCCGGCATCGGCATGGTGCGCTTCGGCATGTTCAAGGACATCCCCGGTGCCCACCTGGCCCGGGACGCCGGGCTCCTCGCGCTGCACGATGCGGGCATGACCCTCGCCGACATCGACGAGGCCTTCGTCGGCTACATCCAGCCCGCCTCCATGCTCGGCATCAAGGCCATGAAGGAATTCGGGCTGACGGGGCTCCCGGTGACGCACATTGAGAACGCCTCGGCCACGGGGCTGGTGGCGTTCCGCGAGGCGGCCTGGGCCGTCAGCTCGGGCCGGGCCGACGTGGCCATGGCCCTGTGCTTCGACAAGTTCACCGACATGGTCGGGGGTGGTGGACGCGGGGCGGGACGCGACCAGATCGACGCGCCGATCCTGCCCGCGGCCTACTTCGCGCTGTGGGCGCAGCGCCGCATGCACGACCGCGGCACGACGCCCGAGCACTTCGCCACCATCGCGGCGAAGAATTGGAACTACGGCGCCACCTGCCCGACGGCACACCGCCAGTCCGACCACGTGGTGACGGCCGAGGAGGTGCTGGCCGCCCGCCTGGTGGCCGAGCCCCTCACCACCATGATGTGCTGCCCGCCCGACGACGGCGCCGCCTGCATCATCGTGGCCCGCGAGGACCTCGTGCGCGCCCGCCGGCCCGACCGCCCCGTCGTGCGCGCCCTCGCCTCGGCCCTCATGTCGGAGACCTACTCGCCGGGCCACACCTTCGTCGGTCCGGTGGTCGGCCCCGCCACCATGACGCGCGACACGGCTCTTCAATGTTACGAGGCGGCCGGGCTCGGACCCGACGACGTGAGCGTCGCCTTCTGCCACGACGCCTTCGTCAACGAGGAGCTTGAGTACTACGAGCTGCTCGGGTTCTGTGCCGAGGGCGAGGGCGAGAAGCTCGTCGTCGAAGGTGAGACGGGACCCGGTGGGCGCATCCCGTTCAACACCGACGGCGGCCTGCTCGCCCGCGGGCACCCGGGCGGCCCGACCGGGACCGCCATGCTGCATGAGGCCGTGCTGCAGCTGCGCGGCCAGGCCACGGGGCGCCAGGTCGACGGGGCAACGGTGGCGCTGGCCCACCTGGTGGGCGGCGGCAGCATCGCCACGGTCAACCTGTTGGGAGTGGAGGGTGTCGGGACGTAGCGATGGGCGCTCGGCTCAGGGCCCGCTCATACCCACGATCGGGGCATTGAGGTGGAGGGACCCCGTCGAGCCGTAGAACTGGGCATCTCCGTAGCTGAAGATGCCGCCGTCGGAGGCCACCAGCCAGTACCCGTGCCCGCTCGAGGTCGCCGCCATGCCGACGATCGGCCGGTTGAGGCGGATCGAGCCGGACGATCCGTAGAACGTGGCATCGCCGTAGTTGAAAATGCCCCCGTCCGAGGCCACCAGCCAGTACCCGTGCCCGCTCAGCGTGGCGGCCATGCCGACGATCGGCTGATTGAGCCGGATCGAACCGGTCGAACCGTAGAACGTGGCATCGCCGTAGGAGAAGATCCCGCCGTCGGAGGCCACCAGCCAGTACCCGCCGCCGTCGGGTGTCGATGCCATGCCCACGATGGGCCGGTTGAGGTGGATCGACCCAGTGGAGCCGTAGAACGTTGCGTTGCCGTAGGAGAAGATGCCGCCGTCGGACGCCACCAGCCAGTACCCACCGCTGTTCGGCGTGGCGGCCATGCCCACGATCGGCTGGTTCAAGTGGATGGAACCCGCCGAGCCGTAGAACTGCGCATCACCGAACGAGAAGATGCCGCCGTCCCGAGCGACCGTCCAGTAGCCGCCGTCGTCGGCCGTGTTGGCGATCCCGACGACCGGCTGGTTGATGTGGATGGCGCCCGTCGAACCGCAGAATGGTTGATTGCCGTAGGTGAAGATGCCGCCGTCGCTGGCTGTGAAGCGATAGCCCGTCGGCGCGCCGCTGGGCGGGTTGCAGGGCACGGACAGACCGTTGCTCAGATCGATGGGTGCGGTGTACAGCTCCCTGAGGGCGCCACAGCTGTAGGAGGTGCACGGCAGCGACCAGGCGGCGTAGCCGAGCCACCAGTTCCCCTGGGCGTCTTGGAAGAGTGCACCACCACCGGGTCCGTAGGCGGTGCCGTACGTGGTGAGGAAGGGAGCCGTCGGTTGGCTGCACGGGCCAAGTGGCCCCGAGCACGTGGTGAGCGCCTCGTTGTAGCTCGAATTGGTGAAGTCGCCGCCGGAGAACAACAAGTGGTACTGACCGGCGGCGAAGACCATCTGCGGGTCGTCCGTGGTCGTCTCCCACGGCAGCAACGGCTGGTCGACGGTCAGCAGGACGGTCGGGGTGCCGACGATGCTGGTGCCGTCGGCGCTCAGGCGCGCCGACCAGATCTGCGAGGGCGCCGCCGAGCCCCCACCGTCATTGGATTTCCAGAGGAGGTAGGCGATGCCCGTGGCGGGGTCGACGAACGGGCTCGGGTCGAGCACCCCGACACCGGGCGTGCCGCACTCCAGGCCTTGGGTCGAAGAGTCCGAGAAGACGGGGGGACTGAGCGTCGCCGCCGTGGCCACGGAAATGCAGCTGTACCCCGAGTCGTTCGGATGGGGATACTGCGAGGCGTCGTAGAACATGACCCAGTGCCCCCCGTAGTTGAAGACGCCGGGGGAGGTCTGCGTGTTGTGCGTTTCCCAGGACGGCGGGTTGGGCAGTGCACTCGATCCCGACCCACCGGCATAGGGCTGCCAGCCCGAAGCGGGACTGCCGGAGGTGTCGGTCAGGGCTTGGATGAAGTTGCCGGCTGGGGTTCCCGTGGTGAAGGCGTAGTACGTCCCACCGGAGTACACGACGTTCGGGTCCGCCGCGTCAGCTGCGTAGGCCGGAGACGCACCGGGCGTAAAGGTGACGTGGGCTGCCATCTGGTCGGGGGCGGCTCCGGCCGCTTCTGCGGCGGCGCCGCCGCCCAGTGCGACAGAGCCGATCAACGTGATGAGGCTGAGACCGCCGAACAACAGCATGGGCGCTCGAGTCCGTGCAGGATGCGCGAGACCTGCGAGCGAGCGACGTGACGTCAGCACAACGACCCCCTTGATTGGACCATGAATTGATTTCCAGCTTGTCGTAGCCGCAAGCCTCGGACCCGCCCCCAACCAAGTTCGGGCACAATAGCGATGCACGGCCGGGCAGTCAACGGATCAAGGTTCGACGACGCCAAAGTGACGCCGGCGCACGGTGGCGGCGGAGCACGGCAGCAGTCAACCATTGGAGTGGGAAGGAGTCGGAACATGACGACGAGCGACGAGCGCCGGGCCACCGGCCGCGAAATACAGGGTCGACTCTGGCCCGCCATCCTCAAGGGACCGGGCGGCCAGTTCCCAGCCGCCAAGCTGGCACCGGACTACTTCGACCACGTGCAGCAGAGCGCGTTCGGCGACATCTGGTCGCGCCCGGGCCTGCCGGTGCGGGACCGCTCCATGATCACCGTCGCCCTCCTGGCCGCGCTGGGTCAGCCCGAGGAGCTGCGGTCGCACATCGCCGGCGCGCTGAACGTGGGGATCTCACGCGAGGAGATCGTCGAGGTCCTCATGCACACGTCGATCTACGCCGGCGTCCCCGCGGCGGGGTCGGCCATGCGGGTGGCCGCCGAGGTGCTCGGCACCGACTGAACCCTTCAGCCTCAGCGAAAACCCGCCAAGCTCGGCGTTCTCCGTTGGGCCTCCTCGAACGCGGCGATGGTCGACCCCCGCCTGAATCGGTCCTCGCCCGACGGGCGCGGCGGCCCGTCAGAACCGTTTACGGGCCGACCTCGATGCCGAGATACCGCTCGAACACCTCTTCCCCCTGGAGGTCGGCGGCCGGACCTGAGTGGACGACCTGGCCGCGGTTCATGATGTAGGCCGTGTCCGCCAGCTCCAGCGCACGGGTCACGTACTGCTCCACCAGCAGCAGCGCCGTACCCCCGGCCACGATCTGCCTGAGCGCCTCGAAGACCTGATCCACCAGCAGTGGCGAGAGCCCGAGCGATGCCTCGTCCACCACGACGATGCGCGGCTCGGTGACCGAGGCCCGCACCAGCGCCAGCATCTGCTGCTCGCCACCACTGAGGCTGCCGGCCTGCTGCCCGAGCCGGGCCGCCAGCACCGGAAATTGCTCGCCCGCCTTGGCCAGGCTCTCCTTCTCCGTGCCTTTGGGCGAGTTCAAGACGATGTTCTCCTTCACCGTGAGCGAGGGGAAGATGCCGTGCCCCTCGGGGAGGTGACAGAGGCCGCGCCGGGCCATGACGTAGGGCTTGCGTCCCGTGACGTCCTCGCCGTCGAGCAGGACGCGGCCGCGCATCGGCTTGATGAGCCCGGACGCGGCACGCAGCGTCGTCGTCTTACCGGCACCGTTGGGGCCGAGGAGCGCCACGACGCCCGAGTCGGGGACCGAGAGCGAGACGTCGCGCAGCACCACCGTCTCCCCGTAGCCGGCCGTGACGGCCTCGAGCTCAAGCACCGGACGCTCCCGCAGGAGGGGTCGCCGCCCGGGGAGCGGGCCCACGCACCGCGGCGGACGCAACCGGGCCGACCTCCGAACCGAGGTAGGCGTTGCGAACGATGGGGCTCGCCAACATCTCGGACGCGGTGCCTTCGAAGACCAGCCGGCCGAAGTCGAGTACGTAGATGTGCCGGCAGACCTGGCGCACCAGCGCCATGTCGTGCTCGACCAGGAGGATCCCGACGCTCCGCTCGGCGACGGCGCCGGTCAGGATCTCGCCGAAGCGCCTCGTCTCGCCGGCGTCGAGCCCCGACGACGGCTCGTCCAGCAACAGGAGGTCGAACGGACCGGCCAGCACGCGCGCCAGCTCGACCATCCGGCGCTGGCCGGTCGGCAGCAGGCCGGCCTGGAGCTCCGCCAGCGGTCCGATCCCCGTCAGCTCCATGGCGTCCTCGACCGCCCTCCGCACCGTGGCGCGCTGCGGGGCAGTGCTCACCAACTGACGGGCCGGGTTCGCCCCCGCCAACGAGGCCTCCCGGCCGAGCGCCACGTTCTCGCGCACGGTGAGCGAGGAGAACAGCTCGACCCGCTGGAAGGACCGGCCGAGGCCCAGCCGGGACCGTCCGGACGGACCCACCGATGTGACGTCCCGGCCGTGCAGGACGACCTCGCCGTCGTCCGGCTTCACCAGCCCGGAGCACGCGTTGAACGTCGTCGTCTTCCCGGCGCCGTTGGGCCCGACGAGGCCCGTGATGGATCCCATCGGCGCGGTGAGGCTCACGTCCTGCACGGCACTGACGCCCCCGAAACGGACGGAGAGCCGCCGGACCTGCAGTCCGGTCGTCTCTGCGGCCGGCTCGTCGCCGGCGCTTGCGGCGGGCCTCGCTGCGGCGCTGTCCACGCGAGCAGCGGTCTCCTCGGCCGCGGCGGCGTCCACGACGGCGCGACGCACCTGTTCCGCACTCGCCGTCTCCTCGGGCCGGCGACCACCGACGCGGTCGAGCAGCTGGCGGAGGTGGAGCGGCACGGTGGCCGTCCTGCTCTGGAAGACGGCGTAGGCCGCCGCCGTGATGCCGAAGAAGATCTGCAAGTACGTGGTGACGTTGTTGGAGGTGAAATAGCCGGGAATGATCGACACGCCGAGCGCGGCGAGCAGCGCGTACCACGGCTCCCCTCCGATGGCGATGACGACGAGCGCGACGTAAACGAGCGACAGGAACGGGTCGTAGTTGGCCCCGACGGCGTAGTGGAACTCGACGGCGATGAGGGCGCCGGCAAGGCTGGCGAACGCGGCCGAGATGCAGAACACGAGGACCTTGATCACATTGGTCGTGGCGCCCTGTGTCTCGAGCGCGAGCGGCGAGTCGGCCAGCGCCCCCAGCAGGCGACCCATCCGGCTGCGCTGGATCACCATGATCACCGCGGTGCTCAGGACCGCCGCCGCCAGCAGCACGTAGTAGAAGCCCTTGTCCGAGCCGAGCGACAGGCCGAAGACGCTGACGCCCGGCCGGGGGGCCGGGATCCCCGACGTCGTCAGTCCGAACATGAGGTTCGTCGAGTAGAAGAGGTACTGGAGCAAGATCCCGAACCCCAGCGTTGCCAGGGCGAGGAACAGACCCGACAGCCGGATGGCCGGGATGGCCACGATCGCGCCCACGGGCAGGGCGACGAGCATGGCGCACAGCAGGGCCAGGAGCCACGGGAGATGGAAGCTGTCGGTGAAGTGCGCGAACGAAGCGGCGCCGACGGCGGCGAACGCGAGGTGGCAGAGCGATATCTGCCCCGACACGCGCACCAGGAGTCCGAGCGACAGCAGCAGAATGGCGTCGGTCAGGAAGCTGGCCCAGATGGCCAGGTGGTCGCCCACCAGGGTCGGGATCAGGCACAGGACCACGAACCCGATGGCGAACGTGACGCCCCGTACTCGCCACGGCGCGTACCACGACTTCATGACCGGGAGCGTGGTCACCACCCTGCGCTCGGCCAGCTTCGCCTTCGGCGTGACGCACAGGGCCACGAAGAGCACGATGAACGGAATGGCGGGCGGCAAGCCGGCCAGCCAGGTGATCGACCCCGAGTACTTCGTCGTCAGGGACCCGGCGATGCCGACCAGCAGCCCGCCGAGGAACGTGAGCGGCATGCTCGAGAACCCGCCGATCGCCGCCGCCCCAAAGGCATAGACGACGAGGGTCGAGATGATGACGGCATTCAGGCTGAGGCCCGGCGCCAGTAGGAGGCCGGCCAGGGAGCAGAAGGTCATGGAGATGATCCAGGCCCAGCGCCTCACGCGGATGGGGTTCTCGCCCGTCATCGACACGAGGTCGGGGTTGTCGACGACGCCGCGCATGGCGTACCCCATGCGCACGGAACGGAAGAACCAGTAGAGGACCGCCGTCGCCAGGAGCGAAATGATCGTGACGGTGATCTGGTCCCACCCGATGTTCACACCGAGGATCGGCACGGTCGACGTGGGCAGGAACGGCGGGAAGTTGACCTCGTTGTTCCCGTACCAGAGCTCGCCGACGCCGAGGACGATGAGCAGGAGACCGACGGTGGCGACCACTTTCAAGGTGGCACCCACCCGTTCGAGTGCCCGGCCCAGCAGCTCCATGAGCAGACCCTCGGCCGGCCCGATGACGAGGACACACACCGCGGCGGCCAGGCCCCACGGCCAGCCGTGCTCGTCGTGCAGCCAGTAGAAGACGAAGACCGTGAGCGCCGCAATGGCGCCATAGGCGAGGTTGAAGATGCCCGACGTCTTGTAGGCCAACACGAGGCCGACGCCGGCGAGCCCGTACACCGCGCCGGTGGCGATGCCGATGACGATGAACGGCAAGAAGTCCGACATCGTTCAGCTCGCCGGCCTTGCCGGTACCCCTACCCCTGCCCGCGCCCCCACGGCCATGCGTGACGTCCTCCATGACGAGGTTGATGTGCCGAGACACGACACTAAGGGGTCGGTATAGTCCCCGACAGCGATCGATGTGTGCTTGTTCGGGTGACCGAGCGGGTGGTCGTACGGTAGGAACGGCGCGCTGTGACGCCGTCGGGTGACGCCGTCGGGTGGGGCCGGGGGGCCGGCCAGGGGGGAGTGCTGGTGTTGGCACGCGTGAAGAAGACAGGGGCGGCGCTGGCCATGGCTGCGTTCGCCGCCGGAGGTGTCCTGAGCGTCGCCGCGCTGTCCAGTGCGCCGGCGGGAGCCGCTGGCTCGAACGGCACGGTGACCATCGCCGACTTGTGCAGCTGCACCGGGCCGGAGGCCTCATCGATTAGCCAGACCTCCGACACCATGCAGGCGTGGGCGTCGTGGGTCAACGCGCACGGTGGCCTGGCCGGACACCACGTGCACCTGGTGATCCTCGACGACGGGTACAGCGCGGCCAAGGCGCTGACCAACGCCCAGACCGCCATCCACCAGGATCACGCTGTCGCGATCTTCGACAACAGCGACGAGGATCCGTCGTTCGCATCGACCGTGGCGTCGGCCCACGTGCCGGTGCTCGGCGGCCAGGAGAGCGACTCGGGCTACCAGAACGCCGACTTCTTCCCCGCCGGCGCCACCTTCAACTACACAAACTCGGTCGGTGCCATCGTGGCCAAGAACGCCGGCGTGAAGAAGATGGCCGCCGTCTACTGCGTGGAGGTCGCCATCTGCGCGGAGTCGATCCACCAGGGGGAGAAGGTGGCGGCGCACTACGGCATCAAGTACGTCTACACGTCGAGCATCGGATTCGCCGCCCCGAACTACACGGCCCAGTGCCTGGCGGCCAAGCAGTCCGGCGCCACCGCCATGACGGTGGGCGACGCCTCCTCGGTGGTCGAGCACGTCGTCACGGACTGCGCGGCGCAGGGGTACACCCCGCGCCAGCTCTCGAGCGACGGGACGGTCGCCGCGGCGTGGCTCAAGATACCGGCCTTCAACGGCAACATCGACACGCAGTCGGACAACTTGTGGTTCTTGCACAACGCGGCGACCTCGACGATGTACAAAGCGCTCGACAAGTACGCGCCGGCGGTGCCCAGCGGGCCCAACTTCGGAGAGATCGTGCTGCAGTCCTGGTCGGACGGAGCGCTCATGCAGGCAGCGGTCAAGGCCGCCGGCGCCTCGGCGACCACGTCACTGACCTCGGCGAAGATCCTCAAGGGCCTCTACGGGCTGCCCGCAGGCGAGACGCTCGGCGGCTTGTCGCCTCCGCTGCATTTCGTGAAGGGTCAGCCCGCCAACAACAGCTGCTTCTTCGAGATGGGCATCAAGGACGGCAAGTTTGTGGCCCTGCACGGGGGCACCACCATCTGTGCGCCGCTGGTGAAGGCGGGCACGCTGCCGACGAAGCACTGACGCTCGCCGGCGGGCGGGCCCTCGGCCTGCCGTCTCTGGGTCTCTGCTTGGGCTGATCGCTATTCGGCGTTCCAGCGCAGTGTCACGTCGGCCTGCCGCTCGGCGAAGGTGACGAGCTCGCTCCAGTCGGCGCCACCCAGGCCTTCGGCCACCACGGTGTCGAGCACGCCCTTGATGGCGGCGCCCACCGGTGTCGGCGCCCCGACGGCGCGGCCGGTGTCGACGATCAGACCGGCGTCCTTCGCCGCCAACTCCAGCGCGAACTGCGTCGGGCGGTTGCGCCCGTCGATGGTCTCGACCTGGCGGTCGATGAAGAAGTTGGACGCGCCCCCGGTGCGCAGGATCTCCACCGCTTTCGGGAGTGCGATGCCGGCCTTGGTGGCCATGGCCAGTCCCTCCAGGCTCACCCAGGTGGTGGTGAAGGCGATGAGGCTGTTGAGCAGCTTCATCGTGTTGCCCAGCCCCAGTGGGCCGACGTGGAAGGTGGCCCGCCCGAGCGGCTCGAGCACGGGCAGGACCCTTGCGACCGGCGCGTCGTCGCCGCCGACCATGAACATCAGCATCCGCTTCTCGGCGCCGATAGCCCCTCCCGTCAGCGGTGCCTCGACGAGATGGTGCCCGGAGCCGGCCAGCCTCTCCCCCAGCTGGCGCACGACGGCGGGGCTGTTCGTGGACAGGTCGACCAGCACCGCGCCCGGCACCGCCGCGCCCGCCCATGCCGCCGCCACCTGCGCCACGACGTCTGGAGTCGGGAGGGAGAGCAGTGTCACGTCGGCCGCCTTGGCCACCCCGGCCACGTCCGGCGCCGCCGTTGCTCCCGCGATGGCGGCCATCGCCGCCGCGTCGACGTCGTAGACGACCACGTCGCTGCCGTCAGCGACGAGGTTGGTCGCAATGCCCCGCCCGATGTTGCCCAACCCGATCACGCCGATGGCCATCGTCCCTCCTCGGAGACTCCACATCGTGGTCCGGACGCCTCAGAGCGCCCTCGAGTCGAGAGCGTATAGTCATCCCTGACTCGAGTGTCAGGAAACAGGGGGGTGCACCTCATGGGGCTGCGAGACCACGTCATCTGCGACAGCGACCTCCACGTCATGGAGCCGCCCGACCTGTGGGAGCGCTACATCGACCCGGCCTACGCCCACGCCGCGCCCCGCGGGCTGTCCGAGATCCAGCGCGACATGCGGGTGCGGGTCAAGAATCACGTGCTGCTGCGCATGGGACCGACCCGGCCCGTGCGCGTCGAGGGCCGCAAGACCGGCTGGCAGGAGCACCACGACAACGCCTACGCCGAGTCCGAGGCCCGGGGCTGGGACGCGCAGTCACAGGTCGACGCCATGGACGCCGAGGGCCTCGACCTGGCCGTCCTCTTTCCCTCCCGCGGACTCTTCGTCCTCGGGCTCGACTCGACCGAGCAGATCGGCGCCGACGGGCTCGAGCCCGAGTTCGCCACGGCGATCGCCCGCGCCTACAACGACTGGTTGCGTGACTTCTGCGACCACGCGCCGGATCGCATGTACGGCGCCGGCATGGTGGCGGCGCACGACGTCGACGGCGCCGTGGCCGAGGCGCGCCGCTGCGTGGAGGAGCTGGGCTTCAAGTCGATCTTCCTGCCGCCGGCCGCGGTGAACCGCCGGCCTTGGTACCACCGCGCCTACGACCCGCTGTGGGCCGAGATCGAGCGCCTCGGCGTGCCGCTGTCGTTCCACGGGGGCGGCCAGACCTACCTGACGCCGGACTTCGGGCTGGAGGTCCTCGACCGGCTGATGCTGTGGCACACGTTCAGCCAACCGCTCGGCATCCAGTTCGTGACGGCGTGCCTGTGCGGTGGCGGCGTCCTCGAGCGCTTCCCGGATCTCAAGGTGGCCCTGCTCGAAGGCAACTGCTCGTGGGCACCCTGGTTCATGTACCGGCTCGACGAGCACTGGGAGTGGACGGGCTGGTATGAGGCACCGGAGCTCACCATGCCGCCCTCGGAGTACTTCAAGCGGAACTGCTGGGTCTCCGTGGAAGCGGACGAGATGACGGTGCCGCACTTCGTCGACACCTTCGGCGACGACAAGCTCATCTTCTCCACCGACTACCCACACGGGGACTCGAAGTATCCCCACGCGGTCGACTCGTTCGACAAGCTGCCGCTCACCGACGAGAGCAAGGCGAAGATCGTCAGTGCGAACTGGTCCGCCCTCTACGACATCCCGCTCGCCAAGAAGGTGTAGCCGCGAACCTGCACTCACCCGCTACCGAAGCGGTAGTGATCGCGCTCGACGTGGCGGGTCCAGGCCCAGTACTGGTCGAGTGGCCACGGTGACAGCGTGAAGACCTTGCCGTCGCGGTTCTTGTAGTGGCTGTGCGTGATGGAGGGATGCGACCACACCAGCTGGCCGATCTCGTCCCGATAGCGCTCGGCGTAGTCATCGTGTGCCTCGGGCCGCACCTCGCACCACTGCGCGCCCGACGCCAGCGTCTCGTGCATGGCCTCCAGGGCGTAGTGGACCTGGAACTCGGCGTGGTAGAAGAGGCTGGCGCCGAAAGCCAGGTTCGTTCCCGGCCCGTAGATGCAGAACAGATTGGGGAAGTTCGGCATCGTCATGCCGAGGTAGGCCGTGGGCTCCTCACCCCACTGGTCGTGCAGCGAGACGCCGTTGCGGCCGATCACCCGCATGGACCCCAGGAACTCGTTGTGGCGGAACCCCGTGGCGTAGCAGATGACGTCGGCCGGATAGTGCCGCCCGTCCGTCGTGACGAGGCCGTCGGCGACCACCCGCTCGATACCCGTCCGCACCAGCTCCACGTCGGGCCGCTGCAGGGTCCGCAGCCAGGTGCCGTCGTCCTGCAGAATCCGCTTGCCCGTGGCCGGGTAGTCGGGCACGACCCGTGCGAGCAACTCGGGATCGTCGCCCACGATCGACTGCATGGAGGCCAGCAATCCTTTGGCCCGTCTTGCGTTGAGCGTGTTGATCGACTGGTGCGTGGGGTCCTCGTGCGCCGGATCGATGCGGTACATCTCCATCCCCGCCGCGATACCGGCGAAGGTCATGACGAAGCGATACCACCGCCCGTAGAAAGGCAGGTGCCGCAGGGCCCAGGCATCCCCCGCCGGCACGGGCGTGTGGTACAGCCGGTTGGGGAGGATCCACTGCGCGGTGCGCTGGAAGATCGTGAGCTGCTCCACCTCGTCGGCGATGGCCGGGGCGATCTGGAACCCGCTGGCGCCGGCGCCCACGAGCGCGAACCGCACGCCCCGGATCCCCAGGTCCTCGGGCCAGCGCGCCGAGTGGAACGACGGCCCGGCGAAGGTGTCCATGCCCGGAATGTCCGGCAGTCGCGGTAGATTCAGCGAGCCCACCGCACTGACGACGAAGCGCGCCCGAAGCGTGCTCTGGGCGCCGTGCACATCGTGTGCGCCCACGTGCCACATGGCCTCGTCCTCGTGCCAGGTCAGCTCGGTCACGGCGGTCTCGAAGCGGCAGTGCGGCAGCAGATCGAACTTCTCGACGATGGAGCCGAAGTAGGCGCAGAGCTCCGGCTGCTGGCAGTAGTACTCGCTCCACTGCTCGGCCGGCTCGAAGGAGAAGCAGTACTGGTGGCTGCCGACATCGACTCTGGCCCCGGGGTACCGGTTCTCCCACCAGGTACCTCCGGGCCCTTTGTTCTTGTCGACGATGGTGAAGGGCAGCCCCGCCTGCTTGAGGCGGATACCGGCCAGGATCCCGCCCATGCCGCAGCCGATGACCACGACCGGTGCCTCGGTCTTGGAGCGCTCGGCAACCTCGTCACCCCACGCGATCGCCCCGCTGTCCACACCCTCGAACTGCAGGTCGTCGAAGAGGAGGCCGGCCAGCGGATCGTCCACCGGGCGTCGGCCGAGGAAGCTCATCATCTCGAGCAGCACGTCCCGGGAAAGCTCAACGGGAACGCACCCACCATCGCGATAGGCGCCGATGGCGGGAAGGGCACGGCGGCGCACCTCGGCCATGTCCTCTTCGGACATGCCGCCTTGGATGTCGAGTGACATGCCCACATTGGGCTGGATCTCGCCGCGGACCCACGAGGGGTCCCCGGTCATGTGGACCAGCGAGCACAGCAGAGCCGGGACGCTGACGTCGGCGAGGGCGACGGCGATGGCCTCGTCGCCGTCGTCGAACGGTTCTCCGGCGAATCGGTTCCGCGTCACGCGCGAACTCTCACTCGTCGCCTGCCTGCTCAGCTCCGGCGCCCGCCCAGTGCGCGCGCAGGTCCTCCAGCCAGCCGGGGAACTCGAGCGGCGGGTCCGGCAACGCCTCGGCGCCTTGCGCCGCCAGCGCCGCCTCGAAGGCTTCAGGTTCGTCTCCCCAGCTGCGCGGGTCCCCCATCATCACCTCGAACATGACCGCGCCGTTCGGCCCGGCCACCAGCGGGCCGAACGCGGCCCCGAGCGGCAGCTCGATGTGCGTCCCCGCCGGGCAGCGGCGACCGTCGAAGCTCACCTCGCCTTCCAGCACGAAGACGACGTGCGGCGAGAAGTGCCCGTGCCGGCGCACCACCATGCCCGGGTCGTAACGGGCGTAGATCGTCAGGTACTGGGGGTCGGGCGAGAAGGCCAGCCACTTCTCCCACACCCGGGCCACCGTGCCGTCCGCGTTGCGCTGGGCCTTGATCGCCTGCCAGGGCACCTCGGGATCATCGAGGTGGCGGAAGGTCGCCTCGAGGCCCTCGACTCTCGGAGAGGGGGGTGGCACAGCCTCGGCCATGGGGGGTGAGGTTACGTCGCACCGGTAGCTTTGCAAAAGCGAAACCCGCGCAGACGATCTGCGCGGTGCGCAGACCCGCCCACCTGGAGCCACCCCATGACCGGCACAACCACCTCGACCGCCTCGACTGCTTGCGTGACACCCGCCGAGGAGGACTTCCCCCTCATCATCTCGGTCGACGACCACATCCTCGAGCCGCGCGATCTGTGGCAGCGCGAGCTCCCCGCCTCGGTGCGCGCGCGAGGGCCGCGCTGCGTCCGAGAGAAGACGAAGAGCGTCTTCAAGGGCGGCACGCTGACGATGGAGCGCGGCGTCGCCGACGGCACGTGGACCGATGTCTGGGCCTTCGACGACCTCGTCATGGGCACCAACCGCCTCCACGCATCCGGTGGCATGCCGCTCGAGTGGCACCAGAACCTGCCCGCCATCTACGAGGACTTCCGACCTGGCGCCTACGACCAGGCGGCCCGGCTGCTCGACATGACCGCCAACCATCAGCAGGTCGGGATCAACTACCCGAACACGTTCCCGCGCTTCGCCGGCCAGGGCTTCGCCGAACGGCCCGACAAGGCGCTCGCGCTGCTCTGCCTGCAGATCTACAACGACTGGATGATCGACGAATGGTGCGGCGGAGCGGGACGAGGACGCCTGATCCCCCTCACCCTCATTCCGCTCTGGGACCCCGAGGCCGCCGCCGTCGAGGTGCGGCGCTGTGCCGCCAAGGGCAGCCATGCCATCGCCTTCAGCGAAAACCCGGCCAAACTCGGATTTGCCTCGCTCTACACGGGTGATTGGGACGTGCTCTGGTCAGCCTGCGAGGAAACGGACACCACGATCTCGATGCACATCGGATCTTCTTCGTCGATGCCGACCACGTCCCCCGACGCCCCTCTGGCGGTGTCCATGTCGCTCAACGCCCACAACGCACAGGGGTCGGTCTGCGACTGGGTCTACAGCCGCACACTCGAGCGCTTTCCGTCCTTGAAGCTCGCCTACGCCGAGAGCCAGGTCGGCTGGATGCCCTTCCAGTACGAACGCATGGACGGCGTCTGGCACGAGTCGGTCGGCGACGTCGACTTGCCGAATCCCCCATCGACCTATCTGCGCGGCCGAGTCTTCGGCTGCATCTTCGACGACCTCCACGGCTTGCGCAGCCGGGAGGAGGTCGGGATGGAGCACATTCTCTTCGAGTGCGATTTCCCGCACTCCAACGGCTCGTGGCCGGACTCGCGCCGCCGGGCCTGGGAGCTGTCCTCCAAGGCCGGCCTCGACGGGCCCGAGGTCTACCAACTCGTCCGGGGCAATGCCATCAACGTGTACGGATTGGAACGCTTCGGCATCACCGAGTGACGCCGGCTTCTCTCCACCGTCGAGACGTGCGGTCGCGAATCCCGACCCGGCCGGGACGACATGACCTGTGGGACTCTTCGACCGCTGGGCCAGCGCACTCGGAGTGGGCGGCTCCGGCGGCTGTGATTGGTTCGGTTGAACGGTGTCAGGATTTCAGCGCAGGCCCAAGAGACTCCTTCCACCATTCGATGAACTCGGATTGATGGTTGCCGCCGATTTGGCACAGTGCGACGTGAGTGAAACCGGCTTGGGCAAACTCATTCACCGCTGACACGACCGCGTCGACCGAGTCACCGCAGACAATGGCCTCGGCGATGTCCTCGGTGCGCACAGCACTCGACGCCGAGGCAAAGGCGGCGGTGCTGGGAAGCTCCGCATTCACTTTCCACCCACCCCCGAACCAGCCGAACAGTTCCAGGGCACGCTTGACTGCGGCGTCGCGATCGGTGTCGAAGCTGACCGGGAGCTGTCCGACCCGGGGCTTGTCATGACCGCCGGCGGGCGTCGAAGGCATCGACGATCTCCGATCGGGGTTCGACCGCGATCAACAGGTCCGCCTTCCGCCCGGCCAGCTCGCCCGATTGAGCGCCGGAGGCGGCGACGCCCAGCTTGAGCGGCTGCTCCGGCAGATCCCAGACCTTGGCGGAATCAACCTGGAAGTGGCGACCGTCATAGCTGACGTAACCGCCTTGCCAGAGGTCTCGAATGATGTCAACGGCTTCGTCGAGCATCTGATGGCGCACGTTGACCGGGGGCCATCCCCCACCGGTGACGTGCTCGTTGAGGTTCTCGCCGGCGCCGAGGCCGAGGGTGAACCTTCCGTCGGAGAGAAGGCCGACGGTCGCCGCCTTCTGGGCGACGACGGCCGGGTGATAGCGCTTGATGGGGCAGGTCACGTAGGTCATGAGCTCAATACGGGAGGTGACCTGGGCGGCCGCGCCGAGCACCGACCAGGCGTAGGGAGCGTGTCCCATGGCATCGACCCAGGGAAAGTAGTGGTCGGAGATCACCGCGAACTCGAAGCCGGCCTCTTCGGCCAGCTGGACGTGGCGGACCAGCTCCTTGGGACCGGCCTGCTCGCACAGCATCGTGTAGCCGATCGACGTCATCGGCGGTCTCTATACCCGGGAGGCACGGATATGCACGCCGCACCAGTGGATTCGCCCCGGCACTGCCTCGCCTCTCGTGGTACGGGATTGCAGCGTGCGAAGGGTCTACCCCGTCGCCGAGACGGGAGTGGGCTCGCGAGGCCTTCATCGCCGCCGGGTGCGACCAATGAGCAACGTGCCGGCGAAAGTGTCGGCGGAAACGAAACCGGGTACTCGAGCTCCATGGCGGCGAAGCGGACTGAACTCTCACACGGAGAAGGCTTCTCGAAATCGAGCTCTTTGGCTCGATGACACTGGCCGTGATTCCCGTGGATAGACCATCGTGACCGAGGGACTCCGTCCGGGTGTGCTGTTCGACGTGGACGGCACACTGATGGACAGCAATTATCTTCACTGCCTGGCCTGGTCCCGGGCCCTTCATGACGCCGGGGAGTGGGCGCCGATGAATGCGATTCATCGGCTTATCGGGATGGGTGGCGATCAGTTGGTAGAGGAACTCCTGGGACACGACAGCCCCGACGCTCGCGCTGCACGTCCGCGGCACTACCAAGAACTCGTCAAGGAGGTGAAGCCGTTTCCTGGAGCTGGCGAGGTGCTCCGCCGAATCCATGACCTGGGTCTGGCCGTCGTGCTCGCGACGTCCGCCCCGACGGATGAGCTTGATCAGCTGCGCGAAAAGCTAGGAGCAGACACGGCGATCGACGGGCACACCACCGCGGATCAAGTCGAACGCTCCAAGCCGGACCCAGACGTGTTCCTCGCCGCCATGGAGCAGAACTCGATCGATCCCCAGCGGGCGCTTGCGGTGGGTGACAGCGTGTGGGACGTCCGGGCCGCCCGAGCGGCGGGAGTCGCCTGCATCACGGTCGAAACAGGCGGCTTCAGCCGACATGAACTCAGCGAAGCGGGCTCGATCCAGGTCTACCGGGATGTCGCCGAACTCCTGGCTCAGCTCTTCACCAGTCCGGTGGCGTCCCTCATCACGACCTGAGACGGCCGCGCCACACCCGACGCTTCAGAGCCGCTCACGTCGTTGGGTGCTCCATTCGCAGCGTCGCTTCCCTGCTCGTGGGCACACGCGTCGGGCGCAATCCCACGTGCTCCGTACTTAGAGCGAAGCGGTGAGCGTCGCGCACGGCGCAGCCTCCATGATCGTTGTTGAAATAGACGTACACGTCCTCGCTCGGCTCCCACAGGTCCGCAAGGCGTTCGGCCCAGCGCTTGAGGGCGACGCGGCCATAGCAGGGGGCGGGATGGGCTCGGCCTTCGTGCAGCCGGAGATACCCCCAATCCGTCGTGCGCCAGAGCGGAGATTTTCGGCGCGGCGTGTCGCTGAGGCAAAACGCCGCCCCATGTTGCGTCAGGATGTCCGCGATTTCGTCCGTGAACCAGGATTCGTGGCGCGGCTCAAAGGCCACCCGGACATTCGACGGAAAAGCCTTGAGGCAGGACGCCAGGCGTGCCGGTTCCGCACGCAGAGTGGCCGGAAGCTGGAGAAGAATCGGGCCCACCTTGTGACCCAGCCCACTCGAGCGGTCGAGCAGCCGTCGCACGGGCTCCGAGGGCTTGCTCAGGCGGAGCACGTGGGTGAGGTAGCGACTTGCTTTGAGGCTGAAGACAAAGTCTTCGGGCGTTGCCGCAGCCCAGCGTTCGAACGTCTCCTTCTCCGGGAGGCGATAGAAGACGTTGTTGACCTCCACTGACTGAAAGCGGTCCGAATAGAACGAGAGCCACTCCCTCTGAGCCACGCGGCGGGGATAGAAGCGCCCCCGCCAGTCGGCATACTGCCAACCAGAGGTCCCGATGATGACGCTCACGGTGAGCAGCTACCCCGGTATGGCCGACAAGAACCATTCATCGGCAACGCAGGGGGATCACCGCCGTTTGCAACGCACATGCGCAGGGTAGATATCGGATCCCACACCCGACAGGAAGATCGGATCGAGACGATGAGTCCTGAGCACAGCGAGACGTTCTCGGCTGGTGAAACTGGTGAGGCAGCCGAAGACTCCTCGGCAAAGGCCGTGATCATCATTGGTGAGATTCCCACCGAGGAGGATCCGTCCATCATGCAGTGGACGGCCCGCTGCACTGACGCACGCCACGACCTACTCGGTCATTTCGAGACTCGGTCCGAGGCCGAGGCGGCCGGGGCGGCACACCTGTCCTCCGAGCATTCCCGGACCTCCTGACGACACGGCCTGACGACACGGCCTGACGACCCGGCCTGACGACCCGGCCTGACGACACGGCCTGACGACCCGGCCTGACGACACGGCCTGACGACACGGCGAAAGCCCCTGCATCGTGCCTCCGGTTCGTCTGACGTGAGGTAGCGCGCGGCCAAGCGCCAGGGTGGAGGGGCCGGCTGGCCTGCGCGGGAATTGCACTCCCCTACGTCGGACAGACGCTGCCATCAACGATGACGGATTCTGTATGGCGAAAGGAACGGAGATGTGCATCAACCACGCCTTGACGTCGATCGAGAGGATGCACCTATCGGGTCGCGAATCTACGGCACCCGTGGACCGGGAGGCGCTCAGAGTGTTCTGAGAAGGAACGGTCCATTTGTGATCGGACCTTCGAGAACGCCCTCAGCCGATCAGGATTGCTGAAGTACCCCTGACCGCTCTGATTCGGTTTCGAGTTGCTCCGTGAGGTGTTCGACGCGTCGAAGCAGGGCGACCGCCTCGGCGTGTGCGTCGTGGAGTGCGACATGCACGCGAGACTCCCGAGTTGGCGCGGGCTGATCGCGGTCGCTGTCGGCTATCTGGGTCTGCTGTTGCTCCGTGAGAGCGGCCTCGCGATTTTCCCAGTTCTGATGCTTCAAGGTTCCGTACAGGACGGGAAGAACGGCGACCGCGACCGCCACGGCGAACAGTGGAATCAACAAGTAGAAGACAGTCATTGGGATGCGGGCCTCTGCGCCCGTCACCTCCTTTCAGGTTGGTGTGCGTTGCCGGACACTCTCTCAACTGAACCTGGCGTCATAGTGGGAGTTACCTGGCTGAGTCCTGTGAGCATCGCCCTGCGTGCATTGCGTGCATTGGGTGCATATTGTGCGCGTACTCTTCCCCGCTTTACGGTTGCTACACGCCCGGGCAGCGGGGTTCATGGTCCTGTTGACATGCCGGATTCCCCGGCGAGGCGCACCTCTCTGCGCCACTGCTGCCTCGAGACACCGCCGTGTGACGAGGTCGATCGGCGGCGGCCGGCATGGGTTGACCGGTGCCGATTGTCCGGCGGCGCGACGATCCCCATGAAGCGCGCATGTCGACGGTTGTCCAGGTATCCACGGGAATCCCTCGTGGGATGCCGATCTCGGCGCGTCTGGTCGAATGGCGGCACAATGGGGGTGTGACCGACGGCTGGCGGGTGTTCTCACTGGACCACCGGGATCCGGTGGCACCCTTGGAGGAGATCGTCCACCTCATCGACCTGGCGGGACTGTCGACCGCGGTGCCCTACGGTCGAGCCGACGTCGTTGAGGCGCTCACCGAACGACAGCCTGCCGTCGTTGCCATCAGCTCCGGAGGGGAAGGGCGGACCTTGATCGGCGCCGCCGTGGCTCGCGCCGCCGGTCGGGACGCTCACCTCTTGGCGCTGGCACTGCACCCGGATTGGCGCAACAGGGGCGTCGGTTCGGCAATCCTCCGCGAGCTGGACCAGCAGGTCATTCATGCCGGCGCCTATCGGCTCTTGGCGCTCGTGAGTCCGGACCAGGTGGCCGAGCTCGCGTTCGCCAATCAGGGATTTGTTCGCACCGACGGGCTGCGGTTGTACACCCGCGATGCATCGATGGTGCCTGAAGAGCTCGCCGTCGTGGAAAAGTATGGTGGCCATTTCCCCGTGGCCGGGCTGTGGGGCGCGATGAAGGGTTTCTCCGCGACCAAGCAGCTCCTCGAGCGGCGCATTGTCGCACCATTGCTTCACCCGGACCTGGCCTCAAGGTCGGGATTGCGCGAACCGACCACCGTGATGCTCTTCGGACCTCCGGGCACTGGCAAGACGACCTTCGTGCGCGCCATTGCTTCCCGGCTCTCTTGGGCCTTCGTCGAGCTACATCCCTCACTTCTCGGGCAAGGTGCGGTCGGCGCAGCATCGTTACGCCAGTCGCTGCTCGAACTGCAAGGTGTCGAGCACCTGGTCTGCTTTATCGACGAAGCCGACGAGATCGCGTCGGCTCGTGCACAACGACCGGACAATCAGCCCATCGTCAACGAACTATTGAAAGCCCTTCCAGCCTTCCGTGATCGTCCCGGTCGGCTTATGGTGATGGCGACGAATTCCATTGCGACCATCGATCCGGCAATGCTTCGACCGGGGCGGTTTGACCTCATCATCCCTGTTGGTGCTCCGGACCGGTCCGGGCGGGGCGAGCTCGCCGCTGAGTTCTTGCCACTGTGCGAACCGGACACGGTGGCACAGTCAACGGAGGGTTTTACGCCTGCCGACTTCGCTCTCGCCGCCCAGAGGGCTGCCCAGTTGGCCTTCGACCGCGCGCTCGACGGCGGTGCAGCCGAGCTCAGTGCCGCCGACTGCCTGAGCGCGGTCGAGGCCACGCGACCATCGGTGAGCCCAGAGACCATGGCCATCTACGAGTCCGAGGCCGACACCTACTCACGACTTTGAGGCCGCCTGACGACTTGGGGCTGCGGAGGTCCCAGCCGATGATGGCTCCTCGGCTGGGCTCTCCCTCGAGCGGCCTTAGGGGGAACCGGATGAGATGGCCTCGTTGTCCGCCACGGTGGGTTCCTGCCCGGGGGCACGCTCGGTCGGCCTCGGCGGCCATACGATGCGCTTCGTGATGCACCGCTGGTTCTCCCCACGGGCCCTGCTGCTGCACGGGGAGTGTTTGCTTGTCGTGGCAGGCTGCGGGTTGGCGACAGCCTGGCAGGCCCGGCGGGCGCTGAGCGGCAACGGGTTGAGCTGGTTCTACACGTTCGAATGGCCCATCCTCGCCGGGATCGCCATCGCCGCGTGGTGGCATCTCATCCACGAGAGCGCTCAGGCACGGGAGGCCCGCCGGAAGAAGCGCGAAGAGGTCGACCCGGTGCGGCGCCAAGCGGAATGGTGACCCAGGGTGGCCCGTCCGCGGCGGGAGTCATTTTGGCGGCGTGGGGTCAGTCCTCGACCGCTCTTGCCGGTGGCCCGTGATTAGCCTGCTGGGGATGAACTCGGGGGGGTTGCCGCAACCCATCATGGAAGATGGTCTCACCACGGGCCCGGGCAGAGCCGAAGACGACGGGGGCCGGTCGGATCGAGTCTTCAAGTGGGTGGCGCTCGTCGCCGGCGCCTGTCTGGTGGCTTTCGTCGTGTTCGTGGTTGTCCGAGGCCAGCCCCACGGAAAGCCCGCCAGCAGTGCGAGGCTCGAGTCCCGTCCACCATCCCTGCTCAAGAGTGGAACGGTCGCCCCCCCCTTCACCCTTCCCGCCCTGAACGGCGGGGCTCCGGTGACACTTGCCGCGTTCCAGGGAACGCCCGTCATGGTCAACTTCTTCGCGTCCTGGTGCCCGAACTGCCGACGGGAGCTCGCTGCCGTCGCCTCCGTCGCCAAGGCGAGCAACGGCCGAGTGGCGGTGGTCGGCGTGGATGCAAACGAGACCTCTGACGCGGCAGCGGAGCGCCTGTTGGCCGCCGCACGTGCGACCTACCCGGTCGCGGTCGATGCCACCGCCAAGGTCAGCTCCGCCTACCTCGTGCAGGCACTTCCGTTGACCTACTTCCTCGACGCGCAGGGCCAGGTGGTCGGTGCGGCCCTGGGTCCGCAGTCGGTTGCCTCACTGAATCGCTGGGTGGCCCGCCTCGAGGGGCGGCGGTGAGCGGCCCTCTCGAGACCGAGGGGGCATCCCGTGTCCAGCCGGCGCGCAACGAGGCAGCTCCCAGCGACGCAGCAGGAACGTCCACTGGAGCGACGCAGGGAGAAGGACCGGCGCTCGACCGCTCGGCGGCACTGGCGGAAGGAGCGCCCGGCATCCCGGCCAACTTCGTCTTCTGGGCACTCGGGGTCGTCTTGGTGCTGAGTCTCGGTGGGCTCCTGGGTGAGCACCTGTTCTCGGCTGCCGGACTGAATCCCACGCCCACGACGACGCCCACACCCACCACGACGGTACGAGAGACGCCCGCTCCGACGCCGATCCCTGCCAACGACAGGTCGCTGAATGCACCGCTAGCCGCCTTCATGGGGATCGACACCTTGCATTCGGCTCCGGCGGCGCCCGACTTCACGCTCACCTCACAGACGGGTGAGCCGGCCTCGCTGCCGGTGCAGCCGGCCCGGGTTGTCGTTCTGACCTTCTTCGACGCCAGCTGCAATGACATCTGCCCGGTCTTAGCGTCGGAGATCAGACAAGCAGATGCGGACCTCGGGCCGGCGGCGTCGCAGGTCGAGTTCCTGACCGTGAACACCGATCCGGCGGCCCTGGCCCAATCGGCAGAGGCACCGGTCCTGACGCGCACCGGTCTCGGCGCACTCGCCAACTGGCACATGCTCACGGGGCCGTTATCCACGCTCAATGCGGTCTGGAAGGCCTACGGGGTATCGATTTCCTTGGAGGCCAAGGCCGGACTGGAAGCCCATAACGACGTCATCTATTTCATCGACCAGCGAGGCCGCCTGCGGTACCGCGCCACACCATTTGCGGACGAGAGTGCGACCGGCACCTTCAGCCTCCCCGCCGCCAGCATCAGTCGGTGGGGCCAGGGCATGGCCACCTACGCCGAGAAGCTGGTGGGCCAGTGACGGCCCCACTGACCCGCCTCTCCGCTCAAGAAGGAGATGGGAACGGGGTCGTCAAGGTACCCGTGTGGCAGCGCCGGCGTGGATTGAGCATCGGGATCCTCGTCCTGGCCATCCTCGTGATTACGGTGTTGACCGATCTGCCCACGGGCACGTCGCGGGCAAGCGATGTCAGCGCCGAGCGGAGCGTCATGACCGAGGTCAACGCCGACCTTTCCTCGTGCGCCTTGGCCGTCCATCAGGCGGTGGGGATCTGGACTCTCCAAAGTGCGCACAAGCTCACGGCGGCTGATCGCGCGCCCACCCCTGGACTGCTGAGCGACGACCAGACTGCGTGCTCCCTGACCAACGAGAGCATCTTCGATCTGGCCAATATCGAGATACCCGGGACGGCCGCCGGCAAGCATCTGAGGCAGATGGCGGCTTCGGCACTCCTCTGGTCGACGTCGGACGCCCTACAGGTGATCGAGGACGTCGCGACTCTGATGGGCAATCCCAATGATCCTTCGGTCCGGGCCGACCTCACCAAGTCACAAGCAGGTCTCGACGCGGATCGGGCCAAGGCGATCGCACAGGAGCGGGCGGCGGACCGGGCCCTCCAGACCGCGCCTTCAGCCCGTCGACATGCCGGCAATCGGCCCGAGCTCGGGGGGATGACGCCGGCGTCACCGAGCCGGCATCGCCCCGTCGCCACCCCCCGCCAGCGGGGGCGTGCCGCGACGGTGTTCTGCCCGAAGGAGGGCAATGAGCTCGGTGTCGGGGTCATCCTCGGTCTTCAGCCACATGAGGGCGTTCCAGAAGATCACGGGCACGAACGTCACGGCTGAGACGAGCCACAGCACCGCCGAGGCGATCTGCTGGTCGGCGGCTGCGCTGAGCCCCCCGGGGGCATGGTGGAAGTTGGCATAGAAGTCGTGCATCGACATGCCGGCGACGTAGGCGAGGATCCAGAGCGACCACATTGCGAGAGCAGCGAGGACGGCTCGCCGGAGGTGACCCGAACGGGGCGCCAACGGTGGCGACTGGACGAGCTCGAGCCACAGGCCGACTCCGAAGACCAGGAGCGTGACCGCCTCTACCGGCACGAGCCAGACATGGTGCGCGGCCGCCGCCACGGCCACCGGTGTGTGCCAGGCGATGATGGCGGCGACGTCGACGGCGATGAAGACGAGCGCGCGAGGCAGCTCGCGGTGACGGAGCCGGCCTTGAGCCAGCAGCTCGACCCCTCGAAGAGGCTGGTCCGCCGAATTGCGGCCCGCCAGGCGCAGCCGTCGCCACGGTGCGCCCGCCGTGGCCAGCGCCGGGACGACCACAGCCAGGAGGGAGAACTGGAGGGCCTGGGCGTACTCGATCCGGCCTGCGGCACCCGAAAGAGGAGGCACCAGTGCAACGATCAGCGCGATGAACGCGGCCGCCAAGGACGCGCGACGCAAGGTTGGGGGAAACGCAGGGGGCCGCCCGTCGGAGGCCCCGTCGCTCACTGGGTCGATCGCCGTTGGAAGAATCCCCAGAGCAACACGACGAACAGGGTCCCGAGCGGGATGGCGAACGTCAACGCCTGGGTGCTGGCTATGTCCGAAAACAGCGGCATGCGCTCACTCTCCAGGCTTTTAGATTACGTAGAACAGTACCCAAAACAGGGTGGCCACCGCGGCGATGAACCCCCAGAAGTAGGTGCAACCGTTCAGGTTGACCCGCAGGAGGCGGGCCACCGGGAGCGTCGAGTCCGGGGCCCCGCCATCTTGAGCGAGCGCCCGCCGAAGCCGGATCTCCCTGGCCAGGATGGTCTCGATCCAGTACGTCCCGGCCAGCACGAGCGCGATGTTCATGGCGGCCCAAGCTATGAAGCACGAGGCGTAGCCGCTCGATCCCGGGAAGAAGGGCAGCTGGGTCAGCTGGTAGATCTGCAAGCCGATCACGAGGAGGCCCCCGAGGACCGCCGTCCAACCCGCCACCTGCCAATCCAGCGTCTGGACATTGCTGAAGCGCCGATAGCCGAACTGGATCAGGAAGGCGCAGGCCACGGTGATGGCGAAGATAGCGGCGCCGATGGCTGTCGGCGCCGTGATGCCATGGGGGCGCCAGAGGTCCTCGTCATTGGCCGAGCGCAGGTAGAAGTAGGCGAACCCCAGGGCGGCGAAAGCGAAGGCCCAGATTCCGATGAGGAGGCGGCCGCCCGTCCACAGGGCCCCCTCTTGGGCGCGCACCTCAAAGGCGATCTCCTCGGGTGTCTCCTTGAAATCAGGAAACGTCTCGAACTGCTGATCGTCAACTGGATTCTGCGTCATGGCTGTCCCCTCAAAGGATCGGGGGTCGCGGATCGCCGTCGCCCTCCACCCCGGTCCCAAGTTCCTCGTGGTCGACCGAACCTGCCGGAGCTCCGACGGCAGCAATGGCCAGTCCCATATCGGCCACGGGGGCGGCGTCGGGCTCACCATAGTGATAGGGGTCGTTCAAGATGACCGGAATGTGCTCGAAGTTGAACCAGGGGACGGGCGTCGGCGTCTGCCATTCGAGGCCCAGCGAGTCCCAGGGGTTCGGGGGAGCAGGGTGCGGCGTGAGGTAGATCGACCACACGAAGTTGATGATGAAGAAGAAGAACGACGCGCCCAGAAGGTAGGCGCTGATACTCGAGATGTCGTTCAACGTCTGCAGGTTCGGCGCGTATTCGAAGACGCGCCGAGGTTGGCCGAGGATCCCGACCAGGAACAGCGGGAAGAAGGTCCCGTTGAAGAAGATGAAGAACGTCCAAAAGTGCCACTTTCCCAACTTGCGGTTGAGCGTCTTTCCGGTGATCTTCGGGAACCAGTAGTAGAAGCCGGCGAACATGGCGAAGATGAGGCCGCCCATGATCGTGTAGTGGAAGTGGGCGAGCACGAAGAAGCTGCCGTGCACGGTGACGTTGACGGGGACGTCTGAGAGGAAGACCCCGGTCACGCCGCCGATCAGGAAGTTGAACAGCATCCCGAGACAGAAGAGCATCGGTGTGTCGAACCGGATCTTCGCCTTCCACAGCGTCCCCAGCGTGACGAGGAAGAGAAATCCCGTCGGAATCGAGATGAGCTCCGTCGTGAGCATGAACAGAGGCCGCATGTCGGGGTTGATGCCGCTCTGGAAGAGGTGGTGCTGCCAGACGAAGAAGGAGAGGAGTGCGACGCCGAGCATTCCCGCAGCAGCGACCTTGTAGGCGAACAGGGGCTTGCGGGTGAAGACCGGCATGATCTCCATCACGATGCCGAAGCCCGGCAGGGCCATGATGTACACCTCGGGATGGCCGAAGAACCAGAACAGGTTCTGCCAGAGGAAGTTGCTGCCGCCGTGCTCGTTGACGAAGAAGGCGGTCTCGGCGGTGCGGTCCAGGATTCCGAACAGACCGGCCACGACGAGTGTCGGCGTGGCCAGCGTGAGCAGTGCCGTGGTGGCCAGGATGCCCCAGACGAAGATCGGCACCCGACCCCAGGTCATTCCGGGAGCTCGATAATTGATAATGGTCGCCGCCAGGTTGAAGCCGGCCAGGATCATTCCGATCCCTATGACGGCGAAGCCCACCAGATAGGAATCCATTCCGCCCACCGCCTGCGTCTGCAGCGGGGCGTAGCCAGTCCATCCGGTCGGGAAGCCGCCGAAGAGCAGCGCACTCACGATGACGAGGTAGCCCGCCATGAAGATCCAGAAGGAGAAGGCCTCGATGCGCGGGTAGGCCACCCGGCGGGCCCCGATCATGAGGGGGACCAGCCAGTTGCCGAGCGGTCCTACGACCGCGGAGGTGGCCATCATCATCATGATGGTCCCGTGCTCGCTCACGATGGCGATGTACGTTCCCGGACCGAAGGTATGGCTTGAAGGGTTGAGCAACTGGGTGCGGATCATCATGGCGAGGAAACCGCCGGTGAAGAGGAACAAGAGGACGCCGACGGCGTACTGCCAGCCGACCACTTTGTGATCCTCGGTCATGCGGAAATAGCGGACCCAGCTCTTCAACGGGGGCGAGGGCGAGATCTCGTAGCCGAGGATCTTGGCCAGCGGATAGTTGAATGCGCCGATGCCGGCTAACCACCCGACCACGCCCAAGACGAGACCGAGCACGATGGCGACGTCGTTCTGGGCTGTCTGCACCTGTTCATAGCCACTGGCGATCACGTTGCCCAGCCAGTGCCCGATCAGGTACCCGATAACGGCTCCGGCTATCGCCCACAGGATGTGAGGTCGGAGCCAGGGCGAGCGGCGCCAGGCTGGGATCGGTCGGGGCGGGGAGCCGGTGTCCTCCTCACCGGGGAACTCGACGTGGCTGACCGACGTGTCGATAGCCATCTCGCTCACTGGCCTCCCTTGGGCTGCTTCGCCCCGTATTGCTCAACCTTCGAATATGGGTCGTTTTCCGGGTAATAGCCACCGTCGGCGCCATTCGCGTCAGGGGTGTAGGTGAGGGCATAGGGCGGCAGCAGCCTGGTGTTCCGAGCCAGCCTGGCCTCTGTGACCTTGGCCCAGGTCTCGAAATGCTGCGGGGTGACCACGACGCCAGAGTTGTACATGGCGCCATGCCAGATTCCGCAGAGCTCGACGCATCGCACGGTAAAGGACCCCAGCTGCTGGGGCGTGGCGTAGGCCACGTTGTTGTAGTCGGGGTTGGCGTCAGCCTTCACGCCGAGCTGGTAGGCCCAGAAGCTGTGGACCACGTCGAGAGAGGTGACGTTGAACTCGATGCTCGTGTGGTTGGGAATGACCAGTTGGTCGGTCTCGAATCCGCCAAAGGTCGGGTAGCGGTAGGTGAACTTCCACTGCTGGCCGATGACCTGGATCGGCAGGATGGTCTTCGATGTCGGCGTCCAGATGGGGCTCGAACCCTCGCCACCCCCCGCTCCGCCCGGCTGCACGAGCTCATAGGTGCCGAAGCCGGCGAGGAAGAGCACGATGACGGAGGTGATCACGATCCATCCCAGCTGAATGCCGAAGTGCCCCCGTGCGGCCGGGCCCCCAGTGGGCTCCGGACCCCCGCGCGACGCCCGCCACACGACGAAGGCGTAGATCATGTAGATCCACACACCCAAGAGGACGGGCAGTGCGATGACGAAGAGCACGTTGAAGTCGAACTGTGCTCCCGCGGCCACGTCTGTCATGGTGCCCGGGGGGATGTGCGGACCGGCCAGGAAGTAGTAGAGCGGGTCCAAAATGGCCGAAAGAATCACCCAGATGGCGATCAGACGCCACCAGTGGGGGGAATCGTCCCCTCCCGTGACTCCCGCAGGCTCGGTGGTCTGCGGGTCGCTCACGCCACCACCTTCATGAACCCACCCATGTAACCCAGGGTCGACATGGGCCCTCCGTTGCCGTAGAGATAGCCGCCGCCACACGGCACGAAGCACTGCCAGCGGTATCGCCCGGGACCCGGGCTGGTGAAGGAGAACCGGATCACATTGTGGGGCGAGCTGGTCGTGCACGGCGCGGCACCGCAGAGATTGGCGTTGTCGTTCACCCCGTACAACGGCACGTTGAGGCCGATAGAGGGCATGGAGAACGTGTGGGCGGCGCCGTTTCCGATATTCGCATTGAGCACCCGGTACGCCCTGCCGTTCAGGGTGGCCACGTTCCCGTAGGTGCCGGTGACCTGGCCGAGTTGCTGATTGCGCAGCGGGCTCCCCGAGTCGTACTGGTAAATGGTGACGTTGACCCGCACGTGCTGGGGCAGCTGGAACAGCGTCGTGTGGACCCATTGCCCGTCGGGCGATTGGACGAGGTAGGACACCCAGGCCGCGCCACTGCCCGAGCCGTAGTTCCCTACCGTCTGCAGCTTGAGGTTCACCTGTCCGGAGCTGTCGGCGGTGTACTCAACGGTCGGGGGCGAGCCGAGGAGGTTGATGACCAGGATGACGGCTCCCGCGGCCAAGACCGCGAAGACGACGACCGTCATGGTCACCTTCCATGCCAAGCTCGTCATAGTCTGAACCCCCGTCCTCGGAATGCTCCGAGACCACGATGAACCGATGGGAGTCCCGTCGGCGCCCCCTGCTCAACGGAGGTTAAAGTTCCGTTTTGCCTTCGTCAACTACCCTTTGCGGATCTTCGCGGTCGACGGGTGGGAGCCGACACGGTTCAGGCGCCGTCAGAGCCCGGACCTTCCTCGATTTTCGAGGTCCCTGCGAACCGCCGCAGGCAGCGCGGGCACCGGCAGGGGTCGCGGACGCTCAACCCTGGGTGACCTTCTGCGGAGACGCCGCTCGCAAAGCCTCCAGCGATGGATCAGGCCCACGGTGCAAGAGCCGGTCGACGCCAAGGGAGAACCCTCCCTCGCTGTCCATGGCCCGTCGGATGGTCACCGCCAGTGCCGGGACGGCCCAGAAGTCGCCGCAGATCCAGAGGATGGCCGCCCCGATCTGCTGGTCGGCGAAAGGAGAGAGCCTGACCCCCGGGACGTGGCCGTAGACCGAGTACCAGCTGGAGTCGCTGAACAGCGAGAGGGACATGGCCAAGACGAACATGACCACGTTGGTGGAGATGATGGCGCCGATCTGCCAGAGAGGTGACGCTTTCAGGCGGAAGGGGTACGAGGGGATGATCTGTAGCCAAAAGAGCACCCCGGTGATGAAGAGGCTGGCGTGCATCAGTCCGATGTGGACGTATTGGTTCTCCTCAGCGGCGTCGTAGGGGCCCGGAACGTGCCAGAGCACCATGACGAGGTTGAAGGCCACCAGGGCCGTCCAGGGATTGACGATGAAGCGACCGACGGCCCGAAGTCGGGACGAGAAGCGCCCGAGTAGGACTGCGCGCAGCACCCAGCGCCGGAACCGGACCGGCAGTCCGTGGAGAAGAGGGAGCCACGGAGCACCGGCGACGATCAGAATCGGCGCATAGAACGCAATCAGGATGTGCTCGATCATGTGTACGAAGAAGTAATCGTCCGCCCAGTAGTCGACGGGCGACGTGAGCGTCAGCAACAGCAGGGCGAGGCCGCCGTAGAAGAACAACGAACGAAGGCGTCGCGTGCGCGTCCGTTCGGGTACGGAGTGGCTGCGCAGGTTCGCCAGGCCGAGCTCGTGGAGGACGACGGTGACGGCGGCGATGATGACGAAGGGGTCGAAGCTCCAATTGTCGAGCAGGTAGCTCACGGCGCCCTTCCATCGGGTGCAGGAATGGGCGCCACGGTAGTCCGAGCACGGTCAGGACGACGAGCCGTAGGCGAGCGTCACCCGGCTCGACTGCACGTTGACCCAGCTCGTGCCGGCATGCGCCAGGGCGAAGACGCCGAGGTCGGCGCCTCTCACCGTAAAGACGTCGAAGGCCGGGGTTCCGGGGAGCGCAGGTATGGCGGCCGCGCCCAGAGCGACGGCGCCTCGAGGTGGTCGAGGAAGCTGGGCCCACGAGCCGCCGGGCACAATGTCGTCCACGACGTCCCCATGGCTCGTGGCGACGAGCACGGCCAGGGCTCCCTGCGGCCCCACCGCCGTGGCCAGTACCCGCCGACCCCCACGTACGGTGAGCGGGGTCGATTCGGTCCAGGCCCCACCGACCGTGTGCCAGACGGCGACGAGCGATCCTCGAGAGCCACGGGAGGCGGACACCAACGCCGCCACAGTCGAGCCTTCCGTCTCGAGTCGGATCACCGAGGTGCTCGACCCGCGCAGCGCCCCTCGCAACGGCCTGCCCGTGGGCTTCCACGCGCCGGCGACGTCGGCGAAGAGGCCGACGAACCCTCCGTGCGCGCGATGATGCGGCCACCAGTGGCGCGCCGCCCGGCTGGAGTGTCACGGCGTTCAGTCGTGTCACGCCGCAGCGGGGGGCGGCCCGTCGCAGCCGAGCGGCCGTCACAAGCGTCTTCCACGACGACATGGCGGGGCCGGACGACAGCACCCGCGTGCCGCCACCGGCGACGGCCAAGGTTGACGAGGAGCCGGACGCTCCGTAGGCCAGGGCGTCCGGCTCCGCCGCCAGCGGGCCGGGAAAGGCGACGGCGTTCCAACTGCTTCCCCCGTCGCTACTGACAGAGACCGGCGAGAAGCGCAGCAACCCGTTCGGCAGGACACCGACGACAACCGAGCCGCCCGACGCGCCCGCCACGATCCCTCCGTTGTCGGCCGCTCCCGGCGGTGTCACGACGGACCAGTGTTGCGACCCGGTGGGCGCATGAAGGAACTGCCAGAACGTATTCGCCTCGTCTGAGAGTTGACCCATGGGCAGGACCACCCACGATCCCGCCGACGTTGCTGAGCCGCTCTCGAGGGGCGCCGGAGCTGGCGTCGCGCCGGAAGCCGGCGCGGGAGCGCCGAGTGAGAGCGCGACCACGGGAGCAATTGCCGCCATCACCAGAGCACAGCGGAACGAGCGCCCGGCCCGGCTATCCGGCGCACCGAGCGCCGCCTCCCTCACGAACCGAGGACTTGGTTGATCCGGCCGAGGAGCAATGACGAGAACGAGGAGGCAGTCGACCGCGTCGGCCCGGGGTCGGCGATCAGGGCGTCCCGCTCCCGGCCGTTGGCATCGATCACGAACGAAAGGTCGGTGTGAGCGATCATGGCGCCATTGGCGATGGTCTGCACCAAAATGCCGTAGGAGTTCCAGGCGCGCTGGAGCTGCGGCAGCGATCCCGTGAGGAAGTACCAATTGTGGAGGTGGGTGAGACCTTCCTGCCTGTCAAACGCTTTCGTGTACGAAACGGACCGGTAGATGGGATTGGCCACGATCGCGATGAAGTCGACCCGGTCGCCCTGACCGGCCAGCTGCTGGTCGGTGCTGCGGAACTCTTGCGCGATGAGCGGGCAGTCCGATGTGCAGACCGGATCGAGGAACGTGAGAGCCACCACATGGCCCCGGAGGCTGGCCAGGCTGACGGTCCTTCCGTTCTGGTCGGTCAGCGTGAACGGCGGCGCGGGAGAGTTGAGGTTGTTGGGTGTGCCGTCGAGTGCCTCGCTCAAGATGGGATCGGCGTTCGAGTTGACGGCCGCCATCGCCATTGGCGCAGTCCCGATGAGGACAACCGCCACCGCAACGACAGCAGCCAACGAGCGGCTCAGGTAGGAGACGGTCACACCCTCCCACCATGGTCCGACGGTGCCGGTCGCTGCTTCGACCTGTGCCCGCTCTCCGACGGGCGCGGGAATGCGGACCATGGCCACGTACCCCCCGACGAAGAGCAGCGCCATCGGCAGCATGGAGTTGGGATCGGTGCCGAGCCCGCCGAAGATCCCAAGGTCCTCCACCAGTACCCAGTCGGCGATGCTGAGCACAATGAGGGCAGTCAGCCCGGCCAGGACCAAGCGTCGTCGTCCGCTGAGAAAGAGGGCCCCGACCGTTGCCAGGCACAGCACGACGAACAGGTTGACTCCCCAGCCGTGCGCACTGACGAGGGAGGCGAACGACGACAACCACGACGACAGGAACGAAGGCTGGGAGGTCTGCGCCATGGTGCGGACCATTTCTGTCAATGTCCCGCCGTCACCTTGCCAGTAGCCCCGGCCGGGCCATGCCTGCAGGATGGCCATGCCGACGAGGAACACGCCACCGAGGCGAAGGACGATACGCCCGAGCCGGGCCGTGAAGAACGCGCGTTCGGGCAGCGCGATGAGGACGCCCGCCGCGCAGTAGAAGAGGACGGCCCCGGGGGCTCCGAACAGCCAGGTCAGCCCCGGACCGAAGATCCCCCCGAAGGATTCGCCGAACACCCACACGAGAAGCCCCCACGCCACGGTGGCCGCCCCTCCGAGTCTCGACCACCGACCGCGAGGGGCCACCAGGAGCCAGACGCCGAGGCCGAGCTGAATCCAGACGGTGGCGCTCGCGGCCTGCACGGGGTGATTCGACCAAATGGTGGCGCCGCTGTTCACAAGGTGCTGCACCCAGGCGGGAGAACTCGCTGCTGAGGGTTGGATCACGCCGGAGGGGAGCCCGAGCGGCATAGCGGACTGCAACTGCAGAAGGCCATCGAGGATCCAGAGAAGACCGAAACCGATGCGCAGCAGTCGCCGGGCGGTCGGTTCCGGGAGAGCGGCGGCGGCCGGCGTCGGGAACGCAGTCATGCCATTCGCACGAAGTCGCCGATACTGCACCGTCCGCACGACGTTGAAGGCCACGCCACACAGCAGCAGGACCAGCATCACGACCAGGAATTGGTGGAGCAACGCCCTGTGGAATGTCGAGACGACGAGCGAACTACCCGACTGCAGCGAGCGACCCATGCCCGGCATTGGTTACCGCGCTCCTCTTGGCGGCCACGAGGCCGATGCCGCGCACACGGCGCCCGACACTACAGGGGTGAGTCTCCGTTTCGACATCGCTCGGGCCCCCAGGTCAGCACCACACGAATATCCCTGCGTTCTGCCATCAACTCCGACTCCTCGAGAAGTTCATGACCCAATCGACTTGCCCTGGTCTGATGGACACCGCGAGGGTCGCCCACTTCCACGGACAGGCGTTGTGAGCATTCTCATGCCCGGAACCATGAAGGAGCGGGAAAGGCGTACGTGTTGCGCGCTCGGAGGGATTCGAACCCCCAACCTTCTGATCCGTAGTCAGATGCTCTAGTCCGTTGAGCTACGAGCGCTGGGTGAAGAGAGACAGTGTACCGGACCCCTGGGCGGGCTCCCGAGACGGGCCCGACCAGGTCAGACGCTGATCGGCAGGTTCGTGTACCCCCGCACCGTGCTGGTGTGCAGCGGCACCATCCCCGCCCGCTCCACCGACCACTCCGGGAAGCGCTTGAAGGTCTCCTCCAGCGCGATCCGACCCTCGGTCCGGGCCAACGCCGCGCCCAGGCAGAAGTGGATGCCGTACCCGAAGGACAGGTGGTGGTCGAACCTGCGGTGGATGTCGAAGCGGTCGGCGTCGGGATAGGCCCGCTCGTCCCGTCCGGCCGACCCCGTGATCATCACGACCTTGGAGTTGGCCGGGATCGTGGCACCGTGCACCGCGACGTCCGCCGTGCACCAGCGGCTCTGCACCGGTGACGGTGCCTCGTAGCGCAGCACCTCCTCGACGCAGTTGGGGATCAGGCTGGCGTCGGCCGCCAGCTCGGCCCGCTGCTCCGGGTTGTCGTCGAGCGTCAGCGCCGCCCAGCCGAGCATGCGCGCCACCGTCTCGGTGCCCGCGCTGCCGATGAGGGCGGCGAAGTTGACCGCCTGCTCGAGCGTCAGCCGGCGCGCCACGCCGTCGTCCTCGGTGATCTCCATGTTGACCAGGTCGGTGAACATGTCGTCGCGCGGATGGGACTGGCGGTCGGTCAGCGTGTCACCGAGATAGCCCAAGAAGCTGAACATGGCTGCCTGCGACACCTCGTTGGACATGCCGGTCTCGGGGTCGAGGTGGAACGACTCGTCGATCCACCCCCGCACGGTGTCGCGGTCCTCGGGTGGCACGCCGAGCAACGCGGCAATGACGTAGGCGGGCACACGAGCGCCGAAGTCCTGCACGTAGTCGAACGAGCTCCGGCCGACGAGGTTGTCGAGCAGGCTCACGCAGAGGGCCCGGATGTCGTCCTCGAGCAGCTTCATGCGCCGTGGCGTGAAGGTCTTCGAGACCAGGCGCCGGTAGCGGGTGTGCTCGGGCGGGTCCATGAAGATCATCATCTCCATGTCGATCGGGTCGGCCGTGATCATCTCCATCACCGTGCCGTGTGACGAGATGAATGTCTTCGGATCGCGGCTGAAGGCGTCGACGTCGGCGAAGCGGCTCACGGCGTAGAAGTCGTACTGCTCGTTGTAGTAGAGCGGCTGCTCGTCGCGCAGGCGGCGCCAGATGGCGTGCGGGTCGCCCTTGTACTTCTCGTTCAGCGGATCCCAGGCCAGCGGCTCGGTGTCGACGGCGGTCATGGCGGTCCGCCTTCCACGCCGACGTGGTGTGCATCCCAGAGCTTGATGCCGCCGAGAATGCCCGACCGGTTGTCCACCACGGTGATGCGCTCGAGCACCTCGCCGAGGTCGCGCCGGTTGACCCTGCCTCCGTTGCCGCCGCCGATGTAGAGGTGGTCGAAGAAGGAGAGCGCATCGAGATAGGCGATGGCCTTGCGCACCCGCTTGTTCCAGCGGTCGTCACCCACCTTCTTGCGGGCGGCCTCGCCGATCTGCTCGTTGAAGGTCTCACCCTTGCGGAATTCCAGGTGGGCGAACTCCATGTGCGGCATCAGGTTGCCGTCCATGAAGAAGGCCGTACCGAAGCCGGTGCCCAGCGTGATCACGACCTCGAAGCCCTTGCCCTGAATCACGGCGGCGCCCTGCACGTCGGCGTCGTTGGCCACGCGGGTGGGCTTGCCGATCGACTGCTCCAGCGCGCCGGCCAGGTCGAAGTCGGACCAGGCCTGCTTCAACTTCGGGTCGGTCTTGGAGCCCGGTCCCTTCGTGGTCACGAAGTGCGGCGCGCTCAGCACGTGGCCCTGGCGCACCATGCCGGGGAACCCGCACGAGACGCGGTCGCCCTCGGGCAGCTTGGCCACCAGCTTGGTCAGGGTGTCGACCAACTGCTCGGGCGGCATCGGGTACTTGGTGGGCACGCGCACCCGGTCGGCGATGGCGTTGCCGTCCCGGTCGAGCACGTCGGCCTTCAGGCCCGTGCCGCCCACGTCGATGGCGATCGTGAAGGGGTGCCCGGGCGGTGTGGCGTCCGTGCCCGAGTTCTCCGTGGTGGGGGTGTCAGTCACCGTGCAGCACTGTAGCCAGCCGGGGCTGGGGTTTTGCCCGGCGGACCCAGGGCCGTCATCCGGCCAGGACGTCGTGGAGGATGGCGCGGAGCATCTCTTCCAATTCCTCCTTCGGCGCCGTGTCGAAGGAGTCGTCGGCCAGGAAGAGGCTGGAGAAGACGACGCCGAAGGACGCCGCCATGCGCACCCGGTCCCGTACCGGCACCCGCTCGTCGCCGAGCACCCGGCGGAACTGGTTCTGGATGTCCTCGTGCTCGGCGTCGTGGTCCTCGCGGTGCAGCTTCTCCATCACGGCCTGGTTGCGCTCGTGCATGAGGAAGAGCTTGCGCTGGGCCAGCATCTCGCCGAGGACCTGATTGAGCAGCTCCTCCCATAGCTCCAGCGTCACCGGCTCGTCCCCGATGCGCAGCAGGGCGTCCCGACCGAAGTCGTGGATGCGCATGTGCAGCGCCATCAAGATGTCTTCCTTCGATTCGAAGTGGTAGTACAGGGCCGCCTTGGTCACGCCCAGCTGCTCGGCGATCTGCCGCAGGCTCGTGCCGTCGTAGCCCTGGTCGGTGAAGAGGTCCAGCGCCACACTCAGAATGCGCTGGCGGGTGTCGGACTTGGCGTCGACCAGGGGCGCTGCGTCGGTCAGGGGCGGGACGTCGGCGAGGGACGGATCGGCGGCGAGGGGCCCGATCGCCGGCTCCTCGCCCAGGGTGGACTCGAGCTCGCCGAGCGCCTCGTCCCGGTCCTGCTCGTCGGGTTCGGCCCGCTGGCGTGCCTGGTCGCGGGCGGTCTGCGTCACGCCCGGCCACTCCGCGGTGTCGTCTGTTCTGTTGTGCCTGTCATAACTGTTCTGTCTGTCATGTCGCCGTCTGTCATGTCGCTACTGCTTCTTCTGTGTTCTTCTGTGTTGGTGCTGCCATCTCGTCCCTTAGGATACCCGAAGAGATCTACTTGACGACAGGTAAGTAGATCTCTTACCATGCCCTTTGGCGACCATTCTACTTAACGACCGGTAAGGATGTCTATGGCTACCGAACTCATGATCCAGGCGGAGGGCCTGACCAAGCGCTACGGCTCGACCCAGGCGCTGGCCGGCGTCGACATCGCCGTCCCCGCCGGCACGATCCTCGGCCTCCTCGGACCGAACGGCGCCGGCAAGACGACGGCAGTGCGCGTGCTCACGACCCTGGCCCGGCCCGACTCGGGCTCGGCCACCGTGGCCGGGGTCGACGTCGTGCGCAACCCGGCCGAGGTGCGGCGCCACATCGGCGTCGCCGCCCAGGACGCCACGCTCGACCCGCTGCTCACCGGGCGCCAGAACCTGGTGCTGATCGGCGAATTGTCGGACCTGGGCCGGTCCGCATCGAAGGCGCGGGCCAAGGAGCTGCTGGCCCAATTCGAGCTGACCGACGCCGCCGACCGCGTGGTCAAGGGCTACTCGGGCGGCATGCGCCGCCGGCTGGACCTGGCCGGCTCGCTCATGACGCGACCGCCCGTGTTGTTCCTCGACGAGCCGACGACCGGTCTCGACCCCACCTCGCGCCAGCGCGTGTGGGAGGCCATCCGCGAGCTGCTCGGCGAGGGCGTCACCGTCTTGTTGACCACGCAGTACCTCGAGGAGGCCGACGAGCTGGCCCACGACATCGTGGTCGTCGACCACGGGCGGGTCATCGCCCAGGGCACGCCGCAGCAGCTGAAGGAGGCGAGCCGCGGCGCCCGACTGGAAGTCACGCTGGCCGCGCCGCACGCCTCCGCCGTCGGGGCCATGGCGCCGCTGGTGGCGGGTTCGGTCGAGGTGAGCGACGACGGCCGGCACCTGAGCGCCGGCGTGGACTCGTCCACCGGCCTGGCCACGCTCGTCGTGCGGGCGCTGGACGACGCGGGAGTGTTGGTGGACAACATCGAGGTACGCCAGCCCTCGCTCGACGACGTGTTCTTCTCGCTCACCGGTGGCCACATCGACGAGGACGGTGCCGACACCGGCGGCGCCGATTCTGCGGGCAGTGCGGACGATGGCGGTGCGGCCGGCGGTGCGGCCGGCGGCGCGGCCGGGTCGTCGGGTCCCGTCGGGTCAGGCGAAGGCCGTCACGAACTGGAAGGAGTACGCGCATGACGACCGCAACATTGACGCCGTCGGCCACCGGGTTCGACCGGCCCCACGCGGGCGGCCACGTGCTCGGCCTGCTGGCCGACATCTGGGCCATGACGCGGCGCAACATCGTGCACATTTCGCGCGAGCCCATGCAGCTCTCCGACGTGACGATCCAGCCGCTGCTCTTCACCGTGCTGTTCGTCTACATCTTCGGCGGTGCCATCCCGATTCCCGGCGGTGGCAGCTACGTCGACTTCCTGTTGGCCGGCATCCTGGCGCTGAACCTGACGACGTCGACCATGGGGACGGCGGTCGGCCTGAGCACCGACCTGCACGAGGGCATGATCGACCGATTCCGCACCTTGCCCATGTGGCGCTCGGCGGTGCTGGTCGGGCGCTCCGCGGCCGACTTCTTGACCTCGGTGGTGTGCGCGGCGATTGTCGCGCTCACCGGTCTCGCCGTCGGCTGGCGCCCCGGCGCCAACGCCATCTCGGTCATCGGAGGCTTCGGCCTGTTGCTGCTCTTCGCCTACGCCGTCGGCTGGGTGTCGGCCTGTGTCGGCTTGAACTCGAAGAGCCCCGAGTCGGCCGCATCGTTCGGCTTCATCGTGTTGTTCCCGTTGACGTTCGTCTCCAACGCCTTCGTGCCGACCCAGCACATGCCGGGCTGGCTGCAGGCAGTGGCCAACTGGAACCCGGTGAGCGCCGTCGTGGCCGGAACCCGCAACCTGTGGGGCAACCCGAACCCGTCGGCGGTGGTGCAGGCCTGGCCCATGCAGCACCCCGTCGAAGCGGCCCTGATCTGGTCGGTGGCGATCCTCGCCATTGCCTGCCCGCTGGCGGCCCGGATCTTCAGGAGGCGGACGACCGAGTAGTTCCGTCGGTCGTCACTCGGCGGTTCGAGTTGTGGTCGGTTGTACGTCGCCACCGTTCGACGCTGCGAGGACGGTCCGGGCCCTGAGCTGGGGCCGCCCGCACGCACCGCGACCGTCCGGCCACTCTGTGCTGTGATGACGCCGTGACAGATCCATGGATGGGAGACGCCTGCTCCCTCGTCGACGCCTTCCGTGCCAAGACGATTTCGCCCCCCGAGGCCCTCGAGGGCTCTCTGGCCGCCATCGCCGCCTCGAACCTCAACGCGGTGTGCTTCGTCGACGAGGACCGGGCGCGCCAAGGCGCGGCGTCAGCGGACGTGCAGCTGCCCTTCGGGGGCGTGCCGATCGGGGTCAAGGAGCTCGACCCGGTCAAGGGTTGGCCGCAGACCGAGGCGTCGCTGGTCTTCAAAGACCGAGTGTCCGAGTACGACGGCACCATGACGGCGCGATTGCGCCAGGCGGGGGCCGTCCTGGTCGGGCAGACGACGGCGTCGGAGTTCGGCGGGATCAACTGCACCTACACCCGCCTGCACGGCGCCACCGCCAACCCCTACGACACCGAGCGCACACCCGGCGGCTCGTCGGGCGGCTCGGCCGCCTCGGTCTCGGGTGGGCTGCTCCCCCTGTGCACCGGTGGCGACGGCGGGGGCTCCATCCGGATCCCGGCCGGCTTCACGGGGCTGTTCGGTCTGAAGTCGACGTTCGGCCGCATCCCCAAGGGCCCGCGCACCGAGATCGAGCCGTTGACCGCGGTCCTCGGCTGCGTGTCGCGCTCGGTGCGCGACACGGCCCGCTGGTTCGACGCCTGCAACGGCGCCGACGAGTACGACCCCTTCTCGCTCCCCCGCGTCGGCGGGTGGGAGGCCGGGCTCGGGCACCAGGAGCTGGCCGGCCGGCGGGTGGCGGTCTCGATCGACCTCGGCGCGGCCATCGTGTCGTCGGGCGTGCGCGCTCGTGTGGAGGAGGCGGCCACCTTGTTGATCAAGGATGCCGGGCTCGAGCGGGTCGACCTGCCGATCGCCCTGCCCCGGGGCGGACTGGAATGGGCCCTGGCCGGCGCGGCGAGCCTGCTCGTCGGGCTGGGCGACCTCTACCCGGCCTGCGAATCGGAGCTCACGCCCGAGATCATGCTGGCGGCCAACATCGCCACCAACCACTTCAACGTCGACACGGCCAAGAACATCGAGGCGTTCCGGCGCCAGATCATTGTGCAGATGGCCGAGCTGTTCGAGCAGGTGGACTTCGTCATCTGCGCCACCAACCCCGACGTGGCGTTCGGCGCCCAGGGGCCGATGCCGACGACGATCGACGGGATGGACCTGATCGCCGAGCACGGCTTCGAGACGGCCGTCGGCAACAACGGCGCGCTGACGATCCCGGCCAACACCACGGGGCACCCCGCCGCCGCCATCCCGGCCGGACTGGTCGACGGGCTCCCTGTCTCCATGCAGGTCATCGGGCGCCGACACGCCGAGCAGCTGTTGCTCGAACTGGCCCGGGTGGTCGAGCTCGAGCGGCCCTGGCCGCTGGTGGCGCCGGGCGCGCCGGTCTGATTCGTCACCCCGAAGCCGTGGGCGCGAGCGGGCTCCGCACAAGTTTCTGACAATTCGGAGTGCGTGTGGCGCGCCGGACAGCGGCGCCCGCGCCACGGAGGCCCCACGCCACACGACGGTGGTGTTGGCGCGCCCACCATCGGATCGCCGTCGGCTCATCGGCTCGTCGACTCGTCGGCTCGTCGAGACCCATGCGACACAACCGTGCCGGTCGACGCGGCCCGGTCGCCGAACACGTGTCTGGCCACCAGTTTTGTTGCTCCGTTGACACGCGGTGTGACTTTCGGTACCTGCGGAAAAACGACCGTTTGTCCTACCCTGTCGTGAGAAATGGCGGAAGAGATGCTGTTCACGGTCGCAGGATCCGTCGCGATGCCGGCGCAGAAGATCTCGCTCGAAGAGGCGGGCCTGGAGCAGCGCGCCGATCTGCAGGAATGGGTGCTCTCCAACCCCGCCATCCTCGGACCGGCCGTGAAGGTCATCACGTTCGAGTTCGAGGGGTTGCCCGCGACGCCGGGGGCGGGGCGTGATCGGATCTCGGTGCTGGGCCTGGGCGCCGACGGCCGGCTGGTCGTGGCCGAGCTCAAGAGCGGGCGGACGCTCGACACCGAGGTGCCCGTCGTCAAGTACGCGGCGGTGGCCAGCCGCATGCTGCCCGAGTCGCTGGCCGAGCACTACGCCCGCTTCCAGTCGCGCCACCAGACACCGTTGAGCTCCGACGAGGCGCTGGCCGAACTGCAGGCCCACGCGCCCGACCTCTCGCACGAGACATTGCGGCGTCCGCGCATTGTGTTGTTGGCCAGTGGCTTCTCCGCCGCCGCCACGGCCAGCGTGGTGTGGCTCAGCGAAATGGGGCTCGACATCACGCTGGTCCAGATCAGTGCCTTCCGCTCCTACATTTACGGGCAGCTCGGCAGCAGCAACGTGCCGATGATCTCGGTCAGCCAGATCTACCCCGTGCGCGAGGTGGAGGAGTTCACCATCAGCCCGGAGCGCCAACTGGCCAAGGAGATGGCCGACTCGAAGCGGCGGGTGCAAGACGCTGCCCTGGTGCGGCGACTGGTGACGACCGAATCCGTGGTGGACGGGACGATCTTCACGCTGAGCCCGCGCACCGACCTCACCTTCGACCTGCGCAGCCAGCTCGAGGAGTGGCTCGACAACGACCCGGCGCGGCGCACGGCGCATTGGCAGAACAACCTGCAGGCCCCGCTGGTGTGGGACGTGGACAAGGGGGCGTACACGCCGGCGGGCCTGGTGCGCCACATCATGGAGCAGGCCACCGGCGTCGGCGGCAACTACGCCGGCACCCAGTGGTGGCGCGACCCGACCGGCTGGACCATGACCGAGCTGGCCGGACCGCTCGGCGGCGGCAAGGGCGCCATGTACCGCGAATACTGGTCGCGCTGGCTCGAGAAGGTGCGCGCCCGCCACCCGCGCTGGACGCAGATGACGACGCTGCCGGCGCAGAACTTCATCACGCTCCCCTCCCCCGTGCGCGGCACGCACTACGGGCTGAGCTTCGCCGCCGGCGGCCGGCTGCGCTCGGACTTCTACGTCGACCTCGGGACACCCGAGGCCAGCGCGGCGCAGTTCGAGGTGCTCCAACTGCAGCAGGACCTGGTCGAGTCGATGTACGGCACGCCACTCTCGTGGGAGCAGCTGCCCGACCGCTCCGCCTTCCGCGTGGCCGACTACAGCGACGGTGACATCACCGACGTGGCGGAGTACGCGTTCTACATCGACTGGATGATCGACGCCCAGGAGCGCCTGCGCCGCGCCATCAACTCGGTGCTCGCCACCGGTGAGCCGCCCGACGAGGACCAGTTCGACCGGCGCTGATCTCGGGCGCTGACCTCGGGCGCTGACCTCGGGTGCTGACCTCCGGGTGACCTCGGACGCTGACTTCGGTACCGCGGCGCGCCGCCGTCACGACGTCTTGAGCTTCCAGGCGGCCAACGGCGCGAACACGATGACCAGCCCGGCCGTCCAGAGCAACGACGGCACGAGATAGTACGAGACCGAGTGTCCGAGGAGCTCCTGCGCCGCGGGGCCACCGGTCAGCAGCCGTACCGTGTTGACCATCTGTGTCATGGGCTGGTTGGTGGCGAAGCCCTGCATCCAGCCCGGCATGGTGGACACCGGCACGTACGCCGACGAGACGAAGCTCAGCGGGAAGACGAGGAACGAGAGTCCCTGCGCCGCCTGCGGACTGCCCGCGAAGAGCCCCATGGCGATGAACATCCAGACGAAGGCGAACCCGAACAGGACCGTCAGCCCCAGCGCGGCCAGCGCATCCGCCGTGGAGCCGCCGATCCGGAAGCCGACCGCGAAGCCCACCGCTGTCATGACGAGCACGCCCCAGGCCACCAGCGCCGAGTCGGCACCGACGCGCCCGGTGACGATGGCGATGAGCCGGATGGGCAGGCTGCGCAGCCGGTCGAAGAGCCCGCCGGCCTGATCGTCGGCGACACCGCTGGCCGCGCTCATCCCCTGGAAGAGCACGCCGGTGACGACGAAGCCCGGGACCAAGAAGTCGACGTAGTTCAGGTTTCCCGTGTGCGCCACCGCCCCGCCGAACACGTAGCGGAAGATCAACAGGAACAGCACGCCCTGCGCCGTGCCGGCGACGAGCAGCGCCGGCGTGCGCACGAACTTCCTGAGCGTGCGTGCCGCCACCTGGCCGGCCGCCACCGGTGACGAGGCGCCCCGGTTGGTGGCGCGCTCGAGCGGTCGGGCCTGGCGGGGCGGGTCGAGGGTGAGGTCCATCGTCATGCTGCGTCCTCCGTGGTCGTCGTGGTGGTGGTCGTGGTGGTGGTGATGCCGTCGGTGCCCGGGTCGGTGGTGGTTGCGGGTGTGGTGGTTGCGGGTGTGCTGGTGGTGTGGCCGGTCAGGGCGAGGAAGACCTCGTCGAGGGTGGGCCGGCGCAGCGCGATGTCTTCCACCGGCACCTCGGCGTCGTCGAGCGCGCGCACGACGATCGGGAGGAGCTTCGAACCACCCGGCGCGGCAACCGAACAGCGGCGCGTGGCGGCGTCGGTGGACGGCTCGGCCAGGCCGAGCGAGCCCAGCACCTCGGCGGCGCGCTGCATGGTCGCGATGTCGACGGTGTGCAGTTCGACCATGTCGGCGCCGACGCGGGACTTGAGCTCGTCGGGCGTGCCCTGCGCAATGACGCGCCCCCCGTCGATGATGACGACGGAGGCGGCGAGGCGGTCGGCCTCGTCGAGATACTGCGTCGTCAGCACGATGTCGGTCCCGTGCTCGCTCATGGCGCGCACGGCGTCCCACACCTCGTTGCGGCTGCCGGGGTCGAGGCCGGTCGTCGGTTCGTCGAGCAGGAGCAGCCGGGGTGAGCCGACGAGGCTCGCCCCGAGGTCGAGCCGCCGTCGCATCCCGCCCGAATAGGTCCGGACCTGGCGGTCGGCCGCCTCCACCAGATCCATCTGCTCGAGGATGCGGGTGGACGAGGCGGCCGCCTCGGCGCGGCCCTGGCCGTAGAGGCGGCCCACCATGACGAGGTTCTCCCGCCCCGTCATCATCTCCTCGACGGCGGCGGACTGGCCGGCCAGGCCGATCATGCGCCGCACCGCCATCGGGTCGCGCACGACGTCGCGCCCGTTGACGCGCAGCGTGCCGCGGTCGGGCGCGAGGAGGGTCGCCACCATGCGGATGAAGGTGGTCTTCCCGGCGCCGTTGGGCCCGAGGATCGCCACCGGCTGGCCGACCGGGAGGGTCAGGTCCAGCTCGCTGAGCGCCCGGACCTTGCCGAATTTCTTGCTGAGGCCGTCGGCCTCGATGAGCGCGTCCATACGCGTCCTTTCGTGGGTCGTTCGCCGATCCCGGCCCACGGAGGTCGCCTACGCTTTGGGTGCTGCCCCGGGCGAAGGTCCCTCGTGGATCGAGCTCGTGGTTGTACGGGCCCGGGGTCGCGTGTTCCCGCACGCGGCCTCGGGTCATGTGCGTGTCAGGTCATTCCTTGGGAATCTCGAAGGAGAAGTCCACCTCCTTCGCGTCGAAGCCTTCGGTGTGGAAGAGCCGCCACATATCGAGCCCCTCGAAGGTGCCCTCGCTCAGCTCGGCCAGCAGGGCGCGGACGAAGTCGAGCTCCGCCGAGAGCTGCGCCGCCTCGTACTCGCCCTCGATGTCGAACAGGCGCGGCAGACCGGCGGCGCGCGCGCCGCCTGGCGGGTGCCGCGCATGCCGCTCAGCTTGAAGGCGAGCGCCTCGGCGCGGCGCCGGAGGGCCGCGATGGCGTCGTCCGGGTTCAGCGCCGCGAGGAAGGACAGCCCCGCCATGAAGGCCGGGTACTCCTTGCCCGGCGTGCCGATGAGCTCGGTGAGCCAGTCGTCCATTTCGCGGGCGCCGTCGTCGGTGATGGCGTAGACGGTCCGCTCGGGACGTTTGCCCTGGCGGACGGTGCCCGTGGCCTTGATGAAGCCCTTCTTCTCGAGCGACTCCACCACGGCGTAGAGCGAGCCGTAGTTGAGGCGCACGCTCTCCTGCTTGGCCCGGGCCCGCAGGGTCTGCGCCACCTCGTAGGGGTGCATGGGCTTCTCGTACAGGCTGACCAGGACGGCCAGGGCGAGGGGATTGGACCGGGACCACCTCGGCATCCGGTCATAGTATTCGATTCAGAGTAATCTGTAAAGAGTGTTCTGAAGCGTGGTGGTGGGTTCAGGGCTCAAGCGGCGGCATGCCCGTCATGGCCCGGAATTCGTCGGTGGTGTTCAGCCGCGGGAAGGGCTCGCTCGGCACCGGCAGGCCCAGGCGCTCGCAGATCGGCTCCCAGCCGTCGCCCGCCTTCCACTCCAGCAGGCGCTCGGGCGGGATGCCGGCCCGGACGGCGTCGTTGTGGCGCTCGAAGGCGGCGATCATGGCGTCGCGGTCGTCGAACTGGTTGCAGAAACGCTCCCCCATCATCTTGACCAGGGCTGCCATCCACTCGTCCCCGGCATCGAGCCGCACGGGAATGCCGGCGAAGATCGTGTTGGTGCAGCTGGTGAACCAGGCATCGGGGTCGCGCAGCGACAGCAGGACCAGCGCGTCGGGGTTCGCCGCGGCCAGTTCGGGCCAGAAGCTGGCGCCGGGCCAGTCGACCTGCGCCGTGTAGCCCGCCAGCATGGCCGTCCAGTCCACGGGACGGTTGTTGGCGGCGTCGATCCACGCCGGCGTCTCTTCGGGATGGGCGAACACCTCGACCATGTGGTGGCAGGTGCCGCCCAACAACTGCTCGAGCGCCACCTTGAGCGAATGCGTCCCCGTGCGGCCGACCCCGGCTCCCACGACCTGCAACATGTTGACCCCCGGTCCTCGTCGTCCGCGACCACACGGTCGCGGCAGCCGACAGTAGACCGCAATACGGGATGCGGGCTCAGGGTTCTGGCGGCGGGCTGAGACGGCGGGACCGGCCAGTCCCGGAAACTCAGAACGGCGTCGGGATCTCCCGCAGCGGCGGGCCGGGCAGCAGGTGCTCGTCGTGCGGATCCTTCTGCCGCTCGGGCAGGTGGACGTCGGCGGACGCCAGGGGCTCGTAGGGGATCTGGCTCAGCAGGTGCGTGATGATGTTGAGCCGACCCCGCTTCTTGTCGTCGGTGTGCGCGACGTACCAGGGAGCCCAGGCTGTGTCGGTAGCCCGGAACATGTCGGCGCGGGCGCGTTCGTAGTCCCACCACCGGCTGTAGGACTTGAGGTCCATGTCCGAGAGCTTCCAGACCTTGCGCCGATCGTTCATGCGGCTCTCGAGCCGCCGCGTCTGCTCGTCGGGGCTGACCTCGAGCCAGTACTTGAGCAAGATGATGCCCGACTCGACCATCGTCTGCTCCACGAACGGGGCGCCTTCGAGGAACCTCCGCGACTCCTCCTCGGTGCAAAAACCCATGACCCGCTCGATGCCGGCACGGTTGTACCAGCTGCGGTCGAAGATGACGAACTCGCCCGCAGCGGGGAAGTGCGGGACATAGCGCTGGAGGAACATCTGGGACCGCTCGCGGTCGCTGGGAGCGGGCAGGGCGACGACGCGAAAGACGCGCGGGCTGACCCGCTCGGTGATCGCCTTGATGGTGCCGCCCTTGCCGGCGGTGTCCCGACCCTCGAAGACGACGCAGATCTTGGCCCCGGTCGCCTTGACCCATTCCTGGAGCGCCACGAGCTCACCGTGTAGTCGGCGCAGTTCCTTCTCGTACGCCTTGCGCTTCATGCGCGTGGGCGCTTCGGCTGGGGTGCTCCCACTCTGGCTCACGCTCTGGCTCAGGCTCTCGCCGCCATTTTGGCCACCGTTCGCCGTTCACCGTCGAGAGCGTCGCGGGCCGCCGATCCGGGCGAAGCAGTGGCTGGCGTGGCGCCGACGGTGGCCATGACGCCATCTTGGACCTTTCGCGCCGGTTCCGGCCACCGGGGGTTGCGCTCTCGCCACCGTGGCCGACGAATGAACCGCCTCGCTCGTGGCCGCCGAGGTCCCCCCGAGCGGTCCCCGCCTAGTCTCGGGAACGTGTCACCGACCCTTCTCCACGTGGCCCCCCATCCCGACGATGAGGCGGTGGGCTGCCCGGGTGCGCTGCTCCACCTGCTCGACCGGGGGTGGACCGTCGTCAGCCTGATCGCCAGCCTGGGGTTCTCGGAGCAATGGGAACGCCGGCGCACCGAGTCCGAGGAGGCGGCGCGCCGGGCCGGGTTCGTGCCCGTGTTCTTGGACCCGCCCCTCAACCTCGATCTCGACGGCGACCTCGCCCTGGCCACGCGCCGGCTCGCCACCGAACTGCCGGGCATCGTCGAGGAGCACGACGCCTCCATTGTGGTCTCGCCGTCGCCCCACGACGTGCACCACGCGCACGAGAGCGTCGGCCGGGGCGTCCAACGGGCCATGGCGGCCCTCCCGCCGAGCGTGCGCTGGTGGATGTGGGGCGTCTGGGGCGACCTGCCGGCGCCGAACCTCTACTACGGCTACGACGCCACGGTGCTCGACCGCGCGCTCCACATCCTCGACGCCTACGCCGGTGAGCTGGAGCGCAACGACTACCGGCCCTTCGTCTCGGGGCGGGCGGCGGCGAACGCCGTCGCGGGATCGGAGCGGGTGTTCGGATTCGGCTCGCCGGCCGCCAGCCCGCACCCCTACGCCGACCTCGTGACCGAGGTGCGCCTGGTCGACGGCCGCTTCATGGCGTCCGAGGCCCACTATCTCGACCAGGGACCCGAGCCCTCCGCCCTCTACGACAAGGACCTCACGGCGTGGCTCGACGCGTCCTCGGCGCACGAGCTGGTGGGCTACATCCGCGAGGTGCGCCCGGGCGGCGGCGACAGGGATCCGTCGGGGTGAGCGCCGTCGCCGCGCTCACGCCCCGCCTGGTCGAGGACTTCGGGCGTGACGGGTTCGTGGTGGTGCCCGACCTCTTGTCCGCCGGCGAGCGGGAGCGCTTCGGCGCGGCCGTCGACGCCGGGGTGGCGCAGCGCGGCCGGCACGACGCCCGGCGCCTGGCCGACAAGTCGCGCTACGAGCAGAGCTTCACGCAGTGCCAGAACCTGTGGGAGGACTGCCCCGATGTCCGGCCACTGACGTTCCATCCCCTGCTGGCCGAGACGGCGGCCGGCCTGCTCGGCGTCGACGCCGTCCGGCTCTGGCACGACCAAGCCCTCTATAAAGAGGCCGGCGGGCGGGAGACCGACCCGCACCAGGACCATCCCTACTGGCCGATCGTCGAGACCGACACCGTGACGGCCTGGATCCCCTTCGACGGCTCCACCCTCGAGACGGGCGCCATGGGCTACCTCCCCGGCAGCCACCGCCTCGGCGTGCGCGCCTTCGTCGACATCTTCAGCGGCCGCGGCCACGACCCGCTGGCCCGCGCCGAGCTGCAGGCGATCGATCCGGTCTTCGTGGAGGTGCCGGCCGGGTCGGTCGCCTTCCACCACGGCCTCACGTTCCACTTGGCCAAGCCCAACCGGACCGGTACCGTCCGACGCGTGCACACCGTCATCTACTTCGCCGACGGGTCCACCCGGGGCGAGGGAGCCTTCCCGCACCCGTCGGTGGAGCGGGCCGGCATCGCCATGGGTGCCGTCATCGCCAGCGATGTCACACCGCTGGCCTGGCCCCGCCCGGACGGCGCGCTGCCCGGCCCGCCCGCGGTGCCGATGGCCTGATGCCGGTGCTGACGGCCGACCAGCGCACCTCGTGGACCGAGCGCGGCTTCGTCCGGATCGGCGGCTTCGCCGATCCGTCCGTCGGCGCCGCCATGCTGGCGCGCGTGACCGAGGTGGTCCGCGATCCCGCGCTGGCCGAGGACATCGGCGTCAAGATCCTGCCCGAGAGCAACAAGGCGGACATCGCGCCCGAGCAACCCGAGGACGGGGTCTCCAAGATCTTCCGGCTGCACCGCGACCCGGTCTTCACCCGCTTCGCCCACTCGGCCGATGTGGTCGACGTCGTGGCGGAACTGATCAGCCCGGACATCGACGTCTTCTTGTCGCAGTTCATCTTCAAAACGCCGGGCGCGTGGGGGCAGCCGTGGCACCAGGACTCCTTCTACTTCCCCTTCGAGCCGGCGCGGCCCGTCGTCGGCATCTGGCTGGCGGTCACGCGGGCGACACTCGTCAACGGGTGCCTCCATGTGCTGCCCGGCTCGCAAACCGAGCCGGTGCACACGCACGTCCCCGATCGTCGCCCGGGCGCCAACTTCGGCTACTTCGAAATCGTCGACCACGACATGGGGGCGTCCGAGCCGGTCCTGATGGATCCGGGGGACCTGCTCGTCTTCGACAGCCACCTCATGCACTGCTCGACGGACAACGACTCCGACGGGATCCGGGCCGCCATGGTGTACCACTACGCCGCCGCCGGCACCGTCGACCACTCCGAGGAGTACTTCCCGTCGACCAACGACTGGGTCGCCGTCCGGCGCGGGGGCGCGCCGTGCCGGTGGAGGCGACGTGAGCGGCGTGACACCACCGACGCGTCCAAGCGGGCGGACGGACCCATGGCGCTGACGTTCGATGCCATGGTGCCGGCCCAGCCGCTCCGCCAGGCCGCCGACCTCGGGCGCCGGGCCGCCGCGGCCGGGCTCTCGGGTCTGGTCGTCACCGAGGCGGGGCGCACGGCGTACCTGACCTGTGGCGCGCTGGCGACCGCCGCCGACATCGACATCCTCACGGGGATCGCGGTGGCGTTTCCGCGCAGCCCCATGGTGACGGCCTCCACGGCGTGGGAGTTGGCGGAGGCAAGCGGGGGCCGCTTCCGGCTCGGCCTGGGGTCCCAGGTGCGGGCGCACATTGAGCGGCGCTACGGCTCGGCCTTCGAGCACCCGGGGCCGCGCCTGCGCGAATACGTCCTCGCCGTCAAGGCGATCTTCGCGTCGTTCCGCCACGGTGCACCCCTGGCCGTCGAGGGCGAGTTCTACAACCTGTCGTTGCTGCCACCCACGTGGGCACCGGGTCCGATCGCCTGCGACGACCCGCCGGTCGACGTCGCCGCCGTCAGCCCCTGGATGCTCCGCATGGCGGCCGAGGTGGCGGACGGCGTCCACGTGCACCCGCTCAACACGCCGACCTACCTGCGCGAGACGGTGCTGCCGAACCTGGAGACGGGAGCCAAGCGGTCCGGACGCGGCGTCGAGGACCTCGAGGTCATTGTGCCGGCCTTCCTGGTCGTCGGTGACACCGAAGAGGAGCGGGGGCGCTGGCGCGAGCTGGCCCGGGTGCAGGTGGCCTTCTACGGGTCGACGCCCAACTACGCCTTCATCTTCGACCAGCTCGACCGCGAGGGGACGACCGATCTCATCCGCGAGCGCCAGCGGGCGGGCGACATCCCCGGCATGGCGGCGGTCATCGACGACGAGCTGCTGGAGCATTTCGTCACCGAGGGGACCTGGGACGACATCGCCGACACCATCGTGGCCAAGTACGGCGGCGTGGCGACCCGCGTCGTCAGCTACTTCACCGGCTCCGACGTGGTGCGTCGCCCGGACGCCTTCGAGCGATGGGGCGCGCTGGCCCACAAGGTGCGCTCCCTCTCGTAGCCGCCGAGGGGCGGGCGGCGGCCCTGGTGGGAGTGCAGCGTGCCTCCTTTGGCCGCGGGGCAGCCGGGGGCGGCAGAATAGGGGTCTGCGTCTGTCCGGCCGGGGTCGGAACGGCGGATCGACAACGGGATCGACAACAACCCCCCTCAACCCCAACATGGAAGGACCGCGGTGGCTATCCAATTGAAGGCAGGCTTGAAGCTGCGTAGCGCGACCGATGCCTGTCAGGTCGTGGTCGTCAAGGCGCCGGCCGAGCCCGTCGACCTGCGTTGCGGGGGGCATCCCTTCGTGGCGGCCGACGCCGAACCCGCCTCCGAGGCCATTGCGGCGGGGTTCGACGGCGGCACCCAGCTGGGCAAGCGCTACAGCGACGACGCACTCGGCCTGGAGCTGCTGTGCACCAAGGCCGGCGCCGGCTCCATTTCGGTGGGCGACACGGTGCTCGACGTCAAGGGCGCCAAGCCGCTGCCCGCCTCGGACTGAGGACCGGGCCCGCATGAACATCGCCATGCTGCTCGAGATGGTCGCCGAGGGCGATCCCGAGCGCATCGTCCTCGGCTCGCACGACGGCGGCATCGAGCGCGGCCGAGCTGCTCGAGCGGTCCCGCCGGGCGGCGATCTATTTCGAGAAGAGCGGGACCGACCTCGTCGGCTACTTCGGATTGAACTCCGATCTGCTTCCCGTCGCGCTCTTCGGCGCCGCCCTCGCCGGCCTGCCGTTCTCGCCCATCAACTACCGGGCCCCGGACGAACAGCTGACCGGGATCCTCGGTCGCGTCCCGGGCGGCCTGATGATCGCCGACGACGGCGAGGTGGCGCGCCTCGGTTCGTGCGGTGCCGGGAACGTCATCACCAAGGGCGAGCTCGCGGCGGCCATCGCCGAGCCGGTCACCGGTGAGCACCCCTTCGTCGACCCCGAAGAGGTCGGGGTGCTGCTCTTCACCAGCGGGACGACGTCGGATCCGAAGGCCGCGGTGTTGCGCCATCGGCACCTCGTCTCCTACATCATCACCAGCGTCGAGTTCCTCGGCTGCGAGCCGACAGAGGCCCAGCTGATCTGCGTGCCGCCGTACCACATCGCCGGCGTTGCCGCCGTGCTGAGCTCGCTCTACGGCGGGCGCCGCATCATGTACCTCCCGACGTTCGACGCCGACGAATGGGTGCGCCAGGCCGCCTCCGAGCACATCACCCACGCCATGGTCGTGCCCACCATGTTGGGCCGCATCCTCCATGCCGTCGAGGTGAGCGGGGTGGAACTGCCGGCGCTGCGCCACCTCTCCTACGGCGGCGGGCGCATGCCGCTCGAACTCGTCGAGCGCACGCTGCGCGACATGCCCCAGGTCGACCTGGTCAACGCCTACGGGCTGACCGAGACCAGCTCGACCATCGCCATGTTGACACCGGACGACCACCGCCAGGCCTTCGCCAGCGACGACCCGGTCATCCGGGCCCGCCTGGGCTCGGTGGGACAACCCCTCCCGTCCATTGAGGTCGAGGTCCGGGGCAGTGACGACGAGGTGCTGCCGCAGGGCGAGAAGGGCGAGATCTGGGTGCGCGGCGAGCAGGTCGCCGGTGAGTACGTCGGGAACAACACCCTCACCGACGACGGGTGGTTCCGGACGCGCGACGCCGGCTGGTTCGACGAGCACGGGTTCCTCTACATCGATGGCCGGCTCGACGACGTGATCGTGCGGGGGGCCGAGAACATCTCGCCGGGCGAGATCGAAGAGGTGCTCATGGCGCATCCCGACGTCGCCGAGGCGGCGGTGATCGGTATCCCCGACGCCGAATGGGGCGAGGCGGTCGCCGCCGCCGTCGTCGTGCACCCCGGCGCAGTCGTGTCGAGCGCCGATCTGCAGACATGGGTCCGCGAGCGGCTGCGCTCGACCAAAATGCCCGGCGTCATTGAGTTCCGCGACGAGCTCCCCTACTCGCCGACGGGCAAGCTGCTCCGGCGGGTGCTGCGCGACGAGCTGAGCGACCGGACGAGCTGAGCGACCGGACGAGCTGAGCGACCGGACGAGCTGAGCGACCGGACGAAGCGTTCAGGCCGAGAGACCAGGAGCGGCGCAATGGGAAGCATGGAGGGAAAGGTCGCCGTCGTGTCGGGCGCCTCGAGCGGATCGGGCGTCGGCATCACCCGGCGCTTCGTCCAAGAGGGTGCGACCGTCGTAATGCTGGCCCGGGCCCGGGCCCGTCTCGAGGATGTGGCCGGCGAGTTCGGGTCGTCCGTCGTGCCGATCCCCACCGACGTCGGCGACCCCGACAGCGTGCGGGCCGCCTTCGAGGAGGTGGCAACCCGCTTCGGTTCGATCAACGTGTTGGTCAACCACGCCGCCGTCTACCGACCCTGCGCCGTCGAGGTGCTGAGCGACGAGGACATCACCCGCCAGATGGCGACCAACTTCTTCGGCCCGGTGTACACCTCGCGCGCCGCCATACCGCTCCTGCGGGCCTCCGGCGGCGGTGACATCGTCAACACGTCGAGCGAGTCGACGCTGCACCCGTTCCCGATGCTGTCGATGTACGTCTCCTCCAAGGCCGCGCTGGAGGCCTTCGGCAAGGTGCTGGCCCAGGAGGTGCGCGACGACGACATCCGGGTGACGACGGTGGTACAGGGCACGGCGGCGGGCGCCGGTGGAGGCGCCACGGACTATGCGTGGGACCCCGACCACGCCGCGGCCGCCTATGCCCTGTGGAACGAGCGGGGTCTGCTGACCGAGGTCCTGGGTCGCACCAGCGGGCAGACCGTCGACAACATCGGCGATGTGCACGTGTTCATCGTGACCCGTCCCCGCGAGCAGCGCCTCGACACGGTCCACGTGCGCAGCTTCTGAGTCGAGCGTCCCGGCGCCGACGGCGAGGTCACATCGGCCCGCCTGATCAGTCGCGCCTGTTCAGTCGCGCAGGTCCTTGCCCGTCAGACTCAAGAACACGTCTTCGAGATTCGGCGAGCGCACCTCCACCCCGGTGAGGTCGATGCCGTGCCGGGTCGCCACCGCCACCACGGCCGAGAGCACGGCCGGGCCGTGGTCCGTCGCCAGCTCCAGATGGCCGTCGACCTCGTGGACGTCATGGATGTTGGTGAGCACGCGGCAGGCGGCGGCCAGCTCGTCGAGCGCGGCCGGGTCACAGGCCAGGTGCACCTTGTCGCGCCCGCCGTGCGTGCGGATGAGCGCATCGGCCGTGCCCTCGGCGATGAGGTGGCCGTCGTCGATGATGCCGATGCGATCGCACAGCCTGGCGGCTTCTTCCATGTAGTGCGTGGTGTACAAGACGGCGATGCCGAGCCGCCCCACCGTCTCGAGGATGGCGTTGCGGCTCTGCGGGTCAACGCCCACGGTGGGCTCGTCGAGGACGAGCAGCTTCGGCCGGTGCAGCAGCCCCGCCGCCATATTGGCCCGCCGCTTCATGCCCCCCGAGTAGGTGCCGATGCGGTCCTTGCCGCGATCGGCCAGCCCGACCAGCTCGAGCGTCTCGCCGATGCGCGCCTCGAGCTCCTTGCCCGCCAACCCGTAGAGCTGCCCGAAGAACGTCAGGTTCTCTATGGCCGAGAGGTCCGGGTACAGCGCGAGGTCCTGGGGAACGAAGCCGATGACGGCTTTGGCCGCCAGGGTGCCCCCGGCGAAGCCGGCGACGGTGACGTCGCCCTCGTCGGCCGCGATCAGGCCGCAGAGCATGGAGATGGTGGTGGTCTTGCCGGCGCCGTTGGGTCCGAGCAGGCCGTAGCACTCGCGCTCGCCGATGACGAAGGACACGCCGTCGACGGCCTGGCGCGCGCCGTAGCGCTTGCGCAGGCTCTCGCAGCGCAGCATCGGGGACGTGGTCGAGTCCGGCGCCACCTCGTCAGTCGGCCAGGACGAGCGGGTACGCATGCGCGGCCACCGCCAGGATCTCCATGCGGTCGTCCTCCAGCAGGAAGCCGGCGGCGATGGCGGCGTCGAGGGCCGAGCCGAACCGCTCGAGATAGTCGTCTTCTCCGCCGGGATACATCGTCGTCAGCGCGCCCTCGTCGAAGGGTTCGGTGCGCCCGAACAACATGGCGAAGGACTCCCCGCTCTGGCCGAGGCCGCTCATGACGGCGCTCGGCACGTCGACCCACGGGGTGCGGATGCCGCCGCGCGGAATGCCGAGCTCGTCGAGGACGAAGCCGGTGGCGTCGTCGTTGAGCTCGAGTCGGTCCGCCTCGGGCGGGGGCTCGCCGCCCGCCGCCCAGCGGGACAGGTGGGCCAGGGCGGCCTGCGCCACGTAGTGCTGCTGGGGCCCCGCGTTGATCGGTGTGTCCGTCCGGCCGATCATGAGGTTCGTCGTCGGGCGCAACAATTCGGCGAAGCGCTCGGCACCCAACGTGCCGTCGTCGTGCCGCCCTGCGCTGACCGTGTAGGTGTCGGCGTGCGCCGCGCCAGCCATCTCCCACACGCGTAAGCGGTCCGAGTCGGGTTGCGCCGCCAGCCCACCGCCCAGGAGGATCACGTCGGTCTCGCTCTGCAGGACGAGCACGGGGACGCGGGCGTCGTCACGGATGCGCTCGCCCCGCGACGAGATGGCGACACGGGTGGCCTCCATGCCCGAGCGCTGCGACGCCGGGATGAACTCGCCGTCAATGGAGACGCCCGACGCCGGACGGCCGTGCACGAAGAACCCGTCGAAGAGCTGCGCGTGCGCATCGACGGCGTTGATATAGGTCACCAGGCAGGCGGCCGACTGCGACTCGCCGGCGGCGAGGATCTGCGTCGGCGCCAGGCCACGGAGCGGGTTCTCGTCACTCGGTTCGCGCAGGAGCTGCCCCACCTGGGTGAAGATGTCGAACGACCAGGCGTCGCCCGGGTGCTCCAACTCGCCATAGCGATCCGGTGCCAGCCGCTTGAGATGGATGCTCTCGACGAAGCCGCCGCCGTCGATGCCGACCTTCTGCGCCGACACGCCGACCCAGGCATGACCGGCCGCGGCCAGGGAGCGGTGGAAGAACCCCCAGTCGGGTGCGGCGTCGATGCCGGCCGACACGTTGTGCCACTCCACGACGACCGTGCCGCTGAAGCGCAGCGGGTCGGTCGGCTTGCGCACGACGAAGCGGGTGCGGAAATGCGCCTCGGCCCCGGGCGCGGTGTCCCAGTGCCCGTCGGCACCCCGCTCTCCGACCAGCTCGTACGACGTCGCCGTGCCGTCCAGGCTGAACTCGGTCTCCTCGTAGCCGAGCGTCGTCAGGTCGTAGGCCCGCATGACGTCGGGCGCCGCGCCCGGCATCTCGCTCCATGTCGTCGTGGCCACCGTGCTCCTCCCCGCTCAGGGCCCAGGCGCCCCGGCTCGATCCTGCCGCCGTGAGGATACGGCGAGACCGGGTGGTGGGACAGATGACCGTCCGCCAGTTGAGGTACCGCTCCGGCGCATGCTACGCATCGGCGGTGTTCATGATGCGATTCGCCATGCGGGCAGGCGCCCCGGACCCCGATGCCCGGGCCGCGCTCTACGGCGCCACCATCGACATGTGTGCCTGGGCCGAGACCCGGGGCGCCGTGGCCGCCGTGCTGAGCCAGCACCACGCCGTCGACGACGGGTACCTGCCATCACCGATCCCGCTGGCCGCTGCCATCGCCGCCCGCACCACGACCATCCCCGTGCATGTCGCCGCCCTGCTGCTGGCCCTCTACGAGCCGGTCAAGCTGGCCGAGGACCTCGCCGTGGTCGACCTGATCAGCCGGGGCCGCGTCACCTACGTGGTGGGCATCGGCTACCGCGACGAGGAGTTCGCCATGTTCGGGATCGACCGGCGCGGCCGCGGCGCGCTCGTCGAGCGTCGCATTGCGCTGCTGCGCCGGCTGTGGTCGGGCGAGATGGTCGACGTCGACGGGCGCCGCGTCCGGGTGACACCGCTGCCCTACACGGCGGGCGGCCCGATGCTGGCGTACGGCGGCGGGACCGAGGTGGCGGCGCGCCGGGCGGCGCGGCTCGGCATGCTGTTCATGGCCGAGACGCACGACGACACGCTGGAAACCGCCTACCGCGCCGAAGGAGGCCCGTCGGCGCCGGGGTGCTTCTTCCCCAAGGCAGGCGTACCGATCACGGTGTTCGTCGCCGACGACCCCGAGCGGGCCTGGAACGAGATCGGGCCGTACCTTCTGGCCGACTCCGCCAGCTACGCCGAGTGGAACGCGCACCGCGAGGGCACGGCGTCGATTTCGCGCGCCGGCAGCGTCGCCGAGATGCAGGCCGAGAAGGGCGCCTACCAGATCCTCACCCCCGACGAAGCCCGCGCCCTGGTGGCCGGCGGATCGCCGCTCGGTCTCCAACCCTTGGTCGGGGGTCTCCCACCCGACGTGGCCTGGCCGTACCTCGAAGCTGCGGCGAACGTGTTGGCCCCTGATCCTTCCGGGAGCGCTTAGCGGTACTGCGTCTCGGACTTGTCGCGGGGTGGGGGTTGGTTGGAGGGAAAGTTGCCGATCAGCGTGTACGAGACGCCGTTCTGCAGGGCGGGCGTGCGCGTCATGTCGAGCGACTCCCAGATGGCCCGGATGGTGCCCTGAATCGCCTTGGGATTCCGGCGGGCGATGGACGACGCAATCTCTTGGGCACGATCACGCAATGCCTCGCGGCTGACCACCTCGGTCACCAAGCCGAGGCGCAGTGCCGTCTCCGCCGTGATCCGCTCCTCGTTGCCCATGAGCGCCCAGCGCAACACGTCGCCGAGCGGGACACCCCGGTGCAGCATGCCGATGGGCTCGAGCGCGCTCACGATCCCGACGTTCGCGTGGGGATCGAAGAAGAGGGCATCGTCCGAGCAGATGATGATGTCGGCCTCGTTCAAGAAATACTGACCCCCGCCGGCGCAGAAGCCGTGCACGGCGACGACGACGGGCTTCCAGACCTTGTGGTGCAATTTGGGGCCCAGCGTGACGCCGGGGTCGAAGCTGTTCCAGTCGTTGTCCTTCATGAACCACGGCGTGCCGCGCGTCAGGTCGACTCCCGTGCAGAAGGCACGGTCGCCGTTCGCCTGGAGCACCACGCAGAAGATGTCATCGTCGTCGCGGACGGTCTCCCAGGCCCACTGCATGTCCTGCGCCATCACGTTGTCAAAGGAGTTCAGGCTGTCGGGCCGGTTCAACGTGATGGTGGCGATGTTGTCGGCCACATCGAACAAGATGGCCTCGCGTTCCATGGATCCTCCTGTGAGCCCGGGCCCGCACCCGGCACCCGGGGACGGAGCAGCAGGGCCATATAGTGCACTCTTTTCGTCGGGTTGCGGCCCGGGGTGCGGGCCAGCCAGCATCACACGTCCGAGAACGGGCCGGCGAGGCTGCCCGGAGTGGCGGGATCGATCAGCGATCCGGGTCGCCAGGCCAGAACTGACCCAACAGAGCAGCACCGACGCAGCAGAGAGAGGAATCGATCGTGGAGATCCAGGGGAAGAAGGCCGTCATCGTCGGAGGCGCGTCCGGAATGGCCAAGGCCTCGGCGGAGTTGCTCCGCCAGAAGGGCGCCGACATTGCCATCCTCGACCTGCCCACGTCCGCCGGCGCCGCGGTCGCCAAGGAGCTGGGTGGCACGTTCCACGAGGTCGACATCCTCGATGACGCCCAGACCGAGTCCGCGCTCGCCGATGCCGTGGCCGCCCTGGGCGGCCTGCACATCGCCGTCAACACCGCCGGTGGCGGCACCGCCCGACGCACGCTGAGCAAGGACGGCCCGCACCCGCTCGAGGACTTCCGTCGCACCATTGAGCTGAACCTGATCGGCACGTTCAATCTCAACCGGCTGCAGGCCAACCACATGTCGACCAACGAGCCCGAGGACGGCGAGCGCGGTGTCATGATCGACACCGCCTCCATTGCCGCCTACGAAGGGCAGATCGGACAGGTCGCCTATGCCGCCGCCAAGTCGGGCATCGTCGGCATGGTGTTCACGATGGCCCGCGACCTCGGGAGCCTCGGCATCCGGGCCATGGCGATCGCGCCCAGCCTCTTCGCCACCGGCCTCACCGAGGGCATCCCTGACGAATTCGCCGCGACGTTGACCAAGGACGCCGCCTTCCCCAAGCGGCTCGGCCGGCCCGAGGAGTACGGCAAGCTCGCCGTGGCGATCGTGGAGAACCCCATGCTGAACGGCCTGTGCATACGCCTCGATGCCGGCACCCGCTTCGCCCCCAAGTAGGCACCGCCGGGCCGCACGGACGCGGGGACGGTGCAAGGGGTCGCCATGACATCGGTGCGGTCGCTCGACCTGCAACTCGACGTCACCGACGCCGCCGGTCTGGGCGAGCCGGCACACATCGCGCTAACCGTCACGGCGCCTGACACGCTGCGCCAACAGCCGATCGTGTGCTTCGCCAAGCCGGGCGCCGGTTACTCGCGCCGGTACTACACCGAGGACCTGCCCGGACCCGGACTGGGATCGCAGGCCACCTGGCACGCCGCACGCGGCTGGATCGTCGTCTCCGTCGACCACCTCGGCGTGGGCGACAGCTCGCTGCACGTTCCCGAAGGGCTGACCTACGCGCCGGTCATCGCGGCGAGTGCGGCCGCCGAGGCCATCGTCCGGGAGCGGCTGGCGACCGGCACGCTCGTGGAGGGACTCGCTCCCGTCGCCGGTGCCGTGACGATCGGGATCGGCCAGTCGATGGGGGGCGCCTTCACCATCGTGCAGCAGGGGCGCCATCACTGCTACGACGGCGTGGCCGTCCTCGGCTACAGCCCCCTGCGGACCCAACCGTCGTCGGCCCCGGGACAGCCGCCCCTCTTGTTGCCCTGGGTCCCGAGCGACACCCAGCTCGCCGACGGGGTCTGGACGAACGCACCGGCACTGACCGACCTCGCCGGTCTCACGCCGTCCACGGCAGCGGCCGACGCGCCCATGGCCTGGGGCTTCCACTACGACGACGTCGACCCCGCCGTGGTACGCAGAGACATGGACGACTACCCGGCGCGGCACGGCGACGTGCCGCCCTGGGGCTCGGCCACCATCCCGGCGACCGCAGTGCTCTGGTGTCTGGCTCCCGGTTCCACCTGGGCCGAAGCGGCCGCCATCCGCTGTCCCGTGCTGGTTGCGCTTGGCGAGCGCGATGTCGTCCTCGATCCCCTCGGCGAGCTCCGGGCCTACGAGTCGGCGCCCAGTGTCGACTTCTTCGTGTGCCCCCGCATGGCCCACATGCACAACTTCGCCGGGACGCGGCGAGCTGTTTTGGCGCCGCATCGAGACATGGGCGGAGTGGGTGCGGGCACACCGCGACGCCGGCGGTCCGGACGACGTCACCTAACCCGGCGGGTCAGCTCTCCGGGTCAGCGACCGCGCGGAACTGATACGAGGCGGCGGTCACGGGCCGGTCGCCGTCGCCCTCGTCGTGGAGGACGAGGCGCGCCGCGAGCACCCCGTGGACCCCCGCGCACAGTTCACCACGGGCGCTGAACGGGCCCACCTTGCCGCGGGCCAGGAACATGACATGGGACGAGACCGCCTCCACCCGATCGGCGCCGACGCCGGCGGCCTGGGCCACCAGGTCGGACGCAGCGGTCTCGAGCAGGACGAATTGGGGACCGAGATGCAACGCCGCATCGGGTGACGCCGTCTCGGCCGTCAACGACGGGAGGACCCAGTGGCCGTCGGGGCCCGGCCGGCGCGACGCGTGCCGAAGGCCTGCCACAGCGGCGGCAGATCGGGACCGTCCTCCACGACGATCGGCTCCACCGGCATGGTGTCGAGCCCGGCGGGCGGCGTGCCGAGACTGACGCCCTGGCCCTGGGTGAGTGCGAGGACCCGAGCGGGGTCGTCGGCGTCGACGATCCGCGAGCGGCTGTACCCCATCTGACGTCCCACCTTGAGCACCTCGGACACCACCTCCATGCGCCCGACGTCCCGCCCCGGATCGAGGACCTGGCACGAGTGGATCACCGGGTTCGGGATGGCCTCCAGGTCGCTGCGGCCCCCGCCTTCGGGCGCGGCGATCCCGAGCACGGCCAGGAGGATGGCGCCGCTCGGGCTCCGCATGTCGCGGCGGAGCGTGACCGTGTTGTCGGTCGGGCCCTGGTCCATGGAGGACCAGCTCCGCCCGATGTAGCGGTAGCTCAACAGCCCGCCCCAGCGCCGGCGCAGCTCGGCAGCGTAGGCCGCCGGGTCCCCGCGCAGCTCCCTGATGTCCCTGGGCATCGCCGGTCTGTCTAGCCGACGGGCCCCCGGACCGCTCGACGCGTCCACTTGCCCCGGCGGCCACGCCCGGCGCACTGTGGAGCATGGACCTCGCCGCCGACCTGCGTTCGCTGCTGACGCTCGAGCGGGTCGACAAGGACCTCTTCCGCGGCCGCAACGCCAACTACGGCCCCCGGCGCACCCTCTTCGGCGGTCAGGTGGCAGCCCAGTGCCTGCTCGCTGCCGCGGCCACCGTGGCGCCAGGCCGACCGCCCCATTCCTTCCACGGCTACTTCCTGCGGGCCGGACGCAGCGACATCCCGGTCATTTTGGAGGTGGACCGCGACCGCGACGGGCGCTCGTTCTCCGCCCGCCACGTGGTCGCGGTTCAAGACGGTGACGTCATCTTCTCCATGGTCACGTCCTTCCACGCCGAGAGCGAGGCGACCCGCTTCGACGACGCCCCGCGCCGGGACGTGCCCGCACCGGAGGACACGGCGCTCAGTGGATGGAACCCGTTGCTCGAGGTGCGTCCGGTGACGCCGACGGACTTCTTGAAGGGTGTGTACACCGACTGTCTCTGGGTGCGCGCCGCCGTCTCGCTCGGCGATGATCCCCTGCTGCACCGCGCCGGCCTCACCTACCTGTCAGACCTCGGGACCGGATTCGGCCAGCAGGATCGCAAGCTCGTCGGCCGCGGCGGACCGTCCATCGATCACTCGATGTGGTTCCAAGAGGACATCCGAGCTGACGACTGGGTGCTCGTCGACCTGCGACCCGTCAAGGCCCGCAGCGCCCGCGGCTGCTACGAGGGCTCCCTGCGCGACCGCACGGGCGCTGCTCGGTGCGACGATCTACCAGGAACAGTTGCTGCTGCCCGGCTCGGCCGCCGACATGGGCGCGGCGGCCATGGCGTCGGACGAGGGCACCTCGGCGGCCGACGCCCGCCCCGAGGAGGCGGCACGACGCGTGGCCCGTAGCCAACACCCCACCGTGAGCTGAGCGGCCGGGTCCTTTGGCGTCGCCCGCGTGCGCGGTGGCAGGGTAAGCCCCATGTCGATCGCCCTCACCGAAGACCACCGCGCCCTCGGGCAGACGGCCTCGGATTTCCTGACCAGGCGCGACGCCCGAGGGACCGCCCGGGCGCTGCTCCTCGCTCAGATCGAGGGGCTGCCGCCGTTCTGGGACGACCTGGTCGCCTTGGGCTGGTTGGGTCTGCACCTGCCCGAGGCGCGCGGGGGTTCGGGCTTCGGACTGCCCGAGCTCGTCGTGGTGGTCGAAGAGCTCGGCCGCGCCGTCGCGCCCGGCCCCTTCGTGCCGACCGTGATCGCCAGCGCCGTCCTCCATGCCGCCGCGCCCGGCGAACTGGGCGACCGGCTGGTGCCCGGACTCGCCGACGGATCTGTCCTCGGCGGCGTGGCGCTCACCTCCGACATCACCGTGTCGGGGGGCACGGCCGCCGGGACGGCTCCGGCGGTCCTCGGTGGTGGCCTCGCCCACGTGCTCGTCCTTCCCGCCGGCGCTGACGTGATCGTGGTCGAGGCGGGGGCCTCCGGCGTCAGCGTCGACGTCCCACCCAACCTCGACCCGACGCGCCGCAGCGCCCGCGTCACGCTCGACGGCGCGCCGGCGCTGGTCATTCCCGGCGCGCGCCGGCTGCTCGTCGACTTCACCCGCCTCATCGCAGCAGCGGAGGCGACCGGCGTCGCCACCGAGTGCACCGAGCAGGCGGCGAACTACGCCAAGGCGCGCGTGCAGTTCGGTCGACCCATCGCCACCTTCCAGGCCGTCAAGCATCACTGCGCCAACATGTTGGTGGCGGCCGAGCTGGCGACCGCCGCCGTGTGGGACGCCGCCCGCGCCGCCGAGGAAGGCGGCGACCAGCTGTCCTTCGCCGCCGCCATGGCGGCGTCGCTCGCTCTTGGCGCCGGCGACGAGTGCGCGCAGCTCAACATCCAGGTGCACGGCGGCATCGGCTTCACTTGGGAGCACGACGCCCACCTCTACCTGCGCCGCGCCACCGCGCTCGAGGCCGTCGTCGACGCCGAGAAGGCGGCGCGTGACGTCACCGATCTGCTGCGGGCCGGCACGCGACGCCTGCGCACCATCGACCTGCCACCGGAGGCCGAGCCCATGCGCGACGAGATCCGCGTCTTCGCCGAGCGCGTCAAGGATCTCGATGCCGCCGGCCAACGCGCCGCCATGATCGAGACCGGCTACGTCATGCCGCACTGGCCGAAGCCCTGGGGCCGCGACGCCGGCGCCGTGGAGCAACTCGTCATTGAGCAAGAATTCAAGGCAGCCGGGGTCACGCGCCCGCAGTACTCCATCACCGGCTGGGTCATCTTGACCCTGGTCCAGCACGCCACCGAGGACCAGGTGTCCCGCTGGGTCATGCCGGCACTACGCCAGGACGTCATCTGGTGCCAGCTCTTCAGCGAGCCGGACGCGGGCAGCGATGCCGCCGGCGTGAAGACGAGGGCTACCCGGGTCGAGGGCGGCTGGCTGGTCAACGGGCAGAAGGTCTGGACCAGCGGGGCGCACCTGGCCGGCTTCGGGTTGGCCACGGTGCGCACCGACCCCGACGTGCCCAAGCACGAGGGCATCACCACCATGGTGATCGACATGCACGCCGAAGGCGTAGAGGTCCGTCCGCTGCAGATGGTCACCGGCCAGTCGGAGTTCAACGAGGTGTTCTTCACCGACGTCTTCGTCCCCGACGACGACGTCGTGGGCCCCGTCAACGGCGGCTGGACGGTGGCGCGGGCCACGCTCGGCAACGAGAGCGTGTCGATCGGCGGCGGCCAAGGCGGCATGACGATGCCGGCGGATCTCGTCATCGCGCCGTTCGACGCGCAGCCCGAGCGCCTCGCCGGCGGGGCCGGGCGCATCGGCCGTTTCATCGCGCGCAACGAGGCCATGGCGGCCCTCAACATGCGCAGCGCCCACCGCGCCGTCATCGGGGGAGGGCCGGGACCCGAGGGCAACGTCACCAAGCTGGTGCTCTCGGAGTCAGGGCACGAGGCGGCGGCCATCATGGCGGCCCTCGGCGGTCCGGACACCGCCTACGCCGACGGACCAGGGGCCATGGCGGCGACGATGGTGCTCATGCACCGGGCCATGTCCATTGCCGGCGGCACCTCGGAGATCAAGCGGAACCAGATCGGCGAGCGCATCCTCGGCCTGCCGCGTGATCCGCTCATCAACTGATACGGACCCGTCCGCCGAGCCGGGTCTCGTCCGACCCGGTCCGACCTACGCCCGGGCGATGCCCCCGAAGGTCGAGTCGACCGCGTGCCAGTCTGTCGACACGAACCGGTGGGCGATCAGCCAGCGCTCACCGACGGGGACGAAGCGGTCCCGATAGCGGCCCATGTGGTCCGGGCCGACCTGTGTGAAGACGGTGAAATAGCTCGACACGATTGCCTCGTCGGGCGTCACGGACTCGAAGCGGATGTTCGTCACGTTGTGGCGCACCACGGGCCGGACGGCGTCGGCGGGCTGGGCGCGGGCGGCCTCACGCGCCGCTGAGGACGCCGCCGGACCGCCGAAGCGCGCCACGATCGCCGGTCGGCCCGTGATCGGCTCGCTGCCCCGGATTTCGAGGACGCCGTCCTCACAGAAGGCGCCGGCGAACTCATTGAGCAGGAAGCGGTCGCCGGCATGGCTGTACTGCGCCAGCGTGTCGCGGCAGCATTCGCGCGCCGACCAGCTCCCAGAGCTCCATCGTCACCCCATCGTCAGGACGGCCCGGTGGGCGGGTGATCGGACGTCATGGCCGATCAGCGCCCCTGCCACACGGGGTCGCGCTTCTCAATGAAGGCGGTGGCGCCCTCCTTGGCGTCCTCGCTGCCGAACACCGTCGGCTGCAGCTCGGCGGCGCGGGCGCGGGCCTTGTCGAGGTTGGTCGATGCGGTGCGCACCAGTTCCTTGGTGGCCGCCAAGGCGAGCGGGCCGTTCCGCGCTATGCGCTCGGCCAGGGCGACGGCGGCCTCGAGCACCTCGGTCGCCGGGACCACCTGGTTGATGAGGCCGAGCGCCTGCGCCCGCGTGGCGTCGATCGGGTCGCCGGTCAGGGTCAACTCCAGCGCGACGGCGAGGGGGATGCGCGTGCTGATGAACACGCCGCCGCCGGCGGCGAAGAGCCCACGCTTGACCTCCGGGAGGCCGAACTTGGCCGCTTCGGATGCCACCACCACGTCGCAGCCGAGGAGCAGCTCGAACCCCCCCGCCACCGCGGTGGCGTTGGCGGCGCCGACGATGGGGACGCCGATCTCTCCCTGCGTGAAGCGGGCAAAACCCTGCATGCCTTCCTTGCTTCCGCCCAGCGAGCCGCCCTCGGCGAAGGCGCGCAGGTCCATGCCGGCGCAGAACGCCTTGTCCCCCGTGCCGGTCAACACCACCGCCCGCGTGGCGGTGTCGCTCTCCGCTTCCACCATGGCGAGGCCGATGGCGGTCAACAGCTCGGGGTTCAACGAGTTGCGGGCGTCGGGCCGGTTCAGCCGCAGGACGGTCACGGCTCCGCGCCGTTCCGTCACCAACACCGGCTCGGCGTCCTCAGTGTCCGACTCGCCCATCTGGCCACGACCTTCCTCTCCCCGGGGCGGGCATCCCGAGTCGGGCCGCCGCGTGCGCTCAGTATGGCGTCGCTGGGTGCAGCTGCCAATACGAGCAGGCGGGCCAACTCGACGTCGGCCGCGTGCCGGAGCTGAGCTCAGTGGCCGGCGTGGGGTGCCGAACCGGCGTGCGTCGGTGCGGCGGATCCCGAGTGCAGGGCGCCCGAGGCCGCCGACAGCGGTCCGCTCCACACGGCCACGGTTGCCGCCACGGCGCACAGGACGCCGGCGGCGACCGCTTTTCCCCTTCGCTTCGGCACGGCTGCCACTCTCACGCCCATAGATGTGGAACAGGTCTGCGCCAGCTAAGAACCGGCGAAAATTCCGGTTGCGGGCCACGCCGTTTCCGGCGCGGCCAGCCCAGCTGAGCTGGCGTTTCAGGAAGATTTGGGACAAAGGAGTCCGAAGAGGTCCGAACGCACGCTTACGATCCACCCGTGACCCCCGGAGCCGAAGCGACCACCTGGCTGACGCCACCCTCCGACCCGGTGCCGGCGCCGCCGGCGCGACGCCCGGGTTCGATCCGGCGGACCTCGACGGTCCTGATGACCTGGCCCGCCGGCCTGGGCACCGACCTGCATCTGACGGGCCGGGCCCGCGACCTCGTCACCCCGTTCGAGGGTGAGGCGGTCGTGGTGGGCCACTCCGACCTCCGGGTCGTCACCGGGCGCGAGCGGGACATTCAGTCGATCGAGGCCGAGCCGTCACCGGCGGGGTTGGACCGCCTCGTCGGGTGCCGCGCCGGCAAGAACCTCCGCGCCGCCATCCGACAAGAGCTCCCGGCGGAGGCGGTGGAGGGGACCCCGCTCTTCCTGCTGCTCGACGACATGGCCGGCTCGACCCTCATCTCGGGCTTCGCCTTCCTGCGCTGGTCCGAGCGCGTCCCGCAGATCAAGGCGCGCCTCGCCAATGCGCCGAGTCATGTGATGCGCGACGTCTGCTCAGGCTTTCGCGACGGCGCCAGCTCGCTCAACAGCGACGGCACCATTTCCGGGCTGCAACAGAACACCGCCCGACCGGGACCGCTTGTCGATCCGGCAGATCCCCTCGGGTGGCATGTGATCGACCCGCAGCCCGAGATTGCCATGCGCCGCGCTCGGCGGATCGACGTGTGGGAGGACGACGGCACCCTCACCATCGACGCCATGTTCCGCGACAGCTGCTGGGACCCCGACGGTGCCGAGGTGGTCGTCCACGAATACCAGATCCACGGCACGTCCGATCCCGACACCGGTGTGCTGCGCTCGGTCGAGGCCGTGCCCCGGGTCTTGCCCTACGTGGAGTGCCCGCTCGCCGCTCCCAACGCGGCGCGCATGGGCGGGACCGATCTCCTCACCATGCGCAGCGCCGTCCTCGAGCAGCTCCGCGCCACCGATTGCTGCACGCACCTCAACGACGGGCTGCGCGCCTTGGCCGAGGTACCCGTGCTGGCGGCGCGGCTGCCCCGGTGAGAACCGTCGCTTTGCGACGCGTCAGCCGGCGGCGCGGGCGGAGAGCGACCACAGCGACGGCTCCCCCTCCTCGACCCGGACGACACCGTCGATCTCCAGGGCGCGCAGGTGCGAAACCGTCTCACCGACTGCGGCGCGGCGCATGAACCCCGCGATGTCCTCCCAGGGCCGCGACCACTTCATGTGGGCCGCGATGTCCCAGGCGGTGCGCGGGCCGTCACGCAGAACGGCGACCACCTCACCGAAGCGGTCACGGTGGTGCTGGCGGAGCTCCTCGAGCCTGGCGTGCAGATCGTCGAACCGGTACTCGTGGGCGGGCAGGACCTCCTCGACGCGGTAGGGCTCGAGCTTGTCGAGCGACTCGAGGTAGTCGCCGAGCGGATTGGCGCCCGCCTGGGGGTGGAAGGGGATGTTCGGCGTGATGCGCGGCAACACGTGGTCGCCCGAGAGCATCAGCTCCTGGCGCGACTCGTAGAAGCAGAGGTGGCCGGGCGAATGGCCCGGTGTCCAGATGGCCTGCAGGTCCCACCCCGGCACCTCGGGACGGGCGCCGTCCTCGAGGAGCAGGTCCGGGACAACGGCATCGACGAACGGGCGGACCGGCATGGCGGCGTTGCGCAGCGGTTCGAGCTCCTCGTCGGGCGCACCCATGCGGCGCAGGGCGGCGGCCACGCGATCGAGAAGATCGTCGGGCTCGTCGTAGCGATCGTGGATCAGCTCGGCGTCAGCGGGGTGCAACGAGATCCATGCCCCGGATGCCTCCCGGATCCGACCGGCCAGCCCGTAGTGATCCGGGTGGATATGGGTGACCATGACACCTTGCACGTCGGCGATGTCACACCCGACCTCGGCCATGCCGCTCTTCAGAGCGCCGAAGGCGTCATCGGTGTTCCAACCGGCATCAATGAGATAGGGGCCGCGATCCGTCTCGAAGACGTAGACCAAGACATAGCGCAGCGAGTTGTTGGGCAGCGGCACGGGAATGCTCCACAAGCCGGGCCGGACCTTCTCGACGCCCGGAAAGGGATCGTTCGCCGCCGCCGCGCCCCGGGCGCGCTGGGCGTGCGGCGGGGACGGGTGCGGGTGCGAGTGGCGCGAGGTCGAGGTCACGCGCGACCGCCCACCTGCGGCGAAAGGAGCGGTGCAGGTCTGGCGTTACGCGTCTTCATGATCTCGTCCGGCCCTCCTGTGTCCGCTCGCTCCGTCAGGGCGAGCGTAAGGGAAGGTGTCCCGTGAGCGCCCATTGGCCAGGACGTTCCCTTTCGCACGAGGATAGTGAGCACCACCATCACGGCGTGACCTGGTCGATCAGCCCCCAGGCCTGTGCGGTGACCGCGTCGATGGGGCGTCCCGTGAAGGCCAACCACGCCGTGCGCAGACGCCCGATGCGGCGCGGCAGGCTCACGGTGCCTCCCGCGCCGGGCACCAGTCCGAGGCCGATCTCGGGCAACGCAATCAGCGTGTCCGGCGAGCCCAGCACGCGGTCGGTGAAGGCGGCGAGTTCGATCCCCGAGCCCATGCAGGCGCCGTGGAGGTGCGAGACGGTCGGCGGGCGCAGCCGGGCCAGCATGCGGCCGACGCTGCGCTCGAGGCGGATCACATGCGCCGTGGCCGGGTCGGGTCTCGTCCCGAACTCATCGAGATCACCGCCGGCGCAGAACGCGGCGCCCTCGCCATGCAGCTCGACCAGGCTGATCCCGCTGTCTGCTGCCGCGAGCGTGAGCGCCTCGGCGAGCTCATCGCGCATGGCCGCGTCGAGTGCATTGCGGCGCGCCGGGCGCGTCAAGGTGATGGAGAGGGTGTCACCGCTGCGATCGACCCTGATGCGTGGACCGTGGTCACGCTCGGTGCGCGGCGGATGCGCGGCACGCCACGACGCGAACTCGGGTCCCGATTGCAGCACCGAGTACGCGGCCGACTCGGCGACGAGGCCCTCGTCCACCGACAAGCGGTCCTGCGTGCGCAGGAGCAGGGCCAGTGTCGTCGCCGTGGCTGGGTGCTCGGCCACGTTCTCGGCCACCGCGTCGAGCGCGTCGTCGCCCTCCTCGACCACCACATCACAGAGTTCGAACCAGCGCTCGTCCACGGCGCCGTGCGTCAGGCCGACGACGACGAAGGGCAGGCTCACCCGCTCCTGGCGCGGCGGCCGGCCCGGATCCGGGAGGTCACCGTGCAACTCGACCAGCACGGCGCCGGTGCGCTCCGGGGCGATGGCGCTGCGCAGCTCGGCGAGGAGCGTCTCGGCGCTGAGGGATTCGAGGATCGCGAGACGTTACCCTGCCGGCGTGGACGACTCCCCGGCGCAGCGCTGGGCCGACAGCGGCGCCATGGCGCTCACGGGACGGCCCGACCGCGCACTCGGGCCGCCTTCGGGCCTCGTCGAGGCACTCGACCGGCTAGGCCGCCGGTTCCCGGAGTTGGACGCGCTGGCGCTCCTCGGTGAACGAGCGGCACTCATGGGTTTGTGGCGCCGGGGGTCGACGAGCTGCGGTGGGAGCTGCCGGCTGCTGCGCAGCCCCATCGGCTGGACCGCCGTCTCCCTCCCCCGTGACGACGACCTGGACCTGGTCGCCGCCTGGCTGGAGCTCGACACGCCGCCCGCATCGGCTCCGGACGCTTGGGCCAGCGTCACCGCACAGGTCGCCCATCGCGATGCCGCCATCCTCGCCGAGCGGGCGCAGCTGCTCGGGCTGCCCGTGGCCCGGGTCGGGGAGGCAGCGGAACCGGCCGGGCGCCCCGGCGTGCTGGCCGAACGCCTCGGCCGTGCGCCTCCACGGTCCGGCCACATCAGTGGCCTGCTCGTGGTCGACCTCTCCGCCCTGTGGGCCGGTCCGTTGTGCGGCGACCTGTTGGCGCGCGCCGGCGCCTCGGTAGTGAAGGTCGAGTCGAGCCGGCGTCCCGACGGGGCTCGTCGCGGCAGCCGCGCCTTCTTCGATCTGCTCAACGGGAGCAAGCGCTCGGTCGCCCTCGACCTGCACAGCCGCGAGGGGATCCGCACCCTGCGCGACCTGGTGGGGAAGGCGGACATCGTGATCGAGGCCAGCCGCCCCCGCGCGCTCGCCCAATTCGGGCTGCACGGAGCAGACGTCGTCCGCTCGGGGGGACCCCGGGTCTGGATCGCCATCACCGGCTACGGACGCGCGGGCGACGCCGCGAACCGGGTGGCCTTCGGCGACGACGCCGCGGCGGCCGGCGCCCTCGTGGTCTGGGACGGCGACCAACCCCTGTTCTGTGCCGATGCAGTTGCCGACCCGCTGACCGGCCTGACCGCGGCGGACGCCTGCCTGGCCGCCTTGGAGTCCGGTGGACGCTGGCTGCTCGATGTCTCCATGGCCGCCGTCAGCGCGGCGCTGCGCGGCCCGACCCTGCCGGCGCCGGCAGGGACGACGGTGGCACTGCCGCACGCGCGGCCGGTCACACATCGGGCCCCGGACCTCGGAGCCGACACCGATGCCGTCCTGGCCGACATGGGCGTCCACACGGTGAGCGCCAGGGGGCACCCGGATCGCAGACCTCCTGGCATGTCTGCTTGAATCAAGCTCCGGCCGGGCTCATGTCTCGCCGGATTTGCGAAGGGGAGGATTCACGTTGCCAGACATCATGGAAGGCGTCCGCATTCTCGAGGTGGCCGAGCACACCTTCGTGCCGGCCGCGTCGGCCATCCTGGCCGACTGGGGTGCCGAGGTCATCAAGGTCGAGCACCCCGAGCGCGGCGACGCCATGCGCGGCCTGGCCTCGAGCGGGGTGATGCCCTCCATGGGCGCGGTGCACGTGTTGCTCGAGCACTCCAATCGGGGGAAGAAGAGCATTGGCATCGATGTCAGCACCGAGAAGGGCCTCGACCTGATCTACCGGCTGGCCGCCACGGCCGACGTGTTCTTGACCAACAAGGTGCCGGCCGTCAGGAAGAAGCTGAAGATCGAACTCGACGACATCAAGGCCCACAACCCCAACATCATTTACGTGGCCGGGACCGGCGGGGGCGAGCGCGGGCCCGAGGCGGACCGCGGCGGCTACGACTTCTTGAGCTACTGGTGCCGAGCCGGGAGTGCGATGGGGACCACGCCCACCGACGTCGACTACCTGGCGGGACAGCCCGGTCCGGGCTACGGGGACTCCATCGGCGGGATGACCATCGCCGGAGGGATCCTCGGTGCACTGTTCCACCGGGAGCGCACCGGCGAGGCGCTCCCGCTCGACGTCTCGCTCCTCGGTGTCGGCATGTGGGCCATGAGCCCGGCCATCGCGCTGTCGCTCCAGCTCGACATGCCGTGGCGCCCCGGGCCGAGCAAAGGAGGCGGCATCAATCTGCCGAATCCCCTCGTCGGCACCTATCTGACCCAGGACAACCGATTCCTGGCCTTCTCGTGCCTGCAGGGGTTCCGCTACTGGCCCAGCGCCTGCCGGGTCATCGGCCGCGAGGAGCTCATCACCGATGAGCGCTTCTCCTCGCACGAGCAGCTGGCTGCGCACGCCGCGGAGGCGCGCGCCATTCTCAAGGAGACCTTCGAGTCGGCACCCTTGAGCGAGTGGCGCGAGAGACTCGCTGAGTTCGAGGGCCAGTGGGCGGTGGCCCAGGACAGCATGGAGGTCACCAAGGACGTGCAGGTCGTGGCGAACGGCCACCTCGGCGAGACCGCGACCGCCGACGGCGTCCCGTTCACGCTCGTCACGACGCCGGTGCAGTTCGCCGGCGAACCGTCGCCCCCCAAGCGGGCTCCCGAGTTCAACGAGCACTGCGAGGAGATCCTCGCCGGCATCGACTGCAGCACCGAAGAGATGCTCGACCTCAAGGTGGCCGGGGTCCTGGCCTAGTGACGGGGCGGGGCGGCACGGCCTGAGCAATGCACGAGACCCGTTCGACCGCCCTGCTCTTCGTTGAATGCCAACGCGGGGTCATCGGCGATCTCTCCGTCCTGCCCGCCCTGGCCGAGGCGGCCCGACCCGCCGTCGCCGCCATGGGCACACTGGCTGCCGCCGCCCGGTCCTGCGGCGTCCAGGTGGTGCACCTGACCTACCTGCCGCTGGCGGGCGGGCGTTCGGCCAGCCGGCGCTCGCCGCTCATGCGTGCCACGGCGTCGAATGCCGAGTGGAACGCGACGCACCCCGCCATGGAGATCATCCCTGACATCGGGACCGGGCCCGACGACCTCGTGCTGGCGCGCCACCAGGGGATCTCCCCCGTCCACCGCACCGAGGTCCTGTCGATCCTGCGCAACATGGGCATCGACGAGGTCGTGGTGGCCGGGGTCTCGACGAACCTCGCCATCCCGCTCGCCGCAGTGGGAGCGGCCGACGAGGACTTCGCCGTCACGGTCCCGACGGACGCCTGTGTGGGCACGCCACCCGAGCACCACGCGTCCATGCTGCGACACAGCCTGGCGTTCGTCGCCCGGCTCGTGACGGTCGATCAGCTGCTGGCCGAGTGGCGCGGGCCTGGGAACCTCAGGGAGCGCCCTGAGCTGGTCGCCCGGAGAGGTCGTCCTGCGATCAGGACCCGGGCCAGGCGATGGCCTTCGTCTCGAGGTACTGCTCCAGTCCCTCGATGCCGCACTGGCGGCCGATCCCGCTGTCCTTGTATCCGCCGTAGGGCGAGTCGGCGCCGTACCAGAGGCCGCCGTTGACACCGATGGAGCCGGTGCGGATGCGCCGGGCGATGGCGGTGGCCCTCTCTTCGGACGCCGAGACGACACCACCCGACAAGCCGTAGTGGCTCTCGTTGGCGATGCGCACGGCGTCGTCATCGTCCTCGTAGGGGATGACGCAGAGCACCGGCCCGAAGATCTCCTCCTGGGCGATGGTCATGGAGTTGTCGACGTCGACGAAGAGGGTCGGCTCCACGAACCACCCCTTGGGCTGGTCCGCCGGGCGGCCGCCACCGAAGACGAGCTTGGCACCCTCCTCCTGCCCCTTGGCGACGTAGCCGAGGACGCGGTCACGCTGTTTGGCGCTGACGACGGGGCCCATGACGACGGCGTCGCTCGACGGGTCCCCGTAGGGGATGCCCGACATGCCGGCAGTGATGAGCTCCACGCCTTCGTCGTAACGGGAACGGGGCAGCAGCAGTCGCGTCTGCATGGCGCAGCCCTGGCCTGCGTGCACGCACACCATGGCCGCCATCGGCACGCTCGAGGCGAAGTCGGCGTCGTCACAGACGATCAGGGCCGACTTGCCACCGAGCTCGAGGAAGACGCGCTTCAACGTGGCCGCGCCCTTCTCCATGATGCGCTTGCCCGTGGCGGTCGAACCGGTGAAGGAGATCAGGTCCACCTTGGGGGAGAGCGTGAGCTCCTCGCCGACCAGGTGATCCGACGACGTGACCACGTTCACGACACCGGCAGGGATGTCGGTCTTCTCGGCGATGAGGCGACCGAGCCGGGTGGCGTTCCACGGCGTGTCGGGCGCCGGCTTGATGATCGTCGTGTTGCCGGTAGCCAGGATCGGTCCCAGCTTGTTGAGCGTGACCTCCAGGGGATAGTTCCACGGCACGATGGAGCCGATCACGCCCATCGGTTCCTTGATGACGCCGCGCCGGCTCTTCATTCCCATCATCTCGGAGTCGGGGAGCGACCGCTCCCACTCGAACTCGTCGATCATCTTGGTCGGCCAACCCAGGGCCTCGTCGATCGGCCAATCGACCTGCGCCGCGAAAGTCATCATGCGCGGTGAGCCGACCTCGGCGATGATCTCCTCGCGGTACGCCTCCCGCTCCTCCTGGAGGGCGACCTGGAGTTGCTCCAGGCAGCGCTTGCGGAACGCGTGATCGGACGACCAGTCGGTCTCGTCGAAGGCACGCCGGGACGAGTCGATGGCCCGCCGCATGTCCTCTTTCGACGCGTCGGCGACCTCGCCCAGCACCTCCTCGGTGGCCGGATTGATGTTCTCGAACCGCTTCCCCGAGGCGGCCTCGACGAGCTCGCCGTCAATGAGCATGCGCACTTCGCCGGCACCGTGTTGTTCGGTCATGTTGCGCCCCTTCCTCTGGAATCCCGGGGCGACCTTACGGAGGCCCGCCTCGGATGGTCAAGGCGGAGAGCTGCAGGTTTCGGGGGGGGTCACGGGCCTGCCACGAGCCGACAACTCGGTCTTCGAGAATATTTCGCCGGCGTGTCGATTCTGTGCCACGCCCTTCGACGCTCTGTCAGAGTGAGGCGAAGGACGCCTCACGACGAAGGAGGGAGACCACCATGCGATTTCTCGGCTACACGCTCGCCAACGAGGCAGAGACACCGACGGAGCCACCCCGGCCCGAGCTGTACGAGGAAATGGACAAGTTCGTCACGGAGGCCGTCAATGCCGGGGTCATCGTGGCCACCGGTGGCATCGCACCCACGTCGGAAGGCGCCATCATCAGCCTGAAGGACGGCAACTTCTCCGTGGTCGACGGTCCGTTCACCGAGGCCAAAGAGCTGGTCGGCGGCTGGGCCCTCATGGAGTGCCGCGACCGGGACGAGGCCATCGAATGGTCCAAGCGCTTCATCAGCGTGCTCGGCGAGGGCGAGGTCCGCATCCGCCCCGTCATGTGACCCGGGCGGGAGGGCGATCGACAGCGGGTGGTTGAATCGGTGGCGTGCCCGGCACCGATCCAACCGCCTCCGTCGAGGCGGTCTTCCGGATGGAGTTCCCGCGCGTGGTGGCCACCCTGGCCGCCTTCGTGGGCGACATCGGGTTGGCTGAGGACCTCGCGCAGGACGCGCTGCTCGACGCGCTGCGGCAATGGCCCCAAGAGGGCAGCCCGCGCAACCCCGGCGCGTGGCTGACGACGGTGGGGAAGCGGCGGGCGGTCGATCGCTTCCGTCGCGACCGCGCCCTGACGCACAAGTACGCCCAGCTCGGACGCGAGCTCGAGGCGGCGGTGTCACGCCCCGTCGACGACCCCATGACCTTCGACGCCGCGTCGAAGGAGGAGATCGCCGACGACCAGCTGCGCCTGATGTTCGTGTCCTGTCACCCGGTGCTCTCGGTGTCGGCCCGGACCGCACTCACACTGCGCCTCGTCGCCGGCCTCACCGTGCCAGAGATCGCGCGGGCCTACGTCGTGCCGGAGCCGACCATCGCACAACGCATCGTCCGGGCCAAGCGGTCGATCGCCGATGCGGGCGTGCCCTTCGAGGTCCCACAAGGACCGGATCGCTCCATCCGGCTCGGCTCCGTGCTCCAGGTGATCTACCTGATCTTCAACGAGGGGTACTCCGCCACGTCGGGCGAGGACTGGCTGCGACCCGAGCTCTGCGCGGAAGCACTTCGTCTCGGCCGTGTGCTCGCCGCGCTCATGCCCGGGGAAGCCGAGGTCCACGGGCTCGTCGCCCTGATGGAGTTCCAGTCGTCCAGGCTACGGGCGCGCACCGGTCCCACCGGATCGCCCGTGCTCCTGCTGGCGCAGGATCGGGGGGCGTGGGACCCGCTCCACATCAACCGGGGGGAGCACGCCCTCGCCACGGCCGAAGCGCTCGGCGCCCAACGCGGGTCCTACACGCTCCAAGCGGCCATCGCCGCCTGTCACGTGCGCTCCGCGCGCCCCGAAGACACGGACTGGGACCGCGTTGTGGCGCTCTACGGCGAGCTGGCGCAGGTGACGCCCTCGCCCATCGTCGAACTCAACCGGGCCGTGGCCGTCTCCATGGCCGCGGGACCCGAGGCGGCACTCGGCCTCGTCGACCAACTGGTGGAGACGCACACGTTGGACCGCTACCACCTGTTGCCCAGCGTGCGCGGTGACATCTTGGAGCGGATCGGGCGCTACGAAGAAGCTGCGGCCGAGTTCGACCACGCCGCTGCCCTGGCCACCAACGCCCGCGAGCGGGCCCTCTCCGAGGAACGCGCCACGTCGAGTCGCGCCAAGGTCACCTGATCGGTCTCGCCACGCCCCGCCGCTGGGCCCACCACGGACGCAGCTGCAGCCGCACCGGGGGCAGGGTCCCGTAGACGAGCACGCCGCGACCTCGTTCCAGGCAGCGGAGGCACTCGGGCGGCAGGAGTCGACGCGGGCTCGTCGTCGTCGACGTCGAACGCCGGCCCGCCGGGTCGCGGGTGACCGACGGCTGCGGGGCTTCTTCGTCCCCGATCAACCGGCTGGCGTACTCCAGCGTGTCGGGGTCGGCGATCCCGGGCAGGAACAGCTTGGCCCGATGGTTGTTGAGCACGGTCGGCGCACGTGCCCCGTAGCGACCCCGGACCTGGGCGAGGTCCTGCCAGACGGTCACGATCTGGATCCCGTGCGAGGCGCAGGTGGCGGCCAGGCCGTCGAGTTCGGGAAGTGGCGCAATGTGGGCCGCCTCGTCGAGCACGACGAGCAGCGGCGGGTCGAGCGGGCGCCCGGTCTTGGTGGCGACGTCGAAAGCACGGCTCAGGACCGCCTGCGTCAACCCAGGAAAATTATTCTTCAATGCACCTGCACCATCTTGTGGCATTCCATGCATAGAAGCGGCAATCCATTGATCGTTATGAATTACAATAATGGCTCTTCGTTTCCAGCTCCATTTTCCTCCATATATCTTTTTCATAATACTCGTATCTTTTGGGGTTAAAGGCTGAACGTCCGCATGGCGACTTCCTGCCCGTCTTTGTACATTGAACATTTTTCCAGTTTCTACATCCAACACGGTAAATTTACTGTACTTCGGTATCAACTTATACACTTTTTCCCAAGGAAGCATATCAATTTGCAGGCCTACACCGTTATCTTTAGCGAAAACATTTGAACAGTTAAGGATGATGGTTACCGATAAAAGAAGAGCTATTATAACTTTTTTTCGCATTTTCTTCACTCAATTTCATTGTTTTTTCGAATTGATTTATTGACACATATAAAAGCTTTCCATAAATGCCTCAGATGTATTCATATATTATTTGTAAAAAAAAGACCCAATTACGGGTCCCTGTTGTGTGGTATGTAGATTATGATGAAATTATTAGTTACCTTGGCTTACTTAATTTTTTATACACTTTGGTTTTAAGTGATTAGGGTACAGTCTGCTTTTTTAGGATTTGAAATATAGGAGAAGAATTTTTGATCTTTTTCGATCATGTGTCCTATGATGATTTCATCAACGATAAATGAAAAGAATGAAGATGATTTGAGTTGTCCCTTTTGATAGGATTCTTTGAGTTGTAACGCTTGTTCAACTAAATTTTTATGGATGGCGGCGTGTTCTTCATAACCAGGAAATCCAATATCCTTTAAAATCTGTTCCTCAGTATTAAAATGATTGACGATATGATTTAATACGAGATCCAACTGATGCAATATTTTTTCATACTCTTCATTTGAAAGAGACATTTGAATCAAAATATCACCTTGTTTGACTAATTCCTGATGCTGTTCATCAATTTGTTGATGACCGCATTCCCATTCGGATTTCCAGTCCAAATGTACCCTAGCAATCGGAATATTTTCTTGCTGATTCGAGCAAATCACTAGATTTCGTCCGCCTTTTTTAGCACAGTATAAGGCTTCATCTGCCCGCTTATACCAATTGTAAAACGATTCATTTTTTCTTCTTTCAGCCACTCCAAAACTGGCTGTTACTCGACCTACAATGGAAAATGGAGCATTTTCCATTTGATGACGAATATTTTCTGCAACAACTAACGCATCATGAATACCGGTGTTTGGCATTAACACAACAAATTCTTCACCACCGAATCGAGCCAAAATATCAGATTTGCGTATGGACTTTTTAGTTAATTCAGCGGTATGTTTTAGTACCTCGTCTCCAATCGGATGGCCCCATTTATCATTTACAAGTTTAAAATGATCCAAGTCTAAAATGATCAAGGATAGTGGTTTGTCATGGCAATCTGAATACTCCATTTCCTCTTTGATGCTCATATCTATAAAATGTCGATTATAAAGACCTGTTAATTCATCTGTAACTGCAAGCGTTTCTAATGATTCGTTTTTCTTTTGCAATTCCTCAGCCAATTGAATCAGATTCATTTCCTTTAAGCGTTTTTCAGTGATATCTCTTGCAGAAGCATATATATATTTTCCGTTAGGCTGGGAACGCCATTCTAAATATCTGTAAGACCCACTCTTACAGCGAACTCTGTTGATAAAACTCATGATTGATTTTTGTTCTTCCAAATCATTAATGATATTCAAGGTTGACGGAATATCATCTGGATGTACGAGAGAAACAAAGCTTTCTCCTTCCAGCTCCTCGACCGTATAGCCCAGTATATGTTCAAATTTTTGATTGACTTTAAGAAACTTTCCATCTGTATTGGCAACACAAAGCATATCGGGATTCACTGCCAGAAAACCTTTATTTTCTGTGTCTAACATATACTCCTTTGTTACATCATTGAATATACAAGCAAAAATATCCCCATATAAAGGAAATACTTTGACTCGAATCCATTTATCAATTGAGAAATGATGCATATCAAAATGCATGAGACTTTGATTTAGGATTGCGTCATCGAATTTTTCCTTCCATTGCCATTCACCGACCCAACCTTTTGGAAATATTTCATAAAATCTTTTATTTATTAGATCGTGAGCTTGAACACCCATCATTTTTTCATAGGCCTTATTTACGGCTAAAAATTCATAGTCATATGGAATCCCTTGTTCATCCATGACCTTCCTATGATAGGAGTAAGCGTTGGGTGATTTTTTAAAGAACTCCTTAAAGAATTGTACTTCCATAAACGTTCCTCCAAGTTATTTTGCATTATAGTTACATAACGATTGAATGATATTTCTGAAATATGTGTAGCGGTTATTCTTTCTTTAAAAAAGGATTTATTTGGAAGTGAGAGAAATAAATGATGACCCTACTATTCTTTTTCTTATAATAGCTATATAAACTCATATGATATCAATTTAATGCTATTATGAATTTTATTTAAAGAAGTTTCAATGAGAAAATGATAAACATCATTAACATAGGAAAAACAACAGGTTGGACAGTAGGAGATCTATTCTAAAAAATATGAACAAGGATAGATATTCCTAAAAGATACATTTAAAGGTTCAAGATACAAGATAAAAGCTCTAAAACGATTAGAATCTTTCGATCGTTTTAGAGCTTTTAGTTATGATTGTATTGTTATTTCCCTGGGACTAAGGAAAACTACAGGTTGCAGTAGTTACGGACAAACATTTGCGTATTTCAGATCGTATTAGGTGAAATCATGCCACATATATTTTTCACCAGTGCCTTCTTGAGCTACGCGAATACCAACAGCGGCTCCTTGACCAGCAGCAATGATGGCTTGGCTTGGTATACCAGCTAATAATCCAGCAATATAAAGATTAGGAATAGAGGTTACACCTTCCCAGTTTACACCAACTACTTGTTTGACTTTGCCGCTTTTGATATTCGGATTCACACCGATTTCAAAACCGAGTGCTTCTAATAATTGGGTCTGAGTATTAGTAGCTACAATAACTCGATCAGCTGTATATGTTTCTCCGTCCGCTTGGAGCGTAAAGACATCCCCGTCTTTTTGAAGCGATTGTACTGTAGTTGTCTTAAGCTCTGCATAATCTTGTACTTGTTGTTGATATTTTTCTAGCAACTCATTTCCAGAAGTACCAGGTGTTCCTAAATAATTATTTAAATGATGGACTTTTTTAATTTGCGACTCACCAGAATCAAAAACGACTGTTTTTAATCCAGCATGACCTGTATAAAGTGCTGCAGAAAGTCCACTGATTCCTCCGCCAATAATGGCAACATCTAATTTCATTTTTCAAAACACTCCTATTCTATCGATTGACCCATCCCCCGTTAAATATATTACACGGAAGGAAATTAAAGATAAAAGGAAAAATCGAAAAAAGATCCATATAAAGGAAGTGCAAGTATTTTAAAGTAAGGACGCTTATTTTTCAATTTCGATTATACAAATATAATGGAAACAAACAACAAAAGAATAGCAATCAATTTCTGTTTATCCAATTGGAAAACGATTTCCACCAAAAAGACCAAAATGATCGATCACGGCACCAAGAATGATTTGACCTGCAATGACGGCCATTAGAGAGGCAGATACTCCGATTTTAGGAACGACAATAACCTGAACCACTACAAAAATGCACCCAATAAACCACCTGTTAATTGCCATTTTGGAACGGTGGAAAAGCCGAAATATTACCAGAACCAAAAAAGAGTAAAATAAATAATAATGTCAATGTTCCGATCGAAAAACTAATAAAGGAACCTTCAATTACACCAATCTTTTTACCTAAACCACCATTAACTTGGCCTTGCGTTGCTAATGCCATGCCACCGATCAGCGCCAGCAATGGGAAAATAAGTTTTAACATAAGCTAAAATCTCCCTTATCACATCATTTTCTAAAAAGAAGAAACCACAAACGATGTTATTGATAAACATCGTGAAGTGTCAACCTAATAGTAGGATAAATCAAAATAACCTTTTTGTATTCATCCAGTTGGATTGTAGGGAAGTAATCCAATTTTAAAATGAAATTTACGATTATTAAATAGAAAATGTCCCTTCACATAACAAATAACGATGAAAAACATCTCTTTTAGCCATAAATTCTGTCTATTTTTTATACTGAAATACTTCTGTGAAATAGTAAATATTTAAATCGAATAGTTAAAAAACATATAAAACAGTCCATATTTAATTGTTAAGTCCATTAAAGTAATAACTATCTTAATAACTGTAATTGATAAAATACTTCTATTTAAATCATATTGGAATGTAGGAACGGTCAATAGAATTTTATAACAGAAGTCTAACGGA
>CAWAJT010000007.1:0-461729 GCA_963782415.1 uncultured Acidimicrobiaceae bacterium | reverse complement strand
TTTTCACTCTGACTCAGCAGCGAAGAACTCGTGAAATCGGCCTACTGGGAGGCACAGGATGACGGGCAAACCCGAGGAGATGCGATATCGGCCATCGGGGTGTCGAAGGTAGGGGATGCGTATCCCGCGCCTGACGGTCTGCGGCGAGACTGTGCCTCGGTTCGTCGGCTTGGTCATTCATGGGGTGGGTAGAGCCGGGGCAGACGAGAGCAGAGCTTTCGGAGAAAGGCGCCAGGAGGTTCTCGCTCGCTGAGGGGGGACCATCCTCTCTTTCACAGCACCCGACTACGAGGACGTGTCGGCTCGCGTTCATCGGGCGTGCTCGGTCGCGCGACCCTCCGGACCGTGAGACTCCCGCAGTGATCGCAGGTCACACGTTCCGCCGTCGCTGCCGCACCGCAGCTCGGGCAAACACGTTGCGTGCTTCCATCTCGCATGGCCCATCTCCTCGCCAATCACCGACGATCATGAAGGAGGACGACTGCGGCGAATAGAACCGTTCGAACTAGTTCTCACAACGTCTGCACATATCAGCTCAAGCCCGGCTGACCTACCCCCCGGCCGGCAACGTGGGCAGCATTTACGGGCGGCGATTCTTTGCCCTTCGCCGGACTGGGCCGGGCCACCCCGGCGTCGAGGTTGAAGCGCATCACAGGATGTTTGCCCATATGCCAACCTGAGCGGATGGACGTGGAGCATCCCGGCGAGCACGGCCCGGTCCGCGCCCTGTTGTTTGATCTTGGAGGCGTCGTCATCAACTTCGACTTTGGGGGCGCGTTCCGACTGTGGGCCTCGCGTGCCGGTTGTGAGCCGAGTGAACTCGCCGAGCGCTTCGCTATCGACGAACCTTATGAACAGCACGAACGAGGAGAGATTCCAGCCTCCACGTACTTTGCTGCGTTGCGCCATTCCCTCGCTATTGACCTCCCCGACGAAGATTTCGTGGAGGGATGGAACGACGTCTATCTCGGTGTCATTCCAGGCATGTCCGAAACGCTTTCGGTCGCCCAGCGACACGTGCCACTCTATGCGTTCACGAACTCGAACCCAACGCACAAGAGTGTCTGGGAGCATCTCTACGCATCAGATCTGCAGCCCTTTGCAGCGGTCTTCGTCTCATCGGATATCGGGGCGCGAAAGCCCGATCCCGATGCCTTCATCCTTGTTGCCACGCGCATGGGCTGCGCTCCTGAGGACGTTCTCTTCTTCGATGACGCGCCAGAGAACATTGAGGGAGCCCGGGCAGCCGGAATGCGTGGTGTTGTGGTCACTTCGATCAGAGACGTACACCGGGCACTCTCACGCATTGGGATCGAGATCGACATCTGAGGCTGCCGCCGCGAATCCGCCGCAACAGACTTCGCCCAGGTGGAAGGCTCGGCCCGCACTCCGCGATCCGCCCGACGATCACTCGCGAGACGAGCCATTCGCATGGGCAACGGTGATGACCCTTGCGACCGGCCACGTGGGCGCGCCGCCTCATTCATGAGCGGCGGTTTCCGACGGAACGGGCGGATCGTCGAGACAACACCTTCATGATGGAAGCCATCAAGCGGGCATTCGCGCCCAATCCATCTCAGCCCACAGACTGACAGTTGAACGCGGCTGCATGAGACGGGTCACGCCGGGTGGGACGGGGGAACGCCCAGACTCCGGCGCGGTCTACCGCAACCAAGCCCTCCGGATGTGTACATCTGGGGCGCTCCCTCGCCCCCTCAGTATGGACCCTCGTCGGGACGACGATGGGTTCCGCAGTCCGCACGAGGCTGATGGCCCGACGAATCCCCCTTGCGTTCCAGCCCGCGGCGCCGCGCCATCGGACCGCTCAACGGCCCCACGGTCCGCCTCGTGGTCCGTCAGAGCACCGTCCGTGCGGTGCCGATGCAGTGGGAGGATAGGTTGACCCTCCACGTGCAATGGGGGTAGAACGACAGCGGGGTAGCCGGCCAGGGAGGCAAGCGTGGCGAACGAGCATCGGCTCATTCAGGTGGCGTCACACGTCACGAGCATGGTGGGACGCGTGGGCGTTGTCGGACTTTGCTGTTGCGGATGGATCGCCGGTGAAGAGGGTGAGGACACGAGGTCCGCCGCGAACCGACTGCATGAAGCCTGGGAAGTGCACGCGGAGCGGGTCGCACACTGACGGCCGTCCTTGCGCGATTCCGGCCGGCGCCGTCTCCGGGGGGTCAGTGGAGGACGGAGGCACCGGCCGGTTCGCGCTACGAGAAACCCTATGGGTCCCTTCTGTGGATCACCTGTTGTAGGGGTTACGGCTTCATTGCGAGTCGCGGTCTTCGGCGACAGGGTGATGTCGCCTCCATGACGGAACGGCGACATGTCGGATCGTCCCATGCGGAGGGCCGGCGGGTCGCCACCATGGGTTGCTGACCAGGATCGGGGTGGCGACCGGGTGTCCGAATGTGATGTGCACCTCAGCTGCGACCATCTCGTTGCCAGGAACGCCGGGTCGTTCATCCGGCGAAAAGGGGGGGCGTGACATCTTCGCGAGGTGGACGGCAAGGCCCCGTGTCCCCGCTGCCATGACTTGCCGGGGGCGGAACACGGGTCGAGCAGCCCGAACCGCACAACATCCCGGACCACCCTCGTCGTCCTGTGCCGCTCGGGCCACGAGTCCATCTGGCGCGGACACCCGCCTCGCCGGGACCTGCGTAGCCCAAAGGGGTGATTTCTAGTTCCGGCGCTCCGAAGATGTGCGACGGCCGCAAGATTCCGCGACGAACGTGGTTGTTCCGGTGCGGCCCGAAACTGACTGGGCCGCCGGGGCGTCCGTTTGGGCGCAGAAACTTGGGGTGCACTGTGGATAATCGCAGACCGCTACACCGCCAACCCGCCGGTTGGATCGGATCGTGCAGAGTGGCGGGAGATTCTTCGGACGGCTGGAGCCAATGCCGCGTCGTCGACATCTCCATGCTCGGTGTCGGCATCACCTTCGACTATCCGGACCCCGACGACCTTGTGGGTCGACTCATTTCGGTCAACCTCCCCGGAGATGCCAGTGCCGTCAACGTCCGACTCGAGGGTGCGATCAAGGACATCACCCCGTCGAACGACCGCGGCCTTCGGGTCGGCATCGAGTTCGTCCCGCTCACCGAAACCGAACAGGCCATCACGTCCGTCCTCAGCGTCATGACGGACGTCCTCGTCAAGACGGGCTAACCGGCACCCTCTCGGTGCGATCGAGCCAGCACCGCGATCAGGCCGGCACGGACCTGCGTGCCTCGTCCCCGGATTGAGGACCCGGGACGGTCGTGGGGGGTGACGGGAGTCCAGGTTGGTGTCGGTGAGTCCGAGGAGTACCAGTCACCTAGCCCGGGGCGGAGGGCAGCGCATCCCTCTCGAAGAACTGCCACATCGTCTCGTCCGCGTTGACAACGATGATGCCGCGGCCGACGCCGGCCAGAATCCGGCTCTTCCTCGGACCCATGTTGAGCGGGCCGCCGGGCCAGACCTGTCCTGACCCCGTGAAACGCCACAAGGCGACCTCGGTCCCGGACCGGCAGTGGGTGTACGTGATCGGTGTCGCCGACTCTCCCGCCGAAATCGAACCGGCAGCGCCGACGACGACCGACCCGGTGTGTGGTTTCGTGCTGCACCTGTCTGCTCCGACCCATTGATCGATGCCCTGCATGACCGACAGTCGGAGCAGTGAATTCAAATTGGGCATGCCGCCGTACCTGGCGATCGGGTCGTCGAAGCCGCACGAACCGTTCTCGGGAGCCAGGACGGGGTGCGAGGGAGCGGGCGTCTCCGGTGCGGCGGCTCCAGGCGATGCGCCCACGAACGCCGCCCCAAGCACCACCATGGCCGCCAGCAGCGACGACCACCCCGCGCTCGGCGCGTGACCGATTGCGGCGGAGAGCCTGCTCCATGGCCCAGCATCACATGGACGTTTGCCCCGGTGTCGCGTCGCGGGCCGCGGCGGGCCCACCGCTGCGTCGGACCCGTCGGCGCAAGCGAGACCCGGCACCGACTGACGTGAATCCTCCGCCGACTGACGTGAATCCGCCGCCGACTGACGTGAATCCGCCGCCGGCCGGGCCTGACTCGGGTGCAGGGCGGTTGCGCGCGCGCGAACGCTGCCAATCAGGCGACAATTTCGCCCTGCCTCTCTCGGACCAACGAGAGGTGAATGGTACCTTGCCCTCGCTGATCCATTCCTGGGCACGAGGGGGCGAACGGAACGTGAGACGGCACCAACCCGACGCGGGTACCGCGTCGAGGTCGACCTTCCTGATCCGCGGCGCATTGGCGTTCCTCGCCTGCGTCGGCTCCGCGCTTCTCGTGACCACGTCACCGACGGCGGTGGGCGCTTCGGGCATCGTTCCGCCGTCGGACCCCCCGGCCAACGTTTCACCACCGGTGACGCCCGCCTGCACGTCTGCACCCGTCGACGACACCAGCGACCGATGCATCGACTCGGTGCTGCACGACATCAATTACGGTCGTTGGCTCGAGGGGCTCGGACCCATGGTCCTCCCCTCCGACTATGCCACCGACTCGGTAGCCGTACAGCAGCTGATCATCGCCGACGAAGAGCGCGCCGACAGGGGACTCGCCCCGTTCTCGGGGCTCGACCCCGCCCTCAATGCGGCGGCGCTGCTGGGCGCGCAGAGCAACACGGATCCGGGTGTCCCCTCCGGCTATCCCGAGAACGGTGGCGGCGCCAACTTCGCCAAGGACGTCACGCCGCTCTCAGCGGACTTCGCCTGGATGTACGACGACGGACCCGGCGGGACGAACCTGCTCTGCACGTCGACAATCACCACTGGCTGCTGGGGTCACCGGGACAACATCCTTGGGCCTTGGACGACCGATGGCACCCAGACCGCCCAGATGGGCGACGCCGACACGAATGCGGGCCAGTACACGCAGATCTTCATGAACCAGACCGGGACGCCGCACACACTCGTCGACACCATCACCCCCGGCGCCTTGCCCACGCCAGCGACGCCGGCGGCACCCGACGTGGTCCAGGTGCGGCCCTCTTCGACCGCGACGGCGGCCGCCGGGACGCCCGTCACCGTCGAAGGCAACTATTTCGGCACGTCGGCCACGCCACAGGTCTTCTTCGGCGGCGTCGCCGCCACGAACGTGCACGTCAACTGGAACGGCGAGCTCGTCGCCGATGCACCCGCCGACCCGGCCGGCGCGGCGCGGGCCCAGGTCGTGGTCACGGTCACGACCTCGGCCGGGTCGTCCAGCCCGATAGGGACCGCCCAGGCGAACGAGTTCACGTATGCGCCGGCGACGACACCGCCGCCCGCGCCGCCGGCGCCGGCGCCCCAGCACGGCTACTGGCTGGTTGGTTCGGACGGCGGCATCTTCACCTTCGGGTCCGCCCAGTTCTACGGTTCGACGGGCTCCTTGCACCTGCAGCGCCCCGTCGTCGGCATCACGCCGACGGCCGACCGCGGCGGCTACTGGCTGGTGGCGTCCGACGGCGGCATCTTCGCCTTCGGCGACTCTGGATTCTACGGATCCATACCGGGCAGCGGCCTCAAGCCGGCCGGCTCGGGCCAGCCGCACAGCCTGAACGCACCCATCGTCGGCATGGTGCCATCGCACGACGGGGGCGGCTACTTCATGGTGGCCTCCGACGGCGGCGTCTTCGCCTTCGGCGACGCCCAGTTCGAGGGATCGTGTCCGGGCATCGGCGGCTGCCGTGGCGCCGCGGTCGCAGTGGTGCCCGATGCCACGGGCCATGGGTACTGGGTCGTGACCAACCTCGGTGCGGTGTACACCTTCGGCGATGCCGCCGACTACGGCCAGCCCGGGACGCAGACGTCGAGCATCACGTCCGCTACGGCCACGCCCAACGGGGGCGGTTACTGGATCCTCGATGCCAACGGAGCGGTCTTCCCATTCGGCAACGCTGCCTCGCTCGGCGGCATGCCGGCCGGTGCGGCAGGAGGATTCAATCCGGCCTCTGCCATCTTCGCCACCTCCGACGGCGGCGGCTACTGGGTCGTCACGGCAGCGGGCAAGGTGTCGGCCTACGGCGATGCGCCGAACGACGGCGACATGTCCGCCACCCATCTCAACGGACCGATCGTCGCCGCCTCCGGTTCCTGAGCGTCGCGGCGACCCGGCCACGCCGACCGGTCCGTCGCGACTCTAAGGTGGGGTGAGCGATCGATTCCTCAGGGAGGAAAACCATGGGCATCTTCCAGCGGGCACACGACATAGTGCAGGCCAAGACGAACAAGGCACTCGACAAAGCCGAGAAGCCAGACGAGATGCTTGATCTCTCCTACGAGAAGATGCTCGAGCAGATCACCCAGGTGCGTCGGGCCCTCGTCGATCTCGCCGCGTCGAAGAAGCGCCTGGAGCTGCAGCAGGAGCAGTTCCAGCACACGGTCGAGCACCTGCAGGACCAGGCGAAGCAGGCACTGTCGGCCAACCGGGAGGACCTGGCCAAGGAGGCCCTGTCGCGCAAGGCGGCGGCGCAACAGCAGATCGACGGGATGGAGCCGCAGCGCCAGCAGCTCGACGAGGAAGAGAAGAAACTCACGCAGACGCTCGACGTCCTCCAGAAGAGGGTCAACGAGTTCCGCACCCAGAAGGAGACGCTCAAGGCCCAGTACACCGCGGCCAAGGCCATGACCGAGGTCGACGAGAGCACCGCCGGGATCTCGAAGTCCATGAACGACTCCGGGGCTTCGCTGCAGCGGGCGCAAGACAAGATCGCCACCATGCAGGCGCGCTCGGGCGCCCTCGACGAGTTGCTCGAATCCGGTGTCCTCGAGGATGTCGGGGGCGGGACCGACGACATCCAGAAGGAGCTCGACCAGGTCGGCAAGGACGCCCAGGTCGACAATGAGCTCGCCGCGCTGAAGGCACAGCTCGGAACCGGCGCACCTCCCGAGCCCGATGCACTGGACGCGGCGCCCGCCTCGGCGGCCCCCGAAGAGGAGACCAAGTCCGCCACATAGTCAGGCCGGCGGCGTGCTGCCGATGAACGCGGCCACGACGTCAGCCAGTTCAGAGCCGCGATCCTCCTGGAGGAAGTGCCCCGCACCGGCGATCGTGACGTGCGGGCGTCCCCGTGCCCCGGGCACGCCCGCCTGCAGGACTTCGGCCCAGCCGCGGGTGGCGGGATCGCCGTCGGAGAACGCAGTCAGGAACGGGCTGTCGAACCGGCCCAAGGCCTGCCGCGTGCGCCGGTTGATTCGCGCACACTCGCTCCCGGACGTGAGCCCCATCAGCAGCGGCAGCTGGCGCGGTCCGGCGCACGAGGCCTCGTCGGGGAAAGGCGCGTCGTAGGCCGCCAGGACAGCATCGGGCACGTCCGAGGCGGTGGCCCCCTGCACGAAGAGACTCGGCTGCAGGGGCGTGAGCTCCTGGGTCAGGCGCTGGTAGTCGAGGAGCTCTTGCTCCACCGTGACCGTACCGTCCTCGTTGGCGTGGCAGGCCCACGTCAGGCGGCCGGCCAGATCGGCCTCGGCCGTGTGCAACACGGTGTTGGTGGCGACGATCCGGCGCACCAGTCCTGGGTGCGCATCGAGGAGCCCCAGCCCGATCGGCCCACCCCAGTCCTGGACGACAAGGGTGAAGTCCACCAGACCAACGGTGTGGACGAAGTGCCACAGCCAGTCGATGTGGGCCTGTACCGAGTGGGCCGTCCGCGCCACGGGCTTGTCCGAGCGGCCGAAACCGATCAGGTCCGGGGCCACCGCCCGCAAACCGTGCTCGGCCAGCCGGCTCAGCACGGTGCGGTACAGGTAGGACCACGTGGGTTGGCCGTGCAGCAGCAGGACCACCTCCGCGTCGGCGGGGCCCTCCTCCACGTACGCCATGCGCAGGCCATCGGGCAGGCCGGCGTGCCGCGGCGCGAAGGGATGGCCCGGCAGGAGGGCGAAGCGCTCTTCGGGTGTCCGGAGGAAGTCCACGGCCCTCAGTGTGGTCCACGGTGAGGCGCGCCGTGTGCTGCGCGCCGCCGGCGCGCCGTGTGGCGCAGCACGGCTGCGCCTGATGGACTCGGTGACGTGAGCGATGTGGCCGTCGTCGGGGCGGGACTGGTCGGCGTGTCCTTGGCTTACGAGTTGGCCTGCTTGGGCGCCAGCGTGACGGTGATCGACGCCGGTCACCCGGGTCGGGCGACCGATGCGGGAGCGGGCATCTTGTCGCCCGTGACCAGTCACCAGGCTGACGACGAGCTGTGGCCGTTCCTGCGCCAGGCCGGCGCCCACTACCCGGCACTGTTGCAGCGGATCGAAGCCGACGGCGTCGCGACCACCGGAACCGGTTACGGCCGCTGCGGCATCCTCTCCGTTGGCCTGCGCGCACACGAGGACGGGTGGTTCAGCCCCTTTGCCGACACGGTGTTGCGCCGGGCGCCGGGCGAGGTGGCCGAGATCACGGCCGAGGAAGCCGGCGCGCTCTTCCCGCCCCTCGGTCCGGTACACCGCGTCCTCCACGCGCCCGGTTCGGCGCGGGTCGACGGCCGCGGCATGGCCGCCGCGCTGCGCGAGGCGGCGCAGGCGCGCGGCGTCGATTTCGTGACCGGTGCGGCGCACGGCGTGACGGCGGGCGCCGGGACCGGGGTCGGGAGAGGACCCGGGGGCATGTGGGGACGCCATGTCGATGCGGTGGAGGTGGAGGGGCACCAGAACGTCACGTGCGGCGCGCTCGCCGTGGCCGGCGGCGCCTGGACCGAAGCGGTCGGGGAGTGGCTCGGGGTGCCGCTGCCGGTGGGTCCGACGAAGGGGCAGATCGTGCACCTCGGTGTCGAGGAAGAGACGGGGGCCTGGCCGATCGTGCAACCCCTGCTCACGCATTACCTGGTGCCGTGGCCAGGTGGGCGGGTGGCGTGCGGCGGGACGTTCGAGCCCGTTGCCGGCTTCTCCACGAGCGCGACGGCGGCGGGGCTGTCCGAACTGCTGCCGCGAGTGCCTGACCGTCGCACCGGGCCTGGACGACGCCACCTACCTCGAGACCCGGGTCGGGCTCCGGCCCACGTCGTCCGACGACAGCGCCGTGGTGGGCCGTCTGCCCGGGTGGGGCAATGCCTGGGTGGCCACGGGCCACGGCGCCAATGGGCTGTTGCAGGGTCCCTATTCGGCCCGGGTGCTGGCCCACGCCATGACCGGTGTCGCGCTGACCTCGGACGAGGCGCCACTGCCGGGCTCGTTCGATCCCGGACGGTTCGCATCACCCTGACGGACGCATCCACCTCGACTCGGGCCGCCGCGGAGAAACTGTGGCCGTGTTGAAGGGGACCCTACGTCAAGACGGCCACGATACGCCGGCGACGCTCGAGAACATCACGGCGGCCCTGGCGGCCAACGACTTCTTCTGGCTCGACCTGGACGACACGGCGACCCATGACCTGCACGGGGGTATCGGCAAGCCGCCGCCGGCGGACGACGACGTGAGCCGGCTGCTGGTCCAGCAGTTCAATTTCCACCGGCTGGCCGTACAGTCGGCGGAGCGTTTCGGACAACGACCGCGCATCGACCCCTACGACGACTTCGTCTACCTGGTGGGTCGGGGCGCCGACCCGGATCACACCGGCCAGGCCGAGGTGCACTGTTTCTGGACGGACCGTTACGTCGTCACCGTGCACCGTGGCGATTGCCCGACGATCGAGCACGTGCGGCAATACCTGGAGCGCCACCCGGCGTCGAAGGTCGCCTCACCACAGGTCGTCACCGTGTATCTCGTCGTGGGCGGGTTGGTCGACAGTTTCTTCCCGGTCCTTTCCAAATTCGACGACAGCATCGACGTCCTGGAGGACGACATTCTCAAGGCGCCCACCGACGCGCAGCTCGGCGAGCTGTTCCGGATGAAACGCTCCCTCATGGAGATGCGCAAGATCGTCGCACCTGAACGCGACATGATCGGCAGCCTCAACACCGGGGTGACCGACATCCCGGGACTCACCGACGAGGCGTCGCGCTACTTCCGCGACCTCTACGACCACCTCATCCGGGTGGCCGACATGATCGACAACTACCGGGACCTGCTCTCGAGCGTCATGGACACGCATCTCTCGACGGTCTCGAACCGCCTCAACGTCGTGATGAAGCAGCTGACGATCATCGCCACCATCTTCTTGCCACTGAGCTTCCTGACCGGATTCTTCGGGCAGAACTTCGGTTACCTCGTGCGCGTCTGGCTGAGCCCGACGTGGACCTTCTATGTCGTCGGCATCGGGCTCGAGGTCATCACCGTCGTCTTCCTGGTCGCATACTTCCGCCGCAAGGGCTGGCTGGGCGGGCCGACCGTCTGAACGACCTGACGGCGACCGGTCAGCGGCGATCGCGTTGCTGTTCGCGTGCGCGACTGGACGCGCAGATCGGCAAGCCCTGCGGGCGCTCGGCCGTGTGGGCCTCGTAGCCGCTCCACCAGTCCTCGCTGCCGTCGGGCACGGGGAAGCCCAGCTGCTTGCGGCGGTCGAGGAGAGCACGCACCTGCTCCTTCTGCTCGCGCACCAGCGCGAGGGTGCCGGCATCGCCCTCACCGACGTGTCCGGCGGCCCACAACGATTCCTCCAGGCGCCACGCCTCGCGGCGGGCCTCGATGATGGCGTGCGTCCCTTGGGCGATGTCGGCTCGGATGTCGGGATCCCCCTCGGCGAGGAGGTCGGCGGCGCGGAGCCAGCCGTAGTCCTTGTTGATGCGCAAGAGCCCCGGCGCGATTTCGAACAGCCCCACCACGTCGACCAACGGGTCGACCGTGGTCAGCGTCGTCCCCTCGGGCAGATGGACATTGAGGTTGGCGATCTGCCGCTCCGCCACACCGATCATCCCCATGGACCGCAGGCCGATGTACCCAGCCTGTGCCGAGGCGTAGTCCCGCTCGTCGCGCGTCAGGCGCAGCGGCACCGCAACCACGGCGATGATCCGTGTGGCACCCAGGGCGGCGGCGGCCGAGACCGGGACGATCTCGACGACCCCGCCGTCCACGTAGTCGTCGTCGGCCATGGGGTGCGGCGGGAAGACCATCGGCACGCTCGCCGAAGCGATGGCCCCGTCGACCAGGCCGACCGGTCCGGCCGCCGTCCCCGGCGCGGGCGTGAGGGCGTCGGACTCGACGATCGTGCCGTCCTCGGTCACGAAGCGCAGCACGCCGGCGCGCAGCGCGGTGACGGCCAGGCGCAGCTGCAGCCCCGGCCGGGCGATCAGGGCGGGATCGACGGCCCGTACCCCGTTCTCGCTCCCATTGCGCAGGGCGCCGGCCAGCGGCTCCAGGTTGAGGACAGCGCTACCGCTGTTGCGCAGCTGGCGCCGGACACGGGGGAGCCGGAGCACGGCCCCGGCCACCAGGCGGGCCACGTGGCGCTGGCGCCGCCGGCGGGCCCGGCGGCCCTGGCGCCGCCCCTTGCGGTCCGTGTCGCAGGCAGGTACCGCCTCGTCACCCGCCAGCACGGTGGAGGGCGTGAGCGGGAAGGGCGGACGGGTGCCCTCGGTGATCTCCTGGTGGATCTCGCGACCGAGCGCCGTCCCGTCCAGGGCACCGAGCCACGCCTGCTTGCCGAACACGTGCTCGGTCTGGGTCCAGGCCAGCACGTCGCCCTCTATTTCGTTGACCCGGTCTTCGAACTCGGACAAGGTCCGGGCCTGGGCCAGCACCGTGGCGGCAATGGCTCCGGCCGAGGTGGCCGTGATGATGTCCGGGGCGATCCCCTCCACCCCGACGAGGTACTGGAGCACACCGACCTCGAAGGAGCCCTTGGTCCCGCCGCCGGCCAGGACGAACGCGGTCGGTCCTGGCCCGGGGGGAGGAGGCATCGTTCGATTGTGGCACCCGCCACCCGAGACGGACAAAGTCATCGACCGGATCACCCGCCGGCGGCGGCGCTGACCACCTCGACCACAGTGCCGGGGCGGGCCGGCGTGCTCGCCCATTCCGAGCGCGGGATGATGCAACGGTCGACGGCGACGGCCACCCCTTTGGGATCGTCTTCGGCCGTGAGTGCCGCGACGACCTCGGCGATGGTGGCACCTTGCGGGACCTCGACCGGCTCTCCGTTCAGGGTGAAGGCGACGGAGGCGCCATCGCCGGTCACGCGGGCATGAGGTCGGCGACGCTGCGGGCGGTGAGGGGGGCCAGCAGGATGCCGTTGCGGAAGTGGCCCACGGCGGCAGCCACGCCGTTCAGGCCCGTCCATCCGATGAACGGCATGTTGTCGGGCAGTGCCGGGCGCAGACCGGTCGCCGCCTCGCGCAGCTCGAGCTCGTCGATGCCCGGGACGATGGCGCGGGCATCGCAGAGCAGCTCGTGCACGGCACCGGCCCGCACGGCGGTGTCGGCCTCCTTCTCCTCAACCGTGGCGCCGACGACGACCGAGCCGTCCGGGCGCGGGACGAGATACACGGAGCGTCCGTGCACCAGGCCCCGCACCGTGCGCGTCAGCACGGGAACGGGCGTGGTCGCGGCGGGCGGCCCCAGTCGCAAAATGTGTCCCTTGACCGGTCGGAGCGAGGGGAGCGCGGCGCCGGCCAGACCCCCGATCGAACGCACCCCGGACCCGGCCGCCAGGACGACGCGGTCCGGTCCGAGGCGGTGACCGTCCGCCAGGACGAGCACGGGCCCGTCCAGCACTGTGGCCACTGTGCCCGCGACGAGCGTCACGCCGCTCGTCCGGCAGGCCTCGACCAGCGCGGCAAGGAGAGCGCGGTTGTCGACCTGGTGGTCGCCGGGCACCTCGATCCCGCCGCGGAGCGCGGGGCTCAGCGCCGGCACGAGGCGACGGCAGGCGCTGGCACTGCGGCGGTGGGCCTCGAGTCCGAGCGCGTGCTGGTAGGCCAGGAGGTCGTCGAGGCTGGCGCGATCGGACGCACTCGAGCGCGACCGTGACCGTGCCCGTGGTGTCATAGCCGATGGTGTGGCCGGTGACGCCCTCGAGCGCCGCCGCGAAGGCAGGCCAGCGGCCGGCGCCGTCCACCAGCAATGCCGTGAGGGCTGATTCGCCGAACTGCGCTTCGGTCACCGGGGCCAGCATCCCGGCCGCCACCCACGACGCGCCGTCATGCCCCGGAGCAGGCGCAACGAGTGTCACCTCATGACCGTTGCGTGACAATTCCCACGCACAGGCCAGGCCGATCACCCCGCCCCCCACGACATGGACGCGTGACCCCATCTGCGCCAGCCTACGAGAGCCGTCGTGTATCCTGTTCTTTCGACTTCGGGCCAACGTCGTCCCGGTATCCGTTCAACTTCTCCCCACTCGGAAGGACGCCGATGGCCACTGGCCTCTACGACCCGGCATACGAGCACGACGCCTGTGGTGTCGGCATGGTGGCCGATCTCAACGGCCGTCCGGACCACGACATCGTCGACCGCGGACTGACCGTTCTCGAACGGCTGGCCCACCGCGGTGCCTCCGGGGCCGAGGTCAACACGGGCGACGGGGCCGGCATCCTCGTGCAGATTCCGCACCGGTTCTTGGCGGGGGCGGCCGAGGCCGCTGGGTTCACGCTGCCCGACGTCGGCGGCTACGCGGTCGGGCTCGTCTTCCTCCCGACCGGTGCCGACGACGCCCTGAAGGCCCGCGCCGTCGTCGAGCACACGGCCGCCGAGGAGGGCCTCCGCGTCCTCGGCTGGCGCGCCGTGCCGACCGAGGACGCGGACCTCGGCCTGATCGCCAAGGACGCGATGCCGCGCATTGAGCAGCTCTTCGTCGCCCCGGCCGGCGCCGGCGTCGACACCATGGCGCTCGAACGACGCGCCTTCGTGCTGCGCAAGCGCGTCGAGCACGCCCTCGACGACGTCTACTTCCCGTCGCTGTCCGCCCGCACCATCGTCTACAAGGGCATGCTCACGTCCGAGCAGCTACGCCTTTTCTTCCCGGACCTGCGCGACCCGTTGTTCGAGTCGGGCCTGGCACTGGTGCATTCACGTTTCTCGACCAACACCTTCCCGAGTTGGCCGCTAGCCCACCCGTACCGCTACCTCTGTCACAACGGCGAGATCAACACCCTGGCCGGCAACCGGAACTGGATGCGGGCCCGCGAGGCGCTGCTCGAGACGCCGCTCATTGAGGGCGACCTGTCGCGGATCTACCCGATCTGCACGCCCCGGGCGAGCGACTCGGCCAGCTTCGACGAGGTGCTCGAGCTGCTCCACCTGGGCGGGCGCTCGCTGCCGCACGCCGTCCTCATGATGATCCCCGAAGCCTGGGAGAACCACACCACCATGGACAGGCACCGGCGGGCCTTCTACCGCTACCACGCCTCGCTCATGGAACCTTGGGACGGGCCGGCCGCCGTGTGCTTCACCGACGGCACCGTCGTCGGTGCGGTGCTCGACCGCAACGGCCTGCGCCCCGCCCGGTACTGGGTCACCGACGACGGGCTCGTCGTGCTGGCCAGCGAGGTCGGCGTGCTCGACCTCGCACCCGAGCGCATTGTGCGCAAGGGTCGCCTGCAGCCGGGGCGCATGTTCCTCGTCGACACGGCCAAGGGCCGCCTCGTCGACGACGACGAGATCAAGGCCGAACTGGCTTCGGAGCACCCCTACGGCGAGTGGCTGGCCGACGACCAGATCCGCCTGGACGAGCTGCCCGCCCGCACCATGTTGACCCCGCAGCACGGGCGCGTGGTCACCCAGCAGCGGCTGTTCGGCTACACGACCGAGGAGCTGCGGGTGATCCTGGCCCCGATGGCCCGCATGGGCACCGAACCCATCGGGTCCATGGGCTCGGACACGTCGATCGCGGTGCTGTCGGACCGCTCCCGCTTGCTCTACGACTACTTCACCCAGCTGTTCGCGCAGGTGACCAACCCGCCCCTGGACGCCATCCGCGAGGAGCTGGTCACGTCGCTGTCGGCCACTATCGGCCCCGAGGCCAACCTGCTCGAGGCCAAGGCCGGTTCGTGCCGTCAGATCCTCCTGCCCCTGCCCGTCATCGACCGCGACGACCTGGCCAAGCTGATGTACGTCAACGAGGACGGCGAGACGCCCGGCTTCAAGGCGTTCGCCATCGACGGGCTCTTCGAGGTCCGCGAGGCAGGCGGGACAGGGGCGCCGACGGCGGCCGGTGGCGAGTCGCTTCGGCGGGCCATCGACGACGTCCGGCGCCGGGTGTCGGAGGCCATCGCCGAAGGGGCGAACCTCATCGTCTTGTCGGACCGCAACGCCACGGCGGACTGGGCGCCGATTCCGTCGCTGTTGCTGACCGCGGCCGTTCACCACCACCTCGTGCGCGAGAAGACGCGCACCCAGGTCGGCCTCGTGATCGAGACCGGTGACGCCCGTGAGGTGCACCACATGGCGCTGCTGATCGGGTACGGAGCGGCGGCGGTGAACCCCTACCTGGCGCTCGACTCCATAGACGACATGATCTCGGAGGGTTTGCTCGAGGGTGTGTCGCCGCGTCAGGCGCGCCGCAACTACGTGAAGGCGGCCTGCAAGGGCGTCCTCAAGGTGATGTCGAAGATGGGCATCTCGACCGTCGCCTCCTACACCGGCGCCCAGGTCTTCGAGGCGATCGGCCTCGATGCCGGCCTCATCGACGAGTACTTCACCGGAACGTCCAGCCGCATCGGCGGGGTCGGCCTGGCTGTGCTGGCCGCCGAGGTGGCGACGCGCCACCGCCACGCCCACGAGCCGCGCCCGACCGAGCGCGCCCACCGCGAGCTCGAGGTCGGGGGCGAGTACCAGTGGCGGCGTGAGGGCGAGTTCCACCTCTTCAACCCGAAGACGGTGTTCAAGCTGCAGCACGCCACGCGGTCCAAGCGCTACGACATCTTCAAGGACTACAGCGCGGCCGTCGATGACCAGGCGCAGAAGCTCGGGACGCTCCGTGGCCTCATGCGGCTGAAGCCGGCGGAGGGTGGGCCGATCCCGCTCGACGAGGTCGAACCGGCGTCATCCATCCTGGCCCGGTTCTCCACGGGCGCCATGTCCTACGGCTCCATCTCGGCCGAGTCGCACGAGACGCTGGCCATCGCCATGAACCGCCTCGGCGGCCGCTCCAACACGGGCGAGGGCGGCGAGGACGCCGACCGTTTCACCCCGGACGCCAACGGCGATCTGCGGCGCAGTGCCATCAAGCAGGTGGCGTCGGGCCGTTTCGGCGTGACGGGGGAGTACCTGGTCAATGCAGACGACCTGCAGATCAAGATCTCCCAGGGCGCCAAGCCCGGCGAAGGCGGACAGCTCCCCGGTGCCAAGGTCCACCCTTGGATCGCCCGGACCCGGTCGTCGACGCCGGGCGTGGAGCTCATCTCACCCCCGCCGCACCACGACATCTACTCCATTGAAGACATCGCGCAGCTCATCCACGACCTCAAGTCGTCGAACCCGCGCGCCCGGGTGCACGTGAAGCTGGTGGCCGAGGTCGGCGTGGGCACGGTGGCCGCCGGGGTGGCCAAGGCACACTCCGACGTTGTCCTGATTTCGGGGCACGACGGCGGCACCGGCGCCGCGCCGCTGACGTCGCTCAAGCACGCCGGCATCCCCTGGGAGATCGGCCTGGCCGAGACCCAGCAGACGCTGCTGGCCAACGGACTGCGCGACCGCATCGTCGTCCAGGTGGACGGCCAGATGAAGACCGGACGCGACGTGATCATCGGCGCGCTGCTCGGCGCGGAGGAGTACGGCTTCGCATCGGCACCGCTCGTGGTGTCGGGCTGCATCATGATGCGCGTCTGCCATCTCGACACCTGCCCTGTCGGCATCGCCACGCAGAACCCGGCGCTCCGGGCCAAGTTCAGCGGCAGACCGGAGTTCGTCGAGACATACTTCGAGTACGTCGCCGAGGAGGTGCGCGAGCTGCTGGCTTCGTTGGGCCTGCGCTCGCTGAATGAGGCCATCGGCCGTGTCGACTTGCTCGACACGGCCGATGCCGTGACGCACTGGAAGGCAGCTGGCCTCGATCTCTCGACGGTGCTGGCCGAGCCCGACGTCCCGGCGGACATGGGACGGCGCCAGCTGGTCGAGCAGGACCACGGGCTGGAGAAGGCGCTCGATCATGCCTTTCTCGGCGACTGCGCGCCGGCCCTCGACGACGCCACGCCGGTGTCGCTGGCCCTGCCCATCACCAACGTGGACCGTACGGTGGGGACGCTGCTCGGCTCGGAGATCAGCCGACGCTACGGCGCCACGGGGCTGCCCGACGACACGATCTCGCTGACGTTCACCGGCTCGGCCGGGCAGAGCTTCGGTGCCTTCGTGCCCAACGGCGTGACGATGCGCCTCTTCGGCGACGCCAACGACTACTTCGGCAAGGGACTCTCGGGCGGGCGACTGGTGGTGCGCCCACCGGAAGGCTCACCGTTCGCTGCCGAGGACCAGATCATCGCCGGCAACGTCATCCTCTACGGTGCCACCGCCGGCGAGGTCTTCGTCCGCGGCCAGGTGGGGGAGCGCTTCTGCGTCCGCAACTCGGGCGCCACCGCCGTCGTCGAGGGCGTGGGCGACCATGGCTGCGAGTACATGACGGGCGGGCTCGTCGTGGTGCTGGGACCGACCGGCCGCAACTTCGCCGCCGGCATGTCGGGCGGGATCGCCTACGTCTATGACCCCGACCGCACCTTCGGGCAACGGGTCAACCTCGACAAGGTCGACGTGGAGCCACTCGGCCCGGACGACGCCGCCGCCGTGCGCTCCCTCGTGGAGCGCCACGGCGCCGAGACCGCTTCGCCCGTGGCGGCGCGTCTGCTGGAGAACTGGGACGCCGAGGTCCTCGAGTTCGTCAAGGTGATGCCGCGTGAGTACCGCCGCATCCTGGAGGTGACACGCCAGGCCGAGGCCGAGGGTCGCCCGGTCGACCTGGCTGTCATGGAGGCCGCAAATGGGTAAGAAGACGGGCTTCATGGAGTACCCGCGGCGCCTGCCCCGCCGCCGCCCGGTCTCGGTCCGCCTCCGCGACTGGAAGGAGGTCTACGAGCCCTTCGGCGACGAGGCCACCAAGGAGCAGGGCGCACGCTGCATGGACTGCGGCATCCCCTTCTGCCATGACGGCTGCCCCCTCGGCAACCTGATCCCGGAGTGGAACGACCTCGTCTACCGGGACGACTGGCCCGACGCCATGGAGCGTCTGCACGCGACCAATAACTTCCCCGAGTTCACCGGGCGCCTGTGCCCGGCCCCGTGCGAGGCGGCCTGCGTGCTCGGGATCAACGATGACCCCGTGACCATCGAACGGATCGAATTCGAAATCGTCGAACGGGCCTGGGACGAGGGTTGGGTGACCCCGCAGCCCCCGAGCATCCGCACCGGCAAGTCCGTGGCGGTCGTCGGCTCCGGCCCCGCCGGCCTGGCCGCGGCACAACAGCTCGTGCGCGCCGGCCACCTCGTGACGGTGTTCGAGCGCGCCGAGAAGCCCGGGGGGCTGCTGCGCTATGGGATCCCCGAATTCAAGATGGAGAAGGCCGTGCTCGACCGGAGGCTGGCCCAGATGGAGGCGGAGGGGGTGACCTTCGTCTGCTCGACCTCGGTGGGCGGGTCACCGGGCGCGTCCGCCCCAGATGCTTCCGGCGGCACGGACGACACCGGGGCCGGCCTCGAGCCGGGCCAAGAGCGCGGCATCGGGACGGCGTGTGCCCCCGACGTGACCGTGCGTCCAGCGGCCGAGGTGCAGGCGGCCTTCGACGCCGTCGTGCTGGCGGGAGGCGCCACCATGCCGCGCGATCTGCCTGTGCCGGGTCGCTCGCTCGACGGTGTGCACCTGGCGCTCGAGTATTTGAAGCCCTCCAACCTTGTCCAAGAAGGAGCGCTCGACGCGCCGCCCATAACCGCCAAGGGCAAGAACGTCGTGATCATCGGGGGCGGCGACACCGGGGCCGACTGCCTCGGCACAGCCCACCGCCAGGGCGCCGCGTCGGTGCACCAGCTCGAGATCATGGCCGAGCCCCCGAGCGACCGGCTGGCCGACAACCCGTGGCCGATGTGGCCGCTCATTTTGCGCACGTCGTCAGCCCACGAGGAGGGCGGCGCGCGCCTCTTCTCGGTGACGACGACGGAGTTCGTTGACGACGGCTCCGGTGCCGTGGGGGCGCTGCGCGGGCACACGGTCGAAATGCGCACCGAGGACGGCCGACCGGTCTTCGAGGAGGTCCCGGGCTCGGAGTTCGAACTCGAGTGCGAGCTGGTGCTGCTGGCGATGGGCTTCGTCGGCACGGAGCGGCACAACGCGGTGGACGAGCTCGGCGTGGACGTCGGTCCTCGAGGCACCGTGGTGGCCGACCAGGACTGGACCACCAGCGTCGACGGGGTCTTCGTGTGCGGTGACCAGACACGGGGTCAGAGCCTGATCGTCTGGGCGATCGCCGAGGGGCGTTCGTGTGCGGCCGCGGTCGACCGCTGGCTGATGGGGACCACGTCGCTGCCGGCACCGATCACGCCGGGGCAGGTGGCGCTCCGCTAGCCCCCGCGGCTCACCGCGGCGTCCAGCACCCAGGCACGGCCATCGTCCCCGTCGGTCGGTACTGTGCAGGGCATGCCGTTCTGCGACGTCAACGGGGTTTCTCTCTACTACGAGTTCGGTGGGGCGGGGGAGCGGCTCTTGATCATCTCGGGTACTGGCGGCGACCTGCGCCAACGGCCACGGTTCACCGAGGGCCCCCTGGCCGAGAACTTCGAGGTCTTGGCCTACGACCAGCGTGGGCTCGGGCAGAGCAGCGTGCCGGCCTGGCCTTATGCCATGGCGGACTTCGCGGACGACGCGGCCGCGCTGCTCGACGCCGTCGGCTGGGACGACTGTGCGGTCATGGGGATCTCGTTCGGCGGCATGGTGGCCCAGGAACTGGCCCTGCACCACCCGGGGCGGGTGCGGCGACTCGTGCTGGCCTGCACCTCCGCCGGTGGGGCCGGCGGAGCCTCGTACCCGCTGCAAGACCTCCACGCGCTGAGCGCCGACGAGCAATCGGCGCAGAGGATGGAGCTGCTCGACACCCGCTGGGACGCCACCTGGCGCGCCGCCAACCCCGACATGGTCGCGCTGATCGCTGGTCGCCTGGGCACCCAGGGGGAAGGGGACGGCCCTCGTGAGGGTCTCAGCAACCAACTGGCCGCTCGGGCCAACCACGACACCTCGGACCGTCTCGGCGCGATCACGTGTCCGACACTGGTGTGCGGCGGCCGCTTCGATGGGATCGCTCCGCCGGCCAACAGCGAATTCCTGGCGCAGGGCATCCCCCGCGGCGCGTCTGCAGATGTTCGACGGAGGGCACGCGTTCTTCCTGCAGGATCCCGCCGCGATTCCCGCCGCCATCGCCTTCCTGTCAGACGGCTCGTCGGTGGGTGAGACATCGTAGATTGCTCGTATGGATCTCACCGCGACACCCGAGTGGAAGGCCCTGTCGGCACACTACGACGCGATCTCGACACGACAGTTGCGCGATCTCTTCGCAGACGAGCCCGAGCGCGCCCACCACATGACGGTGACGGCGGCTGACCTCGTCCTGGACTACTCCAAACAGCGAGCGACCGGGGAGACCCTCCGGCTCCTCATGGACGTGGCACGGACCGCCAAGATCGAAGAGCACCGCGACGCGATGTTCGCCGGCAAGCACATCAACACAACTGAGGATCGCGCCGTCCTGCACGTGGCGCTGCGGATGCCGCCCGGCAGTGTGCTGGAGGTCGACGGGCAAGACGTCGGGGGCGACGTACAGGCAGTACTCACCAAGATGGGTGACCTCTCGGACCGAATCCGCGGCGGCACCTGGACGGGGGCGACCGGGAAACGCATTGCTGCGGTGGTGAACATCGGCATCGGCGGCTCGGATCTCGGCCCGGCCATGGCCACCATCGCGCTGGCCGACCGGGCGCAGCCGGGGCTGACGAGCCGGTTCGTCTCGAACGTCGACCCGGTCGACCTCTATGCCGCCACGCACGATCTCGACCCGGAGACGACGTTGTTCGTCATCAGCTCCAAGACCTTCACCACGCTCGAGACACTGACCAACGCTGCCGCGGCACGCGACTGGCTCCTGGCCGGCCTGGGTGACGCCGCCGGCGAAGACGCCGTGGCCAAGCACTTCGTCGCGGTGTCGACCAACGCCGAGGCGGTGGGGGAGTTCGGCATCGACACGGCCAACATGCTCGAGTTCTGGGACTGGGTGGGCGGACGGTACTCCTACGACTCCGCCATCGGATTCTCACTCATGGTCGCCATCGGACGCGACGCCTTCGGCGAGATGCTGGCCGGCTTCCACGCCATGGACGAACACTTCAGGACGACGCCCCTCGCCGCCAACGTCCCCGTGATTCAGGGAATGCTGAACGTCTGGTACAACAACTTCTTCGGCGCGCAGACACACGCTGTCCTGCCCTACAGCCATCGCCTGGCGCGGTTCCCGGCCTACCTGCAGCAGCTGACCATGGAGTCCAACGGGAAGTCGGTCACGCTCGACGGCACCCCGGTGTCGGGACAGACGGGGGAGATCTTCTGGGGCGAGCCGGGCACGAACGGGCAGCACGCCTTCTACCAGCTGATCCACCAGGGCACGAAGCTGATCCCGGCCGATTTCATCGCCTTCGCCGAGTCCACCCACGACACGGGAGACCAGCAGGATCTCTTGATGGCGAACTGCCTGGCCCAGTCCAAGGCGCTCGCCTTCGGCAAGACAGCCGAGGAGATCGCGGCGGAGGGGACGCCGGCGGCCGTCGTCCCGCACAAGGTGATGCCCGGGAACCGGCCCAGCTCGACGATCCTGGCCCCGAAGCTCACGCCCTCGGTCCTCGGTCAGTTGGTCGCCCTGTACGAGCACACGGTCTTCGTCGAAGGCACCATCTGGGGCATCGATTCGTTCGACCAGTGGGGCGTCGAACTGGGGAAGGTCATGGCCAAGGAGCTCGCCCCCATCCTCACTGACCCCGCTGCACCGGACCTCTCGGGCCAGGACGGATCGACGGCATCGCTGGTCCGCCAGTTCCGAGAGCTGCGAGGACGCAAAGTCTCACCCTGAAGTAGAGGATGAGTCTTCTGCGACCAAGCGCCTCAGAGGCAGCGGTCTGCGCCGCTTGCTGGAGCCCTCGAAGTCTGTGGGACATGGGCGTGCCGAAGCGGTGCCGGGGGACCCCACCCGAGCGACCGCCAACCGAGTGGCCATACCGAGCACGCCCCCGGTGGTGCGACACTCGGCCACCACCTGGTCCGGCGGATCGGAGGGACAAGGCCGGGGCGCCACCTTCAGGCGACCAGGGACACGGCCGCAGCGGGTCGGCCCTCCGGGGGATGGCTCCGAGCACAGAGAGCGGCACCACCCCGTCCGCCGGAGGACGCGTCCGGACGGTCAGCGCGTCAGATCTACATCGTTCTACGACACCATCGCAGGACGAGAGATCGGTCGAGAGAAGATGTCGCCGGTTTCGCCACCGGACAGATCGGCGAGGCGATGCCTCGGCCGCTGGGGGAGACGCCGTGCAGGGCGCGCCAGGCCACGTTGCGCCACTCGAGGGGAAGGATGCGATCCGCTTTGCCGTCGCTGTAGCGTCCCTGTGGTGCCACACGAACGCACGACGATGACAGACGCCGCGTGCGCTGTGCGTGTGACTCACCTGCAGGGCGTGCCCTCGTGACGGGTCCCCGTGCCACTTCCGTTCCGCTCCAACTGCGCTGGCAGTATGCCGGGCGGCGGCGCATCGCAAAGGTGGCGTGGCTGCAGCGCCACCTGCCGTGGCGCCTGTGGTGCCGACTGTGTGCGTGGAACGCCCAAGGAGTCGTGGCGGAGATCGCCCGACGCTCCGGACGACCACTCACCTTCGTACAGATCGGCTCCTGTGATGGGAGGACGAATGACCCGCTCCATGCAGTGGTCCGGGCCTCTCGGTGGTCAGGCGTGCTGGTCGAACCAATGCCGTGGCTCTTCGAGCAGTTGGTCGCCAACTACGAAGGGGTCCCGGGCTTGCGCTTCTTCCAGGTTGCAATTGGGAGCGACGAGGGTCACATGACGATGTATTCCGTTGACGCTCGCCCCAGCGATCCCCACTGGGTGGCACAACTGACATCCTTTGATCGCGACGTGGTGATGAGCCACGCGTACGCGTTACCTGACCTGGAGAGCCGTGTCTTCACGGTCGAGGTCGAGTCCAAGACGGTCCAGTCATTGATCGAGGAAGCCGATATTGCCAAGGTTGACGTCCTGCACATCGACGCCGAGGGGTTCGACGATCACATCGTTCGCGGGATCCCGTTGACAGCTGCATGGGCACCGCAGTTCTTGATCTTCGAGAAGAAGCATCTGAGCGCGACCCGATACGCCGAACTCAAGCGACACCTGAAAGAAGCCGGGTACACGGTCGTGAACCTGTCGCCGGACGAGCTCGCCTACCGCGCTCCTCCGCATAGGGGGTGAGTCATCCGCACGTGTTCATGATCGGCCTGTGACCGGCTACGTCGTCATCGGCCCATAGGGGAAGCGGCTCAGATCCGGCTCTCAATGCCATGGAGTGGCTGGTGCGGCATCAGTCCACGCCACGCCGTCGGGAGCGTGCGGCCCAGCCGTCCCAACTCTTCGAGGTGGGCCTCGGAAAGCGCCTCGAGTCGCTTGCTCCCGGAGGCGGTGAGCTGCAGCCGGACGACCCGATGGTCCTCGGGATCGCGGCTCCGCTTCACCAATTTCGCCGCCACCGCCCGGTCGACCAGACCCACGGCGCTGTGGTGCCGGAGGAGGAGATAGTCCGCCACCTCACCCACGGTCGGCCCACGCCGGTCCGGGTGCCCGCGGATGGCCAGCAAGAGCTGGTGCTGCGCCGGGGTCAGCCCCGCCTCTTCCGCCTGCTGCTCGCTCCAGCGTAGGAAACGGCGCAATCCCGTTCGCAGCGCCAAAAGGTCCTCATAGTCGGCATCTCGCAAACGCATCGTCATACGATACCATCGTACTACGATGGATCTGAGGGATGCCGACGACCCGACTCCGCCCCCGGCCGGGGAGTCGGGGCCGACACACACAACCGGCTGGTCGCGACCGGCCGATGACATGGTGGGCCCTGACCGGCGCCCGCCCGATGCCTCCGAGCGAGCTCTGGGTGATTTCACCACCGCCCCTGCCATCCTGCGCTTGTTCCCACTCGCGCTGCTCATCGGCGTGCTGGCCACGGGTATCGCCTTGGCGCTCCTGGACATGATCGGCTTCCTGACCAACCTTCTCTACTACCAACGTCTCAGTGTGCAATTGGTCTCGCCCGACGCCAACCAGCTCGGCGTGGTGGCGGTCGCCATTCCGGTCTTCGGTGGCCTCGTCGTTGGCCTCATGGCGCGATTCGGATCTGAGCAGATTCGCGGTCACGGCATCCCCGAGGCAATGGAGCGCATCCTGATCAACGGGAGCCGCGTGCAGCCCCGCCTGGCCCTACTCAAGCCGATCTCGAGTGCAGTCAGCATTGGGTCTGGCGGACCGTTCGGCGCCGAGGGGCCGATCATCTTGACGGGCGGTGCCGTGGGGTCGATCATCGGTCAGCTCTTCCGGCTCACCGCCGCCGAACGGCGCGCCCTTCTGGTCGCCGGCGCCGCCGCCGGGATGAGTGCCGTGTTCGGCACGCCGGTTGCCGCGACGTTGTTCGGCGTCGAGCTGCTCGCCTTCGAGTGGAAACCGAGATCCATGGTGCTGATCGGCCTGGCAGCCGCGACGGCGGACGGCCTCCGCATGGTGCTCGCCGAGGCGGGGCTCCTGGCGCCGCAGCCCATCTTCCCCGTGCCTGCGCATGCTCCGCTGGGGGGCGTGGTCCTCCTCGGCGCTGCTGTCCTCGGTCTGGCAACGGGATTGAGCGTGTGGCTCATGACCCAGGCCGTCTACCGCTTCGAGGACGCGTTCCAGCTCCTCAACGGCCGGCTGCACTGGATGTGGTGGCCGATGATCGGCGGGCTCATCATTGGGATCGGTGGACTGATTGAGCCGCGGGCGCTAGGCGTCGGCTACGGCACCATCCATGCCGAGCTCCTCGGGCAGCTCGGCCTCTCAGCCTTGGCGCTGCTCTTCGTGGTGAAGCTGCTCATCTGGTCCGCCGGTCTCGGGAGTGGCACGAGCGGTGGGATCCTGGCCCCCGTCCTCATGCTCGGCGCCGCCGTCGGTGGGATGCTCGGCCACGCGCTCCCTGGGACGACGCCTGGCGTCTGGGCCCTCATCGGGCTGGCCGGCGCCATGGGCGGCGTGACCCGGTCGCCTTTCACCGCGATCATCTTCGCCTTCGAACTGACGCACGACCAGAACAGCCTGCTGGCCTTGCTCGTGGCGGCAACGGTGTCGCATCTGGTGAGCGTCCTGATCCTCAAGCGCTCGATCCTGACCGAGAAGGTGGCCCGGCGCGGCTTCCATGTCATGCGCGAGTATGCGGTCGACCCCCTGGAGGCAACGTTTGTCCGCGAGGTGATGAACACCGACGTCATCACGGTGACACCGGAGCAAACGGTGGGCGACGTCTACGCGGCCCTGCCGGAAGGATCGGTGCAGAGGCGGCAGCGGCTCTATCCCGTCCTGGACGACGATGCCCAATTCGTCGGCCTCTTGCCCTGGTCGGCCGTCCTGGAGTCGCGTGATCGGGCGGACCTGTCCGTCGGCGCGGTCATGCTTGCTCCCGTGGCCGTGGCCCATTCGGACGAAATCTTGCGCGACGTGGCTGACCGCATGGTGCACCAGGGCATCGGGATCCTGCCGGTGGTCGAGCATGCCGATGCCTCAAGACTGGTCGGTCTCATCACCCAGTTCGACCTTCTCCAGGCGCGCCAGAAGCTCCTGGAGGAAGAGCGTCACGCCGAGCGGGTCCTCATGCTGCGACGGGCAGCCCCGTCGAACGGGGGAACGCACGGCACTGCGGGCCGGCCCGAAGTAGACGAGGAAGCAGAGGCTGAGGCGGATCCGGAGCGGGACACCTCGGGGCCCTCCGAGCCGGAGCCGAAGCTGCGGTGACAATGGAGCGCGCCATCACCTCATTCGAGCAGGACGACCGAGGGGACTGGGTCGCCATCCTCGTGTGCGGTCATCGTCAACACGTTCGTCACCGTCCACCCTGGCAGGAGCGGGCCTGGGTCCTCACGACGGAGGGACGTCAGGGCCGGATCGGGACGCCGCTCGAGTGCCGGATCTGCGACGAGGAACTGGAGACCCCTGGCGGCGGCGAGCCAGCCTGCTGGGCACATCAGGTCTGCACCGACTGTGGCGGCCTGGACGAGCACCGGCCCGACTGCACTGCCGCGTCCCCGTGACGGTGTCGCTCTGTCGCCAGGACGGTCCGGGCGAGGGAGATCAGCTGAACTGATCAGCGTGCAGGACGTGCCCTTCGCTGCGAGTGAAGAGCACGTCATTGTAGCCCTGCCCCGGTCCGACCATGTCGAACGTCAGTGGGGGGACGAAGGAGAGATAGAGCGCTCGCCTGCCCGCCGCGTCGGGATCGCCTGGTGGGGGTGCGGCATGGAGCGTGTGTCCGAAGTGCACCGTCACATCGCCCGGCTCCGTGTCGAGGGCGACGACCTCCAGCGCCTGCGCTTCCCGCGTGGTGGGCAGCCGGGAGGTGCCTCCATGCGAACCGGGAATCATCTGGAGCTGCCCGGTGGCCTTGGTGGCGGCATCGATCTGGATGCCCACGTTCAGCATGGGGCACTTCACTGGGTGACCACCCATGCCGCAATCACGGTGCCAGGGGAGGTCGGCCAGGCCGCCCTCGGACTGTGGCACTTTGATGACGACGCCGTTGCCATCCAGGCGATCCTGTGCATCCCGGAGATCAGCCGGACCGAGGGCAGCGATGGCCAGGAAACGGGGGTCGGCGCCGAGGCCGGCAATGCGGGCCGAACCGTCGTTGAGGTAGTTCACCCGATTGCAGACGTCTCGTCCGCCCACGGTCGTCCACCAGGATCGGCGGTCGTCGGGTCGCGCTCGGGCGACCGCCGCCTCGATGTCAGCGGCGAGGTCCCGGATCTCATCGTGACGGAGCACACCGCGCAGGTGCACGAATCCCGCCTGCTGCAAGTACCAGCGGATGGACTCCGGAGGATCATCGAGGGAGAAGCTCTGAGAGAGATCGATGTCGTCGCCAACGGAGCTCGGGTGGTCGAGGTCGAACAGCTCCTGGCCGCTGAAGGCCACCCGGAGCGGCGGCTCCCAACGCGCCAGTTGGCCGAAGCTGCCCCGCCGCACGGTCAACTGATCGGCGTAGAGGAGGGCGAAGCACGTCTTGAGCTCCCAGACGAACGCGCACCAGGCGGCGGCGGAGAGTTCGATCAGAGTCTGGGCGCGTCCGATACCACCTTCGACACGGAACGTCCGCCCCTCGGGGACATACGTGTACGCACGTCCGTCGGGAAGCCGGAATCCGAGTGGACGGACCACATCGGCATCGACCTGGGAGAAGACGTCACCGCTGCGCTCGAGGCGCATCGGTAGCTCCTCCCCGTGGAACCAATCGAAGTCGATGGGCCCGAAGCGCTCCTGCTCCACCGCGGCAATGTAGCAGTGTGGCCCGCCTGCCGGCCGGTCTCCTCAGCGCTGGACGAGGCGGGCGCTCGCAACCAACCGGGCAACCGGGCAACCGGGCGCCGGGAATCCGGACCGAGCGGCGTTGCCCCGCTCGTGGTGCGAGTGGGGTGGCCTCCCCGGATCGCCAGAGAGGTTCCGCCATGGTTCGTGTGCCGGATCACCCCGCAATCGGTGACGGCGGTCGGCACCGTCGCCGTCGGACGGCGCAACCCAGGTGCCACGACAGCACCTTCGACCGAGCCGCACCGCGCCGACGTGCTAGTGATGAGCGAGCCAATCGTCGGATCACACCCTTCGTCGCACACACCGACACCTACCCTGAGGAGGAGCACAGTTGTCACGCGTTCGGGTACACAACTTCTCGATCTCTCTCGACGGATTCGGCACGGGTGATGGCCAGACGCTCGAGGAGCCTTTTGGCCACGCCGGGAGCCGGCTCCATCAATGGTTCTTTCCGACCCACACCTTCCGCTCCATGCAGAACCCACAGGGCGACCCGGGTGGGAGCACCGGCGTCGACGATGCCTTCGCCAGCAACTGGGCTACCGGCATTGGCGCCGAGATCATGGGCCGAAACAAGTTCGGACCCCAGCGCGGTCCATGGCCCGACGAGGAATGGAAGGGCTGGTGGGGAGACGATCCGCCGTTTCATACGCCTGTCTATGTGCTCACCCATCACCGTAGGCCGCCCATTCAGATGAGCGGCGGCACGACGTTTCACTTCCTCGACACCACACCGATCGAAGCGTTGAAGATCGCCCAGGACGCCACGGGCGGCCTCGACATCCGCATCGGTGGGGGTCCGTCGACCGTGCGAGAGTTTCTCGAGGCCGATCTGATCGACTACATGCACATTGCGATCGTCCCCATCGTCCTCGGTCGAGGTGAACGCCTCTGGGGGGACGCATTGGAGAATCTCGAACAGCGCTTCGACGTCGAGTCGGTCAGCTCTCCGAGCGGCGTCACGCATCTGAGCTTCGCGCGACGCTAGATCCAACTCCACGGGCCACAAAAGACATTGTGGCTAACGGCCGCCGAGCTGTTCTGATCGTTCACTTCGCCGACGATCGCTTCGGATCAGATGATCGAGCGCAGCACTGCTGCCAGCGCTTTCGGGCAAGACAAGAACGGTGAATGATCGCTGTCGATTCGAACGGTCGCGTCTGCGTTCGTCGCCATCTGCTCCTGCGCGGTCGTGGTGAGGATCCGATCGTCGTCACAGACGATGTAGGTACTCGGCAGGGCCTGCCACGCCGGCGAGAGGACGGGCGGAGCAATCAGCGTCGATGTCGGCATTGGTCGAAGTTGCGCGGTGGCCCAGCGCGCGTCCTCGGTTGTGCACCGGTGGTAGAAGGCCGACGCCGCCTCGTCCGGATCGACCGATGCTGTGATCTCGCCCAGCTGGAGCGCAGCGATACCCGGGGCACCACTGAAGTCGATGGCCTGCTCGTCGGCCGTCATGAAGGCGGTCAGGTAAATCAGTGACGTCGCCGCTGCGTACGGCGTCCCATCCTGTACGGCGGCAGCACTGATCACCGCGCCCCCGAACGAATGTCCGAGCACAGTGACCTCTTCGTCTCGACTCGCAATGGCACGCCGCACCATCTGCACGTCGTCGGCCGCGGAGGTGAACGGGAGTTCGACGGTGTCAGAAGTGATACCGACGCGCTCGAGCTCAGGCTTCAGTCGGTCCCAGCACCACGCGCCGTGAAAGGCACCGTGGACCAGCAGGAGGCGTGGTGGGGTCATGTTCTGAGCCTATGCACCCCCAGCCCCCTTGCTCCGGTACGAGTCCGGAGGTCGAGGCGATCTGCTCGGACAAAGTGCATGGGGGCTCAGATCGGCTCGCAGTGCGCTAGAACGACGGATTGTGTCGACTGCGTTCGTGCAGACCTTGGAGCACAATTTCGCGGCAGCGTTGACGCTCATGGAGGCAGCCGTCCTTGACTGCCCGGACCACCTTTGGCAGGTGGACCTCTGGCCAGACGAGGCTCCCACGAGCCCAGAACCATACGGAGGCCTGCATGGATCAGCTCCGTGGTTCCTGGCCTATCACGCCCTCTCCTGCCACGACTACGACCTGACGGGTGGATTCGTCATGTGGGAACCGCCCGACCCGTTCAAGGACAACACCTACTCCTTCCCCAATCGGGTGTTCACCCAGTCCGAGCTCGTGGGCTACGTCAGCTGGTGTCGAGGACGGGTAGGCCAGACCCTTCAGTCCCTCACCGAAGAGATGGCGCTCCGACCCGTCCCCAGTGGTCATCGCATGGAAGGCATGCATTACGGGGTGCTTCTCGGAAGCCTGCCGCTCCATGTGGTGGAGCACGCGTCGCAGATCCGACAGTTCCTGACGGCTGCCGGTATCACGGTGCGGCCCATGCCGGGCGACCGTGGCTACACGTGATCCGGCCCGGTGAAGACAGCCTGCGGCCGTGACGACGGCCCGGCTCGAAACCTTCAGTGACGGTGTCTTCGCCATCGCGGCAACGCTGCTGATCCTCAACGTCAACGTGACCGGAGCACCCCTCGGAAGGGCGTTGCTCCACGGATGGCCGTCCTATGTGGCCTACGCGGTGAGCTTCCTCACGATCGGGATCATGTGGGCCAACCACCACGGGGTCTTTTCACAGATCGACAGGGTCGACCGCACGTTCTTGATGATCAACGTGTTCTTTTTGATGCTTGTCGCCTTCGTACCCTTCCCCACGAAGCTCGTTGCTGAGCACATTCATCGTCCTGGGCTCGAGGCAGCCGCGCTGACGTACGGATTTACCTTGACGCTGACCGCCTTCGCCTACAGCGCCTTGTGGTTCTACGCCGCCAGGCGCGGGCGGCTCCTGCGCTCCGATGCCGATCCCAAGACCGTCACCGGCATCTCACGCAGCTTTCTCCCCGGGCCGTGGATCTACCTCGCGGCCACGGTGATCGCATTTGGGTGGCCAACTCTGAGCATCGTTCTCTTCGCCGTGATCGCCTTGTTCTACATGCTGGAAAGTGCCCTTTTCGGACGGCGGGGATGAACGCGAGCGAGCGCACGGAGTCGTCGTTCGAGAGAACTGGCCATGGCAACGTCTCCGCCACCGACTGGCCGTAGGGGTAGCGAGCCGCCACCCCCCACCTGGGCGATCCTGGCCAGGCAGCCAACGGCGATCCAGACCGTGCCACCTCCCCGAAGGATCGGGGGCGGCGACGCCACCCTGTGATGACACCGCCGGCATTTCTAAGGCGGTGGAGGGGCCAGCGGAGACGGTGCCGGCCGCAGGAGCGTCGGCCTGGGCGCAGTTGGAGCGAGGCAGTCGCTTTCGCAGCCACCGGCCCGTGATGACGATGTCCGTGGCGGCCAGGACAGCAAGGGACGGCTCTCCGAGCGCCCGCATGCGCGTACTGCCGTAGACAAGGACCACGGTCACAGCCGTGACAACGATCGGGACCAGAACCAACAGAAGGCGTCGAGGGAACCGCCTGGCGAGGAAGACTGCTCCGACGATGACAAACGGGAAGAACACCCAGTAGAGCGCTTTCCCGACGAGGTCGGAGGTGTTGTTGCGTCCTTCCGCGAGCGAGCCGCAGCTGAAACGTCTGGTTGCCCAACCCCCAGGCGGACTCCTCGCGGGCCAAGGCAACACCGGAGAGCCCCCCAAGATGCTGGAGGGCATAGTGCTTCGCTTTCTCGGTGAGAGCGCGGTCTAGCGACACTTCCGTCCACCCGTGAGCCCGACCAGTTGCCTACCGTAGACGAGCTCAGCCCCGGCCCCGTACACACAAGAAATGGCAAAACTCCTCGATGCGGGATTCGCCCCATCGAAGGTCAGCGCGCAGTAGGACCCGGCCAGGGTGCCACCCTGTTGGGTCGAAAGGACCGCACCACCGAGTGTGGCCTCGTTGCGAATGAACCATGGAAATTGCCAAACACCGGTGACCGATACAAGTGTCCGCCTTCCCGCTGTGTGGCGGCGCCGGCCGGGGCGGGGCTGTGCTCGAGGTGGGCGTCCGAAACGTCACCGCTACAGTCATCATTCTGGTCGCGTGGCCCCGACGAACAGCAGGCTTCCGAATGATGCTCCCGCCGTGATCGGGAACGCCTCGGCCCGCACATCTGCTCCCGTGTGGGGGGCGTCCACCATCACGTTTTCTCCATCGACGTCGCCAACGTAGAGGCCGACGTGGTCGATGGACCCCGGCCCACCACCGAAGAACACGAGGTCACCTGGTGCCAGCGCAGCGCCAGGTGCGAGCTTTGGTGTCGCGTCGTACTGATCCTGTGCCACCCGGGGGAGCGCGCGGCCCGCCACGGCATAGGCCGCCTGCACCAGTCCCGAACAGTCGAAACCGACGCCGGGCACCTCGCCACCCCAGACGTACGGTGTCCCGATCTGGGACAGCGCCCACGACACGGCTGCGGCTCCGGCGGCGGTCCCGGTTCCCGCGGTGACGATGCCGGTGTCCGCCGCGGGCGGGACCGCGGCGTAGGTCTTGGCCAGCGCGAGGACCTGCGCCACGTACGCGGCCGAGTGGTTGTAGGCGTACACCGCGCCCGGGACGTCAGTCCCGCCTGAGGCACCGTTGGCGCACAGGAGACGGACGGCCGCGTAGACGGCATCCGTCGGGTCGTACGGGCTCGGCGGGACCATGCCGCCGGGTGGGACGGGCTCGTCGTAGGCGGAGAAGGTCGTCGGCTCGAACTGCATCGGGCCTTCGGCGCCGGCGGAGTTCGATCCGCTGTGCACCCCCGGCAGGCTTGACTGCCCGTTGTCCGACTCGATCGTGCCGATGGCGGCCACGATGGTCCAGGGCAAGCCCGGACAGGTCACCGCCGCCTCCTGGTACAGCGTCAGCATGTCCGGAGGTATGCGACTGGTCGCCGCCGACGATGCAACTGGGCCACCACCGGCGGCGTCGAGCAGTGACGCGGCCGACGCCAGAACCGCCGTTCCGATCACAGCCGCGCACAACCCCGCCGCCAGGCCTGCCGCGACGAGGCCTCTCATCGGGTGCACCAACCCCGGACCTCGACTGTCGGTGCCACGTCGGAGAACGGTCGGACGGCCGAGTCAGGAACGCTGACAACAGCGGCTGCGGCCAGAACGTCACCCGAGGCGGGAGCAGCGGTCATGCGGGCGGGACCGGAACCGGCTCGACGACGGACCGCACCGGGCTCATGGCGCCGGCCGTGGCCACCCGGGACTGGCGTCCATCAGGCCGGCGGGAGCCTGCCACGTCATACTTGGAGCATGAAAAGCACTATGCAGGACGCCCCGCTCCTGATCCGCGACATCTTGCTCCACGGGCAGCGGGTGCACGGAGACAGCTCCGTCATCACGGTCGAAGAGGGTGGGCACCGCACGGCCACCTTCGCCGAGGTCGCCACCCGGGCCGAGAAGCTGGCCGCCGCGTTGACTCGGCTGGGGATCGAACAAGGTGACCGGGTCGGCACCTTCTGCTGGAACAACCAAGGGCATCTGGAGGCGTATCTCGCCATCCCCGCCATGGGGGCGGTGCTGCACACCCTCAACATCCGACTGCCGGCCGAGCAGCTGGCCTACGTCATCAATCACGCCGAGGACCGCTGCATCATCGTCGACGCCTCCTTGATCCCCTTGCTGGCCGCGATCAAGGAAGACCTGAAGACGGTCGAGACCGTGATCGTCGTGGGGGAAGGTGACACGACCGCGCTGGGAGAGACCTTGTCCTACGAGCGTCTCCTGGCGGCGGAGGCCCCGGGCTTCGAATGGCCCGACCTCGACGAGCGCTCCGCCGCCGCCATGTGTTACACGAGCGGGACGACCGGCAACCCCAAGGGTGTGGTGTACTCGCACCGTTCGACATGGCTGCACACCATGGCCGAGCAGGCGGCTTCGTCGGTGGGGATGACGGAGAAGGACCGGATCCTGATCATCGTGCCGATGTTCCACGCCAACGTGTGGGGGACACCCTACGGCGCATGGATGGCCGGGACCGACATGATCATGCCGCAGATGTACTTGATGGGGCAGCAGCTGGCGACCGTCATCAACGAGCACCAGCCGACTCTGGCCTGTGGTGTACCGACCATCTGGAACGGGCTGCTCGCGCTCGACACGCCGATCGACTTCTCCAGCGTGCGGGCCATCACCGCCGGCGGGGCCGCCGTGCCACAATCGCTCATTGAGGCGTTCGAGACACGCTTCGGCGTGACCATCATTCAGGGGTGGGGGATGACCGAGACGAGCCCCTTGGCGGCGTTCGGGCTGCCACCGGCCCGACGGCTGAGCGGCCACGACGACATGTACTACAAGGTCAAGGCCGGCCGTGTGGTCGCCGGCGTCGAGGTGCGCGTCGTCGACGAGGACGGGAGCGTGCTACCCAACGACGGCAAGTCGGTGGGGGAGTTCGAGATCCGCGGGCCATGGGTGACGGGGTCGTACTACAAGGACGAGGATCCGGCGAAGTTCCACGACGGCTGGCTGTGCACCGGTGACGTGGGCACGCTGGACACGCAGGGCTACATGACGATTTCGGACCGGACCAAGGACGTGATCAAGTCCGGTGGCGAGTGGATCTCATCGGTCGAGCTCGAGAACGCGGTGATGGGACACCCCGACGTCTTCGAGGCGGCTGTCATCGCCATTCCCGACCCGAAGTGGTCTGAGCGCCCCCTGGTCGCCGTCGTGCCCAAGCCCGGCCGCTCGCCGGCACCCGCCGACCTGCTGGCCTACCTCACCGAGCACGTCCCGCGCTGGTGGCTGCCCGATCAGTGGACCTTCGTCCTGGAGATCCCCAAGACCAGCGTCGGGAAGTTCGACAAGAAGGTCATGCGCCTCATGTACGCCGACGGCGACTACACAGTGCAGAGCACGCCATTGCCCAAGTGAGCACGCCCAGCGAGGCCGAGGTCGACCTGGCTGAGCGGCTCGAAGGGGTGCTCGAGGAGCTGACCGACATGGCGTTGGACGCGTTGCGCCTGGCCTCGGCCGGCGACCCCGACTCGGCCGAGACGGGCGAGGCGTTGGCTCGGGAACGGCGCATCCTCAAGGCGCGACGGGCGCTCGAGCGGTGCGTGGCGGCACTCCGGGAGGGATCCGGGAGGGACCGCGAGCCGCTCGACGACGGCGCCTGACCGGGGCGTTCGGGCCCCTGCGCACCTTCGTGGCTGCCTGGCCCGACGCGGGCGCGCACCGGCGACTCGCGGCTCTGGAGCTGGGCCGTTCGAAGAACCTCCGCCTGGTCGGCCCCACCCGCTGGCACGTCACGCTGCGCTTCCTGGGCGAGGTGCCTGACGAGCTGGTGGGACCGCTCGGTGACGCCCTGGTGGCCGGCGTGCGGCGCGTGCCAGGACCGGTCGAGTGCACGCTCGGACCCGCCACCGCCTGGTTCTCCAGGGTCCGCGTGCTGCAGCTGCCGGCCCGCGGACTGGCCGCGCTCGCCGGCGCCGTGCACCAGGCGACCGCGCCGATCGTCCCCGAACCGACGGACGAGGTGCCGCGCTTCAACGGTCATCTCACGCTGGCCAGGGCGAAAGGGCGCCTGGGTCCACAGGCGCAGGGTGAACTGGCGGGCATTCCCTTTCACGCCACCTTCCCCGTCGCCCATGTGGATCTGGTGGCCTCGGCACCCTCCCCGCAGGGCCACGTGTACACGACGCTGGTGCGGGCAGAGCTGGAACCGACGCACGCGGACTGAGGCCGAGCCCGACGTCGACCTGACGCCGACCGGCCGGGACGCTCAGCCGGTGCTTCCGGTGAGGAACGTCGTGATGGCCTGTGCCATGGCAGCTGCGGCGGACTGCTGAAAGGCCGGGCTGACGAGCAGCGCGGCGTCGGTGGCATTGCGCATGTTGGCGCACTCAATGAGGACTTTGGGCACCGTCGTGAGATTGAGCCCGGCCAGGTCGTTGCGCGGCTGCAGCCCGTCGACGCCGTCATACGTGCTGACCGGCATGGAGGTGCCGGCGGCGTACGCGTTGCGCACGAGTGCGGCCAGCGTGGCCGACGACGAGACGACGCCGTCGTTGAGCCCGTCTGCGACCGGTTCGAGGACGGCGAAACCACGCCCGCCCGCCGGGCCGCCGTCGGCGTGGATGTCGACGCTGACGTCGGCATGGGCGTCGTTGATGATGGCCGCCCGGGTCGTGACACAGGGTCCCACCCCGGCGTTGTTGGGGCGTGTCAGGACAACGGTCGCGCCCTCGGCCTGCAGGTCTGCCTTCAGGTAGCTAGCGACGTCGAAATTGAACTGTGCCTCGGTGTAGCCACTGTCGGTCGCCGTCCCCGTGGTGTCACACGTCTCTTCCCCGGTGCCGTTGAACACCGGCTGATCGATGACGCCGGGTGCGCTGTAATTCAGTCCGTTGTGGCCGGGATCGATGCCGACCACCGCGCCGGCCAACGGTTGTGAGCCAACGGCCAGCCAGTACCCCTGACCGCCGGGCGTCGCGGCGAGTCCCACGACGGGGCCGGGCAGGCTCGTCCCACCGAGGGAGCCGAAGTACCGCGCGTTGCCGTAGGTGAAGACCCCGCCGTCGCGGGCGACCAACCAGTAGCCACCCCCGTCGCCGGTGGCCGCCATGCCGACGACGGGCGCATTGAGGCGCAGGTCCCCCGCGGATCCCTCGAAGGTGGCGGCGCCGTAGGTGAAGACCCCGCCGTCGCGGGCGACCAACCAGTAGCCACCCCCGTCGCCGGTGGCCGCCATGCCGACCACCGGCGCATTGAGGTGGAGGCTGCCCGCCGAGCCGGCGAAGCGCGCGATCGCCGTAGCTGAAGATCCCGCCGTCGGAGGCCACGAGCCAGTAGCCCCCGCCGTCGGGCGTGGCGGCCATGCCCACGATCGGGGCATTGAGGTGGAGGCTGCCCGCCGAGCCGGCGAAGCGCGCATCGCCGTAGCTGAAGATCCCGCCGTCGGAGGCCACGAGCCAGTAGCCCCCGCCGTCGGGCGTGGCGGCCATGCCCACGATCGGGGCATTGAGGTGGAGGGCACCCGTCGAGCCGAAGAAGTGGGCGGTGCCGTAGGCGAAGATGCCGCCGTCGGAGGCCACGAGCCAGTAGCCCCCGCCGTCCCGGGTGCCAGCGAGGCCCACGATCGGGGCGTTGGCAGTGCTCACGGCGTTGGCGCCGATGGCCGTCGTCCCGAAGGGCACCGCCGAGTTGGCGGACGTCGACGGAGCTGCGCCGGCCAGTGGCGAAGCGGTGACTGGGAGTTGGGAGAGGAGCGGGAGCACCAGGCCGATCAGGGCCAGCGGGAGCAGGGTCGCCGCGGAGCGCCGCACCCGTGTCCTGATCACCCTGTGCACTCGTTGACGGCGTCGATCAACTGCCGCAGCCGCGCGTAGTGGAATCGATCGAAACGGAGCGCCAGGCGGGGCAGTTCCGGATGGTCGTTGCGCTCGGGCGGGAAGGGCCCGGCGGTGCGAATGTTGCCGCGCACGACGATGTCGGCAAACCGTTTGTTCAAGCCGGCCAGCTCGGCCTTACTCGGTTGCACCTGCAGTCGCAGCACGAGGAGGTCGCCGACCCAGCGGATGGAGTGGTAGTTGCGATAGAAACCGAGGACTTCGTCGCAGGCCTCCTCCAAGGTGTTCGTCACCTTGAAGAGGGCCCGGTCCTCGGGCGAGACCCAGCCGGCATCAATCGCCGACTCCTGCAGGAAGCGCAACCACATATGCCAGTACGTACCGCCCGGTGTCTCGATCATCACCACGGGGGCCGGCTCGGCCTTGCCGGTCTGCAACAGCGTGAGGAGCTCGAAGGCCTCGTCCTGGGTGCCGAAGCCACCGGGCAGGACGGCGTAGGCGTGCGACTCCTTGATGAGCATCAGCTTGCGGGTGAAGAAGTAACGCATCTCGACCAGTTTCGGGTCCTGCGCGATGAACGGGTTGGCGTCACCCTCGAAAGGCAGCCGGATGTTGACGCCAAAGGCGTGCTCACGTCCCGCCCCCTCCAGCCCGGCGGCCATGATGCCGGGGCCGGCACCGGTCACCACCATCCAGTCCGCCGCCGCCAGCTTGGCGGCCAGGTCGCGGGCGAGGATGTAGATGGGGTCCTCGGGCTTGGTCCGGGCGGAACCGAACATGGTGATTTTGCGGATGTGGCGGTAGGGGCGGAACACGCGGAAGGCCTCGGCCATTTCAGCCAGGGCCGCGTTGGCGATCTTGAGGTCGCCGACCGACGTGCTTTCGCGAGCCATGTCGCCCAGTGACCCGATCATGTCTTGGAGCTCGCGGGATTGCGCCGTCGACAGGCTGTGATTCTCGTAGAGGGCCTCGGCCGCGGCGCGCGAGCTGTCACTTCTGCCTCGTTGCTCACGCGCCCATGCCGGCACCCGCCAGCGATGCGTACAGGGTGGAGCGCTGGACCAGCGGTCGTCCGAGCGGTGCCACGATCGCCTCAAGCTCCTCGACGCCCATGCGCTGCCCGTGCTGGGCGCCCGCCGCCCGCGAGATGTTCTCGTCCATCAACGTCCCGCCCAGGTCGTTGGCGCCGGCACGCAGGACCTGGCGGGCGCCCTCGCCTCCCATTTTGACCCAGCTCACCTGGACGTTGTCGATGTCGCCCACGTAGGCGAGGCGCGCCACCGAGTGCATGAGCAGCGTCTCCCGGAACGTCGGGCCCCGCCGGGCCTTCTTCTGGAGGTAGATCGGGGTGGCCATGTGCACGAAGGGCAGCGGCACGAATTCGGTGAACCCGCCGGTCTCGCGCTGCAGCGCGCGGGGTGCGCACGATGTGACGAGCCCAGCTGACCGGCTGCTCGACCGAGCCGAACATGATGGTGATGTTCGAGCGCAGGCCCACCTGGTGCGCGGTGCGGTGCGCCTCGAGCCACTCGTCGGTGTTGATCTTGTCGGGGCAGATGATGGCGCGCACGGGATCGTCGAGGATCTCGGCGGCCGTGCCTGGCAGCGTCTTGAGCCCGGCGTCCTTCAGGCGGGTCAGATACTCGGCCAAGGGGACCTCGGAGCGACGGGCGCCCTCGGTGACCTCCAGTGCGGTGAAGCCGTGGATGTGGATGTCAGGGGAGCCGGCGCGCACCGCCTGGAGCACGTGGAGGTAGTAGTCGCCGTCGAAGTTCGGGTGGATGCCGCCCTGAAGGCAGACCTCGGTGGCTCCTTCGTCGACGGCTTCGGCAACCCGCTGGGTGATCTCGTCGAGTTCGAGCAGGTACGGCGCGCCGCGCAGATTGAGCGAGAGCGGCCCCTTCGAGAACGCGCAGAAGCGGCATTTGAAAGTGCAGACGTTCGTGTAGTTGATGTTGCGGTTCCGCACGAAGGTGACCTCGTCGCCCACGATGCGCCGGCGGAGGTCGTCGGCGACCTCGGCCACCATGCGCACCTCGGGGCCGCGGGCGCTGAACAAAGTCACGATCTCGGTCTCGCCCAGCTCCTGACCGAGGGCCACGCCGGCCAGGACCTCGGCCACGGCGCCGCCGGGGGCAGATGCGGCGGCAGACATGGCGGCCGGGGGCAGGCCGGTCGACAGGGAGTCGTCGACCAGGAGCGGTGGCGGCCTCTCGCCCCCCGAGCACCACGAGGCGTCACGAGCGAGACCCTCGGCGTCGGACGCGTCCAGCACGGGGAAGCGCAGCGCGGGGTCGAGCCAGCGCTCGGGGTCCAACGCAAACGTCGGGTAGACGGTCATGCGGGGTGCCAGCATGTGCCCGGCCGCCTCGGTGGCGGCACGCAAGATGTCGAGGGCGGGCCAGGCGCGCTCGGGGTTGACGTGGTCCACCGTGACCGGCGACACACCGCCCCAGTCGTCGATGCCCGCCGCCAGCAGCGGAGCCAGGTCGTCGGAGAGGTTCGGCGGCGCCTGCACGTGGATGTCAGGGGGGAGCACCAGTCGGGCGGCGGCGATGGCCCAGCGCAGCTCCTCGGGTGGGCAGGGTGCGGCCCGGAACATCGTCGTGCCGGGCTTCGGCAGGAAGTTCTGCACGATCACCTCTTGCACATGCCCGTGGCGGGCGTGCGCGCCGGCGATGGCGCGTAGCGCGGCGAGCCGGCCCTCCCGGTCGTCGCCGATGCCGACGAGGATCCCGGTCGTGAAGGGGATGGCGAGTCCACCCGCCGCCTCCAGGGTTCCAAGGCGGCGCGACGGCTCCTTGTCGGGCGACCCGCGGTGCGCGTCGAGGCCCTCCGTCAGCGACTCGAGCATCATCCCCTGGCTGGCGGCGACCGGCCGCAGGGTCGCGAGCTCGTCTGCGGAAAGTGCGCCGGCATTGGCGTGGGGAAGGAGGCCGGTCTCCTCCACGACGAGTGCGCACATGGCGGCGAGATAGTCCACCGTCGACTCGTAGCCCTGGGCGGCCAGCCAGTCGCGTGCCACGGGGTAGCGCAGCTCGGGCCGCTCACCCAAGGTGAACAGCGCCTCGTGGCAACCGGCGGCGCGGCCGGCCTCGGCGATGGCCAGCACCTCTTCGGGGAGGAGGTAGGGGGCCGTCACCCGAGCCGGCGCCTTGGCGAAGGTGCAATAGCCGCAGCGGTCGCGGCACAGCATCGTCAGCGGGATGAAGACCTTGGGCGAGTAGGTGACCCGCTGCCCGTGCGCCCCGTCGCGCACGACGCGGGCCAGCGCGGTCAGGTCCTCGAGAGGCGTGTGGAGGAGATCGGCATCGGAGAGCATTGAGGCCAATCTAGGGGGCCACGTCGGCGCGAGCGGCGCCGTCGACCAGCCACACCGTCCGTCCGGCATGGACGCGGGAAGCGGGCAGGTCGTCGCCGCGGACGAGAGCAGCGACCGCGTGGGCCTTCGAGCTGCCGGCGACGGTGAAGACGGCGACGCGGGCCGAGTTGATGGCGGGCAGCGTCAGGGTGAGCCGTGGGTGCGGGTTCACCCCGTTCGGGTCCTCGGTCGCCATGATGAGCACGCCTGGATCCGCCGCGAGGGTGTCGGCACCCGGGAACAGCGAGGCGGTGTGCCCGTCGGGACCCATGCCCAGATGGATGAGGTCGATGCCGGGACCGGTGACGAGGTCGGCCATGGTCCGCTGGTACGCGTCCACACACCGGTCGATGGGGCCAACCGTGGGCATCGGGGAGAACGACCCGATCGGATGCCCCGCCTGTGCGATCGGGTCGAGCAAGGCCTCGGTGATCAGGCGCTGGTTGGCGTCGTCGTCGTCGGGCGGCACGACCCGTTCGTCGCCCACATAGACGTCGACGAGCGACCAGTCGATGGCCACCATGTCCGACGAGGATCTCGTCGCCAGCAACTCGTAGCACTTCTTGGCCGTCGGGCCGCCGGAGAGGACGAGCGCGAAGCGGGGCCCCGAGCGCGCGCTGTAGGCGTCCACGACCGCGTCGCAAAAGGCACAGGCGATGTCGTCGACGGGCGTGAGGACGGCCATCTCAGTCCCTGAGGTGGCGCACGATCATGTGGCCACGATTGTCAAACGCACTGCAGCCCGATGCCCGACGGTCGGATGCACACACCCCGGTCCCGTCAAGGCGTCGGGGTCTCGGTCTCGAGACCCTGCTGACCCGATTCCAGCGTCACGGCGTGACCGCCGAACTGGTTGCGCAGCGCCGAGAGCATCTTGAGCTGAAAGGCGTCGGGCTCCTGCGAGGCGAAGCGCGTGAAGAGGGACGTCGCGATCACCGGCGCCGACACGCCGCGATCGATGGCCTCCATGGCCGTCCACCGACCCTCACCCGAGTCGGCCACCACCCCTTTGATGTCGTCGAAGCCGGCGCCAGGTCGCAGGGCCCGCTCCGCCAGCTCGAGCAACCAGCTGCGCACCACCGAGCCGTAGCGCCAGATGGAGGCGATCTCGTGGAGGTCGAGGTCGAACTCGTCGGCCTTGCCCATCACCTCGAAGCCTTCGGCATAGGCCTGCATCAGGCCGTACTCAACGCCGTTGTGCACCATCTTGACGAAGTGTCCGGCGCCGATCGGTCCGACGTGGGCGTAGCCGCCCTCGGGGGCCAAGGTCACGAAGGCGGGCTCGACCACCGCCACCGCCTCCTTGGACCCGCCGACCATCAGGCAGTAGCCCTCGGTCAGACCCCAAACTCCGCCGGACGTCCCGGCGTCGACGAGGCCGACGCCACTGGGGGCGATCTTCTCGGCGAGGGCGATGAAGTCCTTGTAGTTCGAGTTGCCTCCGTCCACGATCACGTCGCCCTTCGAGAACATCCCCGACAGCTGCTCGACGGTGGAGTCGGTCACCTTGCCGGCGGGGAGCATCACCCAGACGGCCTTGGGCGATGGCAGCTTTCCGACCAGTTCCTCGAGCGTCGAAGCCGTCTCGGCCCCCTTGGACGCCGCCGCCGTGAGGGCGTCCGCGCTGAGATCGTAGGCGACGACCTCGTGCCCGCCCTTGAGCAGGCGCTCCGTCATGTTGGCGCCCATCTTGCCCAGGCCGATCATGCCGATCTTCATTCGGGCTCCTCTCGGTCGTGCGTCGTGCGGCGTGTGCCGAACCCGACGCTCAGAAGGTAGCGGCTTTGTCGGTCAGCGACTGCAACAGCTCGTCGAAAGACTTGGCGAACGAGTGGACGCCTTCGTCCTCGAGGGTCTGCTCGACATCGAGCATGTCGACGCCGGCGTCGGCCAGGCGGGCCAACGCGTCGGCGGCCGCATCGGGGTCGGCGTCGGCCGTGCGCTTCAGCGTCCCGTGCTCCTCGAAGGCCCGCAGCGTGGGCTCGGGCATGGTGTTCACCGTGGCCGGCGCGATCAGGCTGTCGACGTAGAGCAGGTCCGGGTACCCGGGGTTCTTCGTCGAGGTGGATGCCCACAGCGGCCGCTGCACCCGGGCACCCTTGGCCCGCAGTGCCTCCCACCGCCCGCCGGTGAAGGTGCGGTGGAAGTGTTGGTAGGCCGTCTGCGCCTGGGCCACCGCGGCCGTGCCGCGCAGGGCGAGGACGGCGGCGTCGCCCTTCTCGCCGCCGGCCAGGTTCTCCAGTCGGCGGTCGACTTCAGTGTCGACCCGGCTGACGAAGAAGGAGGCCACGCTGGCCACCTTGGACAACTCGTCCTGGCGGCCGGCGGCCACCAAGGCCTCCAGGCCGCGCAGGTAGGCCTCCATCACCTCGTCGTAGCGGTCGAGCCCGAAGATCAGCGTGACGTTGATGCTGTGGCCCTCGCCGATCAGCGTCTCAATCGCCGGCACGCCCTCCTTCGTCGCCGGCACCTTCACGAGGAGGTTCGGCTTGGCGATGCGCTCGTGCAGGTGGCGCGCCGCCGTGAGCGTGTCGTCGGTCTCGTGCGCCTGGGCGGGCGAGACCTCCAGCGAGACGAAGCCGTCCTCGCCGTCGCTCTCGTCGTAGAGCGGCCGCAACAGGTCGAGTGCGGCCTCGATGTCGGTGATGGCCATCTCCCAGTAGGCACTCTCGACCGTGTGGTCCCTCATGAGCGTGCGGAATTGGTCGTCGTAGGAATCGTGCTCGCTCATGGCCTTGGCGAAGATCGTCGGGTTCGACGTGATGCCGCGGACGCCGAGCGCCAGCAATTCGGCCAGCTGGTCGCCCTGGAGCCAATCGCGCCGCAGGTTGTCGAGCCAGGGGCTCTGCCCCCCGATCTCGTAGAGATCCTGGAGTCGGGTCATCAAGACAGCTCCCTTCGTCGAGTGTCCGGTGTCGATTGTGCGGCGTCATCGATGCGCCGGCCGGCCGGGCGGCGACGCCTTGTGTCAACCACCATCGCCCAGGAGGGCGCGGGCGCGCTCGACCACGTGGTCGGCGGTGATCCCGAATTGCTCCATGACGACCTGCCCCGGAGCCGAGGCGCCGAAGTGGTCGAACCCGATGGCGTCGTCGGCGTAGCGGTCCCAGCCGAAGGTGGCGCCGGCCTCGATGCTCAGCACCGGCACCGCGGGCGGGAAGACGCTCGCCCGGTACTCCTCGGGCTGCCCCGCGAAATGATCCCAGCAGGGGAACGAGACCACCTGGGCCGGCACGCCCGAAGCGGCCAGCGTCTCGGCGGCGGCCACGCAGTGTTGCACCTCGCTCCCGGTGCCGACGAGGACGATCTGCGGCGGCCCGTCGCTGTCGACGAGCACATAGGCGCCCCTGGGCACGCCGGCGGCGGCACGCTCGGCGGTACCCGCCAGCACGGGAATGTCCTGGCGGGTGAGGACCAGGCCCACGGGGCCGTCGGCCTCGACGGCAAGGCGCCAGGCCTGCGCCGTCTCGTTGGCGTCGGCCGGCCGAATGAGGCACAGCCCCGGCATCGCCCGCAACGAGGCCAGGTGCTCGACCGGCTGGTGCGTCGGGCCGTCCTCGCCCAACCCGACCGAGTCGTGGGTCCACGAATAGATCACGTGTGTCCCGGTGAGCGCGGCCAGGCGGACGGAGGGGCGCATGTAGTCCGAGAAGCAGAAGAAGGTCCCGCCGACGGGGAGCACACCTCGGTGCTGGGCCATGCCGTTCATGGCCGAGCCCATGCCGTGCTCACGGATGCCGTAGTGGACCTGGATCCCGCCCGGCGACTCCCGGGCCTGGATGCCGGCGCCCTTGACCTTGACGCCGTTGTTGCCGGTGAGGTCGGCCGAACCCGCCAGGAGCCCGGGCAGCTTGGCCGCGGTGGCGTCGATGCACTGGTTGATGGCGTGGCGGGTGGCCAGCTGCGTGCCGGCTTCGAAGGTGGGCAGGTCGTCGGCCCAGCCGGCGAGGCCGCGGCCGGCCTGCGCCGCATCCCAGGCGGCGCGGTCGCCATTCCAGGCCTGAAGCCGCTCGGTCCAGGCGGCATAGGCCTCGGCACCCCGGTTGATCTGTTGCCCGTAGAAGTCGCGCACTTCGTCGGGGACCCAAAAGCCCTGGTCGGTCGGGAGCCCGAGGATCTCCTTGGTCACCTTGATCTCGTCGGCGCCGAACGGGGAGCCGTGGGCCGCCGCCGTGTCGGTCAGCTTGGGCGACGGCCAGCCGATGTGGCTGCGCAGCACGAGGAGGGTCGGCTTGGCGTCCGGTCCGTCCGCCGGGACGTCGAGGGCCTCGCGGATGGCGGCCTCCAGCGCGTCGACATCGTTGGCCATTTCGCCGAGGTTCCGGACGCGCCAGCCGTACGCCTCGAAGCGCTCGGGGACGTTGTCGTCGTAGGCCAGCTCGGTCGGGCCGTCAATGGTGATGTGGTTGTCGTCGTAGAAGGCCAGCAGTCGGCCCAGGCCGAGGTGGCCCGCCAGCGACGCCGCCTCGTGCGAGACGCCCTCCATGAAGCAGCCGTCGCCGGCGATCATGTAGGTGCGGTGGTCGCAGACCTCGCTGCCGAACCTCGTACGCAGCCAGCGCTCGGCGATCGCCATGCCCACCGCGTCACCCACGCCCTGGCCGAGAGGCCCCGTCGTGACGTCGATCCCGGCCGTGTGGCCCGCCTCGGGGTGACCGGGCGTGCGGCTCTCCCACTGGCGGAACTGGCGGATGTCTTCGAGCGAGAGGTCGTAGCCGGTCAGGTGCAACATGGCGTACTGCAGAATGCAGGCGTGCCCGTTGGAGAGGACGAAGCGGTCGTGGTCGGGCCAGTTCGGGTGGCGTGGGTCGTAGTTCATGATGCGCGTCCACAACACGTGGGCGAGCGGCGCCAGTGCCATGGCGGTGCCCGAGTGCCCCGAGTTGGCCTGCTCGGGCGCATCCATGGCGAGACCGCGGATCACATTGATGCCGAGCTCCACCAACCTCGGGTCCTGCACGACCGGTGTCGATGTCTGCAACGCCATGGCCAAAACCCTAACCGTCCTTCCACTCGTGACGGCAGGGCCGTCACCTACTCTTCACGGTGATGGCTTCCCGCATGCAAGTGCCGCCAAACAGCGACCTCACGCTCGGGATGACCTGTCTCGACAAGACGGCCCCCGGCCGTTGCATCTGGCGCATGCGAGCGGACGAACGCTTCGCCAACCCGGCGGGGATCATGCAAGGGGGCTTCCTCGGCGCCTTCGCCGACTCCGCTATGGGCGCCGCCGCCGTCACCTATGCCCAGAGCCGCAAGGTCTTCTGCTCCAATGCGGAAATGAAGATCAGCTTCCTGGGCGCCGTCCCGCCCGGCGCCGACCTCGTCTGCACGGCCGAAGTGGTCTCGGGCGGTCGCCGTGTGGCCTTCGTCGAGGCGGGGATCACCGCCCGTGTCGACGGCCAGGAAGGGGAGCGGCTCGTGGCCAGGGCCTCGTCGACCTACATCTACAAGGACCGCGACTGATCCGGGGTTTTGTGGACCGACGGTGGCCGGTGTTTGCGTAAGACCGGCGCACCGACCAGGATTGTGCGCCACATGACACCATCGTCTGAAAACGGCAGTCACGGGCTGCGCCACGCCGGAGACGACGCCTTCCAGCTGACGGTCGACTACCTCAAGCAGGAGGTGGTCGACCCGCTGCGGGGACTGGGTCGCTTCCTCTATATGGGAATCGCGGGCTCGTTCTTCCTCGCCTTCGGGCTGCTGCTCATCCTCCTCGGGGTGCTGCGCCTGCTGCAGACGGAGACCGGGTCCGCGCTCGCCGGTGACTGGTCGTGGGTGCCCTACGCCGTCACCGTCGTGCTCGGCGTGGGCATCATCGCGGTGGCGGCCCTGCGCATTACGGCGGGACCGGGCCAGCGCAAGCTGCCGGCCGTCATGGCGCAACGTGCGTCGCGCGAGATCGACCAGGTCGGACAGGAACACGAAAGGCAGGAGGGAGCGGGCTGATGGCAGGGACGACCACGAGGGCCGGCAGCAACGGGCGTCTCATCACGCGCGAGGACCTGCAGGCCGCCTACTCACAGGTGATGGGTGAGGGCGAGGCCACGGCTCGCGCCGCCGCGCCCCGCGGGCTGGCCGTCGCCGGCGCCGTGGGGATTCTGCTCCTGACGCTTGCCTTCCTGGCCGGCAGGCGGCGCGGACGCTCCAGATCCGCCGTCGTCGAGATTCGGCGGCTCTGAGGTGGACCTGCTGCTGCGGCGCTTCCTGCGCGCCGGAGTCCGACGGGGCGTGGCCGGAAACTGGTACTGGTTCCTGCTCGCCGGCGCCACCTTCTTCCTGCGCCGCGTCCTCAACGACCGGACCAGCCCCGTCTCGAGAGTGACCGTGTCGCCGGGGCAGCAGGTGCTCATCACGGTGCGCGACCGCAATACCCCTCCGCCTGCGGTCGCGACGACTGCCGGCGCCGTCCCCACCACGTCCGAAGCCTGAGGGCGGTGCCGGGCCCCCTCGCGGCGGGGAGCGCGTGCTCCTCATCGACCCCAAGGACCGGCGCTACCTGCTCACCCTGGTCGACGGCGCCACCTTCCACACCCACGCCGGCGTCCTGGCGCACGACGACATCATCGGTTCGGGCGAGGGCCGCCGGATCACCGGCTCCACCGGTCGCAGCTTTCTGGTCCTGCGGCCGACGCTGAGCGACGTGGTGCTGAAGATGCCCCGCGGAGCCCAGGTCATCTACCCGAAGGATCTCGGCGCCATTCTGATCGCCGCCGACATCGGGCCGGGCCAGCGGATCCTGGAGGCCGGCGTCGGCTCGGGCGCGCTCTCCATGACGGTCCTCCGGGCCGGCGCATCCATCGTCGGCTACGAGCTGCGGGAGGACTTTGCCGAGCGGGCCACGGCCAACGTGGCGGCGACCCTGGGATCCGATGCGCCGTACCGCGTCGAAATCCGCGACGTCACCGAGGGTATCGACGAGACCGGCCTCGACCGGATCCTCCTCGACATGCCCGAACCGCACAAGGTGGTCGCCGCCGCCGCCGCCGCGCTGCGCCCCGGGGGCATCCTCCTGGCCTACCTGCCGACGATCAACCAGACCGCGCTGCTGCGCCAAACGCTCGATGACGAGGACGTGCCCTTCGGCCTGTCCGAGACGCAAGAGGTCATGCGGCGCACGTGGCACGTCGAAGCGCGCTCGGTCCGCCCCGACCACCGGATGGTCGGGCACACGGGCTTTTTGACCACGGCACGGCGAGTGGACGGATAGCACCGAGGGCGGGGAGGGACCGGTGGCCATGGACGAAGAATTCGGCAGCTACGTCGAGGGCATCGGACCGGAGCGACGGCCGCTCTTCGAGCGCCTCCACGGGATCGTCGTGGCCGCGCACCCCGAGGCCGAGGTGTCGCTCGCGTACGGCATGCCGGCCTACCGGGTCGGGAAGCGCCGGCTGAACATCGGCGTGTGGGCGCACGGCGTCTCGGTCTACGGCTGGCGGCGCGACCGCGACGGGGGGTTCGCCGAGCGCCATCCCGAGCTCCTGAGCGGCAAGGCGACGATCCGGATCAAGCCCGCTGACGGCGAGCGCCTCAGCGATGCGGAACTCGGGGCGCTGCTCGGTGGAGCGCTCGAGCCCTAGTCACGCTCGATGAAGATGCACTCCCCGGGGCACTCCTCGGAGGCCTCGACGACGGCTTCCTCGAGGTCGGCGGGCACGGCGGCCATGCCGGCCGAGCCACCGGGGTCGTCCTTGACGTCGCCCTCTTCCTTCACGTAGGCGAGGCCGTCGTCGAGGAGGGTGAAGACGGCAGGCGCGATCTCCTCGCAGAGGCCGTCGCCGGTGCAGAGATCCTGGTCGATCCAGACCTTCATATGCCTTGTTCTCTCCCTTGTCGCAGCCGCCCGAGGGTCCCGAGGACCGTAGTGAGGCGTCCCGCGGGCCGTCAATCTGAACGCGCGGAGAGTCCCAGCGTACTCGGCCGGACCTGGGGGACCGGCGCATGGAGGGGTCACCTGTGTTGCTGGCAAAACGCGCCGAGGCGAGGGCTAGGGTGGCGATCGGTGACCGCAACTCCCGACGAAGCCGCCGCCCAGGCCGAAGCGCTGCGCGCCGAACTGGCCGACGCCGAGGACGAGATCCACGCGCTCCGGCGCCGGTTGCAGGAAAGTCCGGGGCGGGTGCAGGCCCTCGAGGAGCGCCTCCTCGAGTCGAAGGGCCAACTGGCCCAGGCCACGTCGCAGAACGAGAAGCTGACGTTCACCCTGCAGCAGGCCAAGGAGCAGCTGGCCGCCCTGCGCGAAGAGGTGGAGAAGCTCACCCAGCCGCCCGCCGCCTACGGCACCTTTCTCGGCATCAACGAGGACGGCACGGTCGACGTCTTCTCCAGCGGCCGCAAGATGCGGGTGAGCCTGCACCCCGACATCGATCCGGGGGCGATACGCAAGGGGAACGAGGTCGTCCTCAACGAGAGTCTGAACGTCGTGCTGGTGCGCGACGGCGAGTTCGCCGGCGAGGTCGTCACCTTGAAGGAGCAGCTCGAGGACAAGCGCCGCTGCGTGATCTTCGCCCGGGCCGACGAGGAGCGGGTGGCCGAGCTGTCCGAGGACATGCTGGGCGTGAAACTGCGCGCCGGCGACTCCCTCCTCATGGACACGCGCACGCAGCTGCTCATTGAGAAGCTGCCCAAACTCGAGAGCGAGGAGCTCGTCCTCGAAGAGGTACCCGACATCACCTATGCCGACGTCGGCGGGCTGGACACGCAGATCGAGGCCATCACCGATGCCGTCGAGCTGCCGTACATGCATCGCGAGCTGTTCGTGGACTACTCGCTGCCCGCCCCCAAGGGGATCCTGCTGTACGGGCCGCCCGGCTGCGGCAAGACGCTGATCGCCAAGGCTGTGGCCAACTCGCTGGCCAAGAAGGTGGCGCAGAAGACCGGCAATGACAATGTGCGCAGCTTCTTCCTCAACATCAAGGGGCCCGAGCTGTTGAACAAGTACGTGGGGGAGACCGAGCGCCAGATCCGCCAGGTCTTCCAACGCGCCCGGGAGAAGGCCGATGAGGGCATGCCCGTCATCGTCTTCTTCGACGAGATGGAGTCCCTCTTCCGCACCCGCGGCACCGGCATCAGCTCGGACATGGAATCGACGATCGTGCCGCAGCTGTTGGCCGAGATCGACGGCGTCGAGTCCCTGCGCGATGTCATCGTCATCGGGGCCTCCAACCGGGAGGACCTGATCGACCCCGCCATCCTGCGGCCGGGGCGCCTCGACGTGAAGATCAAGATCGAGCGTCCCAACGAGGAGGCCGCCGGGCAGATCTTCAGCCGCTACCTCACGCCGGACCTGCCCCTGGACGCCGAGGAGGTGCAGCGGCTCGGTGGCGGCGACCCCTCGAAGGCGGTCCAGTCCATGATTGAGAAGACGGTCGCCGAGATGTACCGCGAGGACGACGACAACCGCTTCTTGGAGGTGACCTACCAGAACGGCGACAAGGAGATCCTCTACTACCGCGACTTCGCCTCGGGCGCCATGATCGAAAACATCGTGCGCAGGGCCAAGAAGCTGGCCATCAAGCGGGTCATCGCCGGCGAGACCGGTGGCATCCGTACCGCCGACATGCTCGAGTCGATCCGCCAGGAATACAAAGAGAACGAGGATCTGCCCAACACGACCAATCCCGACGACTGGGCGCGGATCTCGGGTAAGAAGGGCGAGCGCATCGTCTACGTCCGCACACTGCTCACCGAGGACCGTGAGGTGCACGGGGGCCGTTCCATCGAGCGGGTCGGTACCGGCCAGTACCTCTAGAAGTTAGGGTCGCACCGTGGCCATCACCAAGGTCTGCGGCATTGAGACCGAGTACGGCATCCATTCGGCCGGTCCGGAGCAGAATCCCATTGCCGCGTCCTCGGTGCTCGTGAACGCCTACGCGGCCGACGTCGAGCAGCAGATCGGCTGGGACTTCGAAGACGAGACGCCGGGCAACGACGCGCGAGGCTTCGCCCGCGAGGGTTCGTTGGCCCCCATGGTCGAGACCCACCTGGCCAACACGGTGCTGACCAACGGCGCCCGCTTCTACGTGGACCACGCCCACCCCGAATACTCGAGTCCCGAGTGCCTGACGCCCCTGGAGTGCCTCGTCTACGACAAAGCGGGCGAGGAGGTGTTGAAGCGCTCCATGGTGGCGGCCGCCCTGCGCATCCCCGATCAGCCGGCTCCGATTGTGCACAAGAACAACTCGGACGGCAAGGGCAACTCCTACGGCTGCCACGAGAACTACATGATGGACCGCGCTGTCCCCTTCACCAAGGTGATCGAGGGCGTCGTGCCCCACTTCGTCACGCGCACGCTCTTCACAGGATCGGGCAAGGTGGGCACGGAGACAGCCGCGCTCGATGCGGACACCGTTGAGTACCAGCTGTCACAGCGCGCCGAGTTCTTCGAGGAGATCGTCGGCCTCGAGACGACGCTCAAGCGGCCCATCGTCAACACGCGCGACGAGCCGCACGCCGACCCCAAGCGATTCCGACGCTTGCACGTGATCGTCGGCGACGCGAATTTGTCGCAGGTCGCGACGTTCCTCAAGGTCGGCACCACGGCGATCGTGCTGGCCATGGTCGAGGACGAGGCGGGGCCGACGCGCGACCTCTCGCTCTCGGACCCCGTGCGCGCACTACACCAGGTGTCGGCGGACCTGACCTTGACCCGCCCGCTCGCTCTGAGCGACGGCACGACGGCGACGGCCCTCGAGATGCAGTGGGAGATCTTCGGCGCCGCCCGCAAGTACGTCGAGGAATGGGGGCTGGCTGCCCTGGGCGACGACGGCACGGTCGGTGCCCTGGTCATGGAACGCTGGGAAGCCGTCCTCACGGGCCTCGAGACCGATCCGGCGACGTTGGCCGACACATTGGACTGGGTGGCCAAGCGGGAGCTGCTGCTCGCCTATCAGGACCGGCACTCGTGCGGGTGGAAAGATCCCCGGGTCGCCGCACTGGCGTTGCAGTACCACGACCTCAGGCCGGACAAATCCGTCTTCGGGCGACTCGAGATGCAGACACTGGTGACGCCGGCGCAGGTGGCCAGGGCCGTGGGAGAGCCCCCGACAGGGACGCGGGCCTGGTTCAGGGGTAAGTGCCTGGCCCGCTGGCCCGACGCCGTTGTGACCGCCAACTGGGATTCTCTGGTGTTCGACATCGGCGCAGACCCGTTGCGGCGCGTCCCTATGATGGACCCCCTCAAGGGAACAGCCGAGCACACCGGCGAACTCCTGGCGCAGAGCACAGGACCGGCGGACCTGCTCACCCGGCTGAACTCGTAGGCGAAGAACGCAAGCTCCACAGGACGGGGACACGGAACGATGGCAGAACAAGAACAGAAGAGGAAAGGCTCGGGATCGCGATCAACCGAGACCGACACCGAGGTCGAAGAGGCCACTCCTGCCGGCTCCGAGCGCGGCGAGAAGATCAAGGCCGAGCTCGACGACCTCCTCGACGAAATCGACGAGGTGCTCGAGGACAACGCCGAAGAGTTCGTGCGGAACTATGTGCAAAAGGGCGGGCAGTAGCCCCCCGTGGCGCTTCCGCTGTTTCCCCCGGAACGTGATCCGGGCCCGGACTTCGTCGGCCTCCTGCGGCTGACGTCCGCCCAGGCCGATGCGCCGGCGCTCGCGCTCGAACCGTTGAGCCCGGTGCAGGCACCCCACGGCACGACCGTGGTCGCCCTGCGCTACGCCGACGGCGTGGTGATGGCCGGCGACCGCCGGGCCACGGCCGGCAATATCATCGCCCACCACGCCATGCAGAAGGTCTTCCCGGCCGACCGCTACTCGGCCGTCGCCATCGCCGGCACCGCGGGCATGGCCATTGAGATGGTGCGCCTGTTCCAGGTCCAGCTCGAGCACTACGAGAAGGTCGAGGGCGCGACGCTCTCCTTGGAGGGCAAGGCCAACCAGCTGGCCCAGATGGTGCGCCAGCACCTGCCCCTGGCCATGCAGGGCCTGGCCGTCGTCCCGCTCTTCGCCGGGTTCGACACCTCCCGCGAGACCGGCCGCATCTTCAACTACGACGTCACGGGCGGCCATTACGAAGACACCGACTTCCAGGCCACCGGCTCGGGCGGGCGCGATGCGCGCAGCACGATCAAGCTCGGCTGGCGCGAGGGGCTGGCCCGTGACGAGGCGGTCGACCTGGCGATCCAGTCGCTCTACGACGCCGCGGACGAGGACTCCGCCACCGGCGGTCCCGACCTGGTGCGTGGCATCTACCCGATCATCGCCCTCGTCGACGCCGCGGGGTACCGCGAGGTCCCCGAGGACGAGGTGGCGGAGCGTTTCGGCGCCCTCGTCGCCCGCCGACAGGCGGAGCGTGCGCAATGAGCATGCCGTACTACGTGGCGCCCGAGCAGGTCATGAAGGACCGGGCCGAGTACGCGCAGAAGGGCATTGCCCGGGGCCGCTCGCTCGTCGCCACGACCTATGACATCGGCATTGCCATCGTGGCCGAGAACCCATCGCGCACCTTGCACAAGATCAGCGAGATCTACGACCGCATCGCGTTCGGTGGCGTCGGAAAGTACAACGAGTACGACCAGCTTCGCGTGGCGGGCGTGCGGCACGCCGACACCAAGGGGTACGCCTACAGCCGCGAGGATGTCGATGCCCGCTCACTGGCGAACCTGTATGCGCAGTATCTCGGCAACGTGTTCACCCACGAAATGAAGCCGTTGGAAGTCGAGATCCTCGTGGCCGAGCTGGGTAGCGAAGGTGAGAGCCAGCTGTATCACATCGCCTACGAGGGCACGATCACAGACGAGGATCGCTTCGCCGTGCTCGGGGGCGACGCCGAGACCATCGCCGAGCGCGTCGGCGCAGCGTGGCAGGCCGACTGGGACCTGGCCGCCGCCGTAAAAGCGACGACGGACGCTCTGGCCGGCCCCGACCGCACGCTCGGGGCCGCGGACCTCGAAGCCGCCATTTTGAGCCGCGGAAACGGGCGGCGCACCTTCCGGCGCATCGAAGAAGGGGAGCTGGCGCAGCTGCTGGCATAGGCGGCTGTACGGTTGGCCTCGTGGAGCGTCGCATCTTCGGGATCGAGAATGAATATGGGGTGACCTTCACGCTGCGCGGGCAGCGTCGCCTCAGTCCCGACGAAGTTGCCCGTTATCTGTTCAGGCGCGTCGTCTCGTGGGGGCGATCGTCGAACGTCTTCTTGGAGAACGGTGCCCGGCTGTATCTCGACGTCGGGAGCCATCCCGAGTACGCCACCCCCGAGTGCGACCGCATCGGCGATGTCGTCGTGCACGACAAGGCAGGGGAGTGGATTCTTGCTCAACTCGTGACCGGCGCGCAGGCGCGCCTGCGGGAAGAAGGCATCCGCGGCGAGGTCTACCTCTTCAAGAACAACACCGACTCGGTCGGAAACTCCTACGGCTGCCACGAGAATTATCTCACTGAGCGGAACGACGAATTCAACCGCTACACCGAGGTGCTGATCCCCTTCCTCGTCTCGCGCCAGATTTACGCCGGCGCCGGAAAGGTGTTGCAGACGGCCCGGGGTGCCGTGTTCTGCCTGAGCCAGCGCGCCGAGCACATCTGGGAGGGCGTGTCCTCGGCCACGACCCGCAGCCGACCCATCATCAACACGCGCGACGAGCCCCACGCGGACGCCGAACGCTTCCGCCGCCTACACGTGATCGTCGGCGACTCCAACATGAGCGAGTACGCCACCTTCCTGAAGGTCGGCACCACGTCCATCCTCCTTGCCATGTTGGAGGATTCCTCGACGGTGCTGCGCGACCTCACTTTGGAGAATCCGATCCGGGCCATCCGCGAGATCAGCCATGACATCACCTGCCAGCGACGCGTGCGCCTGGCCAATGGCCGCGAGATGCGCGCCCTCGATATTCAGATCGAGTACCTCGAGCGAGCCCTGAAGTTCCGCGATCGGCGCGGCCTTTCACCCGAGGAGGACCGCGCCCTCGACATGTGGGAGCACTGCCTCAAGGGCCTGGAGGCAGACCCGACATCGCTGTGGCGCGAGTGCGATTGGGTGGCCAAGCATCGCCTCGTCGAGCAGATGCGGGCGCGCCACGACGTCTCGCTCTCGCATCCCAAGGTGGCGATGATCGACCTCATGTACCACGACGTCGACCGCAGCCGCGGCCTCTTCTACAAGCTGCAGCAGCGCGACGAGATGGACCGGACGTGCACCGACGACGCCATCACCGAGGCCATGACGAAGCCTCCGGAGACGACGCGGGCCCGCCTGCGCGGCGCCTTCGTCAAGCGCGCCAAGGAGCGCCGGCGTGACTTCACGGTGGACTGGGTCCACCTCAAGCTGAACGACCAGGCCCAACGCACCGTGCTCTTGAAGGACCCCTTCAAATCCCACGATGAGCGGGTCGAGCGGCTCATCCAATCCTTGTAGCGGCACCGTAGAGTGAAGGCACATGTTCAATCTCGACCCAGGCAAGCTGCTCGTGATCGGCGTGGTCGCCATCATCCTGCTGGGCCCCGATCGCCTGCCCCAGGTGGCACGGCAACTCGGGGGGGCCTGGCGTTCCTTCAACGAGTTCCGGCACCGGATGGAGTCCGAGGTGCGCAACACCATGCCGGACCTACCACCGACATCGGAGATCGCCCGCTTGGCCCGCTCACCCTCGGCCTTGCTCAACCACCTGTCGAACATGTCGCCCGAGAACAGCGAGGACGGGGGAGCGGAGGCCGGTGGCGAATTGCCAGACGGGTCGTTTCAACCCCCCGTGATGGACCGAGCGAACGGGCCGCTGGCGGCGACCAACAGCACGGGAGGGAGCGACGGCAACGGCACCGGCGATACCGATCACGCCAACACTCCTGACCCGCCCGCTCCGACGGCCAAACCCGTGGCCGCCGAGACGCCGCCGACAGCGGCAACGATCCGCACCGACCAGCCCGAACCGGCTCCCAAGGCACCGGGCGTGATCGTCCCCGGCGACCCGACCCTGAACTGAGCAGGCAACCGTGGTGACGCTTCCCTTCACGGGCAAATGGAAGAACCGCCCGTCCCCGGACAACATGACGCTGGGGGAGCACCTCGGCGAATTGCGACACCGCGTGATCATCTGCGTCATCGCGTTCGTGGTTGCGGCCACCATCGCTGTGTTCGCCTACGAGCCGATCTTGAATTTCTTGCTGCACCCGCTGTGCAGCGTTGAGGCGACGACCAAGCACCACACCGCAAAGGGAACCTCGTCGCTCCTCATCGCATCCAACGGCAGCTGCCAGCTGTTCGTCACCTCACCGCTCGACGGGCTGTCCCTTCGGGTCAAGATCGCGCTCTTCGGCGGCCTCGTGCTGGCATCACCCATCATTCTGTTCCAGGTCTGGCGCTTCGTCACGCCCGGCCTCAAGGCGAGGGAGCGCAAGTACGCCATCCCGTTCGTCCTGAGCGCCTTCGTGCTCTTCCTCCTCGGTGCGCTCACGGCCTACGTCACGCTGCCCCACGCACTGGGCTGGCTGAAATCCGTCGGTGGCCCCAACCTGCAGGCGATCTACGACCCCATCCCGTACCTGGGCCTCATTTTGTTGATGATGACGATCTTCGGACTGACCTTCGAGTTCCCCGTGGTCCTCGTGTCGCTGGAGCTGGCGCGCGTGGTCACGCCGGCACGCCTCCTCCGCACCTGGCGCTGGGCGGTCATCATCATTGTGGTCATCGCCGCCGTCTTCACCCCCAGCTCGGACCCGTTCTCCATGTTCGCGCTCGCCATCCCCCTGATCGTCTTCTACTTCCTCTCCATCGCCATCGGGAAGCTGCTCGGCCGTTGACGGCCTTCCCGTGGCCCGTCCCAGCGACGGCCGGGGCGGCGGAATTCGAAGCTGACCTCCCGTTCGCCCTCGACGAATTCCAACATGAGGCCTTCCACTCACTTGACTCGGGCCACTCGGTTCTGGTGTCCGCCCCCACCGGCTCGGGCAAAACGCTGGTGGCGGCCTACGCCGTGCACCGCGCCCTCTCGGCGCGGGGCAAGGCCTTCTACACGACGCCACTGAAGGCACTCTCGAACCAGAAATATGGGGAGCTGGTCGCGTCCTACGGCGAGGAGCACGTCGGGTTGTTGACCGGCGACACCACCCTGCGCCCGCGGGCTCCCGTCGTCGTCATGACGACCGAGGTGCTCCGCAACATGTTGCTCGCCGGCTCCGATCTCCTCGAGGGCCTGCACACCGTCGTCCTCGACGAGGTGCACTTCATTCAGGACCCCTACCGAGGCGGCGTCTGGGAAGAGGTGTTGGTCCTCTGTCCGGCCGAGGTGCGCTTCGTATGCCTCTCCGCCACCGTCAACAACGCTGACGAACTCGGGGGCTGGCTGCGGTCCGTGCGCGGCGACACGGCGGTGATCGTGGAGCGGCAGCGGCCGATTGTGCTCCGGCATCACTTTGCCGTTTACCGGCGTGAGGACGACGAGGTGCAGCTCTCGCCGCTCCTCCACGAAAACGGACAGCCGGGTGGTGAGGGGCTGCGCATCGACCAGGCCGTGCGGCGTGCCCTGCAGGGAACCCGGAGCGCGCACTGGCGCGGACGGGGGCCGCGGCTGCCGTTTCGGGCGCCCCGCCGAACCGAGATGGTCGAGGAGCTCGGGCGTCTCGAGATGCTGCCCGCCATCGTCTTCATCTTCAGCCGAGCCGCCTGCGACGACGCCGTCCACCAGGTGGTGCGCGATGGTGTGCGCCTCACCGATGCGGCCGAGCGGTCAGCCATCCGCCAGGTGGTGGAGCGCCGGGTCGACACACTCGACGACGACGACCTGCGCGTCCTCGGCTACGACGAATGGCTCGAAGGCCTCGAGCGGGGTGTGGCGGCCCACCATGCCGGGCTGGTCCCGGTCTTCCGCGAGACGGTGGAGGAGTGCTTCGCCGCCGGCCTGCTCAAGCTCGTCTTCGCCACCGAGACCCTGTCGCTCGGGATCAACATGCCGGCCCGCTCGGTCGTGATTGAGCGCTTCACCAAGTACGGCGGCTCCGGCCGGGCCACGCTGACCTCCGGTGAGTACCTTCAATTGACAGGCCGAGCCGGCCGGCGCGGCCTGGACGAGGAGGGGCACGCCGTCGTCGCCTGGTCGAGCGAGACGACTTTCGCCGAGTCCGCCCGGGTGGCCTCGGCTCCGCCGCCGGACCTGCGCTCGGCCTTCCGCCCGACGTACAACCTGGCCGTGAACCTGGTCTCGCGTTTCGACCGCGACACCGCCGAAGCCGTGCTCCAGCGCTCCTTCGCCCAGTGGCAGGCCCGGAAACCGGATCTGCTGCTGCACCAGCTCGATCGTCGGGTCGCCGTCCTGGAGCAGACCGGCTACCTCGACGCGTGGACCCTGACGCCGGCGGGCCATCGGCTCTCGCGCATCTATCACGAGTCCGATCTGCTGCTCGCCGAGGCTCTGGGGACCGAGGTCTTCACCGGCGCCGAGCCCGCCGTCCTGGCCGGGGTGCTCTCGGCGGTGGTCTTCGAACCCCGTCGGGCCCGCCGCGTCCCGGGTCAGCACACGCCACGGGGCGAACGGCGCCGGCGACCGCTCCAGGACCGGCTGGGCGACAGGCGCAGAGCCGAGCTGACCCAGCGGGGGGAGGCCCTGGTCTCCCTGGCCGAGCGGATCCGGGCCATGGAGGAGCTGCACCAGGTGCCCCGCACCCGCCAGCCTGCGCCCGGCCTGGCCACGTCGGTGGCCTCTTGGGCCCGGGGAGCCTCGTTCGCCACCGCGCTGGGCGTGGCCGCCCGCGACGTCGGTGACATGGCGCCCGGAGACTTCGTGCGGACCATCAAATCGGTGGCCGATCTGGCCCAGCAGATCGCCACATCGGCGGCCGACACCGAGGTGGCGACGGCCGCCCGTACGGCGGTCGACCTGATTCTCAGGGGCGTCGTCGCCGGGGGCCTGCCAGCCGTCTGAGGCCATCCGCCACCGTCGCGTCACCCCCGTCCTATGGTTACCCGGGCATGTTTCCGTACTCCGAAGAGCGGTTCACGGCCGACGAGGAAGCTGTCCTTCGCCGCTACGTCACGAACCTGGACCAGCCGGTCTTTGCCCTGGTCAACCTGCCGGAAGTCGTCAAGGGAGCGCTCTTTGCCCGTTACTCGCGCTCGCCCAAGAGCCTTCGTCGGCTCTTCCTCGACGAGTTCGTCAGGGAGCTCGACATCACGGGCGACGCCACTGTCGATGCGACGGTGGGGCTCGAGCGGGCGGAGCAGCTCTACGAGAAGGTCTTCGTCGAGTACGGCGACGATTCGGTGGCGCAACTCGGGGGTGTCCACCTCGCATGCGAGCAAGCCTCCAACGTCCTCTCGAAGATTTTGGAGTGGGGCCGCCTCATGGCGTACCTCGAACAATCGACGCGCTACATCGCGTACAACCAACGGTTGGACAACGGGCAGTACCGCTACTTCCGGCCACCCGAGATCCTCGACTCACCGCACGGAGCCCGTTTCGTCGGCGAGATGGACCGCGTGTTCGACACATACGGCGCGCTCCTGCCCCAGATGCAGGCATGGGTGGCCGAGCGGTTCCCGCAGCAGGCCGGCGACAGCGACTTCGTGTACCGCCAGGCCACCCGGGCCAAGTCGCTCGATGCCTTGCGCGGACTGTTGCCGGCGGCGTCGCTGTCGAACATCGGGATTTACGGCACGGGCCAGTCCTACGAGCAGCTGTTGCTGCGCATGCGCGCACACCCTCTGCCCGAAGCGCGGCACTACGCCGACATGATGTTGGGCGAGTTGCGCAAGGTCATTCCGTCGTTCCTCCAGCGCGTCGACGTTCCCGAACGCGGGGGGGAGTGGTCCGACTACCTGGCCACGACACGCGATCGCACGTCGCGTCTGGTGGCCCGCTTGTGGCCGGACCTCGGGTCGCCCGACACCCAGGCGTCGGGCGACGGTGCGGGCGAACCCGAGGTGACGCTCGTCGACTTCGATCCGGACGGGGAAGAGAAGGTCCTGGTCGCAGCTTGTTTCTCCCATCTCGGGTGCAGCGAGCGTGAGGCGGCACGCCGCGTGCGGCGGCTCGGACACGAGGACCGCGTCGCGCTGCTGGCCGCTTATGTCGGCGAGCGTCGCAATCGCCGGCATCGGCCCGGGCGCGCCTTCGAGCGAACCGACTACCGCTTCGAACTGATGACCGACTACGGCGCCTTCCGCGACCTGCAGCGTCACCGGATGCTCACGATCGAATGGCAACGGCTCGGCATCGGCCTCGGCTACGACATGCCGGCACTCGTGGCCGAGGCGGGCCTGGGGGAGCGTTATGACGAAGCCATCGGTCGCGCCGAAGAGCTCTACCGGTCCTTGGTGCCCGACTTCGCCGAGCAAGCGTCCTACGTCGTGGCACTGGCGCACCGCATCCGCTACGTCATGCAATGCAATGCGCGCGAAGCGATGCACCTCATTGAGCTGCGGTCCGGCGCGCAGGGCCACCCCGCGTACCGGAGAGTGGCGCAGCAGATGCATCGCGCCATCGCCGAGGTTGCCGGTCATCGCGCCATCGCCGACGCCATGACCTTCGTCGACCATGGCTCGACCGACCTTGAACGACTCGAGTCCGAGCGCCGGGCCGAACGTCGACGGTCGGAAAAATCTGCAATGCATTGACCAGGAAGTACCGTCGTCCTCCCTGGTGGGGGCGGCCGAATGCTTCTTGACGACCCCACCCCGGATTTGCGTAATGTACGGCGCAGTCCCCGACGCCCCTGGGACGCTGCAGATGCGACAGACGCATCGGTAGCAGCAGGTGGGGATGCTGTGAGAGGCGGAGGTTGGCCCTGGGGGTCGAGTAGAGAACGTGTCGCTTGCCTGGCCCATCCAGGTCTGTGAGATGGCGCCAAAGACCCCAGGGCCCTCCCGCCCCTCCGTGACGAATTGCTGATCGCAGCGGGCGGATGGGCTCCGTCCCCAGAGCGATCGAATGGTCTCGCGAACCGTCTATGCTCCCGCGGCACAATGCCGACCAAGAAGAAGGCCAAGGCCGAAGCAGCGGTGCCAGAGGCCCCGGAAGTAGACGAGGAAGACGTCGTCGTAGAGGACGATCTCGACGTCGACATCGATGACGCCGACCTCGAAGTTGACGCACTCGAAGACGACGATGACGACCTCGTCGTCCCCGGCGACGGTGATGACGACGAAGAAGAGGAAGAAGCCGAGGAGATCCTGACGCCGTCGCCCGCCGCCGTGGTGGAGCGGTCGGGCGACGGCGATGACGACGAGGAAGAGGAGGAGCCCGAGGACGAGGACGTCGAGGCCAGCCTCGACGTGATCCTCAAGGAGCGGCTCGTCGTCGAGGACGAGCCCGAGGACGAAGAGGCAACCGATCAAGAGGACAAGGCAGAGGGCAACGAACGCGTGCTGCCCAAGCAGCCCGATGAGTTCGTGTGTCGCTCCTGCTTCTTGGTGAAGCACCCCAGCCAACTGGCAGACAAAAAGAAGATGCTCTGCCGGGATTGTGTCTGAGAACAATGGCTCCGACGGTGGGCCGCGCGCGGCGAGCGCGTTCCGCCACACCTTCGACACCTGCATCGTCGCCCCGGTGGGGGCCGCCGTGTCGGTAGTCGAGGAACTCCCGAGCCTCCTCGCCGAAGGACGGCGACGCGTCGAGCTCCACGTGGGCAACGCGCTCTTCGTCGGGCGTTTCGTCGTCAACCAGAAGCAACGCCAGCTCGCGGCGCGCCTGGGCGACCTGTTGGGTCACGGCGCGGCGGACGAGACAGCCGAGTCCGGCGGTACTGCAGGCGGCGCGACGGCGGCGCCGCCCGTTCCGGAGCAGCCTGCGCCGCCCTCTCCTGCCGCCCCCGACCCGGCCGCCGCCGCCATCGTCGACGGGGCCCTGGCCGACTACGACACTCTGAGCGCGTCGCAGGTGGTCCGGCGGCTCGAGAGCCTCGGCGCGGACGAGCTCCGCGCCGTCCAGCGCTATGAGGCCTCCACCCGGAACCGCCGGACGATCCTCAACCGGGCCGGCCAGCTGCTCGATGAGCGCTCCAGCGGCACGCCAGGCCCCTAGCCGTGGAGCTGGCCCGACCGGCCCGGGCGGAGGACCGCCAGATCTGCACCCGCCTGCTGTCGCAGGCCCTGGTGGCCGCCGAGTCCATGCGGGGCGGCGCCACCCTCGTCGGAGAGGCCACCACCGTCTCCCTCCTCGAGCGTTGGACTCAAGGCGCGCGAGCCCATCTGCTGGTGGGCGAGTTCGAGGGCGCCGTCGTCGGGCTCCTCGGCGCCACGGTTTCGGACGCCCCGCCGGGCCGCGCGAGCGGCCTGATCGAGTGTTGCTACGTGGAGAACGGCGCCCGGGGCGTGGGCGTCGGCACAGCGATGATGGAGGCGGCCGTCGCCTGGTGCGCCGAGCGCGGCTGTGACGGCGTCGACGCCCTCGCCCTTCCGGGCGATCGGACCACCAAACAGCGCCTGGAGGCGGCGGGCTTCACGGCTCGCCTGCTGACGCTCAGCCGCCGGTTGGACTGAAGCGGCGCTCAGCGTTGACCCGCCGGGGTGGGGGTGGCGGAATGCGAAGTCCCAACAGCTTGGCCAGGGCCGGAACGGCGCCGGCGGCGTTGCGCGCCGCCTGCTTCGCCACCTCGTCGTCGGGGATCCCCGCCGGCTTCACCGTCCGGCGCACCGGCGAGGCCACAACCGCGTCGAGTAGGCGCATCCAGTCCTCGGGCGCCACGTCGGCGCGCATGGCCTCTCCGGCCGCCGTGGCCAGACGGACGGCCAACTCGGCAGGGCAGCGGGTGCCCGGCTCGGGGGGCCTGATGGAGGCCTCGACCGCCTGCAGCACGCGGCCATCGTTCAGCGCGTTCGTGATCCGGGCCAGCCATTCCTCGCGCAGCGCCGTCGTCCGCTGGTCGAGCGATTCTTGCAGTGCCTTGGCCATGGCCCGGCCCTCTTCGTCGAGGTTCACCGTCCGCGAGGCAGCCACGACGGCGCGCAGCTCGCGCAGGCGGTAGTCCTTGCCCGCGGTCTGCGCCACCGAGGCGCGGTCCTTCCAGTCGGCCAGGCGGACCGCCGGTAACAGCTCGTCGGCCATACCCAACAGCGCGTCGGAGGAGACGGGGGGCTTCCCGGCCGCCTTGTTCGAGGTGTTCTGGGTCTCGATCGCCTGACGGACCGCCTGCAGCCCTCCCCGCAGGAGTTGCTCGGCCACGGGGATCTGCTCGGGCCGCAGCGCCGCCAACATGGCGTTGCGATGCACGGTGGACGTCGGCACGACAGGTCGCTCGCCCCGGGCGGGTCGACCGTCTCCTTCGCCGGGACGCCGGCCACCGGGTCGACGGGGTCCGCCGCCGGCGCGCGCCGAACGATCACTTCCGCGGTCATCGCGCCGTCCCTCGCCGTCGGGCCCACGGCGACCGCCAGCGCGAGCATCGCCCCGCCCGCCGCGGGGCGCACCATCGTCGTCGCGGTTGCGTCGACGCTTGTCCGACCCCGGCGCCAGAATGACCGATACGTCCGGGGCGCGCCTCGGCGTGCCCTTGACCTCAATCCGGCCTTCGGTCTTCTCGGGCGAGCGAGCCGGCTTGGCGGCGCTCAACGACAGGACCTCAATACCCTCGAGTCCGATCTCGACGTCCGCCCGCAACACGGCACCGACCGCTTCACCGGAGGGCACCAGGTCCGCCGCCACGGTGCCTTTGGGCTGCCGCGCGCCGGCGGCGCGCCAGGTCCACGACCCATCGGCCGTCTGGCTCGTCAATTCGATGTCAATCCGGCGGGACATGCGGCGGACACGCTACCGCGCCTGGCGCCCCTACCCCGATGCCGGCACGCGCCGGCCATCCCGTAACATGGCTTCGGACGTCCCCTGGACAACGGGAGAGGCCGGGGCGGGCCAGCACCCACCGCGTCGCGGTGCGGACGACCGTGTTCCTGCAGGAGGATGAGATGAGCGAGGAGACCGAGCAGCCAGGGCCCGAGCCCGCTGCCGGCACACCCGGTTCCGATGCCGAATCGCCGGCGACGGCCTCGGCCGGTCCCGACGGGACGGGGGAAGGGGAAACTGCCGTGACCCCCGCCGCCGCTGACCCTGCTGCGTCTGGCGAGGACGCGCTCGACCCTGCACCGATCGCGCCGTCGGCGTCGACGACGCCACCGGGCTTCCAACCGTCGAGCGAGGTGCCCGCGCCCCCACCGCCACCGGGGGCCTGGGTACCGCCGAGCGGCTATGACACGGGCGCGGCCACGCCAGCAACCCCCACACCTGCCATGGTCCCGTTCACCTACCCGCCATCGACATCGGGCGCCCCCGCGCAGCGCAGCGGCCCCGGCCGGTGGCGGTCGTGGCTGCCCGTGGCCATTGTCGCCGCGCTCATCGGCGGCGCCATCGGCGCCGGTGTCACCGCGTTGACGAACAATGGCAACGGGGGCGGCGGCTCCGGCGTGACCATCCACGAGAGCAGCGCGGCACCGGGCGCGGCCGTCCTCAGTGGGAACGTGACGATCCCACAGCTCGTGAACAAGGTCATCCACTCTGTCGTCTCCATCGACGTGAAGTCCGGACAGGGCGAGGACCAGGGCACCGGCATGATCATCACCTCCGACGGTGAAGTCATGACCAACAACCACGTCATTGAGCTCTACAGCGAAGGCGGCAACAAGGGCTCCATCACGGTGACCGAGTACGGCCAGACCAAGCCGCTGCCGGCGACGCTGGTCGGCTACGACCAGAACAAGGACATGGCGCTCCTCAAGATCACCAACGCCTCGGGTCTGCCCACCGTGACGTTCGGGAATTCGGGCAAGGCCGTGGTAGGCGACGCCGTCGTCGCCATCGGTAACGCGTTGGGCCTGGCGGCCGGCACGCCGACGGTGACCCAGGGCATCATCTCGGCGCTCGGCCGCTCCGTGACCGCCGGGGGAGTGGGCACCCAGACCGAAACCCTCCAGAACATGATCCAGACCGACGCCGCCATCAACCCCGGCAACTCCGGGGGACCGCTGATCGACACGTCGGGCCAGGTCATAGGCATGAATACCGCCGTGGCCGGTACGTCGAGCGACGGGACCTCATCGCAGAACATCGGCTTCGCGATCCCGGCCGCATCGGTGGAATCGCTCATCGCCGAGCTCCAGAGGGGCGGCCAGTCCGGCAACGGGGGCGGCTATCTCGGCGTCGACATCACCACCCTCACGCCAGCTCTGCGCCAGCAATACGGCTTCACGCCCACCACCGGTGCCGTGATCCTCACCGTGGTCCCGGGATCGCCGGCGGCCAAGGCCGGCCTGGTGCAAGGTGACGTGATCGTCAACGTCAACGGCGCCACCATCACGTCGTCGGACGACCTGCAAAAGGCCGTCCAGAAGGCCAAGGCGGGACAGACGGTGTCGATCATCTACTACGTGGGCGACAGCAAGCGCACCACCACGGCGACGCTCGGGACCCAGGCCGAGGCGCAGCAGCAGCAGGGGAGTGGGTCGACCGGCGGGACGACCAACCCCTTCGGTGGAGGAGGCTTCCCCGGCTTCGGGAACTCGGGCGGGACCGGAGGCACGCCCTAGCCGGCGTGTCCCGCCGCCCCTCAGCCGGCGGCGCCCGTCGGAATGTCGAAGTTGCGGTCGGGATGCGCGGGCGGCACGTTCATGGAACCGTTGGGCGTCCACCCGCTGGCGGCGATGTCCTCGAGCACATGCGCCATGTTGTAGGTGTCCTCCTCGTAGCTGAACTTCCCGTCGCCGGCGTAAATCAGGCGCGAGTAGCCCGACTGTCGATACGGGGTGCCGTCGGGTCTCGTCCGCGGCATGATCTGGGTCCACTTCACGACGACGTCGTTGCCCTCGATCGCCGTGAACTCAATGGGGAACTTCCAGTCCTCCATGCCCAGCATGGAGTCGACCAGCCAATGCGCGATGGCGTCGCGTCCCTCAATCCGCCCCCAGGCCCCGTCGATGTAGACGGCGTCCTCCGTGTAGAAGTCGGCCAGCACACCGAAGGCATCTGGCTCGAGCCCATCGTCGATACGCCGGCGCAGCTCGTGGTAACGCTCCACGGTCGCCTGCACCTCGTCGCGTGGAAACGGCATGTCGTCCCTCCCTGTCGGTTACGTCGCACCCGCACGGTAGGCGATCCGGCAGAGTTCGAGCTCGTCGAGCGCCCTGGCGCGTCCGGCGAATCCCTGCACCTCGACCGACTTCTCGGGCTCGAGATCCTTGTAGATGCTGAAGAAGTGGGCGATCTCGTTGCGCAGGTGCTCGGGCACGTCGTTGATGTCGTGGGCGTCGTCCCATTGGGGGTCGTGCTCGAGGACACAGATCAGTTTCGCGTCCACGCCCTTCTCGTCGCTCATGGAGAACATGCCGAGGATGCGCGCCCGCACGAGGCAGCCCGGGAAGGTGGGATCCGCCACGAGCACCAGCGCGTCGAGCGGGTCTCCGTCACCCGCCAGCGTGTCAGGAACGAAGCCGTAGTCCGCCGGGTAGGTGGTGGCGGTGAAGAGACGGCGATCCAAGCGGATCACGTGCTTCTCATGGTCGTACTCGTACTTGTTGCGGCTGCCGGTGGGGATCTCGATCACCACATCGACCACCCCGGGGCCGGGGTCGCTCACGCGGGCGGGGGCTCGTCGCGCCGGCGGCCCGGGTCGATCGGGCTCATGATCCCCACGCCTTGGCCATCGGGGTCGCTGACGACGGCATAGCGGGCCCCCCAGAAGGCGTCGTAAGGCGGCTGCTGGACGGGCACGCCGTCAGCGGCCAAGGCCGCCACCAGCGAGTCGACCTCGTGGCGCGACTCCACCTTGAACCCGAGGACGGCGCCGGTTCCCACCGACCCCTGGTTCCAGCGGGCGGCGAACGTCTCGCTGTCGAGATCCACGTCGAGGGGAGGGCCTTCGTCGCCGCGGCGGACGGAGACGTGATGTGCGTCCCAGTGCTCGTTCGGCTCGCCGAAGTCCAGGCCGAGCCGGGCGTAGAAGGCGCGACTGGCCGGGACGTCGTGCACGACGAGATTCACCTGGTCCAGGCGGATCGCTGCCACCCGTTCACCGTACCGCCCTGGCGGCGACGGGCGTGCTGCCCGACGTCAGCCGTCGTGGTGGAGAGGCCGCCCGCGCGATGGCGGCGCCACGGCCACTGTCCCTCTGGGGCGAGGACGTCTCGTCGTCGAGTGGCCACTCTCGGTGAGGTCCACTGGCGTCTCCTGGACCTCACCGTCTCCCATCGTGGCCCTGCGGGTCAACCTGCACCTCACAGGAGCCGCGCAGCGGGCTCTGGCCGGGCCCGCATCCGCAGGCTCCATGCTGCTCTGACAGCTCACGACGGCACCGGGAGGTTCTCGCCCCCGTGCGAACCCCGGTCCTCCCGTTGCCGTCGGGCTGAAACGTGCGGCGTCGATGCTCCACCGGCACCCAAGGACACGACAAGTGACCAAGGACACGACGGGTGACACGGGGAGGATCGACGGACTCATCAGCCGTCGTGCATGGCGGTCTCGAGGTGTCACTCACGCCGCCGATGACGACACGACGCCACCATGTCTGCGACGCATCGGCGCGTGTCGCCCGCCCGCCTCGGCCTTGTCCGGCTTCGCCGCGCAGCGTCCGCCCGAACCCCGCTCGACACGGAAGGCCCGATCGGGGCCCGAAAGGGGCAGTCCGGCGCCAGCCCTCTGACCTGCCCACTTTCTTGGATAGGACGCCGATAATGTTCATTATGTTAAGTCAGATCGCATTTGGGACGACCGTGAGCGGCGCATCGCGGACAGGCCCTCCTCCGGTACGGCCGGAGGGCCGGATCCCGGGTTCCCGTCGGGCAGGCGAGACCGCAAGGGCTCCGGCGAGGCGACAGAGCCAGCGCTGACGGTTTGTGCGTGCTCGGGTTCACACCATGCGCCTGTCGGGCGCCCGGCATGAGCACGATGCGCTCGAGCCGGCCACAGGGCCGAGCACCACCGCCCACCCGTTTCGTTTCAGGGGTTCCTGGGCGATCACGGGCGCCGGGTCGGAGCGGTCGGCGTCCAAGCCGCCGCCGAGGCGGCCGACTCCTCCACAGGGGTGGCCCCGGGGATCGAGGCGCGCCATTTGGACCCGGAGGCTTAGAAAAGGGGCTTGCTTCAGGTGCTCGAATTCATTAAAGTGACCTGCAGCAAGGCCCCTTGGTTAAAGGTTCAAGATACCTCGGGCGAGAAAGGTGAAATGCCTGGTGAGGGACTTGTCTGGGTGGCCTAAATGAGGTAATGTCCCCGGAATGTCCGGGGATTTTTGCGCGGTCGCATTTCCGCGTGATTTACCGGAGTGTAAATCGCGGTGGGCGTGACCACTCCCCCGTCGGACCCGGAGGTGGCCGGTGAGCAGGCCGCCCTCGACCACGCCCTGTCGTCGCTCTTGGCCATGCGCCAGCGGGCTGAGCGCCTGTTGGCGGACCTGATCGCCGCCGGAAACCCGGACTTGGACTACAAATCGGCCCTGGCCCGGCGAGTGGCCCTCCTGGATGAGAGCCCGCGACCCCTTCTCTTCGGGCGAATCGACGAGGAGGACGGGTCGACGTGGCGCATCGGTCGCCGCCACGTTGAGGATGCGCAATCCGACCCGGTTGTGATCGACTGGCGAGCGCCGGTCGCCGTCCCCTTCTACCGCGCCAGTAGCAAGGACGCCTTGGGCCTGTCCCGAAGGCGTCAGATCATGGTCGACCGCAGCTCGGTGATCGCCGTGGCGGACGACCTGTTCGGCGGACCCGGGGACGAGGCCTCCACGACCAGGCTGCGCGGCGGTGACGCCCTCTTGGCCGAGCTCGAGCGCGCACGTACGGGCGAGATGCTCGACATCGTCGCAACCATTCAGGCCGAGCAGGACGAGGTCATCCGGGCCCCGCTCAACGAGCTCCTGACCGTCCAGGGCGGTCCTGGGACCGGCAAGACCGCCGTCGGACTGCACCGGGCGGCCTTCCTTCTCTACAACCATCCGGGTCTAAGTCGAGACGGCGTCCTGGTGCTCGGCCCGAGCCGGGCCTTCCTGCGCTACATCGCCCAGGTCCTCCCCGCCCTGGGCGAAGAGGCCGTGGTGCAGACGACCATCGCCGACATCGCCCCGAAGGCGAAGGTGCGGGTCGAGGAGCCGATGGACATCCGTCGGATCAAGGGCGACGCCCGCATGGGTGAGCTCCTGCGCCGAGCGCTCGACGGACGACGAGGCCGCCTGGAGGAGGACGTCTGCCTGCGCGTGCGCTTCGTCCGGGCGACGCTCAGCCGTGAGCGCATCAACGATCTCGTTGCCTCCATCGTTGCCCGGCCGGCTCCACACAAGTCCGGTCGGCTGGCGTTGCGGGCGCGTCTGGTCAGCGAGGCTCGCGTCGCCTTCCGTTCGTCCGGACGGCTCGGGGCCGACGAGGCATGGTTCGAAGGGGAGCTCACCTCCTCGGACGAATTCGGAGCCCTCCTCGACCTGCTCTGGCCCACCGTCTCGCCCGCCACCTTGGTGCGCGACCTGCTTTCCTCACGCGGACAGCTCGAACGCGCCGCCCGCGGCCTGTTTTCGACCGATGAGTGGCAGTTGCTGCTCCGCAGCCGAGCCACCACGCTTTCGTCGACGGCGTGGAGCCTCGACGATCTGGCCCTGCTCGATGAAGCGGCCTTCCTCATCGCCGGCAGGAGCCGCTCCTACGGGCACATCGTGGTGGACGAGGCGCAGGACCTCACGCCGATGCAGTTCCGCATGATCGCCCGCCGCTCCCCGTCGGGTTCCATCACGGTGCTCGGCGACCTGGCCCAGGCGACGGGGCCCTGGACGTACGAGAACTGGGACGACGTGCGCGCGCATCTCCCCGACGTCGGCGTGGCACACCACGACGAACTGACGCTCGGCTACAGGGCGCCGGGTCGGGTACTCGACTTCGCCTCGCGGCTCCTCCCGGTCGCCGCCCCGGGTGTCCGGCCCACGTCGTCGATACGGGCCGGCCGCAGCGACCCCCTCGTCCGCGCCGTCCGCGAGAACGAACTGGTGACGGCCTCGCTCGACGAGGCCGTGGAGCTGAGCGAGGACCACGCACTGGTCGCCCTCATCCTCCCGCTGGACCTGGTGGCGCAGGTGACCCGGCTGGCGCGACGAAACGAGCAGGTCGGGGTGCTCGACCGGGACGCCATGAGCCGGCCGATCACGATCGTGCCGGCACCCGCGGTCAAGGGTCTGGAATTCGATGCCGTCGTCGTGGTCGAGCCGGCCGCCATCGCCGGTGAGGATCGCCTCGGCCTCCGGCTGCTCTACGTCGCCATGACCAGACCGATCCAGGCGCTGAGCATCGTCCACGCGCAGCCGCTCCCGGCACCGCTCCTCGGCTGACGTCGCCCTCTTCCCCTACGATCGGTGCATGGCATTCGACGTCGACGGCAAGGTTGCCCTCATCACCGGAGGGAGCAACGGCATCGGTGAAGGCGTCGCCCGGCATCTGGCGGCGCAAGGAGCCCGCGTCGTCATCGCTGACATCGACGTTGCTCGCGGCAAGTCGGTCGCTGACGAGCTTGGGGGTCGCTTCATTCAGACCGACGTGACCGACCCCGCCGCCAGTGCCGCCGCCGTCGCACTGGCGGTCGAGGCGTTCGGCGGGTTGCACGTCGCGCACCTCAACGCAGGCGTCACCTCCTGGTGCGGCATGGGTGACGACTTCGATCCGGAGGCCTACCGTCGGTCCATGGCCATCAACCTCGATGGCGTCGTCTACGGCATCGCTGCCGCCCGTCCCGCCATCATCGCCAGCGGCGGCGGGACGATCGTTGCCACGGCGTCGATGGCCGGCTTGGTTGCGACGCCGTTCGATCCGATTTACGCGGCCAACAAGCACGCTGTCGTCGGCCTCGCCCGCTCGCTCGGCCAGGTCTACGAGCCAGAGGGTATCCGCATCCACGCGTTGTGCCCATCCTTCGCCTACACGAACATCATCAAGGGCTCCGAGCAGACGCTGCTCGACATGGGATTCCCGATCATCGAAGTGGGCGACGTGGTCGCCGCGTTCCAACGTATCCTCGACTCTGATATGACCGGCCAGTGCTGGTACGTCGTGGCCGGACGGGACAGCGAGCCCTTCGCATTCCGCCGCGCCCCGGGGCCACGTCTCGACTGACGGAAATGCCGGGCGCGAGGAGCGCCGGTGGCTACGATCGATTGTCGACGACCGGCGATGGGTCCCGCCGGGGGGCGATGCCCTGAACCGCCGCAACGACATGGCTGATGGCTCCTGAGCGGCGGCAGAGGAGGCCCGGCCATGGAGTACGACCCGCATCATCGGTCCCACGCATCGGAAGCCGAGATGGCGTCGCACGAGCCCGATCTTCTTGACGAGCCGGCGCTGCCTCCCATCACCCTTTCGGCCGCCGCGCTGCTGGCCGTCTTCGTCGGGGGCGCCGCCGGCACAATCTGCCGCTACCTCCTCGAAGCGAATCATCCGATCGCGACGGGCGGGTTCCCCTGGGTGACCCTGACCGTCAACCTCTCCGGTTCGCTGGCCATCGGGCTCCTGCTCCCGCTCACCGACCGCATCGGCCCGCGGGCGCCGCTGCTGCGACCGCTCGTCATCGTCGGGTTCCTCGGAGGCTGGACCACCTACTCCACATTGACCGTGGAAGCCACGCTGCTCGCCAGGAACGGTGACGTCGTGACCTGCGTTGCCTATCTGGCAGCCACGGTCGCGGGCGGCTTGTTGCTGGTGGTCGTCGGCCACGCCCTCGGGCGGCGGATGGTGCCGTCATGAGCACCCACTCCCCCACTCTTGGCCTCGCCCTCCTTGTCGCGGGGGCCGGCGGCGCGGGTGCCACGCTGCGCGCGTTGATCATCCATCACGTCGGGGTGCGACGCCCGGACCCGTTGCCACTCGGCACGCTCATCGTCAACGCATCAGGATCACTGCTCCTCGGGGTCCTGACCGGTCTCTCGCTGTACCACGGCCTCGGGTCCCACCTCCTCGCCGTCATCGGGACCGGCTTGTGCGGTGGGTACACGACCTGGTCCACCGCGAGCTGGGAGTCGATCCATCTGCTCCACACCGGTCATCGCACCACGGCGATCGCCTACACGGTCGGAGGGCTCGCCGTCTGCCTTGCCTTCGCTGGGGCTGGCATCGCGCTCACGGCGTGGGCGTAGGGGCTTCCGCAGCCTGGTAGGCGCCGCCGGCAGCCGTCAGGTCTGCACGAACGCTTCGTGGATGGCGGCGACCTGTGCCGCCAGTGATTGGTATACCTGCCCGTGCGCGCTCAAGAACCGCGCAATCTCTGCCGACACGTCGTCCGCTCCCGAGGGCCCGACCGTGCTGCGCGCAGCATGGGAGGTGGTGTGGTCCTTGATCTCCTTCTCCAAGGCCGCGAGCTCGGACTTGGCCGCCTTCTGCTGCTTCTCTTCACCGGCGATCGCCGTATCGAGCCTGGCCACGTCTGCCCGCGCTTCCTTCAGGTCGGTGTGCACGCCCGGGGGTACCGAGCCGGTCGTCGGCCTCGACTCCCTGTTCGCAGCACCCGCCGTTCGGCCGGCCGGTGGGCAACGGCCCTTGTGGCATTTTCGGCCGAGGAAGGCAGGTCCGCTATCGAAGGAAGCCCTCAGTCGGCGAACGCCTCGGGTGGTGGGCACGAGCAGACGAGATTCCGATCCCCGTAGGCCTGGTTGATCCGCGCCACCGGGGGCCAGTACTTGGTGGGAGTCACCCCGGCCGGGAAGACCGCCATCTCACGGTCGTAGGCGCGCTCCCACGCCGAGACGAGGCCGGCGGCGGTGTGCGGCGCCCCGCGCAGCGGGCTGTCCTCCACGGTCCAACGGCCCGACGCCACCTCGTCGATTTCGTTGCGGATGGCGATCATGGCGTCGCAGAAACGGTCCAGCTCGGCCAGGTCCTCGCTCTCGGTCGGCTCGACCATCAGCGTTCCGGCCACCGGGAAGCTCACGGTCGGTGCGTGAAAGCCGTAATCGATGAGACGCTTGGCCACGTCGTCGACGGTGACGCCGGTCGCCTTGGACAGGGGCCGTAGATCGAGGATGCACTCGTGGGCCACCAGGGCGTGCTTGCCCGTGTAGAGGATCGGATAGGAGGGCGCGAGCCGCGCCGCCACGTAGTTGGCCGCCAGCACGGCCGACTTCGTCGCATGGGACAGCCCCTCCCCCGACAGCATCCGGATGTAGGCCCAGCTGATGGACAGGATCCCGGCGCTCCCGAACGGTGCCCCGCTGACCGGTCCGATCCCGTCGTGCTGCATGGGCCGCGGGTGCAGCGGGTGCGACGGCAGGAAGGGCACGAGATGCTCCGCGACCGCCACGGGACCCACCCCCGGTCCTCCTCCGCCGTGGGGGATGCAAAACGTCTTGTGCAGGTTGAGATGCGACACGTCGCCGCCGAACTGGCCCGGCTCGGCCAGGCCGAGGAGTGCATTGAGGTTCGCGCCGTCGATGTAGACCTGTCCCCCATGCTCATGCACGAGCGCGCACATGTCGGTGATGCCTTCTTCGTACACCCCGTGCGTCGAGGGATACGTCACCATGATGGCGGCGAGGTTCTCGCTGTGCTCCGCACACTTGCGACGGAGGTCGTCGAGGTCGACTGTGCCGTCGCTCAGCGCGCCCACCACCACGACGCGCATGCCGGCCATCACCGCCGAAGCGGCGTTCGTGCCATGGGCGCTCGAAGGAATGAGACAGACCTTGCGCTCCTCGTCGCCACGTGACCGGTGGTAGGCCGCGATAGCGAGCAATCCGGCCAGCTCGCCCTGGCTTCCCGCGTTGGGCTGGACGGACACCTTGGCGTAGCCCGTGACCTGCGCCAGCCAGTCCTCGAGTTCGTCGATGAGTGACAGGTAGCCCGGCGTGCTCTCGAGCGGGGCGAAGGGATGGACGTCGGCGAAGCCGGGCAGGCCGACGGGTTCCATCTCGGTCGTCGCGTTCAACTTCATGGTGCAGGAGCCGAGCGGGATCATTCCCCTATCGAGAGCGAAATCCTTGTCCGACAGGCGGCGCAGGTAGCGGAGCATTGCCGTCTCGGAGTGATGCTCCGAGAACACGGGGTGTGTCAGGATCGGGCCTCGTCGCAGCAAGGCCTCGGGCAGGGTGGTCCGCGCCTCGGCGTCGGTGTGGAGTTCGGCGTCGAGGGCGTCCTCGGTGATCCTCGGGTGCTTCACCCCGAAGGATTCGAGCACCGCGTCGACATGCGCTCCGGTCGTGGTCTCGCCACACGAGATGCCGACATGATCGGCGTCGACCCGGCGCAGGAGCACGCCGCGGTCGGCCGCCGTCGTCACGATCGCGTCCGCCCGGTCCGGGGTCTCGACGACGACAGTGTCGAAGAACTCCGAATGGATCAGCGTGAACCCGCCCTGCCGCAATGCCGCGGCCAGATCGGCGGCGCGCCGGTGGACGCGGCGCGCGATGCCACGCAGACCGTCTGCACCGTGGTACACGGCGTACATGGACGCGACCACCGCCAGGAGCACTTGTGCGGTGCAGATGTTCGAGGTGGCCTTCTCCCGACGGATGTGCTGCTCGCGAGTCTGCAGCGCCAGGCGGTACGCCGGCCGGTCCTCGGCGTCGATGGAGAGCCCGACCAGTCGGCCGGGCAGGTCACGCTCGAGGCCTCCCTTGATCGCCATGAAGGCGGCGTGGGGCCCGCCGTACCAAAGCGGCACGCCGAAGCGTTGGGACGAGCCCACCGCGACGTCGGCACCCCACTCTCCCGGCGGCTTCAGGAGCGTCAGGGCGAGCAGGTCGGTCGCCACCGTCACGAGAGCACCCTGGGCGTGCGCCGCCACCGTCAGTGCTTCGAAGTCCCGGACAGCGCCGGAACACGCGGGATATTGCTGCACCATGCCGAAGTAGTCGCCCCAGGGCGCGCCGACGTCCAGATCGACGACGTCCAGTGTGATCCCGAGAGGTGCCAACCGCGTAGCCAGGACCTCGATGGTTTGCGGCAGGCAGTCGGCGTCGACGATGACGCGGTTGGACGCGCTGGTCGCCCGGCGGCGCATGAGGGTGACCGCCTCGGCGACTGCGGTGCTCTCGTCGAGCAGCGACGCATTCGCCATGTCGAGGCCGGTGAGATCGCTCACCATCGTCTGGAAATTGAGCAACGCCTCCAGCCGGCCTTGGCTGATCTCGGGCTGGTACGGGGTGTACGCCGTGTACCACGCCGGGCTCTCCAAGACGTTGCGACGGATGACGCCAGGTGTCATCGTCCCGTAGTAGCCGAGCCCGATCATGGGCTCGGCGACAGTGTTGGATGCGGCGAGGCGGCGAAGCTCGTCGAGGACCTGCTGCTCGGACAGAGCCGGTGGGAGGTCCAGTGTCCTGAGGCTGCGCACGCTCCCGGGCACGGCGGCATCGACCAGCCCGTCGAGCGTCTCGTAGCCCAGGACCTTGAGCATCACCTTTTGCTCGTCCCCCGAAGGGCCCACGTGGCGTCGCAGGAACTGCTCGAACGGCTCGAGAGCCTTGGATCGGTCACCTGGATGCTGTCGGTTCACGGAGATCTCCTCGCGTGTTCCGCTCGCGGTGCGGAACTGGTCGGACGTTCTCCCCGCTCTGTCACTGGACCTGAGAGCCTCACCGTGACCTGCACGGCTTCCACCTTCGGTGCGGACGACGAGCGCCCGCTTTCCAGAGTTGCCTCACCGGAGCGGTATGTCGGCCTGAGAGTTTCTCGGGGAGAGTTGCTCCTCCGGCGTCCCCTCGACTGCGTACTGCGGGGACTCTGGCGCTCCGGTTCAAACGGCGTATTCAGTTGTGCGCCCCACTATACGGCACGACCCCGGCGGCCCGGTTTCCCGGAGATGAACTAATCGCTCTCCTCGTCCTCGCGCACCGGCCACAAGGGCGGACGCACCAAACGGGCCGGGAGCTCGCGGCCGCGCTGGACGATGGTGATGGCGTCCCCCTCGAGGAGGCGGGCGTCGGCGTCGACGAAACCCAGCCCGATGCCCCGCTCGCGCATCGGCGAGAAGTTGCCGCTGGTCAGGATGCCCACCTGCCCGGACTCCTCACGCAACAGCGAACCATCGCGCAGCGGCTGGCGGCCGTCGGCGACGATCCCCCGCAGGCGACGCGTCGGCCCGCTGGCACGCTCCTCCTCCAGGGCGGCCCGGCCGGTGAAGTCCCCCTTGTCCCAACCGATCACCCAACCCAGGCCGGCCTGGAGGGGCGTGATGCCGGGACCGAGCTCGTGCCCGTGCAACGGCAGCCCGGCCTCGAGTCGCAGCGTGTCGCGGGCCCCCAGGCCGGCGGGGACGACCCCCTGCCCGAGGATCGCCTCCCAGAAACCCGGCGCCGCCTCAGCGGGAACGGCGCACTCGACGCCGTCCTCCCCCGTGTAGCCCGTGCCCGCAACCAAGCAGGTGGCACCACCCCATGCGAAACGTTCGACGGAGAACCGATGCACCGCCGCGGCCTCCGGTGCGACCCGCGCCAGGAGCGCCCGCGCCTCGGGGCCCTGCACCGCGATCACCGCCCGCTCGGCGGTGACGTCAATCCCGCCAATGGCGGCGACGACGTCGGTGGTGTTCGACGCATTGGGCATGACGTCGAATCGCGTCGTCGTCGACCCACCACACGATGATGTCGTCCACGACGAAACCGTCCTCGTCGAGGAGGTGGGTGTACTGGGCCCGCCCCGGGCGCACCCGGGTCAGGTCGTTGCTCAACGAGTGCTGCAGATGGTCGAATGCGTCGGCACCCTGCACCCGCACCGTGCCCAGATGGCTGACATCGAAGGCGACCGCCGCGGTACGGCAGGCCCGATGCTCCGCCACCGTTCCCGAGGGATAGGCCAGGGGCATCTGCCAGCCGCCAAAGGGGACCATCTTGGCACCGCGCGCGAGGTGCGACTGGTGGAGCGGTGACACACGGTCCGAAACGGTGGCAGCTCCCTCGGCGTTCTCGGCGTGCACCCAGCCAGACTAGGCGGCTCCGGACAGCAAACCGTGTGACGCGATCATCGAATTGAAGTCGCGCTGGTACACGATGGAGATAGGCACCTCGGGGTACAGCTCGCGCATGCGCCGCACTTTGCGGTTCTTGCGGGTCACGAGCCGTTGGTCGGCGGTGGTCAGCTCAATGAAGACGCCGCGCCGAGGCAGGAAGAAGTCGGGGCGGAACCCGGCCACGGGTGACCCGCTGCGATCCCACGCCAGCGGGAACTCAACCGGCTCGTAGTGCCAGCGCTCCCCCGACAGGTCGAGCAGGGCGGCAAAGAGCCGTTCGGAAGGATGGGCGAAGCGCACCTGCCCAGCGGGAACGCACGCCGGATGATGGATGCGCCCGACACGCGCGAGGTCCGCTGCGCTCACTCCCCTGCGGCCCGCGCTGCCTGTACTCGGGTGCGGGAGGCCGCTGTCGGCTCGGCCTTGGCGGCGGCGAGGCTGACGATGTCGGCGTCGAGCTCCTCGACCACGCCGGCCAGCGGCACGATGTTGAACACCCCCTGGCCTCCGGCCAGCAGGTCGACGACCTCGCCGTTGGACCGGGCCAGCACCGAGCTGCTCCCGGTCAGCACCAGGTTCGCCGACGCCAGGTCCGAACCCAGGTCCTCGCGGAGGCACTCCACCGCCCGGCGGGCGGACTGCAACGAGACGCCCGAGTCGAGGAGCTGCTTGATCACCTTGAGCTCGAGCACGTCCGAATAGGCGTAGACACGCCGGGACCCGCTGCCCTTGGCCGTCGCCAGCGACGGCTGGAGCAGGCCCGTCCGGGCCCAGTAATCGAGCTGCCGGTACGAGATTCCCACGAGACCACACACCTGCGGCCCATGAAACCCCCCGACATGAGGCACGGCATCGTCGACCATCACACCTCCCTGCACTCCCACAAACTGCGCTGCCACTCCAGGTGTCACTCTAGTGCACCGGGGACCACACGGCAGTAGTTACGAAGGCGTTATTCGGAGGGTCTTCCTGGTTCGAGGGACTCGTAGGGCCACACGACGACGCGGCCGAGCACGGAGAGCCCCACCCTGTGCCCGGGCTCGAGCGGATCGCCGCCCGTGACCCGCACGACGAGCTCGGGCAGACCGTCGACATCGGCGCGGACCCGGACCACGGCGTCATGTCCGTAGTACTCATAGCTCTGCACCATGGCCCCCAGCGCGCCGTCGGCCGCCTCGTCGAGGCGGATCTGTTCAGGCCGCACCATGACTCGGGCCCTCCCTCCCGTCGAGGCGCCATTCCAGTCGGCCACGGCCAAGCGGCCCAGTGCGGTCGCGACGGTGCCGTCGTGGACCTCACCGTCGAGCACGTTCGACTCGCCGAGGAACTGCGCCAGCTCGACGTCGCCGGGTCGGCCGTAGAGTCCGACCGGGGTGTCGAGCTGGGCGATCACGCCGTGCCGCAGTACCGCCACCTCGTCGGCCATGGAGAGCGCCTCATCCTGGTCGTGCGTCACCAGGATGGAGGTCGTGCCCGCCTGACGCAGGACAGCTAAGACGTCGGCACGGACCGAGGCGCGGATGGCCGCGTCGAGCGACGAGAACGGCTCGTCGAGAAGGACGATGTCAGGATTGATGGCTAGGGCGCGGGCGAGCGCGACGCGTTGCTGCTGTCCCCCCGACAGCTGATGCGGGTACCGGCGGCGGTAACCGGACAGACCAACCAGTTCGAGTAGCTCGTCGACGCGTCTGCGGCGGTCCTGGCCGCGCGGCAGGCCGAAAGCGACGTTGCGTCCGACACTGAGGTGCGGGAACAACGCTCCCTCCTGCGGGACGTAGCCGATGCACCGACGCTCGCTCGGGACGAATCGCCGGGCAGCGTCGTCGACGACATCCCCGCCGATGGCGACCTCACCCTCTGCCGGGCGCTCGAACCCGGCCACGATGCGGAGCAGCGTCGTCTTGCCGCTCCCCGACGAACCGAGAATGGCCGTGAACGAGCCGGCCGGCACCACCAGATCGACGCCGCGCAGGACCATCTGCGGGCCGAACGCCTTCGTGACGCCTGAGATCCGCAGGTCCTTCATGGGACCTCCATTGTGCTCGGCGCGTCGAGAGCAGCCTGGCCGGCGGCTCCCATGCGTGCGGGCTGCCGGTCGAACCAGCGCCCGAGCACGTACCCGGGTACCGCCGCGACGAGCACCATGACCAAGGCATAGGGCGCGGCCTGGCTGTAGGACACGTTCGACTCGTAGGCCCAGAACTGGGTGGCCAGCGTCTCCACGTTGGTCGGGTGGAGGACGAGGGTCGCCGTCAACTCGGTCGCCGTCTCGAGAAACACCAGCGCGAACGCGGCAACCAGGCCGGGCGCCACCAAGGGCAGCGTCACGCGCCACAACACTGAGCGCCGCGTGACACCGAGCGAGCCGGCCACCTCCTCCAGGCCAACCGGGGCGCGGGCGACGGCGGCGCGCACCGACACGACCGCCAGAGGGAAGAACATCACCGCGTAGGCCAGCACCAGCAGGGGGCTGGACTGGTAGAAGCGGCCCTGCAGGAAGTGCTCGGTCACAAAGGTCAGACTCAAGGCGACCACGAGGCCCGGAACGGCGAGGATCACGAGATTCGATCGCTCGAGGCTGAGCACGGAACGGCGGGCGAAACGCACCGACAAGAGGGCTATCGGCACGGCGGCGAGTGTCGCCACGACGCCGGCGGCGGCGGCGTAGCCAAATGTGTTCAACGTGGCCGCGGGCAGAGAGGCCGCCTGGGGCAGCGTGCTCGACCCGCCGCGCACGATGAGGTAGATGATGGCCCCCACGGGAACGCCCAGAGCCAGAACGACGAGGAGCGTGACCCCGATCAGTGCCACCGGCCCCACGCGACCCAAGGCGACAGGACGCAGCTGCCCGGCCGCGCCGGCGCCGAGACGGGACGTCCGTCCGTGACCCCGCACGGCATCCTCGCTGGCGAGCAGGAGCGCGCCGAGCAGCACGAGGATGAGGGACAGGGCACAGGCCGCCGGCTCATTGAACCCCACATGGAACTCGTTGTAGATCTCCGTCGTCAGCGTCTGGTAGCCGAGGATCTCGAAGGCGCCGAACTCGGCCAGCACGACCAACCCCACGAGGATCGCTCCCCCGAAGATCGCCAGGCGGCCCTGGCCGACCGTCACCACCCAGAACGTCCGGACCCGGCCCAGTCCGAGGCTGCGCGCCACCTCCTCTTGCGCCGGGTCCGCCGCGCGAGGCTCGCCGCCACGGGCAGGAAGACCAAGGGGTAGACGGCGAGTGTCATGACGAGTACGGCGGCCCAGAAGCCCGCGATGGCCGGGAAGAGGGCCCGCCACCCGAAGCTCACCACGAAGTCGGGGATCCCGAGCGGGATCACCACCAGAATGGCGAGCAGCCGCCGGCACGGCATGTCGGTGCGCTCGACGAACCATGCGGCGAGCGTGCCGACGACCGCGCTCAAGACGGTGACGACCACGACCAGCGAGACCGTGTTCCAGATCAACGTCGCGGTGAGGTTCCGGAACAACAGCTGGTGCAGCTCGGCCCAGCCCACCTGCACGGCCTGGACGACCAAGAACACGAGAGGCAGCAGCACGGCCACCGACACCACGACGGCGCCGGCGGTGAGCAACGGGGGCAGCCGACGCCGGCCGCCTCGACGACCCCGGGCCGGCACCGCCACCGTCACCGCGGCACCGTCACGATCACAGCAGCTGGGCCTCCTGGAGCAGCTTGATCGCCTCGGCGCCTGTGCCGAGCTCGGCGATCGAAATGCTGTTCGGCTGCAGCTGGTCGAAGGGCGTCTCGGTCTGCGCCGTCGTGACACCCGAGGCGATCGGGTACTCGAAGCTGTCGCTGTGGGCGATGATCTCCTGCCCGGCTGTCGATGTCAGGAAGGCGAGGAAGCGTTGCGCCTCGGCCATGTGGCTGGTCGACTTCAGGACCCCGGCACCCGACACGTCGATCACGTACCCCGGGTCCCGCGGAGCGAAATATGCGATGGCGGAATGCAGGCCCGCCTCCCCCACCTGGGCCTTTTCACGGTACCAGTAGTACTGGTTGATGACGCCCAGCGCCACCTGCCCGCTGTTGATCTGGGCGACCAGCGTCTCGTTGTCGGGATAGCTGTGGCTCCCGGCGTTGGCCTTTACGCCTTCGAGCCACCGCTCCGCTGCCGCGTCGCCGTGGGCCTTCGCAATGGACGTCACGATCGGCTGGAAGTCCGTCTCGGAGCCGGCGATGCCGATCTTGCCCTTCCACTGCGGGTCGGCCAGCTCCATCACCGACCTCGGAAGCTGGTTCGGGGTGAGCAGCTTGGTGTTGTAGGCCATGACGCTGACGCGCGCCGTTACCCCGACCCAGGTGCCCCGGGGCGAGTTGAAGCGCGACGGCGTGTTGGCAAGCGTCGAGGGGGCCACCGAGGCGAGTAGGCCCTTGCCGGCGAGCACCTGCAGGGGCGGGGTGTTCTCGGCGAAGAAGACGTCCGCCGGTGAGCGCGATCCCTCCGTCACGATCTGGTCGGCGAGCACGTCCTCGTCGTCACTCCGCAAATTGACCGAGATGCCGGTCTGCTTCTCGAACGCGGACACCAGGGCCCGGGTGGTCTGCACGTGCTGCCCGGAATAGACGGTCAACGCACCTGAACCGCCCGTGGTCGGGCTGGAGGAGCAATTGGCCAGGACCACGGCACCCACCGCTAGTGCCAGCCCCAAGGCCACCCCCCTCCGACGGCCCACCCACCCACGTGCCTTCCTCCGTTGCATCGCCCTGTCCACCTTCCGTTCGGGCCGCTCTTAGGGTTCCCTAACTTAGGGAACCCTAACCTACGGGGTCAACCCGGATGGCGATCGGCCCGAATGGAATTCAAGAACCGGGGGGGACTCCTCCCGTAGCCAGGTCGGCTCGTCCTTCCAGCGGGCTGGAGGGCTCGGCATAGAAGCGGACGGGAATGCGCCCCGCCTGCCTCGCCTCGACACCGGCCTGGACGGCGAGGCGCATGGCCCGAGCCATGGCGACCGGGTCGTGCGCCCGGTTGACGGCCGTCGCCACCAGGACACCGTCACACCCCAACTCCATGGCGAGCGCGGCGTCAGAGGCGGTGCCGATGCCGGCATCGAGGATGACCGGGACGTCGACCGCCTCGCGGACCAGCGCGATGTTGTGCGGGTTTCGGATGCCGAGACCGCTGCCGATCGGCGAGCCGAGCGGCATCACCGCGGCGCAACCCACTTGCTGCAGGCGGAAGGCGAGCACGGGATCGTCAGTCGTGTACGGCAACACGACGAAGCCGTCCTCGGCCAGTTGCTCGGCGGCGTCGAGGAGTTCGACGGCGTCGGGCAGCAACGTGCGCTCGTCGCCGATGACCTCCAGCTTGACCCAGTCGGTCTCGAAGGCATCACGCGCCAACTTGGCGGTGAGCACGGCCTCCGACGCGGTGGCGCATCCGGCGGTGTTGGGCAGCACGCGGACGCCGAGGTCGTTGAGCAGCGAGAGCAGCGACCCTCGGCCTGCGGCTTCGACGCGCCGGACAGCGACCGTTGCCATGGCGGCTCCCGAAGCGCGCAGCGCCGCACCGAGCACGTCGAGACTGGTCATGCCGCCCGTGCCGACCAAGAGCCGCGAGGGGAGCACCTCGCCGGCGATGCACAGTGCGCGCTCCGCCGCCGCGGGCACGAGAGGACCGGCGTCGTTGCGCGTCACCGGACGACGATACCCCGGCATCCGCCTATGGTGGCTCGGTGCCGGATCCGACTCCTCCCGTCGCGCTCACCATCGCCGGCTCCGACTCGGGCGGAGGTGCGGGCGTCCAGGCCGACCTCAAGACCTTCGCCGCGTTGGGGGTATACGGCACCTGCGCCCTCGCTGCGGTGACGGCCCAGAACACGGCCGCCGTACGGGACGTCGTGACGTTGGAGCCGGCGTTCGTGCGCACGCAGGTCGAGACCGTCCTCGACGACTTCACGGTGCGCAGCGTCAAGACCGGGATGCTTGCCACGGCCGCCATCGTGTTGACCGTGGCCGATCTGGCCGAGCGCGGCCTCCTCCCCCACCTCGTGGTGGACCCCGTGTTGGTGTCGTCGACCGGACACCCCCTGTTGGAGCCAGCGGGGGTTGCGGCGTACCTGGAGCGCCTCATCCCCCACGCGCTGGTCGTGACGCCGAACCTTCGCGAGGCGGCCGTGCTGGGTGATACGGACGTCGACTCCCTCCGCTCGCTCGAGGCGCGGATCGCCGTGGCCGAGCGGATCAGGGCAACCGGCGCCCGATACGCGGTCGTGAAGGGAGGCCACCTCACCGAGTCAGCCGATGACGTCGTGGCGGGCCCCGAAGGGATCGTCGTCCTGGCGGCCGAACGGGTCGCCACCGGGAACGACCACGGCACCGGCTGCTCGCTGTCGGCCGCCGTGGCGGCCCACCTGGCTCGGGGAGCGGACGTGCCCGATGCGCTCAGGCTGGCGAAGCAATTCGTGGCGTGTGCCCTGGCAGGGGGCGCCGACTGGCAGCTCGGCTCGGGTCATGGCCCCCTCGACCATTTCGGGTGGTCGGCACCGTCGTAGGCTGGTCGAGCCATGAGTGAGGGATCTGGACCACGGCGACCCCCGACGCCCGGGGGCGTCTCCATGCGGCCCGCGATGATCGTCGTCGGCCTGGCCGCGCTGATCGTCGTCGTCTTTGTCACCATCGGGATCGTCTCGACAAAATCGCCGGCGGCGGTCAACCACTCCGACGCCGCCCTGAGCGTGCCCGGCGCCGCGCTGCAGGCCGTGCCGGCCGCGGCGCTGCTCAAGCCGATCGCGAGCGTGGGCGGCCCGCCGAACAACATCGTGAACGCCGTCTTCGTGCCGCCGGGCTCATCCCGCGTCTCCCATCAGAACAACAGCGGCGGTGCCGACCAGTTCGACTCGCAGGTCGTGTTCCGCTCCGGAGAATCGCAGGCCGCCCTCCTCTCCTTCTTCGTCGCCGACATGAAACTCCAGGGGTGGCAGGTCTTCGACAAGGGCCCAGCGGCCAACAACCCCGGGGCCCTCGAGGTTCTGGGCAAGCTCGCCGGCTCCGACGGCTACTACTGGGAGATGGGCGCCACCGTGTCACCCACGACGTTCCGTAAGGGCGGACCTCCCCGGGGCGTCACCGACTTCACCGTCCGCCTCTTCCAGGTACCCGACCCCGAATAGGGATCAGCGCGGGGCACCGGCAGCCGCGGCCACGCGCCGGACGAGGCAGGTGTTCAGCGTTGCGTGGCGCTGACGGCGGCATCAGCGTGGAAATCCTCCGACCTCTTGGCCGGCTCGGCCAAGAGGTACGCCCACACGAAGAAGTTGATCGGATACACCAGGTAGCCGATACGCGGATCCGGGGCGAGCAGGATGAGCGCCGACATGACGACACCGGAGATCATGCTCACTTCTGCTGCGGTGCTGGGCGTGTGGCGGTAGAGATGGCGCGCCAGGAGCACGGTCAAGATGATGCCCACAGACAGGGGCAGGGCGCGGCTGAGCGACGGGAATGCGCTGACGAGCACGTGACCAGGCAGGGCGCTCGCAGCCGTCGTCGGAATCGCACTGAGGCCGAGTGGGAAGAGCACCACGTCGTCGATCAACGCAAAGGGGCCGCGCAGCGCGAAGGGGAAGATGGCCGGGACCGCCACCACGATGATGCCGGCGAGCATGCGGAGCGGGCGGCGTTCGCCGTTGCGGCCGCGCGCGGCGAAGAGAGCCAGGACGGCCAGCGGCCAAGCGGTGAACTTCATGGCCGAGGCAATGCCGAAGACGATGCCCGACGCGAGGGGTCGACGTCGCTGGGCCAGCACCACCGCGAGGAGGAGGAACGCCACGACAGGGATGTCGTCACCCCCCGTCGCCAGGGGGAGCGAAGCCAGCGGGAGGATGATGAGTGCCTGCACGGCACGGATCTTGCGCCGGCCACTGGCTCGGCACATATAGAGGGCGACCGCCGCCACCCCGAGCGTGGTCAAACAGAAGAAGATCCGCGCGTCGCTCAGTCCGTTGTTCGGCCAGATCTCACTCGGGATACCGGCGACGGCCATCAGCGGCAGGTATGGCAAGAAGCCCGAGAAGTCCGGCTCGCCGGGTGCGTGGTACTTCACCGCGTGATGCAGTCGCACCAACGGGATGTACGGGTCCTGACCCCGCACGAGGTCCTGCCCACCGACCTCGACGGCGGTGACTTCGGGCTGCAGGTGGGATCCGGCCACCCCGTCGAATCGCCATAGGATCTCGAAGCCGAGCGGAATGGCGAGAGAGCCGACGAAGACGCCGATCGCCACCACGATCCGCGTAACCCATGCACGCTTGTGCTGGCGCGGCGTGAGCTGCTGACCCGCTTGCCGGCAGCGGGCACGGTGCACGGTCCAGGCCAAGATGCCCGAGGCGACCGCGCCGAATGCAAAGGGCAACAGCGCCATGCGTCCCCAGACCTCGTACAGCGCGTTGGTCGAGGTGTAGATGGTGAGGAGCGTGAACAGTGCGCTGACCCCGTAGAGCAACGCGTCACCCAGTTCCGGCGGGATCCGCTTGGCGCGCTCCACCAAGCCCTGCCACAGCTCCACCAGAGGGGCAGACCAACTCGGGGGCGTCGTCGTGGACTCGTTCAGCATCGGTGGTAGAAGCCTCGCACACAGGGGGGCTGCGGTGACAGAACCCCCGCGCTCGATCCTAGAGGTGGAGGTACCTGCGGTAGAACGCCAATTCGGCCTCTAGGCATGCGGTCAGGGTGTCCCCACGCCGGAAGCCGTGTCCCTCGCCCTCGAAGAACTCCAGCTCGCACGGGGTGCCTGCGGCCCGCAGGGCGGCGCGCATGCCCTCGGCCTGGGCCGGTGGGACGACGGGGTCCTCGCTGCCCTGCAGCAAGAGGACGGCGCCTCGCATGGAGGCGGCGCGGTTGACGGGCGAACGCTCTTCGTACAGTGCACGGGCCTCGGGCAGCGGTCCGACCAGCCGATCGGTGTAGTGCGCCTCGAAGTCGTGCGTGGTCGCCACCAGGCCCAAGAGGTCGGTGACCCCATACCACGACGCGCAGGCAGCGAACCCCTCCCCGGCCGCCAGTGCATTGAGCGCCGTCATACCGCCGGCGCTGCCGCCCCGGATGGCCATGCGCACACCATCGATCTCGCCCTGTGCCGCCAGGTGGCGTGCGGCATCGAGACAGTCGTCCGAATCGGCGACGCCCCACGCACCCCAGAGTGCGTTGCGATAGGCCCGCCCATACCCCGAGCTCCCGGCGTAGTCGACAGCGGCCACGGCGAAGCCCCTGCTCGTGAAGAACTGCACGGTGAGGTCGAGCCCCGCCTGGGCTGACGACGTCGGACCACCGTGGCACCACACGATCAACGGCGGCGCGCTCGCCGCGGGACCGGTGGTGTCGTGCAGCGTGGGCCGGTACAACCGACCGTGCACCCGGCGGCCCGACCGTCCGGTGAGAGCGAAGGGCTCCCCGACGGCCACGTCGGCGCCCCGCAGGGGCAGGTCGGGTTGCGGCCGGATCGGTCGCGCCCCGCTCGTCGGCGTCCAGACCCAGACGTTAGATGGCGCAGCAGCGGTGCTCCCGATCAGCGCCACCCCGTCCTGATGGGCACACAGGGCGGAGATGGAAACGCACGGTTGGTCGATTGGTTTCGGTGACGATTCGCCCGGTGCCGGGGCGATGACGACGATGGCGTCCTGGCCCGCCGCCGTGCGGCGCGCCACCAGCATGCCGTCGGATTGCTCGGCCATGGTGTGCTGCCCCAGCACCCAATCGGGCCCGTGGTACTCGGCCTCGTCCGCGACCAGGAGCAACGGTTCGGCGTCGCCGCCGCTCATCGCTGGCGTCGCAACCGTCGGCGGGCTCGCACTGTAGGGCTGCCACCAACCGCTGCGGTCCGAGACGAAGCGCAACGAGCTGTCGCGTCGCCAGGCGGGCTGTCCGATCGACTCACCGGAACCGCCGGCGACCGACGTGGCGGCGCCGGCCGGGGCGAGGACCTCGTGCGCGCGCTGGTCGGCGTGGGCCGGGCAGGCCTGTCGCGTCAAAGGCACGACGACGAGCAGCGATGCGTCCCATGGCATGTCCGGGTGGTCCCACGCGACGACCGCCACTCGGTCCCCCGCCGGGTGCGCCACCGGGGTCCCGAAGAAGTCGTGCCCGTCGAGCAGCGTGCTCGCACACGGCTCTGGGGCGCGCGTCGACAGCGCCACCACAGTGCGCACGGGATGGTGTGATCCCTCGCGATGGACCTCGCGGACGGCAAGCACCCAGTCGCCGTCGGTCGTGGCGCTCAGACCGGCGTGATTGTGCGACTCGCCCGGGGGTGGCGCTGCGCTGAGGGCCACCGGGTCGTCGGTGCCGGGCCCGCGGTACAGCCACACGCGCTGGTCAGCCTGGTTCACGTAGGCGATGGCACCCGAGGATCCTGTCGGAACGAGGCAGAGTGCGCCACCGCCGTATTCGTTGACGCGGCCGCGGATGCTGACATCGGCCGGCGAGTGATCCGTGATGCCCCGGGGACCGGCTCGCACCACGACGGTCCGGCCCGCCTCGGACGGACGTGACTCCAGCCAATAGAGCGCATCACCGTCCGAGCAGAGGTCCGAGAGCGAGACCTTGGCGCGAGCAACCTCGGACGCGGACAGTGGCGAGGCCCAACCCCCGTACCCCTCCATTGTGGTCACCGTGCGAACGTACCCGGTGCGGGCGGCATGCGGCGGAAGCGGACGCCGCCGGCCTCTACAGTGAGCCGGTGCGCTTCACGGCCTATCTCCTGTCGAAGGCCGGGGCGGTCATCCGGCCCGCAGTGGTCCAGCTGGCCGACACCGACCTCCCGGAGGGAGAGGTGCTCGTCCGCGTAGAGTGGTCGGCCATCAACTTCAAGGACGCCATGGTCACGCGCCCCGGCAACCGCGTCGCACGCGTCTTCCCACTCGTCCCCGGAGTGGAGCTGACCGGATGCGTCGAGGAGAGCACCAGTCCCCAGTTCACGCCCGGACAACGCGTCTTGGTCCAGGGCTACGACCTCGGCGTGGACCGCCACGGGGGCTTTGCCGCCTATGCCCGGGTGCCGGCCGACTGGGTCGTGCCACTCCCCGACGCCCTCAGTTGCCGCACGGCGGCCATCATCGGGCTCGCCGGCTACACCGCGTTGCTGTCCCTGCGTAGGCTCGTCCAGCACGGCACGACACCCGACGACGGACCGATCCTCGTCACCGGTGCATCCGGTGGCGTCGGCAGCGCGGCGGTGGCCCTGCTGGCCCATGCAGGCTACGAGGTCGTGGCGTCGTCGGGGAAGACGGCGGAACACGACTACCTGAAGGACCTCGGTGCATCACGCACGGTGGGGCGTGAGTTCACCGAGGACGACGGACGCACCCTCGGACCACAGCTATGGGCCGGCGTCGTCGACTGTGTGGGCGGCCGCGCGCTGGCCGAGGCGCTCCGCACAGTGCGCTATGGCGGTGCGGTGGCGGCCAGCGGGCTCACTGGTGGCAACGAACTGGCGACGACCGTCTATCCGTTCATCGTGCGCGGTGTCGCCCTGCTCGGGATTGACACAGTGGCGAACCCCATTGCGGAGCGGCGCGAGCTCTGGAACGACATGGCCGAGGCGTTCCCGCTGCAGCACTGCGAGGAGATGGTCAACGAGGAGATCGGGCTCGACGGACTGACGGTCGCCCTCGATCGCGTGCTCGATGCCGCGGTGCGTGGGCGCATTCTGGTCAACCCCGCTCTGACCGCCTGATCCCTGCGCCGGGAGCCGGCGTGCTGCCGTCGCAGGGATCAGCCCTCAGCGGCCGGCGTAGACGGGTGACACCCTGATCGTCCCGTTGCCGCACGGTCCGATGGCCAACTGGAACGACGGCGAGGCCGTCGACGACCCCGGCATGGTGACGCTCACGGCCTCGGAGGTGGGGCAACTCGTTTCCGCGCCGACCGGCACATCGGAGAACTGATAGGCGAACTGTGCCGTCGCCGACGGCGCCACCGAGAACGACGATGGCGGTGCGTTGGCCGACGGGGAGACGGTGACCGACAATCCGTTCACGATCGTCACCGTGATCGGCGCCCCGCTGCCGGAGAAGAGGGCCATGGTGGGATAGCCGTCGACCGTGCACGGAGTGGTACCCGCGTTGGTGATCGTGACGAAGCCGGTGATCGTGCCGGCCGCGCCCTGGCCCGCGCCCGGCGACGCCGTAATGCGCGTACAGGCGGTCGTGCCGGCGACCGACGTGGTGGTCGCCGACCCCGAGGTCGTCGTGGTCGAAGACGACGTCGTCGAGGTCGATGTCGAGGCGCGGGTGGTCGTGGTGCTGTGCTTGTTCTTCGGCGTGCTGGGGCTACTGCCGCAGGCCGCGAGAACCACGGCTGCGCCCGCCATGAGGGCGAGCGCCCAGCCACGCAGCGTCACCCTTCAAAGTCCTCTGGTCGAACGGAGTCGAGGAACTGCCGGAACTGCCCGACCAGTTCGTCAGGAGTGTCGTCCTCTTCCTCGTCGACATCGAGCGCCAGGATGATCCCTTCGGACTCCATCAACTCGTCCGACACGAAGAGCGGCGACTCGGTCCGCACGGCGACCGCGACCGCGTCGGACGGACGGCTCGAAACGACGGTGCGCTCCTCGCCGCGCAGCAAATGCATCTCCGCATAGTACGTGGACGCACGCAACTCGGTGATGATGACGCGTTCCACGCTGATATCGAGAGCACCCAGCATGTCCTTCACGAGGTCGTGGGTGAGCGGGCGGGGCATCGTGACCCCCTGGAGGGCGTACGCGATTGCAGTTGCCTCGGGGCTGCCGATAAAGATCGGCAGCGTCCGACCCTCACCCTCGGTCTCCTGCAGCAGGAGTACCGGTGTGTTCGATTGCAGGTCCACCCGGACAGCACGGAGGAGCACACGGACCATGAGAGAAATGTAGCGCCCGATCCCGGGGCCGCGTCACCCCCCCAGATGGCGGCGCAATGCCTGGCGGAGCAGGGTGGCCCGCATCGTTTGCCCCAGCGCCGCCAGCTGATCCGCTCCATCTATCGCTCGCTGGCGCGATTCTGGGTTCCGCTGCCGCAATAGCGGGATCACGACCTGCTCAATGAGACCCAGTTCCCGGTCCGCCGCGTTCCGGTAGAGGCGCAGGTGGCGCGGCTCAATCCCGAAAGCCCGGAAGGCGGCGGCCAGGTTCGCCACGGCCAGCGCATCCTCGTCGTAGGTCTCAATGCCCGCGACGCTGAACGACTCCACCAGACCGAATCCCTTCAGCCCCACCACCTCTTGGGGTGACAGGCCGCTGGCCGCGCAGAGTTCCTCTTCGGACAGGCTGGCACCGGTGACCGCCGCGCTGGACTTCGGCGCACTCGCCGGCGCGTCGACGTCGGCCGGCTCTGCGCCTTTGCGCATCGCCTCATCGGCCGCTGCAGGCGGTGCGGGCTTCGTCGGCGCGACGACGTCGGGTGGTCGAGGGCGCTCGCCGCTGGGCGCGCCGCCCGTGCCAGTCCCGTTGCCTCGTCTCGAGTGGACCGTATCTGCGCCGCCCGGCGTCGCCGGCGCGACGGGCCGCGCGGTCGAAGCCATCGCGGCCTCGCGCCGTTCGGCCGGCGTGCGCCGTATCCGTTCCGCTGTCACGTCGGTCCGCGACGTGGTGGGCTCGGCCACAGGTCGCGCTGCAACATCGGTCTCCGCCATCACCTGCAGACCGCGCCGCTCGCTGGGTTGTTCCGGCAGGCGTGCGGCGCGCCGCGACGCGTCGGCCAGTATGCGCGCCATCGCCTCCTCGTCCGCCTTGGTCGGCTGCTCATGGGCGTAACCGGACGCGACGCCGGCCACGGCCACCGCGTGGGCGGGCTCCGCCGCTTTGCCATTCGGTTCGGCCTCGGCGTCGTCGCCCAGATCTCCTGCGTCCAGACGATCGCGGATCACCTTGAGTGGGAGGAAGTGCTCACGCTGTTGACGGAGGACCCAGCGGAGACGCTCGACGTCGTGGTCGAAGAATTTCCGGTAGCCCGAGGGTGACCGTTCAGGATTGACCAAGCCTTGGCTCTCGAGAAAGCGGATCTTCGAGATCGTGACGTCGGGGAACTCCTCGCGGAAGAGGGTCAGGACGTCACCGATCGACAGATAGGTCCGGGTGCTCATTCGTTCCCGGCCACCAGGTAGACGAGCTTGAACTTCCCGATCTGCACCTCGTCGCCCGGGTTGAGCTGCACCTCTTCGATGCGCTCCCGGTTCACGTACGTCCCATTCAAAGAGCCGACGTCCCGAACCGAGTAGCCACCGGCGGCCGGCGCAATCTCCACGTGCCGCCGTGACACGGTGATGTCGTCCAAGAAGATGTCGCTCTCGGGATGGCGGCCTGCCCTCACGACGTTCTCCCCCAGGAGATAGCGCGCGCCGATATTGGGGCCGCGGGTGACCACGAGGACGCCCGCGCCGTGCGGAACTTCGACCAGGGTGACATCAGGATGATCCTCCGTCGCTTCACCCTCGTCGGTCGGGTGGAGTGTGATCGTGGCGTCATCGCCGTCCGCGAGCAATGCGTGTCCGCACGAGGAGCAGAAGTTGACGCCCTCGGGGTTCCGGTGCCCACAGTTGTGACAAAACACAGTGTCCACGGTACCCCACCGCACGAGCGACTTCTCCTGTCGGCATCACGTCGGAGAACGCCTGGTCAGTCGGCGGTCAGGTCACCGTAGGCGACCGCGTCGAGGAGGGTGCCCAGGTCTGCTCCCGGCGCGAGTTCCAGTTCGCACAACCATCCGTTGCCGTAAGGGTCCTGGTTGATCGTCTCGGGGCCAGCCGTGAGCGCGTCGTTCACGGCGGTGATGGTGCCGGCCACCGGCGCGTAGATCTCCGACACCGACTTCGTCGACTCGACCTCGCCCAGCTGACCCCCCGCCTCGACCTCGCTGCCGACGGCGGGCAGGTCGACGAAGACAATGTCACCCAGCGCGTCCTGGGCGTAGTCCGTGATGCCCACTCGCACCCTCGTTCCTTCTTGGCGCACCCACTCGTGCTCCGGTGAATATCGGAGGTCTTCGGGGATGTTCATGGGGGGCGACCATACCGGAATGCCCGACCGGGCCGCGGCGCTCAGCCCTCGGCCAACATCCAGGTGATCCGCTCCACGTAGGTGGCGGCCAGCGACTCGGACGCCGCCGGGTTCGCGCCCTCGGCCCAGACGTGCGTGACCGGGTCCGCCGGGTCCGGGACGACGAGCGCCCAGCCCTCGTCCGAGACCACCTTGATCCCGTCGACCAAGACGAGCTCGGCACCCTCCTCGCTGAGCTGCTCCATGAGGGTCCGCATGATCAGGCCCTTCTGCTCCATGGGGGTCGGCACCTCGTCGTGCTGTATCGGCATGGCCGGTGTGGCATCGACGATCTCGGCCAGGGTCGTCGGGCTCTGCTCCAGGAGGGAGACCAAGCGGGCCAGGGCGGCGGCGGCGTCGAAGGCGGGCAGGAAGGCCGGGAACACGTACCCACCCCGCTGGTCGGAGGCGAAGGACACACCCCCGGAGGCGGCGGCCTGGAGCAATCCCGAAGGCGACAACGGTGTGAGCGTGAGCTCGACCCCACGTTCGCGACATCGCCGCACGGTGCGGTCGCTCGCGGTCACGGGAAGCGCCACCCGGCCGGTCTCCCCGGCCTGGGTCGACAGCTCGACGAAGGCCATGACGGCTTCGTCGTCGGAGAGCACCCTCCCGGTCCCGTCGATCAGCGTGAGGCGTTCGCCGCCGGCGTCGATGACCGCTCCGAGGTCGGCGCCGGACCCGCGCACGGCGTCGGCCACCCGGGCCTCGCTGGCCACGCGATCGACCGCGATCATGCCCGGCGTCTGTGCGTACGGGTTGATGCTCAGCACGTCCGCCCCGACCTTGGACAGCAGGTTCGGCATGACGAAGTTCGCCGCCCCGTACGAGAGGTCCAACACCAGCTTCACCTGGCGCCCAGCGACACGGCGCAGACCGAACGCCTCGACGATGTCCTCGGTGTACAGCTCGATGGTGCGCGGCGAGAAGTCGATATCGCCGATTTCGCCTGCGGTGACCCGCCGGAACTCCTCGCGGTGGTACAGGCGCTCCACCCGGCGCTGGTCGCTCTCGGACAGGTCGATCCCGTGCTCGTCGAAGAAGCGGATCACCACCGACTGCGGGTCGTCGGGACTCAGGCGCACGGTGAGCCCGGCGCGATTCCCCCGCATCCGAACGTGGTGGCGGGTCACGGGCACGGTCGCCAGCTCCAGGTCGTTCACGTTCACGCCGACCGAGTTGCATCCCACCATGAGGGCGCGCTTGAGCACGCGTGCGATCCGGCTGGTGTCTCTCGACGCGGTGATGTACGTGCCCTTCTCAAATCCCGAGGCCCATGCCTTGGCCAGACGCACGGCGAGTTCGGGGCTGACGTCGACATTGGCGATGCCCTGGACGCCGTCGGCGCCAAACAGTGTGCGTGACCCGCCTGACTCCCACACGATGGAGGCGTTGACCTGCGCGCCGGCCTCAACGACCTTGTAGGGATACACCTTGACGTCGCTGCGCACCTCGGCGTGGGCGCCGACGAGGCAACCCTCCCCGACCACGGCACCGGGCTCGATGCGGGCTCCGGTCCGAAGGTCGCACGACCGGCCCAGCACAGCACCCTCCACCCGGCTCGCCGGGCCCAAGTAGGAATTCTCGCCGATGACCGACCGCTGGGTCTCGGCCCGCGGTGCCACCTGGGTGTTTGCCCCGACGGTGGAGTAGGCCCCGAGCACGACGTCCTCGTCGATGGTGCAGTTCTCGCCGATGAAGGCCGGCGACTCAATGTGGACCGACGGATCGATGGAGGACCCCTTGCCGACCCAGACGCCCGGGCGCAGCTCGAAGCCGGCGACGTCGACCTCCACCTTGCCGTCGAGGATGTCCTCGTGGGCCTGCAGGTAGGCGGCCGTCGTCCCGACATCCTCCCAGTACCCGTCGGCGACGTAGCCGTAGAGGGGCTGGCCCGCCTCCAGGACGGCCGGGAAGACCTCCCCTGAGAAGTCGACGGAGCGACCCTCGGGGATACGCTCGAAGACCTCGGGCTCCAACACGTAAATGCCCGTGTTGATGGTGTCGCTGAAGACCTGGCCCCACCCAGGCTTCTCGAGGAAGCGCTCGATCGTCCCGTCCTCCCGGGTGATCACGATGCCGAACTCCAGCGGGTTCTCCACCGAACACAGCGCAATGGTGGCCAGCGCCTCGTTCTTCTCGTGAAACGCGATGACGGACGTGAGATCGATGTCGGTGAGCACGTCCCCCGAAATCACGAGGAAGCGCTCCGTCAGCTGCTCTCGTGCATTGCGCACCGAGCCGGCGGTCCCGAGCGGTGTTTCCTCGGTGGCGTAGACCATCGACACACCGAGCTCGCTGCCGTCACCGAAGTAGCTGCGGATGGCGTTGGGCAGGAATGCGACCGTGACCACGATGTCGGTGATGCCGTGCCGCCGCAGCAACGACACGATGTGCTCCATCATCGGGCGCCCCACCAGGGGGAGCATGGGCTTGGGCAGGTTCGAGGTCTGCGGACGCAGGCGCGTCCCCTCGCCACCCGCCATGATCACCGCCTTCATGCCATGCTCCGGCGGGCCGCCCGGCCGTCGCGCAGCGCACGGCGGGCCGGTGCGATGTAGCTCGCCGCCGCCCACCAGGCCAGAACGAGCCCGACCAGGCCGGTCACCCACCCGATGACCCTGATCGGCTCCTGCCAACTGGCGGAGCCGTCGCCGAGGAGAAAGGTCGGATAGGCGAACATCAACCCGAATGTGCCCGCCTTTCCGACCCACAACACATCGATGCGTGCCGCGCCCAGTGAGGCCAGCAGCAGGACCATGGCCGAGACCAGGACCTCCCGGGCGATGGTGGCCAAGCCGAACCAAAGTGGGACGGCGCCGTAGACCATGATCGAAATAACCGCCGTCCCGACCAGGATCCTGTCGGCCGTCGGGTCCAGCACCTTGCCCAACGTGGACACCTGGCCGTAGCGCCGGGCGACGAACCCGTCGACCCAGTCCGTGGCGCCCAGCACCGCCAGCAGCACTGCAGCCGCCGTTTGCCGATGCGCCCCGAAGAGCAGCCACAAGAAGATCGGGATGCACAAGAGGCGCACCATGGTGATGACGTTGGGAACCGTGAGTATGCGGTCCAAGCCCTCGTCGTCCACGCCGTGAGTCTAGGGACACCCCCGCGACGACTTCGTCTGTCGTGTGCCAGAGTGGCCACGTGCCGCGCTTTGAACCGTTCCAGGGTCTGCGCTACCGGCCCGAGGTCGCACCGGTGGCCCAGGTCATCGCCCCGCCCTACGACGTGATCTCACCCGCCGAGCGAGCGCACCTGGCCTCGCGCCACCGGGCCAACGCCGTGCTGGTGGAGCTCCCCGAAGCCGACCTTTCGGGCCGCCGTGACCGCTACGAGGTGGCCACGGACCTCTTCGCGCGATGGCAGTCCAAGGGTATCCTCGTCGCCGACCCGGTCCCGAGTCTCTACCCGTACCGGATGACCGACCCGTCGGGCCACGCCACCACGGGCGTCATCGGGGCGCTCGGCCTGGCCGAGCCCGGTGGGGAGAGCGACATCCTGCCCCACGAGCAGACCCTGCCCAAGCCCAAGAGTGACCGCCTGGACCTGTTGCGGGCGACCCGGGCCAACCTCTCCCCCATCTGGGGCCTGTCCATGGCGGCGGGGATCACTGCCACCTTCGACCCGACGGACGACGACCCGGTCGCAGATGTCCACGACGATGACGGCGTCCGGCATCAACTCTGGGTCCTGCATGACGCCGACACGGTGGCAGCCGTCGGCTCCGCCATGGCCAGCGCGCCGGTGGTCCTGGCCGACGGACACCATCGCTACGAAACGGCCCGGGCTTACCAGGCAGAGTGCCGCCACGCCAACGGCGGCGCCGCCGGACCCTACGACCTCGTGATGGCACTCGTCGTGGAGCTGTCGGCGGACCAGCTGACCGTCGGAGCCATCCACCGCACCGTCAGCGGGCTCCCCGAGGACTTCGACCTCGTCGAGGCGCTCTCACAGTGGTTCGACGTGGTCCGTGCCGGTGCGGCCGACGACCGCACGCTCGGCGCGCTGGCGGACTCGAACGCCCTGGCGCTCGTCACGGGCGACCAGGCCTACCTGCTGCTGGCGCACGCCGACATTCAGGAGCAGGAGGGCAACGACCTCGACTCGAATCTCGTGGCCACCGTGCTGGCCGAGCTCCCGCCCCACGAGGTGATGCATCGGCACAGCGTGGCCGAGGCCATGGAGGCCCTGCGGGGAGGCGAGGGCCAGGCTGCCTTCCTCCTGCGCCCCGCCACGGTCGAGCAGATCGACTCGTGGGCCAACGAACGCCGGCGCATGCCGCCCAAGACGACCTTCTTCAGCCCGAAGCCGCGGACCGGCATGGTGTTCCGGTCCCTCGATCTCCCCTGAGGTGACGACGTGCACGACTCGGTGACCATCCACATGGCCGCATCACCCGAACGGGTCTGGGACCTCGTGAGCGACGTCACCCGCATCGGCAGCTACAGCCCCGAGACCTTCGAGGCCGAGTGGCTCGAGGGTGCGACAGGGCCGGCGGTCGGCGCCCGCTTCAGGGGCCACGTGAAACGCAACGGGATCGGGCCGACGTACTGGACAACGTGCACGGTCTCCGCGTGCGAGCCCGGGCAGACCTTTGCCTTCGGCGTCGGGGCTCCCGGCAAGGCACCGCTGAACGTGTGGCGATACGACATCGCGCCGGCCGACGGCGGGAGCGACGTCACCGAGTCCTTCACGTTGAGCCCGACGTTCGGCCTGAAGCTCTACTGGGCCGTGTGGGGTTGGTCTCGGGGCAAGGTCAACCGCAGGGGCATGCAGACCACCTTGGAGCGGATCAGGACCGAGGTCGAGAAACCGGCGGCGTAGCGGTGGAGGACCGCACCACACCCATCCTCTACCTCGAACTCGGGAACGGCTCGCACGAGGACGGCGCGACCAGGGCACGCGACTTGGCGGTGCTCGGGGGCGTCCAGCGGGTGACGTGGTGGGCCAACTGCGCCTTCGAACGCACCGACCTGCCGATGCGCATACCCGACGGTCGGAGCTTGGTCGTGGTCGAGGCGGATGACGGCTTCGCCGCCCCTTCCCCTGCTCCCGATGCCGCGCACGCCCACGGCTTTCGGCGCCATGCCCGGCCGAGCCAGGGCATCCTGACGGGCCGGCCGACGCTTGGGCTCTCCATCGTCTGGATCGGCCCGAGGACCGCCGACCTGGACGACAGCCTGCGCGACTGGGGTGACTTCGTGCACATCCGTCACATCGCCGCCGCTGCCATACCCGGCTTCAACCAGATTTCGGTCTACGAGAACGTGGTCGAGGGTGACCCCCGGTACATGCACTTCTACGAGTTCGACCACGCCGACGCCGAGACGACGTTCGCCGCCATGATCCCTCATGTGGCGCCGCGCCTCGGGGGCACCGAGAGCGCCGCCTACGTCGAATGGGCGGACTGGCGACCACCGGGAGGGCGGCTCTTCTATTGCAACACCTTCACCCTGCTCGGTGAGGTGGCGGCCCCGTCGGCCTAGTCGACCGTCCAGCTCGAACCGGAGCGAAGCAGAGCCGCCACGTCGCCGAGTCCACGCTTGCCCTGGGCTTCGGTGATCTGCTCGGCCATCTGCTCCCCGTACTCGGGACGATCGACGGCCCGGAACACCCCGATCGGGGTCGGCTCGTAGGGGCCGTTTGCCAGGCGCGACAGGGCAAAGGCCAGGCCCGGATCCGGGCGTGCCTCGTCGTGGACGAGCAGCGCGTCAGGCCCGACCTCCGCCACCGACACGATTTCGAGGCTGCCATCGGCCCGCTGCACGACGCCACGCTCTTCACCCTCGGCACCGAACACGATCGGCTGGCCGTGCTGGAGCGGGATCAGCATGCTGGCCCGGGCGTCGCGGCTGGTGATCTTCTCGAAGGCTCCGTCGTTGAAGACGTTGCAGTTCTGGAGGACCTCGACGAAAGCGGCACCCCTGTGCTGATGCGCCCGCCGGAAGGTCTCTTGCATGTGGCCCCGGTCCATGTCATGGGTCCGAGCGACGAAGGTCGCCTCGGCCCCCAGCGCCAGCGAGACCGGGTTGAACGGCGTGTCGACGGAGCCGAACGGAGTCGACTTGGTGACCTTGTGCATCTCTGACGTCGGCGAATACTGGCCTTTCGTCAGCCCGTAGATCTGGTTGTTGAACATCAAGATGTTCAGGCGCACGTTCCGGCGGAGCGCATGGATCAGGTGGTTGCCACCGATCGACAGCGAGTCGCCGTCGCCCGAGATGACCCAGACGTCGAGGTCGGGGCGCGTCGTGGCCAGGCCGGTGGCGATGGCCGGCGCCCTCCCGTGAATCGAGTGCATGCCGTAGGTGTTCATGTAGTAGGGGAAGCGGGCGGCGCAGCCGATACCCGAGAGGAACACAGTGTTCTCCCGCCGGACCCCCAGGTCGGGCATCAGCATCTGCACCGCGGCCAAAATGGAGTAGTCGCCGCAACCCGGACACCAGCGGACCTCTTGGTCGCTGGTCCAATCCTTGCGGGCGGTGACGGGGACTGCCGTGGCGGTGGCGCCGTTGGACTCGCTCATGACTTCCCTCCGAGCAGCGCGGTGATGGCTGCCTCGATCTCTCCGACGCGGAACGGCACGCCCTGCATCTTGGACATGGTCTTGGCGTCGACCAGGTATTCGGCCCGCAGGATGCGGCTCAACTGACCAAGGTTGACCTCGGGCACGAGCACTTGCGTGTAGCGGTTGAGCACCTCGCCCAGGTTGGCGGGGAGCGGGTGGAGATGGCGCAAGTGCACGTGGGCCGCCTTCATGCCACGGGCCCGCACCCGCTTGACGCCCGCCGCCACGGCGGCGTAGGTCGAGCCCCAGCTGACCAGGAGCAACTGGGCATCCCCGCTCTCGTCGTTCACCTCGACGAGCGGGATGTCCGAGGCGATCCCGCTGATTTTGTCCCGGCGCAGGTGGACCATGCGCTCATGGTTGATGCCGTCATAGGACACGTTGCCACTGCCGTCGGCCTTCTCGAGCCCGCCGATGCGGTGCTCGAGTCCCGGCAGGCCCGGCGGGGCCCACGGGCGGGCCAGTGTCTTGTCGTCGCGTACGTAGGGCCAGAAGGTCTCGTTGCCCTCGTCGTCGACATGGTTGGGCGCGGTGGAGAAGCTCGGATCGATCGCCTCGAAGGAGTCGAGGTCGGGCAGGCGCCACGGCTCGGCCCCGTTTGCCAGGTAGCCGTCGGAGAGCACGATGACCGGCGTGCGGTACTTCACCGCCAGACGGACGGCCTCGATCGCGATGGCGAAACAGTCGCTCGGCGTCTGCGGGGCCAGGATCGGCAGGGGCGCCTCGCCGTGACGGCCGTACATGGCGTGCAGGAGGTCGGCCTGCTCGGTCTTGGTGGGCAGGCCGGTCGACGGGCCGCCCCGCTGGACGTCGACGATGACGAGCGGCAGTTCGAGGTTGATGGCCAGGCCGATGGTCTCGGACTTGAGGTCGAGCCCCGGGCCACTGGTCGTCGTCACCCCGAGTGCGCCCCCAAAGGAGGCACCCAATGCGGCGCCGATGCCGGCGATCTCGTCCTCAGCCTGGAAGGTCCGGATGCCGAACTCCTTGCGGCGGCTCAGCTCGTGGAGGATGTCCGATGCCGGGGTGATCGGGTAGCTGCCCAAGAAGAGGGGTAGGCCGGCCAGTCGGGTCGCGGCAATCAACCCCCAGGCCAGCGCCTGGTTCCCGGTGACCTGGACGTACTCGCCCTTCTCGAAGGTCGCGGGGCGGATCTCGTAGTTGGACTCGAAGAGCTCCGCCGTCTCGCCGAAGTCGTAGCCGGCCCGGAAGGCCCGGGTGTTGGCCTCCGCCACCTGCGGACGGGCGGCGAAGCGCTCGGTGATCCACGCAATGGTGTCCTCCACCGGCCGCGTGTAGAGCCAGCTCACCAGACCCAGCGCGAAGAAGTTCTTGGAACGCTCGGCGTCGCGGGGCTTGACACCGGCTTCCTTGCAGACCTCCTGGGTGATGGAGGTCATGGGCACCTCGTAGACCGTGTACGCGCTGAGCGAGCCGTCGGTCAGCGGGCTGGTCTCGTAGCCCGCCTTGGCCAGGTTGCGCTCCTCGAAGGCGTCGCTGTTGACGAGCAGCACCGTGCCCTTGGCCATCAGGCCGATGTTGGCCTTGAGGGCGGCCGGATTCATCGCCACCAGGACGTTGGGCGAGTCGCCGGGCGTCAGGATGTCGTGGTCGGAGATGTGGACCTGGAAGGCCGAGACGCCGTTCAGGGTACCGGCGGGGGCACGGATCTCGGCGGGGAAGTCCGGAAAGGTGGACAGGTCGTTGCCCAGCAGGGCGCTGCTGGTCGTGAAGCGGTCCCCCGTGAGCTGCATCCCGTCCCCCGAGTCGCCGGCGAAGCGCACGATGACCTGGTCCAATACCTCTGTTTCGCGTTGCGTTCCCGATGCCACGGGCTGCCTCGTCTCATGTCAAGGAGATCGAGTGTCTTGGCTCACTCCAGCAGGCCTGCACACCCCGCCGCGACGGCGCGCGGGACTCTCCGTCCGAATTGCTCGTTGCAAGCAATCCTAACCCCCAGGCACGCAGACCCTTCTTCATCCAACCTTCATCTGAGGGCCGGGGGCCGGGCTCGGTGCCCCGTTGGCCCCGGCTGCGACTCAGGCCACCGTGACCTCTTTGTTCAGGTACACGTCCTGGATGCTGTGGATCAGGGCCGCCCCTTCGTCCAGCGGCCGTTGGAACGCCTTGCGGCCGACGATCAGGCCCATACCCCCCGCCCGCTTGTTGACCACCGCGGTGCGGACCGCCTGGGCCAGGTCGCTGTCCCCCTTGGACTCCCCGCCGGAGTTGATGAGGCCGATGCGCCCCGCGTAGCAGTTGACGACCTGCCAGCGGGTGAGGTCGATCGGGTTGTCCGTCGTCAGCTGCTCATAGACCAGCGGGTCGGTCCGGCCGAACTTGACGGCGTTGTACCCACCGTTGTTCTCCGGCTGCTTCTGCTTGATGATGTCCGCCTCAATGGTGACGCCCATGTGGTTGGCCTGACCGGTGAGGTCGGCCGAGACCTCGTAGTTGACGCCGTCCTTCTGGAACGCCGAGTTGCGCAGGTAGCACCAGAGCACCGTGAACATCCCGAGCCGGTGCGCCTCGGCGAAGGCCTCGGCCACCTGCTGGAGCTCACGGTCCATGTCGTCCGAGCCGAAATAGATGGTGGCGCCGACGCCCATGGCCCCAAGGTCGGATGCCTGGCGGACCGACGAGAACATGATCTGGTCGTAGGTGTTGGGGACATGCAGGAATGCGTTGTGGTTGAGCTTCACGATGAAGGGGATGCGGTGCACGTACTTGCGCGCCGCCAGCCCGAGCGTGCCCAGAGTGGTGGCCACGGCGTTGCAGCCTCCTGCCAGTGCGAGCTCCAAGAGATTCAGTGGGTCGAAGTACATCGGGTTCTTGGAGAAACTCGCCGCCGCGGAGTGTTCAATGCCTTGGTCGACCGGGAGGATGGACAGGTAGCCCGTGCCCGCGAGGCGGCCGTGGTCGAACATGGAGCCCAGATTCCGCAGCACCGTCGGACTGCGATCGCTGTCGACGAACACGGAGCTGAGGTAGTCGGGGCCCGGGAGGGTGAGGTGCTCGGCCGGGAAGGCCTTGGCCGTATAGCCGAGAAGGGCGTCCGCGTCGTCGCCGAGGAGCGCGGCCAGGTCGGTGCTCGAAGTGCTGGGGCTCATGCGCCTCATGCTACTGGAGGGTCAGGAATCGCTCCTTTGCCAGGACCTCGGCTGGTCACCGCCCAGGCGCCGTCGTGCGACGCCGGAAAGGGCTCGTATCACCTGACTGTCGCACGAGTTGCACAATTTTCAGCTACCCCTGACGCAATTCCTTCCCCCGTTGGCCCTTACGCTCGATGCTGTCGGCGTCTGGAGTGGGCGACGACGTGAGCGAGGGGAGGTCATGAACGTTCTGGAGTCTCAGGCCGGCAGGCCGCGGCGCCTGCGCCCATGGGTCGTGCTCGTCGGCGCGGCGGTCATCCTCGTCGGCGTCGTGCTCGGGCTGACGCTCGGGACGTCCGCTCCCCCACCTTCCGGACGGGCGGCCGCAACGACGACAACCACCACCGGTGGCGCGACGGCCTCGAACGCCTCCTTCTACGTCAAGGCCACGAACCCGCCGGCGGGGATGCAAAACGTGGCGCCGAACACGACCATCTCGTTGACGTTCTCCGCTCCGGTGTTTCTGCACAAGGTCGCACCGACGGTCACGCCCAACGTCGCCGGGAGATGGGTGCAGACGACCCGCACCACGTTGACCTACGCCCTCGCCTCCCCCCTCATTCCCTCCTCCCAGGTGACGGTGACCATCCCCGGCGGGACCGACGGCCTGCGGTCGACCAGCGGGGCCACACTGCCGAGCTCGCATTCGGTCGCCTTCGGGGTCGCCGCCGGCGACACGCTCCGACTGCAGCAGCTGCTGGCCCAGCTGAACTACCTGCCGGTCGGATTCACCCCCAGCGGCCCGGCTCCTGCTCGCGCCGATCTGGCGCAGGACCAGCCCGGCACCTTCTCGTGGCGCTGGCCGGGCCTGCCCTCCGAGCTGACCTCGCAGTGGACACAGGGCACCGAGAACATGATCACGAAGGCAGCCGTGGAGGCGTTCGAGACCCAGAACAACATCGGCGTGGACGGGATCGCCGGTCCCACGGTGTGGACGGCACTCATCAACGACGTCATCAACAACAAGCCCGACGCCACCCCCTACGTCTACGTCGTGGTGAACAAGACCGTGCCCCAGACCCTCACCCTGTGGAACAACGGGGTGGCCCAGTACGCCGGGATCCCGATCAACAGCGGGGCGCCCGGTGCCGACACGACCGACGGCACGTTCGCCGTGTTCGAGCACGTGCGCTATTCGGACATGAAGGGCACCAACGTCGACGGCTCGACCTACGACGACCCCAACGTGCCCTACGCCAGCTACTTCAACGGCGGTGATGCCCTGCACGGGTTCATCCGATCCTCCTACGGCACACCGCAGAGCAACGGCTGCGTCGAAATGAGCTACGCCAACGCCGCCCTGGTGTGGCCACTGACCCCGATCGGGACGCTCGTGACCGTGGTGGGACCCGACTTCGGCACCGCCCCGCCGCCGACCACCACGACGACCACCGCCCCGCCTGCGCCTGCGCCTGCGCCTGCGCCGACCGTGCCGCCGGCCACACCCACCACGGCGGCACCGCCGGCGCCCTGAGGACACTCAGGGCCAGCGCGCCGAGCTCAGCTCAGGCAGGAGGACGGCCCTTCTTGGTGGAGGGCGAGGTCCCGGCACGACGGGGTCGCTGACGGGGCCGGCGCTCCGGGCCCAGTCCGCGCAGCCGCTCGGCCACGTCGTAGGCCTCAGGGTCGGCGCGGAACACCCGTTCGAAGTACTCGCGGGCCTTCGGGACGTCGCCGGCCCGCTCGTTGAGGTCAGCCAGCAGGTACCACTGGCGGACGTGGCGCTCGGACGGGTTGCGCAGCGCCTTCGCGGCCCCCGCCGTCGACAGCATGGCGATGGCACCGTTCAGGTCGCCCGCGTCGGCGAGCGAGGCCGCGGCCACAATGCGGCCCTCGGCCAGGACGTCGGGGTCGGGCGAGCTCTGGCGGAGCTCGGCCCACAGCGCGGCCACCTTCTTGGGTTTGTGCAGGGCCCGCTGACAGTCCATGAGGACCGGCAGATGCTCCGCGGAGTCGCTGAGGCGGCCGAACGCCTCCAGGTGGGTGGCAGCCGAACGCCACCGGCCGCACCGGTAGGCGGCGAGCCCGGCGAGCTCGCGGACTGCGGCCACCCCAGGGGCCTCGTCGGCCACGGGCTTGATCGCCCGCAGCGCGTCCTGGAAGCGCCCTCTCTCGTAGGCGCCATACGCCGACTCCGCCCGGTCGACCAGGTGCTCGCGGTGGCGGGCCGTCGCGATGTCGGCGGCGTTGCGGATGTCGGTGGCGATCTCGGGCGGCAGGGCATGGCGCGGCGAGAGGGCCGCAATGGCCTCGGTGGCACTCCGGGCCGGCGACGTGTCTTCCGGGCCAGGCCGGCGACCCTTTCCCCGGCTGCGCCGCCCGCCAGCCTCGGTGTCCGCCCACTCACGGGCACCGTCATCGCGGGTCCACTGTGCAGATGGCTTGGGTCGGGCACCCCCTCGGCGGCGCTCCCGGTCGTCCAGTGCATCACTGCCGCCCTCGTCCGCGGCACGTCGGGACACCTCGTGAGCCCCGCGCCGGGCCACATTGCCCCAACCCTCGGTCTGGCGCGGCAGCGACGGACGGGTCGAACGGTTGTCGCGACCGCGGTCGTCGCGGCCGCGGCCGTCACGCCCTCCGTCGTCGCCATGGCGGCGGCCGGCGGATCCGGTTCGCGTCCGACCACCCGTGTTCGGGCCGTCTCCGCTGGCGTCGCGTCGGGCGCGGGCCGGAGCAGCACCACGCGACCCGCCGCGAGGCGAGGGTGCTGCGGCACCGGACGAGGCGCCCTTACTCGGCCGGCGAGGTCGGCCACCTGCTCCCGCCCCAGCAGCGGCGGGGCGCCTTTGGCCGCCTCCGGCCGAACCACCGCGCGATCCCGGTGCGGCGGGTTTGCCTCCTGCGGCGTTGCGGCCCCGCCCAGCACCGCTGCCCTTGCCGGCACCCGCGCCGCGCACCGGACGCCCAGAGCCGCCGGACCCCGCGGAGCGGGGCGACGGGGCGCGGCGATTCGGCCGGGAGGGGTTCTGAGGCATCAGACGAGTCTACGGGCCCCGGTCGCGGTCATCGGGGTCGATGGATGACTCAACCATGAGGTCGCGGCGCAGCTCGTCCTCGACGACGAGTGCGGTCACCACCACGCCCATCAACACGATGGCGGCGGCGGCGCCGAGCGCACTGGCCGCGACACCCAGCACGAGGACGACAGCCGATGCGAGCATCACCGCGGGGACGCGGCCCGTGCCTTCCGAGGCCAGGCGATTCTGCAGCAGTCCCGTGACGACGAGATAGGCGGCTACCGGCACCGCCACGGCCAACCCGGCCGTGGTCGCCAGCGTGGAGGAGACGGTGCCGTGGACACCCTCCGCCGCCAGCTCGAGCCCCGCACCCAACGCACCGAGCGAAGCGAACACCACGTAGTGGCCGTACCCCCAGAGGAACGCCACCTGGCGCGACATGCGCAGGCCCTCCTCCGCCGGATTCTCGAAGTACCACCACCAGATGGAGAAGACCAGGAGCACGGCACCCACCACCACCGCCACCAGGCCGGTCGACACACCGTGATTCGAGCTGGCGCTGTGGATGGCCACCGTGACGGCAGCGATGCACTCGCCGAGGACGATCAGCGTGAAGAGTCCGTAACGCTCGCTGATGTGGCCGGGATGCCATGGCGTGCCGACGCCGTGTGCTGCTCGCTCGGCCCACACGGGCACCAGCATTTCGCAGGCCGCCAAGACGCAGAACGACCACAGGCCGGCCTGGGGCGGGAGGAGCAGGCGCAGCACCCATCCGACCTGGAGGACGGCGATCCCGGCCGCGTAACGCAGGGCGGCCGGCCGCGCCGCGGGGTCACCCGAGGCGGCCCGGAGCCACTGCGCCACCATGGCGATGCGCATGACCACGTAGCCGATGGTCATGACCGTGTAGTTCCCGGCCGTGAAGGCGCTGGCCACACCGGCGGCGAGAATCAAGACCCCGAAGATCTGGACGAAGGTCAAGAGGCGGTAGAGCAGGTCGTCGACGTCGTAGGCCGAGGCGAACCAGGTGAAGTTCACCCAGGCCCACCAGATGCCGAAGAACACCGTCAGGTAACCGACGATCGCCGTGTGGAAGTGCCCGACCACCAGCGCGCCGTGCAGCTCGTCGGCCGCCTGCGACACGGCCACGACGAAACACAGGTCGAACAGGAGTTCGAGCGGGGTCGAGGCCCGATGCTCCTCGTCGATGTCCCGCGGCCTCATCGGGAGCACGCGCAACCGCCGGCTGGTCATGTGGTGCCCCGCATGGCGGGCAGTATCGCAGCGCCCGCTCGCACGGCGTCGGACCCAGAACGTACGAAACCCCCTCGAGCCGAAGCTCCGAGGGGGTTTCGTGAGAAATCCCGGCGGCGACCTACTCTCCCAGGGGGCCTCCCCCCAAGTACCATCGGCGCGGGCGGGCTTAACTGCCGTGTTCGGAATGGGAACGGGTGTTTCCCCGCCGCCATGGCCACCGGAAATCTTGCACTCAGCGGGGCACGACCACCCGTGTGGACGGGCGGGGCCACGCCTGAGGCTGCGTTTCCGCAACCCCTGAGCGTTCCAAAGCGAGCACGAGCACGGGTAGGTCTCCAAGCCCTCGGCCGATTAGTACCGGTCGGCTGAATGCATTGCTGCACTTACACCTCCGGCCTATCAACGTGGTCGTCTAGCCACGGGCCTTACCAGGTTAACCCTGTGGGAGATTTCATCTCGAAACGGGCTTCGCACTTAGATGCTTTCAGCGCTTATCCCACCCGTAGGTCGCAAACCAGCCGTGCCCTTGGCAGGACAACTGGCACACGAGAGCTACGTCCGTCCCGGTCCTCTCGTACTAGGGACAGCCTTTCTCAAATCTCCTACGGCTGCATCGGATAGGGACCGACATTTGTTGTTACCACCGACCTCATCAAGGTCGAGGGCCAGGACATTTCTGCCTGGCTCTGCATGTCGCCATGCAGATCGGACCATATCTTCACCTTCGGTTCATCGAAGGCACCTGGCATATGGTCTCTGAGGATTCTGGATTCTGAGCCCGGTGCAGTCGCCTATATCGACCACCACCGTTCATCTGAAGCGCCCGGGCGGCTAGCCGCTCGAAGCCCTCCTCCGCAAGATGTTCACCTCCTGCCATCGCTCTCACGATCGCAGCGAAGGTGTTGAACTCATCCTGCTTACAGCTCAGTAACGGATTTCGTTCGAAGAAGGGAATCACTCTCTCGAGAAGATCCTTCCGTCGCCGAACGACCAGCACGTGCGTGCGGTCATTCGATCCACGGTGATTCTCTCGCAGCAATCCACAACCAAGAAGTTCTCTTGCCAGGTCCAAAACCTTGGCTCGAGCGACATCTTGATTGAACCGAAATTCCGGCACGAGTTGCCATCCGACTCTCGTGCAAGGATTTCGTTGGAGTGCGACGTGAAAACACCCTTCTCCGTCTACAAATCCGGCTATATACGACTCCAGTCTTTCCTGCTGATTGACCGCACCTGACACATTGTCACTGCCCTCCACGTCCATGCCCGCATCGTATGCAGCGGGTGTCTCACGACCTTTAGAAAGCGAGTAGTGCAGGATACTTACGGTGTTTCCAGCAAATAGCCAAGTTTATAGACAGCGCGGTTAATTCACTGTCTCACGACGTTCTAAACCCAGCTCGCGTACCGCTTTAATGGGCGAACAGCCCAACCCTTGGGACCGGCTTCAGCCCCAGGATGCGACGAGCCGACATCGAGGTGCCAAACCTTCCCGTCGATATGGACTCTTGGGGAAGATGAGCCTGTTATCCCCGGGGTACCTTTTATCCGTTGAGCAACGGCGCTTCCATAAGCAACCGCTGGATCACTATGCCCTGCTTTCGCACCTGCTCGACTTGTAGGTCTCGCAGTCAAGCTCCCTTTTGCCATTGCACTCGACAGCTGATTGCCAACCAGCCTGAGGGAACCTTTGGGCGCCTCCGTTACATTTTAGGAGGCGACCGCCCCAGTCAAACTACCCACCTGACGCTGTTCCTGATCCGGATCACGGACCGAGGTTAGAGTCCCGGCACTAAAAGGGTGGTATTTCAAGGTTGACTCCACACTGGCTGGCGCCAATGCTTCAAAGTCTCCCACCTATCCTACACAAATAGTACCAAAACTCAACATCAAGCTGTAGTAAAGGTCCACGGGGTCTTTCCGTCCTGATGCAGCTAACGAGCATCTTTACTCGTACTTCAATTTCGCCGGGTCTGTGGTTGAGACAGTAGGAAAGTCGTTACGCCATTCGTGCAGGTCGGAACTTACCCGACAAGGAATTTCGCTACCTTAGGACCGTTATAGTTACGGCCGCCGTTTACCGGGGCTTAGGTTCAGAGCTTCGTCCGAAGACTAACCCTTCCCCGTAACCTTCCGGCACCGGGCAGGCGTCAGAGCGTATACATCGTCTTACGACTTCGCACGCTCCTGTGTTTTTAGTAAACAGTCGCTTTCCCCAATTCTCTGCGGCCCCCTCAGGCATCAGGACGCGAAGTCCATCACCCTATCGAGGCCCTCCTTCTCCCGAAGTTACGGAGGAATTTTGCCGAGTTCCTTAACCACAGTTCTCCCGATCGCCTTGGTATTCTCTACCCGCCCACCTGTGTTGGTTTGGGGTACGGGTACCGTGTCAGCTCGCTAGAAGTTTTTCTAGGCAGCATAGAATCAGTGACTTCGCCTGGGATGGCTCGGCATCGCGTCTCAGGATTTAGAGGATCCGGATTTACCTAGATCCCTCCCTACACGCTTACCCCAGGACAACCAACGCCTGGGCTCACCTATCTTCCTGCGTCGCTCCTTTGCTATCCGCCCCAGGGTTTGTCGGCTCGACCCGAAGGTCATCCCCTTAGTACCCCTGGCTTGGAATGGGCGCGGACACGGTAGTACTGGAATATCAACCAGTTGTGCATCGACTACGCCTCTCGGCCTCGCCTTAGCTCCCGACTTACCCTGGGAGGATTAGCCTTCCCCAGGAACCCTTGGGCTTACGGCGGAGGAGTTTCTCACTCCTCTCTCGCTACTCATACCAGCATTCGCACTCGACCACGCTCCACGACGGTTCACACCGCCGCTTCTCAGCAAGATCGACGCTCCCCTACCACTCCCGTCTCATGACGGAAATCCGCGGCTTCGGCTCTTGACTTGAGCCCCGTTACATTATCCGCGCAGGACCACTCGACCAGTGAGCTATTACGCACTCTTTTAAGGATGGCTGCTTCTGAGCCAACCTCCTGGCTGTCTTTGCGTTCCCACATCGTTTTCCACTTAGTCAAGAATTTGGGGCCTTAGCCGGCGGTCTGGGCTGTTTCCCTTTCGACCAACGAAGCTCATCCCTCGTGGTCTCACTGCCGGGTTCTTGAGCATCGGCATTCGGAGTTTAGTTGGGGTCAGTAAGCTTGTAGGCCCCCTAGCCCATCCAGTGCTCTACCTCCGATGCTGAACACCCGACGCTGCACCTAAATGCATTTCGGGGAGAACCAGCTATCACCGAGTTTGATTGGCCTTTCACCCCTTGCCACAGGTCATCCCCCCAGTTTTCAACCTAGGTGGGTTCGGCCCTCCACGAAGTCTTACCTTCGCTTCAGCCTGCCCATGGCAAGCTCACTCGGCTTCGGGTCTACAGCATGCGACTCGACGCCCTATTCAGACTCGCTTTCGCTTCGGCTACCCATCGCTGGTTAACCTCGCCACACACCGTAACTCGCTGGCTCATTCTTCAAAAGGCACGCCATCACGGCTGACATCCACCATGTGTCACCAATCTCACCCGAAGGGATCATGGCAACGGTGGAGCAACGACGCTTTGACTGTTTGTAAGCCAACGGTTTCAGGTACTATTTCACTCCCCTCCCGGGGTACTTTTCACCTTTCCCTCACGGTACTAGTTCACTATCGGTCGCCTAAGAGTACTTAGCCTTACGAGATGGTCCTCGCAGATTCACGCCGGCTTTCCCGGATCCGGCGCTACTCGGGTGTTCAAGCGGAGTCCAATATGTTTCGTGTACGGGACCATTACCCTCTTTGGTTCAGCTTTCCTGACTGATTCCACTAGACATTGGATTTGTAACTCCGTGACAGGTCTGGTGCCCCGTCTCTTGAATCCCACAACCCCATACCGGCAACGCCACCAGGCTTTAACACCGGCACGGTTTAGGCTCTTCCCGTTTCGCTCGCCGCTACTCAGGGAGTCACTGTTGTTTTCCTCTCCTCGGGTTACTTAGATGTTTCAATTCACCCGGTTCCCTCGCCCCGCCCTATACATTCAGGCGGGTGTAACACCTCATGACAGGTGTTGGGTTGCCCCATTCGGATATCCACGGATCGACGCTAGGTAGACAGCTTCCCGTGGCTTTTCGCAGTCGCCCACGTCCTTCTTCGGCTTTAGGCGCCAAGGCATTCACCGTTGGCTCTTTGTAGCTTGGAGAACAAAGATGCTCGTGCTCGCTTTGGAATTCTCAAGGGGCTGCACAGCGCACACCGGGGCCGAGACTCCGTCACCACGTTCCGTCGAATAAGCCAAAACGGAGCGCAGCCGGAACAAACCGCCCGACCAGGGCACGCGCGGGGTGATTGGTCGTCACCAGCACGCGGAAGACCTGAGTGCGAGCGCAGGAGCGGCGACCGGTCTCGAGGAGCTCCCGAAGGGCTCGACTCTGGCCGGGGCACCGACCCACACCCGGGCTCAGACGAGCGCCGGAGGGACGTCACCGGGATTGACCCATAGGGTCACTCCCTCAAAACGGAATAGTGAGAGTTCCGAACGCTTCCGCAGGGACCGATCTGTGGGGGGCGGGCTCCGACTCCCGAAGAAGTCGAAGGCGGCCAACCATCTGCCGGTGTACGAGAGCGCCCGAGTAACCAGTGTTCAACTGGGTAGTGATCGACATCACTCTCGAAAAGAACTTTCGAAAGGGCCGATAGCACTCCTTAGAAAGGAGGTGATCCAGCCGCACCTTCCGGTACGGCTACCTTGTTACGACTTCACCCCAATCACCGATCCCACCTTCGACGGCTCCCTCCTAAAAGGTTGGGCCACCGGCTTCGGGTGTTACCGACTTTCGTGGTGTGACGGGCGGTGTGTACAAGGCCCGGGAACGTATTCACCCCGGCGTTGCTGATCCGGGATTACTAGCGACTCCGACTTCATGGAGTCGAGTTGCAGACTCCAATCCGAACTGAGACTGGCTTTTGGGATTGGCTCCCCCTCGCGGGATAGCAGCCCGTTGTACCAGCCATTGTAGCATGTGTGCAGCCCTGGACGTAAGGGGCATGATGACTTGACGTCGTCCCCACCTTCCTCCGAGTTGACCCCGGCAGTCTCCTACGAGTCCCCGGCATTACCCGCTGGCAACATAGGACAAGGGTTGCGCTCGTTGCGGGACTTAACCCAACATCTCACGACACGAGCTGACGACAGCCATGCACCACCTGTGTAAGGCCCCGAAGGACACCGTATCTCTACGGCTTTTCCCTACATGTCAAACCCAGGTAAGGTTCTTCGCGTTGCCTCGAATTAAGCCACATGCTCCGCCGCTTGTGCGGGCCCCCGTCAATTCCTTTGAGTTTTAGCCTTGCGGCCGTACTCCCCAGGCGGGGCACTTAATGCGTTAGCTGCGGCACGGAAACCGTTGAATAGTCCCCACACCTAGTGCCCAACGTTTACGGCGTGGACTACCAGGGTATCTAATCCTGTTCGCTCCCCACGCTTTCGCTCCTCAGCGTCAATGTCGGCCCAGACCACCGCCTTCGCTGCTGGTGTTCCTCCTGATATCTGCGCATTTCACCGCTACACCAGGAATTCCGTGGTCCCCTACCGAATTTCTAGTCATGACAGTATCGAGTGGCGGCTCCAGGTTGAGCCTGGAGGTTTCACACCCGACTTATCAAACCGCCTACGAGCTCTTTACGCCCAATAAATCCGGACAACGCTTGCACCCTACGTATCACCGCGGCTGCTGGCACGTAGTTGGCCGGTGCTTCTTCTGCAGGTACCGTCACTATCGTCCCTGCTGAAAGGAGTTTACAACTCAGAAAGCCTTCGTCCTCCACGCGGCGTTGCTGCGTCAGGCTTTCGCCCATTGCGCAAGATTCCCCACTGCTGCCTCCCGTAGGAGTCTGGGCCGTGTCTCAGTCCCAGTGTGGCTGATCGTCCTCTCAGACCAGCTACCCGTCGATGCCTTGGTGGGCCATTACCCCACCAACTAGCTGATAGGCCGCGAGCCCCTCCCGAAGCGGAATCCATTTCCTTATCAGATCATGCGGTCCGATAGGGATATCCGGTATTAGCACCGGTTTCCCGGTGTTGTCCCAGTCTTCGGGGCAGGTTGCTCACGTGCTACTCACCCGTTCGCCACTCGCTCTTCATCAGTATTGCTACCGAATGGAGCGCGTTCGACTTGCATGTGTTAGGCACGCCGCCAGCGTTCGTCCTGAGCCAGGATCAAACTCTCCATCGAGACTTACGTTCAGCCCGGTCCCCGAAGGGACAGAACCTCCCGAAAATCAGAGAGTCACCATAGTTTGACTCGAACTATTTGGTAACCACAGACCCAATCCGCCCAAAGGGCTTCAAAGGCCTGCGTACTGCGTATTAATTGACGTACAACCCATCCGTTTGAGTCCGGATGAATTGCCCGCACTGGCTTTTGGCTCTCACTATTCCGTTTTCAAGGAGCAACCGGGCACACACCAGTCCAGCCGGTGTTGGTGCCGGGTGTGCCGAAGGACTGTTCCGGACGAATTGCTTCGCCGGCGAGTCTCCTTCAGCTGTCGGAGAGCCCTGGGTGGGCCGTTCCGACGGGAGTGTCACCCTAGCAGACCGGTGACAGAGCGTCAACGCGCCAGGGGGCAAGAAGTCCGCTCCGGGACGACCCGGTCTCGGCTTCCTCTCCGATCGTAGCGGGACACCCGCCGTCTCCGGCGGATGCCCGCTCGAACGGGGTCCGGTTCCCTCCGTTGACGTGATCCGTGACACCTGGGGGTGGCATGCGGTGACCGCCCTCCGCATGCCACCCGGTGCTCGAAGCGCAACGGGCTTTCCACCTCCCCTGCCGCCACAGGCGCTCGAGGTGTGCGCCGCCCGCTGCTGCTCGATTTGCCGCATGTCACCACGCTGCGGCCCCGGCATCATGAACCGGCGTTGTTGCACCGTCGTGACAGCGTGATGACAGGACGGAAGGCGCGTCGCACCAGGTCAGGGGCGTGAGACCGACGGGCTCCCCCGGACCCAGAAGCGCCAGCGCTTTTCGGTTGCCACCCTGATGCCGATCCGGGTCCCACGGCCGGGACGCGCCGGCGGCGGCGTTCCGTCGTCGACCAGGCGGACAGGATCGGGGGCGTCGCACCCCAGGCCAATCCGCTGGCCCGTCCCCGACCCCGGCGGCCGCTCGGGCGACCGGGCGAGCAGGTCGGTCCCGTTGTCGGTGCCGGTGATCCCGAGCGCCTGGCACAGCTTGGCCGGCCCACTGCACAGATCCCGCTCGGCGCGGGCGGCAGGGCGGGCTTCCCACATCTCCTCGAGCCCTGCAGTCGGCTCGAGGGCGCGGATGAGGACGGCCGCGGCCTCGCCCTCGGGCCCACAGACGACGTTGGCACACCAGTGCATGCCGTAGGTGAAGTACACGTACAGGAACCCCGGCGGCCCGAACATGACGGCTGTGCGCGCCGTCTGCCCCCGGTAGGCGTGCGAGGCGGCGTCGTTGGCGCCGTGGTAGGCCTCGACCTCGACGATGCGCCCGGCTCGCCCGCCCCGCACCAACAGCTTGTTCAGCAGCCACGGCGCAACCATGACGGGGGTGCCCCCCAGTTCGGACCGCTGCACCCGGCCACCCTGGCCCAGCGACTCACCCCAGCGCCACCCGCTCCGGCGCCGCCGTGTGCCGGAGCGATCAGAAGGCGACCCGGTCGGACCTAGTGCCGCGGTCGGCGCGCCGATCCGCCGGATCGCGCCCGGCGTGGCTGCCGGCACGTGGCCCGCTCCGGCCAGGCGGGCGCGGGTGCGGGTGCCCCGGTGTGGTCCACCGGCGCCGACGGCCATCCGGCACAGGAGGGAAAGCTCCTCGACCATGGCCTTGCTGAGACCCGGCAGATCCGGCACCGCCATGGCGCACGCGTTGATGCCGACGAAGAGGGAGTCGCGATAGCTCTGCACCGTGATGTTCAGGGCCATCCCGTCCATCACCGGGCCGAGCGGGTACACGGCGCGCAGCTCCATGCCGGCGAAGAAGAGCGGGAAGTCGGGCCCAGGTACATTCGAGACCATCAGATTGCCGGCGCGGACCCTACGCAGCACCCCTGAACGGACACCGAGCTGGATCACCGGCATGGCCACCGCTGGTGGGATGGCATCGGTCACCATGGTCGCCATGGGGCCATAACCCACGGCCCGCTCTTGACCCTTGCACGACACGCTGGCAGCGGTCACGGTCCGCAGCCGCTCGAGGGGGGTCTGCTTGTCGTTGGCGAGTGGGACGAACATGGCCGAAAGATGGTTGCCCAGGGCGTCTGCGCTCGTGTCGGCGCGCACAGACACGGGGACCACGGCCACCAAGGGGCTGTCGACGCCCTGGTCATGCGCCGCCAGGTGGGAGCGCAGGGCACCGGAGCACACGGCGAGCACCACGTCATTGATGGTGGACCCGAAGCGATCCTTCAGCGACCGCACCTCTGCCATGTCCAATATGGCAAAGGAGACGGCACGCTCGGCGCCGACCGGTGACTCGAACGTGTCGGGTGCGCCGACCGGGATGGAGATCGGGCCCAGGCGGTCGTCCACCGCGGCGCGGGCGAGGCGCACCGCCGTGCGGCCGACCTCACGTGCTGCTTGCAGGCCGCGGACGGGGCTGCGCAAGAACCTCGGTAGGGCCTCGGTCATCAGTTGCGTCTGCGAAGGCAGCTGCGGCGGGATCCACGGCGGGCACGGCTCGGTGACCGCGCTCCCCTCGGCGGTCAGATCGAGCAGTTTGGCCAGGAGATCGGCGCCGGCCACCCCGTCGACCACAGCGTGATGCACCTTGGCGATCAATCCGACCTGGCCTCCGGCCATCCCCTCGACGATGTGCATCTCCCAGGGCGGCTGCTCCGGGGACAACGGGCGGCTCATCACGTTGGCCACCATGGCGCGGAACTCGGCCTCGCCCCCGGGCGCCGGGAGTGCGACCCGGTGCAGGTGGTTGTGCAGGTCGAAATCGGGATCGTCCACCCAGCGGGGGTGGTCGAGGCCGAGCGGGACGGGCATGAGCCGCCGCCGGAACGCCTCGAGCGACGGAATGCGTGTCTCGAGGACGGCACTGACGCGCGCGAAGCCATAGCCACCGGGAACCGTGGATGGATCGAACACGCAGGCGTACGCGATCTCCATCGGCGTGTCGGGAGTGTCCGAGTAGATGAACATCGGGTCGATGCCGGTCATCCGCTGCATGGGTGCATCTCCACGGGGTGGGGGTATCGGGTGGACTGGGTTCCGGCGCCCCACTCGTACGGATGTGCCGCCTCGCGCCTCAGACCCTCGGAGGCGGGTTGCGGCGCGCTGCACGAATCGGGGAATCGGGGGGAATCGGGGATGGTCGGGTCGCGTGTGGCTCTGCCACCAGGATTCACCTCCCGCCACCCAGACACAAGGCTTTTGTTCGGATCTTTATGCGCTGTTCACCTCGTGGTTACCTGACATTGGGGCTCTGTCGCGGTATCGCCACGGTCACACATCGTCCGGTGTCGTCCAGCCCCAGGTCGGTGACCGTCGGGATGTCGGGTCCCGATGTCAGACCTACGACCCCCAGACCGCCAGCCGGGCTCGGTCGACGTCGCGGCGCCGGACGAAACGCTCAGCCTGTTCGCCGACAGGTCCCGGACCGGCGCCGCCGGGGGTGCGCCGACGCGTCACCGCCACACCGGGCTCGAGCAATTCCACGGCGGTCTCCCCCAGATCGGGGTGGGCCGCCACCAGTTCGACCAAGGGCACGTGGCGCTCGAGCGACTCGCGCACCAGCCCGCCGATGAGCGCGTGGGCCTGGCGGAAGGGCATGCCCTGCTCGACGAGCAGCTCGGCCAGGTCGATGGCAGAGGCGGCCGGACCGTCTGCCGCCGACTGCATGCGTTCCTCGTTCCACGCCGCGGTCTCGTACACGCCGCGCAGAGCGATGAGCGCGCGTGTCACTTGGGTGACGGCGTCGAAGATCGGCTCCTTGTCCTCTTGGAGGTCGCGGTTGTAGGCCAGCGGGAGTCCCTTGAGGGTGACCAGGACGGCGTTGAGGTGGCCGATGAGGCGACCCGACTTGCCGCGGGCCAGCTCGGCGACGTCGGGGTTCTTCTTCTGCGGCAGCATCGAGCTCCCGGTGGCGTAGGCGTCATCGAGCGTGCAGAACCCGAACTCCTCGGTCGACCAGAGCACGATCTCCTCCCCCATGCGTGAGAGGTGTACGCCCAGCAGCGCGAGGTCAAAGAGCGCCTCCGCGACGAAGTCACGATCCGACACTGCATCGAGCGAGTTCTCGAACCGACCGTGGAAGCCCAGCTCGGCGGCGACGTAGTCGGGATCGAGGGGCAACGAGGACCCGGCCAGCGCGCCGGCACCGAGAGGTGACGTGTTGAGGCGGTCGACCGTGGTCACCAGGCGGTCGACGTCACGCGCCAGTGCCCAGCCGTGGGCCAGCAAGTGGTGGGCCAGCAGGACCGGCTGCGCTCGCTGCATGTGGGTGTACCCGGGCAGGTAGACGTCGGCCGCCTCGCTGGCGCGCTGGGCCAACACGTCCTGCAGTGACATGATCTCCCCGGCCACAGCGATGAGAGCGCGGCGGCACCACAGCCGCAGCGCAGTCGCCACCTGGTCGTTGCGGCTTCGCCCGGTGTGCAGCTTCGCCCCGACGTCGCCGATCAGCTCGGTCACCCGGCGCTCGATGGCGGTGTGGACGTCCTCATCGCCGGGCGCGAAGACGAAGACACCCGTGGCGAACTCCTCTCCGACGATGTCGAGCGTCTCCACCAGCTCGGTGACCTCGTTGTCGGTCAGGATGCCTGCCTTGCCGAGACCCTTCACGTGCGCCCGCGACCCGGCCAGGTCGTCACTGGCCAACACCCGGTCGAACGGCAGGCTGATGGTGAATGCCGCCACGGCGTCCGCCATGCCGGTCGAGATCCGACCCTCCCAGAGCGTCAATGCTCTCCCCTCACTTCTCCTGCCTCCGCCGGTGGCGGCGCCTCCACGCCCGTCCGCGTTCCCGGCCCCTGGCGGGCCGACCACGTGGCGACCCCGAGGCCCCAGAGCCGGACGAACCCCTCGGCGTCAGCGTGCCGGAAGCTGTCTGACGCATCGTAGGTCGCCAGATCATGGTCGTAGAGCGCGACCGGGCTGCGCCGCCCCACTACGGCGCAGGTGCCCGGCGCGGCAAAGCGGAGCCGCACCTCACCCGTCACGTGGCGCTGGCTCTCGGTGATGAACGCCTGCAGCGCGGTGCGCAAGGGGGAGTACCAGAGGCCGTCGTAGACCAGTTCGGACCAGCGCGGTTCGAGGCGCGCCTTCTCGTGGTGCACGTCCCGTTCGAGGGTCAGGTCCTCCAGGTCGGCGTGGGCCATGATCAGCGCCAGGGCGGCGGGACATTCGTACACCTCCCGGCTCTTGATGCCGACGCGCCGGTTCTCAATCATGTCGAGCCGCCCGAAGCCTCGGCTGCCGGCCAGCGCGCCGAGCCGGGAGATGAGGTCATAAGGCCCGAGCGCGGTGCCGTCCAATGTGACGGGCACGCCGCTCTCGAAGCCGACGATGACCTCCACCGGTTCGGTTTCGCGCACCCGGGTCAGCGTGTACACGTCGTCGGGCGCCGGTGCCCACGGGTCCTCGATGGCGCCGCACTCGATCGCCTTGCCCCACAGGTTGTCGTCGATGGAGTACAGCTTCTCCTTGGTGACCGTGATCGGGATCTCCCATTTGGCGGCGAGCTCCACACACTCTTCCCGCGTCAGGCCCCACACGCGGGCCGGGGCATAGATACCGAGGTCCGGAGCCAGCGCGCGCACGCCGACCTCGAAGCGCACCTGGTCGTTCCCCTTGCCCGTGCACCCGTGCGCCACCGCAGTCGCCCCGTGCAGTCGCGCCTGGGACACCAGGTGGCGCACGATCACGGGCCGCGACAGCGCGGAGACGAGCGGGTACTTGCCCTCGTAGCGGGCGTTCGCCTGCAGGGCCGGCACGCAGAACTGCTCGGCCATTTCGTGGCGCGCATCGATCACGACGGCGTCGACCGCACCGGCCGCCAGCGCCCGGGCGCGGATGGCGTCCCAGTCCTCGCCGCCGCGATCGGCCGACTGCCCCACGTCGACCGCGACGGCCACCACCTCGACGTCCTCGTGCTCAATGAGCCAGCGCACGGCGACGGACGTATCGAGCCCACCGCTGTAAGCCAGTACCACGCGATCTGACATGTCAGTCCTCTTCCTTCCCGATCAATGCGATCTTGGTCGTGACAGCGATGCCGGCGACGTCGCGCAGCCGTTCTGCCATCGGTCCGCCGCCGAACGTCTCGTCCACCACGACGAGCACCGTGTCGTCACCGGCCACGGTTCCCACCACATCCTCGAGGCCGCTGCGGTCGAGCGCCGAGCCCACCACATGCGCCGAGCCCGGGGGCGTGCGCAACACCACCAGGTTTCCCGAGTGCGCCACCTCGACCACCCACTCGCCGAGAACGCGTCGCAGGTGGTCCTCTGGGGCGATCTGCTGCGCGGGCAACTCGGGCAGCGCATAGGCCGTCTCGCCGCCCGGGAGTCGCACCTTGACCGCACCCAGATCCTCCAGGTCGCGCGACACCGTGGTCTGGGTCGCGTCCACGCCCAGGTCGCCGAGCAACGCGACGAGCTGCGCCTGGCTCGTCACCGGCTGGGACTCGAGCAACTTGGTGATGCGATGCTGACGTTGATTCTTGGTCAGCCGGCTCGGTGCCTGTCCGCTCACGGCGCCGCCTCCTCCACAACCCAGCCCAGGACGCCTCGCATGGCGGTGCGCCGATGGGCCGCCTGCCGCCAGACCAACGAGCGCGGGCTCTCGAGGACCTGTTCGGAGATCTCCTCACCGCGGTGCGCCGGGAGGCAGTGCAAGACGATGCCGTCGGGCGCCGCCCGATCCACCAGCGCCATGTCGACGGTGAAGCCTTCGAAGGCGGCCAGGCGCGCCGCCCGCTCGTTTTCCTGCCCCATGCTCGTCCAGACGTCGGTGTAGAGGACGGCTGCGTCCTTGGCCGCCCGGCCCGGGTCGTCGGTCACCTGCACCGTCCCGCCCCGGCCCACCCGGTCGCCGAATGCCTGCAACGCGGACAGTTCCGCGGCACCGAAGGTGTAGCCCGCTGGACAGGCGAAGCGGATCTCCATCCCCTCGAGCAAGCCCGCCTTGGCCAGCGAGCCCGCCATGTTGTTGGCGTCACCGACATAGGTCAGCACGCGCCCGGCCAACGGCCCCAGCGCCTCGCGCATGGTCAGCACGTCGGCCACGGCCTGGCACGGGTGGGCCGTGTCGCAGAGGAGATTCACCACGGGGACATCGAAGCCGCTCCGCGCCAGGGCGGCGGCCATGCGGACCAGCACGGCATGCTCGAAGACGCGGGCGCAGATGACGCGGTGATAGCACCCGAGAGTGCGCGCCACGTCTTCTGCGGTCTCGCGCTCGTCCAGACCGACCTCGGTCCCCCGGATGTAGATGGGGTGGCCGCCCAGGTCGACCACGGCCATCTCGGTGGAGTTGCGCGTCCGGGCCGACGGCTTTTGGAAGAGGAGCGCCACGCCTTGGCCGGCGAGCACCGCCGGATCTGCTGGCGTACGGGCGAGCGCCAGCAGGTACTCCCACGCGTCCGCATCGAAGTGGTCGAGGTCAAAGAAATTGCGCACGGGCACCCTTTCCCTCACCCTGGCTCGTCGGCGTCGGCGAGCACCGCCGCCAGCGCGTCGCCGAGGATGCGCACGGCGTCGTCGATCTCGTCGTCGCCGACGAGCAGTGGCGGCGCCACGCGGATGGCGTCGGGCCGCACCGGATTCACCAACAGCCCGTGGCTGAGGGCCCAGGCGGCAGCTTCTTTGGCCACCGGTGCACGCAGTTGCGCCGCCAGGAGCAGCCCGGCCCCGCGGACGGAGACGACACCGGGGAGGCCGGCCAGCCCTGCGCCGAGGCGTTCGCCGCCCAGGCGGGCGCGACGACAGACGTTCTCGGACTCCATCACAGCGAGTGTCGCCTTGACGGCGGCCAGCGCCAGTGGCTGCCCGCCGAAGGTCGAGCCGTGGTCGCCCGGTCCGAACGCGGCCGCCACCTCTGCTCGGGCCCAACAGGCCCCGACCGGCATGCCGTTGCCCAGCGCCTTGGCCATGGTCACGACGTCGGGCTCGAGCCCCTGGGCCTGGAAGGCGAACCAGTGCCCGGTGCGGCCCAGGCCGGTCTGCACCTCGTCGAGCATGAGCAGTGCCTTGCGCTCGGTGCACAGTGAACGCACCGCGCCCAGGTAGTCCGAGCTCGGCACCACCACGCCACCCTCACCTTGGAGCGGCTCGAGCAGCACCCCGGCGACCGTGTCGGCGTCGAGCGCCTCGTCCAGCGCGGCGACGTCGTCGTAGGGCACGTGGACGAACCCCTCGGGGAGCGGGAGGAACGGCGCCTGCTTCTCCGGCTGGCCGGTGGCGGTGAGGGTGGCCAGCGTCCGGCCGTGAAACGCGTTGTCGGCGCTGATCACCACGTGGCGTCCCGGCCCGGCCCAGCGGCGGGCCAGCTTCAGTGCGCACTCGTTGGCCTCGGCTCCCGAGTTGGCGAAGAAGACCTGGCCGCCCGCCTGCCCCGTGCCCCCGTTGATGAGCCGATCGATGGTGCGTGCCACCTCGGGGGCCAGCGTGTTCCCGTAGAGGTTCGACACGTGGCTGAGCGTGCGTGCCTGGTCGGCCACGGCATCGGCGACGGCCCGATGGGCGTGACCCAGCGAGACCACCGCCAGTCCGGTGATGAAGTCCAGGTATGCCGTGCCGTCGGCGTCGTAGAGGACCGTCCCTTGACCTCGCACGAAGGTGGCGGGCGGGTCGGCGTAGGTGCGCATGAGCGAGGCGCGCGCCGACGGCGCGGCGGCTGCAGTGTCCGGATCCAGATCCGTCATGCCAGCACCATCGTCCCGACTCCCGCGTCGGTGAAGAGCTCGAGGAGGAGCGCATGGGGCACGCGCCCGTCCAGGATGTGCGCACGGTCGACCCCGGCGCGCACGGCGTTGGCACAGGCCTCGACCTTGGGCATCATGCCGCCCTGCACTCCCCCGCTCCGGACGATCTCGTCGATCACGTCGAGGGAGGCGCGCCGGATGACGGTCTCGGGGTCGTCGGCCACGACGCGCAGCCCCTCAACGTCGCTGAGGAAGATCAGCTTCACGGCCTGCAGTGCCTCCGCCAGCGCACCGGCCACGGTGTCGGCGTTGATGTTGTAGGCCTGGCCGGACTCGTCGGCGCCGATGGTGGCAACGACCGGGATCAGACCCTCGGCCACCAGGCGCTCGAGCATGGTGGGGTCGACGACCGAGATGTTGCCGACGAAGCCGAGGTCGGCGTGGTGTTGAGCGGCGGTGATCAGGTTGGCGTCCTCGCCGGACAGACCGACGGCGAGCGGCCCGTGCACGTTGATGGCCGAGACGATGTCGCGGTTGACCTTGCCGACCAGCACCATGCGCGCGATGTCCAGCGTGTCGGCGTCGGTCACCCGGAGCCCGTCGCGGAACTCCGTCTCCTTGCCGAGACGGTCCATCAAGGCGCCGATCTGCGGGCCACCCCCGTGCACGACGACGGGCAACATGCCCACGGCACGCATGAGTACGACGTCCTCGGCGAAGGAGGCGAGCGCCTCACCCGGGCCTTGGGTCTCGTTGCCGTCCGAGGCGGACAGCGCGTTGCCGCCGTACTTGACGACGACGATCTTCTCCCTGAACTCATGGATGTAGGGCAACGCCTCCACCAGCACCGACGCTGTCTTGGCGGCCGCCGCCCTCTGGGTGCGGGTGATCTTCGGCGGCACGGCCGGTGCCTCCCGTGCCGTCACGACGTCGTCCGGTTCTCGTCGATGTAGCCGTAGCCCAGATCGGTCCCGAGGACGACGGCCTCACCCTGCCCGAGCCCCAGGTCGCACTCGAGCAGGACGTGGCGGCCGGCCAGGTGGGTCGCGACCGCCGCCGCGTCGTGCGGCACGCCCACGCCGCCGGCACACACCACGGTGCTGCCGTAGGCGAGCAGGACCCGGTCGATGTCGAAGGGCGTGCCGGCGGAGCCGAGCTCGGAGATGATGCGCCCCCAGTACGGGTCCTCGCCGAACAACGAGCACTGCACCAGCATGGAGTCCGCCACCTTGCGGGCGGCCACATGGGCCGCCTCGTCGCTCACCGCGCCCCGGACGCACACGTGGGCGACCTTCGTCGCCCCTTCGGCGTCGTCCACCATCTGTTCGGCCAGGGACCGGCAGGCCTCGTACAGGGCGGACGCCAGCGCGGCCGGCGCGGGGGCGGCACCGAGGCCGTTGGCCAACACGAGGACGGAGTCGTTGGTGGACGTGCAGCCGTCGACCGTGATCGTGTTGAAGGAGGCGTTCACCGCTTCGCGGAGGGCGACCTGCAGGGAAGTTGGGTCGACGTCGGCGTCGGTCGTGCAGACGGCGAGCATGGTGGCCATATTGGGCGCCAACATGGCGGCTCCCTTGGCCATACCGCCCACCGTGAAGCCGTCGCCGGCCACGACCACTTCCTTCGGCTTGGTGTCTGTGGTCAAGATGGCTCGCGCCGCTTCGGCCGCCGACTCGGGACGGCCCGTGCGCGCCATCACGATGGGCTCGATCTCGGGCATGACGTGGTCGATGGGGAACGGGATGCCGATCAGCCCGGTCTGACAGATCAGGATCTCCTCGGCCGTGGCACCGATGTCACCGGCCACCGCGGTGCAGAGTCGCTCGGCCGCTTCCCGCCCGGGGACGCCGGTGGCGGCATTGGCATTGCCCGACGTCAGGATCACGCCCGCCGCCCTGCCTCCCGTCGACGTCAAGTGGGCGCGGCTGACCTGGACCGGTGCGGCGGCGGCCAGATTGGAGGTGAAGACGCCGGCAGCCGGAACGGCCTTGCCGTCAGCCGTCGCGACCACCGCCACGTCGTGGACCTTGGCCGCCTTGATACCGGCAGAGCCGCCGACGGCCACGAATCCCTGCGGGGCGTTGACGCTCATGGGTACACACCGGCGATCGGCAGCCCGGTCGTCTCGGGCAGCCCGAGCGCGGCGTTGGCGCACTGGATCGCCTGACCCGACGCGCCCTTCACGAGGTTGTCGAGGGCGCACAACGTGATGACCCAGCCCGTGCGGGGATCCACTCGCGCCGACACGTGGGCCGCGTTCGAGCCCATCGTGGCTTTGGTCGACGGCGGCGTATCGGTCACGACGACGAACGGCTCGGCGTCGTAGGCGTCGTGCAACGCAGCCATGGCGGTCTCCGTGGTCAGCGTCGTGCCGGCGACAGGCCGGGCGTAACAGGTGGCGAGGATGCCGCGCACCATCGGGGCGAGATGGGGTGTGAAGAGCAGCTCGCTCCCGAGAATCTGCTCCATCTCGGGCGTGTGACGGTGTGTCAGCAGTCCGTACGCCGTGAAGTCCTCGTCGACGGAGCCGAAGTGCAACGAGTCCTTGAGCCCGCGACCGGCGCCCGAGACGCCCGACGCGGCGTCGACGATGATCCCCGCCGACTCCACCAGGCCGCCGCGCACGAACGGCGCCAGGGCCAGACCGGCCGCGGTGGGATAGCACCCGGCGGCCGCGACGAGGCTGGCCCCCGCCAACCTGTTCCGGAACAACTCGGGCAGGCCGTAGACGGCCTCGTCCAAGAGCTCGGGCGCGCCGTGCGCCTCGCCGTACCAGCGCGGGTACAGCTCGGCGTCCTGCAGGCGGAAGTCGGCCGCCAGGTCCACCACGACCCCGACCCGCGGCCGGAGCTCGGGGACGATCCGCTGGGACTCGCCGTGGGGCAGGCCACAGAACACCAGGTCCAGGCCGTCGAAGCGGGCGGGATCGCTCCCCTCGTAGACCAGCCCGGGGTAGGCCGCGGCCAGCGACGGCGTGTGGGTGCCCACCATCTGACCGGCGTGGGCATGCGCCGTCGCCACCGCCACCTCGAACGCCGGATGCCCGGCGAGGAGGCGCAGCAGCTCAGACCCGGTGTACCCGGACGCCCCGAGGATCCCTGCCTTCATCGCATAAGTATACACAGATCTGCATATTCATGGGAACGACCACGCCCGGGCCGTCCCCTCAGCTAACTGGTCACCAGGTTCTTCTGCCAGAAGGCGCCCACACTGGCCACCTCGAAGCCCATCATCTCGTTGACGGCGATCATCGGCGCGTTGACCGCGGCGTTGCCCGTGACGACGAGGCGGACGGCGGGTGCCCGTGCGGCCAGCAGGTCCAGATTGGCCAGCTTGATGGCCAGGCCCAGCCGATGGCCCCGGTGGTCCGGGTGGACCACCGTCAGCATCTGCCAGGCCTGCGCCGGGGACTCGGCGCCGAGACACAGCTCTGTGCAGGCCACGAGCCGGCCCGACGCACGGTGCTGCGCCACCGCGACCAGGAACCGGGAGCGGCGGGCGATCCGCAGCGCTTCGTTCTCGGCCACGCGCGTGGCGTCCCACACCTCCTCCTCGTACTCCTCGTCACCGTGCGGCTCGTCGGTCGACATGCAACGGAAGAGCGCACATTGGTCCTCGATGAACTCGTCCGGCCATGGTGCTTCGAAGGTCACGATGCGATACGCCTCGGCGTCGCGTGCCTCGGCGACCACGGCGCGCAGTGCCTCCACACGGTCGGGGTTGAGCGGGACCTTCAGGTGACGGACGTTCCCGTCCAGCCGCGCCGTGAAACCGACCTTGGGGGCGAACAGGAGTGACGGATGGTCGGTCGCCGCCGGGAGCGGAATGTCCACAATGGCGTTGAGCACCTCACGCCCGTCCGCGCGCCCGTGCGCCGCCATGCCTTCGACGAGGGCCGTCCCGGCTCCGCGACGCCGCTGGTCCGGGTGGACGGCCACGGTGACCTCGGTGCTGCGCAGGTTGTCCCGGAGGGACGACTCCATCATGGCGACGCCGAGGATCGGACCGCGCCGTTCCGCTCGCGCCGCGAAGAGGTCGAAGCGCTTCGAGCGGCCGCGATGCTGTGCGAAGGCGCGGATGTCCGGCAAGGTGAAGCTGATCAGATCGGGCCACAGGTCGGTGTCGCTGGCGCGCAGGACCGCGGTCCATTCCTCAAGCTCGCGTTCGTCCCACGGGTCGACGAGACGTACCTCCACCGGACCACCTTGCCACGGTGGCACGTCATCAGCGCAGGGACGCGCCGAACTGCTCGGTCACGGCGTCGATGCAGCTCGTGCGCAGCTCCCCGACTTCCTCGTCGGTCAGCGTGCGATCGGTCGCGGAGAACCGGAGTCGATAGGCCAGGCTGCGAGCGCCCTCGTCGATGCCCGTCCCGCGATAGACGTCGAAGAGGTGCACGGACTCCAGCACGTCGCCACCCGCGGCGCGCAGCGCCTCGCCGACGGCGGCAGCAGGATACCGGTCGTCCACGACGAAGGCGAGGTCGATATCCGACGAGGGGAAGCGGCTCACCGCGCCGCCGACGGTGACGCGGCGCGGGACCTTCGTCTCGTCGAGAAGCACGCCCAGGTCGATGTCGAGCCAGCCGATGCGCCGGGGCGCCGTCACGCCGCCGGACGTGCGGGTCAGGTCGAACCGCGCCGCCACCGCGGGGTCGATCTCACCCACGGAGCCGATCGTGGCCTCGCTGAGGCTGCCGGCACGGGCCATGAGATGCGCCGAACGGGTCGGGTGCAACCCCGGCAACGGCGGCGTCCCGTCCCCCGGAGGGACCATGCGCACGTCGCTGAGCCGCAACGCGTCAGCCAACACGTGCCAGGCGGCCACCGCCATCTGCGCGTCGTCGTCCTCGCCGGCGAAGACCGCCGACAGCAGTTCGCGCTCGCCCGGCAGTTCGGCCCGCTCCGTACCTCCGGCCCCGCTGCGCTCGACGATCCGCGCCAGGCCCGCGCCCGGATGCGAGAACACGACGCCCACTTCGAAAAGCCGCACGTCGGGTTGGCGCCGTCCGGCGTTGTAGGCGAGGGCGCCGAGCAGGCCGGGGAGCAGGGACCGGCGCAGGTATGGCTTCTCCGCGTCGAGCGGGTTGGTGACCCGGACGGCGGGACCGGTCAGATCGACGTCGTCGTGCGCCGCCGCCGAGACGAAGGTGTCGGTCCACCCTTCCGAGACGCCGAGCCCGCGCAGCACGTCCCTGACCTCGCGCCGTGCGCGCTGCCACGGCGTGAGGCCGCCCGGCTGCGGCCAGGTCGGGACCCGTCGCGGCACCTTCGAGTAGCCGAAGGTGCGGGCGATCTCCTCAATGACGTCGTCGATCCCGTAGGGCTCGGGCCGGACGTCGGGCCGGTTCGTCGGCACCTCGACGGTCATGACGCCCCCCTCGGCTCCGGCCTCCTGCTCCAACACCGTGAAGCCGATCGGCTCAATGAGGCGGGCGATCTCGGCCGGTCCGAGTGCCACGCCGATCTGGCTGTGCACCCGGGCGATCGGCACCGTGACGACGAAGGGCTCGGGCACCGTGCCGCGCACGTCGAGCATGCCGTCGGCCACTTCCAGCCCGGGCGCGCTCTCCGCCAGCAGCTGGCAGAAGCGGCGCACGGACGGCTCAATCACCCACGGGTCGACACCGCGCTCAAAGCGCGCCGAGGCCTCGCTGCGCAGGCCGAGGCGCTTGGAGGTGCGCGCGATCGCCATCGGGGTGAAGTAAGCCGCCTCCAAGAGCACCTCGGTGGTCGAGGCCGCGATCTCCGAAGAGGCACCGCCCATGATCCCGCCGATGCCGACCGGCGTGCCTTCGGCGTCGCAGATGAGGCAGTCCTCGCCCGTGTCGCCCAGGCTCCGTCCGCGCTCCCCCACCGTCCGCCGCACGCCGTCGAGCGTCTCGACGATCTCGCCGGGCCGGGCGCGCCGGACACTCAGGCCGGGTCCGGGCAGACGTGACAGGTCGTAGGGATGGGTGGGCTGCCCGAGCTCGAGCATGACGTAATTCGATGCGTCGACCACGTTGTTGATGGGGCGCATGCCGGCCAGCAGCAAGCGCTGGGCGATACGTGCCGGTGACGGCGCCACCGTGACCCCGCGCAGGACCGACACCGTCAGCCGGGGGCACAGGTCGGTCGCCTCCACGGCGGCGCTGACCGCTTCCTCGACGGCCCACCCGCTCGCCGCCGGCACCGGCGGTTCGGGCAAGGTGAACGGCAGACCCAGACGACCGGCCAGATCGCGGGCGACTCCCGACATGCACCAGGCGTCGGGCCGATTGCCCTCCACCGCGATGTCGAAGACGACGTCGACGCTCAGCCCGAGCGCGTCCATGATCGGCGTCCCGGGTGCACCGGGCGACTCCTCGCCCAGGATCAGGAGGCCTCCACCGTCCTCGGTGAGGCCGAGCTCCTTGCCCGAGCACAGCATGCCGTTCGACATGACCCCGCGCAACGGGCGGGCCTCGATCTCGAGGTCCCCCGGCAGGATCGCCCCGACCGGGGCGAGCGGGACCCGGTCCCCCACCTCGAAGTTCGTGGCGCCGCACACGATCTCGAGCGGCTCGGCTCCACCGCCGTCGACAATGGTGAGGCGGATTCTGTCGGCGCCCTTGATGGGACGGATCTCGAGCACCCGGCCGACGACGACGTCACCCAGTCCCTCGCCCACGTGCTCGATCGCCTCGACCACCAGGCCGAGGTCGTCCAGCGCGTCGCGAAGGACGCCGACGTCGTCGGGGAACGGGGCGAAATCACGGAGCCAGCTGAGCGGAGCGCGCACGGAGGACTTTCTCGTTGTGGGGCGAGGTCAGAACTGCGACAGGAAGCGGATGTCGTTCTCCAAGAAGGAGCGCATGTCGGGAATGGCGTGGCGCATCTGGGCCAGGCGATCGATACCGAACCCGAAGGCGAAGCCGGACCACTCCTCGGTGTCGATGCCCACCGCAGCGAAGACGGCGGGGTCGACCATGCCGCATCCCCCCAGCTCGATCCAGCCCGTGTGCGAACAGGTGCGGCAACCCTCTCCGAGGCAGACCGTGCACGTGATCTCGTACTCGGCGGACGGCTCGGTGAAGGGGAAGTAGGCCGGGCGGAGGCGTGATTGCATGCCCGGCCCGAAGTAGGCCTCGGTGAAGGCCTGAATGGTGCCGGCCAGATCGCCGAACGTGATGCCGCGGTCGACCACCAGGCCCTCGATCTGGTTGAAGACGGGGAGGTGGCGCGGCGTCGGGCGTGTCGAGCCGGAAGCACTTGCCCGGCATGACGGCGTGGATCGGCAGCGCGTCGTCGCGCACGGCCGCTTCCATGAGATGGATCTGCACGGGCGACGTGTGCGTCCGCAGCAGGACCGTCTCGGGCTCGCCGACGTCGAGATACATGGTGTCGTACATCCCGCGCGCCGGATGGGCGGGCGGGATGTTGAGCGCCTCGAAGTTGTACCAGTCCGTCTCGGCCTCGGGTCCCTCGGCCACCGTGAACCCCATGCCCACGAAGACGTCCTCGAGCTCCATGCGGGCCCGGGTTGCGAGGTGCAGGTGCCCGCGCGCCGGCGCCGTGCGCACCTGTTCGGGGATGACCTCGGTCAGGTCCATGCGGTCGGCCCGTAGGGCGTCGGCACGCTCGGTCTCGGCGAGCTCGGCCCGCCGGGCCGCCAGCAGCGCCTTGAGCTGTCCCTGGGCCTCGCCGAGCAGGCGGCCCGCTTCCTTGCGGGCTTCGGGCTGGAGGCGACCCAGGGTGCGGTGGGCCCGGTTCAACGCCGAGCGCTTGCCCAGGAGGTCAATGTCGACCTGGTCGAGGTCCGGCGTCGAGGCCGCGGCCGCAATGGCGCGGCGCGCCATCGGCGGTGATGCCGTCGATGTCGAGATCCACCTCGTCGGTTGCCATGTCGCCGGATTCCCTGTCGTCGGAGCGTCGTCTGCGTGTCGTCAGTCGCCCGCTCGGCCCGCAGCGCCACCCTCGATGCTACGCGGCGCGGCACCACCGCCCCGGCGTTGGCGGAAGGCCTCGAAGGAGATCACCGCGCAGGCGACGCCGACGTTGAGCGACTCGGCCCGCCCGGCCATCGGGATGCCCACCGTCCCCGTGAGCGCACCACTGAGGTCGGGATCGAGGCCGGAGGACTCGTTGCCCAAGAAGAGCGCCGTGGGTGCGGACCAGTCGATGGCGGCATAGTCCTCGCCGTCCCGGACGACGGTGGCCAGCGTCCGGAAGCCGGCGGACGCCAGCTCGGCAGCCAGGGCGTGCGGATCGCGGCGCACGGCCAGGGGGACGTGGAAGAGGGAGCCGGCCGACGACCGCACCGTCTTGGGGTTGTAGGGATCGACGCAGTCGCCGGCGTAGACGACCAACGCCGAGCCCGAGGCGTCCGCCGCCCGCAGCGCGGTGCCGGCGTTGCCCGGATCGCGCACGTCGACGAGCACCACGACGAGCGCGCCGTCGCCGCGCCGACCACGGTCCGGTCTCCGCCGCTGGCTCCTCGAGCATGGGGAGGACGGCGAGCACCGGTTGCGGCGTGATCGTGTCGGCCACGCGCTCGAGCACCCCGGCGCCGAGTGGGAACACTCGTACACCGGCGGCATCGGCGCGCCGGCACACGTCCTGTACGGCGAGATCGTCTGCCCCGGGCGGCGAGACGTAGAGCGACTCGACCGGCACGCCGGCGTCGAAGGCGCAACGGACGAGCTCGGCCCCCTCGGCGACGAAGGCGCGCTCGCCCCAGCGCGCCGAACGCTTCTGCAGCAGCCCGCGCAGCCGGCGGACCCGCCGGTGCGAGAAGCCCAGCCGCTGGGTCAGGAAGCGACCTCGGCCATGGGCGCCGCGGCCAGCGCATCCTGCGCCGTCGCCACCAGCGCCCCGAACGCCTCGGCGTCGCTCACGGCGAGGTCGGCCAGGACCTTGCGGTCGACCTCCACGCCGGCGACATGCAGGCCGTTGATGAGCCGGCTGTAGCTCATGCCGTGCTGGCGGGCCCCCGCGTTGATGCGCTGGATCCACAGCTTGCGGAAGTCGCCCTTGCGGGCCCGGCGGTCACGGAAGGCGTACTGCATCGAGTGCATGAGCTGCTCGTTGGCCGCACGGTACGAGCGGCTCTTGTTCCCGTAGTACCCCTTCGCCTGCTCGAGGACAGCGCGATGGTGCTTGCGGCCGTGAACGGACCGCTTCACTCTGGCCATGGGGGTGCTCCTCTCGAATCTCTCGGTGTGTCAGTGGATGTGCGCCGGGGCGCTGATGATCTCGGCCTCAGATGCCGAGCATGCGGCGTGTCGCCCGCTCGTCCGCCTTGGCGATATCCGCCTCGCGCCCGAGCCGGCGCGTGCGCACGCTGCTCTTCTTCTCGAGTATGTGCGAACGGAAGGCCTTGCGCCGGCGCAAACGGCCGGACCCGGTGACCTTGATGCGCTTGGCTGCGCCACGGTCGGTCTTCATCTTCGGCATTGCGTCATCCCTCTTCGGTTGATGCTGCGACGCCGCTGTCTCCACTGCCCTCACCGGCTGGCGCCCGTCCGTTCCCCTGCGGGACGGCCGCCTCGCCCGCTCCGTTCCCGGCTGCCGCTTCGGCACCCGCCTCGGGAGTGGCCTGGGCGCCCGACTTCTCGGAGCGCTGCTGGTTGGTGGCCCTCGACTGGGCGGCCTGGCGGGCCCGCTTGTCGGGGGCGAGCACCATGATCATGTTGCGGTTGTCGAGCTTGGGCTCGGCCTCCACCTTGGCCACACCCTCCATCTGCTCGGCAATGCGGTCGAGGATCCGCTTCCCGTGCTCGGGGTGGTACACCTCGCGGCCTCGGAACATGATCGTGATCTTGACCTTGTGCCCTTCGCCCAGGAACTTGGCCACCTGTCGGGTTTTGGTATCGAAGTCCCCCGGACCGATCTTCGGCCGGTACTTCATCTCCTTGATCCCGACGTGGACCGTCTTGCGGCGGCTCTCCTTGGCCCGCTGGGCCTCGTCGAACTTGAACTTGCCGAAGTCCATGATCCGGCAGACCGGCGGGTTGGCCATGGGTGCGACCTCGACCAGGTCGAGATCGAGCTCCTTGGCGATCGCCAGGGCCTCGGGGAGCGGCTTGATGCCTAGTTGCACACCGTCGGGGTCCACGAGCCGGACTTCACGGGCACGGATTCGGTCATTGATCCGATGCTCAGTTGTGGTTTCAGCGACGATGCGTCATCACACCTCTCACTCGGGCCGCGGTCCTTCCGCAAGCCAATCGGTGGACGCGGAGCCGACGAGCGGGCGGTGCCCGCACCCGAAGGACGTTCGACCTGGCGCACGGTGCTCCCTGCAGTGCAAGGTGGTGGCCAGGTGGAGGCCGCTCAGTGGGGGCCCCGCTTCCATGTAGTCAAGGAGCATAGGGTACCAGCATGAGCAGCTTGTGGACACCGTCGGGTGAGCATTTCCCCAAGAAGGAGGGGAACGACGCCGCCCCACCGCCGAACAACCAGCAGGGCGACGCCGACGTCACGCGGACGTCACCGGGAGGGGCTCGTGCGGGAGAGCCCCTGACCGAGGAGCAGGTGGCGGCCCAGGCCGAGGTCGACGCCATGCGCGAACAGCTGGCCCACACGCCCGCCGAGGTGGTGGTGGCGAACCACTGCTATGGCCTCTTCGAGCTGGCCGCCATCTACCTCTCGCAGACACCTCCGATGCTTTTCCAGGCTCGACTCGCCATCGACGGCCTGGGCGCCATGCTCGGGGGTCTCGAGGGCCGCCTCGGGGAGGCCGAGCCCGCGCTCCTCGAGTCCCTCTCCCAGTTGCGCCTGGCCTACGTGAGCCTCGAGGGCGCCGAGAGCACCGGCGCGGAACGCGCCGCCAACGCCGGGCAGAGCACCAACTAGGCCCGGTGCCGCCGGAAGCCCGCGGCGGCGCGGGCCTCAGGTGGTGCGAGCCCGATCGCCGGCCGCGGCCAGCCCGTCGACCGTCCTCTGGATGAACTTGCCCAGTTCACGGCGGTAGATGCCGCCGGTGCCGGGCACCTTGGCCCGGAAGGTGGAGTGCCACTTGATGACGGTGCCGGCCCCGCTCGGCGTCAGGGTGATGACCGCCCGGTAGCCGCGCAGGGGCAATCCCTTCTGGAGCACGTAGGCGAAGCGCTCGCCCGGCCGGCACTCCACGACCTGCTCGCGGCTCTTGTGCCGCCCCGTGGTGAACAGGCGCACGGCGCCCAGCCCCTCCGGCCTCCCGTCGCCCGGGGCGATGAGCTCGAAGGTGTCGATGGGCGACCACTCGGGCCAGGTCGAGCCGTCCGCCAGCAACGCGTAGACGGAGGCCGGATCGGACCTCGTCGTGGCCGTCACATCGATCTCCTGCGTGCCCATGGTCGCGTCCTCTCCGATCGTCCTCTCCATCGGTCGCCACGAAGTGTACCATTTGGTACATGGACGAACAACCGGGGAGCGCCCGGGCGCGGCTCCTCGACGCCGTGATCGAGCACTTCACGACCGACGGCCTGGCCGACCAGAGCCTGCGGCGCATTGCCGAGGCGGTCGGGAGCAGCCACCGCATGCTCCTGTACCACTTCGGTTCCAAAGACGGCCTCCTGCTCGAGGTCGTCCGCGAGGTGGAGGCCCGGACCCAGGCGCGCCTGGCGGCCCAGGCCGGCGACGCCCAAGGCGAGAGCGACGTGCTTATCCGTGGCATGTGGACGTACCTGGCCGATCCGGCGCAGGGTGACTTCGAGCGGCTCTTCTTCGCCCTGTACGGGCGCGCCCTCCAGGGCGACGAGTCGATCCGGCCGCTCCTCAACGACGACATCGGCCGCTGGCTCGACGCCAACGTGGCGCTCTCGGTCCCGCTCGGGGTACCACCCGACGTCGCCCGGACCCACGCCCGGCTCGGACTCGCCGTCATCCGCGGACTGCTGCTCGACCTGTTGGCCACGGGCGACGACGCCGGGACGGCCGCTGCCCTCGAGATCTTCGCGGCGGGCTATCGCGGCCGATGGTGGGAGCGTCAGCTCGAAGGTGGACCGAACGTGTCCAGCGGCGTGAGCGACCGCGCCTCGTAGCGACCGCGGTGTCCCGGCGAAACGGTGAACACCACGACCGCGCCCACCGGGATCCGGCGGGTTCCGTCCGCGATGGCGGTGGCGTGGAAGCCGAAGCTCGTCCCGTCAGCGACCACGACCGTGCCGAGCCCCCGGTCGGGGTCGAACGAGGCGACGCGCCCGTGCTGCGGCCCGGCGGAGGGGACGGGGCCGCCCACCTCAGTGGACGATCTTGGCCAGCGGGATCTCCAAAATGTCGCTGGCACCCTGGTCGCGCAGCGCCGGGATGAGGATGTTGATGTCGGACTTGGCCACCACCGCCTCGAGCGCGAAGGCACCGCCGCCGGAGAGCTCCGAAATCGTAGGGGCCCGCATGGCAGGCAGGACCTCGAGCACGGCGTCGAGGTGGTCCGCCTCGACGTTGAGCTTGACCAGCACCTTGCCCCGCGCCTCGAGGGTGCCCTGCAACAGCGTGTGGATCTGTTCCATGGCGTGGCGTTTGTCGGGTTCGGCCGCCGCCACCGGGTTGGCGATCAGCTCGGTGTGCGACACGAGCAACGTCTCGATCACCCGCAGTCCGGCGGCGCGCAGCGTGCTGCCGGTCTCGGTCATGTCGACCACGGCGTCGGCGATGTCGGGCACCTTCGCCTCGGTGGCCCCGTAGGAGAGCGCGATATCTGCCTCGATCCCGTGGTCCGCCAGCGCGCGGCGGGTCAGCTCGGGGTACTCGGTGCTCACGCGCAGGCGACCCGGACGATCGGCCACCGTGGCCGCGAGCTCGGCCAACGAGTGTGCCGGGGAGTCCGCCCCCACCGCGAGCACGACCCGGGCCGGGTTGGCGGTGTTCTTCGAATAGGCGAGCTTGCCGAGCGAGACCACTTCGCTCCCCCGCTCTTCGACGCAGTCACGACCGGTGATGCCGAGGTCGAAGAGACCGTCGCCCACGTACACCGGGATCTCCTGGGGGCGCAGGATCCGCACCTCGTCAATGCGAGGATCGTCGATGGAGGCGCGGTAGGCCACGTCCGACGCCCGGTTGACGGCGAGGTCGGCGTCCTCGAACAGCTGCATGGTGGCGCGTTCGAGCGAGCCCTTGGGCAGGACGAGGCGGAGCATGGTGGTAGATCTTCGCAGACGCGCCGGCGTGGGCCGACCGGGCGGAGGCCGTACCTGCACCCACGTGCGAGCCGGGACCTGGGCCGTTCGGGCAAGCTGGCGCCATGCCGCCTCCCTACGACGCCCGCAACTTCCTCGAGCTCCTCGGGATCGACGTGCCGCTCCCCGACGAGGACCGCGATCCGGTGGCGCGCCTGACCGTGACCCATCTTCTCATCGCCGGCACCGGTTTCTTGTGGGCCCCCGTCGTGCTGACGATGGCCGACGCCCTGTGCGCCTTCGGCGTCAGCCACCACTGGCCCGAGGGCGCCCGCAGCTTCACGACGCTGAACTGCTCCTCCAGCTTCCTCTCGAGCGCACAAGAGGGTGAGCGGGTGACAGCGACGGCGTCCCCGCTCCATCTGGGCCGGACGACGCAGGTCTGGGACGCCACGGTGATGAACGAGTCGACCGAGCGGTTGATGGCTTCGTATCGCTGCACCCAGCTGATCCTGTACTGAGGCCACGCCGGGAGCATCAGTCGTCGGCGCCCTCATTGAGCGCCCGGACGAAGGAGGACCGCTCCGCCGCCCACCAACGCTTGCGCCTGTCCCAGCGCTCCTGACCGCCCATCCACTCCCACATCAGGACGAAGCCCGGCTCGCCGGCGTCCGCATGGCGCTTCACGAACTCCCCGCTGTGGGCCATGGCGTCGTCGAGGAGCTCGAGCACGGTGCGGCGGCCCGGCCCGTCGAGGCCGTAGTGGTCGCACGCCAGGCGGAGGCGTGCCGGCCTGTCCGGTCGGTCCCAGCCGAGCAACGCCGCGCTCTCGTCGTCGTCGATCGGCACGCACATGCGCGCGAATTGCGCCAGGTCGTAGACGGGGCGGCCGGGTGCGGCGAAGTCGAAGTCGAGCAGCCCGACAGCCACGCCATCTTCGAACACGACGTTCTCGAGGCAGATGTCGTTATGGCAGACGATGGGGCCACCGCCGGGGTCCGCGATCTCGTCGTTCCACGACAACCCCGCTCGGCCCGGGTCAAAGGTTGCTGCCGCCCCATGAAAGCGGGCAACGAGCTCCGCCGCCGAGGCCAGCGCCCTGTCCGTCAGCGCCCACTGCGGATAGGGGGCCGTCGGCGCAACCCCTTCCATGAACTCGAGGCGCTCCCGACCGTCGGCGTCGATCCCGACCGGCAGCGGGACGCCATCGAAGCCGGCACCGCGGACGGCGCGCAAAAAAGTGAAGACCGAGCGGGAGTGCGGGTTCGACGGCCGCAGGACGTGGGGGCCCACGCGCACCACCTGTCCCTGGTTCGCCACCCCGCCGTGAAGGACCTCTTCGCCGGCGGAGCGCTCCACGACGGGTCCCCTCCCGAGGGTGGCCGTCTCCGTCGGTGCGTCGGATCCCGCCGGCGCCGGCACCGGCGCCGCAGTGCGAGCCCCTCGCAGCAGGCGATCCCGCCAGGCCCCGGCATCGAAGGTCGCCGGGGTGGAGCCGGCGATGAACTCGTCCAGGACCCGCACGAAGCGCTCCGGGTCGGTGTGGTGGGGGAAGTGCCCCGCCTCGTCGAACACCTCGAAGGTGCTGCCGGGCATCACGGTGTGAATCAGGCGACCGTGACCCAGCGGGATGATGGCGTCGCGCCGGCCCCAGATGATCAGCGTCGGGATGCCTTCGGCCAAATACGCCCGGTCCACCATGGTGATGACCTGTCCGCGCCAGTCGATACTCGAACGGAGCGTGCGCAAAATGACCATCCGCGCCTCGGTGTTGGGCAAGGCGTCGAACACGGCGAGGATCTCCTCGGCGTCGCGGCCGAGTGCGGTGTCGAAGAGGCGCAACGCGCCGGCGCCGAGGCGACTGGCGAACCGGATGGGCGGCAGCCCCAGCAGCGGCATGAGCACCTCAATGCCCGGGACGGCGGCCACGCGCAGCAACGGGCTCACCGTCCGGCCCACCCCCCCGCTGCCCACGAGCACGAGGCGTTCGCACTGTTCGGGGAACTGGTACGAGAACTGCGCCGCCACCCCACCACCGAGCGAATGCCCGACCACGGTGACGCGATCGACCTCCAACACGCGCAACAGGTCGCGCATGCCGTTGGCGAAGCCCGCCACCGAGTAGTCGGCCCTCGGCTTCTCGGAACGCCCGTGCCCGAGCAGATCCGGGGCGATGACGGTGTAGTGCTCGGCCAGCTGCTCGACGACGGGCCGCCATGTGTCGGAGCTGTCGCCGATGCCGTGGATCAGGAGCAGCGCCGGCCCTGACCCCGCCTTGACATAGGCCCGGCGGTAGCCGTGGATGGTGACGTAGCGCACCCGGAAGGCGCCCTCGCGTCGGACGCCGGGCCGGTAGCGGATCTCCGTCGGGTCGACCGGGCCGCCGGCCGGGTCGAGCGGGCCCCCGGCCGGGTCACCTGCCGAACCAGTCGTCTCCGCCGCGGGCGCCGTGTCACCCATGCTCTGCCATGCCCATCTCCCGTGCTCGTCGCATTCCGGGCTGGTGTGTACCCACCGTAGGGGGAAGACGTGTCCAGGCAGTGTCGACGCTGTGAACGGCCGATGAATGCCCCCGCCTCGGCTTGTGCCCGGGACCAGCGCCCCGGGCCGCGTTGCTAGGAGAGCGGGCCGCTGCGCAACAGGCGCACCATCGCGACGGCGGTCAGCGCCGCCTCGCGTCCCTTGTTGGTCTCGTCGGGCAGGGAGCGCACCAGGGCCTGATCGAGCGAGTCGGTGGTCAGCACCCCGAACACGACGGGTACGCCGGTTGCCAGCTGCACCTGTTGGATGCCAGCGGCGCACTGTCCGGCCACGAAGTCGTAGTGGCCCGTGTCGCCCCGGATGACCGCACCCAGGCAGAGGACGGCGTCGACCTTGGCGGCATGGGCGAAGGCGCGGGCGACGAGCGGCAGCTCGAAGGCGCCCGGCGCCCAGGCCACGGTGACGTCACGCCGGTCCGTCCCCGCGTCCGCCAGTGCGCCCAGTGCGCCCTCGAGCAGACGCAGCGTGATGCCGCCGTTGAACTCGGCGCAGGCGAGACCCACGCGCAGTCCGGTGCCGTCGCTCGACCCGTCGACGCTGGCGCCCACGCGGGAGGCGATGTCGTCCCGGGCGCCGTCGGGCAGGGCGACGAGGTCGGACTCGGCCATCAGGCGGCGGGTGCGGGGACCGTCTTCGACGACGTCACAGGACGTCGTCGAGCCCGTGCAGGAGATGCCCCAACCGCTCGCGCTTGGTGCGCAGGTAGGCGATGTTCTCGGGGTTGGCCGCCAGCTGCAACGGCACGCGCTCGGTGATGTCGAGGCCGAAGCCCTCGAGGCCGCCGTACTTGACCGGGTTGTTCGTCATGAGCCGCATGGTCGTCACGCCCAGGTCGACCAGCATCTGGGCGCCGATGCCGTACTCGCGGCTGTCGACCGGGAGGCCCTGCTGCAAGTTGGCGTCCACTGTGTCGTGGCCCTCCTCTTGCAACTGGTAGGCCCGAATTTTGTGCCCGAGGCCGATGCCGCGACCCTCGTGGCCACGCAGGTAGATCAGGACGCCCCGGCCCTCCTTCTCGATCAGGTCCAGCGACGCCTGCAGCTGCGGACCGCAGTCGCAGCGAAGCGAGCCGAACACATCACCGGTGAGGCACTCGGAGTGCACCCGCACCAAGACGTCCTCGGTGCCTGCCACGTCGCCCATGACGAGGGCGAGGTGCTGCTCGTTGTCGAGCACGGACTCGTAGACGAACGCCCGGAACTCACGTCCCTGGGCCGGGATGCGAGCCTCGGACACCAGGCGCACGAGCTTCTCGTTCTGCCGCCGGTACCGGATGAGGTCCGCGATGGAGATGAAGGGGAGCTCGTGCTTCTTGGCGAAGGTCTCGAGGTCGGCCAGGCGTGCCATCTCGGACTTGTCCTCGGTCACGATTTCGCACAGGACGCCGGCCGGCGTCAACCCGGCGGCTCGGGCCAGGTCGACCGTCGCCTCGGTGTGGCCGGCCCGCTTGAGGACCCCACCGGTCCGGTAGCGCAGCGGGAAGATGTGGCCCGGACGGTTCAGGTCGTTGGGCCGCGTGGCGGGGTCGATCAGGGCGGCAATGGTCGAGGCGCGGTCGGTGGCCGAGATCCCGGTCGTGGTCCCGTGCCGGAAGTCGACGCTCACGGTGAATGCCGTCCGCTGCGCCTCGGTGTTGGCCGTCACCATGAGCGGGAGTTCGAGCATGTCGGCCCGTTCGGGCAACAGCGGAACGCAGATGACGCCCGAGGTGTGGGCGAGGAAGAAGGCGATGTTCTCCGGCGTGGCCGCCTCGGCCGCCATGACCAGGTCACCCTCGTTCTCGCGGTCCTCGTCGTCGACGACGACCGCCATCCCCAACCGTCCGATGGCGTCGATGGCCTCCTGTACCTTCGAGAACGCCATCAGGCCGCCACCTCCACGCGAAGATCCTCTCCCAGCTGCTCGATCGACACCAACCTGCCCTTCCACACGTCTCCAATTGTGCCAGCCCCCGGCCCCGCGAACATCGGCCGGCCGTCGTCGCCACCGAAGAACACCGGCGCCAGGTACAGGACGTATCGGTCCACCAGGCCCGCGACATGAAAGGCCCGGGCCACGGAGGCCCCGCCCTCGACCAGCACCTGGAGCACGCCCCGACCACCCAACTCGGTCAGCACGTCTTCCAGGTCGCCGCCCAGCTCGAGCGCCGGGTGGACCTTGGCGCCGGCGGGTGCCGTCCCGAGGACGACCCGGAGCGGCTGTGGCCCGCCGGCGGCGCCGTCGAGCCGGACCGTGAGCTCGGGATCGTCGGCCCGCACCGTCCCGGCCCCGACCAGCACCGCATCGGAGTGGGCGCGCAGGCGGTGCACGTCCCGGCGCGCCGCCTCGCCGGTTATCCAGCGGCTGGTGCCGTCGGGGGCGGCCGTGCGGCCGTCGAGGCTGGCCGCCAATTTGAGGACCACCCAGGGCAGCCCGGTGGTTCGGTGCTTGCGGTAGGGGGCGAGCTGCTCGGCCACCTCGTCGTTGCCCACGCCGACGGTGACGTCGATGCCGGCGGCGCGGAGAGCGGCGATGCCCCGGCCCGCCACCCGCTGGTCCGGGTCCTCGATGCCGACGACCACGCGCGCCACCCCCGCCGCGACGATGGCGCCGGTGCACGGCGGCGTCCGGCCATGGTGGGCGCAGGGCTCGAGCGTGACGTAGAGCGTGGCGCCCCGGGCGGCGTCGCCGGCCCGGGCCAGGGCGGTGACCTCGGCGTGCGGGCCGCCGGGAGGGGCGGTGGCGCCGGCATAGAAGGGTCCGGCGTCCGCTGCGGCGTCCGGCGGGACGACGACGCAGCCCACCCAGGGGTTGGGTGCCGTGGTCGTTCGGACCGTTGCGGCCTGCGCCATTGCTCGGCGCATGTGCTCCACATCGTCCATGGGTCAGGTCCTTCCCGGGGTTGGCTCCCCGGCCTTGTCGCTCCAATAGTAGAACACGTTTCAGTTTTTGTCGAGAGTCCCTGTTCAGGCGCGTGCGCCTCGGGCGCTGCCGGTGGCTCCGCCCCCGAGGTCCAGCGCCCGCCGGAACGTCTCAGGATCCGCCGAGCAGGCCCGGCAGGTAGGTGACGTCGGGGATGATCGCCGTCGGCGAGGCGGTGGCCAGGGTGGCTTCGTCGTGGGCGCCGCTCAGCACGCCGATCACCGCCCGCGCCCCGGCGGCGTGCCCCGCCTGGAGGTCGCTCACCGTGTCCCCCACGACCGCCACCGCCCCCGGGTCGTCGATGCCGAGGCGGGCCATCGCACCCACGATCATGTCGGGGGCCGGGCGCCCGCGGCCGACGTCGGCCGGTGACAGGGCCAAGTCCACCTCCGGACCCCAGCCCAGCGCATCGACCACGGCGTCGCGGGTCGATGGGGCGAAGCCGGTGGTCACGCAGACCTGCACCCCCTGGGCGCGCAGGTCCCGCAGGACCTGACGGGCACCCGGCAGTTCGCGCACCTCGCCGGCGGCGACGAACGCCTCGTAGGCGCTGGCGAAGGCCGCAGTGGCCTCGCTCGCTTCCTCGGGCCCGAGCAGCCGGGCGAACACGTCGGCCTTGGACCAGCCCATCGTCTCGCGCACGAAGGCCTGCGCCTCGTCGTCGCGTTGGCTGCCCGGCTCGATCCCGACGGCCCTCAGGGCGGTGGCGAAAGCCGCCTCGACGGCGCCGTCGTCGCGTACGGTCGTGCCGGCCATATCGAGGCAGGCGAGTGCGAAGGGACCGATCATGCGCTCACGCGATCACGCTCGTCACGCCGGCCGCCTGCAGCGTGTCCTGGGCGATGGCCGGCGCGCAGGTCATGCCCCGACCGCCCGGCCCGGTGACGAGCCAGACGCCGGGCGCCACCTCCTCGCGCAGGCAGACGTCGCCGTCGATGCGCTGCGCATAGACGCCCTCCCAGCGGCGCCGCACGGGCGGGGGGTCCGCACCGAGGATCCGCCGGGCACGATGCAGCAACTCGGTCGTCGGGTCCTCGCATAGCGCGAAGTCGAACGGCTCGCCATAAGCGTGGGTGTCCCCGATCGTCAGCGCGCCGTCGGGGCGCTGGACCAACAAGAGCTGCAGATGGTGCTCGGCCGCCAGGCGTAACTGCGGGCCGAGGCGTTCGAGACCGGCGGACTCGTAGGCCGGGTAGTAGCGCAAGGAGTCGGCGTCGGCGAGCGATGTCGTCAGCCTGGGTGCGAAGGGCGCCGTCTCGAACATCTGCAGTCGGACCCGGCGCAGACGCGCTGCCATCGGCGCGGTACCGGGGAGGTGGTCATAGGACGCTCCGGTGGCGAGAACGAGGAGATCGCCCTCCCACGTCTGTCCGGTCGTGTCGACGAACGCATGCGGCTCGGCGCGGGCGACGCGACACCCCGGGTGGAAGCGATACCGGGCAGCATGCGCCTCGGACAGGTAGGCGCGCAGGGCGCCGAGCGCCAGGCGAGGCTCGACCACGGCATCCTCGGCGCAGTGCAACGCCCCCTCGATGTCGCCCCGGATGGCGGGGTTGCAGGCGCGTGCCGCCGCGGGGGACAAGAAGGTGATGCGGCGCGCCGCGGCATCGGGCCCGGCGGCGAACTCCTCCATGACCCTGCGCGCGGTGGTGTCGCCGGCGATGGTCAGCGAAGGCATTGGGCGGAACCCGATGCTGGGCGCCGCGGTGCCGACTTCCTCCCAGCGGCGTCGGGCCCGTTGCGCCACCTCGAGCTCCACCCCCGCACGCCGGCCGCTGACCCAGAGCAGGCCGAAGTTGCGGACCGACGCGCCGGTGGGCCCGGCCTCCGCCTCGAGGTGGTCGACCGAGAGACCGGCCTCTGCCAGCTCGAGCGTGTGCCAGGTGCCGACGATGCCACCGCCGGCGACGACGGCACGGGCGGGTGCACGACGCGCGCTCACCGCTTGCGGCGTCCGGCCGTTGCCGCGGCGCGGATGGCCTCGGCGGCCTCCCACGGACGCGGCTGACCGAAGATGGCACTGCCGGCCACCAGAACGTTGGCTCCGGCCGCCACCGCAACGGGCGCCGTTTGCATGTCGATCCCGCCGTCCACTTCGACATCGAGCGCCAATGCGTGTGTGTCCACCTCGGCCCGCACCCGCGCCACCTTCGGCAGCACGTCCTCGATGAAGCTCTGACCCCCGAAACCGGGGAACACTGTCATGCACAGCACGAGGTCGACGTCGTGCAGATAGGGCTGCACGGCCTCGAAGGGCGTGTCCGGATTGAGGGCCAATCCCGCTCGCAGCCCCAGGGCGCGCATCTGGGTGATGAGCTCGTCGGTGTTTCCGACCTCGACGTGAACCGTGCACCCGTCCGCGCCGGCATCGGCGAAGTCCTTCAGGTAGCGACCGGGTTCGGTCATCATCAAGTGGCAGTCGAAGAACAGCGGCGTATGCCGGCGCAGCGACGCCACCACGGGTGGTCCGATCGTCACGTTCGGGACGAAGTGCCCGTCCATGACGTCCACATGCAGCCAGTCGGCGACCGGGGCCACCTCCCCCACCTGTTCGGCCAACAGGCCGAAGTCAGCGGACAGCACCGACGGCGCAATGCGAAGGTCGCCCACCCGGCCGGCATCGCGCTCTGGTCGTCCTGTCCGATCCTCCACCACTCTGCCGCCGCTCAGCTGAAGCGCGCCCAGCAAAGAATGCGCCGGAACCCGTAGAAGTAGGGCTCGCGCTCGCCGAGCTCCTCAATGAGCCGCTCCTGGTAGCGCTCCACGAACCCGTCGAACAACTCGGGGCTCAATCGCTTGCGGTACGGGGTGAGCAACGTGCCCATGACCCACTCGACCACTTCACTGGTCGACTCGAGCTCGTGGCCGTAGACCTCCATACGGACGACCTGGTCCTTGGCGCCGAGCTCGTAGAGCAGGTCGGCGTACAGCTCCGGCGACAGGACGAAGCGGCCTCGGTCCTCGGGCACGTCCCCGTAGAGCGCGTCGATGAAGGGTGGCTCGTTCGCCACCGCCTGCGCGAGCAGATGCGAGGGATGGCGATAGTTGGCCGGCACCTGAAAGGCGAGCTGGCCGTCGGGACCGAGCGCGGTCCGCATGCGGGCCAGCAGGTTCAGGTGATCGTCGATCCATTGCAGCGACGCGTTGGCGAACACAAGGTCGAGACCCTCGTCCAACCAGGTGGCGATGTCCCCGTGCGCGAAGGAGAGCCCGTCCACGTCACCGTGACTGGACTGGGCGCGCGACAACATGGCGGGCGACGAGTCGACGCCGACCGTCTCCTTGGCCGCCGTTTCCTCGTGCAGGATTCTGGTCAGATCACCCGTGCCGCAACCGAGGTCGACAATGCGACCGCCCGGGACCGGGTGGCACAACGTCAACAAGTCGTCGAACGGCCGCTGCCGTTCCGAACGGAACCGTTCGTACTGGTCGGGGCTCCACCCGTCGATCGGAGTCACGGTCACCGCTCTCATGTCTAGTCCGTCCCGAGGCGCTCGCCCACCGCCGGCCGGACGCCGCGTAGCCACTCCTCGGCTGACATGGGGGAACGGCTCTCGGGCTGCACCTGTCGCAACAAGACGCGCCCGTCACCGGTCGCGACCACGGCACCGTCGAGTGTGCCGGGCACGCCGTCCCCGCCGCTCGTCCCGTCGCGGTCGTCGCTTCCCTCCGGCGCCGTGGCGGCGTCGAGCACGGTCAACCGCTTGGCGCGAAATGTCGTCCAGGCCCGACCCAGGCGCACGACCCGCGTCAGCTCGACGGCCGGCCTGGTCCAGTCCAGGTGCAGGTCCTCCTTGGTGATCTTCTCCGCCGTGGTGACCTCGCCCTCCTGGGCCACCGGCGCGGGTAGGCCGGCGACGCCGTGCGCCAGGGCCTCGACAACCAGCGTGCTGGCGACGGCCACCAACTCCCGGCGGAGCGCGGCCAATGTGATCTCGTCGTCGAGGGGCACGGCGCGCACGGCGTAGACCGGACCGGTGTCAAGCCCTTCTTCGACCTTCATGAGGCAGACGCCGGTCTGGCGATCACCGGCGAGAATGGCCCGTTCGACGGGGGCGGCACCGCGCCAGCGGGGCAGCAACGAGAAGTGCAGATTCACCATCGGGATCTCTTCGAGCAGGCGGGCCGGGATGATGCGCCCGTAGGCCACGACGACCGCCAGCTCCACGCCCGCCGCGGTGAGGTCATCCATGTCGTGGCTCACGGCGAGCCCGAGCTCCGTGGCGGCCGCCTTGACCGGACTCGGCGTCGTCTCGGCGCCGCGGCCACGGCGCCGGTCGGGCCGGGTCACGCACAGCGCGATGTCATGTCCGGCCGCCACGAGTGCGCGCAACGGCGGGACAGCCATGTCCGGGGTACCGAGGTACGCCAGTCGAGCCATGCGCTCACCGTAGAGCAGACGCTACCGGGGGCCGGTCCGGAGGCGGCAGAGCCGCCGGCGTCTCGGTCAGCGCGTGAAGAGGTTGGCCAACCCGTCGGGGTCCGACGCCGGCAGGTCGAGCGTGCGGCTGCGCAGGATCCTCAGTGCGTCCCGGCGCTGGTCCTCGTCGAGGCGCTCCACCAGCAGGACCCCGTCGAGGTGGTCGAGCTCGTGTTGAAACACGCGGCCTTCGAGCTCGGACGCCTCAATGGAGATCTCGTTGCCGGCGAGGTCGAGGCCCACCAGGTGCACGGCGTTTGGTCGCACGATGTCCCAGCTGAGTCCCGGTACGGAGAGGCACCCCTCGTCGTACACCCACTCGCCGTCGCTCTCGACGATACGCGGGTTGATGACGGTCCGGGCGCCGTCGCCCACGTCGTACACGAAGATGCGCCGCTGCACGCCCACCTGATTGGCGGCGAGTCCCGTCCCGGGCGCGGCGTACATCGTCTCGATCATCGAATCAACCAGGCTGGCGACGGCCCCGTCGATGTCCTCCACCTCGCGGGTGCGCTCCTTGAGCACTGGGTCGCCGTATTGACGGATGGCGAGGCTCGACATGGTGTGCAGCTTACCGGCGGGCCGGACGGGTCCTGATCGGACGGGATCTGATCGACACGCCGGACGGGCACCTGCCGACCCCGGTGTCGGCTGCTCAAAGCGAAACCGGATCGACCTCGACGCGCAGCCCGCGACCGGACGGCCGAGGCGTACGGGCCAGCAGGTCGCACAGTGGATCATGGGTGTCGGCGCGCAGGAGGAACCGGTCGTCGCCCAGTGCGGCGAGCGACACGCCGTCGGTGGCCGTGGCGTCCGACGTGGCGGCGTCCTGGCCCAGGGCTTGGGCGTAGGCCGGGGCGAGCGCACCCGACACGACGGCGAGGGCGGCGAACGGCGGCAACGCAGACATGCGGCGCATGCCCACCTCCTCGGCCAGGACCTCTTCCGGTTCGCCGAGCGCGACGGCGCGGAGCAGCGGGTGCTCGGGCACCCGTGTCTGCGCCTGCATGCGGGACCAGGGCGGACCCGCGCCACGGGCGCCGACCAGCCGGGCCGCCCGGACGAAGAGCGCCATCGTCTCCTCGGCGGCCGACAGGCGGGGCGCCAACAGGTGCAGGTCGATGTCGAGGAAGGCGACCGCGGCGGCGCGGCGCACCCGGTGCAAGACGGCCTCCGTGCCGATCAGCACGGGCGCGGCAAACACCGCCGTCTCGTCGGCCGCCGGACGCGGACCGGTCACCTCGCCCACCTCGGCACCGAGCAATGCCGCCAGCTCTTCGCGCAACCGGCTCACCCCGGCCCGCAACGTCTTCATCCGCAGCCGGCCGCAGGCCGCGCACACCACCGGCCGTGTCTGGTCGCAGCGCGGGCAGCGCAGCCCGTCCTCGCCGCGCCGCTGAGCCGTGGCCGCCCCGCAGCGCGTGCAGCGCGCCAGCTCCCCGCAGTGGCGGCAGGCCAGGAGCCGGGCCCCACCCGTGCGGTTGTAGACGCAGACCAACGGTCCGCGCTCTCGCGCCGCTGACTCGTCGAGGACAGAGCGGGCCAAGCGGACGAACTCTTCTGAGAACATGCCGCTTCGCGGGTCGGCACCCCGGCGGTCGACCCGTTCGAGGACCGGCCAACCCGCGCGCTCCTCGGGGCGCGACGGTGCGACGGTGCGGAGATCCGTCCGCGCCGCCAGCGCCACCGGCGGCACCGGGGAGGCGACGACACAGGGCGCACCGTCACGACGGGCCCGCTCCATCAGCACGTCCAGCGCGCTGTACGTCGGGGCGCTCTCCTCCCGGTACGCCTCGTCGTGCGCGTCGAGCAGGACCACGGCGGCCAGGCGGGGGACCGGGGACCAGGCGGCGGCGCGGCTCCCGACGACGACGGGCCAGCCCGCCCGCGCCTGCTCCCAGGTGGTTGCCGTCGGGCAGCCGCGCCGGAGCAGTCGGCCCGTGAGCCGCTGCGCCCACCCTGACGACGGGACGAGGACAAGCACGCTCCCTTGGCGGGCGCGCACGCCGGCGTCCCCGACGACCGCCAGCACCAGGTCGATCGGATCGGTCAGCGGCGGCTGTCGCACCACCGCAACCCCGGCGTGCGCCAGGTCGAGGGCGACGTCGAGGGGCGACGTCGGCGCGCCATGGTCGGGCTCGGGCCATGGCGGCGCGGGCGGCAGCGAGCGCACGATGGTCGCCGGCGACGCGGTGCGCAAGAAGAACGCGGGCGGTCCGGCCCATCGCCATGCCGCCCAGTCGGCCAGGTCGACGAGCGTGGCGGGCGGCCCCCATCCCAACCACGCCTTCAGCGGCAGCACGGCGACGTCCGACGGCGTCCCGGCCTCGTCGTCGACGACCCACCCCTGCACACTCCGCCCGTGCAACGGCGCGCGCACCCGGGTGCCGACCTCGATGTCGTTGCGCCACGTCGGTGGTACCGCGTAGTCGAACGTCTTGACCACGGCGGCCACCTCGGTGCGGACGCGCACCACCCTGGCGACCCGCTCCGGCGGACCGTCCATCGTGGCGGGGTCGGTCACGGCCAACGGATGCACGCCCCCCTCAGGGGAGCGGTTGCGCGCTCAGAGCCCCAAGGCGGTCCGCAGGTCGTCCACGCGCGGCGTGGCCTCCCACGTGAACTCCTTCTCCGAACGACCGAAGTGCCCGTAGGCGGCCGTCTTCTTGTAGATCGGGCGCCGCAGGTCGAGGTCGCGACCGATAGCGGCGGGACGCAGATCGAACAGTTCGCGCACCGCTGCCGCAATCTTCTCGGGGTCGACGGTCTCGGTGCCGAAGGTCTCGACGAGGAGCGACACCGGGTGCGCCACACCGATGGCGTAGGCGACCTGGACCTCGCAGCGCCTGGCGGCTCCCGCCGCCACCACGTGCTTGGCCACCCAGCGTGCCGCGTACGCGGCCGAGCGGTCCACCTTCGAGGGGTCCTTGCCCGAGAAGGCGCCCCCGCCGTGCCGGGCCATGCCGCCGTAGGTGTCCACGATGATCTTGCGGCCCGTCAGCCCGGTATCGGCGTGGGGTCCACCCAGTTCGAAGATTCCCGTCGGGTTCACGAAGATGCGCAACCCCTCAGTGTCGAGATCCGTCGGCAGGAGCGGGTTGATGACGTGCTCGGTCAGGTCCGGGCGGAGCTGCTCCTCGAGGTCGATGCCCCCGGCGTGCTGGGTCGAGATGAGCACGGTATCGATGCGGACGGGGCGCCCGTCCTCGTAGACCACCGAGACCTGGGTCTTGCCGTCGGGACGCAGATACGGCACGGTGGCAGCCCGACGTACCTGCGCCAGACGCTCCGAGAGGCGGTGCGACAGCCAGATCGGGAGCGGCATGAGGTCGGGCGTCTCGTCGCAGGCGTAGCCGAACATCATGCCCTGGTCCCCGGCGCCCTGCGCGTTGAGCACGTCCTCGCCGGCCTTGCCGCTGCGCAGCTCGAACGAGTCGTCGACCCCCTGGGCGATGTCGGGTGACTGCGCATCGAGCGACACCAGCACACCACAGGTGTTCCCGTTGAATCCGTAGGCGTCGTCGTCGTAGCCGATGTCGCACACCGTCTCGCGCACCAACGCGGGGATGTCGACGTAGGTCGACGTCGTCACCTCACCGGCCACCACCACGAGGCCGGTGGTGAGGAGCGTCTCGCAGGCGACACGGCTGGCCGCGTCGCCGTCGAGCATGGCGTCGAGGACGGCATCTGAGACCTGGTCCGCCATTTTGTCCGGGTGGCCCTCGGTGACCGATTCCGAGGTGAATGTGGTTCTCACGTGGTGCTCCGCTTCTCGTTGTAGTGGGCGAGGACACTATCCAATACAGCATGTGCCACTGCATCCTTGGAGGTCAGTGGGATTTCTTGGCTGGCGCCGCCCGAGTCGAGGACGACGACCGCGTTCGTATCGTGATCGAACCCCGCTCCTGGAGCGGACACGTCGTTCACGACGAGCAGGTCCACGCCCTTGCGGGCCAGCTTGCGACTGCCCCTCTCGAGCGCATCATGGGTTTCCGCCGCGAAGCCGACCAGAATCTGGCCCGGAGCCCGGCGCGCCGCCAGGCCGGCGAGGATGTCAGGTGTGGGCTCGAGGACGAGCTCGGGCACGCCCTCATCCTTGGAGAGCTTCCGGGCCGCCGAGCGCTTCGGGCGGAAGTCCGCGACGGCCGCCGCCATCACGACCACGTCGGCACCTTCTGCGGCGGCACCGACCGCGTGCTCCATGTCGGCCGCCGTCTCGACGTCGATCCGCGTCACCATCGGCACGACGTCGGGCGGGAGCGCCAGCGGCGAGGATGTCACGAGCGTCACGGACGCACCGCGACGCGCCGCCGCCACGGCGAGTGCATGCCCCTGCTTGCCCGACGAACGGTTGGTGATGAAGCGCACCGGATCGAGCGGCTCGCGGGTGCCGCCGGCACTGACCGCGATCCGAAGGCCGTGCAGGTCGCGCCGCGTGGCGCGGCCGAGCCGCTCAAGCACGCGAGCGACGATCACGCCCGGGTCGGCCAACCGGCCCTCGCCGGCGTCTCCACCGGCGAGACGCCCGGACTCGGGCGGGACGATCTCGACGCCACGGCGCTCGAGTGTCGACAGGTTCTCGCGCACCGACGCGTGTTCCCACATCTCTGTGTGCATGGCCGGACAGACGATCACCGGAGCCCGGGTGGCGAGGAGCGTGGCGCAGAGAAGGTCGTCGGACAGTCCGGCCGCATACCGGGCGAGCGTGTGCGCGGTGGCCGGGACGACCACGACCAGATCCGCCCGCTGTCCCAGCTTGGTATGGGGAATCGGCGAGCCCTCGTCCCACAGGGACGTCTGCACCGGCTCGGAGGCCAACGCGGAGAAGGTCACTGCGCCGACGAAGCGGGTGGCCTCTTCGGTGAGGACGGGGCTCACGTGCACGCCGGCGTCGACCAGCTGCCGGCAGACCTCGACGGCCTTGTAGGCGGCGATCCCACCGCAGACACCCAGGACGACGCGGGGCGCGTCATGGGACCGGTCAGTGCGCACGGGTGGATCCTCGCTCCCAGGGTTTCCAGCCATCGGCGCCGCTCGCCGAACCCGACCGTCGCGCCTAGCTCGCAGCCGGGTCGTCGCCCCCGACGTCGAGGACTTCAATGACGTCGGCGGTCTCGGCCGTGCCGAGCAGCGCCTCGGCGCTCTCGTCCTCGCCGAGAAGACCGGCCTCGGCCGCATCGGCGAGGGCTGCGGCCAGGGCGGCTTCTTCCTCGGGATCGGGCCGGGTGAAGGTGGCCTTTCCGGCCGCGATCTCCTCGAACGCGATGGACACCGGCTTGCCCGACACCGAGGCCACCTGGGGCGGCACGACCTTGCCCAGGCCCTCGCCGAGGCTGTTGTAGTACGAGTTCACCTGGCGGGCGCGGGCCGAGCCCAGCGCGACCAGGGTGAACTTGGAGTCCACCTTGTCGAGCAGCTCTTCGATGGGTGGGTCCATGAGCGTGTGGCGGCCTTGGGCCATCAGGATTCCTCCGGGTTCGCGGCGCAGGGGGCAGCCGATCGAGTCCGGTCAACTATAGCCGTCAGTTCGGCCAGGGCCTGAGCAAGGTCGTCGTTGACGACCGTGTGAGCTGCAATTTCGCTTCCCCGCGCCACCTCTGCTCGACCCAGCTCGACCCGGCGGCGGATGTGGGCCTCGTCGTCACCCCGCGCCGCCAGCCGTTCGGCCTGCACCTCGGGCGAGGGAGGGAGCAACAGGATCACGGTCGCGTCGGGGCGTTGGGCCAGCACTTGTTCTGCCCCTTGCACGTCGATCTCGAGCAGGACATCGCTGCCCGCCGGCGGATCGGGGATGGGCGTCCCCATGAGATAGTCGAGGAACTCGGCCCACTCGAAGAACCCGCCCTGTGCGATAGCGGCTTCGAAGGTTGGCCGGTCCACGAAGACGTAGGCGTGACGCGCCTCCTCGCCTGGCCGCGGGTTGCGTGTCGTCCAGCTCCGGCTGAGCCAGAGCGTCGGATCCTGTGCGGTCAGCGCTGCCGCCAGCGTCCCCTTGCCGGCCCCACCAGGGCCGATGAGGACGAAGATGTGCGGCTGCTCGATGGTGGGTTCAGCGCGCAGTCTCTTTGAGCAGCGCTTCGCGCTGTTTGGCGCCGAGCCCCTGGAGCCGACGGCTGTCGCTGATGCCGACGGTCTCCATCAAGCGGCGGGCCTTGACCTTGCCCAGACCGGGCAGGGACTCGAGAACCGACACCACCTTCATTTTGCCGATGGTCTCGTTGGAGTCCGCCTCCTGCAGGAGGTCCGCCAACGAGAGGTTGCCCATCTTGAGCTTGTCCTTGACCTCGGCCCGCTCACGGCGAACCTTGGCAGCCTTTTCGAGCGCAGCGGCGCGCTGCTCTGGAGTGAGTGCGGGAGGTTGCGGCATGGCGAGACCATAGCGCCTCAGCCAGGGCCGTTCATACCCATTTTCCCTCTTCAGCCCATCGCCGCCGCCAACTCGCGGTTCAGCGAGCGTGCGGCAGCACGCAGGGCGGCGACATCTGGACCCTCGGTCAAGAGGCCCCGGGAGCTGCTCGGCAGCACCGTGCCGGGCCGGCAACCGGCGAATCGGATGGCCACGTCGGCCGGTCTGGCCCCCTGGGCGCCCAGTCCGGGAGCCAGAATCACGCCTCCGAGCTGGGACAACGCGAACCGCGACGGCTCCAGGGTCGCCCCGATGACGGCGCCGACGGTGCCGGAGGGCACGTCGGGCGAGCCGTTGCGCTCGGCGATCTCGGACAGGAGCAGGTCCTCGACGGCAGGCCCCCCGGCGGTGACGGCCTGCTGGAGACCCCGTCCCTCGGGGTTCGAGCTCCGGGCCACCACAAGGACGCCACGCCCGTTGGACCCGCCGAGCTGGATCAAAGGCTCCAGGGCCCCGAGGCCCAGATAGGGATGGGCCGTCACGGCGTCGGCGGCCAGCGGACTGGCGTCACCCAACCAGGCGTCGGCATAGGCGGAGGCGGTTGAGTCGATGTCCCCACGCTTGGCGTCCGCGATGACGATGAGACCGGCAGCGGTCGCGGCCGCGATCAACCGCTCGAGCTCGGCCAACCCGGCCGAGCCGTGCCGCTCGAAGAAGGCGACCTGGGGCTTGACCACGGCGACGACGCCGGCGAAGGCATCGACGCACGTCGCGGCGAAGGCGCGCAGTCCGTCGGCATCGTCGGACAGCCGCCACGACGCCAGCAGCGCCGAGGAGGGATCGATCCCCGCGCAGAGCGGTCCCGTCGTCGCGGTGGCAGCGGCCACCCGGTCGCCGAAGCTGTCGGCCATCACGTCCTCCTTGCCCGTGCCCCGGCGCCGGGCGCGCCGGTTGACCTCGCTGTCGGCGCTGTCGGCGCTGTCGGTACTGTCGGCGTCGTTGTGGTCGTCGGTGGCCCGACACGATCCCGCACCCGCTGGCGAATGCCCTCCACCGTCGAGCCGTGGCGGCCACACCAGCGCGCCAGCTGGTCGAGCACCTTCCACGGGGCCCGGGGGTCGCGGAAGGTGGCGGTTCCCACCTGGACGGCGTCGGCCCCCGCCAGCAGCAGTTCGACGGCGTCATCGCCCGAGAACACTCCGCCGACGCCGACGATGGGCAGGTCCGGGAACGCAGCCCGGCATTCCCACACCGCCCGGACAGCCACCGGGTGTACCGCTCCACCCGAGAGGCCGCCCCCGCCCGCCCCGAGCACCGGACCGCCGGACTCGAGGTCGAGGGCCAGGCCGAGCAAAGTGTTGACCAGCGTCAGCCCGTCCGCACCTCCCTCGACCGCACCGGTGGCGATCTCGACGAGGTCGGGCACGTTCGGGCTCAGCTTGGCCCAGCGCGGAACACCGCAGGCAGTGGCTTCGAGCACGCGGGCCGTTGCGTCCGCCGAGTGGGCGAACATCCGAGCGCGGTCCTCCACGTTGGGACAGCTCACGTTGACTTCGAGGGCGCCGATGCACGAGCCCGCTGGCGACGCCGCCGCGTCGGCCACCATTGCGGCGGCCCGGGCGAAGTCCGCAACCGAACGGCCCCAGATGCTGACGATGACACGCGCGCCAGCGTCCGCCAGCGCCGGCAGGTCGTCATGCACCCAGGCCGCCAGCCCGGGTCCCTGCAGCCCGACGCTGTTGAGCATGCCGACACCAACCTCGTGCACCCTCGGCGGCGGGTTCCCGGGCCACGGGTCGACCGAGAGCGACTTGACCACCACGGCGCCGAGGTCTCCCAGCGCGCCGTACTCGGCCAGCTCGGTCCCGTGACCGGACGTTCCCGACGCGGTCAGGACCGGATTGGCCAGTCGGAGGCTCCCGACGGACGTGGTGAGCGTGGCCGCCCGGCGCGCCGCGGGAGCCGCCGTCACTGTGACCTCTCCCCTCTCTCCGGATGGAGATCCTGCAGCGCCCGTACCTCGAGCGGATGCGAGCGCGCATCGGCAATACCCGCCGCAGCAGCCCGCGCCGCCGCCAGGGTGGTCAGGCACGGCACCTTGTGGACCACCGACGCCGTACGGATGTGTTGACCATCGGCCCGCGGGCCCAGGCCGCGCGGCGTATTGACGACCAGCTGCACCTTGCCCTGCGCGATGAGCTCGACGGCGTCGGAGGCGACGCCCTCCTCCCCCACCTTCGCCACCAGGGTGTCGACCACGACACCCTCGGAGCGCAGATAGCCCGCCGTCCCCAGCGTCGCCGCGATGGAGAACCCGAGATCGCTGAAGGCGCGTGCCACCTCCAACCCGGCCGGCTTGTCGCGATCGGCCAGCGAAAGGAACACGGTGCCGGAGTCGGGCAGCCGCGTCCCCGAGGCCATCTGGCTCTTGGCGAAGGCAAGACCGAACGTGCTGTCGACGCCCATGACCTCGCCGGTCGAGCGCATTTCGGGGCCGAGCAACGTGTCGACCCCCGGAAAGCGGTCGAAGGGCAGGACCGCCTCCTTGACGCTGACGTGGTCGAGCACCGGCACCCGGCCGACGACATCGGGTGCGATGAGGCCCTCGTCGCGCAGGTCGGCCAGGGTCTGACCGACCATCACCCGCGCCGCCACCATGGCCAAAGGCACCCCGGTGGCCTTGGCCACGAAAGGGACGGTCCGGCTGGCCCGAGGGTTCGCCTCGAGCACGTAGACCTGCCCGTCCTTCACGGCATACTGCACGTTGATCAACCCGCACACGTCGAGTGATTCGGCCAGAGCCCGCGTGTGGCGCTCCAGCTGGTCGATCACCTCGGGGCGAAGCGTCTGCGGTGGTAGCGCACAGGCGGAGTCGCCCGAGTGCACGCCGGCCTCCTCGACGTGCTCCATCACACCGGCGATCAGGACTTCGCCGGTGTTGTCGCGCACGGCGTCGACGTCAACCTCGACCGCATCCTCCAAGAAGCGGTCCACGAGGACCGGCCGGTCGGCGGTGACACCACCCTCGCGGGCCAGGGCGCCGGTGGTCATCGATTGGATGACACGGCGCACCCCGTCGTCGTCATAGACGATCTCCATGGCGCGACCGCCGAGCACGTAGCTCGGCCGGAGGAGGACCGGGTATCCGACCTTTCCAGCGATGCCCAGCGCTTCGGAGGCACTGGTGGCCGTCCCGCCCGGCGGTTGCGGAATCCCCAACTCGTGGCACAGCGCGTTCCAGCGCTCACGGTCCTCGGCCAGGTCGATGGAAGCCGGGCTCGTGCCTAACACCAGCTCGGGTGGGAGAGAGCCGGCCAGCTTCAAGGGCGTCTGTCCACCGAGCGAGACGATGACGCCCGCCACCTTCCCGCCGGCGGCCATCTCGGCGTTGAGCACGTTGGCCACGTCTTCATCGGTCAGCGGCTCGAAGTAGAGGCGGTCCGACGTGTCGTAGTCCGTCGAGACGGTCTCGGGATTGCAGTTGACCATGACGGTCTCGTAGCCGGCATCGCGTAGCGACATTGAAGCGTGCACGCAGCAGTAGTCGAACTCGATCCCCTGCCCGATCCGGTTCGGACCCGAACCGAGGATGATGACGCGGGTCCGGTCGGACGCCCGGACCTCGTCCTCTTCCTCGTAGGTTGCGTAGTGGTAGGGCGTGAATGCCTCGAACTCGGCGGCACAGGTGTCCACCGTCTTGTAGGTGGCGCGCACACCGTGCTCCAACCGATCCGATCGGATGTCCGTTTCGGTGGTCCCGCGCAGGTAGGCCAGCTGCGCGTCCGAGAAACCGAGCCGCTTTGCCCGGCGCAAGTCGGCCGGACCGAGGGAGGCAGCAGCAGCGATGCGGTGGCGCTCCGACGTGATGCGCGCCACCTGGCGCACGAACCAGGGATCGATGCCCGTGCGTGCCACCACGGCGTCGACCCCGACGCCACGTCGCAGTGTCGCCTCCAGCTCGAAGATCCGCTCGGGTGTGGCGACGGCGACCCGTGCGAAGAGCTCCTCGTCGGTGTACGAGTCGAGCGCCGCCTCGCCCGGGTCGGCGTTGAGTCCAGCCCGGCCCTGCTCGAGCGAGCGCAGGGCCTTCTGGAGCGATTCGCAGAAGGTGCGGCCGATGGCCATCACCTCGCCGACCGATTGCATGCGAGTCCCGAGGCGCCCGTCGGCACCGGGCAGCTTCTCGAAGGCCCAGCGCGGCACTTTGGTGACGACGTAGTCGATGGTCGGCTCGAACGACGCCGGCGTCGCCTTCGTGATGTCGTTGGGGATCTCGTTGAGCAGGTAGCCGACGGCCAGACGCGCCGCGATCTTTGCAATGGGGAACCCCGTCGCCTTCGAGGCGAGCGCCGACGAGCGAGACACCCGCGGGTTCATTTCGATGATGACTCGCCGGCCCGTCGACGGTTCCACGGCGAACTGCACGTTGGAGCCGCCCGTCTCGACACCGACCCGGCGCAGACAGGCAAAGGCGTCGTCGCGCATGGCCTGATACTCCACGTCGGTCAGGGTCTGCGCGGGCGCCACCGTGATGGAGTCGCCTGTGTGGACGCCCATCGGGTCGAAATTCTCGATGGAGCAGACGACGACGCAGTTGTCCGCCGCGTCGCGCATCACCTCGAGCTCATACTCCTTCCAACCGGCGATCGACTTCTCCACCAGGATCTGGCCGACCGGGCTAGCTGCCAGGCCTTCGGCGGCGAGGTGGCCGAACTGGGATGCGTTCTCGGCGATCCCCGTCCCCTTGCCCCCGAGAATGAAGCTCGGGCGCACCATGATGGGGAACCCGATTTCGGCGGCGATCTCCTCCGCCTCCTCGAGCGAATGGGCGAAGCCCGAACGGGGCACCTCGAGGCCGATGTCCTCCATGGCGGCCTTGAAGCGGTCCCTGTCCTCCGCCGTGGAGATGGCGTCGGGCCGGGCCCCGATCACCTCCACGCCGTAGCGTTCCAGGACACCCCGCTCGACCAGCTGCATGGTGAGGTTGAGCGCGGTCTGCCCACCGAGGGTCGGCAGCAGGGCGTCCGGCCGTTCCTTGTCGATGATGGCCGTGAGCACCTCGGGGTCGAGCGGCTCGATATAGGTCCGGTCCGCCGTGGCGGGGTCCGTCATGATGGTGGCCGGGTTCGAGTTGGCCAGGATCACCCGGTACCCCTCGTCGGCCAGGACGCGGCAGGCCTGCGTACCCGAGTAGTCGAACTCGCAGGCCTGACCGATGACGATCGGGCCCGAGCCGATGACGAGGATGGAGTGCAGGTCGTCGCGACGCGGCATGGGATGCTCTCCGACCGCGCCTAACGCGGGCCGGCGCCGGCGCCGGCCGAACGGGTGGGATGGGCTTGGATGAGCTCGCGGAACGCGCCGAAGAGGTAGCGCGCATCGTGCGGGCCGGGTGCGGCCTCGGGGTGGTACTGCACCGAGAACGCAGGTGCCTTGCGCGAGCGGAATCCTTCGATCACCCCGTCGTTGAGATTGACGTGGGTCGTCTCGGCATCGGGGATGGAACCGGCGGCCACCGCGTAGTTGTGATTTTGGCTGGTGATCTCGACCACACCCGTCTCGAGGCGCTGCACCGGATGGTTGGCGCCATGGTGCCCGAAGGGCAACTTGTAGGTCGATCCGCCCAGTGCCGTGGCCAGGAGCTGGTGGCCGAGGCAGATGCCGAAGATCGGCACGCGCCCGACGAGGTCGGCGATGGCGGCCGTCGGGCCGGGCAGCGCGGCAGGGTCGCCCGGCCCGTTGGAGAGGAACACCCCGTCGGGCTCGAGCGCCCGCACGTCCTCGGCCGTGGTGCCGGCGGGCACCACGGTGACGGTACCCAGCGTGGTGAGGAGCTGCACCATGGTCGTCTTCACACCGAAGTCGTAGACCACGACGCGCAGCCCGCTCGTCGCGCCGTCCCCCGTCCCCGCGTGGGTGCTCGGCTCCGTGGTGGTGACGCCGGACACCAGGTCGAGCCCGTCGGTCCCGACAGCGGCCGCCGCAGCGGCGCGCAGCTCGGCCTCGGGCGCTGTCCCGAAGGCACAGGGCACGGCGCCCGCCTGGCGGACGTGGCGGGCCAGGCGCCGGGTGTCGACACCGGTCAGGGCCGGGACGCCATGGCGGCGGAGAAACGGCTCGAGCGCCTCGGTGGCCCGCCAGTTCGACGGCTCGTCGGCCAGGTCGCACACCACGATCCCGCGGCAGTACGGCGTGGCTGCCTCGTCGTCGGCGGCGTTGGTGCCGTAGTTCCCGATGTGCGTGCTGGTGAAGGCGATGATCTGGCCGGCATAGGACGGGTCCGTGATCACCTCCTGATAGCCGCTCATGGCGGTGTTGAAGACGAGCTCGCCCGTCGCCACCGGCACGGTGGCGCCGGCCGCTTCACCGCAGAAGACACTCCCGTCCGCGGTCACCAAGCGCGCGGCAGGCCGGTCGCCGAACGTGTCGCGGTGCCCCTCGCTCACCGTTGCGCCGCCGCGTCGATCACGACCGCTTCGCCGGCCCGCACCGTGTGGCGCACCGCCCCGGTGAAGGACCGGCCCGCGTAGGGCGTGTTGCGGCTGCGGCTGGCCAGTGCGGCCGGATCAACCACGGTCATGGCGGATGGGTCGAAGACGCACAGGTTGGCCGTGGCACCTACCTCGACGGGGCCGCCCTGCGCGCTGTGGCCACCGGCGCGCCGGTCCGTCGCCGTCAGCTTGGCGATCACAGCGGGTTGGGCACTCAGGAGGGCGAACACCCGCGCCGGCCCCACCTGGGGTGAGAGGAGCTCCCAGGCAATGGGCAGCGCTGTCTGCAGGCCGAGCATGCCGGGCGGCGCCTGCGTGAAGGGGAGGTCCTTGGTCTCGGGCGCGTGGGGCGCGTGGTCCGTCGCCACCGCATCAATGGTCCCGTCGCACAACCCCACGATCACCGCCGCCACATCGTCGTCGGTGCGCAGGGGTGGGTTGACCTTGAACACCGGGTCGTACCCGGCCACGAGGGCGTGGGTGAGCAGCATGTGATGCGGGGCCGCCTCCGCCGTCACAGCCAACCCCTCCTCCTTGGCCCGGCGGATCAGGTCGACGGACCCGGCGGTGGACATGTGCAGGAAATGCACGGGAGCGCCGGTGAGACGGCAAGAGCGCGATGTCGCGCGCCACCATGGCCTCCTCGGCCGCCGCCGGGATGCCGGGGATGCCGAGCCGGCTCGACCAGGATCCTTCGTGCATGGCGCCGCCGGCGGCCAGGCAGTTGTCCTCGCAGTGCTGCGCCAGCGTCACGCCGAGGCCCTTGGCGTAGTCGAGCGCCCGCCGCATCGAGCGCGCCATCCTGCACGCCGGCGCCGTCGTCGGTGAACAAGGTGACGCCGAGCTCGGCCAGCTCGCCGAGTGGTGCCAGCGCCACACCGGCCCGTCCCACCGTGATCGCACCCGCGACCGCGACGTCAGCCGTACAGCCGGCCCCGAGGGCGAGCACCTCTGCCGCCACGCCCGCCGAGTCGATCGCCGGCTCGGTGTTCGGCATGGCCACGATCGCGGTGAAGCCACCGAGGGCGGCAGCCCGGGCACCTGTCTCGATCGTCTCAGCCTCCTCGCGCCCGGGCTGGCGCAGGTGGGTGTGCAGATCAACGAGGCCCGGCCCGACGAGGCAGCCGCCGGCATCGAGCACCTGCCGCGCCGGTCGGGACGTCGAGCGACTCGCCCACGGCGACGATCTCGGCGCCGCGGACAGCGACGTCGCCCCGGACCAGGCCGTCCGACCCGACCACGGTGCCGCCGCGGATGACGAGGGTGAGCTCAGGCAACGGCCGGCACCTCCCCGATGACCGGCAGCTCGCCGCCGAGCAGGAGGAAGAGGATGGCCATGCGCACGGCCACGCCGTTGGCCACCTGCTGGGTGACCACGGTCCGCGGCAGATCGGCCACGTCCGAGGCGATCTCGACGCCGCGCACCATCGGGCCCGGATGCGTCACGATGGCGTGCTCGGCCAGGCGCTCGGCCCGCCGCGCCGTGAGGCCCCATCGGGCCGTGTACTCGCGCAGGCTCGGAACGAACGACCCGCTCCCCCGCTCGGCTTGGAGACGCAGGAGGGAGACCACGTCCGTGTCGCCGAGCGCGGCATCGAGGTCGGCAGCGACCTCGACCGGCCACCCCTCGAGAGAGGGTGGGAGCAGGCTCCCGGGTGCGGCCAGCGTGACGTGCGCTCCCAGAGCCGTGTAGGCCAGCACCTCGGAGCGGGCCACCCGGCTGTGGCGGACATCGCCGACGATCAGGACGCGCAGACCTTCGAAGCAGGCGATACCGAGCTCACCGGGCGCGGCGCCCTTGCGCTCGGCCAGCACCTGGCGCACGGTGAAGCAGTCGAGCAGCGCCTGTGTGGGGTGCTCGTGCCAGCCGTCGCCGGCGTTGACCACGTGGGCCCGCTCCACCCAGCGCGCCACCTGGTGGGGCGCTCCGGCCGACGAATGGCGGATGATGACGGCATCGATGCCCATCGCCTCGACCGTCTCGACGGTGTCGCGCAGGCTCTCACCCTTCTTGACCGAGGAGTTGGCGACGGCCAGCGAGAGCACGTCGGCCGACAGGCGCTTGGCCGCCGTCTCGAAGGAGAGGCGGGTGCGTGTCGACTCCTCGAAGAAGAGGGTCGCCACGACCTTGCCGCGCAGGGTCGGGACCTTGGGCACCGAGCGGCGCTCCACCTCGGCGAAGGCCTCGGCGACCCGCAGGACCTCGGCGATGCCGTTGGCATCGAGGTCGGCGACCGAGAGCAGGTGCTGGGTCCCGGTCACTTGTCCTCCAGGCTCCCGATGTACACGCCGTCCTCGCCCACGTCGACCATCTCCTCGCGCCTGGTGGGAAGGTTCTTTCCCACGTAGTCGGGTCGGATCGGCAGTTCGCGATGGCCGCGATCCACCATGACGGCGAGCTGAATGGAGCGGGCCCGGCCGAAGTCGTTCAGCGCGTTGAGCGCGGCCCGAATGGTGCGACCGGTGAAGAGCACGTCGTCGACGAGGATCACCACCTTGCCGGCCAAGTCGACCGGGATGTCCGTCACGGCCTCGGGAAGCACGGGGCGCAGGCCGATGTCGTCCCGGTAGAAGGCGACGTCGAGGCTCCCGACGTCCAGCCGGTCGGCCCCTTCAATCTGGCGGAGGATCTCGGCCATCTTCGCCGCCAGCGGCACGCCGCCCGTCTGCAACCCAACGAGCACGACGTCGTCAACTCCCCCGTTGCGCTCGACCACCTCATGCGCCATCCGGGTCAGGGCGCGCAGGACGTCGGCAGAGGTCAGGACCTGGGAGTGGGCCACGAACACGCCCCCGAGGGGTCGCGTACTGACTGCGTTCGCGTTCGGCCACTGCTCCTCCTGCCGTGTGAGCCTCACGGGACTCACTTCACGGTCAGACCGAAACTCTAGCGCGCCCGTTCCCGCGCCACGGACCGGCTTCGGGCCCGGGCGCTCCCCGACAAAACGAGCGCCGTCCCGCTACGGCGGGGGCGTCGGTCCCGGCTCGAGTTCGCCGGCGATGGTGCCCAGGATCCCATTGACGAAGCGGCCCGACTCGTCGGTCGAATACGCCTTGGCCAGCTCAACGGCCTCGTCGATGACGACCGCCGTAGGCGGGCCGTCGGGGTCGAGCAGTTCGGCGACGGCGAGCCGCAGGACAATGCGGTCGATGACGGCCATGCGCTCGAGCGGCCAGCCCACCGACGCGCCGGCGATCCGCCTATCGGCCTCGGCGCGGGTCGCCACGGCATTGCCCACCAGCGTCCGGACGTAGGGATCGGGGGCAACGGGCAGCCCGTCGACCACCTGCAGTGGCCCTTCGCCCTTGAGCTCGGCCTCGTAGAGCAGTGAGAGCGCGCGTTCGCGTTGCTGATGGCGGGGAGCGGCGTCGGTCATCGGCGATCCTCGTCCCGTCCTCGGCCGGCGGCTGCAGTCGGACGGCGGGGCGGCCGGGCCGTCAGGCCCGGGTCAGGTACTCGCCGGAGCGAGTGTCGACCTTGATCACGTCCCCGATGTTCACGAAGAGCGGGACCTGGACGACGTGGCCGGTCTGCAGCGTGGCGGGCTTGCGGGCGCCCGAGACACGGTCGCCCTGCATGCCGGGCTCGGTCTCGGTCACGGTCAGCTCGACGGCGGCCGGCAACTCCACGCCGACGATCTCGGCGTTGTACATCTGCACGTTCGCCGCGTCGCCTTCTTTGAGGTAGTGCGGCGCCTCGCCGAGCGCATCGGGCGACACCTGCAACTGCTCGTAACTCGTGGTGTCCATGAAGACGTAGTCGGTGCCGTCCCGGTAGAGGAACTGCATGTCCCGCTTGTCGATGATCGCCTGCTCGAGCTTCTCGTCGGCGCGGTAGGTGCGCTCGATCACGGCACCGCTCCGGACGTTCTTGAGCTTGGTGCGCACGAACGCGCCACCTTTGCCGGGCTTGACGTGTTGGAACTCGACGACGCTGAACAGGCCCTCGGGGAGGTCCAGGCTCATGCCGTTCTTCAGGTCATTGGTCGAGACTGCCATGGATGTCCTTTGTGAATCGGGTCAGGGGGCGGGCGCCGTCCTCGGTCACCACGAGCGTGTCCTCGACGCGGACGCCGCCGTGCCCGGGAACATAGACACCGGGCTCGACGGTGACGACGAAGCCGGGTGCGAGGATAGCAGTGCCCAATTGACTCACCGTCGGGGCCTCGTGGATATCGAGGCCGACCCCGTGACCCGTGCCGTGCTCGAAGCGCTCGGCCCAGCCGGCGTCGGCGATGATGCGGCGGCAGACGTCGTCGACGTCCTTCGCCGAGACGCCCGGACGCACGGCGGCGGCGCCGGCGGCCTGCGACGTCTGGACCACATCGAAGATGCGTGCCAGCTCGCCCTCGGGTTGCGCATCGACGCAGAAGGTGCGGGTCATGTCGGAGCGGTACCCCTCGAACGTGGCGCCGAAGTCGACCACGACAGGATCACCGCCGTTGATCGTCCGGGAACCCGGGTGGTGATGGGGCTTGGCTGAGTTCTCGCCGGCCGCCACGATCGTCTCGAACGCGGTGCTCTCGGCTCCGCCCTGTCGCATGGCGGTATCGAGCGCCAGGGCGAAGTGCTCCTCGGAGACCCCCTGGCTCATGAGCGGCAGCACCTCGAACAGCGCGGCGTCGGCGATGGCGGCGGCGCGCTCCATGCGGGCGATCTCGGCGGCGTCCTTGCGCTCACGCAAGGTCTCGACGGCATTGGTGATGGCGACGAGCCTGTCGCCGCCGAGGCTGTCGGCCCAGCTGCGCTGGCCGCTCCAGGTGACGTTGGTCGCTTCCAGACCGATGCGGCCGATGCCGGTCGCATCGAGGGCGGACTCGGCGGCCTGGCGCTGTTCGGCTCCGGCCCCGATGACGATGTCGACCTGGCCGCCCGCACCGGCCTGGTCCACCTGCTCGGCCGACTGCGTGCGGTAGCGGCCGTCGGTCGTCAGCAGCGCCACGTCGCGCGTGACCGTCAACACGGCGGCCGAACCGGTGAACCCGGTGAGGTAGCGCACGTTCGGCAGCGTCGTCACCACCAGCGCATCGATCTCGTGCTCGTCGAAAGCGGAGCGCAAGCGGTCGAGCCGTCCGGTCACCGTGATGGGCGGGAGGGGTGCCGTGGCGGGCACGTAGGGGTTGGCGCGTGCGGTGGTCGTCATGTGGCTCAGGTTCCCTTCAAGAGTGCGGCCGTGGCCTCAATCGCGAGCTCGTAACCGAGCCCGCCAAAGCCGGCGATGACCCCCGACGACACGGGGGCGACCACCGACGTGTGGCGAAAGGGCTCGCGCGGAGCTGGGTTGGACAGGTGCAGCTCGACGACGGGCCCCTCGAAGGCGGCGAGGGCATCGTGCAACGACCACGAGGTGTGGCTCAGTGCGCCGGCGTTGACCACCAGCGCATCCGCTCTGCCGCGGGCACCGTGGACCGCTTCGACCAGATCACCCTCGTGGTTGGACTGACGATGTTCGAGCTCGAGGCCGAGGCGGGCGGCGGTCGCCTCGGCACGGATCACGTGCTCGGCCAGCGTCGCCGTGCCGTAGACAGCCGGCTCGCGCTCGCCCAACAGGTTCAGGTTGGGCCCCGACAACAGGAGGACCAGGCTCACGTGCGCGCACCCATGGCAGCCAGGGTAGCGACCACGTCGGTGACGGCCACGCCGCGCACGGGTTCGACCCCGTTCGGTCCGTCGAGGACGAACGTCAGGTCCTGCTGGGCCTTCTTGTCCCTCCCCATGAAGGCGACGAGCTCTCCGGCCTCAGCCCCCGCCGGGAGGTCGGTGGGCAGGTCGAAGCTCCCGATGACGCGGCGGTGCTCCGCCACGCGCGCGCCGTCGATCCGCCCGAGCCGCTCAGCCAACAGCGCGGCGAACAGGATCCCGATGGCCACGGCTTCGCCATGGCGCAGGTCCCAGTCCGGGTGCTCGACGAGGGCGGCGCCTTCCAGGGCGTGGGCCAGGGTGTGGCCATAGTTGAGGATCATGCGGCGCCCGCCCTCTCGTTCGTCCTCGGCCACGACGGCCGCCTTGATGCCGGCGCACCGCGTCACCTGCTCCTCGATCGGCTGGTCCGCCGCCGGGGCGTCGCCGAGAAAGGCGTACTTGGCGATCTCACCTCGGCCGCACGCCCATTCGCGCGGCGGCAGCGACGACAGCGTCTCGGTGTCGCAGAGCACGGCATTGGGCTGCCAGAAGGCGCCGACGAGGTTCTTGCCCTCGGGGAGGTTGACGCCCGTCTTGCCGCCGATGGCGGCGTCGACCTGCGCCAGGAGCGACGTGGCCACGTTGATGTAGGCCGTGCCCCGGTGGTAGCTCGCGGCCGCGAACCCCGCCACGTCGGTGACGATGCCACCTCCGATGGCGACGATGACGTCGGCTCTCGACAGCCCGGCCTGGGCGCAGAAGCGGGCGACCGTCTCGACGGTGGCGAGGGTCTTGGCGTCCTCCCCGTCGGGGATGCGGCAGACGTGCGCCGGCAGGCCCGGATCGACGCCCTCGACCCAGCCCGCCCGCTCGATCGATCCCTGCGTGACGATGACGGCTGCCTTCGCCCCGGGCGGGACGAAGCGCGCCACCTCGCGGCGGGCACCGGCGCCGACCAGCACCGGGTATGAGCGGTCGGCCAGATCCACCGAGAGTGCATGCATGTGGTTCGGCGCTCCCTCGCTACCGGGTTCGATTCGGGCTGGTGGTGGTGGTGATGATGGCGCTGGCGTCGACCGCATCGACGACGCGCTGGACTACCGCGGCCGGGTCGAGGTCGTCGACGTCGATCACGACGTCGGCCACCTCGTCGTAGAGCGGCGCTCGAACCGCATGGAGGCGGTCGAGGGCCTCGGCCGGATCCGAACCGAGTAACGGGCGGCCCGCTCCGTCCCCGACGCGGGTGGCTGACGTCTCGGGCCGGGCCCGGAGCCAGACCACAATGCCGCTGGCGGCGATGAGTTTCCGATTGTCCGCGCTCAACACGGCACCGCCGGCCACGGAGACCACCGACGGCCTGGGGTCGGCACAGGCAGCTGCCAGCACGGCGGACTCGGCTCGGCGGAAGGCCGCCTCGCCATCGCGCATGAAGAGCTCGGGGACCGTCACACCCGTGGCGGCCTCGACGTCGGCGTCAGAATCGCGGTAGCCCCATCCGAGGCGATCGGCCAGGAGGCTCCCCGTCGTCGTCTTCCCGGCGCCCATCATCCCGACGAGGAGGATGCGGGGCGTCATCCCGCTGCGGAGTCAGGCCCCGCGGTGAGGCCGCCGACGGCGGACGACGGCGTCGTGCCGAGCGCGGCAATGAAGCCGTCGCGGTTGCGCACGACCTCGGCCAGCGAGTCGCCCCCGAATTTGCGCAGCGCCTCGGCGGCGAGGACCAGCGCGGTCATCGACTCGGCAACGACCCCCATGGCCGGCACCGCGGTGACATCGGTGCGCTCACGGAAGCTGACGGTCGACTCCTTGGTGACGACGTCCACCGTCTGGAGCACGGGACGGTTCAAGGTGGCCAACGGCTTCATGGCCACGCGGGCGACCAGCAGCGCTCCGTTGGAGATGCCACCCTCAATGCCCCCGGCGCGATCGGTGGGGCGGACGTAGCCCTGCGCTTCGTCGTAGTGGATGGCATCGTGTGCGTCAGAGCCGCGCCGCGCCGCGTTGTCCCAGCCGTCCCCGATCTCGACGGCCTTGACGGCCTGGATCGACATGAGGGCCTGGGCCAAGTTGGCGTCGAGCTTGCGGTCCCAGTGGACGTGGCTCCCGAGGCCGACCGGCACCCCGTAGGCCAGCACCTCGGCGATGCCGCCGAGGGAATCGCCCACCTTGGCGGCCGCCTTCACGGCGGCGATCATCGCCTCGCCCGCCCTCTGGTCGAAGCAGCGGACCTCGCTGGCGTCGACCTTGCCGAGATCGCCCGCACCCGGTCGGGCGCTCCCGGGGGGCGTGGCCGCTTCCCCCAGGGCGACGATGTGGCTCACGATCGTCACCCCGAGGTGATGGAGCAGCAGCTTGGCCAGCGTGCCGGCGGCAACCCGGGCCGCGGTCTCGCGGGCGGAGGCTCGCTCGAGAACGTCGCGCGCATCCTCAAAGCCGTACTTGAGCATGCCCGGCAGGTCCGCATGTCCCGGCCTGGGCTGCGTCAGTACCTTTGACGGCGCACCGGGTTCGGGCGACATCTCCTCGGTCCACTTGGGCCACTCGGTGTTGCCGATCTCGATGGCGACCGGCGATCCGAGCGTGCGACCGTGCCTCACCCCGCCGACGAGGGAGACTTCGTCGGCCTCGAACCGCATGCGTGGACCACGTCCGTAGCCGAGCCGGCGGCGGGCCAGCTCGCCGGCGATGTCAGACGCCTCGACGGGCAACCCGGCGGGAAGGCCCTCGACGATCACGACCAAGGCGCGACCATGAGACTCCCCGGCGGTCAGAAAGCGCAGCACACAGCCACGCTACCGGACGGCCGACGCCGTCCTGGAGCGTGCGGTGTTCTCGCGAACCAGGTGAACGCTACTCGTAGAAGGGGTTCTCGCCGCCGCTGTGGTCGGTGACGTCGAGGACCCTGGTCAGTTCCGGCACCTCTTCGAGCAACGTGGTCTCGATCCCCTGGCGCAGCGTCATCTGCGACATGGCACAACCCTGACAGCCGCCGGAGAGCCGCAGGTAGGCGCTGCCGTCCTCGTCGTTCAGCGCGACCAGATCCGCCCGGCCGCCATGGGATGCGATGGAAGGATTGACGGCCTGCTCGAGCACGGCGACGACGCGCAGCGCCAGCGGACTCGTGATGCCCTTGGCCAAAATTTCGGGCGGCACGCCCGGCGACGCCTCCTCCGGCGTCGGCGAGTTCGGATTGACCAGAACCAGGCCACCGCCGTCGTCCTCCGACCACTCGAGACGGGCGCCGCGCAGCCGGTCGATGCTGGCCTCCGGAATGACGACGACGAGCTCGTCCTGGCTGTGGCTGGCGTCCCCGTCGGCTGCGTCCGCGACTGCCTGGAAGTAGAGGTCGTAGATGAAGGACCCCGCCTGCACCCCGCGCACCTCGAGCCAGAGGGCCAGCGATGCCGGTTCCGGTTCCTGCGCGATGGCGTCGCGCACGATCTTGTGCGCCTCCGGCGTGAGCGTGACGACGGGCGTGGTCGTGGTTGTCTGCAGATCTTCAGCGGTCGTGGCCATAGAGCCAGTCTACGGCGTGCGGGCCGTGCGTCGACCTCCGGCGTGCACGCTGTATCGTGCCTGGTTGTGGCCATGACACCGACCGACACGCACGAGTGGATCAGCTTCGAGGACGACGAGGAAGAGCGGACGTGGATGTTCGACACCACATTCCTCACCAGCAACTGGACGTGCATTTTCGGCAACGGTTGCCAGGGCGTCCTCACCGGCCCAGCGCCCGAGCTCGTGCAGGGCTGCTGCAGCTACGGCGCACACCTCGTGAGCAAGAAGGACGCCCGGCGAGTCGAGAAGGCCGCCGCCACGCTCTCGCCCGACGAATGGCAGAACCACGGAACCAAGAAGAGCGTGATCCGCGTCACCAAGGAGGGCGACACCGTGACACGCCTGGTCGACGACGCGTGCATCTTCTTGAACAAGCCCGGGTTCGCCGGCGGCGTCGGATGTGCGTTCCACGTCGCCGCCATGAACCGGGGCGTCGACCATATGACGCTCAAACCCGAGGTCTGCTGGCAGCTCCCCCTGCGCCGTGAGGACGCCGTCGATGATGACGAGGGGCATGTCACCTCGGTCATCCGCCAGTGGGACCGCCGTCACTGGGGCAAGGGCGGACGCGAGTTCCACTGGTGGTGCACCGAAGGGCCCGAGGCCTTCGTCGGGAGCAAGCCCGTCTACGAAGAGATGCGGCCCGAACTGACCAAGATGGTCGGCGCCAAGGTCTACGACCGGTTCGTGGCGTTGGTGCACGAGCGCGAACGACTGCGCACGAGAGGCGTCGCGCTCCCCCACCCGGCCGTGCGGAGCCGGCGGGACACCGGAGCGGCTGAGTCCGACTGAGGCCTGCTGCTCGCGCCGGGCGAGCGGCAGCGCTAATCCTTCAGGGGATCGTCGTCAGCGACGGCGCTCGTCGGCATGGAGCCGAGGATTCGGTCGTACTGGTCTTCCTCCGCCAGGCACCAAGACGCGTGGACATCGTCCGGCTCGGCACCGCACTCGGCACATCGTCCCGTCGACTCGGTCGAAGACCGCTTCAGGCTGCGCGCTTCCTCGAAGCGCCGATGGCGTCCCTTTTTCACGAGAACTCCTTGTCACACCCGGTCCGCATCTTGGCGTGCCGCCCCTTACGGCCGAACCGTACGGACAGGTCGACCGTTGACCCATTGTAGTGGTTGGAGGCGACAGGCCTGCCCGGCCCCAGGTCACACCCCTCATTCTTGGCGTGCGCTGTGCCGGTCGTCGAACCCCCGGATATCGGTGATGCCCTGGGGCCCGACCCGCAAGACCTGCCAGCGCTCGTGACCATCGTCGAGCCGGAGGGCGACCAGCAGCGCATCACCGTGGATTTCGACCTCGTTCACGGTGGCCCGTCGACCCTGTCGGTGTCCCCTGGCGTGTACCAGGCCAGCACCTGGTCTCGATTCCGGCATGGCGGCTTGGTCGCACCCGGAGGGCCCCACTGGGCGTCCGGGCTGAGGAGGACGCCGAAGGCGTCAAGATCGGAGGTCTCGAGGCTGCGCCGGACGCTGTCCGCAATGGCCCCGGCCGTGCACGGTGTTGCCGGGCGCCCCGGATGATCGTCGCTCATCCCCCAATTGAACACCTACGCTGCACGCCATGCCCGGGTTCGATCCGCAAGAGATGGTGAGCCGCTTTCGGGCCCGCGCCGAGGCGGTCCGGACGAGGGGGATGCCGCCGATCGAAGGCCCCGAGCGTCAGCGCTTCCGAGAGCAGGCCCAGCGCGATTTCATGGACTTCGCCATGATCGGCGATGCCGAAGCCGAGCTCGTCGACGGCATCCTGACGCTGCGCATCGATCTGCGGCCGCCCCCGGGGTCGGGTGTCGACGGCTCGGGCTGATCCCCGCTGCCCGACGCTGGTCATCCTCCGTAGTGCATGCGGGTGTCTTCCATGCGCAGCACATCCACGGGCTCACCACCGACCTCGGTGACCTCGCCGATGCAGAAGATGTGGCTCCCAAGATGGATCGTGCTCGTCAACCGGCAATCCAGATAACCGGCGGCCGACGCCAGGATCGGCCGCTTGCCCGGTCCGACCTCGGCGATGGGCTGCCCCGACAACGCGAGGACAGCCCCGTGAGGGCCGCGCGCAACATCTTCGTCCTCGACCGGTTTCACGAACCGACGCACCACGTCCCGGTCGCCACGCTCGAGGAGTGAGACCGTGAACCCCCTGCCGGCCTCGACCAGCCGCGCCGTGCGCGCCGCGCTCTCCACCGCCACCCCGACCAGCTTGGGCTCCATGCAGACCTGGACCACGAGGTTGGCCGTCATGAGATTGACCTCGTCGCCGTGACGACTGCCGATCAGGTACAGGCCGGTGGGGAGCGCCCACAGGACCCGGCGCCGGTGGCGGTCCAGCTCGTCGGCCGGGGTGTCTTCGCCCGGGGTGCGCCTCCTCGGGCTCATCCGAAGATGCTCCCGCTCGAATTGTCGGTTGTCGTCGTGGTGGACACCGGACGGCCGTCAATCTGGCGAATGCGTTGGAGTGCCTGGTTGTAGAGGGCCTCAGCCCTGATCGTGTTGCGGGCGGACTGGGCCAGCTCCTTGGTGTTCGTCGTCCCGGCGTCGAAGCATTCGTTGCCGGCCGTGCCTTCGAGTCCGTATGCCTTGGTCAACAGGTCGGTCACCTCGGGGTCGGGCGACGGGAGGCTCGTGTTCGCTTTTTCAGCATCGTTGAGCAGTGTGGCGCATGCCGCGTGCACGGCGCCCGCCCCATTCGGCACGTCCTTGGGGATCCGCGCGTTGTCGGCGATCAGTGTGGCGATGTCCTCACCCAGGCTGGTGCCGCCCACCCAGACCGACATGCGGTGGGCCGGCGATCCCATCTGGTCCTCGCCGGCACACGAGCTCAGCATCATCGCGCCGCCGACGAGGAGCACGAGTGAGACGGCGAGCACCCGCCGCCTCATGTGGTCCGGACGATATGGACCTCTTTTCGGCCCTTCCGCAGCAAGAGGTAGCGGTCGTGCAGCAGATCGGATGCCGTGAACGTGCGCCCGCCATCCGTCTGACGCACGTTGTTGACCGAGACGCCACCCTGCTCGACCTTCTGGCGCGCCTCCTTCTTGGACCGCATGAGGCCGGTGCGATTGAGGATCTCGATCAGGGTCAGACCGTCCAAAAGCTCGTTCCTCGACACGATGGTGGTCGGCGCGTCCTCGGTGACGGCGAGCAGCATGTCCTCGCTGAGCCCGGCGATCTCTACGCCGAAGAGGGCGGTCGACGCCTCTTCACACCTGGCCACCTCAGCATCCCCGTGCACCATGCCGGTGACGGACCGGGCCAGCGCTCGTTGCGCCTCGCGGTTTTGCGGCTGCGCAGCGGTCTGACGGTCGAGGTCGGTGATCTCCTCGTGACCGAGAAAGGTCAAGAAGCGCAGCAGCTCCCCGACCTGCTCGTCCGGCGCGTGGAGGAAGAATTGGTACATGGTGAAGGGGCTGGTGCGCTTTGCGTCGAGCCAGACCGTGCCCGATTCGGTCTTGCCGTACTTGGTCCCGTCCGCCTTCACGATCAGCGGCGTGGTGAAGCCCCACACTTCGTCGCCGGAGACCTTGCGGATGAAGTCGACGCCCATGGTGATGTTGCCCCACTGGTCGCTGCCGCCGAACTGCACAGTGCACCCGTGGTCGAGGTGCAGGCGCAGGAAGTCGTACGCCTGCAGGAGCATGTAGCTGAATTCCGTGTAGGAGATCCCCTGCTCGGGCCGCTCGAAGCGGCTCTTGACCGATTCCTTGGCCACCATCTGGTTGACGGTGAAGTGCTTCCCCACGTCTCGCAGGTACTCGAGCGTGGACAGCTTCGCGAGCCAGTCGGCGTTGTTGAGCAGCAGGGCCTGGTCCAGGTCGAGGAACTGGCCGAGTTGGGGCCGGATGCCCTCGAGGTAGCCCTCGACGGTCTTCAGGTCGAGCAACTGGCGCTCGTCCTGCTTGCCGCCCGGGTCGCCGATCATGCCCGTACCGCCGCCGGCGAGGGAGATGGGGCGGTGGCCGGCCTCCTGGAACCTGCGCAGCGTGCAGAGCTGCATCAGGTTACCGACGTGGAGGCTGTCGGCGGACGGGTCGAAGCCGGCATAGACGGTGAGCCCGGGCTCGTCGAAACGCTTCAGGAGATCCGTGTCGGTCATTTGATGGATCAGGCCGCGGAAGGAGAGGTCCTCCGAGAGCGTGGGCATGCCTCGACTCTGCCATACGCAGGTAGGTTGGTTGGCCGCGTGGACGTCTGCGAACCGTCGAGAGCCGTGATCAGATGACCGTGGCCGGAGTTGGGGCCGCAGACAACGGATCACTCCCCCTGCAGATGTCGGGGTCCCTGCCTCCCGACCTGCAGGGAACCCTGTTTCGAGTTGGTCCGGCGTGGCCGTGGGGACACGGGGACGAGGGGTCGGCCACCTGGGCCGATCAAGCGGACGGTGCCGCCGGTGCGGACGGTGCCGGCGGTGCAAGCAGCGCCGGCGGGACGGGTGACCCGGGCTCGCACGACAATGGTGAGCGCTCGAGCGGCATGGTCGGAGCCCTCCATGCCATGGAGCTCAGGGATGGCAAGGCTGTCTGGTACCAGCGCCAGGAATCCGAGGCCGACGCCGGCGTCTTCTGGCACGCCGGCTCGCTGCTCGCGCTCCCCGAGGCCGGCATTCCCTTTCAGTACTCACGCTTCTTGGAGCCGGAGGCGTTCGCCGGCGGACTGACCGTTCCGGTCGCGTCGCACGTGCACCGGCTTGCTTCGGACGGCGGGCGCATCTTGTTCGGCGTCGAGGGGGGCGGCCCGGCCGACGTCGGAGGCGACGAAGGAGAGGGCATCTTCCTGCGCATAGGCGAATGGGATGCTGCCGGAGCGTTGCGGGCCGCCCAGTCCGTCGAGCTGGAGCGGGCGACCTGGCAGCACGATATTGGCGTCACCGCAGAGCACGTCGTGTTCCTTGAGTCACCCACGGCGAGGTTGTCGACGTCGCCGGGCAGCACGAGCACGGTGCCCTTCGGATGGGTGCCGGGGGCGGAAGGCTGGATCGGCGTGGTGCGGCGGCACGACGACCGCGCTGCAGTGCGGTGGATCCGGCTCGACCCATGCCTCGTGACGCACGTGCTGGGCGCCTACGACGAGCCAGAGGGCGCAATCGTCCTCTACGTGTGCCGCTACAGCGTTCCCGAACAGGGCCAGCCGATCGACCTCTCGGCGTCCGTGGTCAGCCCGGCCGGCATCGGGCTCACCGGCATCGGGGGAACCCTGGGCGTGCTGGAACGCTGGCGGATTCAAGGCGACCGCGTCGAACGGGTCCAACTCGACGACCGCTTCGTCGAGTACCCGCGTATCGACGCCCAATGCGAGGGCGCACCCTTCCGGTACGGCTACACACTGGAGACGGCGTGGGCGGCGGCCAGTTCGAGCAGCAACGCCTCCCAGGCCGCTCCGATCGGGGTATTGCAGTTCGACCTGGCCCGCGACGAGGTGGCGGCCTGGAACCCCGGTGCCGGCCGAACGCCGTCAGAGCCGCTCTTCGTGCGTGCCGTCGACGGCCACGCGGACAACGAGGGGTGGCTCCTGACCCTCGTCGACAACCCTGACCGCAGCGCGAGCGACCTCTACGTCCTTGATGCGTCGTTACTGGGGCGACGGCGGCCCGAAGCCGTGATCCATCTTCCCGCACGCCTGCCCGTGCGCAGCCACGGCGAGTGGGTTCCGGCTGATCGTTATCGCTGACGGGGCAGGCGCCGCGTCAGACCGTCAGGTCGCTCTCTCGACACACTCGCGTTGCCATACGGCTCGCGCCGTCGGAAGTCGATGCCACGGTTATCGCCTGAGCCGGGCGTTCTCTACCTTTCGCGGCGTCCGCTCGCCCCGAGGGGCCGCGTCGCATTCTTCACCGCCCAGATCGCCCGGAGCCGTCACCGGCATCTGCATGGACGCGGACGAAAACACAGTCTCATGGGAGAGCGCCGCCCCGGCATCGGCCGCCACCGCCTCTTCTGGTGGGCCGTCGTCCCCTTCTGGTGGGCCGTCGTCCCCTTCTAGTGGGCCGTCGTTGACTTCCGGTGGGTCGTCGTTGACTTCCGGTGGGTCGTCCACTTCCGGAGGATCGGCGTTGACTTCCGGTGGGTCGGCGTCGACTTTCAGGTCGTGCTCATGGCGAGCGACCTCCTCGAGGAGCGCGCGGAGGCCGATGGCATCAAGTGCGGCGCGGGCCATCACCTCGTAGAACGCCTCGGGCGTCGAGACCGACGTGGGCATCGGGTAGGTGTCTCGCTGGGCCAACCCTTTCGCCGCCAGCTCCACGAGCCACTCGTAGTCCGACACACGGGAAGTCTACGAGTTGGGCGGGTGGGCGCACTGGCCTGCCCGGGCGGTCGTCGATGGCGTCGTTGTTCCCTGGTCAGGGCCTGCACACCATCTGCGGCACGCCCGACGCAGCAGCTGTCACGTCGGTCCAGCGACATTGGCAGGGTGGGGCGGACCGTGTCGTACCCGCCAGCGTGAGGACAGCCCATGGACCCGATCCGCCCGATTGCTCGACCGCTACGGTCGGACATCTGATGACGGACCCGGATCCTTTCGACGTCACACTCGACCTACTCCGCCAACGGAAGAGTGTGAAGTGGCATGCCGCCGATGCCGACGTGCTGCCACTCTGGGTGGCGGAAATGGATGTGATGCCGGCCCCAGCCGTTGTGGACACCCTGCAGGAGGCACTGGCCCGGGGCGACACCGGCTACGCCACGGGCGACGGTTACGCGGAGGCATACGCCGCCTTCTCGGAGGATCGGTGGGGATGTGAAGGGTTCGATCCCGGCCTGAGCGCCCTGGTCCCTGACGTCATGCTCGGCGTGGTCGAGATGCTCAAGCTCGTCACGGAGCCTGGTGATCCCGTCGTGCTCACGCCACCGGTGTATCCACCGTTCTTCTCGTTTGTCGAGCATCTCGGCAGACGGATCGTCGAGGTGCCTTTGACGGCGGGACACCGCCTCGACCTTCCGGCCCTCGTCGACACCTTCACCACCCTGGGCGCGCAAGGGCGCGCCGCATTCTTGCTCTGCAGTCCGCACAACCCGACCGGGACGGTTCACACGGCTGAGGAACTCGCCGTCGTGGCAACTGCCAGCTCCGGCGCGGGCGTCCGCGTCATCGTCGACGAGATCCACGCCCCGCTGGTCCTGCACGGCGCACGCTTCACGCCCTACTTCGCCGTGCCCGGAGGCGACCGAGCCCTCGTCCTCGTATCGGCCTCGAAGGGGTGGAACCTCCCTGGGCTGAAGTCAGCGGTCGCCTTCGCCGGATCGGCGGCCGCGGAGGATGTCGCTCGCCTGCCCGAAGAGGTCAGTCACGGCGCGAGCCATCTATCGGTGCTGGCCCACACGGCGGCCCTCGCCGGCGGGCGGGAGTGGCTGGACCAGGTCCTCGCTGGTCTGGATCGCAATCGGACGCTTCTTTCGCATCTGCTCTCGGATCACCTGCCCGCGGTCCGGTGGCATCCCGGAGACGCCACATACCTCGCCTGGCTCGATTTCTCCCAGCTGCGCGTCTTCGATGACGCGCCCTGCGATGCCGCCACGGCCCGCGGCGACGCGAGCGCACGGACGGGCGTCGCCGCATGGCTGCTCGAGCACGCCAAGGTCCTGCTCAGTTCTGGGCCGTCGTTCGGGGCGGGGGGCGACTCCTGCGCGCGCGCCTCAATTTCGCCACCTCACCCGCAATTCTCACCGAGGCGGTGCTGCGAATGTCCGAAGCGGTGTCCCGCACCCGGTGACGGCGCGACCACCTCCCGCGGTTGGTTCAGGAGCTGTCCGGGACGGTCGAGGCAGCGCTTGAGCTGGTTCGTGACGATGGCCTGCGCAACGTTCGCCCCATTTCCGTCAAGCGCTGGCCCGCGTGCGCCGAGAAGCTTGGCGGCAGTGCGAGGTGGAGGGTTCCCGATGACGACGCGGCTGAACATCAAGCAGGTTCGATGCATGCAGTCGTCCATGCACCCGGCTCTCGGTCTGTGTCTGAGCGCTGGACTGGCGCTGGCGCTGGTGGCCTCGACCTCAGCTGCTGCAGATGCTCGCCCTGCATCATCCCTGGGACAGGCCAAGAAGGCCCTCCTCGTTGCTTCGGACTTTCCATCTGACTGGACTTCAACCAAGGCGTCGAACGACCACTCGTCATTCCCTGGGGCCACCCAACTGGCGCGGTGCCTGGGCATCCCGAAGAGCATCGTGACGGACAATCCGCCGACGGCGAATAGCGACGAGTTCGACAGCAAAGACAAGCTGCAGAGTGTCAGTGACAGTGTGTCGGTCTACCCCTCCGCGAAAGCAGCTCAGGCCGACTATGGCTCCTTGGCCAATTCCAAGACGCCATCCTGCTTGACGCAGGTTCTCAACGGCCCAGCCCGACGCGCCCTCCGTGCCCAGTTCGGCTCCGCTTCGAGCCTCGGGAACATTTTGGTCTCGAGGTCCCCTGCTTCAACGTTTGCGCCCGGGAGCGCGAACTTCATCGCCTTCATGCCCATCTCCACGCACGGCGTCACACTCAATGTCGAGCTCTCGGTGGTCGACTACGTGAAGGGGCGCACCGAGCAGACCGTCGTCATGAGCTCCGTGCAGACCCCCTTCCCAACCGGTCTCGCCTTGCATGTGACCACGGTCGCCGTTGGGAGGCTCTGACCACCGTCAGGGCCTAACGTGCAGGACGGGTGAACCGACGGAGGCTCGCCTGTAAGGAGGGAACGATGTCTCCAGGTGAGGCGTTTGCTCGCGCCATTGCCGCCAAGGACGCGGCTGTACTAAAGGATCTCCTGAGCCCACACCTCGACTTCAAGGCCCTCACACCAGGTCGATTCTGGGAGGCGGACAGTGTCGACACCGTCGTCGACGAGATCATCCTCGGAACGTGGTTCGACCCCTCCGACGACGTCGAAGGCCTCGAGTCCGTCGAGACGTCGACAGTGTCCGAGCGCAACCGTGTGGCCTATCGCCTTCGAGTGCGTAACCCTGACGGGCTCTTCCTCGTCGAACAGCAGGCCTACTACGACAGCGACAGGGACAAGATCGGTTGGCTCCGCATCCTTTGTGCCGGTTACCAGCCTGCGTCCTGACGAGCAAACCCGACGAGCACACTGTCCGTCGTTCCTACGGCATCTGGTCGAGGGGCAGCACCCGCAACGCCGCCGGTCGGCCTCGGCGTCGTCATGCCGACTCAGAGCAGTGCGCGACGGACCGCCTCGTTGATCGCGTCATGGATGGCGACGTTGTGCACCCGCGACGGAAGGCGCACGCGGACCAGCGCAGGCGGGGGCGCCGCAAGTGCCGAATCCAGCTGCGAGAGGGTCGAGACGTCATAGACAGGAAGGCCGAACCCGCGCGCAACCGAGCCGAGGTCACTGATCGGCGGTGTGCCCAGGACCTTCTCGAATACAGCGGGCTCGACTACGGCTGCCTGCGGCAGAAACGAAAAGATCCCTCCCCCGTCGTTGTCGAGCACAACGAAGGTGCACGGGACCTGGGGAAGGTTGACCAAGCCCGACACGTCATGGAGGAAGGCCAAGTCACCGAGCAGAGCGATCGTGCGCGTCCCTTGACCGGCACCTGACGCCCCGATTCCGAGTGCGGTCGACACGACGCCGTCGATCCCGTTGGCCCCCCTGTTGGCAAGCACCCGGGGCGGTGACGCGTGCGTTCCGGCGTACCACTCGAGATCTCGAATGGGCATGGAGGCTGCCACCAGGAGTGTTGCGTCGCCGTCAGCTGCGTGCCGATGGACCAAACGGACCACCAAGGGCTCGCTGAGTTCGGTGCCGAGCACGTCGCCAATGGCTGCCTGTGCCGCCGCTTCGCGAGACAACCACCACGCGCGCCACTCTGGATCGCACGGTGTTGCGGTGGCACCGGCAGCGACAAGCCAGTCATCGAGTGCACAGTGGTGAAACTCCGTTGCCGCCCGCGTCGGGTCGGCCCACTGGTGGAGCGGATCCACGACGATGACCCTCGCCCCCGAAGCGGCAGCCGCCGAGACGTAGGTGGCGAGCGCCCGCGACAGCCAAGGGGCGCCCAGCATGACGATGCATTCGGGGAGCGGGGGTCCGGTGCGGACGATGGCGTCGGCGGCTGCGATCGTCCCGTGGAGCCGACTGCCCGACAACGGGTCCGCCAAGACGGGCCAGCCGAGACGGTCGGCCAATGCCGCGACACGCGCCGGGCGGGCGCGCTGTGCCCACGGGCCACCCGCCACGATCAGTCCGCGACCTCCGAGGCGCTCCATCTCCGGCGCGGTCGACCCGCTCCCCCCGCGGGGTGCCACCACGGCGCGCGGACCCGGGCGGGCCGGAAGGACGGCGGGCACTCCCGTCAACGGTTCTCTGAAAGCCAGATTGAGGTGCACGGGACCCGGACCGGATGGCCCGTGGCTCGCCTCCTCGTAGGCGCGGACGGCCAGCGGCCTCCACATCGCCTCTTGGCCCTCGACCGGCACGCCGGGTGCGAACGCCCACCGGACGGCGGAGCCGAAGAGCCCGTCCTGCTCAATTGTCTGCGACGCCCCGGTCTCGTGCAGTTCGGGCGGCCGATCCGCCGTGCAGACGATGAGAGGCACCCTGGCGTGATGGGCCTCGACCACCGCCGCATGCAACTCCGGCGCTGCGGTGCCACTGGTCACGCAGATGAGCGTCGGCCTCCCGCTCGCCAGGGCGAGTCCGAGAGCGAAGAATCCCGCACTGCGCTCGTCGAGGCGAACATGGGTCCGGAAACCCTCGACCACGGGCAACACGAGGGGCGTCGAACGCGAACCAGGGCAGACCACCGCATCGGTAACCCCGAGCCGCCCCCATTCGTCCACGAGGGTGGCGCAGAAGGTGGCCTGTACGCTCACCGGGCGTGCCACTCCATACCGAGGTGCGCGGCTCGGGGCCGCCGCTCGTCGTGTTGCACGGATTCACCCAGACAGGACGCCTCTGGGGCCGCTTTGGCGACCTCCTCGCCCACGACCACACCCTGATCGCAATTGACTTGCCCGGACACGGCAATTCCGGATCCATCCGGGCCGACCTGCCGACCTCCGCGGGTCTTGTGGCGGACGCCGCACGGGCCGTCCTCGGTGACCAGGCGTGCACATTGCTCGGGTACTCGCTGGGCGCTCGCACGGCACTGCACGTTGCGACCGCAACAACCCTCGCCCTGCGCGGCGTCGCATTCATCGGCGTCACTGCCGGCATTGAGGATCCGGACGCTCGGGAGCGACGACGCGAGGCCGACGAGGCGCTGGCAGATCAGCTGGAAGCCACCGGCGACGTCGAGGGCTTCCTTGCGGCGTGGCTGAACGGGCCCATGTTCGCCCGTCTTGGTGTCACGGCTGCCGACCGGACTGAGCGACTCCGCAACGGCGCGGCCGGCCTCGCCGCGAGCCTTCGCCTCTGCGGGACGGGCACCCAAAAGCCCATGTGGGAACAGCTTCCTTCGCTGCGCGGGCCCGTCCTGGCCCTGGCCGGGACGGACGACACTCGTTTCGCTTCGCACGCGGTGCGGCTCGCCCGCCTCGCTCCGTACGGCGCGGCGTCCCTGCTGCCGGGCGGTGGCCATGCAGTCCATCTTGCTCAACCCGATCAGACCGCCAGGCTGGTCCGTCACTGGCTCGCCATGGTCGAGGCAGACGGCACCTGAGCCAATATGTACCAAGGGCGACGAGGCGCACCGGTCACAGCAGCAGCCCGATCGTGAGAAGCACACCCGTGACTATCTGGAGGCGAGCGGTCGTGCCCAGCATCGGCAACAAGGCGCGTCCCTCCTCGTCGCTGAGCGCCAGGCGGAGGGGACCGATGGCCAACGGCGCCGCTGCGATCGCCAGCAGCGACCACGGCCGGTAGCTGCAGAGCACACCGATGGAGAGGGCGACGCCGAGCAAGGTGAAGCAGTACAACAGTCCGGCCCGACGCCGGCCGAGACGCACGGCGAGCGTCTTCTTGCCCGATTCGGTGTCGGTTGTGATGTCACGCAGATTGTTGGCTTGCAACAGCGCGGTGGCGAGGAGTCCCACGGGCACGGACGCCCAGAACGCGAACCACCAGTCGAAGGTGTAGGAGAAGAGGTGCCCTCCGACCGAGACGACAAATGGAGCGTGCTGCACATAGGCAGATCCCGCCGTCGCAACCAGACCGAAGAACACGAACACGAACAACTCCCCGAAGCCGAGGTAGCCATAGGGTCGAGGTCCTCCCGTATAGGCCCATCCGGCGACGCCACACACCAGACCCAGGGGGATGAACCACCACGTGACTCTGGCCGCCAGGCCGAGGCCGGCGACGCCGGCCATGCCGAAGGCGATGAGGGCGGCGATCTTGACCTGCCGCACCGTGGCCAGTTCCCCCGCGACGAGACGCACGGGGCCGACCCGGTGTTCGTCCGTCCCCCGCACGCCGTCCGCATAGTCGTTGACGTAATTCGTGCCGATCTGAATGCCCAGGGCAACAATCAACGCAAGGACAGCGTTCAGCCAGGACAGCTGTCGATCGAAGGTCGCGCAGGCCACCGCATGGCATGAACCGGAGCTTTGCGGCGTCGAGATCTGCACGCGCCCGCTCGAGAGATAGCCGGCCGCTGTTCCGACCACGACCGGGACGATCGCCGCCGGAAGGGTGCGTGGCGCGCGCCGGCCACCCACAACGTGAACGGAGGGTTCACGGGCGACGCGGGAAGCGCGAGAAGTCTGGAGCCCGGTGCTCCACGAAGGCGTTCCGGCCCTCCTGACCCTCCTCGGTCATGTAGAAGAGCATGGTGGCGTCGCCCGCCAGCTGCTGCACTCCGGCCAGACCGTCATCGGCGGCGTTCATGCCCGCCTTGATCATGCGCAAGGCAATCGGCGAGAGGGTCAACATCTGCCGGCACCAGGCCACCGTCTCACGCTCGAGATCATCCAGCGGGACAACGGTGTTCACCAGTCCCCAGTCGAGGGCCTGCGCTGCGTCGTACTGACGACAGAGGAACCAGACCTCCTTGGCGCGCTTGAGCCCGATGGTGCGGGCCAGGATCGACGACCCATACCCACCGTCGAAGCTCCCCACCTTTGGACCGGTCTGACCGAAGCGCGCATTGTCGGCGGCGATGGAGATGTCACACACCAAATGCAAAATATGCCCACCGCCGATGGCGTACCCCGCCACCATGGCGATGATCGGTTTGGGGATTCGACGCATCAGGATCTGGAGATCGAGGACATTGAGGCGCCCGATGCCGCGCTGGGCCACCTCGTCGTCGCCCATGTAGCCGTCGTCGCCCCGGATCTTTTGGTCCCCCCCCGAGCAGAAGGCGTCGGGCCCTTCACCGCACAAGATGATGGCGCCCACGTCGGCGTCATCCCGCGCCCTGGTGAAGGCATCGGTGAGCTCGAAGAGCGTCTGGGGCCGGAAGGCGTTGCGCCGCTCCGGTCGGCAGATGGTCAGCTTCGCGATGCCCTCGGCCACGTCATAGCGGATGTCCTGGAACGACCCTCGCTGCTCCCATGAGGGAAGGGGCAGGGGGCGGAGATCGTCGAGGGGATCATGGGGTTTTCCGGTGACCACGGTCTGCACGGCGACCTACGCTACTGGCCGGTGCCTGAGCTCGTCGCACTCGACCTTCCTGGTGGTGTCGGCTTTGTCGACGCCCTCCGGGCCGTGTGGGACACCGGTGACGCCGCGGCGCCGCTCGACCCGCGCCTGCCGCCGGCCGCCCGGCAGCTCCTCCTCGACGCGTTGCGGCCGACGCGGATCGTGGGCTCGGATGGCGCGCAACGTGCGCTGCACGGTGGCCTCCCGGTCGAAGACGGTGACGCACTGGTCGTCGCGACATCGGGCTCGTCGGGCATTCCCAAGGGTGTCGTCCTCACCCATGCCGCAGTCGCGGCGTCCGCCCGGGCCACATCGTCCCGCCTCGGCGTCGATCCCCACCGTCACGCCTGGCTGGCCTGCCTGCCGCTGGCACACATCGGGGGACTCGCCGTGGTGACGCGCTCAATCCTCACCGACACCCCGGTGGTCGTCCTGCCCGGATTCGACGCCGACAGGGTCGAAGGTCTCGGGCGCGCCGGATCGGCGACCCACGTGTCGCTCGTGACGACCGCGCTGCAGCGCCTCGATCCTTCGGTCTTCGTCTGCGTCCTCCTCGGCGGGAGCCGCCTCCCAGAGACCCTCCCCGAGAACGCAGTGGCGACCTACGGCATGACCGAGACGGGGTCTGGCGTCGTCTACGACGGCTGGCCGCTCGACGGGGTCGAGATCGGCTTTCGAGCGGCAACCTCACCGGGGTCGGCGCCGTCGGTGGCGGGCGAGACCGAAACCGAGGGCGAGATCCTGCTCCGCGCTCCCATGTTGTTCCGGTGTTATCGCGACGGTGAAGACGGACGCGTCACCGGACCCGATGGCGCGCCGAACTGGTTCGCCACCGGCGATGCCGGTCGGCTCCGTGCCGACGGGAGTCTCGAGGTGTCCGGTCGCATTGCCGATGTCATCGTCACCGGCGCAGAGAAGGTCTGGCCCGATGCGGTGGAACGCATTTTGGTGGCGCATCCCCGCATCGCCGAGGTGGCCATCTGGAAACGGACCGATCCCGAGTGGGGCGACGTGGTGGTGGCCTGGGTCGTGCCCGTGGGCCCGGCACCTGCACTCGAAGAACTCAAGGAGATGGTGGCCGAGCGTTTGGCGCCGTGGGCGGCACCGAAGGAGCTGATCCTCGTCGACGAGCTCCCCCGCACGGCCGCGGGCAAAATCAGGCGGAAAGAGCTCGAGTCTCTCCGGTCATAAGCCCAGACACGGACGCAGCGGGACCGCTCAGGCCAGATTCTCCGTTGCGGCCTCCAGGAGACGCGCGCTCAACCGTTCGAGCTTGTCCGGATTCGTCACCGAGCGGACGCCCACGACGGAACCCTCCATGATGTCGAGCACCAGCGCGGCGACCACCGTGTCACCCTGAACGAAGACCGTGGCCGGCTGACCGTTCAAGACGGTTGCGCGCGGCACTCCGTGGAGCTTCTTGGCCACGTTGAGCAAGAAGCGCGAGCTGCGAGCGGGGCCCACGACGGGCCGCATGGCCGCTCTGACCTTGCCGCCGCCGTCGGTCCACACCACGACGTCGTCGGACAACATCGACAAGAGTCCCGACAGATCTCCGGTGGCGCAGGCGAGGAGGAACCGCTCCGTCAACTCGCGACCCTGGCGCAGGTCGGCATCAAAGCGTTGGCGGCGCTCGTCGATCCGCTTGCGGGCCCGCGCCCCGAGCTGGCGGCACGCCGCCGGTGAGCGCCCCAGCGAGCGGGCCACCTCGTCGAAGGTATAGCCAAAGATGTCGTGCAGCAGGTAGGCGGCCCGCTCGAGCGGTGTCAGCTCTTCGAGGAGGACGAGAAAGGCGAGTGACAACGAGTCCGCCTTCTCGACGGCTGCCTCCTCGTCGACCACGACCGGTTCGGGCAGCCAGGGGCCCGCGTACGTGACGCGCTTGGTCCGAGCGGAGTCGAGCTGGTCGAGGCAGAGGCGGGTGACGATGGTGACGAGATACGCACGGACCGACTGGATCTCCAGGTCGCGCCGGCGCAACCATCGGATGGACGCCTCCTGCACGACGTCCTCGGCGTCGGCCGCGCTTCCCAGCATGCGGTAGGCAATGCCGAAGAGAAGGGAGCGCCACTCGTCGAAGGCGGCGGCGTCCGCCTCACCGTCAAGCACGAGCGCCCGTGCCGGCTGCGCGCAGCGGGATGTCGCAGTCGTCCGAGAAACCTTGACTGTGCAGGCCGAGACCGGCGTTGAAGCGGGAGCGGAAATTCTCCAGCGCGACCCAGGCAGCGAGCTCGACGAACTCCGCATCACTCAATTGGGCCCGGATACGGGCGGCGAGCTCTGCGGAGACCTCAGCGGGGCAGGACGTAGCCGACTCGGCGTACTCGAGGACGACGCGCTCGCGCTCGTCGAAGAGCTCGGTGGTGCGCCAGGATCCCACGGCGCGCACCTTGGCCGGATCGACGCCGTCGTGCATGCCCTCGTAGTACCCGTAGTCGATGCACCACGAGCAGCCGATCTGCATGCCGGTGGCCTGGAGCGCGAGCCAGCGGAGCGTCGGACTCAGTTTCCTCCAGCCCAGCTGGGCCGCCGTCTCCATGGCGCCCATCGCCAACAGCACGCCATCGTGATGCGAGGCCGCCGCCGTGGGTTCGACCATTTGCCCGAACCGGCGCTTGGTATAGCCGGTGGCGAGGCGTGGGACGATGCCCTTGGGGTGATCGTGCAACGGGACGTGAGCCATGTCTCAACCTTTCTTCGCCTGGTGCTTCTCCTTCACCACCATCAGACGGACGAGGGTGCCGCGGTGTGACATGCAGCTCGTGTCAGCCCATACCCCCCTGAGGGCTGGGCCGTCGTGTCCCCGTCGACCAGAAGGTCCGCCCGGTCACGCCACGAGCCGGCGGCGGAGGCCACGAACAGCGCAGCGGTGGTGGTCCGACAGGCCCAGCCGGCGCAGCGAGATGTGGGCGGCATCCGTTCCTCGCCCGCCTCGAGGGGCGGCCGCCAATTTTCGTCTTGACGAGGCCGGGGGCCAGCGCGTCGACGCGGATCCGGAGCAAGCCCGTAGGAGAGCCGCCGGGTGCTATGGATCACTGCGGCTCTTTTGACATTCCTGTACCAATGATGACAATCAACCAAAGCCGCTCAACGCGCGGGTGGATGCGCACTGACCCGGCGGACTGCGGCACCCAGCTCGCAGCTCTACCGACTCTCTCGATCGAGGTCGGAGTGCGGTATCGCTCAACCGAGCAATCGATGTAGCTGCCCACAGGGAAACGGGAAGTCCGTCTCGGCGCGGGGCGACGGAGCCGATCACACGGCGGGCGCCTCGCCGCTTCGTTGCAACGAGAGCTCTTGCCCACCGAACTCGATACTGAGTCGGTCGCCGGCCAATGAGACCGGCGTGACCAACTCATCGGAGTCGTCTTCACCGTCGAAGAGCACATGCAGACGGTGCTCGGCGTCGATACGCCACCGCCCGCGTTGGGCCGGGTTCCGCGGGCTCTGGAGCGAGAGTGTTCCGTCTTCACGCACGTCGACATCAAAGAACACGCTGGTCCACCGTCCCACGACGTTGTCACCGAACGCTGTTCCCCCAGCTGGAGGAGAGCCGATCGCGGCATCGGAGGGTTCACTGACGCCGGCCGCTCGGAGTACAGCGTCCGCATGGGCAGCGGCCTCGGACTTGTCAGACGCAGAGCGACTGGTGAGGGACGGTCGCAATGCGGTGGCTACGGCGTCGCCAATCGCGCCCATTACATCCTCCCGCGTGGATCCGACCGGGGGGTCCGGCAAGCGTTCCAGGTTGACCGCACTCTTACTGCGCGGCAGGTAGTAGAGGCGGAAATATCCGACCCCAGGAACGGCGTCCCATACGGCCTTCGACGGCACGTCGAAACTCCTGCCGGCGATCTCAAGGGAGTACTTCGGCGTCGACGTCACCTCGGTCGACTGTGCCAGGTCCATTGGCCTCACCTTGCGGAGTGGGCCCTCGATCGCCCGGACCTCGCGCTTGTGCAAGTCCCCGGTCAGGGTCGGCAAGAAGCGCATCATCAGCGAACCTTGCTTGAACATCGCCCGCTGGGCGTCGGTCAGGCGACCGGCGGCGTTGCTCTCCAGAGCGTCGGGCATGAAGGCGAATCCCTGCGTCATTCCCATCCCTTGTTCGTCGTGCCCGATGAGAAGCGTAACGTCGGCGCCCGACTGCCGCTCGCGACGAGCGCTCCCTTGAGCTGCCGCACCTGCCAGCGGTGAGGTCGGTCCGTGCCCGAGCCAGCACCCCGCCGGGCTAATCCCGTAACTGCCGCTGCGCCGACGCTCGCCTCGGTTGGGACGATCGACTTCGATTACCTCGATGTCGGCTCGGCGCAGGTAACGAGCCTGGCCGGCCCCATGGGAGCCGGCGCCCTCGACGCCGACCTGGGTCAAGAGCCCGAAGTCCTCGAGCCAGGTGAGCAGCGCCTTGTCGCCGGCAGGGTCGGTGTGGAAACGCTCGGTGCCGAACAGCGACGCACTTCCGAAGCTATTGAGGACCGACGATCAAACGGTGGACCCTGCCGAGCATCGTCACTGTTAGGAGGTACCCCGGCGTGCTCAGTGTTTGGTCCGAAGCTCGTGGTTCGAGAATGGCAGGATGAGGGCATGGCTGAGAATGACGCGTACGGCAAGGCACTTCTGCACCTCCAAGAGGAGCTGGTGAAGTTGCAACAGTGGGTCCGCGACGAGCGTCAGCGAGTCGTCATCGTGGTCGAGGGTCGCGATGCGGCTGGCAAAGGCGGCGTGATCAAGCGCATTACCGAGCACCTCAATCCCCGATGGTGTCGGATCGCTGCCCTTCCGGCCCCGAGCGACCGTGAAGAGGGGCAGTGGTACTTTCAGCGTTACATCGCCCACCTTCCTGCCGGCGGGGAGATCGTCCTGTTCGACCGCAGTTGGTACAACCGGGCCGGGGTGGAGCGGGTGATGGGCTTCTGCACCGAAGAGGAGTACCACCGCTTCCTCCGCCAGTGCCCTGCATTCGAGCGCATGCTGATCGACGACGGCATTCTTCTGCTCAAGTACTGGTTCTCAGTGAGCGACGAGGAACAGGAGCGGCGATTCAAAGAGCGGGTCAACGCACCCCTGAAGCGCTGGAAGCTCAGCGAGATGGACCTCGAGGGCCGCAACCGCTGGGTCGCGTATTCCAGGGCCAAGGACGACATGTTCGCTCACTGCGACCTACCGGATTCCCCTTGGTACGAGGTCGAGGCCGACGACAAGAAGCGAGCCAGGCTCAACTGCATTGCCCACCTCCTGTCGGTTGTGCCGTACGACGCCCGCAAGCCGCCGAAGGTCAAGCTTCCTCCCCGCCCGCCCGTCGGGGATTACAAGAGACCACCCCGCGACCGGTATCACTACGTCCCGGATTTCTCAGCGACGATTACCTGAACCAAGTGGAGCGCAGGGGTATCCCCATTGGGCCGCAGGTCGCCGCCTCTACCCGGGCAGCGAGGATTGATGTAGGCCGCTGACGGTCCACCACCCTGGGGGGCGAACTGGTCAGCGTGGGGTGCGTGCCCGAGCCAGGTCTGACTCCATCAAATCCGGCTGACGTCCTGTTGGACTGTCCTGAAGTCGATACGTCGGCCCGGCTCGGACACTCACCCGACATCGGCCAGTCGGACGGAGTGACCTCATAGGAGCTTGCCCAAACAAGGCTCATCGCTGTCCTGTCCATCGTTCCGGCGGTGCCGTGTCACCCACCCCAAGCGAAAGGACCAGATGACGATGACCACTATCGCGTGGCGCATCACCGGAGGGGTCGACACACACCTCGACGTGCACGTGGCGGCTGCTCTCGACGAGCGTGGGGCGTTGCTCGGCATCGAGAGCTTCGCCACCACCCCGGCCGGCTACCGGCGGTTGCTGCGTTGGTTCGAGTCCTTCGGCACCCTCGAGCTCGTCGGCGTCGAGGGCACCGGCAGTTATGGGGCGGGGCTGACCCGACACCTCTTGGGCAATGACGTCGCGGTGGTCGAAGTGGACCGGCCCAATCGCCAACTGCGCCGCCTCGCCGGCAAGTCGGACCCGAGCGACGCCGAGGCGGCGGCTCGGGCGGCCCAAGGTGGTCATGCGACGGGTCTGGCCAAGAACCGGGACGGAAACGTCGAGGCCATGCGGGTTTTGCGCGTGGCGTGCTCGTCGGCCCGGCGCGCCCGCATCGTGGCCATCAACCAGATGCGCAGCCTCGTCTCGACCGCCCCCGACGAGCTGCGCTCCGAGCTGCGGGACCTGTCGATCTACAAGATCCTCACCATCGCCAGTGCCTATCGCCACACCGGGCGCACCGACGTCACGACCCTGACCAAGCTGGCCCTGCGCACCTTGGCCCGTCGGGCCCTCTCGCTCGAAGAAGAGGTCAAGGAGATCGACCGCATGCTCAAGACGTTGGTCCACGAGACCGCCCCCGAGCTCTGCGCAGTCGACGGCGTGGGCACCGACGTAGCGTCCGCCATCCTCGTCGCCGCCGGCGACAACCCCGAGCGTCTGAAGAACGAAGCCACCTTCGCCAAGCTCTGCGGCACATCGCCACTCGACGCCTCAAGCGGCAAGCAGCAGCGCCATCGCCTCAATCGCAGCGGGGACCGACAGGCCAACTCGGCGCTGTGGCACATCGTCTTCACCCGCATGGTCAATGACCCAAGGACCAAGCACTACATCGAACGCCGGATGAAGGACGGGCGGACCAAGAAGGAGGCGATCCGCTGCCTCAAGCGCTACGTGGCCCGGGAGGTGTTCGCCGCGCTCCCACGGTCAGAATTCACCTCTTGACATCCATAGGAGCATCGTTCTGGGGCACCCCTTGCAGGCTGTGGGGGGGGAACCCACACTCCGGCGGCAGGAAACGCCGCGCATCGAACGGGCCGAGTTCGAGCAGAACACAAGCCCACGATTAGCAGTGGTATGAGGCCCCACAATTCGTGTCCACGGAAGCGGGGCAAGGCCAAGGATGCGCCGAGCTGGTGGCCGGGGCCGCAGTGACTCCCCGTCCCGGCAACTGGGGTACCCGAATGGGGTCAGCCCGTCAAGCCCCTGTAGGAATCTGGTGCTGTGACTGACCACGAACCAACTACGGCACCTGCGTACATGAAGGGCTGGAGATGGAAGGACCCTCTTTGGCAAGAGTGGACGGAGCCAAACCCGCGCAGCTCGTTCTTTGGCAATCAGGCGAGCGGTTGACATCCGAGATGCGAATGCCAACGGGACCAAGCTGCGCGCTCGTGCCGTAATGCCGTTGGACTCCTCAATGCGCACGGCGAGTCGTTGCAGCTGGTTGGATCTGACGTTGGGGACGGATCCGACCTATGGAACGCCCCCCGGTTCGGTGAGGGCTACGACGACAACCTTCTGGCAGCGTCGCAGTGGAAGCAAGGGCTAGGCATCGTCCCGGCATTCGGCCACAGTGTCCGAGGCCCTGCGAGCACAGGCGCGCTTCAGGCAGACGCGGACCCTTTCCTCAGTGAGCGAACCAGCCTCGATTGGAGCGCCCGCCGGCAGAGGTTTGACTCCAGCATCCTGGTGAGATGGGAGTACAGGTAGCTACTCCGAATGGTCTGAACTTCTTGATACAGATCTCGAGCGGCCCGGTCCTGAACGGCCAGCGCCCAATAGACCTCGTTCAACATCGACGCCTCGTAATACCTCCCACCGTTCTCGGTGGCCTGAGCCTCTCTTCGGTTCTCCTCTGCTTCCCAGGACTCCAATATCTCCTGACTTTCAAGGATCCGCTTGTTGGGTTGTGCTGTGACGTAGGCGAAGAGGCTGGAATTCGGACGCTCCGACAGGTATTGGCTGTCCTTCTCGAGAACAATCTGACCCCAGTGTTCCCGTTCGTCCGATCCGACGGCTTCAGAGAAGAACCGGTCGTTATGCGTGAGCACCGGGTAGGCAAGAGCTCCTCCGAGCGCTACGAAATTCGTCGATGTTGAAGTAGCGATTGATCGTTTCGAGTATCAGCTCAGAATGGACTGCCTCTGTTGGATCGATCTCGATCCACAGTGGAAGGAGCGGATATTCCATCGACTGGCGAAGGTGTTCTGGAAGGGACTGGTTCAATCCCCAGGCGCTGTTCCAGGCATCAACCTCGTACTGGTTTCGATGCGGCCCCACATAGTCGAGTGAGATGAACCACCCATCATTTGGCAACAGGCGGCAGATGTTCCGGAAGAGTCGATCCAGTCGTGTCACATGATGCGAGGCCGCATGATTGACAACCAGATCAAAGGGGCCGGTCGGCAGATCGTCAGTGTTGACGTCCATCCGCTGGTATCGAATCCGACGGCCATCGGTCGCCGACCTGGCTTCATCGAGAAGCGGTTCGGACCAGTCGATGCCGACAGCCTCGATGAAGAGGCCACCGTCGATCATTTCGCGCTCGACCCAGCCGTTGCCGCAGTTCAAGATCAGCGCGCGCTCGAAGACCTTGCCGCGGCGGGCGGCGAAGTGCCTCCACCAGTTCACGGTCTCTTCCCCGGAAATGCGTTGATTGATCATCCGGTTCGTACAGTCAAGGTTGTTCCAGTACGCGCCGGTGTAATAGACATCGGAAACCTCACTCACACCTCGTTGAGGCCCCCGACACATGTCTTGGTGATACATGGTTCCTAGACCGTATCCAAGGACCCTCGATCGACGCGGCGCAAGAAGCAAGCCAGGCGCTATGGGGCGGCCCCTGGGTTACTTCTCACTTTCGAGAGATCAAGACTTGCAACGGATATCCGGCGGTGCCGTCCAGCCCGAGTTTGCGGTCTTTCAAGTCAACGATTTCCGTCGACAAGCCGCTATGCTCTGATACGAAACTGATGAAGTCGTCACCCCACTCCCGGATGACGAGCGATCGATCAGGATCCTCCGGTCCCCCGTGATAGTCGGGAGGCAATAGGTGCTCGATTCCACTCTCCGATGGAATGGCCCGGACGAGTGTTTGACGGCCGTGGTAAAGCGGCACCGTGAACACATGCGCACCTCCGGGCCGCAGAACGCGGGCAATCTCGCCCATGGCCCGGTCTGGTCTCAATACGTGTTCCAGCACATCTTGGGTGATGAGTAGATCGAACGATTCGTCGAGGAACGTCAGATCCTCAATGTCCTGGCACGAGTATTTCCCAACCATGTCACCACGTGGCACGTCAGGAACGAGATAGCGCGAACCGGAATATCCACCGTTCGACTCTCGCATCAGCTTCCCAGTTGACTGGCCTCCCGCACCACATTCGTGTATCTGGAGATCACGCCAGTTCGGGAACTGATCGCCGAGCACATGAATGATGCCGCGCCATCTCGGCATTGATTCACACCGCACGCAGAGATAGTCGTTCGCCAGCCACGGACCGGTTTCAACGAAAAGCGTTCGGTGATCACAGGCGAGACAGTGCCCAAAGTTGGACTTACCACGGAGGACAAATCGCGCATACTTCCGTTTCGCCTCGACGCGTTCTTTCAACGTCACCCACGTGAAGATAGCCCCCTGGGCCGGTCGCAGACCGTCCCGTGAGTCCGGACTGGGGCAGGGCCGCGGTCTGCAATACGGTGCTGCGCGATGGTCGCGCAGACCTCAGCCGACGCCTCCTGAGGGACTAATCGTCGTTCCACCGTCGACGACGAAGGTCTGCCCCGTCACCCACGAGGCGGCATCGGAGGCCAAGAACAGCGCAGCCGTGGCGATGTCGTCGGGCAGGCCCAGCCGGCGCAGCGGGATGTGGGCGGCAATCCGTTCCTCGCCGGTCTCCCAGAGGGCGGCCGCCAGTTTCGTCTTGACGAGGCCCGGGGCCAGGGCGTTGACGCGGACCTCCGGAGCAAGCTCGTAGGACAGCTGCCGGGTGATGTGGAGCACCGCGGCCTTGGTCACGTTGTACCAACCGATGCCCGGTTCGACGCCGAGACCGCCGATGGAGGCCATGTTGATGACAGAGCCCCGGAGGCCTGCCTTGACCGCGGCGGCAGTCCAGGTCAGCACCGAGAGCTGGTTGACCTCGAAAGTCTTCTGGGCGCGTGCCACGTCGATGTCGATCATCGGACCGAAGTAGGGGTTGGTGCCGGCGTTGTTGACCAGGATGTCGAGCTGGCCGAAGTGCGCCAGTGTCCTCGCCACACAGGAGATGGCCTCCTCGGGCCTGCCGACATGGGCGGCGGTCCAGGCCACCTGTGCCTCGGACGCACCCCCGGCAACGAGTCCGGCAGCAGCCACCTCGAGATCCGCCGCCGTGCGGGACGAGATCATGACGTTGGCGCCGGCCTGCGCGAAGCGGGCAGCGATGCCCAGTCCGATCCCCCGGCTGGCCCCCGTGATCAGCGCCGTCTTTCCCTTGAGTTCGAGCTCCATGGCCTGAGCCTTGCACGGCGCCAAGGGTGTGCCGCGACTCGGAGAAGGAGCCCTAGCATCGCTCCCGTGAACCACCTGGCTGACGAGACCAGCCCGTATCTCCGTCAACACGCCGACAACCCGGTGGAGTGGTTCCCGTGGGGCGACGAGGCGCTGCGCCGGGCACGCGACGAGGACAAGCCGCTCTTCGTCTCCATCGGCTACGCCTCGTGCCACTGGTGTCACGTGATGGCGCACGAGAGCTTCGAGGATGCAAACGTCGCTGCCGAGCTCGGCCGTTCGTTCATTTCGGTCAAGATCGACCGCGAGGAGCGGCCCGACCTCGACGCCGTCTACATGGCGGCCACCCAGGCCCTGACCGGGTCGGGAGGATGGCCGATGTCGGTCTTCTGCACGCCCGACGGGCGACCGTTCTACGCCGGGACCTACTTCCCCCCCGTCGAGCGCCAGGGCATGCCCTCGTTCCGGCGAGTCGTCCAGGCCCTCGGTGACGCCTGGGTCAAAGAGAGGGAGAAGGTTATAGAGCAGGCCGACGCTCTCGTCGGCGCCGTCCGGCGCGAACTTCGCCTGGCTGAAGCACTGCGGGAGGAAGCCGGGGGCCCGACGGCTGCCCCCACGCTGCGGTTGGCCGGCACGCCCGAGGTGAGCCTCGATACCGGAGCGCTCATCGAACAGGTGGTCGCCGGCATCGCGGCGGGCTTCGACCGCGAGTGGGGGGGATTCGGCCCGGCGCCGAAGTTCCCGCGTCCAACGCTGGTCGAACTGTGTCTGCGCCGCGCCCGCCGGGGCGGAACCGACGCCGCGCCGGCGCGCCAGATGGGACTGCGCACCCTCGATGCCATGGCCGCCGGCGGCATCTACGACCACGTGGTGGGCGGGTTCTGCCGGTACGCCACCGACGCGCACTGGCTCGTCCCGCACTTCGAGAAGATGCTCACCGACCAGGCACAGCTGGCTCGGGCCTATCTCCATGCCTGGCAGGACGGTGGTCGGACCGAATATCTCGGCGTGGCGACCGAGACCCTGGACTTCGTGCTGCGCGACCTCTCGACGCCCGAAGGTGCGCTGTATTCGTCGTTCGATGCCGACGCGGGTGGGATCGAGGGCGCGCACGCCACGTTCACCATGGACGAACTGCGCGCCATCTTGCCCCCTTCGCTGGTCGCGCCGGCGGCCGAGTGGTACGGCATCACCCCCGCCGGCAACTGGGAGGGTCGGTCCATCCCGGTTCGTCCCGTCGGCGCCCCGCTGGCGCGCCCAGCCGAGGTCGAGGAGGCTCGCCTCGTAATGGCCGAGGCCAGGGCGAAACGGGTGCAGCCAGCCCGCGACGAGAAGGTGCTCACCGAATGGAACGCCATGACGGTGGCCACGCTGGCCGAAGCGGCCTCGGCGACCGGCCGGGCCGACTACGGACGTCGAGCCGAGGAGATCGGCGAGTTCCTCTGGGCTTCCATGTTCGTCGACGGACGGCTGATGCGGAGCTGGCAGGGAGGGCGAGCCCGCCATCTTGCCGTGGCCGCCGATTACGCCTGGCTCTCGGAGGCCTCCGTCGCCTTGTCCGAATGGACCGGCAAGGCGCTCTGGCGCGCCCGCGCCGTGCTGGCGGTACGCCAGTTGCTCGACCTCTTCTGGGACGACTCGTCCGGGGGTTTCTTCACGACCGGGAACGATGCCGAGGCGCTGGTCGTCCGGCCCAAGGAGTTCCTCGACGGCGCCGTCCCTGCCGCCAACTCCGTCGCCCTCTCCGCCCTGTTGCACGCCAACGCATTCGTCGACGACCCCAAGATCGACGAGGCGATCGAGCGGACCGTGGGCCTCGCCGGTTCGCTGCTCGAGCGCCACCCGGGTGCGCTTGCCGACATGGTGGCGGCGCTGCCCATGTGGAGCGACCGCCACGAGGTCGTCATCACCGGCAACCGACCCGATCTGCTCGCCGAGACGCGGCGAAGCTGGCTCCCCGCCGCCGTTGTCATCTGGGGCGAACCCGACGGCGGCCCGCTCTTCGAGGGTCGGCCGCCCGAACCAGGACTGGCCTACGTTTGCCAGGGGCGCTCGTGTCACATGCCCGCGCCGGACCGGGCCACCTTGGCCGGACAACTTGAAGCGCTGGCCCGATGAGCAGTCCAGACGAGCACCCCGGCCCCGAGAGCAACCGCGAGGGTACGAGCGTGGGCGACCACCGTGCGGTCGACAAGCCCGACCTGGAGTCCGAGAGCCGCGGTACGACGCCGGTGGTGGACGGCGTCGTCGAGGAGGAGGCGGCCGACACGGCCGCGGCCCGGCGCAAGCCCGAGTCGGTCACCGACCCGACGCGCCTGCTCCGGCGTTCTGCCCGGCGCACGGAGCGCGTCCCCACGGCAGGGGGGTCCACGCTCCACCTTCTCGTCCTCTCCTCCACACTCGAAGACACCACTGTCGTCGACCTGGCCACCCGCACCGTCATGCGCGTGCGGGTGCCCTGGCCCGAGGGGTACGAGCCCGACATCAGCACCTTCGATGTCGTGGAGGTGACGTTGGCCGACGATCCCGAACGCGACGACCTGGCCCGGCCCGAGGCGACCACGGTCGCCGACCTCCCCCGCCATGTCGGCACGCTGCGCGGGCGCCACCTGCGCAAGCTCCTGCGTCGACTGGTGGCCTCCCCCGACGGCCCGTTGCTCGGCTTCCCCGGCCCCTCCGCGCCGTATTGGGAATTCCGTGGCTTCCGACCGTCGGTGGCGCTGATCGAGCCGACGCGTCGGCCTCAGCTCATCCGGCGCCAAGCCGACGGCACGACGTGGGTCCGGTTCGGCTGGGATCGCGACGACGTCTGGCTGCCCGTGGAGGACCGCCATGCCGCCCGCGCTCTCGACGCAGCGCGGCGCGAGCGGCTGAGTGGAAAGAGCTTGTCCACGGCGCTCGGGTTCGAGCCCCAGTACCTCTTGGTGACCGTCAGCCCCCCGCGGGACGGCCACTGCTACAAGGTGTGCGCGGCGGTGCTGCCTCGGGGGTGACCCGAGCCGCCTGGGTGCGCCGATCCTCCGGACGCCTCAGCGGCCGAGCTTGCCCCCGGCCAGGTCCTCGGCCATGGCCCAACCGAAGGCGACCAGTCGGTCGCCCCGGTCGGCCTTGAAGCTCTCGAAGTGTGCCTCGACTCCCTCGGGGATCTTCACCTTGGTGGCAAAGAAGTCCAGGCCACCGGCGACGGAGCCGTCGCCCTTCAGTACAAAGGTCCGGTCGTCGAGACGGCTTTCGCAACCGAAACGCTTGGACAGCCGGCGGGCCCATGCTCGCTCTTCGCCGGAGCACTTGTGACCCGGGAAGGGCACGACGTCTTGCAGTCCGTTGAACGCGCGAAAGCCCTCGGGCGTCAGGAGGCGGGTCCCGAGCAGGACGTCCTCGTCGGGGAAGGCCAGCAGGGCCCGGCGGTACTGGTCCGCCATGATGCCCTTGAGAGCGGCTTCGGCCCGCGAGGTGCGGTCGACCAGCGCCAGCCCGACCAGCAAAGAGGGGGTCCCCCCGATGCGCTCGAGGGTGCAAAAGGAGTAGCCCCTTAGCTTGTTCCCCTCCCGAGCCTGCGTGATGAGCACCCAGGCTTCGCGTTCCTTGGAGAGATAGCCGATGTCGAAACCCGGCGGTCGATCCGCACAAAGATCCGCCATTTCGACGAGCTCAGCATCGCTGAGCGCAGTGCAATCCTTGGTGCTCACTACGATCGGCATGCGTCCAGTCTACTGGTTGCGCTGCGCCGGTTCCCAACCGGCCGGGGCGCCGCCAGCGCGGAGCCGGCCGCTCCTCACCGCTGTCACCCCAGTTCAGAAGCAATTTCTGACCGGATGCTCCTGCGCTCAGGAGAGGACGGCGCTCTGGCCGAGGAGCCGCTTGAGCTCGCCCACGAGGCCGTTCCGGCAGTCCACATTGAACTCCGGGGGCAGGCGTAACACCTTGGCGCCGACGTGCAGCATGACCGGCGACGGACCCGGATGCCCGCTCAAGACGTCTTTGAGCCCGTCGACCTTGGCGTCGGTCAGGACCCCAAGGGGGAGGGTGATGTGCAGGTCCTCCAGGCCCCGTTCGAGCACGGGACGTGATACCTCCATGCAGACGATCTTGGGTTCTTCCTCCCTGGTGTCGAGCCGGCCCCGTATGACCAAGATGGCGTCGTTCTCGATGAGGGCGCCGTACTCGGCCATGGTCTTCGGGAAGACGAACACCTCCATGGCGGCCTGGAGATCCTCGAGCACGAACCGCGCCATCAGGTCGCCCTTTTTCGTATACGAGCGACGCAGGTCGGTCACGACCCCGCCCACGGCGCGCACCGGTGAGCGATCCCCCACCGGCGCGTCGTCCTCCCGCATGTCCGAGAGCGTGCTGTCCGTGTAACGGGCCAACGCCGCCTCGTAGCCCAACAGGGGGTGGTCGCTCACGTAGAGGCCGAGCATCTCCTTCTCGAAGGCCAGGCGCTGCGCCTTGTCGAACTCGCTGTCGGGGATGGGCACCTTGGCGCCACCCCAACCGGGATCGGCCGCCTCTTCCTCCTCGAAGGCGGCGAAGAGGGTGGTGATGCCGAGATCTTGCTCCTTGCGTCGTTCGAGCGAGCGGTCGACGATGGATTCGAGCACCACGCAGAGGCCCTGGCGCGGGTGGCCGAGCGAATCGAAGGCGCCCCCCTTGACCAGCGACTCCATTGTCCGCTTGTTCAGCACGACCGGATCCACTCTGGCGCAGAAGTCGAAGATGTCGACGAATGGGCCGTTGGCCGTGCGCTCGGCGACGATGCGCTCGACCAGGCTCTCGCCGACGTTGCGCACCGCAGCCAAGCCGAAGACGACGGACTGGCCCGACGCCCGGTTGCCCTCCTCGTCGACGCTCCGATCGGGTGCGAACTCAGCCAGCGAGCGGTTGACATCGGGCACGAGCACGTCAATACCCATGGAGCGGCATTCGGCGAGATAGACCGCAGTCTTGTCCTTGTTGTCCTTCACCGAGGTGAGAAGGGCAGACATGTACTCGACCGGGTAGTGCGCCTTGAGCCAGGCCGTCTGGTAGGCCACGAGCCCGTAGCCGTAGGAGTGCGATTTGTTGAAGGCGTAGTCAGCGAACGGCTCGATGATGTCGAAGAGCTGCGTGCCCAGCTCTTCGCCGTAGCCTTCGGTGACACAGCCGGCGATGAACTTCTCGCGCTCGGCGGCGATGAGTTTGCGGATCTTCTTCCCGCAGGCCTTGCGGAGGTTGTCGGCCTCTTCGAGGCTGTACCCGGCGAACTTCTGGGCGACCCGCATCACCGACTCTTGGTAGAGCATCAGCCCATAGGTGTCCTTCAGGATCGGCTCGATGTCGGGGTGCAGGTAGGTGAGCTCTTTGCGCCCGTTCTTCAACTCGGGATAGTCCCGGTGCATGTTGGCCGCCATGGGCCCCGGGCGGTAGAGCGCAACGAGAGCGGCGACGTCGTCGAAGCTCGTCGGAGCCAGGGCGCTCAGGGTCTGGCGCATGGCCGCACCCTCAAGCTGGAAGACGCCCACCGACTTGGCCCGCCGGAGCATCTCGAGCGTCGGCTCGTCGTCGAGGGCGACGGCGTCGATGTCGGGCCGCGTCCCTGTCTCGGCCTCGATCAGGTCGAGGGCGCGCTCCATGACGGACAGATTCCGCAGGCCGAGAAAGTCCATCTTGAGCAGGCCGAGGTCCTCGACCCCGTGCATTTCGTACTGGGTGACGATGGGCGCGTCCTCGGGATCCTCTCCGGCGCCGGGCTTACGCTGGATGGGCAGGTAGTCGGTTAACGGATCACGGGAGATCACCACGGCCGCGGCGTGGATGCCGTCCTGGCGGCGCAGCCCCTCGAGCCCGAGCGCGACCTCAATGACCTCCTTGGCGTCGGGGTCGGTGTCGCGCATGGTGCGCAGTTCGGCTGCTGCGGCATACCCCTCTTCGTGACCGTCGGTCTTGGTGATGCAGGCGTGCAGGGGGGTATCTCGTCCCATGACGAGCGGGGGCATGGCCTTGGCGATGCGGTCGCCCACGATGTAGGGCTTGCCCAGCACGCGTGCCGCGTCGCGGACGGCAGCCCGCGCCTTGATCGTCGAGAACGTGATGACCTGGGCCACCCGGTCGCTGCCGTATTTCTCCGCCGCGTAGCGCATGACGTCGGCGCGGTAACGCTCGTCGAAGTCCATGTCGATGTCGGGCATCTGCTTGCGCCCCGGATTCAAGAAGCGCTCGAAGAGCAGGTCGTAACGGATCGGGTCGAGATCGACGATCTTGAGGCAATAGGCCACGCAACAGCCCGCCGCCGACCCTCGGCCGGGACCCACCCGGATGTGCGAGTCACGGGCGAAACGGATCAGATCCCACACCACCAAGAAGTAGGCCGCGAACCCCATGTTCCCGATCACGCTCAACTCGTAGTCGAGGCGCTCCACCACCTCTGTCGGCAGCGAGGCGCCGTAGCGCTCACGGGCCCCTTCGAACGTCAGGTCGCGCAGATAGGCCAGTGCCCGCTCTTCGTAGGTCTCTCCGCTGAAGTGGTCCGGCACGGGGAACTCGGGCAGGCTCGGCTTGCCCAGTTCGATCTGGACGTCTGCCCGCTCGGCAATGAGGAGCGTGTTGTCACAGGCCTCGGGCACGTCACGGAAGAGGTGGCGCATTTCGGCGGCCGTCTTGAGGTAGTGCTCGGTGCCCTCGAACTTGAACCGGTTCGTGTCGGAGAGGAGGGCGCCCGTCTGCACGCAGAGCAGGGCGTCGTGGGCCACGGCGTCCTCGCGGTGGGTGTAGTGGCTGTCGTTGGTCGCCAGGAGCGGTGCGTTGAGGCGGCGGGCGATCTCAATGAGCTGGGGGTTGGTCCGGTGCTGATCGGCGATCCCGTGGTCCTGGATCTCGACGAAGAGATTGTCCCTCCCGAAAATGTCCTGCAGGCGGGCCGCCTTCCGCTCGGCACCCTCCACGTCGCCGGCGAGCAGCGCCTGGAGCACGACCCCACCCAGGCACCCTGTGGTGGCGATCAGGCCGTCGGAGTGGCGCTCGAGCAGCTCCCAGTCGACGCGGGGCTTGTAGTAGTAGCCCTCGAGATAGGCCGCCGACGACAGCTGCATGAGGTTGCGGTAACCCGCGACCGTCTCGGCCAACAGCGTCAGGTGGTAGTAGAGCTTCTGGCCGCCCTCGACGTCACCGCCGGTATCGTCGACCCGCCCCCGGCGCACCGGCCGCTCCAGGCGCGACTCGCCCGCCATGTACGACTCGGTCCCGATGATCGGGACGACGCCCTGGTCGCGGCACGCCTTGTAGAAGTCGAGGACTCCGTACATGTTGCCGTGGTCGGTGATGCCCAGCGCCGGTTGCCCGTCGGCCACGGCGGCGGCGACGAGGTCGCCCACCCGGGCCGCCCCGTCCAGCATGGAGAACTCGGTATGGGTGTGCAGATGCGTAAACGACCGCTCCGACACCGGCCCTCCTTTCGCCACGTCTCGTCAAACTTACAGTGGTGTTGTTTCGTCCCGGGCTCTGCAATCTATCGGTCCCCCGACACGAGACGATGACTGATGATCCACTCTGGCACGACGGGGCGAGCCGGTGGCGTTCCCCCGGAGGACCTGCGGCGTCGGGCTCCCGATCCGCTCCGGCGACGCCGTCTCCGTGGCCGGGACCCCGGACGTCAGGGTCGGCGTGAACGGTCCGGACGTCAGAGGTAGGCGCCCGTTCGACCCGATTCACCGGCCGAGGGCAACCCCCGCTGTCGCATTTCCTCGAGCTGAGCCCGCGCTGCCATCTGTTGCGACATCAGCGTTGCCTGAATGCCGTGGAACAGCCCCTCGAGCCACCCGACGAGCTGCGCCTGGGCGATGCGCAGCTCCGCGTCGCTCGGCGCGTCGTTCTCGAACGGCGGTGCCATGCGCTCGAGCTCGGAGACGAGGTCGGGCGACAGCACCTCGGACAGATCGTGGATCGACTGCTCGTAGATCTCACGCAGCCGGACCCGACTCTTCTCGTCGAGGGGAGCCGATCGGACCTCGTCGAGCAACGTCTTGACCATGGAACCGATGCGCAGCACCTTGGCCGGCTCGTTCACCGATTCGGTCTGGGTCTGCTCGCCCGCCTCCTCCCGGCTTCCTCCAGCCAGGACCTCGTCGGGCGCAATCGCCCCGCCGGAGCCGTCGCCGGGCGGTGCGTTCTCGGTCAGGTCGTCGTTCGTCGTTTCAGCCATGGTGCCTTCCGTCTCTCTCCGGTCCATCGGTGTCTTTGGGCCCGGGTCGGCCCGAGGCTGTCACCAGCCACCTCCCCGTCACGAGGCCCGCCAACCCAGCAACGGGATGCGCATCTCTGCCGACGTCAAGGACCCGTGGCGGGCTTTGAGGCGCAGCTCGCCGGTGTCGGCGGGGTCGAGGAACGCCGTCGGCGCGAACGGCACGAGGGCGACGTCGCCCAGCCGGGCCGCCACCTCGGCCGACGGCACGCCACCGAGCCAGCCTTCACTGATCATCTGGTCCTTGGTACGCACCCAGGCCACCTCGCCGTGCAGGGCGCTCGCCGTCGCCGCGACATCCTCAGTCGACCCGGGCCGGACATGGAGCCATCGGAATCGGCCCTCCCCGCTGATCAAGGTGGTGGCCGCCATCAGCTCGGGACCGATGAGCTCGACGGAACCCCCGACTTCGACCTGCCCGTGATCGGCGGTGACGACTAGGACGGCACCGGGCGGGAGCGCCTCGAGCACGTCAGCTACGAGCCGGTCGACGGCCCGCAACTCGTCGTCGTAATAGGGCCCCAGGCCCTCCGCGTGCGCCACCTTGTCGATGCCCTCGTAGTAGGCGTACACGAACGGGGCGCCGCCGGCGGCGAGCTCGCGGACCGCGGTCACGAGGCCTGCCGGCGTGTGCCAACGGTGCAGCTCGACGCGCCCGAGATGCGCCGCGGTGAAGCCCGTGGGCCCGAAATCCTGGCGCGTGACGACAGGAACGGGGCCGGATGCGCCCGGGAACGACTCGAAGGGTTGGAACCTCGATGCCGGGACCGAGACGCGGGCATCGACGCCCCGGCGCGACCACTGGAGCACATTCATGACGTCGTCACCGAGCGCGACCCGGTAGCCGACCACGCCATGTTCCGCCGGCACCCGGCCCGTGACCAGCGAGGTGAGAGCGCAGGCAGTGGTGCTCGGAGCCACCGAGGTGATCGGATCACCATTACCGCCGGTGAGCGTCGGTGCGAGGGCGGCCCGTTCCTTGAGCTGCTCGTCGCCCAGGCCATCGAGGACGAGCAGGACGACCTGCTTGGCGCCCGCCACAGGTTCGGGAAACCATGCGGGCAGCGGGTGGGCACCGGGGGCGCCCACCTCCCTGAGGAGGGCGGGCACCACGCGGTGGAGGGAGGCGCCGTCCCAGTCGGGCAGGAGCGGATCGGGATGGCGCACCGGGTCGGCTGCGCCGTCCCGAGAGGTCGGCACCGGCTCGGGTACCCCGCCTCGAGGGGTCGACAGCGTCGCCTGGCCTGCTACGCCGTCACTCACGAAGGGACACCCTACGACCCACGAGACCCCCTGTACCCACGAATCGGCCGGTAGGATCGCCCGCTGTGAGGGTTTCGACGAGGGGCGATTACGCCAGCCGAGCGCTGCTCTCGCTCGCCCTGCACGGCGCCGAGACGCCGACCTCGGTGCGGGACATCGCGGAGCGCACCGCGCTCCCCCAGCCCTACCTCGAACAGATCCTCCTGGCCCTCAAGGGGGCTGGCCTGGTGCGATCGAAGCGAGGCGTCGGCGGCGGCTACGTGCTCGCCCGTCCGCCGGAGGAGATCTCCCTGGCCCAGATCGTCTCGGCGGTCGACGGTCCCATTGCCGCCGGCGACTTCGGTGAGCCCCACGAGAACGGCGCCTGCGACCACGAGGGCCAGTGCGTGCTGCTGGCCGTGTGGGCGGACGTCGGCGAGACGATCCGCACCCACCTGCAGAGCTACAGCCTGGCCGACATGGTGGCCCGGGCCCGAGGGAACGTCGCCGCCACCGTCTGAGGGGGCGGACCTCAACCCCTCACGTTCCACGCCTCGACGGCCGGCCAATCGAGATCCCAGCCCAGGACGCAGATGGCACCGGTCCGGAGGAGGAACAGGCGTCCGGCGACGGGCGGCAGCCCGAGCCAACGCGCCGTGAGCACACGGAGGATGTGCCCGTGGGCGACGCACAGGGTGTCGGTCTCGATGGAGCGGGCCCGTGCAATGACCCGGTCGGCTCGGCGCCCGACGTCGGCTATTCCCTCCCCCCCGGGCACACCGGCGTCCCACAGCGTCCAGCCGGGATGGTTCTCCCGTATCTCGGGAGTCGTCAGACCCTCGTAGGCGCCATAGTCCCATTCCATGAGGTCCGGATCGGGATCCCCCACGTAGCCGGCCAGGGTGCACGTCGCTTCGGCCCGGATGAGGGGGCTCGTCAGCACCTGGCCGAACGCCGCCGGCCCGAACTGGCGGACGAGAGCTCCCGCCGCCCTTGCCTGTGCACTGCCTTCCTCGAGGAGGGGAATATCTGTGCGTCCCGTGTGTTTTCCCATTTCGGACCATTCGGTGGCGCCGTGACGAAGCAGCACCATCCGGCCGGGCATGGGGCGTAGACCACCACGGGCCTGGAGACGGCGCAACTCGGTGCGAACATCCCCATGGAATGATCCGGGGGTCGCGGCGGTTGTACACGGCAGGTTGATCTCGGAATCGTCCGGGTACGTATGACTGAGAGTGAGCGAAGAGCGTCTGGAGCGATGATGAAAAGCGCGGTGAGCACGTCGGACACATTGGGGCTGATGTTGCGAGACCTCGACCAATTCCCCATGCCCGACCACGAGCAGCAGGTCGAATTGGCCAAGAGGGTCGTGGCCGGCGACGATGCGGCGCGCAAGCAGATGGTGGCCGCGAACCTTCGACTCGTGGTGCACTGGGCGCGGCGGTACCAGGACCGGGGCGTCGACATGGCCGATCTTGTCCAGGAGGGCACATTCGGCCTGATGCGCGCCGTCGACAAGTTCGACTGGGAGCGAGGCTTCCGGTTCTCGACCTACGCCACCTGGTGGATCCGTCAAGCACTCCAGCGCGCCGTCCAGCAACACGGCCGCACCATTCGCATCCCGCTCGAAGTGGGAGAGCAGATCCAGCGCCTGGAACTGACCAAGTCCGAGCTCGCCAGCACGCTGGGCCGCGCCCCCACGGTGGCCGAGCTGGACGAGGCGACCGGCATGACTGCCGATGAGCGCGAGGCGCTCGAAGACGTGGCCCGTGTGACCGCGTCGCTCGACCAGCCGGCCGCTCTCGAGTCGTCCACCACCTTGGGCGAGCTCGTCGCACCCGACGACTCTGACTTCGTGGCGGACGTGGAGCAGACCATGGTCTATGACCGGGTCCGCGATGCGGTCGAGCGTCTGCCCGGCCTGCAGCGCGACGTGCTCAGGCTCCGCTTCGGCTTCGACGGCGATTCCCCCGCCTCGCTGCAGTCAACGGCCGAGCGACTCGGTGTCGGGGTCCGGCGGGTGCGCCGTGCCGAAGAGGAGGCTCTGGCTGCCCTCTCCTTCGACACCGACGTCGTCGGCATCCACGAGGCGGCCTGAGCAGCAACCTGCCCCGGCCCTCGTCCCCGGGGTTCGTCACGCCCGCCGAAGCGTCAGGGTCGCGGCGAGGCGCTGACGACCCTTCTCACGACGGCCGCACTGCATGCAAGAACGCCCGGAGGTCCTCGGGCAGCGGGGACGTGAATTCGAGACGCTCTCCCGTCGACGGATGCGTGAAGGCGAGCCGGAAGGCGTGCAGGAAGAACCGTCCCGACCCAAGGCGCTTGTCGGGCAGGCCGTAGCGGGCGTCGCCGACGACAGGGTGGCCGATGGCCGCCATGTGCACGCGGATCTGATGGGTACGGCCGCTCTGCAACGCAAGCTCCAGCAACGTCATCGGCTGTGCGCCTTCCCAGCGCTCCCGTACCGTGTACGCCGTGCGTGCCGGCTTCCCCGATGCGGTGACCGCCATTTTCGTCGGGGTGCGGGTCGAGCGGCCGATGGGTGCCTCGACCTCACCGCGTTCGTCGGCCACGGCTCCCGTCACGAGGGCCAGGTAGCGCCGCTCCATGGTCCTGGTCGCCAGCTGGTCGACCAGCGCCCGGTAGGCGTCCTCGGACCGGGCCACAGCCAAGAGGCCCGAGGTCCCCTTGTCGAGGCGGTGCACGATCCCGGGACGGTCGGGCGGGCAGACTCCCGCCGCCACGAGGGCCGCCAGGTCGGGGAAGCGGGCCAGGAGACCTCCGACGAGCGTTCCCTGGGTGTGCCCGGCGCCCGGATGGACCACCAACCCGGCCGGCTTGTCGACGACGGCTACCTCGTCATCGGCATAGACGACCTCGACGTGCACGCCCGGCTCTGCCGCCACGCCGACGTCGCCGACCTCGGGCACCACGATGGTCAGCATGGCGCCCTCGCGGAGGACGTCCCGCCCCACCGTGACCGGCGTGCCGTCGACAAGGACGCGACCGGCGGCGATCAGCTCGGTCGCGGCGCCCCGCGACACGTCGGCCACCATGGCCACGCCACGGTCGACGCGCACACCCGCCAGCAAGGCCGGTACCTGGAGGGAGATCGTCTCGCCGGCGCCGCTCCCCTCTTCCGCCGGGCCACGCCGCCTTGGCGGATCAGGCCGTTCCGTCACCGCACCTCTTCGGTGTTGGGCTTTGGTGCGGAACGGCCACCGAAGAGAAGGGCCACGATGACGATGATCACACCCACCGTCACGCAGGCGTCAGCCAGGTTGAAGGTCGGCCAGTGCTCGAGGGTGACGAAATCCGGCACCTGCCCCCCGGGCCCGCCCACAATGCGCTCGCTCAGGTTCCCGGCGGCCCCGCCGAGCACCAGGCCGGCGCCAACCGCCAGCGTCGTGGTTCTGACCTGGGCGACAATCACCGCCAGGACCACCACACCGACGCACAGAAGCACCGTCACGGCGAAGGCCCGCCCGCTGAAGAGGCTGAAGGCAAAGCCAGAGTTATAGGTGACCGCCAGGCCGAACGGACCCCAGACGTGCCGCACGTCGTGCAGGTGGTCCAGGACCAGCGCCGTCGTGACCCGGTCCGCCACCAGCACCACGACTGCGATGGCGAAGGCCAGGACCCCGGGCCGGGTCAGCGCCGCGACAGCCCTCCGCTCTTGCACGCCACGCAGAGTCGCGCGTAGGGCAAAGCCCGCAGGCGCGGCTTGGGGATGGGCTGGAAACAACGTTCGCAGTAGCCGTAGCTCTTGTCGTCGATCCGCTTCAGCGCGTCGTCGATCTCCTCGACAGCCAGCAGCGCCTGCCCCGACAGGGCCAGGTTCCGCTCGCGGTCGACCGTGACGGTGCCGCCCTCGCCCGACTCCTCGTCGAATTGGACGTCGCCCGGCTCGCGCTCGAGCGCCAGCGAATCGGCCTCGGCGCGCAGGGAGGTCGCCTGTTCCTGGTAGACGGCCCGGTCGTCGACCAGCAGCTGGCGAACCTCGTCGAGGAACTTGCCGTCCTTGGCGTAGGGGCCGGTTTTGGGCCGGACCGGGGGCGGCGCCTTCGGCTTCGGGGTGAAGGTCGTGCGTGCCGGGGCGAGGGATCCGGCACCGTTGGAGGCCGCCGACTTCTTGGCGGCGGCCTTCTTGGCCGCGGCAGGCACCGGTGGTGCCTTCTTCGCCGGCGCCGCCTTCTTGGCCGCCGGTGCCGCCTTCTTGGTCGCCGGAGCGGTCTTCTTCTTCGTCGACGCCGGCCTCTTGGCGGTCGCCGTCACCGCCTTCTTGGACGCGGCCGTCGATGCCTTCTTCGCCGGCGGCGCGGCCTTCTTGGCCGCAGGGGCTGGTTTCTTCACAACAGGAGCTGCCTTCTTTTTTGTCAGAGCGGAACGCTTTGTCGCCGTCGCATCAACCTTCGCCGAGGACTTCTTGTTCCCGGCCCGTGACGTTGCGGATGCGGCCGATCGCGATGCAGGAGCCCTCTTGACCTGGGCACCCTTGCTCGCTGGGGTCATCGTTCCCTCCTTCGGACCACCATCGGTGGCCGGTTTCCCCAGAACACGCCCTCGTCCGGGGAGCGGGTGACGATACCGGACACCAAGGGGCAGGGGCAACATGCCCCGCCAGCGCGGTCTGGAGCCAGACGTACAGATTTAGAGGGAGCGGGGCGCTCCCGACGCCGAAGCGCTCTGTAGGTTGAGTGTCGGCGCGCCGTCGTCGGCCTGCGGCAACCGGCCCTGAGCCTCATCGCCACCAGAGCTCAGTTGCGCTGCCGGTGCCGGCTTCGGCCGCACGCCCATGAGGGAATTCGCCGGCTGCACGTTCTCGTCGACCCACTTGAGGATCTCGGAGAGCGCGCCGCGGAGCCGGTTCCGCTCCGACTCGAGGTGCCGCGCCATGCTCTCGACGTCGGTCGCGAGCTCGGTCCGGGTGGCCTCCAGCCGCGTGACCTCTTCGCGCAGCTTCTGGTTCGTCTCGGCCTGGAGCTGTGCCGCCGTCGCCTCGGCGGCGGCCACGGCCGTCCGCGCCGTCTCCTCGGCCTGGGCGATCACCGCGGCGGCCTCGGCCTCGCTCTCGCGCTTCGTCTGGTCGACGAACTTCTGGGCCAAGAGGAGCGTCCGCTGGAGCGTCTCGTCGGACAGCGCCGCCGCTTCGGACGATGTCGCTGGCGCGGGCGCGGGCGCTTCGCTCTCGGCGACCACCGGCGTGGCGCGCTTCTCGCGCTCGAGCTGGGCGATGCGCTCGCTCGCCTGGCGCAGCCGCTCGTTCAGCTGCCGGACGTGATCCTGCAGGCCCTCGGCCTCCTGGGCCGCCTTGTCCAGGTACTCATCGACCTCGTCGACGTTGTAGCCCTTCAGCCCGAGGCGGAACTCCACGGTGCGAAGCGTGTCGAGGATCGATGAGGAAGCCTGAGAATTGTCCATGGACCTCAAGTGTAACCCCCTGATCCCGCCTTTCCAGGAATGGCTGGATCAGTTCAGGAGCACGGGAATCAGGACGAACTGCGCAACCAGGATGACGATGAGGAACGAGAAGTCGAGCCCGCCCATCGGCTTGACGATCCGGCGCACGGGACGCAGCACAGGCTCGGTCGCCTGGTAGAGGAAGTACTGGATCCGGGCCAGGGTCGTTCCCGGCTGAATGCGGAACCAGCTCAAAATGGCGTACGGGAACATGATCAGCCAGATATAGGCCTCGATCAGCCACGCGAGGAGACGAAAGATGCTCATCAACCTGCGAGGGTAGTTCGCTCAGTCGCGGCCGAAACCGCGCTCAACCAGTCGCTGCCGCTCTTCGTCGGAAACCTTCACGTTGGTCGGCGCCAGGAGGAACACCTGGTCGGCCACCTTCTCCATCTCCCCGCTCAGGGCGTACGTCACGCCACTGCAGAAGTCGATCATGCGCCGCTGCAGATACGCGGTCGGCCATCTGCAGGTTCACGATGACCGGGCGGTTGTCCTTCAAACGGTCGGCGATCTCCTTGGCATCGCCGAAGCGCGACGGTGCCACGACGTGCACCCGGCCCGACGGCGCCGGCGCCGGTCCGGTCGGATTCATGGTCGGGTCGACCGGCACGGCCCGCACAGCCGAGGGCCGCGGGGCCACGTTGCTCGGCGCCGGCCGCGCCTGCTGACTGGGCTGGGCGGACTCGCGCGGGATGGTGCGGACCCGGCTCATGCCGCCGCTGAACTCCTCGGCCTGGTCCTGATCCGGGGACCGCGGCTCGACCCGCGTGGCGGCCGAGAACCCGCGCGGCGCGCGGTCCTCCAGGTCGTCGTACTCGTCATACTCGTCGTCGAGCAGGCCGAGGTACACCATGGTCTTCTTCATGAACGAGGGTGACATTCCTTCTCCTGTCCTCGGACAGCGTAGTGCCTGCTCGGCAACCCGGGCGGGCCCGTCCGGCCCCGGAGGCGTGCTCCGGCCGCCGTCAGGCTCGTGTTCAGCCTGATCTCTGCCTCCACCCGAGGTTGCCGGTCAGGCTCCACCTCACCTTGCGGTCGGCGGCGGGCGAGTCGGGCGCGCACCGAAGAGCGCCCGGCCGACGCGCACCATCGTCGAGCCCGCAGCCACGGCCTCCTCCAGGTCGTCGGTCATGCCCATGGAGCGCTCCTCGAGCCCCAGGCGGTCGGCCAGGCGTCCCACCGTCTCGAAGGTATCTCGGGCCGCAGCGTCGCCCGGTGCCGCCACCGTCATGAGGCCGCGGACGTCCAGGCCGGCGTCGCGCAGCTGCGCCACCAGCTCGCCGCCGCCTTCAGGTGGACAACCGTTGCGGCCCGCCAGACCGGTGGCGTCAATCTGGACCAGCACCTGTGCTCCGGGGGCAAACCGGGCGATCCGCTCCCCCTCGCTCAGCCGGGCCACGCTCTGCCAGAGGCCCACGATCGGGGCCAGGTGCGCCACCTTGTTGCGCTGGATGGCGCCGAGGAAATGCCAGACCACCGCCCCCGCGTCCGCGCCGTCCCCGGTGCTCGCACGGGCAACCGCCTCCGCCTTGTCCACCAACTCGGCGGCGTAGTTCTCGCCCAGATCACGGAGCCCGGCCGTCTGCGCCGCGCGCACCGCCTCGGGGCCGAAACCCTTGGTGACGGCGATCACGCGCACACGGGAAGGGTCGCCTCCGGCGCGTTCTATCCGCTGCCGGACAGCACGCAGTCTCGCAGCGACGTCGCCGCTAGCGGAGGAAGGAGGGGACGTCGAAATCGTCGTCTCCCAGGTCGAGCTCCTCTTCGGAGCCCGTGGCGTCGGCGAAGATGTCCACCGGCTCAGGCGTCGAGAAGATCGTCGCCGCCAGGTCGCCCGCCTTGGTGGAGGGTCCGGTTCCTTCCTCCCAGCGCTCGAATCCGGCCGCGATCACCGTGACGCGCACCTCGTCGCCCATGGTGTCGTCGATCACCGCACCGAAGATGATGTTGGCGTCTGGGTGCGCCACCGCGTGGATGATCTCGGCGGCCTCGTTCACCTCGAAGAGGCCGAGGTCGGATCCGCCCGCGATGTTGAGCACCATGCCCCGGGCGCCCTCAATGGACGCCTCGAGCAGCGGCGAGGTGATGGCGGCCCGTGCTGCATTCGCGGCACGGCCCTCGCCGATCGACGAGCCGATGCCCATGATGGCGGTGCCGGCATTGGTCATCACCATCTTCACGTCGGCGAAGTCGGTGTTGATGAGGCCGGGGACCGTGATGAGGTCGGTGATGCCGCGCACGCCCTGGAGGAGGACCTCGTCGGCCATCTTGAACGCGTTGACCATGCTCGTCTTGTCGTTGGAGACGGTCAGCAGCCGGTCGTTGGGGATGACGATGAGGGTGTCGACCTTCTCCTTGAGGACGCCAATCCCCTTCTCCGCCTGCATGGCCCGGCGCCGCCCCTCGAACGTGAAGGGCCGCGTCACCACACCGATGGTCAGCGCGCCGAGGCTCTTCGCTATCTCGGCGACGACCGGGGCGGCTCCCGTCCCTGTCCCACCGCCCTTGCCGGCGGTGATGAAGACCATGTCGGCGCCCTGGAGCGCCTCCTCTATTTCGGGCCGGTGCTCCTCGGCGGCGAGGCGCCCCACCTCGGGGTCACTTCCCGCGCCCAGACCGCGGGTCAGCTGACGCCCGATGTCCAGCTTCAGATCGGCGTCGCTCATGAGCAGCGCCTGGGCGTCGGTATTGGCGGCGATGAATTCCACGTTGCGCAGGCCCGAGTCGATCATGCGGTTGACGGCGTTGACGCCTCCGCCACCCACACCGACGACCTTGATCACTGCCAGGTAGTTGCCCTGGGAAGGCACGGTCGTCATGAACTCCCTCGTCCTCGGGTCGATCGCCGACCGGTCACTCGCTCATTGTTGCCGCCCATCGCCACTCGCGCCATGCGACGAGCCACCCATCCCTGAACCTCTGGAGAAGGTTGATGTTCACAGTGCGGGAACGTGGCTCCACCATACGGGTGGCGTTCGGGCTGGTCAAGCATACTCCGTCACGCTGAGGTCACGGTGGGGGCATCAGGTACGCTGACATCGATCACATCCCCGTTGTGGAGTGATGCCCCCGCCAGAATGGACGAAACGTCCTCGTACTTGGCGTTGAGCTCGGCCGTGGTGCCGATGTCGACCACGATCGGTGTGGTCAAGGCCAGCTGGACCCAGCCGGCCGGTTCGACGGTGACCGCCGTGACCTGGCCCACGAACGACGGAGGGAGTGTGGAGGCGACCCGGAGTCCCGGCCCGTCCTTGGCCGGGAGCGTCGTCCCCGGCGCGCCCGGCGGCTCCGGTACGGTCAGGACGAGGAGGCCGGGCGGCTGGGCCGCAGACGCCGCCAGCACACGGCCGTCCGAGCTGAGCATCTCCCACGTTCCGGCCGCCGTCTTGGCGGCGAAGCGCGGCGTCTCCTCGGTCACCGCGATGCGCACGCCGTCGGGCCAGCCGACGTGCACGGTGGCCGTCCGCACCCAGGGCAGCTGTTCGAGCCGGGCCGCCGTGGCGCCGGTGTCGACATCGAGCAGCGGCGGGTGCGAGGCCAGCCCCGATTGGGCCAGCACCTGGGCCGTCGTCTCGTGCACGTTGCCGCTCACCGTCACCGAACGGGCGGAGAAGAGCGGGGTGTGCAGGAGGAACCAGCCACCGACGAGGAGGCCGATGGCGCCGAGGGCGGCACCGCCGATGATCAGCCGGCGCCGACCCTGCTCCCGGATGACCGCCGTGCGCCGGGCGGAGATTCGGGGATCGATGCGCTCCGGGGTCCACGCCTGGGGCGCCCGCCGGCGGCTGCGCCCCAGGCGCCACGTCCCCAGCACCCGCCGGCGCCACGTGGCCCGCCCGCCCGCCGGCGTGCGCCTCTTCCCCGAGGCATCGTCAGGCGTCACCGCGTCACTCCGACGCGGCCCGCACCCGGGTCGCCACCATTGTCGTCCACGGCACCATCTTCACCGCGGTCGAAGCCGAGGAGGCGGACCTCGGCGCGCAGGGTGACCCCCGACTGCTCGGCGACGACCTGGCGCACGTGCCTCATGAGGGCGGCGACGTCGGCGGCGCGGCCGTCCCTGTCGGCCTGAATGAAGTTGGCGTGCTTCTCTGACACGTGGGCGGTGCCGAGGCGGAAGCCCTTCAACCCCGCTGCCTCGATGAGCCGTCCGGCCGAGTCGCCTTCGGGGTTGGTGAACACCGATCCGGCGTTGGACCCTCCCGGTTGGTGGGCCCGTCGCCAACGCACGATGTCGGTCACCGCCCGCTGCTCCTCGTGGACCGATCCCGGCCTGACGGCCAGCTCGGCTGCCACCACCAGGCGTGCGGGCGAGACGGACGAGGAGCGGTACCCGTAGGCGAGGTGCTCGACCTCGTCGGTCCCCCCGGACTCACCGAGCAGATCGACCCAGCTGTAGCGGACGAGGGTCGAGGCCATGTCCGATCCGTGGCCGCCCGCGTTCATGCGCACCGCACCGCCCACCGACCCGGGAACCCCGACGGCCCACGACAAACCGCTCCACCCTGCGTCGGCGACACGCCGGGCCAGCACGGGCAGCGCCACCGCCGCCCCGGCCCGCACCACGGCGCGAGCGCCACCGGCGCTCGCCGTCGAGGCGTCTGGCAGGTCCACCGTGGCGAATCCGGCCCCGAGGTGCAGGACGATCCCGTCGAAACCCTCGTCAGCCACGAGCAGGTTGGAGCCGCGACCCAACACGAACACAGCAGGCGCCGACCTCGAGGCGGTCTCGGACCCGGCGGCGTGACGCCGCAGCTGCGTGCGCACGACGTCGAGGTCACCTGGCCCCTCGACCTCGACGTAGAGGGCAGCCGTTCCGCCGACCCCGTAGGTGGTGAGCGGACCGAGGGGTTTGTGCAAGGTGGCCCGCTCCCCCAACGCATCGGCCAGCGGACGCAGATCGCGGCCGAGCGTCACCACCGCGGGGACTCGAGGAGCTCGTCGGGCAGTCTCGTCAGGTCGCCCGCCCCGAGCGTGAGGCAGAGGTCGCCGGAGCGCAGCTCGGACCCGACCGCCTGGCGCAACTCCTCCCACCCGCCCGCGTACACGACGCGAAGGCGTGGGTCCTGCTCCCGCACGGCGTCGGCCACCAGGCGGCCCGACACCCCGGGCACAGGGCGCTCGCCGGCGCTGTAGATGTCGGTCACCACGAGCACGTCCGCCTCCGCGAACACGGTCCCGAATTCCGTCGCCAGGGCCGCAGTGCGGGAGAACCGGTGCGGTTGGAACACCGCCACCACGCGGTCCCAGCCGCCCGTCCTGGCCGTGGCCAGGGCGGCGCGCACCTCGGAGGGAAGGTGGGCGTAGTCGTCGACGAAGGTCACCCCGGCTACGTCACCGCGAAACTCGAAACGACGCGTCACGCCGGCGAAGCGGGCCAGCGCGGCCTGGGCCGCGGCGAAGGGCGCACCCACACGCAGCGCGGCCACGACCGCCATCGCCGCGTTCCGCGCGTTGTGCAGGCCGGGAACGCCGATGTGCACGGTGCCCAGCTCGCCCTCCGGACCGTGCAGGGCGAACGAGACGGAGCTCCGCTGCAGGGCCAGGTCGGCCATGACGTAGGTCGCCTCGGTATCGGACCCGACCGTCGTGGCCCCGTGCCGGCGTCCGATGGATGCTGCTTCAGCGTCGTCGGCGCACACGACCGAGCCGCTGCTGGCGCCCGCCACGAAGTCGGCAAAGGCGCGGCGCAGCACGTCGAAGGTGCCATAGAAATCAAGATGGTCGGCCTCGACGCTCGTGAGGACGGCCACGTCAGGCCGGATTGCCTGGAAGGTGCCGTAGCTCTCGTCCGCCTCGACGACGAGCCACTCTCCGGCGTCCCACACGGCGTTGGTCCCGATTTCGTTGACATCGGCCCCGATGACGAAGGAGGGGTGCATCCCCGCCTCGACCAGGATCAGGGAGAGCATGGAGGCGGTCGTCGTCTTGCCGTGCGTACCGGACACGGCCAGGCAGCGGCGGGTGGCGCAGATGGCCGCCAGCACCTCTGAGCGCGGCGCCACCCTGATGCCCAGCCGGCGCGCCTCTGTCACCTCCGCATTCTCCGGCTGGACCGCGGGCGAGTACGTCACCGCCGCGGCGCCCACCACGTTGCCCGGCGCGTGGCCGACCGCGACCGTGATGCCGTGGGCGCGTAGCCGCTCGGCCACCGGGGAGTCCTTCAGGTCGGAGCCGGTCACCACATGGCCCATCGCCCGCAGCACGAGGGCGATGGCGCTCATGCCGGCGCCGCCGATCCCGACGATATGGATGTGCTTGAGCTCAGCCAGGTCCAAGGCCAGATCCGCACTCGGGCCCGGGCGGGACACCCCCGCGGCCTCGCCGCTGTCAGCGGGCATGCCCGTCCACCAACTCGGCGACCCGGGCGGCCGCGTCGGGGCGCGCGGTGCTCCGAGGCCGCCCCGCGCATGGCCTCAAGGCGTTCGGGGTCCGCCAACAGCGCATTGAGTTCGAGGGCCAGGCGGCGACCGTCGCACTCGTGGTCGGCCACCAGCACGGCGGCCCCCATGGCCACGAGCGCCTGGGCGTTGCGCGTCTGATGGTCGTCCGGTGCGCCGGGCAGCGGCACGAGGATGGCGGGGACACCCGACATCAACAACTCAGCCACGGTCATGGCGCCCGCACGGACGACGCACACGTCGGCGGCATTGTAGAGATCGGGCATGTCGTCTTCGAAGGGCACCACGCGGTAGTGCAGGCCCTGGGTGTCGTCGGCCTCCACCGGTGCGCCGGCGGGAGCAGGACCGGATGTGGGGGCGGGAGCGAACTCTTCGTAGTCACGTCGCCCGGTCACGTGGTAAAGCGAGCGGTCTCCGCAGCCACCCCAGATCGCCGCCAGTTCAGCCACGGCGCGGTTGACGCGGCGCGCTCCGAGCGATCCACCGGCGCAGGCGACGGTCTGGCGGTCGGGCGGCAGCCCGAGCGTCATCCGGCTGGCGACCCGCCCTCCGGGCGTCCGCTCCAGGGCGGCCAGCTCGGGACGCACCGGCGTGCCGGTGACGTGGGTCCGCGGCAGGTCCGTCTCGGCGAAAGCAACGGCGTTCGCAGCGGCGAAGCGCCCCAGCAGGTGGTTTACGGCGCCCGGCACGGAGTCGGTGGTCATCGACACCAGGGGCACCCGGGTCAGCAACGCCGCCAGGCCGGCGGGGAAGCTGGCGTAGCCCCCGACGACAACCACGACGCGAGGACGACGGGCCAGGAACGATGCCACCGCCCGCACGCAGGCCCAACCCAGGCCGAGAACGGCGCCGGCGTTGTCCCACCACGCCGAGGGGCGGATGCTGCGCCGCACGCCGCGCCCGGGGAGAAGGGTGTACGGGAATTCGAGCGTCGGCCACAGGGCCGCCTCTTGTCCCCGTCGCGAGCCGTAGAGCTCAATTGACGCCGGCGGGTGGCCGCGCGCGACCAAGGCGCGGGCGATCTGCAACGAGGGCACGATGTGACCACCCGTCCCGCCGCCCGCCACCACCGTGCCGCGGCGTGCGCTCACCGACCCCGCGCCGGGCCGGCCGGTCGCCGTGGCGAGCCGGCCAGGCGCAGCGTGCTCCTCCCGGCTTCACCGTGCCGGGCCACGTTGATCAGGATGCCGGCCGCCACCATGGTGATCACGAGCGACGATCCTCCGAACGAGATGAACGGGAGCGGAATGCCGGTCACCGGCAACACGCCGACGACCGCCCCGACGTTGATGAGCGTCTCGGCCCCCACCCAGGCCACCAGGCCGAGGGAGAGCAGCGCGCCGAAGCGGTCCGGGGACTGCACCGCGGCGCGGATCCCGAGCCACATGAACGACCCCAACAAGAAGAGGACCAGGACGGCGCCGGCGATCCCGAGCTGCTCGCCGATGACCGAGAAGATGAAGTCGGTGTGCGCGTTCGGGAGAAAGCCCCACTGCGCCTGCCCGCCGCCCAGGCCCGAGCCGACGAAGTGTCCCGACCCCAGCCCGATGAGCGACTGCATCACCTGGTACCCCGAGCCCGAGCTGTGCGCCGAGGGGTCCATGAACGACAGCAGGCGGGCCCGGCGGTAGGGCGAGGCCACCGCCACCAGCAGCGCAAGGCCGACCAGGGCGGCCATCACCTTCATGACGGGCCCGAGACGCACGCCCGAGACGAACAGGAGGGCGAGCGCGATGAAGCCGAGGACCATTGCCGTGCCCATGTCGGGCTGGGCCAGGATCAAGACGCAGGCGAAGCCGGTCACGATGAGCAACGGGCCGATGATGCGGCGGTCGGCGGCATCCTCATCGAGACGACGCGCAATGAAGTCGGCGGCGAAGAGCGTGAGGGCCAGCTTCATCAGCTCGGACGGCTGCAGTCGGAACTGCCCGAAGCCCACCCAGCGGCTTGAGCCCATGGCGTGGACCCCGAGGCCCGGCACCAGCACGACGAACAGCAGGGCGAACGTCACCAGGACGATCAGCGGGCTCCACCGGCGCAGCTTGCGGTAGTCGAACCGCACCGCCAGCCAGAACGCCACCGCCCCGAGCGCCATCCACATGGCTTCGCGGATCAAGATCGCCCACGGCGTGCCGTACGTGGAGATCGACACGACCGAGGAGGCCGAGCCCACCATGACCAGCCCGATGACGCACAGGAGGATGACATCGACCAACAGGAGGGTCGAGACCGACATGCGTCGGCTGCCGATGCGGACCCCGATGCCGGCGTCACTCTGGCGGTGCGACGATCGTGTCGCGCCCGCTGCTCGGCGCGTTGACGTCGCCGTCCCCGCCCGGTGGGGCCGCGACGCTCGGTGCCGCTCGGCGGGCACAATGCTGCGTGTCGTCGTCATGGCGCCCCCTCCTCGAGGGAGCGGGCGCGCCACTCTGCCCGGTCCGACACCCGATGCATGACGCCAGTCTCCCCCAGCGCGGCCTCGAAGTGGCGGACCGCGGCGCACCCGTTCGGCACGGGCCGGCCGTCGTACCGTTCCTGCGTCACGTGATCTTCGCGACGGTGAGGAAGTCGCCGTAGAAGATCCCGAGCCCCAACGCGGAGAAGAGACCACCGAGGATCCAGAAACGGACGATCACCGTGGTCTCGGGCCAACCCCCGAGCTCGAAGTGATGGTGGATGGGCGCCATACGGAAGATGCGCCGGTGGAAGACGCGAAAGCTGATGATCTGCATGATCACCGACACGGTCTCCATGACGAAGAGGCCGCCGATCACCAGCAGGAGGAGTTCCAGGTTGAGCAGGAGGCATAGCGCCGCCAGTCCGGCCCCGATGGCCAACGACCCCGTGTCGCCCATGATGATCTTGGCCGGCGCCGCGTTCCACCAGAGGAACCCGATGCAGGCACCTGCCAGCGCGACCGACACGAGCGAGAGGTCGATGGCCGAGGCCGGTAGCACGTGGTAAATGGCGACGTGCCGGAAGATCCAATAGCCCATGATCGCCAGCACGGCGAAGCAGAATGTGCCTGAGCCCGCGGCCAGGCCGTCCACCCCGTCGGTGATGTTCACCGCGTTGGAGGCACCGACCATGACCACGACGGCGAAGAGCACCCACAGCCACTGGCCCAGGTCGATGCCGATGGCATCGGCACGGGTGAAGGAGAGGGCCGTAGAAGTGTGGGCCCAGTGCAGGGCGAGCTCGGCGAAGGCCAACGCACAGAGCACCTGAGCCGCCGACTTCCCCCGCTTGTTCAACCCGAGACTGCGGCGGTGGTGGACCTTGATGTAATCGTCGAGATAGCCGATGAGGCCGAACGCCACCACGGCGCCCACGGCGAGGTAGCCGGTACGCGAGAAGCGGACCTCGGTCCCGACGTGCCCGATGGCGTATCCGAACAACGTGCCGGCCACAATGGCGATCCCGCCCATGGTCGGGGTCCCGGCCTTGGTGGAGTGCGACGCCGGACCGTCCTCCCTGATGTACTGACCGAGCTCCCGCTGGCGGAAATAACGGATGAGGACCGGGGTGAAGACGATGGCGACCCACAGCGCGACGCTTCCCGTGACGAGCAGGCCCAGCACGTGCCGTCAGACCTCCGCAGTGGGGGTGGGGACGGCGAACCCGTCCCAGGTCCGCGGGTCCGAGGAGAACCGCACCGAGAGCGCCCGGCGCGCTTCGACCGCGTCGTCGAAGGGAAGTCGCTGACCGGCAATCTCCTGGTAAGTCTCGTGGCCCTTGCCCGCGATGACGACCACGTCACCCGGTCCGGCGGCATCGAGCGCCAGCCGGATGGCCACGCCCCGGTCGGGCTCGACGACCACGCCTTCGTCGCGCCGGCCTCGCATGCCGCCCACGACCTCTTCGATGATGGTCAGGGGATCCTCGTCGCGCGGGTTGTCCGACGTCACGAAGCACAGGTCGCTGAGCTCGGCCGCCGCGGCGCCCATCAGGGGCCGTTTGCTCCGGTCTCGGTTCCCCCCGCATCCGAAGACACAGAGCACCCGCCCCGCCGGCGAGAGCCGGCGCGCCTCGCCCAACACCACCTCGAGTCCGACCGGGGTGTGGGCGTAATCGACCAGAACGGTGAAGGTCGGGCGGCCCGCACGCGGCGCCGGTGCCTGCGCCGTCCCCGGGCCACTCGGTGTGGCGATGACCTGGAGTCGCCCGCGCACCGGAGCGAGAGCGGCCATCGCCCGCGCGATCTCCTCGGGACCGAGCGAGCGGTCCTCGAGGGCGAGCGCGGCCTCGGCGGCCAACAGCGTGTTGTCGATGTTGACGGCTCCAGTCAGGGGTGTGGTGATCCGCTGTCCCCGCCAGGTGAATTCGGTGTGGCCGGGCCGCAGCACAATGTCGGTGGCGTCGCCACGGTGGACGGCCACCATCGGGATACGGGCGCGCGCGAGGAGCCGTCGACCCCACGGGTCGTCGCCGTGCACGACACCGCGCAACGCGTGACTCGGCGTGAACAGCACCGCCTTTGCCTCGAAATACTCCTCCATCGTCCGGTGATAGTCGAGATGGTCGTGGCTCAGGTTGGTGAAGACCGCGACGTCGAAATGAATACCCTCCACGCGCGACTGGACCAGCGCGTGGCTCGACACCTCCATAGCAACGGCGTGGCGTTGCCCGTCTGACTGCTGGCGCTCGCGCACGCTGGCAAGCACCCGCTGCACCTCGGTTGCCTCCGGCGTGGTCCGCGTACCCGACAGCGTCCCCATGACGTTGGTCGGGCGACCGGCCGCGGAGAGCAGGTCCCCCAGTAGCTGCGTCACGGTCGTTTTGCCATTCGTGCCCGTCACACCGACCATCAACAGATCACGGGCAGGGTAGCCGTAGAACGATGCGGCGAGCCTGGCCATAACCGGGCGCATGGTGCCCTCGGCAATCCGCGTCTGGACGACATCGTGGCCGATGAGCTCGGGGATGAAGTGCTCGCACAACAGCCCGACGGCGCCCCGGTCGACCGCCTCGGCTGCGTGGCGGTGACCGTCGCTGACGCGACCCGGAACACAGCAAAAGAGGTCCCCGGGCACCACCCGCCGACTGTCGTGCGTGATGCCCTCGACCTCGACCGAAGAAGGATCACCGACGGACTCGATCACCTCTATATCGTCGAAGAGGAGGTTCATGGGGACACGTGACATGGTCGAACCGACAGCGTTGCACGCCTCAGACGCCCCTGCGACACAACCGCAATGGGCGTGTGGGCCAGGGTCACGTGATGTCCTGGGCCTGGTCCGACGTCGAGGACGGCGTCGTGCCCGGCGTCCCGGCCGCGGGTGCCTGCCCGCCGGGCGTGGTCGGGATGTCGTAGCGGTGGAGGGCGTAACTCATGATCTGCGAGAACACGGGAGCGGCCACGGTGCCGCCGAAGATCGGCGTCGGCCGGTCAAGGACCACGACAATCGACAGCGTTGGGTTGACCGCCGGCGCATACCCGACGAAGGAGGCCATGTATGCGCCGGGGACGTAGGAGTCGTGGCCGGTCGTGGGAATCTGCGCGGTACCGGTCTTGCCGGCCACCGTGTAACCGGGCACGGCGGCACTGGTCCCGGTGCCCTCGTTGACGACCTGCTGCAGCATGCCCGAGAGCTCGGAGTCGACCGAGGGTGTGAAGACCCGGTGAGTCGCCGACGGGGCAGTCTTGGTCAGCCCTCCCGACGGGCTGACCTCCGCCTGCACCAGTTTGGGCGCCACGTACACGCCGCCATTGGCCACTGTGTTGTAGGCATCGAGCAATTGCAGGGCACTGACGGCGTCGACCTGCCCGATGGGAAGGGACACGTAGTCGGTGGGCTCCCACTGCGCTGCCGTGGCCAGGAGGCCGGGAGACTCGCCGGGGAAGTCGAGCCCGGTGGAATGCCCGAACCCCAGTGCCTTCACCTGCGCGAGCAGCCGCTGCTCCCCGACACCCTCCGCGATGAGACCAGTGCCGATGTTCGACGACTGCGCCAAAATCTGCGTGGCGCTGAGCTGCTCGGTCGGATGCGGTTCGGCATCATGGAACGTCGACCCGTCCAGACTGATCTGGTCAGGGACCGTGAATTGGGAGTTGGGATTGATCAACCCGTCCTGAAGCGCCGCCGAGAACGTGACGAGCTTGAACACGGAGCCAGGCTCGAAGAGCTGGGTCATGGCCAGATTGCTCTGCGCCTCGTTCACGGCGTCGTTGGGACCGATCGGCACCACGCCTCCCGGGTCCGTCTTCGTCGTGGTCGTCGGCGGGCCGAGGGGTGCGGGATGCGTGGCCACGAGGTTCGCCATGGAGAGGATCTGGCCAGTCTTGACGTCCATGACCACGGCGGTGCCGCTAACAGCGTTGGAGCTCTCGATGGCGCTGGCCAGCGCCTGCTCCGACTCGTACTGGAGCTGGGAGTCGAGCGTCAGCTCGAGGCCGGTCCCCGGAGTCGAGGCCACCTGGTTCGTCACCGGGGACTGCGGCAGGGTCACGCCGGCCGGCGACTCTTGGATCGTCTCCTTGCCCTCCGTGCCGGCCAACATCGTGTTTGATCCGAACTCGAGACCGGCCGCGCCCTTCCCGGCGGCATTGGTGAACCCGACCACGGGCGAGGCCAGGTTGCCGTTGGGCACTTCCCGCTTGGCGTCGGCGATGAGCGAAATACCGGGAAAGGCGTCAGCAGCGATCTTCTGCCCGGTCGCCTTCGGCAGCTGCCGGGCCAGCACGACGTAGCCCGTCGGGCGGTGCAGCTCCTCCGCCAGCGTGGCAACCGGAACGTGGATGATGGGCGACAGGGCGAGCGCAGTCTTCACGGGGTGCGCGACCAGGTAGTCGTCGGCGACGACGTCGTCGGTGGGGACAGAGACTGCCAGTGGCGACCCGCTTCGGTCGTAGATGCCACCGCGCACCGATGGAATCGACACGGAAATCGACGACTCGCCGCGCGCCGCGGCCTGATAGCCGCTGGAGTGCAGCACTTGGACGTCGATCAGCCTGGCCACCACCAGCAGGATCGCGGCCAGCAGGAGAAAGCGGACGAGCCGGACGCGCCGAGTGAACGTCCCGTTCTCCCACCCACCTCGCGGGCGCGAACCGGTCCGGCGGGACGCCTTGGCCGGCGGACGGTGCGGGCGCTGGCGGGGATGTGACCCGGGTGACGCTGCGGCACCCGGGCGGCGTGCCGGCGACGACGGACGACTCTTCGGCTGTACCGGGCGTGCCGGGCGGGTGGATCGTGTCGGACGGGTGGGACGGGCCGGGCGCGCCGTGCCGGTTCTCGAGGACGCTGACCGTGACCGCGCTTTCGACGCCACCTTGGCGGTGCCCTGACGGCCGGAACCAGCGCGCGCGCGGTGAGCATCAGGTCGAGTGGTGACGCTCACGGCGTCGTCGTCGGTGTGGTCGTTGGTGTCGCGGAAGAGGAGGTGGACGCGGCCGCCGCGGTGGAACCCGACCCCCCGGCTGCGCCCGTCCCCGATGGCGTGCCCGCACCCGCCGAGGAGGTTGTCGGCGGTGGTGGAGCGGGTGCGGGCAACACCTTCGGAGTAGGGAGTGGCACGGACAGGGGGACATACGGCAGCTGGACCAAGCTCGCGTGGACCATGTGGCCCTGGTTCTGAGCCGCCGCCACGATGCGTGACGGCGTTTCGAGCCGGGCCACTTGCAGCACGGCCTGGCGGTGCGCGCTCTGCTCCAACGTGAGCCGATGCTGCAGGTCGGACAGCTTCACCTGGCCGTTGGCGAGGAACGCCTGCCCCACGACGACAGCCAACAGCGCACCCACCACCAGAGCGACGGACAGAATGATGAGCGGCCGGCCCGGGTTGGCAGCGACGCGGCCTGTTCGCCTGCTGCGCCGCGTGCGCTCCGGGACGACCCGCAGCGGAGCGCGTCGGGTCGACGGTGCGTCCCCGCGCCCGACCCGGCGAGGGATGGCGCTCATCACCGAGGCGACGGCGTGGCGCCGTGGCGCTGGGACGGCAGCGGATGCAGAAGGCGGCGGAGCCATCAGTCGGACTCGTGCTCGGAGGCAGACCCAACCTCGGATGTCGACGCCGCCGTGGCTTCCGTCCGCACAATCGCCCGCAGGCGTGCGCTCTCCGAGCGCGGGTTGGCGGCAACCTCAGCCGCCGACGGCTTTTTCGCGCCCCGGAAGAGGAGTTGATGGCGGACAACGGCGCCGCAGACGCACGGTAACCCCGGAGGGCAGACGCAGCCGCCGGTGGCGGCCTCGGCGAAGACCTGCTTCGTCAGACGATCCTCTCCCGAGTGGTAGCTGATCACAGCGCACACGCCCCCGACCGCGAGATGCGACAACGCGACCGGAAGCGCGGCCTCGAGTTGGCCGAGCTCGTCGTTCACTGCGATACGGAGCGCCTGGAACACTCGTCGAGCCGGGTGGCCCTTGCGGCGGGCCGGCGCCGGAACGGCCGACGCCACGACTTCGGCCAGCTGCCTCGTGGAGGTCAGTGGCCGGGCTGACACGACGGCGCGGGCGATACGCCCGGAGAGACGTCCCTCACCGTTCTCACGGAACAGCGCCGTGAGCGACTCGACCGGGAGCGTGTTCACGAGATCGGCGGCGGTCGGTCCCGTGGTCGGGTCCATCCGCATGTCGAGCGGCCCGTCCTCGCGGAACGAGAACCCGCGCTCGGACCAGTCGAGCTGGGCGGAGCTCACGCCCAAGTCGAACAGCACACCCACCAGCGGCCCGAAGTCCGAGTCGGACACCAGGGACGCCAACGATGAGAACGGCGCAGCGACAAGGGTGGCCCGGTCCCCGAAGCTCGACAGCCGCTCCCGCGCTGCCGCCAGGGCGGCAGGGTCACGGTCCAGCCCGACCACCCGCATTGCCGGATACGCCTCGAGGAGCGCCGCGGCGTGGCCGCCGCCGCCGATGGTCGCGTCAACGACCGCCCCGGGCGGGACGGATGCGAACAGCGAGACCACTTCGTCGCGCAGCACCGGAATGTGTTCGAACGAGTGGGCCATCTGCAGCCCCTCGGCCGGTGGGTCGAGAGGGAGGTGGAGTTCCGAACGACCTGCAGCGTGGAGGTGGGTGGAGTGGCCTACCAGCGCGCCGGTCGAGGAGCTGCACATGGTCCAGTGCGTTCCGCTGTTCCGTGTCGTCGTGTCGTGTCCCTTGCTGCATGTCCTCTCTGTCGTCGTGTTCTCTGGTGTCGTCGTGATCGCTGCGGTCGGGGCCTGTGCCGAGCCGCCCGCCGCGACAATGTCCGTGGCCGTCAGTCCTCGTCGTCGAGCAGCCAGCTCTCCTCGGGCAATACCCGCTCGGCCCACGCACTCGGATTCCACAGTTCCACCCGGTCGATTGCGCCGTGGACGAGTACCTCTGTGTCGAGTTGGGCGAATGTCCGCAGATGGGCGGGAATCGGCATCCGTCCCTGTCGATCGACCTCGACCTCGGCTGAGTTCGATGCCCAGATTCGGGCCCGGTTCCTGTCGGCTCGTCCGGTGTCCGCCTTCTCCTGCATCGATTCCATCCGTCGCTCGAACTCCCCCGGCGTCCACAGCGCGAGGCAGCCCTCGGAGTTCTGGGTGAGATAGCCGCCCCGCTCGAATTGGCCGCGGAACTTCGCCGGCAGGATCACCCTGCCCTTCGAGTCGAGCGAGTGCTCGTACCTCCCAACGAAGCCTGCCACCAGCTGTATCTCCCACGTCGCTCCCTGGCTTGCGTCACCTTGACGCCCCTCACACCACTGCGCGCCACTTTACGCCATTTCCCTCCACTTCACAACCACTAGAGCCCAATGCAACACAACTGCAACCCCCTGGACTCCCCTGCCTTTCCAGGCCCGGGCCGGGCGCGTCCCGGGGGTGCAATTCCAGGGCTCACCGCCCGTCGCCACACCGGCCACGTCCGGCGCGGAGAGCCGGACCGGACGGACACCCTGGGGGCGGGTCCTCGGGGGCCGGACGGCGCGAGGCGCCGCCGAGCGCCCAGGCCGACAAAGGGCGAACGAGCGTGAAGAGGAAACGAGAGGATCGGACCAGGAGGACGGGGGGACCGCCCGGCCGGCTCCTATCGCAAGGCGAAGTCGGGGAACGACTCGAGCAGCGCGATCTGGACAGGCATCACGCTGCTCAGCGGCGGGTTCAGCTCGAACAGACCGGTCGCCACCGACGACAGTGTGGTTTCCAGCGTGCGCCGCGTCGTCTCGTCGAGGTTGACGACCGCCAGCAGGGGCGCCGGATCCCAGCGCATGTACGCACAGGAAGAGAACAGCGCTCCCTCGCGGGCTCGCCACTGCGACAGCCCGACAACTTTGCGGCCGCTCTGGAAGACCTCGCCCGGGCCGCGGCCGGCAAAGCAAGCAAGGTCGCCGAGCTCCCCCGGCTCGGCGCGCCCGCGGTGGACTTGCAAGCCGACCTGTCCAACTTCGGCCAGCGCCCGCGTCCACCATGTGCCGCACCATTGCGCCGCGGCCGACACGTCAATGGTCCACAGGGGATCGTCCCGGGGAATCCAGGCGTCGAGCCAGAGCTGCTCGCCTGGCTCGAGCGCCACTGCACCTCCCCCGCCGCGCCGGCGGGACAGTTCCACGCCCAGGGCACGGGCGGCGCCGGCGTCCACGAGCTCGGCCGGCTGCGTGCTCCCCAAGACCAGCGTGGGACGGGACACGTCGCGCACGACGGCAAGTCGCCCGCGCGGAGAGCGGAACTCGTCGGGATCGAAGAGCGGTGACAGAAGAGGCAACCGTCAGGATGCCGCAGCGAGGTACGGCTCCCACAACGGATCAACATCCGCCAGATGCCGCAAGCGCCACAGGTGCCCGTCGGGTGGCGCAGGCTTCACGTTGAGCGTCCAGCCCAACTCGGAAAGCAACAAGTCGGCCTTTTCGAGGTTGTCGCGCTTGCAGGCGGCGACGACATTGGACCAGTCATGCGTGCCACCACGGCTGCGAGGGATCACGTGGTCGATGGTGTCCGCCGGCTGCGAGCAGTAGACGCAGAGCCCGCCGTCCCGGCGCAGGACGGATCGCCGGGTCACGGGTGGAGTGCGGGCCCAGCGAGGAATGCGCACCATGTGCGAGAGGCGGACAATGGACGGCACGTCGATCGTCAACCTCGCCGAATGAAAGACGGTGCAGTCCTCGCGGACCGCGACCGCTTCGGCGCGGCCCGCCAGCAACAGAACGACGGCACGACGATCAGAGACAAGGGCCAGCGGCTCGTAGGTCGCATTCAGGAGGAGCACCCGCTCCATACTCCCGAGAGGCTATCCGCGGCGGGGACGCGACCTCTGACACCAGTGCAAGTAGGCGACCACGTCTCCCGGCGTCAGTTCGGCCGTGGAACCGTCACCGCCGTAGGCGGTCACGAGCCGAAACAGCCAGTAGGCCTCCCCTGGCAGGGGTAAGAAGGGGGCATGACGCCACCACCCCCGCCGGGCCATCCGCCTGAGAGCGCCGGCAGACGCCCACCACAGTCGCGGCCGAGGCAGGACGGCCCGGGCCACGACCCCGGCGTCGCGGCTCCATGTCCGCTGCCCGCTGCTCACGCCGCCATGCCCGCGCCGCACAGCCCGACCCGGGCCGCGCCGACAAGTGGACCACGGTCGTCCAACCCGCCCGGCACCACCTTGGCCCCTTGCGCATAGGAAATCCGGCACAGCAGATCCATCTCGGCCTGGGCCGCCCCGAAGAACGGTCGTCCGAAACCCAACGCCACCGAGCCGCTCACGACGGCGAGCGAAAGGTCGAGCAGATTCACCACCGACGCCAGGGCGCGGCCGACCAACGTTCCCGTGCGCGCGACCCAGTCGGGCGGGGCCAGCCGTGCCGGCCGGCCCGTCATGGCGGCGAGGGCCGTCCCCGACGCCTCGGCCTCGAGACAACCCCGGCTACCGCACACGCAGGCTCGGCCATCGGGGACGACGACGATGTGACCGATGTGGCCCGCGTTGCCAAGACGCCCGTTGAGGAGCCGCCCATCGAGCACGATGCCGCCGCCCACGCCCGTCGAGACGACCATGGCGATGAAATTCGCGGCACCCGGCCGCCCCTCCGACCCAACCCTCGCCGAGCGCGAGGGCCTTGGCGTCGTTGTCGACGAACGTCGGCAGGCCGCTCAGCGCGGCCAGGCGGGACCGCAAGGGAAACGAGCGCCAACCTGGGATGTTCAACGGCGACACCTCCTCCCCGCCGGGGCTCATCGGCCCCCCGCATCCGGTGCCGCAGACGACCAACCGGTCGTCGGACCCGACCAATCCGGTGACGCTCGTAATCAGGTCGGCCAGGGTGGCCCACAGCACTTCGTCCTCGTCCGGACCTGACGTCGCCGGCGTGGGCTGCATCGCCCGTTCCACGAGCGAGCCATCGAGCGAGACGAGCCCGGCGGCCATTTTTGTGCCGCCGATGTCCACGGCGAGGGCGAGGTCAGCCACGAGAGGATTGTGAGTGCAACGCAGGGTCGGACGCTGGCATGCGCTCTGTCAGGCGTGCCCGTCTGGTCAACCCCGCGCCGCGCTCAGTCCTCGTGTCGGTGAAAGCGAGTGCGGAACCAATCGCGCGCGTCGCTCACGGCGTTCTCAATCCCGTTGGCCGCTCCGGCCGATTTCGACTCGCCATCCTTGGACCGGGTGAGGTCGTGCCAACCCGCTCGACCCATGCGGCGCAGGTTGCGCTCGAACCAGACAGCGGACGCGAACATGATGACGACCCCGATGAACCCGGCGATCACCGACTTGCTGTAGAACGCGACGAGGATCACGACGCCGAGCACGAAAGTCACCGCAGCCCACTTGCAATACCTGCCGGCGTGCCGGTATACGGTCTCCGAGCGCACACGCTCCGCGAACTCGGGGTCCTGGCGAACCAGAGACTCCTCGAGCTCGGCCAAAATGCGCTGTTCGTGATCGGAAAGCGGCACTACCACCTGCCCCTTGGGATCTCCACATCCATCTGCGGGACATGTTGGCACGCCCGGACGGCGCGGACAATGCGCACGTGCCCCTTCATGCCTACCGGAACGGCTGTCTCCACCGCCCAGCAGCTTAGAACCCGCCCGCAGGGATAGGAACGCGGTCCTGCGGTCACAGTCCTCGCTCAGCTCCCAGCACGCCCCACCGATCGGCTGGACCGGCCTCTTGAGGGGCGAACCGGGCGCCCCTTCTCGCTAGGCCTCGACCTTGGGCCTGCGCCGCATGATCAGGGCCGTGATCAGAGCCCCGAGCAGGCCCGAAATCACGATCACGAGGATCAGCGGGGCCTGCCGGTCGAAGATCCAGAAGTCGATCCGCACCCGCCGGGTGTTGGCCACTGCGAACCAGACAAGGAGGATCACCCCGACGGCGACACCGATCAGGCGGACCTGACGGCGGTGATCGACGCTCTCGGCGCCGTCGTCGGGTCCTGTCGCATGGGGCTCCGGGTGCACCGGCCGTCTCGCCATGAAACCATTCTGCCTTGCCCGGGACCTGCCGCCACGCCACCGCAGCGCTCCTGACGACGGGGCAGGCGCGCAAGGCCGTCTCTCCCAGCTGCTATGAGAGTGGTCCCGGAAGGAGGCTCATGACCACGAGCGTGACCATTACCGGCGCCCGCACCATGTGGGAACTGGTCGACCGCAGAGCGCAGACATCAGCGGACCATCCACTGCTCATCGCGCCCGACGGAGAGGTCGTGACTTGCGGCCAATTCAAGGACCGGGCGGAGCGGGTCGCCGCCGGCCTGCAGGGTCTGGGCATCTCGACGGATTCCGTCGTGTCGTGGCAGCTCCCCACTCGCGTCGACTCGGTCGTACTGTCCATGGCGCTGGCCCGGCTCGGGGCGGTGCAGAACCCGATCATCCACCTGTACCGGGAACGCGAGGTGGGTTTCGCTCTCCGTCAGACCGGGGCGCAGCTGTTCGTACACCCCGGCACATGGAAGGACACCGACTTCGGCGCCATCGCAGATCGGGCGCTGGCGGGCGCCAAGGACCGGCCCGCCATCCTCACCATCGCTGACGGCCTCCCCGAAGGCGATCCGGACCTGCTGCCTGCGCCCCCGCAGGGGACGGCACCAGCGGACGCGCCCATCCGTTGGATCTACTACACGTCCGGCTCGACGGCCGATCCCAAAGGCGTGCAACACACGGACCAAACCCTGATCGCCGGTGGGTGGGGCCTCGCACGCGCGCTCGACATGGGGCCGGACGACGTCGGAACGATCGCTTTCCCCTTCGCCCACATCGCCGGGCCCGACTACCTCGTCACCATGCTCTCCATGGGCTTCCCGGCCGTCCTGGTGGAAGCCTTCTCGGCGCCCGACGTCCTTCCGATCTTCCGCGCGCACGGGGCGACCATGGTGGGTGGCAGCACCGCGTTCTACGTCGCCTATCTCGGCGAGCAACGCAAGACGCCGGACGACCCGATTCTCCCCACCTTGCGGCTCATGTCGGGTGGCGGAGCCGCCAAGCCACCCGAGGTCCACTACGAGGTACGCGACGAAATTGGCGGCCGCGGCGTGGTACATGGGTACGGCATGACCGAGGTGCCGATGATCTCGAACGGTTCGCCCCATGACACCGACGAGCAACTGGCCAACACAGACGGGAAACCGGTCGAAGGCGCGGACGTCCGCATCGTGACCCTCGACGGCCGGCCCGCCGCGCCCGACGAGGAGGGCGAGGTCCGAGTCAAGGGTGCCATGGTCTTCCACGGCTACACCGACCCCGCTCTCAACGCCGACGCCTTCGACGAAGAGGGCTACTTTCGCACGGGCGATCTCGGCCGACTGCGCGCCGACGGGCATCTGACGCTCACGGGCCGCTTGAAAGACGTGATCGTTCGCAAGGGCGAGAACATCAGCGCAAAGGAGATCGAGGACCTGCTCTACACACACCCCAAGGTGGTCGAGGTCGCGGTGATCGGACTGCCCGACCCCGAGCGGGGAGAACGGGTGTGCGCGGTGGTGCAACTGGTCGACGAGGCCGATGGGCTCGAGTTGGCCGACGTGGTCTCGTTCTGCCGTGCTGCGGGCCTCATGACGCAGAAGATCCCTGAGCAGGTTGAGCTGCGCACGGACTGGCCGCGCGCGGGGACCGGAAAAATCGTGAAGAAGTCCCTGCGCGACGAATACGCAACCACGTGACTCCCCGCATCGTTCCGCCGGGCCCGCTGGGCGAGCGCCCCTACCGCATCATCTTCGTCTGCACCGGGAACATCTGCCGCTCCCCCATGGCCGAGGTGATCACGCGCGCGATGGCGTCCTCCACCGCGCTGGCCGATGGCACAACTCTGGGCGACCACCTCCAGGTGCGCAGCGCCGGGACCGGACCATGGCACGAGGGCGAACCGATCCATCCCCTGGCCCGCACGGCACTCGTTCGTGCCGGCTACACGGAAGACAGCCATGTGGCCCATCAGGTCGCCTCCGCCGAACTCGGGCGGATCGAGCTCGTGGTCGCCCTGGACCGCCGGCATCAACAGACGCTGCGCGGCTTGGGCGCGGACCCCAGCCGGTTGGCCCTGCTGAGAGCTTTCGACCCCAGCGCCGGCGCCGCCGCCGACGTGCCCGATCCCTACTACGGCGACGACGCCGTCTTCGACGAGTGTCGCGACATGATCGCCGCAGGGTGTGCTGGCATCGTCGCAGCCCTGGCCACGCACTGGGACTCCCTCTGGGCGGCCCCCGTCACCTAGAGCAACCCACCCCTGCGGTGCGAAGGCGCTGGTCAGCTCATTCCTCGTCGGGGTTTCCGCCGGGGACTCGGGCGGAGTCTGTGCCATAGTGCCGACGTGGTCTCACGTCGGGTCATGCGTCGGCGCCGCCAGTTCGCCGCCGGCGGCGTGCTCCTGCTCCTGGTTCTGATCTATTTCGCCTTCTTCTCCGGCGGCGCCGGGGCACCGCCTACGACCACGCCGCCGACACATCCCGCCACTGCCGCCGCCACGCGCTTTCCCAAGCATTCGCCGCTCAACCCGGACTGGACCGGCAACGGCAAGACCGTCACCCTCGGCTTCGGAGGGGACGTCCACTTCGCCGGAGCAGTCGGCACCAACCTGGCCAAGGACCCGGTCACGGCGTTGGGCACGACGATCCCGCAGCTCTTCTCAGGTACGCAGGTCCGGATGGCGAATCTCGAGACAGTCGTGACCAACGGCACGTGCCCGCAGCCTCAGAGCAAGCCCTACATCTTCGACGCTCCGGCCTCTGCCATCACGGCGCTCAAGAGTGCCAGCGTGTCGGTGGCCACCGAGGCCAACGACCACGGCATGGATTGCGGTCCGCAGGGCTTGTCGCAGAACCTGACCATCGCCAAGCAGGCCGGCTATCCCATCATTGGCATCGGTAGTTCTGCCGCGCAGGCGTTCGCCCCGTACCGCACGACAGTCAACGGCCAGCGGATCGCCATCATTGCGGCCACGCAGGTCATCGCGGACAACCTCGTTCCCACGTGGGCGGCGTCGGCCACACAGCCGGGGGTCGCGTCGGCCATCGACCCCACAATGTTGGTCCGCGAGGTCCAGCAGGTACGGCGAACGGCTGACACCGTCATCGTCTACGTCCACTGGGGCACCGACACGCAGACGTGCCCAAACCCGCAGCAGGAACCCCTGGCGCAACAGCTCGTCAAGGCGGGCGCGGACATCGTCATCGGCTCGGACGCTCACGTCCTGCTCGGCGGCGGCTACCTCGGAGGCGCCTATGTCGACTACGGCCTGGGCAACCTGGCCTTCTACGACGACACTGCGCCTGAGACGAGCAGTGGCACGCTCATCATCACGGCACAAGGCCGCCACATCACCGGGGCCGTCTGGCGTCCCGCCACGATTTTGAGCGGCGTCCCCCAGCCGCTCACCGGCACACCGGCGACGGCGGCGGTCGCCAGCTGGAACGCTGCCCGCAGCTGCACCAACCTGTCGGCGACGCCTTCAGCGAGCGTGACGACCATGCGAGGAGAGACCGTGCCCTTCGTCGCCCCAGCCGCCCCCCCGCCACCACGACCACGTCGAGCGGCCCGTCGACAGGGGACAGCAGCACCACGACCGTACCGGCATCGAGCGGCGGCTCGGGCACGACCACAACGAGTACGACGGCCAAGAGTACGACGACGACACCCGCCCCGACCACGACCTCGCCTACCGACAACGCCGGCTAATCGACGACCGTCGCGCCACGCGCTCTGTGTCACGCTCGCGGTACCCCTCGGTGTGAGCGGGGCGCGATCCCCGACACGTGCTGCGGTGCCCCGCAGGCATCCTCACCCGACATCCGTCGGCGTCGGCACCGGATCTCCTCCACGGAAGGCGACGACGAAGAGCAACACCGGGGCCACGATGAGGATGCTCGGGACCACCCACAACGTCGTGCGCAGCTCCTCTCGGCGCAAGCTGGGCTGCTGGCGCGCCAGTCCGTTTTCGATACGCGCCGGCTGCGGTGTGAGGGGGTCAGCGGCCTCAGCGGACTCAGCGGCCTCTTGGGCGTTATGCCGGAAAGAACCGGGGCAGGTGCTGCCGGTTCGCCTCCAGCATGTCGTCGGCCAGGTCGGCCGCCAGTGGATACTGGCCGACCAATGGATTGGCCAGGAGCGCCCGCACCACATCGTCGCGACTGCCCGAGCATGCAGCCCTGACCGCGAGTCGTTCGTAGGCCTTGGCGTGCTGAACGAGGCCCAGCATCTCGGGCGACAACGCACGCTGCGGCAGTGGATGGGCACCGTCAGCGTCCACGACCGCCGTCGTCTCGACCACGGCGTCATCGGGCAGGTCGGGGATTGCGCCATCGTTGCGCATGTCGACGACCTGGACGTCGCCTGTACCCGCGTGCAACGACGCCATCAACCTGACGGCGGCCAGCGAGTAGAAGGCGCCGCCCCGGTACGACAGCTTCTCCGGTTTCGACACCAGGGCGGGATCCCGATATTCCTGCAGCAAGGTGGCCTCCAATTCGGCCACGACATCGGCACGCGAGCGGTGGCCGGGCCGGGACTGCTGTGCCACCTCCGCGTCGTGTTGGTAGTAGTAGTGCACGTAGTACGAAGGAAGGGCCCCCTGCAAGCGGAGCACGTCAATCGGCACACCGCTCTCGAGCTCGAGCTCGGGGCCGAAGCGCTCGAAGAGGTCTCCGAGCCGATCGACCCCGCCGTCATCTCCGATGCCGCGCCGACCTGATCCATGTGAGGTGGTTCAAGCCCACGTGCTCGACCGCGACGTGGTCTGGGTCGACGCCCAGATAGTGCCCGATCCGGCGTTGCGCCCAGATTGCCACGTTGCACAGACCTACGGCGCGGTGACCCTCGTCGAGCAACGCCTGGGTGACGATTCCGACGGGGTTCGTGAAGTCGACCATCCAGGCCCCCGGATTGGCTCGAGCCGCCATTTCCTCCGCCAACTCGAGGACGGTGGGCACCGTGCGCAACGCCTTGGCCAGGCCGCCGACACCAACGGTCTCCTGCCCGAGGCACCCGTAGCCGACCGGCAGCGTCTCGTCGACATGACGCGCCGCCTGGCCGCCGATGCGGAGCTGGACCACGACGAAATCGGCCCCCTCGAGCGCGACGTGCGGATCGGCCGTCGTCGAGAACGATCCGCCCCATCCCCGCGTCCGCAGGATCCGCTCGGCAAGCCCGCCGACCACCTCCCGGCGGAGATCGCTCGGATCGAGCAGGACCAGGTCCCCGACGGGCATCCGGTCCTCCACGTCGCACAGCCCGTCGACCAGTTCCGGTGTGTACGTGCTCCCACCGCCGACGACGACGACCTTGGTGCCCACGCAACGCAACGTAACATCCGATGGTGGTCGCACCCATCAATCCGACGCCGGCCGTTCTCGCCTTCGATGGGGGTAGTACGAAGACCGACGTGGTGCTCGTGTCGCAACAGGGCGACGTGCTCGGCCGGGCCCGGGTAGGACCGAGCAATCATCAACTCGTAGGCGTCGACGCCGCCCTCAGCGCGCTGACCGAGGCGTACACCGCCGTCCTGGCCGACGCCAACATGCCCGACGCTGGCGCGCCGATCTGTTCGATAGGTGTGTACTGCCTGGCCGGCATCGACCTGCCCGTCGACGAAGAAAAGCTGTCGCCCGCCATCGAGGCCTTGGGATGGACCACGTCGGTGATCCTGCGCAATGACACCTTTGCCGTGTCACGCGCCGGGACGACGTCGCCGTGGGGCATCGGTGTCGTCTGCGGGACGGGAATGAACTGTGCCGCCGTCGGACCCGACGGGCGGACCGTCCGCTTCCCGGCTCTGGCCGAGCTCTCGGGCGACTTCGCACCGGGCGGGGCCTGGCTCGGGTTGCGCGCCTTGGGCCTCGCCCTGCGCGCCGGCGACGGGCGAGGTGCACCGACGATCTTAAGCGAGCGGGTGCCCGCCCACCTTGGCGTGGCCGACGCCGAGGCCGCGCTGACCGGTGTCTACACCGGCTCCCTCCCCTACAACCGTCTCTTCGAATTGGCACGCGTCCTGCTCGAGGCGGCAGCAGAAGGGGATACGCCTGCTCGGGCAGCCGCCGATACGTTGGCCGATGAGCTGGTCGCATTCGTACGTGCCGCCGTGGTCCGGCTCGATCTGCAGGACGAGGCCGTCGAGGTCGTGCTGGGTGGCGGCATCTTCGACACCACCGACACGGCCTTTCACGCTCGGGTAGAGGCCGGCATCAAGGCGGTTGCAGCACGCGCCGTCCTTGTCCGCCTCGAGTCCCCACCGGTCCTCGGCGCTGCGCTGATCGGGCTGGATGCCGAGCAGGCGCCGCCAGCCACGCTCGCTGCGCTGCGGCGGGCGCTCACGCTCTCCGGGACAGCACCCTCCGGTCCGACCTGACTCGGAGGCCCCGACCCCGAATCGGGACGACCGGACGACCCGGCCGTCGCTCGAGATCCTTCGGCGAAGAGCCCTTGGCTCACGCGACGTCAGGCTCCCCCCGGAACCCCCGCCGTCGCATGGGGCATGGCGTCCGCCACCAGGCGCTCGTCGTCAGCCAAGAGCGAGTGCGCCAGGTCCTTCACCATCGCAATGATCTCGGGGTGCTCCTCTGGGTTCCAGCCTTCGAGGAGCTCGGTGAGCCCAGCCCTCCGAGCCTCGGTCAACTTCTCGAGCGCGGTGGTACCGACGGCAGTCAAATAGAGGTCGCCGTCCGACCCCCGGCTGCGCTCCTCGACCATGCCGGCAGCCAGCAGGCCGTCGACCCCCGGCTGAATCAGGTCCGGTGAGACTCTCAAACGCAGCGCAACATCGTTGACCGTGCAGGCGGGCAGGTCGGCCAGCCGGTACAGCAACCAACACGCCCGGGGCGGCAGGTCGACGCCTGCCCGCTGGGCCAGGGTCACGTACAACTCGACCCGGTTCTCCCGGTCGGACAGCCTGGTGAGCGCCAACTGGATCTCTTCGAGCGACGTGCGTTGGTCGGGCATGCCGTTGACTTCGCCGACGTCGACCGTCTGCACGGTCTTGCGCAGTTCGACCTCGGGCAGAAGCCAACTCAGGAGGAAGGCGACGAACGCGATGGGGACAGCCACCAGGAAGACGACCTGAATCGCATGGGTGACCGCATCGATGTACTTCGTGTAGAAGAAGAGCCCTTCGGCGGTGGACTTGAGCTTGTCGAGCACACCCGGATTGATCGTCTGCGGGTTGAAGTTCCTCAGCACCGACGCCGGGACTTTGGCCAGTGTGGGCGCGATCGCGTGATTCAAGACGATGGCGTAAATGGCGCCGAAGACAGCCGTGCCGAACGAACCGCCGATCATGCGGAAGAACACGGAACTGCTGGTGGCCACACCGAGGTCCTGGTACGAGACGGCGTTTTGCACGGCGACCACCAACACTTGCATGACCAGGCCCATGCCGACGCCGAAGACGAACATGTAGCCGGCCAGTACCCAGCCGTTCGTTGACGCGTCGATCATCGACAGCAGGAAGGCGCCAATCGTCATCAGAGCCGTTCCGGCAATCGGAAAGATCTTGTAGCGGCCCCAACGCGTCACGAGCCTTCCGGAGACAACCGACGCACCCAGCATGCCGAGCATCAGGGGCAGGATCCGCAAACCCGACGCCGTGGGACTGACGCTCTTGACGATCTGCATGTACAGCGGAAGGAAGGTGAGTGCACCGAACATGGCGAATCCCATGACGAAGCCGATCGAGCTGGCGGCGTTGAACACCCGCTCCCGGAACAACTTCAACGGGATGACAGGTTCGGCGGCGTACCGCTCGGCGAAGAGGAAGACCACCGCCAGGGTCACACCGAGGGCCGCGGTGACGATGCTCGGGACGGAGAGCCACGCCCAAGAAATGCCTCCCAGGCTGGCGAAGATGATAAACGACGTCGCCGAGCCGGCGAGGAGCAGGGAGCCCGCGTAGTCGATCGCGTGGGCGACCTTGCGCAGGTGGCCCGGCAAGACGGCACCCGTGACGAACAACGCCAGAATGCCGAGCGGGAGGTTGATGTAGAAGATCCACGGCCACGACAGGTAGGTGACGCAGAGGCCGCCGATAAGGGGTCCGATCACCGTGGCCACTGCGAACATGGCGCCGAACAGCCCCACGTAGCGGCCCCGGTCGCGCGGTGACACCACGTCGCCGATGATCGTCTGCGCACCGACCATCAGCCCACCACCACCGAGCCCTTGCAGGGCCCGGAAGGCGATCAGCTCGGTCATGGTGTGGCTGATGCCGCACAGCGCTGAACCGACGACGAAAATGACGATTGCCGCCTGAAAGAACGTCTTGCGGCCGTACTGGTCGCCCAATTTCCCCCACAGCGGGGTCGAGACGGTCGACGACAGCAGATAGGCGGTGACGACCCAGGCCAGATGCGACCCCCCGTGCAGGTCGCCCACGATGGTGGGCAATGCGGTCGAGACGATGGTCTGGTCCAGTGCTGCTAACAGCATCCCCAGCAGCAACGCGCCGAGAATCACCCACAATCGGCGTTTGGTGATCTGGTCGGCCATGGGCGGCGGCGCGATGGCGCTCATCCCCACTTCTCCGACGTCTGCCACGATCGTCTCAGAGTAGGAATGTCCTGCTCAAAATGCAACCAAGGGGTGCGCGATCGCTTGTTCCCACCGGACCACTCCTGGAGTCGTCATTGTCCGCGCTACGGTCCCCACAGCGGAGGACGAAAGCATCCTGCGCGGTAGCGAAACGAAGGAGAGCCGGAAGACCATGCGAACTCGCCTAACCGACTTGCTCGGGATTGAGCATCCGGTCATGTTGGCCGGCATGGGCGGCGTGTCCTACGCCGAACTGGCGAGCGCAGTCTCGGAGGCCGGCGGATTTGGATGTCTCGGTGCCGGCACTATGAGTAGCGCCACGATGGAGGCCGAGATCTCGGCGTTGCGCAGGTCCACCGACAAGCCGTTCGCGGTCGATCTCCTGACCGCCATGCCTGGCAGCATGGCCGAGCAGGTGCAGATCATCATTGATGGAGGGGCCACCGCCTTCGTGGCGGCACTCGGTGTGCCGACTGAGGTGATCGACCAGTGCCACCGTGCCAATGTGCTGGTGGTCAACATGTGCGGCAAGGTCGACCACGCCGTCCGCGCCGTGGAAGCCGGCTGTGACCTCGTGGTGGCGCAAGGCACAGAGGCTGGTGGCCACACCGGTCAGGTGGCGACCATGCCGCTCGTTCCTCAAATTGTCGATGCCGTGGGACATCGGGTCCCGGTCGTGGCGGCCGGAGGGATCTTCGACGGACGCGGCCTCGCCGCTGCGCTGTCACTCGGGGCCGACGGCGTCTGGGTCGGCACCCGTTTCATCGCCACGCCCGAAGCGCGCAGCGTCCTCGGCTACAAGGACAAGCTCCTGGCCAGTCGGGAGGACCAGACAACGGTGAGCCGGGCCTATTCGGGCAAGACCATGCGCGTCGTGCGCAATGCCTATACCGAGCACTACGAGGCGCATCCCGAGGAGCTGAAGAAGTTTCCCGAACAGCTGGGCATCTCCTACGGTGCGGGCGCCATGCATCTCGGAGGTGACTCGTTCAGCGACGGTGTGGACACTGAACGGGAGTGCTATCCGGCGGGCCAGGGTGTGGGCGCCATCACCGAGCTCGTTCCCGCCGGTGAGCTCGTGCGCCGCTTCGTGGCCGAGGCCGAGGCCACCCTCGACCGTCTGTCCCGCCTCCACTGATCGGAACGGGCCGAGCGCTTGGACATGCCTGACGCCCGTGTCGCCCTCGTTACCGGAGCCAACCATGGCATCGGCGCCGCAGCCGCTAAGGCTCTCGCCGCCCAGGGCAGCGCAGTCCTCTGCGCCTATTTCCGCAATGGGGAGCTCGGTGGGCTGGACGACCCCGCACTGCCGGCGGCCTACCGCGCCACCCGGATGGCACGCGCGGACAATGTCGCCGAATCCATCCGCGCCGCGGGCGGCCGTGCCGCCGCCATGGAGGCCGACCTGTCCGATCCTTCGAGCGCGCCTGCCCTTTTCGACGCCGCCGAAGCGCAGTTCGGTCCGGTGGCCATCCTGGTCAACAACGCATCGGGGTGGACCGCCGACACGTTCGTGCCCGCGACCGCCGATCGCTTCGGGCGTGCCCAGAACCCGGTGAACGCCCGCAGCATCGATCAAGTGTTCGGCGTCGACGCCCGGGCGGCGGCACTGCTGATCGCCGAGTTCGCCCGCCGTCACGTGACCGCGGACGGAGACTGGGGCCGCATCATCGGCCTCACCTCTGGTGGGTCCGACGGCTTCCCAGAGGAAGTGTCATACGGCGCCGCCAAGGCGGCTCAGGTCAGCTACACGCTGAGCGCCGCGGCCGAACTGGCGCGCTACGGAGTGACGGCCAACGTCGTGCACCCGCCCATCACCGATACGGGCTGGATCAATCAGAGGACGGCGGCCTCGGCGCAGGTTGCCGGACACAGGGTCGCCACTCCCCGACAGGTTGCCGAGGTGATCGCCTACCTGGCCTCCGACGGCGCCAACCTGGTGACCGGAAACGTCATCCGACTGCGCTGAATCCGGAGCGCCGGGCCGAAGCGACGACGAACTCCCTGGTCACACGAACACTCTGGAAAGAGCTCTCGCGCGACATTATGCGATATATCATTAGTGTTACGTTAACGAACAAGGGGTTGTCGATGACGCACCAGCACGAACATGACCATGAGCACGATCACGACCGTCTCCATGATCGCCACTTCGGACGGGGCCTGGGAGGGTCACGCGGGGGCCGCTTCGGTGGGGGCCGCGGTGGGTGGGGTGGCGGCAGACGCATGCCGCGTGGCGCCATCCGAACCGCCATTTTGGTGGCGCTCCGCGACGAGCCCGGTCACGGGTACGAAGTGATGCGGCGGCTCGAGGAGATGAGCGGGGGCCTCTGGCGACCGAGCCCGGGGTCGGTGTACCCACACCTCCAGATGCTCGAGGATGAGGGATTGGTCCGTTCATCCGACGTCGACGGCAGCCGGACCTTCACCTTGACCGAGTCCGGCCGGGCTGAGGCAGCAAAAGCGAAGCTCCCTTGGCAAGAAGGGGGCGAGTCCGATGACGAGGTGCGCACCCTGCGACTCGGCGTGGGGCAACTGATGAGCGCTGCCAAACAATTGGCCGGAGCCGGCGGGAAGGATCAGATCGAGCGCGGCATCGCCGTGATCCACAGGGCGCGCAGGGAGCTGTATCAGATCCTGGCGGAAGACTGATACGAATGTGAGCGACAGCTGAGAGCTGCACCGGTACTGTGCACAAAGAGCGATGACTGCAACCACGACGGCCATAACGCGTGACGGCGCACCTGGCGACGGAGCACCGATCATCGAGACCGTCGACCTGACGAAGACGTATTCGGGAACGGACTTCCTCGCCGTCGACGGCCTCAACCTCCAAGTGGGCACGGGTGAGGTCTTCGGCCTGCTCGGCCCGAACGGAGCAGGAAAGACGACGACCATCGGTGTGCTCACCACCCGCATCGTCCCGACGGATGGCCACGCGTTGATCGGTGGCATCGACGTCGTCCAGCACCCGACGCTCATCAAACAACTCATCGGCGTCGTGTCACAGCAGAACACGCTCGACCGTCAACTCACGCCCTTCGAGAACCTCTACTGGCACGGACGGCTCTTCGGCATGAGTGCCAAAGCGTCCCGGCGGACGGCGCATGAACTCCTTGAGCGGTTCCAGCTGACACGCTTTGCCAAGGCCTCGGTCTATGCCCTCTCGGGCGGCATGGCCCAACGGCTCATGGTGGCCCGCGCCATCTTCCACAAGCCGGCCGTCCTCTTTCTGGACGAACCCACAGCGGGACTCGATCCGCAGGGGCGGCTGGCCTTGTGGGATCTGCTCGAAGGTCTCAACGCTGAAGGGCAGACGATCATGCTCACGACGCACTACATGGAGGAAGCGGACAAGCTGTGTGACCGCGTCGCGATCATGGACCACGGCAAGATCCTGGCCCTCGACACGCCGGCGGACTTGAAGCGCAGCGTCGGGGCCGACACCATCGTGACGGTCAAGGCCGCTGGGGATGCGAAGCAATTGTCCGACGTCTTCAAAGCCCGGCTCGACGGCGTCACAAGAATTCGCGCTGCTCGCCGATGGCGTGGAGCTGCAGATCCGCGGCGCTGATCGCCTGGTCCCGCGCGTGGTCGAAACGGCCGAAGCCGGAGGATTCTCCCTGGCCGATCTTTCGGTCGCCGAACCCACGCTCGAGACCGTTTTCATCGGGCTGACGGGAAAGGAATTGCGCGACTGATGGCGGCCACGACCTCCGATGACACCATGAAGCCTGCCACCTTCGGTGCGCCGGGCGCACGGCGCGTCGAATTGCGGCCGACGCGCTCGGCGAGATCGGCCAGCCGGACCTCCCTGCGCGCTCTCATCGTGCGCGATCTTGTCGTCCTCTGGAAACACAAGGTCGAATTCACTGTGCGCACCTTGGTGCAGCCGTTTTTGCTTTGCTTCGTGTTCCTCTATGTCTTCCCGAAAATCGGACAGGGCATCGGCGGCGCCAGCGGCGTACCCGGAGCGGAATCGGCGTTCGCGACCGTACTGGTGCCCGGGGTGGTGGGCCTCTCCATCATGTTTCAGGGAATTCAGGCAGTCGCCATGCCACTGGCGCAGGAGTTCGGCTTCACGAGGGAGATCGAGGACCGGGTCCAAGCGCCCTGTCCCATCTGGTTGGTGGCCATCTCCAAAGTGATCTCTGGCGGCGCCCAGGGCCTCATTTCTGCCGTTATCGTCCTCCCCATTGCGTCGGTTGTGCACGCGGCTGGCGTCGAGGCGCAGATCAACCTGCACTGGCTGTTCATCGTGACTCTCGTTCCACTCTCCTGCGTCTGCATGGCGTCACTCGGATTGCTCCTCGGCACGTCGTTCGAACCGCGCAACCTGGGCCTCATGTTCGGATTCATCGTGCTGCCGATCACGTTCCTCGGCGGTACCTATTACCAATGGACGAGGTTGACGCCAGTGAAGGTGGGCCCTGTGCACTGGTTGCAGATCTTGGTGCTCGTCAACCCCTTGATCTACATCAACGACGGGATGCGTGCCGCCTTCACGGATGCTGCGCATATGCACCTCTACATCATCTATCCCGCGATCGTAGCGTTCAGCGTGATCTTCTTGACGCTGGGTCTCCGCAATTTCAGGCGGAAGGTCGTCGCCTGATCGACCCACCGGAGCCCGCCGGGCCCGGCGGTTGCGCCCTCCCCCCGGGGGACCATTGCGCCGCCTCCGCCAGGCTTGCGGACCCCTCGATCTCCCACTTCCTGACATTTCGGTGAAAAATCCGAGAATCGCGCCCTTCTGCGGACTCGTCTGGGTAGGGTGACCGGAACCGTACAGCCAGCGCGCGCAACTGCTCCGGGTGGGGTGGCGAAGGGACGGACCTCATGGATATGACCGGTCGAATATCGCTGTCCGATCTTCCCGACGCCTACGCCCGGGTGCGGGCCACGACCGAGCGGCTTGCCTCTGTGCTGAGCGCCGAAGACCAGACGGTCCAGACGATGCCCGACGTAAGCCCGACCAAGTGGCACCGCGCCCACGTCACATGGTTCTTCGAGACGTTCGTCCTCGGTGAGTACGCCGAGGACTACCACGTCTTCGACGACGCGTTCGCGTACATCTTCAACTCATATTACGAAGCGGTGGGCGCTCGCCACCCCCGGGCCGAACGCGGCTTGCTCTCGCGGCCGGGTATTGATGAGATCGCTCGCTACCGCCACCGTGTCGACACGGCGATGGACGGGCTCCTCCATCACGCCGATCAGCCGGGCCTCGCCGATCTGATCGTCCTCGGACTGCACCATGAGCAACAGCATGAGGAACTACTCCTCATGGACATCAAGCACGTGCTGTCGAGGAATCCCCTTCAGCCCGCCTACCTCAACGCCGGCGGACCGAGCGCGTCGAGCGTCGCACCGCCGAAAGCCGGGTGGATCGAACACGACGGCGGTCCGGTCGAGATCGGCCATCGCGGGGGCGGGTTCGGATTCGACAACGAGTTCCCGGTACACACCGTGCAGCTGACTCCCTTCGGCTTGGCCGACCGTCCTGTCACGTGTGGGGACTGGCTCTCGTTCATGGAAGACGACGGGTACAGCCGCCCCGAGTTCTGGCTCTCCGACGGCTGGGCCGTGGTCAACGCTCACCACTGGGAAGCACCCCTCTACTGGACCCGCGATCCCGACGACTCCGAACGTTGGGTGCAATTCACGCTCGCCGGACCCCGACCCGTCGATCCGAACGAGCCGGTGTGCCACATCAGCTACTACGAGGCTGATGCCTTCGCGCATTGGACAGGGATGCGGCTCCCGACCGAGTCCGAATGGGAGACCGTGGCCTCAGCCCATGGCGAGGGGGACAACCTCCTCCGAGAAGACGTGCTGACGACCGGAGCTCCCCATCCACGGCCTGCCGTCACATCCAACGCCATCTTCGGGGATGCCTGGGAGTGGACATCGAGCGCGTACTCGGCCTATCCGGGATTCCGCGCCGCTCCCGGAGCTGTCGGGGAGTACAACGGAAAGTTCATGGTGAGCCAATACGTCCTACGCGGTGGGTCCTGCGCCACGCCGGCCGGGCACGTCCGCTCGACCTATCGCAACTTCTTCCCACCCGGCGCACGCTGGGCCTTTGGCGGCCTCCGGCTGGCCCGGGATCCCTGAACCGTGGCCTACACGATCGACGTCCATCTCTCGCCGGAAGAGGCGCGCAGCCACATGCTGGCCGATGCGCTCAAGGGGCTCCTGGGCGAAGAGAAGTCCATACCTCCCGTGTGGTTCTACGACGAGCGCGGCAGTCGTCTGTTCGAGGCGATTACCCAGCTCCCGGAGTACTACCCGACCCGGGCCGAACGCGCCCTCCTCGAGGCCCACGCTCAGTCGATTGCCGACCTCGCGAAGGCTGACACACTCGTCGAGCTCGGCGCCGGGGCATGTGACAAGACACGGGTGCTGCTCAGTGCGCTGCAGGCAACAGGCTCGCTGGCGCGCTACGTGCCCTTCGACGTCAGCGACGAGTTCCTCCGTGGCGCGACGACCACGCTCTCAGAGGAGTTCACCTCGCTCGACATCCACGTGGTCATCGGAGACTTCCATCATCACTTGGCCGAGATCCCCTCCGAGGGACGGCGCCTGATTGCCTTCCTCGGAGGCACGATCGGCAACCTCGACCCGACGCAACGGGCGCGCTTCTTGTTTGACCTGAATTGCTCCATGTCCAGCACCGACTCGCTTCTCATCGGAACCGACCTCGTCAAGGACACTGCTCGGCTGGTTGCCGCGTACGACGACGCGGACGGCGTGACGGCCGACTTCAACCGCAATGTCCTCCACGTGCTGAACGAGCAGCTCGGCGGCGACTTCGACCCAGAACTCTTTCGCCACGTCGCGCTGTGGAACGAGAGCGAGCAATGGATCGAAATGCGATTGCGGGCCACCGCGTCCAACGTGGTCTCCCTCACCGGGGCCGGCATCACCGTTCACTTCGACCAGGGCGAGGACATGCTCACAGAAATCAGCGCCAAGTTCACGCCGGAACGGATTGAGAGGGAGCTCGTCGACGCCGGCTTCGTGGTCGACGGGATGTGGGGAGCCGACGACGGCGAGTTCCTCCTGACCTTGGCACACCCCATCTGCTGACCGGTCCTGGCGGCGTCGTTCGCTACGTGACCGGCGTCGGCACGCCATCGAGCCCCCGGGAATCGACCACCTCTTCGCTCCCCTCGTCGGCACTGGAGGTGGGCCCCGTGGCGCGCCGGCGACGGACCAGCGAGACAGCGAGCAGCATCACGAGCAGCGCAACGCCCCCAACACTCAGCACACTCGCCAACAGCAGATGAGGTGGTTCGTAGTGGAACGTCACGATGTCGCTCCCGGCGGGGATGTGGACCTCTTGCACCAAGTTGAAGTCGTGCACCGCAATGTCGTGCGGACTCCCGCCGTTGACCGACACCGTGGCGGACCACCCCGAGTCCCAGGCGACGGAACGCACCACCGTCGACGCGGCAGGTGCCTCCACCCTGATTTGCTGTGACTTGGTCGTGCTCGACAGGGTCCGGGTCGCAAGCCGTCGGCCAGTCGTCGTACTGGCAACGATCGGCTCGGCCGGCTTGCGCAGGGTGAAGACGGCATATCCCTGTGAGAAGCCGGCCGACTGCCAGGGCCCAGGAACAAGCGCGGACGACAGTGAGCCGGCTAGTTCGTAGGGTGCCCCTTTGACATTGACCACGGCTCGTTGCTCAGGGATCGACCCGGCGATGACCTGGACGGAGAGCCCGATCGCGTTGCCGCCCGGATGGGGACCGGTGACGGTGCGTGAACCCTCGGCGACCGGGACGGACTCTCCCCAGTGTGTCGCCCCGTCCTGCCCCAATGAGCCGAAGCGAACGAGCGTCCCCGGACCCGCCGGGCCGTCCAGCAGGACGGTCACGGACTCGGGCTGGAGCGTCTCCCCATAGAACCACGAGACGGTCTCACCCGTTCGCAGCGCCGCCCGGGGAGCCGGCTCGAAGGGATAGGCCGTGTCGTTGAAGTCGGCACTGTAGCCGCGGGCCAGAACGGGATCGGCACCGAAGCCTTTCGAAACCGGTGTGACGTCCTCGAACGATCGCGGCGTCGCCCGCAAGGGCACAAGGAAGTACTCGGGCACCGTCACGACCTCACGCAGATTGAGCCAGCCAAGCTGGCCCGAAGAGAGTTGACCGATGTCGAGGTCGTCCTGTTCGTGGGTGTGCGTCGTCGATTCGTAATTCCCATTGACGATTGACGCGTAGCCCGAGACCGACGGGAGACGCGGGATGATGTTGAGATCCGGCACGCCCTGGGGACTGCCCGGATAGCTCGCGTACGTCTGGGGGTCGTAGTTCACCAGGCGGCCGCCGGGAGGCAGTTTGGCCGCCATCAACTTCTGTATCGGCGTGGTTCCGGCGACCAGGTCGTTCGAAGGCGTCTGGGTCAACTGGCTCGTCGCTCCCATCAAAGCGACGTCGATGACGACGAAGACCGCAGCCAATCGCACCCACGACACCTTCCCAAGCCACGGCCTGATCCAGACCAACACGGCCGCGCCGAGGCAGAATGCCAGGGCGATGGCCGTGGCCTCGCGCACCGTGTCGGTCATTTGCGGACGAAGGGAGACCCCGGCGAAGGTCTGCACCAGCGATGCGGGTGCTGCCACCGCCCAGATGGCCAGTGCAGCCACCAGCCCGAGCGGCAGCAGCGCCATGACGCGGTCGTACCGGGTCATCTTCTGGCGGAGCCGGGGGGCCTCAGTGCGGTCGATCCACCCCGCGAAGAGCACGCAGACCGCTGTGGCGACGGTGATCATGTTGCGGCTCTGGAGTCGTTGGTGCCCGTACAGCGGCAGGCTGTTGAACACGTGCTCCAGAGGCGTATTGGAGCCCAGTGCCAGCAACAGCCCGAAGAGCCCGACGATGTACCAGGTGAGGCGGTCACGCGGCGGAATGCGGCTGGGCCAGCGTGGATTGAGCAGGGTCAGCAGCGCGATCACCGGCAGAATCCCGAGGTAGATGCCGACCTCGGGCAGGTTGTACTGGCTGAAGAACTGGGCTTCCCCGAGGTGCCCGTAGCCACCGTTGAGGTAGGGCACAAGGCTCAGAATGGTGAACGGCCTGGGATAACTGCCCGCAGCAGCGACCACTCCGCTCGCCCGCTGTGAGTTCTGTATTGCTTCGAGGCCGGGGAGCCACTGGATCGCCGCCAGGGACAGCGCCAGGGCGGCGCCCGCCCCGCAGCGCGTCACGACCCGCCACCACCGCTCGCGACTCAAGCCAGCCGACATGACGGCGAAGGCAGCGACGAGCAAGGCTTCGTCGAGCATGGCCTCGGGCGCGCCGGCGAGGACCACGCTGGCGTACGCAATCCCGAGGACGACGGCCCAGCGCCAACGTCCGTCGCGAACGATGTGGAGCACGGCAAGAAGCATCCAAGGGATGGCGACGAAGCCCTCGGTCATGTCGACGTGGTTGACCTGGCTCAGGACGGGGCCGCCGAAGGCAAAGGTGACTGCGGCCAGCATGCAGGCCGCAGTGGACAGTTTCAGCACTCGGAGAAAGGCGTACATCCCCACCGCGATGGCCGAGAAGAGGATGACCTCGGTGGCCACCCAGGCGGCGCGATCGGGCAGGATCACGAACAGGCCGATCAACGGATAGAAGGCACCAGCGTTGAATCCAGCCATGAGTGGGGTACCGCTGAAGATGTACTGGTTCCAGAAGGGAAGCTGTCCATTGTGGAACATGGAGCCAACCAGGCCGCGCAGCGGGAGGTTCTGCTGGAGATTGTCCCCCGTGATCAACAAGTGGCCACCGATGAGGTCCGGCAGCACGAAGGCGGCTGTCGGGATGGCGATCAGCACGACATAGGGCCACAGGGGTCCGGCGTGTGCTCGAATTCGGTTCACTTGCGAAAGGATGCTTTCCGGGGTGACTGGGATGTGCGACCGACCCCTGCCGAAGCGGCGCGATCGGCGAAAGCTAGCGCCTGGCGCAGGAGGGGTGGACAATCGTTGCCGCTGTCGTCGAGGGGAATTGACGTCGATCGGGCATCACTCGCCCTGCCGAGGGTGCCCCAACGAGCGTGCCCGACATCGACCGCCGCGCGGCCGCATCCGAACGGCCGCTCGGGTCGGTGGGGTCTGCGCCTGCTCGGTGGCCTGCGCCTGGCCCACCGCACTAAGGGCGGCTGGCCCGGACCGCCGAGCGTGGTTGATGTGCCTCCCCCGGCCCGGCGGCCGCCTCCGTTTCCATGACAGAAAGGTTTCATCCGCGTGACAGACCGAGTCTCGTCCTGTATTCTGGGACGGGCCTGAGAAGGCCGCACCGGACCCACGGGGGCGTTTCGCCGCGCCGCCGCCATCGGCGCCCGCTGTGACAGAATCACTGCAGTTTCATGAAGATTCCCGTTCTCGCGGTCACAACCGAGAGCGGCTCAACTAAGGAATCCCCCGATGGAGCTCGTGTCTCGGAGCGAGACCGCCACTGCGACGCCAGCACCCCAGCACGTCGATACCGACGCGCCGGGGCAACCGTCGCGTGAGCTGAGTGTGCTGCGCACCGCTCTCCTCGGGCTGTTGGGGAGCTCGGCAATTGTGGTTGGAGCCGTACTCGGTGGCCAGGCCTTCGAGACTCATCTCCCCGGTGCGTGGTATTTCGGCATGCCGGGCGGTCCGTTTGGCTCGTTCGGGTCCAACAGTTCGCTTCCTACGATCGCATCGCTTGCGCTCGTCTTCGGCGGGCTCATTCTGCTGAGCCGGGTCTGGTTCGGATTCCTCCGCCATCTCAACGGCCACCACGGCGTTCCGGTCAAGCGGGTCGTGCTCGTGATCACCATCTGGGCCATTCCGCTGCTCCTCGCACCACCACTGTTCAGTCGCGACGTGTACACGTACGCGGCGCAGGGCGAGATGATGAGCCACCACATCAACCCCTACTCCTATGGACCCGAGGTCCTCGGAGCCACGTCGTGGAACCAGGACGCCGACACGGTGTGGTCCGGAACGGAGTCCCCTTACGGACCGACCTTCTTGAGCGTGGACGGCCTGCTGGACCAGGCGTCGGGTCACCAGATCCTCCCCGATCTCGTCTTGCTCCGACTGCTCGAGGTCGCCGGCATCGCCATGGTGATCGCCGCCACGCCCACACTGGCCCGGGCGCTCAAACACGACCCGGCTCACGCGGTGTTGATAGGAGCGGGCTCACCCCTCGTGCTGCTGTCGCTTCTGGCAGGGTCCCATAACGACGCCCTGATGGTCGGGTTGCTCGTGGCCGGACTCGCAGTGGCCAAACGATTCGGCACGGTGCCCGGGATCATGTTGTGTGCCCTTGCGGCCGGAGTGAAATCGCCCGCGCTGCTCGGTGTCCTCTTTCTTGGGTGGGTCTGGGCCGGTCAGGGTGCCTCCGTCCGCCGTCGCATCGGCCACACCGCGGTGGCGGGGTGCATTGCGTTGGTGACCATGGAAGTCGTCTCGCTCATTTCGGGAACGGGATGGGGCTGGATCCGCACCACCAGCACGGCCGACGCCTCGTTCACGGGCGTGACGCCGATCAACGTGGTGGCACGCGCGGTGTCCATCGCCAGCCACGTGGTCCAGGTGCCGATCTCGACGATGACAGCGCGACCCGTCTTCAGCGTGCTCGGCCTCCTGATCGCCGGCTACGTCGGTTATCGGATGCTGATGCGCTCCCCCCAGGATGGCGTTGTGCGCTGCCTCGGTCTCACGCTGCTGGTCCTCGCTCTCCTCGGACCGATCGTCTGGGCGTGGTACGTGACGTGGGGTGTGATCGTGGTGGCGCCGGCCGCGGTGGGTCGCATTCGGAGCGCCGTCATCGTGATCAGCACCTTCTGGGCCTTCGTCGGCATGGTGGCGGTCCACGGGATCTACCTGCGACTCCTGCACACCTTCGTCCTCACGGACATGCTGCTGGTGGCCATGCTGCTGGCCGCGGCGATCACACCGCTCGGCCAGTTCAAGGGGGGACGCCGGGTCCATCTGCCACACCTGAGTCCGGGTGTGCTTACCGGAGCCGGAGCCGGAGCCGGAGCCGGCGCCAGCGCCGCGACCTGATCGGGCGGGCGGCGGGCTCAGTCAGCCAGGTCGAAGGCCGACACAACGTGCAGCGGCCGGACCCAGACGGCCAGCTCGCCGACCACGCCGTTGCGGTTCCCGTACTCCTCAGCTCGATCGGCCCCCATGTAACGGCCGCCGATACGGCTCGCCAGGGGCCGCACGTCGTCGAGGTCGTCGCTGATCTGGGCCACACCGTCGATGGTGACGAAGCTGAAGGGCGGCCGATCGTCCTCGACGCAGAGGGAGACTCTTGGGTCCCGCTGCAGGTTCCGACCCTTCACCGTTGCCTGGCCCGTGTTGAAGGCGAGGGAGCCATCCTCGTCGAGGACGTACCACACCGGCGCGACGTGCGGTCGACCGTCTGCCCGCACCGTGGCCAGCTTGGCGGTGCGTGCCGGCAGGGCCCCCAGGAATGTCCACACCTTCTCGTCGGCCAGGGAGCGATACGACATCAGGTCACCCGAGCGTGCCGCCGTTGGCGGTGTACGCCGCGGTCCAGGCCTGGATCATCGGCCCGAAGGCGGCGGGGTTGTAGGCATCCTCCTCGTAGGAGAACTTCATGTCACCCGCGTAGTGCAAAACGGTGATGTTGTGTGCCTGGTGGACGGATCCGTCCCCCGGGTCCTTCATGCGGTTCTCAATGCGGCAGATCCACCACCCGCGTTCCTCGTCACAAACGCACCACGAGTGCGGGAACGAGTTCATGTCTGTGTTCGGCCACTCAGTCATCAGCGGGGCGATCCAGTTGTAGATCTCGTCGGGACCTCGAAAGGTTCCGAAGACATGTTCGAGGTAGACGGCGTCCTCGGTGAAGAGGTCAGCCCAGTCGCGCCACTCCCCGCTGGCCGCGCAGCGGGCCGCTGTCTCCATGTAGTGCTGATGCGCCTGCTCCAGTTCTTCACGGCTCCACTTCTGCGTCATGACTTCAGTATCCATTCACTCATGGTGACACTGCGCAACGTGCTCAGGTCGACGAAGGCGTTGATCTCCTCGATCATCTGCGTGACATGCGCTTCCATGCGCTCGGGGTCGCCGTCTGCGCAATAGAAGAGCATCGGATCGGTGACGTGCCCGAGCGACGGCCACGCCTCCTCGACGATGCCCGCCACGGTCGGGGCACCCGTCGTGATCGGCCGGAACACCGCATTGCGAACGTAGCGGGTGCGCGGCTGGATCTTCTCGGTGATGGGAGAGATCCGAGTGTGCCAGCGGGTCATCCACTCGTCGAAAGTCTGGTCGGGATGCCGCTGCAGCAGGGCCACGGTCAGTACGCCGGGCGACCGCTGCTTGTCCGGCCACGAGCGCGGTTGGGACCATTGATTCCCTCCGTAGTCACGGTAGAGGGACTCGACGACCGAGTACCCGGCGACCCGAACGGACGCAGCTTCGAGGACGCGCTCGAACGGCTCCCTTTGCTCAATGCTGTCGACCCAGAGCGAGACCAGCCCATGCAGCGGGGTCTCGCCCTCGGGCGTGGGTACCGGCGCGGGGATGTCGCTCTCGGGATCCCAGACGTCGACGGTGAGGCGGAGCGGGTCGAGGGCGAGCAGATCCTCGCCTACCTGGCCGAGCATTTTCTCGGCTACGTCGGACCTGGTGCTCGTCGGCTCCAGCCACGACAGATACATCAGCTTCTCCACGTCAATTTCCTCTCCACGTCATACCCTCACCACGTCAACCCGAGCGCCTCGCGCATGGTGGCCTCGAATTCCGCATCGTCGAGCGTGCGCCGCAAGTGCAGCACCATGGCGGCGTCCTGTCCGACCTCCACCCGCAACGGTGTCGCGGGGTTCTCGAGGGCATCGGCCACCGCCAGCCCGACCAGTTCGGGACCGGGCCGGCCGGTGGGCCCGGTCAGCGTGGCGACGGTGCCGCTCCACTGGGCGTGCAGGTCGGCGTAGACCGCCGGGCCTGGGTGTTCCTCGTCGAGTTTCATACCCGGAGCGATGTACCCGGGCTCCACGATCACGACCCGGATCCCGAAATGCCCGAGCTCGATGTAGAGCGACTCGGAGAGGGCCTCGAGCGCATGTTTGGACGCGGCGTAGGGCCCCTCCAAGGGCGTGCCGATCTTGCCCTGTACCGAACTGACGTTGACGAGCACCCCGCTCCCCCGCTCGCGCCACATGGGCGCGACGGCCTGGGCCATCCGCAGCGGGCCGATCGCGTTGACGTCGAGCACGCGGGAGAACGAACGCAGCGGATAGGTCTCGAGAGGACCCGTGCCCGGCAGCCCCGCGTTGTTGACCACGGCATGTAGCTCGCCGGCCGCCGCCACGGCAGCGTGTACGGATGCGTCGTCGGTGACGTCAAGGGCCAAGACCTGGACGGCCGGCATGCCGTCGAGCAGGGCCGGGTTCCGGGCGGTGGCGACCACCTCGTGGCCTCGATCAGCCAGTACCTCCACCGTGGCCCGACCGATGGCCCGGGCTGCGCCGGTCACGAGGACGCGCACCGATCAGGCCGTCCCGACAGGGGCGAGACCCACCAGTTGCTCGCTCACCTGCCACAGCCGCCGGGCCGCTTCGGGATCCTGGGCCCACCGCCGCGGCTTCCTCGGCTTGCACTTGACGAAGTACTCCCCGCTGACCCCCTCGACCTCCGGCGACGACGCCAGGTATACCGAGGTACGCGCCCCCTTGGCCGGTGAGAGGAAGAATGGGCTCGCGATCTTGATGCCGAAGGCGAGAAACCCGCGCGCATCACCATCCCCTCCGTAGCCGGTACGCACGGTGCCCGGGTGCAGAGAGTTGGCGGTGACCCCGCGCCCTTCGAAGCGGCGCGCCAATTCCAGCGTGAACAACATGTTGGCCAGTTTCGACTGGCCGTAGACACGCATGCCCCGGTAGCGCCCTGTCGTCTGGAGGTCGTCGAACGGGATCCCCTTGCGCGTGGCACCATGTGCGGTCGAGGCAACGTTGACAATGCGGGCCGGCGTCGATCCGGCAAGGCGCTCCAGGAGCAGATTGGTCAGAAGGAACGGTCCGAGGTGGTTGATGGCGAAGGTCGCCTCATAGCCGTCAACGGTCTCGGCACGCTCGGTCAAGACCAGGCCCGCGTTGTTGACCAGGACGTCGAGGCGAGGGGCCTGTTCCAGAATTTCGGCGGCGCCCTGCCGTACCGAAGCGAGGTCGGCCAGGTCGAAGACGACCAGTTGCACGCTGACCTCGCCATGAAGTCGCTCCGTGATGGCGGCTACCGCCGCCCGACCCTTGTCGGCGTTGCGCGCCGTCACCAGGACGCGCGCTCCCATGGAAGCCAGGGCGGCGGCCGTCTCAAACCCGATGCCAGAGTTCCCGCCGGTGACGACCACGGTCCTTCCCTGCATGTCTGGCACCGCGCACACCCCTCCCGTCGACCAGCAGGGTCAGCATTCCACAACGCGGCGCCGACGCACGGCCATCAGACCCAGGTGTCGCGCGCCTCGACCAGACCTCGCTCGGGATGCAAGAAGCTGCCACTCAACGTGCGTTCGGCCGTTCGCATCTGCCACTGCAGGAGCTCCCGGGTCGCCTCCCATGCAGCGCCGGCGGCACCCGTTGCGTCTTCGACGAGGAGGTTGTGTGTCTGCTCGGGGTCGTCGGTGAGGTCGAAGAGCAGGGGTGGCAGGACGGCGGCATCGGCGGCGAACTGGACGTACTTGTACCGGGGCCCGCGGGACACGGCCAATGCGCAATGGCTCATGGGAATCCCGAACGCGCGCTCGGCCAGCAGGTCGGCCGGATCCGAAAAACTCCATTCGAAGTGCGCCGTGTCACGCCAGTGCTGCGGAGCGCCCTCGCCGCGGACGAACGCGCCGAGCGACCAACCGTCGGCTTGCAGTGGCACGTCGATGCCCATGAACTCGCAGATGGTCGGGAGGACATCGACGGATTCGGTCACAGCCTCCACGACCGTTCCCCGTCCCCTGTTCGCCTCTGCCCGCGGGTCGACCACGATCAACGGGACGTGGTAGGTCTCGTCCCAAAAACCGAGCTTCTCGAGCAGCCAGTGGTCACCGCCCATCTCGCCGTGATCACTCGTGAGGACGACGAGGGTGGACTCGGCCAGCCCGCTCTGCGACAGGTAATCGAACAGAGGTGCCAATGCGTCGTCGACCTCGCGCTGTGCGCCGTAGTACGTGGCGCGTACCTGGCGACGGTCCCGCTCATCGCGTGGCGTGCCGACGTCGGGGACCGCGTTGGCGAACGCACCGAGGGGATGGATCGCTCCTTCCTCCTCGGGAGTCGCCGCACCCACGAACGCCCCGACCGCCTCGGCGGCGTAGAGGTCGTGGTAGCCGATCGGGTTGCGTCGCGGGGGGTGGGGACGGATGAAGGAGGCGTGGACGAAGAACGGAGCGTCCCCGTTGCGCTCCAACCATTCCACGACGGCCTGACGGACGAACGTCGTCTGCGACAGCTCGGCCGGAAACCGCGCCGGGGCCCAGGTCCAACCGTGCGTGTCGGCGCCCTCGAAACCCACGATCGGTTCATACAGCTCGTGCGGGTCAGCCGGGACATCGAAGCCCTTGGTGGCCAGCCAGCGGCCCCACGCCGGGCTCCCCTTTTCCCATGGATCTTCGACGAGGGCGCGGAAGCCGGGCAGGACCCCCTCGTAGCTGTACAACCGTGGGTCACCGGGCGGAACGGTGCGGGGATCGATCGACGAGTCCGTGTAGCCGAAGAGCACGGGGTCGTAACCGGCCTCCCGGGCCAGGAGTGCCACGTTGGTGAAACGCGCATCGAGTGGCGTGCCGTTGAGGAGCGAACGATTGCGATGCTGATACGTCCCCGTGTAGAGGCAGGCTCGCGAGGGGCCGCAGGGGGCTGCGTTGGCCCAATGGTTGGCGAACACCACGCCCCCGGCCGCCAACGCGTCGAGCGTCGGCGTCTGGAGCACCGGATGCCCGAGGACCGAGAGGCAGTCGCCGCGCCACTGGTCGAGCGTGATGAAGAGGACGTTGCGCGCCGGCATCCCGTCACTCTTGCCGATATCGGGCCGCCCCATGAGCCCGACGGGGCGGCCCGATGGCGAGGCGGCCCACCGCGGCGCGAACTTAGGACGTACGGATCGTCGCTCCCCCGAGCTTCGTCCCGAACTCGATCAACCACGCACCGAGACGCGGTGCAACCGCCCGACGCACCGCTCGGCCACCGGACACCGGGAGGCCGGTGGCCGAGCGCTGCGTTGACGCGACGGGTGCGGGCACCGCACCTCGAGGGCCTCCCTTCCGCCGCGGGCCGGCCGACGCCATCAGATCCCGCCGGTGGGCATCGGCCTGCGATTGCACTGCGTTTGTCTGGATCATCGCTTCACCTCGCCTTCTGCCCTTGAGCCGGATCACAACCCTTGCCCAATGACGGTCACTCTATCTCACTGTTGACATGAATTCAAGAATATTCTAATATAGGCGTATGCCTATGTTGACCGAAGCGGTCGAGCTTCCCCGGGAGAAAGCCGTGACCGCCGCACCCTCACTGGCCACCGACCTCTCCTGGCTGCTGTCCGTCGCGGCCCGACCGTCCATGCAGGCTCGGTATCCAAAGTTGGCCGACATGTTCACCGGGCGCGAGGACCTGGCCGCACGCGTGCGCGGCTTCTGGAACGACACCTCCGACGAGATCTGCTTCACCGAGATGCAGGTGCTGGCCCAACACGCCGGCGCAATGGGGGCGACGGATCCCGAGATGCTGTGGTCGGCCATCGAACGTGCCGCGGCGAGCATGCCGCTCGATCTCGACATGCCGTCGGAGACCCCCGAAGAACGCGCCATATACCTGGAGCGGTTCCGCAGGCTGCGGGAGTCGCCGGAACTCCTCCGGACATACATCGACCTACTGCGCGAGGTCTGGGGCCCGGTCGACGCCATGTGGCAACAGGCGCTGCCGATCATGGAAGAGGCCGGCCGCCAACTGGTGGCGCAATACGAGCGGGGGCGATCACTGGAGCAATTGATACCGGGCGGTTGTGACATTTTGGACGAGCGTCTCTCCGAGATCCTGGCCAACGTCGAGGCGGGCCACCCGCTGCTGTTCGTGCCGTGCCTCTTCTTCGGCTCCTGCCTCTACGTGGAAGTCTCCGGCCTCGTCGTCATCGGGACCGGTGTGGGACAGGGCGACGCCGTGGCGAGGGCACGGACCGAGTCCGTGGCCCGTCGGCTCAAGGCGGTGGCCGATCCGACCAGGCTGGCCATCCTGCACTCGTTGGCCACCGCCCCGAGCAGCGTGGGCGAGTTGGCCCTGCTCTTCCGCCTGGCCCAGCCCACGGTGAGCATGCACGTCAAGGTGTTGCGCGAGAGCGGCCTCGTGCAGTCGGAGCGCAAAGGCGGCCGCCTTCGACTCAGCGCCGATGCGGGGGCCGTCGAGCTACTCCTCGACGAGCTCCGCCAGGCGGTTCTCGACGGTGCCGGCGGCGCTCAGATCCCAGACTCGAGCACGACGGGCAGTGAACGGATGCCCGCGACGGTGGTGGAACGGACCCTTTCCGCCGTGCCCGAGACCTCGTAGTCGGGGAAACGCGCCAGAAGTTCCTCAACGAACACCCTGGCTTCCAAACGGGCCAGGCTGGCTCCGAGGCAGACGTGCTCGCCAAAGCCGAAAGCCAGGTGGACGGGATTGGTCGGGCGCCGCACATCGAAGCGGGCGGCATCCTCCCCGAAAATCCGCTCGTCCCGGTTCCCCGAGGCGTAGAGCATGCAGAGATAGTCCCCTGCGCTGATGCGGCTGCCGGCCACCACGGTGTCCTCGGTCGCAGTGCGGCAGAAGGCGTGCACCGGCGTCACCCAGCGCAGGCACTCCTCGACCGCACCGGGGATCAAGGAAGGGTCGGCGGCAATGGAGGCGCGTTGCTCGGGGTGTTCCCAGAGCGCCAAGGTCGCGCCGGACAAGAGGGTGCGCGTGGTTTCGTTGCCGGCCACCAGCAGCGTCAGGAGGAACATGAACAGCTCCTCTTTGCTCAGCGGGCATCCGCCGACCTCGCTGCCGACAAGGAGCGAGACGAGGTCGCCCCCCGGGCGCTCGCGCTTCGCCCTGATGTGCTCAACGATGAATCCGGAGAGTTCACCCAGCGCGGCCATGGTCTCGTCGGGCGGGAGGTCGGGCGACTCGATTGCGGCATCGGACCAGCCTCGGAAGTCCTCACGATCCGACTCGTCGATCCCGAGCAACTCCGCGATGACGATCAACGGGAACGGCGCAGCCAGCGCGTCGACGAAGTCGATCTCGGCCCGGGTCTCGACTTCGTCGAGCAGCGCCGAGGCCGTGCTGCGGATGGACTCGGACAACCCCGAGAGCGCCCGCGGCGTGAACCGACGGTTGACCAGGCCACGGAATTCGGCGTGCTCGGGAGGGTCCATGTGCAGAATGGAGCGGGACCCCGACTGCGGCTCGCTCTCCCGCAGCGGGTCGTTGACCAGCGCACCACGGCCGGAGCAGAAGTGTCCGGGGTCGCGGCTGAGACTCCGGATGTCCTCGTAGCGGGTGACAGCCCAGAATCCGGGGGCGCACTGGTGCACGGGATCCTCGGCCCGGAGCCTTGCCAGCACGTCGTAGTAGTCCTCCCGGACGAAGAAGGACGGGTCGCGTGGGTCGATCGGGCGCTCGTCATCGTACGGCTGGGTCGGACCGATGCGGCCCCGTTGGTCCCCGGACACCGTCCGAGCGTACTGTCACACGCAGTGCACATCGACCCGGACGACCCCTGTTCCGCCGAGCACATGGCGTTGGGCCCGGCGTGACCACCCGACCCCACGCCGCCTCCGACGGCGGGGCCTCGCCCTACCCCGCTTCCAGGGAGCATGCGCCGCTGTCCGGCCTCGACGAATTCCTCATCCACAACGCGCCCTATCCCGTACGCGTCATGTGGACACCCGACGCGCAGGCCTACGAGCGCGTGTGGTTCACCTGCCAGGACAAAGTGGGTGAGCTCCTGGTGGTCATCGGGCTCGCGTTCTACCCGAACCTCGGCACGGCCGAGGCCTTCGGCATCGTGAACGTGCGCGGCCGCCACACCACCGTACGGGCCCACCAGAAGTGCCCCAACGACCGCATGGAGATGAACCTGGGCCCCTTCCACTTCGAGGTCGTCGAGCCCTTCCGCCAATGGCGACTCGTCCTCGACCCCACCGAGCACGGTGTGTCCTTCGACATCACGTGGCTCGACACGAAACGGCCCGTCTTCCGTCAACTGGGCGCCGGCATGATCGTGGGCGGCCGCGCCGTGAGCCCGGTGGCGGGCTACGACGGCTTCGGGCGCCAAGAGGGCTGGGTCGTGGCCCATGGCGAGAGGTTCGATCTCTCGACGACGACACACCTCGGCACCCGCGACCACCACTGGGGCACGCGCGATGGCGTCGGCGGGCCCGGGCGCTACATGGGGATGCAGCACCCGCACAGCGGCGAGTGGGTGGAGTTCGAGGACTTCGGCATCTGGGGCGACCACGTCCTCTACAACCTCGGCGACGCCCGCAAGCGCAGCGGGACGCTGGCCAGGCGCATCCACCGGATGCGCTTCGAGCCAGAGACGCACCTCCTGCTGAGCGGCGAGGTCGATCTGGTCTTTGCCGACGACACCGTCAAGACGATGTCGTTCGAGCGTCTGGGCAACCAGATCGCCTTCCTCCGTTGTGCCATGTACGGCGGCCCCAACGGCGGCACGCCCGACGGCGACCTCTGGCACGGCATGGCGGTGGCAACCGGTGACGACGTCGTGGTCCACGGGGAGACCTTCGACGTGAACGACCCCGCCGTGCGCAGCCGGCTGGCCGGTCAGGACCAGCATCACTGCCGCATCACGTGCGACGGTGAAGTCACCTACGGCCTCGTCGAGCCCTACGACACCCTCTGCTACGACGTCGCCGAGGCGGGGGTCATGGGCTTCTCGCTGCTCACCTGACCGATTCGGCCGCCGCCTCCAGGCGGGCCAGGAGGATGTCGCCCATCGGGTTCTGGCGCCGCCGAGCCTCGCCCGTGATGCGCTGGTGACGATCGTTGATGGCGAGCGCCCGCACCAGCGCAAAGACCTCGTGCCACGCCAGGTCACGCGGTTCGTACCCGCTCGCCCGTGCGTAGCGTTCCAGCACGTCCCCTGGGCCGGAGAATCCGGGCAGCCGGCCGCCGAAAAGCGTCTCCATCATGAACTCGAGGCCGACGTGCCACCCGAGGTCCATTTCGCGCGGCCCGATGGATGCCAGGTCCCAATCGAGCACGGCGGCGACGCGTCGCTCGGCGTCGAAGACGAGGTTCCCCAGGCGGACGTCACCCCAGAGCAGGACGGGCGCACGTTCGGGCGGCACATGGCGGCTGCACCAGTCCAACGACTGCACCAGCGCCGGCAGGGGGTCGCCCTCTGACGCCCACGCCACGTACGCCGTCCAGCGCGCGAGTGCGTCGAGCAGGCTCGAGCCCGGCAACACGGACCCCAGCCCTCGCGCCTTCCAATCGACATCGTGCACGGCCACCACCGCGTCGATCAGTTGATCGTGCATGACGCGCTGGATCGCCGGACCTGCATCGCGCACGTAGGGATCGAAGTAGGGGGCGCCTCCCGGCACCTCCCCGGCGATCCGCGGCATGACCAGGAAGTCCGAACCGATCCATTGAGGATCCGTGACCATGACCGATGGCGCGGGAGCCGGCACTCCCGAGGCCGCCACCGCGTTCTGTACGAGCGCCTGGGGAGCCAGGTCGTAGTCGGGGAACGTTGGTACCAACGGGGGGAGCCGCACGACCACGCCCCGGTGCGAGGGGCCGATGTCCGCCAGGATCGTCTCGTTCGCCATGCCGCCCTCGGCATGGACCAACCCGACCAGCGCCGGCGAGGACGACCCTTCTCCCGCTCTCCGCCCCCCCGCCTCCACGTCTGGCGCCAGCTGTCGGACGATGTCCGGGTGCGCCGCGACCCAGCGCCCCAGGCCCTCCTCGAGCGTGTCGCGGTCGCGCTTCGCCCCGGTGGCCACCTACGGAAGGTAGACCACGGCGCGCCACCGTCCCGTCATCTCGGCCCGGCACAGGGCGGTGCCGGCCCGCACGCACCAGCCGATGACGTCGGCCTCGCCGACCGCCACCGGTGTCTGCACGAGCAGCCCGCGCCGGGCGTGGTCCTGGCGCACGACCCACCCGTCGGGGATGGCCACGCCCGCTTCGGCCAGGCGCCCGACGGCCTTGCCCCCGGTCGGGTGCATCAGGCCGACGGTCAGCCCCTCGGTCCCACGGCGGTCCTTTTTGGGCGGCATGACCGTCGTCATCGTCACGGGTGCCGCGTTGGTGCCGAAGAACGCGAACAGCCCGGCGCGCGGATGGACGTCGGATGCCTCCTCGTCGATCCCGGGCAGCAGGTTGACCCAGCCACCGGAGGCGTCGCGCAACATGCGCAGTGCAGCGGCCACGCCCGCCTCGTCGGGCGGCGTGAACTCGATGGTCCTCGTCTGCCGCCCCCTGGTCACCGGGCCAACCCAGACACCAGATGTGCGACCACCTCGGCTGCCGGTCGCGCCGCGGCCTGCCGGAAGCCGGTGCCCGCGTACAGGCTCATGTGCTGCGCGTCGCCCGCCTGGGCGGCGGCGGCGCGTACGGGCCGCGTGGCGGCATTGATCTCGGGATACGCGGCCGGCGCCGCCGGGTGCTCCCGCACCATGGCGTTGATCAGGGCGCGGGCCCGGCGCCCGCTGAACGCCCGCGTCACCGCCGTGCCCTCGAAGGCCGGGTCGGCCAGCGCGTCCTGCTGCGCCGCCGGTGTGCCGCTCTCGGGGCAGCGCAAGAACGCCGTCCCCGCCTGCACCAGGTCGGCACCGCGGGCCACGAGGTCGGCCACGTCTGCGGGCCCGCTGACCCCGCCCGCTGCCACCAGGGGCACGAGCGTCCTCCGGCGGACGGCGGCGAGGAGTGCACGAATGGGCCGATCCTGGTCGGCCCGGTCCTCGTTCACCAGGCTCCCCCGGTGCGCCCCGGCTTCGGCACCCTGCAGGCACAGTCCATCGGGCGCCGCCCGTAGCGCCTCCATCGCCTCCTCGGGCGTGGTCACGGTGATCAACACGACGGACCCGGCCGCCTGCAGGGCTCGCACGACAGCGACGCCCGGCACGCCAAAGGTGAAACTCACCACGGCCGGCGGCGCGGCCACCACGGCATCGACCTTGGCGGCGTAGTCGTCATCGTCCCACCGCGCCTCGCCCAGCGGTGCGCCGACGGCGGCCGCATCGGGCGCCAGCTCGGCCAGGTACGCGGCCAATCCCGCCTCGTCGGCCGTGGGGGCGCCCGGGACGAACAGGTTCATCCCGAAGACGTCCACCCCGGCGGCGCGCACCTCCGTCATCTCGTGGGCCATGCGGGCCGCCGTCTTGTAACCACCGGCCAGGAAACCGAGTGCGCCTGCCCGCGCGCTCGCCACCACGAGCTCGACCGTCGAGGCGCCGCCGGCCATGGGTGCCACGACGAGTGGCCATCGGGAGAGCTGCACCGTCGTCACCGCTGCTCCGTCGTCACCCCCCCACACTTACCCACCGGCCGCTACGGTGGGCAACCCGTGAACCTCGACCTTGTCGACACGCTGCGCAGTACCGGCGCAACCCGCCAATTCCGTCCCGAGCCGGTCGACGACGTCGTGCTGGCCCGCCTTCTCGATACGGCCCGCTTCGCACCGAGCGGCGGGAACCGCCAGGGGTGGCGGGTCATCGTCGTGAAGGACCCCGCCGCCCGCGTCGCCCTGCGCGACCTCTACCTGAGCGGCTGGTACGAGTATCTCTCCATGGTGTCGGCGGGCCTGGTGCCCTGGGCGCCCGTGACCGACCGGGCCGCAGAGGCGGAGGCGGTGGCCAACGCGGCGCCGTTCGCCGAGGCGGGGGCCGCCTCCCCCGGCTTCGCCGAGACGCTCGAGACAGCCCCCGTCCTCCTGCTGGTCCTGGCTGACCTGACGGCGCTGGCCGCCGTCGACCGCGACCTGCCCCGCTACACCTTGGCCGGCGGCGCCTCCATCTACCCCTTCGTGTGGAGCCTGCTGTTGGCGGCGCGGACCGAGGATCTCGGCGGCGTCATGACGACCATGCCGGTGCGGCGCGAGGACGACGTCCGCGTGCTCTTCGACATCCCCGACACCGTGGCGGTGGCGTCGCTCGTCGTCCTGGGGCGGCCCGTGGTGGCGCCACGCCGCTTGCGGCGCGCCCCGGTCAGCGCCTTCGCCTGGGTGGACCGCTTCGGCGGCCCGCCCGTCGCCGACCCCTGAACGGCGCCGCACGCTGCCGGTCGTTTGTGCCGGGGTAGGCCCGTCATGGTGAAATGGGCCATGGCGCAGAACGTCCTCGGTGAAGCCCTCGAGCCCTGCAACCTCGACCCGGTGACCGGCTTCTACCGGGACGGCTGTTGCAACACCGGTGCCGAGGACGTCGGCGTCCACACCGTGTGCACCCGTGTCACGGCCGAGTTCCTTGCCTTCTCGGCGTCCGTCGGCAACGACCTCTCCACGCCGCACCCCGAGTTCGGCTTCGCCGGACTCCAGCCCGGCGACCAGTGGTGCCTCTGCGCGTCACGCTGGCAGGAGGCCTTCGAGGCGGGCATGGCGCCGCCGGTCGTCCTGGCCTCGACCCACGCCGCAAGCCTGGAGTGGGTGCAGCTGAGCGACCTGGTCACGCACGCCATCTAGTCTCCAGCGCGAGCATCGACGAACCGGAGGTCGGATGGCACAGGGCACGCAGCACACCGTGGTCAGCGTCGACAGGGTGATCAAGGCAGCACCGGCTGTGCTCTTCGCGATTGTGGCCGACGCCACGCGCCATCCCGAGATCGACGGGTCGGGCCAGCTGGTCAAGGCGAAGGACGGTGCGGCCCAGCAGCTGGCGCCAGGCTCGACGTTCAGCATGTCCATGAAGATGGGCCTCCCGTACTCCATGTCCAACACGGTGGTGGAGTTCGAGCAGGACCGGCGCATCGCCTGGCGGACCGTGCAGGCCGGGTTTCTCGGCCGCTATCTCGGTGGGCGCATCTGGCGCTACGAGTTCGAACCTGTCGAGGGCGGCACCTTGGTCACCGAGTCGTGGGACCTCGCACAGGACAAGCAGGCCTTCTTGTTGAAGCATCCCAAGGTGGGGCAGAACGCCGCCGTCTCCATGTCCAAGACGCTCGACCGCCTGGCCGAGATCACCGAGGTGTGAGGAACGCATGATCGACGCCGCCTGGGAGGAGCGGATCCTCCCCACCCTGTGCGACTACACGCGGATACCGTGCCTCTCCCCCGCCTTCGACCCGGACTGGGCCGAGCGCGGCGCCATCCGCGCCGCGGCGGAGCTCCTGGCCGCGTGGGCCAAGGATCAGGACGCCGCGCTCGGGGTCGAGATCGTTGAGCTGCCGGGTCGCACCCCCGTGCTGCTCATCGACAACGGCGGCAGCGGTGAGCCCGTCCTCCTCTACGGCCACCTCGACAAGCAGCCGCCGCTCGGCGAGTGGCGCAGCGGGCTGGGGCCCTACGAGCCCGTGCGCGAGGGAGACCTCCTCTACGGCCGGGGAACGGCCGACGACGGCTACGCCATGTTCGCCGCCGTGACGGGCCTCGTGGCGGCGGGCGGCGGAGAGGGCCGCGTCCTGATCCTCATTGAGGCAAGCGAGGAGAGCGGCAGCCCCGACCTGGCGGCCCACCTCGAGAACCTCAAGGCACGCATCGGCACCCCCCGCCTCGTGATCTGTCTCGACTCGGGTGGCCTCAGCTATGACCGACTGTGGCTGACCACGTCGCTGCGGGGCTGCCTCGTCGCCACCGTGCGGGTCGACGTGCTGACCGAGGGCATCCACAGCGGCATGGCCGGCGGCGTCGTCCCCTCGTCGTTCCGCATCCTGCGCCGCATCCTCTCCGGGATCGAAGATGAGGCGACCGGCCGCATCCTCCTGCCCGAATTGCTCGGGGCGGGGATCCCCGGCGCGCTGCGCGACAACCTCGTGGCGGTGGCGGCGGAGTTCCCCGACAGCGCGGCTCCGGTGGTCGACGGCCTTCACCTCCTCACCCCCGACCCGGTCGACCGTCTCGTCGCCCGCACGTGGGGGGCCGCGCTGGAGGTCACGGGCGCCGACGGGCTCCCCACACCACGAGACGGCGGCAACGTGCTGCGCCCGTGGACCACGCTCAAGGTGTCGGTCCGCCTGCCACCCGACGTCGACGCGCAGGCAGCAACCGACGCGCTGGTGTCAGCCATCCGGACCGACGAGGGGGCACATGTGACCATCGACCTCATGCAGGCCGCGGCAGGGCTGGATCGCGCCGCCACTCCAGCCCGGCATCGCCGCCACGCTGTCGTCGGTGTCCAAGCAGCGCTTCGGACGCGACTACGGGCTGGTCGGCGAGGGTGGCTCCATCCCGTTTCTGGCCGACCTCCAACGCGGGTTCCCCGGCACCCAGTTCGTGGCCACCGGCGTGCTCGGCCCGCACTCCAACGCACACGGGCCCAACGAGTCGCTCAACATCCCGATGGCCAAGGCCGTGACCCACGCCGTGGCCGAGCTCGTCGCATGACGGACGGCCCGCTGACCGGCAAGGTCGCGCTGGTGACCGGAGGCAGCCGCGGCCTGGGCCGCTCCATGGCGCTCGCCTTCGCCGACGCCGGAGCCGACGTCGTCGTGACCAGCCGCAAGCTCGACGCCTGCCAGGCCGTGGCGGCCGACGTGGAGGCCCGGGGGCGCCGCGCCCTCGCCATCGCCTGCCACATCGGGCACTGGGACGACATCGAGGCTCTCGTCGAGCGGGCGTACGACGAGTTCGGCCGCGTCGACGTGCTGGTCAACAACGCCGGCATGTCGCCGCTCTACCCCGACCTCGTCTCCGTCACCGAAGAGCTGTGGGACAAGGTGCTCGCCGTGAACCTCAAAGGCCCGTTCCGCCTCACCGCGCTCGTCGGCACGCGCATGGCGGAGAGCCCATATGGTGGATCCATCATCAACGTCTCGAGCACCGGCTCCCTGCGCCCGGCTCCGGGCATGCTGCCCTACGACGCCGCCAAGTCGGGCCTGAACACGCTGACCGAGGGGTTCGCCAAGGCGTTCGGTCCGAGTGTGCGTGTCAACTGCATCATGGCAGGCCCGTTCCTGACCGACATCGCCAAGGCCTGGGACCCGGCCACGCTCGAGCGGGGCATGCCCAACCACGCCCTCCTGCGTGCGGGTGAACCAGACGAGATCGTCGGCGCCGCGCTGTACTTCGCCACCGACGCGTCGTCGTACACGACGGGCGCCATCCTGCGCGTCGACGGAGGAATCCCATGACGGAAAGAGACACGGCCGACTTCTGGTTCGATCCCCTGTGCCCGTGGGCCTGGATCACCTCGCGCTGGATGCTCGAGGTCGAGGAGGTGCGCGACATCCACGTCGAGTGGCATGTCATGTCGCTGGCCATCCTCAACGAGGGGCGGTCCGAGCTCTCCGACGAGTACAAGGCGCGCCTGGCCCTGGCCAAGGGACCGGTCCGGGTGTGCATCGCGGCGGAGCAGATGAAGGGCCGCCAGATCCTCGGTCCGCTCTATACGGCGCTGGGCAATCGCATCCACCTGCAGAAGCGCGGCCTGGCTGACGGCGAGGGCGAGGTCGTCGTCGCCGAGGCACTGGCCGAACTGGGGCTGCCGGCCTCCCTGGCCGACGCGGCCACCTCCGAGGATTTCGACGAGGCGCTCAGCGCATCGCACCACGCGGGGATGGACGCCGTCGGCGAGGACGTGGGCACCCCCGTGATCCACTACAACGGGACGGCCATCTTCGGCCCTGTGGTCACCCCGGCCCCCAAGGGCGAAGCGGCCGGAAAGCTCTGGGACGGCGTGCTGCTCTGCACGGCCACCGACGGCTTCTTCGAGCTCAAGCGCACTCGGGACCGCCGCCCGAGCTTCGAGTAGCCGGCCCCGACGCCATCCTCACGACATGGTGAGGACGTGTGCCACGTCGCTCACTGGGCGGCCAGGATGGCTGCGACCTCGGCCACGGGATCGCGCACGACTGGCCCCGTGGCCGACACTTCGGCGCGCACGACGGTGCCGTTGAAGGCGAACGGCGCCACGTAGTCGCCGCCGACGGAAGGGCCCCACTCGTAGCCACAGGTCAGGCCGATCATCACCTCGTTGAAGGCGACGGGCGTGAAGCGCTCGACCTTGCCGGTTCCCACGATGTCGCCGTCCTGGACGAGGGTGGCGGTGCCCCCGAGCAACTCGTCCCATTCGAACCGGAACTCGAGCGTGTGCCGGCCGGGGCCCATGGCGCGGTCGGCGGCGACCGTGTAGAGACGTTGGCCGTGCAGGTTGTGGACGTAGCGCAGGCGTCCCCCGTGCACGTGCAGCGACCATCCACCGAGCGCGCAGCCGAGAGCGAGCAAGGTGCCATCGGGCGTGGCGTCCCCCGGCACGTCGACGTCGACGTCGATGCGGTGGGACCGCTGGCGGACGTCGACGGCCACCCACTCGGGCACGGGCGCGCCACCTTGGAAATAGCGGTACGTGGCCTGCGGGCGCAGGCGGTCGTGCTTGTGCACCATCGCATCGAGCACGCGGTTGTCCAAGGGCAGCACGTCGTTGCGGCGCGCCTCGTCCCACCACAGCGCAACCAGCTCGGCCACCTTCTCGGGGAACTCGGCGGCCCGGTCGTGCGCCTCCGAAATGTCCTCCGCGACGTGATAGAGCTCCCACACGTCGTCGTCGAACGGCGCGTTGCTGCGCAGCCCGTCGCCATAGATCGGGCCCACCGGATGGTACGTCACCGCCTTCCAGCCGTCGTGGTAGATAGCGCGCGCGAACCGAGCATCTCGAAGTGCTGCGTACGGTGACGCCCGGCGACCGTGCTGCCGTCGTCCCCCAGGAGGTAAGCAAAGCTGGTGCCGTCGAGGTGGGACTGCACCACCCCGTCGATCTCCTCGGGCGCCGTGATGCCGACCAGTTCGAGCACCGTCGGCAGCACGTCGATGGCATGGGCGTACTGCCCACGCAGGCCGACGACCCCGCCACGCCCGGCAGGAAGGCGCACGATGCACGGGTCGGCGACGCCGCCCTCGTGGACCTCGCGCTTCCAGCGCTTGAAAGGCGTGTTGCCGGCCATCGTCCAGCCCCACGGGTAGTTGTTGTGGCTCAGCGGACCCCCGATCTCGTCAATCCGCCGGTACATCTCGTCGACGCCCGCACCCTCGAAGTTGGAGAGGCGGCCCTCGTTGATGGTGCCCTCCCGACCTCCCTCCGAGCTGGCGCCGTTGTCGGACACAACCATGATGACCGTATCGTCGGTGGCACCCACCTCGTCGATGAAGTCGACCACCCGCCCGATCTGCTGGTCGGTGTAGGAGAGGAAGGCGGCGAAGCACTCCATGAAGCGTTCGGCGAGCGCCTGTTCCTCTCCTCCGAGGCTGTCCCAGCTCGGCACCCACGACGGGCGCGGCGAGAGCACGGTGCCGGAGGGGACGATGCCCTCGGCCAGCTGGCGCGCGAACGTCTGCTCGCGCCAGCGGTCCCACCCCTGCGCGAAGCGGCCCTTGTAGTGGGCGATCCACTCCGCCGGCGCATGGTGCGGCGAGTGGCATGCCCCCGTGGCGAGGTACAAGAAGAAGGGCAGCTCGTCGTCGACGGCACGGAGGTCGCCGAGGAACTCGATCGCCCGGTCGGCCAGGTCGGCGCTGAGGTGGTACCCGTCCTCGAGCGTCGAGGGGGGACGCACGGCGTGGTTGTCGTGGTACAGCGCCGGGACGAACTGGTGTGTCTCGCCACCGTGGAAGCCGTACCAGCGGTCGAAGCCGCGGCCGAGCGGCCACGTCGCCCGCGAGTGGGCCATGTTGGTCTCGCCCTCGGGGGTGAGGTGCCACTTCCCCACCGCGTAGGTGGCGTAGCCGTTGGCGCGCAGGATCTCGGAGAGGAACCCGTTCTCACGCGGGGGGCGGCCCCAGTACCCCGGGAACCCCGTGGCCAGGTCGGCCACGCGGCCCATCCCGCTGCGGTGGTGGTTCCTCCCCGTGAGGAGGCAGGCCCGGGTGGGCGAGCACAGGGCCGTGGTGTGGAAGTTGGTCAACCGGATTCCCCCGGCGGCCAGGCCGTCGATGACGGGGGTCTCGATGTCGGAGCCGTAACACCCGAGCTGGGCGAAGCCCACGTCGTCGAGGACGATGAGCACCACGTTGGGCGCGCCCTCGGGCGGGGTGGGCACGGGGGGCCACCACGGCTCCGAGTCGCGCCAGTCGTCTCCTATCTTGCCCCCGAACTGCACTGGTGCCACGGGCCCAACCTCCGTCTCTCGCCGTCGGCGAGAGCATGGCACGTCCACCGGTGTGGACGTCAGGCCGGCTGGTTCCGTAGCTGGGGCAGACGGCGCTTGGCCTCGCGCTGCGCGTCGAGCACCACGTGGAGGTCGCGCACGACATCGGGCGCTGTCGCGGCCTGGTTCTGGCGCTCTTCAGGATCGGCCGTCAGGTTGTGCAATTCCCACCCGTCCTCCGCCGGCGGCGGCGCGAACGGGTTCACCGGCAGGCCATGCTCCTCGTCAAACGCGGGCAAACGCTCGTAGTAGTGGTTGAGCTTCCAGAGTTCCGCCTCGCCGCCGGCACCGGTCGGCAACGAGGTGATCACCGACTCGACGTGCGACGGAAAGGGCACCGGCTCGTAGGCGGCGCCCGTGATGATGTTGAGGGCGCTCAGGCCGCGGCCCGGATCGTCCTCGGTCATGAAGTAGAGGGGCTCGGCGAGCGACTCGGCGTCGGCGGCACCCCTGATGAGTGGACTGAGGTCGCGGCCGGGCAGCGGCTGCGCCTCGTCATGCTCGATCGCGACCAGCGCGGCCGCCCGTTCGACGTCGATCCCCGCCAGTCCGAGCAGCGTGGGCACCACGTCGACGTGGCTGGTCGGCATGTGCACCCCGCCGGGCGTCGCCGCCACGCCAGGGCCCCGTACCACCAGCGGCACGCGGATCGCCTCGTCGTATGCGTTGTGCCACTTCTGCATGAGGCCACCATGCGCGCCGACGAGGTCGCCGTGGTCCGAGGTGAACACCACCATGGTGTCGTCCGCCATGCCCGACTCCTCGAGCGCCCCGACGATCCGGCCGATCGCCGCGTCGACCAACTTGTGCAGGTGGTAGTAGAGCCGACGGTAGGCCTCGTCCGCCGACTGCTCGTAGAGCATGGCCTGCCACGCCGCGGCGAACGCCTCCTGGCAGGCGGGACGCCCGGCGAAGGAGTCCGACTGCGAGGGCGCTTCGGGAATGTCCGGCAGCGTGTCATCTTCGACGGGGCCGAAGCCGAGGAGGTGCTCCCAAGCCCACCCGTTGAATGCGATGTCGTGCGGATTGACGAAGGAGGCGACGGCGAGCCATGGGCCGGCGCGACGAGCCCCGGCAAGCTCGGCGAAGAGGTCGATGACCTGTTCGGCGAACACCCCGTCGCGCACCGCGCCGCAATCGGCCCTGGCCGCTCCGTGCGGCTCACGGCCGACCCAACCCGAAAACCCGTAGGGATCGAGGCGGTCGGCTCCCTTGTAGGCGGCGACGGCGGCCGGAATCGGCCGCCCGTCGTCATCGCAGGCCATGAGGCCTTCATGCGTGCCGGGAATGAGGAGGTCGGCGTGCGAGATATGCCACTTCCCCCGGTAGTGCGTCTCGTACCCGCCCGCTCGGAACCAGTCGCCGAGCGTCGGAACCGAATTGGGGTCGAGCCAGGACATGGCAGGGTCGTCGCTCTTCTTCGCCAGCCCGTCGGTGTTGGTCCCGCCGTGCAGGGACGGGTACTGCCCGGTGAACAGCGTCGTCCGGCTAGGGAGGCAGGCAGTCGAGCCCGCATAGTGCCGGTGGAACTCGAGTCCGCCGTCGCGGAGTGCTTGGCGCGCGCCGAGTTGTTCGCGGCGGAAACGAGCCATCGCCTCGTCCTCGTACGGGGGCGGGTAACGCTCCTCATCGGTCATGATCACGAGCACGTTCGGTTGCGACATAGCCCGGAAAGCTACACCCGGGTGCACTCTGCCCCGGCGGGTGCGGCCCGACGCGGCAGTCGTGGCCAGCCATCAACTCGGGCCACCGCGCCGGCCATCGGACGTCGTCGGAGCGCGGCTCGAATTCGGCCAAGCATGGCTTGACGTCGAGCACGCGACGAGTCGATGGCATCGAGCCCACGCTCCAGCAGCACCAAGCCGTCGAGGGCGGTCAGGCGGCAGGTGGACGCGCCGAGGCGGTTGGGCGCATTTTGGCCCTCTGGGCGGACATCCCCACCTTCGGCCAGTCCGGATTTCTGCGGGGACGGCGAGCACCGACTGCAGGTCGGCCGGTCGGCCGGTCGGCCAGGTCGGCCAGATGAAACTGGAACACCACCAGATGAGAGGTCGCCGTGAGCCGGGCGACGGCCTCGGGTCCCAAATTGTGCTGCATCGAAGCGGATCACCGTCTCGATCTCGCCCCAGCCGTCGTCGATGGCTTCGGTTCGCCCCCGACCCGTCCTCCCGACGACAGCGCCATGAGGTGGGACGACGCTAGTTTCTTCCGGTGGGGACAACGAGCCAGCACCAGGAGCACGGCGCCTGACCGCACTCGTCATCACCCTCAACGAATTACGGCGGCGGGTGCGCGACCGCTCCGCCGTCATCACCTGCCTGGTCGCGCCGCTCGCCATCGCCGCCATCCTCGGCTTTGCCTTCGCCGGCAACACCTCGTCCGGCATGCTCCCGATCGGCGTGTCCGGAGCGTCGCCGGCGCTGGTGCGCGCCGCGGTGCAGGCCAGCCACCTTCCGTCGAACGTCGTCGTCCGGCGCGTGCCGGGTCCTGCAGCGGTGCACCGCGAAGTGGCTGACGGCACCTTGGCCGCCGGCGTGGTCCTCCGGCGCAGCCAAGCGAACCTGTCGCACCTCCTCATCCCGATGGTGGCTCCCGGTGCCACACCCTCGCCCGGGTTCGACGTCGTGGATCGGGCCAATGCCCTGATCGGCCAGGAGGATGCCGAGTCGCTGGCGGCGGGCCTGGCCAGCCGGCTCTACGCCGGCCGCATCGAACCCGGCACGGCCACCAATGACGTGCCGCTGTCCGTTTCGGCCAGCACGCTGGGCAACGGCGGCAAGGCCGTGCTCGACTACTTCGCGCCCTCCATCGCGGTCGTGTTCCTCTTCATCGGCAGTGGCCTCGGTATGCGCTCGCTCCTGATGGAGCGGTCCACGGGAACGCTGGCGCGGCTGGCCGCATTGCCGATCCGACCCGGCGCGATCGTGTGGGGGAAGCTACTGGCCATCGCCGTCACCGGTCTCGCCTCCATTTTGATCGTGTGGGGCGTCACAGCGGCCGCCTTCCACGCCAGCTGGGGAGACCCACTCGGCGTCCTCTTGGTGTGCGTCGGCGCCACCGCGGCCATGTGCGGTCTCGGCGCCTTCCTGACGTCATTCGCGCTGGACCCCGCAGGAGGCCTTCGCCGCCTCACTCGTGGTCGGGCTCGTCCTGGCTCTCCTCGGGGGGAATCTGCTCCCCCCGGGCGCGCTCCCCGAAGCGTTCCAGGTGCTCAGCCTCGGGACGCCGAACGGCTGGGCCCTGGTCGGCTTCGGCCGCCTCGCCCTGCTGCGCGACCCGGCGTCGTCGGTGATCGGCCCCTTCGTCGTTCTCTGCCTGATCGCACTGGTGACCGGGTCGCTGGCCATGGTCAGGGTCCGCCGCATGGTGACCCCATGATCCCGATCATCCGGGTCAACCTGCGCCGCGCCGTGGGAGACCGCCGCTACCTCTTCATAGCCACGGTCTTCCCGATTCTCTTCATCCTCGTCACCGGCCTTCTGGCAGGAAGCCCCAAGGAACCCGTCGGATTGGTGCACCCCTCGGCCCGCCTCGTCCACCTGGTGGCCAGCACCGGCGCCATCAAAGTGCGCATGGAGCCCAACCGGGCCCAATTGGGCGACGACATTCTGCGGGGACGTGTCGTGGCGGGACTGATCGGGCTGCCGGCGGCTCCGGGGACGCAACGGGTCGACTTCGTCAGCGAGTCGGCCTCGACGAGCGCGGTGCAGGCGCGGACAGACGTGGTCGCGCTGCTCGACCTCATCGCGGCCGAAGGCACGCACACCACCGTGACCGACGTCACGCTCGCCCACACTGACGTCCCTGCGGCGCTGAGCCCGTTCTCCTACGTCGCGCCCGCCGACCTCGTCCTCTTCCTCGGCATCACGGTGCTCCTGTTGTCCTCGGGCGTCGTGGAATCCCGTCGCCTCGGCCTGATGCAACGGCTCGCGGCGGCACCGGTGCGCCGTCGGTCGGTCGTGGCGGCACTGATCGCCACCAGCCTGTGTGTGGCGGCGGCGCAGTGCGTCGGGCTCTTGGTGGTCGGCCGCCTGATATTCGGCGTGCACTGGGGCGACCCCTTCGGTGTGTTCCTCGTCCTCGCCGTGCTCTCCCTGGCGTACGCCGGAGCCGCCGCTCTGGTGAGTATGCGCTCGCGCACCGAGGAACAGGCGATCTCCCTGGCCGTCGTCCTCGGCATTGTGTGCGGGCTCCTGGGTGGGTGCATGTACCCGCTCGACGTGGTGGGCCCGGTGGTCCGGGGCGTGGGCCACGTGGTGCCGCAGGCGTGGGCCATGGACGCGTTCGTCAAGCTGATTTACGACCATGACGGCCTGCTCGCGGTGCTCCCAGAAATCGGCGCGCTGGCCCTCTTCGCCGTCGTGCTCTGCGCGCTCGCGTTGCGGGCTTACGCGTGGACGGTGTACTCGCCGGGGTGAAAGCGCCGGGTCAGCCGCCGGAACTTCCACGTGTGGTCCGGCCACAGCGTCGTGTTGCGGCCCCGGTGGTCGAGGTACCAGCTCGCGCAGCCGCCTTCAACCCAGACCGAATGGGCGAGCCGCGCCTGCAAGCGCTCGTTGTAACGATGCTGCACGCCAGGTTTGACCTCCACGGCGTGCACGCCTGGTCGGCGCAGGAAGGACAGCGCACCGGCGACGTAGTTGATGTGCGACTCGATCATGTAGATCATCGAGTTGTGAGCCAGCGTCGAGTTGGGCCCGATCATGAGAAAGAGATTGGGGAATCCCGCCACGGTCGACCCGGCATAGGCCTCGACGCCGTTCGTCTTCCAGACCTCGGAGAGGCGCACGCCGTCCCGGCCGACGATGTGATCGGCATAGGGCGGCTCGGCAGCCTCGAAGCCGGTGCCCATGATCACCACGTCGACGGGTCGAGCGATGCCGTCCTGGCCGACCACCTCGTGCGCGGTGAACGAGGCCACCGGCGATTCCACGACCTCGACGTTGGGTCGCATCAGCGCAGGGTAGAAGTCGTCGGAGAGGAGGAGTCGCTTGCACCCCGGCTCGTAGTCGGGGGTGAGTGCCTGGCGCAGCGCCTCGTCGGACACCTGCTTGGCCAAATGGTCGAGCGCCGTTTTGCGAACGGCCGCCTTGCGCCGGTCCCCGTTGCCGACGAAAACGTGCAACAGGAGCTCGAAGACCAGGTATGTCCGCAGCCGCGAGAGGCGCTGGAGGAACGGGAGCCTTCGATAGGCCAGTTTGCGGAGTGCCGAGACGGCGTGGTCGCGGCGCGGCACGACGAACGGCGGGGTCCGCTGGTGGACGTAGAGATGGTCGACGACCGGAGCGATCTGCGGTACGAACTGCACGGCGGAGGCACCGGTACCGACGACGCACACGCGCTTGCCCACGAGATCGAAGCCGTGCTCCCACCGAGCGGAATGGAAGACCTTGCCCCGGAAGTCCTCCAAGCCCGGAAAGTCCGGAATGGACGGCTCGCTCAGTGGGCCCGTCGCCCACACCAGGGCGCGAGCCGAGTACTCCGCCCCGCCGGCGGTCCGGACCCGCCAATGGTTGGCTCCGTCGTCCCATTGCGCCGTTTCCACGGCGTGGTTGAACCGCAGGAAGCGACCCACGTCGAAGAGATCCACGCAGTCGCGCATGTAGTCCCAGATCTCGCTCTGCGAAGAAAACGCACGGGACCACTCCGGATTGAGTGCGAAGGAGTACGAGTAGAGGTTGGAGGGCACGTCGCACGAGGCACCGGGATACGAGTTGTCGCGCCAGGTTCCACCCAGGTCGTTGCCCCGGTCGAGGACGACGAAGTCTTCGATGCCCATGGAACGGAGTCGGGCGGCCATCCCGATGCCGGAGAACCCGGCACCGACGATGATCACCTCGTGCGCCTCTGTCACGAGGTGCCGGCGACGAAGGACGCGACGACGTGGGCGAGATCCTCTCCGCAATCCTCCTGGAGGAAGTGGCCGCCGCCGACAATGGTGGTGTGGGGCTGTCCCTGGGCTCCGGCGATCCGCTCCTTGAGGCTGCGATCTGCTCCCTTGGTGATGGGATCGCTGTCGCTGAAGGCACACAGAAACGGGCGTTCGAAGGCAGCCAGCCCCACCCACGCCGCCACATTCGCATCGTGGGCGGGGTCGTCGGGCCGGGACGGGACCAGCAGCGGGAATTGACGGGCGCCCGACTTGTAGGACTCGTCGGGGAACGGGGCGTCATAGGCGGCCACGACCTCGGGCGCCACAGGTTTCGCGCACCCGCCGCGGACAATCGTCCCGGTCGGGAACTCCTCGACCTCCTGGGAGAACTTCTGCCAGGCCAAGAAGGCTTCGCCCGGATCGGCGTCACCGGTGGGCAGAGACGTATTGGCGGCCACGACGCGGGCGAAGCGGTCCGGGTGCTCTCCGACAAGACGCAGCCCGATCAGCCCGCCCCAATCCTGGCAGACAAGGGTGACGGCGCGTAGATCAAGGTGGTCGAAGAGCAGCTCGCGCATCCATTCCACGTGCCGGGCGAAGGTGTAGTCACCCCGTTCGGCCGGCTTGTCGGAGCGCCCGAAACCAACCAGGTCCGGGGCCACGATCTGCAGGCCGGCCGCAGTCAGCACTGGGATCATGGTGCGGTAGAGATACGACCAGGAGGGTTCGCCGTGCATCAGCAGCACGACGGGAGCGGAGGGGTCGCCCTCTTTGAGGTAGTGCACGCGCAGCGTGCCACCCTCGGCGTCGTCGACCTGTGCATAGTGAGGCGCAAAGTCGTAGCCAGGCAGGGCGGTGAACCGGTCGTCGGGTGTGCGTAGTGTTTTCATGCAGGTGGGAGCCTACGCCGTGGCAGGCGTCGACCGCCTCCCCGCACCCCCCCCCGCAACGAGGTGCGCGGATCCGCTCCAACCGCTCCAACCCGTAGCCTGACGGCGACGTCACAGACACTCGTGGGGAGGGAGTCGAATCCATGGCACTGTCCGACGCACAGGAGTACGACCCGTTCAGCGCCTTCGACGACGTCGTGGCGGGCACCACGAGGGACCCCTACCCCGACCTGGTCGCCAAGCGCCGCGACACGCCCGTCACCAAGGGCCTCACCATGTCGATTGAGTCGCTCCCCGAGGGCATAGAGGTCGAGCCCGGGTGGATCGCCTACCGCTTCGACGACTGCTCGCGGATTCTGCGGGACGCGAAGACCTTCACTTCGACTGGATACGACGCCACCATCGGCATGGTGATGGGCCACATGATCCTCGGCATGGACGACCCGGAGCACCGCAGCCACCGCAACCTCGTGGCACACGCCTTCCGCGAGAAGGCGTTGGCTCGTTGGGAGCCGGAGTTCATCCGCCCGATCATCGACGAGCAGATCGACCGCTTCGCGGCCGACGGTGAGGCCGACCTGGTCCGCCAGCTCACCTTCGAATTCCCGGTGCGGGTCATCGCCCGGCTGCTCGGCCTTCCCGAGGAGGACTTCCCACAGTTCCAGCGTTGGTCCGTCGAGCTCATCGGGCTGGTGGCCGACATCGATCGTGGGCTGGCCGCCTCCGAATCGCTGCGCGAGTACTTCGCCGGCGTGGTGGCGGACCGGCGCGCCTACCCGGCCGAGGACGTCATCAGTGACCTGGTCTCCGCCGAGGTCGACGGCGAGAAGCTGACCGACGAAGCCATCTACTCGTTCCTGCGTCTCCTGCTCCCCGCCGGCGCCGAGACGACCTACCGCTCGTCGGGCAACCTGCTGTACCTCCTCTTGACCCACCCGGACCAGCTGGAGGCCGTGCGCGCCGACCGCTCGCTCCTCCCCCAAGCCATCGAAGAGGGCCTGCGCTACGAGCCGCCGCTCCTGACCATTAACCGCACGACGACGTGTGACGTCGAGATCGCCGGGGTCACCATCGGCCCGGGCGAGAGCATCACGCCGCACATCGGATCGGCCAACCACGACGAGACGCGTTGGCACAACCCGGAGACGTTCGACATCTTCCGTCCCGCCGTCCCCCACATCGCGTTCGCACACGGACCGCACATGTGCCTCGGCATGCACCTGGCCCGCCTGGAGACGCGAGCTCTGCTCAACCGCGTGTTCGACCGCCTGCCCGACCTGGCCCTGCAACCGGACGGGTCCGACCCCCATATTCGGGGGGATGTGTTCCGGTCCCCCACGTCGCTCCCGGTCACATTCAGCCCGGCGGCGTGACCGATCAGCCGACCTGACGCGCCTCCACCTGATCGCCCCGGGCGATGAGGACCGTGGAGACCAATGAAGGCGAGAAGAGTCCGTGCGCCACCACACCCGGCGCGGCGTCGAACTGGGCCGCCAGCGCAGCGGGAGCGTCGATGGTGCCGTGGGAATCGGCGAGCACACCCCCGTCCGGCGTCAGCGGCGCGTCCCGCAGCACCACGTCGGGGAGCTCGCGGAGGGTGGCCGCCAACCCGAAGGCCATGAGCTCGAGCGGCACCGGAGGGCGCAGGCGGTCCACGGGCTTGTCGGACGACACAATGACGACAAACCGGTCTGCGGCCGCGGCCACGATCCGTTCGCGGGTGTGGGCCCCGCCGCCACCCTTGATCAGCCACCCGTCCGGGTCGACCTGATCCGCGCCGTCGATGGTCAGGTCGAGCCGGTCGACGTCGGTGAAAGGCCGGACGTCCAACCCATGGGCGATCGCCAGCTTCTCGGTGGCGGGCGACGTCGACACACACGTGATGTCCAGCCCCCTGGCCCCGAGAACGGGAACGAACTCGGCGACAGTCGATCCGGTACCCAGCCCGACCCACATGCCGCTTTCGACCAGGGCGACAGCCGCCACGGCCGCGGCCCGCTTCTCCGCTTGCAGATCCGGTTCCGTCACGGCTGGCGCGCGCTCAGCTGCGCGGGACGTCCTTCCAGGCCAACGCCTTGTCGGTGCGAACATCGCCGGGCAGACCGAGGACTCGTTCGCCGAGGATGTTGCGCATGACCTCGGACGTGCCACCCTCAATGGAGTTCGCCCGCACCCGGAGAAACATCTTGTGCACGTCCGGCGAGCCCATGCCGACCAGGTCCGGTCGAACCATGGGATACCCCGATGGGAACAACATGGCGTCATTGCCCAAGAGATCCATGCAGAGGTCGTAGATTCGCTTGTTCTCCTCTGCGTAGGCCAGCTTGGCCACGGAACCCTCGGGACCTGGTGTGCCCGCCTTACGCGTCTGCGCGGCCCGGGCGTTGGTCATGGACAACGCCTCCATCCGGATGTAGCTCGAGACGAGCCGATCCCGCAGAGCGAGCACGTGCGCGGAAGTGTCTCCCTGCCACCGCTCCTTCCAGATTTTGATCGCCTCGGCGACAGGCCCGCCGCCACGCCGGGTGACCGCGCCGCCGATGGAGACCCGCTCGTTCATCAGGGTCGTCACCGCCACATGCCAGCCCTCGCCCTCGTCCCCGAGGCGGGCCGAGTCAGGCATGCGCACGTCCGTGAAGAAGACCTCGTTGAACTCCGCCTCCCCGGTGATCTGGAAGAGCGGCCGCACGTCGACGCCGGGTGCATGCATGTCGACCAGGAAGGCGGTCATGCCCCGATGCTTGGGTACATCGGGATTCGTTCGGGCCACCAGCAGGCCGAACGAGGAGATGTGGGCCAAGGTGGTCCAGACCTTCTGCCCGTTGAGCACCCACTCGTCGCCATCGCGTTCGGCCCGCGTCGAGAGGCCGGCCACGTCCGACCCGGCGCCCGGCTCACTGAAGAGCTGGCACCAGATCTCCTCGTTGGCGAAGAGAGGGCGCAGGTAGCGCTCCTTCTGCTTCGACGTCCCGTGCGTGGCGATGGTGGGCGCACACATGCCGTACCCGATGGGGTTGCGCATGCCCGCCACGGGGGCACCGCCCGCATTGAGGCGCGCCTGTGCGCGCTGCTGGTCCCGTGGCGAGAGTCCCAATCCACCACTCCCGACCGGGTAGTGCAGCCAGGCCAGGCCCCGATCGAACTGCTCACCGAGGAACACCTCGGGCGGCGTGCGCGCCGGAGGGAAGTCAGCCAGCAGGTCGTCAACCAGCCCGTCGACGTTCGGACTCATGACCGCACCCTATAGCGTGCTCTCGTGCGGGCACCTGTTCACCCCGGAGCGGCCCTGCAGTGACCGAGTCCATCGCGCTGCCCGACGGACGCCTCCTGGCCTACGAGGAGTACGGCGTCCACACGGGTTTTCCCGTCCTGAGCTTTCACGGGGGGTTGAGCTCCCGCCTTGACGCCGCGCCCGCCCACGCGGCAGCCGTGGCGAAGAACGTCCGCCTCATTTCCCCCGATCGCCCTGGTATGGGAGCGTCGACCTACCAACCCGGACGCCGCCTCGTCGACTGGCCCGCCGATGTGGCGCACCTGACCGCCACCCTGGGCATCGATCGCTTCGCGGTGATGGGCTGGTCGGCCGGCGGCCCCTACGCCGCCATCTGCGCAGCCCGGATGGGTGACCGCGTCACCGCCGCCGCGCTGTTGTCGAGTGCCGTCCCGCTCGACCTCTACGGCACGACACGCGGGCTCTCCGTCGAAGACCGTGCCCTCCTGTTCCTGGCCCGGCGGGCGCCGGGCGTGGCGTCGGCCGTCATGGCGGTGAGCATTGTCAATGCCAGCAACGCACGGCTGCTGCGTGCTGTCATGCGCTCGTTCCCCCCGGCCGATCGCACCGTCCTCACCGAATGGGGACCACCGGACCAGGCGCTGGCCTTCGTCCGCGAAGCACTGCGCCAGGGCACCGCGGGGTGCGTGCAGGACTACCGCATCTTCGGCGACCCGTGGGGCTTCTCCCTCGAGGAGATCCACGTTCCCGTCGACATCTGGGAGGGGGCCGACGACCAGTCGGGGCCGCCGGATTACCGGGCTTTCCTCAAGCGTCACATCCCGCAGGCCACCGTCACCGTCGTGCCCGAGGAGGGCCACCTGTCGCTGCTGGCCCATCAGGCCTCGGCGATCTTCTCCTCGCTGCTGGGCGGCGACCACAACGCCGAATCCACGGCGCGCAAGAACGTCGGGTAGGCGAAGATCATGGAGCGCATGGTCTCGAGGGGCACTTCGGCGTGGACGGCGAGCTGCAGGAGGCCCAACCCCTCAATACCCGCCGGACCCATGGACGTCGCTCCGACGAGCAGGCCGTCGCGGGCAACCAACTTGACCAGGCCCTCGCCCCGGTGGATCCAACCCCGGGCCGTGTCGGCGATCGATTCGACGTAGACGGTGATGGCGCCGCCACCCTCAGCGCGCGCCTGCGCCTCAGTGAGCCCGACGGAGCCGAATTCGGGATCGGTGAAGGTCACACGGGGCAGGGCCCGGTAGTCGGCGTCGGGTCGGGGCCGGCCCAAAATGTCAGCCACGCACAACCGGGCCTGGTACACCGCGACGTGGGTGAAGGCGCCCTTCCCGGTGACATCGCCCACCGCCCAGACCCCGGGCGCCACCCGCATGCGCCCGTCGACCGGGATGCTCGGTGCCTCCTCGTCGAGCCCGAGGGCACCGACACCCAGCGTGCCGAGGTCGCTGCGACGACCCGTGGCGACAAGCATCCGCTCGCCGCGGCGCACCGTCCCATCCGACATGTGCACGGCAGCGCCCGTGTCCCGCCATGGCTCGGCACGCTCGATCGTCGCCTCGGTGAGGACGTCCACTCCCTCGCCACGCAGGACCTCGGTAATCAGATCGGACACCTCGGGTTCCTCGACACGGGCGAGCCGCGGGCCGGCCTCCACGATCGTCACGCCGGATCCGAACCGGCTCATGGCCTGCCCCACTTCGAGCCCGACGGCACCGCCGCCGACGACGAGCAGCGATGCAGGAACGGACTCGGCGGCCACGGCCTCCCTGTTCGTCCAGTGCGGGACGTCAGCCAGCACAGGTGGGACGAAGGCACGTTGCCCCGTGGCAAGGACGAGCGCCCGGCGAGCAGTAATCGACTCGCCGCCGACGTCGACCGAGGCCGGCCCCGTGACCCGGGCCGTACCCCGGACGAAACGGCCACCCTTGTCCACGAAGCGGTCGACGGCGACCGTATCGTCCCACGAGTCGGTGGCTTCCTCTCGGATGCGGCGCGCCACCATCCCCCAGTCCGGCTCCACCACCGACGAGCCCGCCAGCATGGGGATCCGCCGGCCCTCGGCCAGGAGGTCCGCCGCCCGCACCATCATTTTGGAGGGGAGACACCCCCAATACGGGCATTCGCCACCGACCAGCTCAGCTTCGATGCCGACGACGTCGAGTCCGGCTTCCGCCAAGTCCCCAGCGACCTGCTCACCACCCGGACCGAGCCCGACGACGACGGCGTCGGCGTCCACCGATCTAGAGGTTCTGCCAGTTCGTGATGTTGACCGGCGCCACGATGGGTGTGCCCACATTGAGCTGGATCTGGTAGTGGTCGCCCAGAGGAATGTCGTTCGGGTCGCCCGTGTAGAGCATGGCCTTCTTGCCCGGCGCGGTGAAGAAGACTGTCACGTTGCCGGTGGCGGGCCCGACCTGGGTCTTGCTGAGCGGGACCCCCCACTCCTTGAAGATCTGGCCGAGCGTGAACGAGTCTGTCGTGCTCGGCGACTCGATGTGCAAGATCCCGTCATTGGCATGGACGTGGAGCCAGTAGAAGCAACTCCCCGTCTGGACGAACGGCCCGTTCGGCGTGCTCACGGCCTGAAAGCCGGGAATACCAATCCCGTACGGGATCACCTGGGCCTTGCCGTTGACGAAGATCGTCAGGTGGGTGTGGACGTGGACCACGAGCTGCTCGTTGGTCTGGCACTGGATGCCGTCCACGGGCTGACCGGTCGCCGCGTTCTCGAGCGTGGCCAGCTTGGGCCCCATGGGCACGGGGACCTTCTCGGGCCCGACCGTGGTCGCCGGCGGTTGGACCCACGTGGAAGACATGGACGCAGGAATGGGCTGCGAGCGCGATGTGCGGGTGCGTGGACTGGGGTGGAGCCGTAGCCGAACCGCCCTTTGTCAGTTGGGTGACGAGGACGACGACCAGCGCCACGCCCACGATGGCGCCGCCCACGCGAAGGCCGATGCGCATGCGCTTCGCACGCAGCTCAGCGGCGCGCTTCTCGGCGGCGCGCTGCTGATTCTCGGCCCTGCGCTGGGCCTTCGACTTGCTTTGACTGGTCATTGGGGCGTCAGCGTAGCGAACCAATCCCAGCGAAACGCATCAACTCGCTCCAGCGGACCAGCCCACTCTGGCGCGTCCGAACCTGCCGTTCCGAGCGACGCCGCCGCGTGCCAGAGGTCGCCGTCCACGAAGCTCACCGTGATGGTCCGGTCCTGCTCGGCGTCGGCGAATTGCCAGGCGCCGGCGACTCCTGCATGGCTCACGAGTGCGGCGCCGTCCACCCGCGGGCCCACGACTACGTAGACCCCGAGTGCGGGGCGGAAGGGCACCGCCTCGGGCGAGACTGCCACCCGCGGCGCGGCCCAGCGGCCGACAATTTCGAACGGTCCCGAGAGCAGCGCGCGCCGGGCGGCGAAGAATCGGTCTTCGGCGTGCAGGCGTTCGGCCAGGGCGAAGAACTCGGGGATCACGCGCGCGTCGCGCAAGAGGTAGAGCGTCATGTAGTGAAACGGATCGAGCAGATCGCCCGTGGCAGCTTCGACGGCACGACAGCGCGGTGAGCGCACCCAGCGACACCCGAACGAAATGCCTTCGATCGTGAACTGCTCGGGGAGATGGTCGAGCTGGTGCCACGCGTTGTAGGCCTCATGGGCGGACGGATCAGTCACTTCGGTGAACGAGAAGAATCCCAGCACGCTGCGAGGCTACGCCCAATGCAAGACTCTCGACCGATGTCCAGCGCCACAGCATTCCTCTCCGGGCTGCGGATCCTCGACCTGAGTATCTGGCGCCCTGGTCCCTACGCCACGTCGTTGCTCGTCCCTCTGGGCGCCGACGTCCTCAAGGTCGAGCCGCCCGGCGGCGACCCGATGCGCCAGTACGCCGGCCTCTTCGGCGCCATCAACCAGGGGAAGCGCAGCATCGAACTCGACCTCAAGAACACACAGGACCGGTCCCGGGCCTTGGAGCTGGCCGCACAGGCCGATGTGCTCGTCGAGGGCTTCCGGCCGGGCGTGCTGGCCCGGTTGGGCCTGGACGAGCACGGCGTGCGCGCGTTGAACCCGGGCATCGTCTACTGCTCCATCTCCGGCTACGGCCAGCACGACTTCCGCGCCGACCTGCCCGGCCACGACGTGAACTACCACGCGTGGGCGGGCGCATTGACGCCCGAGGGCGGCAAAGCGAACCGTCCCCCACCGCTCCCCACGGCGGACCTGGCGGCGGGGCTCACCGCCGCGTTCGGGATCTGCGCCGCCGTGCTGGGCCGGGTCACGAGTGGCGAAGGGTCGTCGCTCGATATCTCCATGACCGACGTGCTGGCCACGTGGACCGGTCCCGTGAGCGCCGGCGGTCCGGACGGCAAGACCCAAGGGAGTACAGATGGCGCTCCTCCGCCGCCGCTACCCGGCTACGGACTCTTTGCCACGGCCGACGGCGGACAAGTGGCATTGGGCATCATGAACGAACAGCATTTCTGGGCCAGCTTGTGCAGCCAGCTCGGCCTCGACGAGCTGGCGACCATCGACTTTCCGACACGTTGCGCCCGCGGCGACGAACTGCAGCGCGCAGTGAGCGAGGCCATCGCCGCTCAGCCCCGAGACGCCCTCGTCTCCCGCCTGATGGCCGCCGGGGTCCCCGTCGCACCGGTGCTCGACCGAGAGGGGATGCTCGCAGCAGCACCGTTCCCGCGCTTTCCCATACGGCTGCCGCTCGCGGTCGACGAGCCACCGGTCCCGACCCTCGACCAGCACCGGGGTGAGGGCTTCGGGCTTCCTGGCTGACGCCGAGGGCTGTTACGGTCCCCCAGGGCATGAGCCAGATTGCCGACCTCCTCAGCGCCAACAAGGCGTATGCGGCCGCAAGGGCCAACGTCGCCGATCCCCGACCGGGGCGCCACCTCGCCGTCGTGACCTGCATGGACGCCCGCATCGACGTGTTCGCGGTGCTGGGCCTCCAGCTCGGCGAGGCCCACGTCATCCGGAACGCCGGGGGACGCGTCACCGAAGACGTGCTGCGGAGCCTGGCCCTCTCGAGCGGGATACTCGGCGTGGACACCGCCGTCGTGATGCAGCACACCAAGTGCGGGCTGGAGGGGGTGACCGACGCGCAACTGCGGGAACTCACCGGGGCCGAACTGGGATTCCTCCCCATCGGCGACCACGCAGCCGCCCTGCGCGAGGACGTCGACCTGGTGGCCCGGACGGCGTATCTCGACAAGCTGCAGCTCATCGCTGGACTCGTCTACGACGTCGAATCGGGCGACCTCGAGGATGTCGTTCGCTGGAAGCGCCCCGATTGACCCGCACGAGCGACCCCCGGGCCGTTCGTGCCGATGGGGACGGGGCTGAGGCGCCGCCACCGGCCGTGTGACCAGCCAGGGGTGGATGTACAGTTCAGCGACATCTTCACGTTCGACCAGGTCCATGCCTGAGGGCGGGGTTCGCCAACGCACCACAGAACCCGACCTGCTGGCACACGCCCGAAGCCGACCCTAAGGAGCCTGATGCCGGCCCACACCGCGCCATCCCCCCGACCGCTCAGCAGCACAACCCGCCCGCGGCGGGGTCGCTCGCTCCTGGCGGCTCTTGTCGGCTGCATGACCCTCGTCCCGGTGCTGCTCGCCGTGACCCCTGGTGTCGCCTCGGCCGCCTATCCCGACAATTCCGCCCAACCGGTGAACTTCGGTGACGCCGGCAATTTCGGACCGGCCGGCGGACTCACCCTGAACGCCCCGCCCGTCGGTATGGCGCCAACCCATGACGGCGGCGGGTACTGGATCGTGGCCGCCGACGGCGGCATCTTCAACTACGGGAACGCGCAGTTCTACGGGTCGGCCGGAGCGCTACCGCTGAACAAGCCGATCGTCGGCATGGCCGCCACACCCGACGGCGGCGGATACTGGCTGGTCGCCTCCGACGGCGGCATCTTCAGCTACGGCGACGCGCAGTTCTACGGCTCGACGGGATCGATCCACCTCAACCAGCCCATCGTCGGCATGGCTGGCACCCCCGACGGCGGCGGATACTGGCTGGTCGCCTCCGACGGCGGCATCTTCAGCTACGGCGACGCGGAGTTCTACGGCTCCACGGGCTCGATCCACCTCAACCAGCCGGTCGTCGGCATGGCCACCGGACCCGGGGGAAACGGATACTGGCTGGTCGCCTCCGACGGCGGCATCTTCAGCTACGGGTCGGCCTCGTTCTTCGGCTCCACCGGTGGCATCAAGCTGAACGCTCCCATCGTCGGCATGGCCGCGACCTCGAGCGGCTACTGGCTGGCCGCCAAGGACGGTGGCGTCTTCAACTTCGGGACCGCTCCGTTCCTCGGATCGATGGGCGGGCAATCAAATCCGAACCCGATCCGCGCCATCGCGGTCACGCCATCTGGGCAGGGCTACTGGCTGCTCCCGACGACCCCGCCGCCGTTGCCCCCCACGATTCAGCTCAATTCGAGCGGGCCCGCAGTGGTGTCACTCCAGAACCAGCTCTACGCACTCGGCTACTGGGTCGACACCACGAGCGGCAACTTCGACAACAGCACCCAGCAGGCCGTGTGGGCCCTGCAGAAGGCGGCCAACCTCCCCCGTGACGGCGTTGTCGGGCCGGCCACGTGGAGCGCGCTCGCGGCCGGGATCGTTCCGCAGCCACGCCCCGAGTCCGGCTACCAGATCCAGATCAGCCTGGCCAACGACTTGATCATGGTGGTGAACAACAACCACCTCCTCTGGACGCTCAACACGTCGACGGGAGGCGGGTACACCTACACCCAGGACGGCACCACGTCGGTGGCGATCACACCGAGTGGCACGTTCCACACCTTCCGTACTGTCGACGGCACGGTCACCGATTCGCTCGGCACCCTGTGGCGCCCGCGCTTCTTCTACCAGGGGTATGCCATGCACGGGGACACTTCGGTCCCGCCCTATCCGGTGTCCCACGGCTGTGCGCGCATCAGCAACGAGGCGATCAACTGGGTCTGGGCGGCCAACATCGATCCCATCGGGACCTCGGTCTTTGTGTACTGACGCGCCGAGCCGATGCCATACACCAAAGGGCTGCACGAGGTAGGCGAAGGGGTCTGGGCCTACCTCCAGCCCGATGGTGGATGGGGATGGTCCAACGCTGGTCTGATCACGGGGAACGACGGGTCGTCCCTGCTTGTGGACACGCTGTTCGACCTGCGCCTCACCGCCGACATGCTCGAGGTGATGCGGGCGGCGACCCCCGCCGCCACACGCATCGCCACGGTGGTGAACACGCACGCCAACGGTGACCACTGCTACGGCAATGCGCTCTTGGGCGAAGCCGAGATCATTGCGACGACCCGTTGCGCCAACGAGATGCTGCAGCTCCCTCCATCGGCCATGGCGGCGATGCTGCGATCTTCAGACGCATTCGGGCCGGCCGGCACCTTTCTCAAGAAGATCTTCTCGCCGTTCTCATTCGAGGACGTGCCGTTGGCGGTGCCCACCCGGACGTTCGACGAGCAGCTCGACGTGCAGCTGGGCGACCGCACCGTGTCGCTCATTGAGGTCGGTCCGGCCCACACCGCGGGCGACGCGGTCGTCCACCTGCCGGACGCCGACATCGTGTTCACCGGCGACATCCTCTTCCACGGGGGCCACCCGATCGTGTGGGCCGGACCGGTGGCACACTGGATTGCCGCGTGTGACCGAGTGCTGGCACTGCAACCCGCGGCCGTCATTCCCGGCCACGGCCCTGTGGCAGCTCCATCCGCCTTGCGGGACCTGAAGGAGTACTTCGAGCTCCTCACCGTGGAGGCTCGCCGTCGCTTCGACGCCGGCATGACGCCACTCGATGCGGCACGAGACATCGATCTGGGCCCCTACGCGGGGTGGAGCGAGGCCGAGCGCGTGGTGGCCAACATCCACGCCCTCTACCGCGAGTTCGGGAGCGCGCTCCCCAGCGATGCGCTGACGCTCATGGGTGAGATGGCGGTGCTGGCCGGCTGAGTGCCGCTTGGCCACCCCCGTTGGGGTCCGCGCCCCTCGAACATCGGGCCAGTACAGCCGGCCGAAGTCCGGCCACGGATACACAGGCCTCTCGGCGGGTACGCACACCCTGTGCAGACGCGCTTCGTCCCGACCCTCGTCGGCGGCCGTTACCGCGTGGAGGGGCTGCTCGGGCAGGGCGGCATGGCGCGGGTCTTCGATGCGTTCGACGAGCAACTCGAGCGACCCGTCGCCCTCAAGGTCCTGCGGGCCGAGACCCAGGCCATCGCCGGCATGCGACAGCGCTTTCATCAGGAGGCCCTGATCGCGGCGCGCCTCATCCATCCCAATATCGTCGCCGTGTTGGACTTCGGCGAAGAGGAGGCGACGTCCTACCTCGTCATGGAGCGGCTGCCCGGGAGCACACTGCGCGACGAGATCATGGCCCGCGGCCCGCTGCACCCGAACAGGGTGGCCCTGGTGATGGCTGAGACACTATCGGGACTGTCCGCCGCACACCGGTTCGGCGTCCTGCATCGAGATGTCAAGCCCAGCAACATTCTGCTCCAGGGGGACGGGCACACCAAGATCACCGACTTCGGCATCGCCAAGAGCTTCGACAAGGGGAACGACCCCGAGTGGATGACAGACGACAGGACGGTGACCGGATTCGTCCTCGGCACGCCAGGCTATCTGGCACCGGAACGCCGCTCGGGCTGTCCGGCCACGGTCCAATCAGATCTCTATGCAGTTGGCGCGGTCATGGTCGAGGCATCGACCGGGCAGCGCCTCGGTCCTGGTCGAGTACCGTTCGCGCAACTTGCGCCACCGTTGCGAGATGTCGCCCGTCGCGCCATGGCAACCGACCCGCACGACCGCTTCACCTCGGCCGCTGAAATGTCGCAGGCACTGCAAAGCGGCAGGGAGCCCAGTGCTCCGGCGGTGCGGGTACGGGCACCCCTGGTGGGTGAACCGGCGAGGACCGCGACCATGCCGGCCCGAGCCGGTTCCACGTCGGAGCGCACCGCCTCCTCGACTGCACCCCCCTCGCCCTCAGGTTCGCCCAGCCGAACCCCGACCTGCGTCCGCCCCGGCACTCGGCGGCGGCGCAGCGTCGTTGCCGCCATCGCGGTCGTTGCCGTGCTCGCAATTGCCGGTGCGGCCGTTCTTCTCCTCCAAACGGGAAGCCAACCGACGCGAGCTGCGGTCCCGCCAGGCCGACACGACAGATCGACACCACACACACAGGCCCTCACGCGCACGACCTTGCCGGCGTTCGACGCGGAGAGCAAGGCAATTGGGTCGCTCGCCCTCTCACTCACCACGGGCGGACTGCCCGGGGACGGAGCGTTGGCCGCGGTCTTGGAGGCGACTGCGGTGCAAGCGCCGGGTCCAGCGCGCCTCTCCGCCGCCGACCAGGCGCTGACACTCGCCCAGGTGCTGCTCGACGGCGGTGGGATCTCTCACCGCCAGTACCAAGCAGTGGTGAGCATCCTGCAACCGACCGGCGCCACGGTGACCACAACGACGACTGCACTTCCTGCCCCTGGGCGCACGTCCCCTGGGCCTCTCTTCGAGCACCACGGACACGGGCACGGTCACGAGGACGGCCAGGCTTCCAACGGGTAGGAGCGGCGGCGGGGCTACGCTGCCACGGCGAAGCCAACATAGGGATGAAAGCAGATGTGCGCTGGCCGCAAGGGCTCGAAGGAGTGACAAACGCCGACAGGACGACGACGGCGCAGGACTTCGACCCCGACGCGCTTCGTGAACGCTATCGGGCGGAACGCGACAAGCGGCTCCGGACCGACGGGAACACCCAGTACGTCGAGGTGGCCGGATCCTTCGCTGACTATCTCCTCGATCCCTATACGGAGCCCGTCGACCGTCCGCCCGTCGTCGACGACGTCACGGTCATCGTCATCGGCGGTGGCTTCGCGGGACTGATCACGGGCGCTCGGTTGGCGCAGGCAGGCATCGACGACTTTCGCATCATTGAGAAGGGGGGCGATTTCGGCGGCACCTGGTACTGGAACAGGTACCCGGGCGCGCAATGCGATGTCGAGTCCTACGTCTACCTTCCGCTGCTGGAAGAGACGTCCTATGTTCCCAACGAGAAGTACGCACGCGCCCCGGAAATACTTGAGCACTGCCGGCGCATAGCTCGGCATTTCAACCTCTACGAGCGCGCCTGCCTGTCAACGGAGGTCACGGGGATCGCGTGGGAGGTGGCGCGCTCCCGTTGGACCGTCCACACGAATCGAGGTGACCGCATATCGGCGCGGTTCGTGGTGATGGGCAACGGTCCGCTCCACCGGCCCAAGCTGCCCGGCATTCCCGGTATCGAGACGTTCGGCGGAAAGGCCTTCCACACCAGTCGTTGGGACTACTCGTACACGGGAGGTGATTCGAGTGGTGGGCTCCAGGGCCTCACCGACAAACGCGTCGGCATCATCGGAACCGGCGCCACGGCGGTCCAGGTGGTCCCCCACCTCGCCGCCTCGGCCGGCGAACTCTACGTGTTCCAGCGCACACCTTCCTCCATCGATGTTCGAGCGAACCGTCCAACCGATGCCTCCTGGGCGGCTACGCTCCAGCCCGGATGGCAGCGAGAAAGGATGGAGAACTTTACGCTCCTGACGTCAGGGGGTTTCGCCGCGCAGGACCTGGTGATGGACGGCTGGACCGACATCATCGGAAAGCTCGTCACGCGGTTGCGCGCGCAACCTCCGAAAGCGGGGCAGGACCTTGCCAGCATTCTGGAGCTTGCGGACTTCGAAAAGATGGAGCAGATCCGGTCGCGAGTGGACGCCATCGTCACGGACCCGAAGACTGCCGAATCCCTCAAACCGTGGTACCGCCAGTTCTGCAAGCGTCCGTGCTTCCACGACGAATACCTGCAGTCCTTCAATCGACCCACGGTCACCCTCGTCGACACTGACGGGCGTGGCGTCGACGCCATCACCTCAACGGGCGTCGTCGTCGGCGAACGGGAATACCCGCTCGACTGCTTGGTCTATGCGACCGGGTTCGAGGTGGGGACCGCCTACACCCGGCGGGCCGGATATGACGTCGTAGGCGCGCGCGGGATCACCCTGTCCGAGTACTGGCGCAACGGCATGCGCTCGGTGCACGGGATGCACATCCACGGATTTCCCAATATGTTCGTGCTCGGACACACCCAGGGCGGCTTCACCGTCAATTACCCACACCTTCTGGAGGAGGCGTGCGAGCACCTTTGCCACATCCTGCGCCATGCGATCGACCACGACGTCGTCACGATCGAGGCCACTCTGGACGGTGAAGACCAATGGTTGGTCCAGCTGGCCGAGTCGGCCCGGGACATCCGCTCCTTTCAGGAACAGTGCACGCCGGGTTACTACAACAACGAGGGACAACCGGGGGTGGGCGGCTTCCTCAGCAACTCCTACGGCAGCGGCCCGATGCCATTCTTCCAGTTGCTGGCAGAATGGCGGGAGGCCGGAACGTTCACGGGCCTGGAGTTACGGACCTGACGACCGGAACCCGCTCCAAGCCGTGGAGAAGATGAAGGCTGGGGGTGACGAAGGAGTCATGACGCACCGCAATCGAATCGGGTTGAAAGCTACCTGCGCGCTGGTGATGTTCGCCGGCATCGTCAGCGGTGTCCTCGGGCTGTCTCAGCCGGCACTGGCGAAGACCAGGTCGCCCGCGTTCTACGTGTCGCTGGGTGATTCGTACTCAGTTGGGTACCAGCCGGGGAAGGGGGCAACACCGGGCTACACCGCAGTCGTGGCAAAGGCGACGCGTCTGAAGCTGGTGAACTTCGGGTGCGGAGGGGCCACGACGACGTCGATCGTGTCCTCAATCGGATGCCCGGATGTCTTGCCCCACACGACTGGTGCCGTGCTGTACCCGACAACGACGCAAGAGGCGGCGGCTGAAGCATTCCTGGCCGCCCACCGCGGGCATATCGGGCTCATTACGGTATCGATAGGCGGCAACGACGTCACGTCATGCGCGACGCAAGCCAACCCGATTTCCTGCGTGGGTACTGCTGTCACAGGGATCGCGAAGAACGTGACGGATCTCGCGCAGGCTCTGCGCGCGGGCGCTGGGCCGCGCGTCCCGCTGATCGGCCTGACCTATCCCGACGTCGTTCTCGGTGGCTACGTCTACCCCAAGCAACCGGCATCCGCTTCCACCATCTCACTGGCCAATCTGTCGGTCACCGCGTTCAAGGCGCTGATCAATCCGGCACTTATGAAGGCGTACGCAGCCGCCGACGGGACCCTCGTGGACGTGACGAGGGCGACCGGCGCCTACCTGCCGCTCACGCGGACCGTGCGCGTCCATCCCTACGGCGCCATTCCCGTGGCAGTGGCCCGTGTCTGCAGCCTGACCTGGTTCTGCGCACAGGGAAACATCCACGCCACCACGAAGGGTTACACCCTGATCGGGAAGCTCGTTGCCGCCAGGTACGCGATCCTCCGGCGGTCCTGACGAGAAGGACCCTGCGTTCGTGGTGGATCAACACACGCCTCACGGGTGGGAGGACTGGGACTGGGATGAAACGGTGTTCGAGGGGACAGCCGGTTTCTACCGACAGGGGCGCAGACCCTATGCCCCCGCCCTCTCCGCTGCTCTCGTAGAGCATCTGGGTCTCGATGGCCACGGCCGGCTCCTCGACGTCGGATGCGGACCCGGAACCGTGGCTCTGCTCTTCGCCCATACCTTCGAGAGTGTCGTTGGACTCGATCCTGATGCAGGGATGATTGCCGAGGCCGAGCGAGCAGCGACCGACGAAGGTGTCACGAATGCCAGCTGGACTCGAATGCGAGCCGAGGATCTCCCCGGATCCCTCGGAATATTCCGAGTGATCAGCTTCGGCCAATCGTTCCATTGGATGGACCGTCCTCGAGTGGCGGCTGCCGTTCGCGGGATGCTCGACGACAATGGTGCCGTGGTTCAAGTCGACCTGTGGCACACCAGTCCGCCCGGCACGTCGCCGGCTCCCGGGCCCTATCCGGCGGTACCCGAGGACGCGATCGACGAACTGCGACGTCGCTGGCTCGGGCCAGATCGCCGTGCCGGCCAGGGCTTCAGGAACACCTCCCCCGACAGGGAGGACGAAGTGTTCCAAGCAGCTGGGTTCGACGCCGAGGAAATCGTCGTCGTACCGGACGATCGGGTTCTGAATCGTTCTTCCGACGACATTGTGGCCTGGGTCCTCTCAACCTCATCAACAGCACCCCATCTCTTCGGAGATCAGGTCGATGACTTCGTGGAGGATCTGCGGTCCCTGCTGGACGAGGCGTCTCCCTGGGGCCGATTCAGCGTGGCACTCTCGGATAACAGACTCCGTATTCGCAGACCGAGCTGATCGGGGCGCAGCGCGCCTCCGATTCCGACGGAGCGGGACAAGGCCGGGGTAGGGCGGGTTAGGCCAGTGTCCGGAGAGCGACGTCATAGAGACGATTCAGTGCGCTGCTGGTCGCCTCGTGTTTCATTTGGGGATCCCACTCTTCGGAGTCCAACAGATCACTGATCACGAACGCGCTGGCTATCTCGACGGAACGGAATTGTGCGACGGAGAACAGTGCAGCCGCTTCCATCTCCACGCAGAGGACACCTTCTTGTTGATATTGCCGAGTCTCATCGACCGATTCCCGGTAAGGGGTGTCAATGGTCCATGAGCAGCCGCGGGTGAAAGCGATACCCGCCTGCTCGATCTCACGCTCGAACCGCAACGTCAGAGCCTCGGACGGCTCTGCGAACTTGGCGGACGGAAGGTAGTGATGCGAGACGCCCTCGTCTCTGATGGCGCGGTCACACAGCACTGTGTCTCCTGCGTGGCAGCCCGGACTCAGGCCCCCAGCCGTGCCGATCGAAAGAAACTGGGTTGTGCCAAGTGCGACAAAATTCTCCAAGAGGAACGAGGCGATCGGAGCACCGAACCCGACCCCAGCGAGGACGCCGATTTCGTGGTTCGTACTGGGCAGGGTGACGATGCCTCGGAAGCCCCTCGGTGGAGCGGCGATGAAGCCCTCGGAGCGACACAGATGTTCGAACACGGAGTTCTGGTACGTGAACAGGACGCCCTTCAGTTGATTGTAGCCCTCGAGTTCGCCGTGCTTTCGGACGTACTCGATGGTGTCTTTTGGGTTGACATAGGCGGTGAGCTCGTGTTTCCCAGGAAAGTTTGGATACCTGCTCGCCATATGCTCTCCTTGCCTCCCTACGCTAAGACGAGCGCGTGCGCACGGAACGATGGCTCAACGGTCCGGTCGAAGGCCTATTGCGCTCGTGGCCGGCGATCGGCGCACTCGTTGACTCCATCGCCTCCATGAGCCAAGTGGGTTTGGGCACGTAGGCGGAAGACGCGGATGTCTCGGTTGGTCCGATTCCGGTACTCCGCATACACATCAGTCATCTCGATCAGTTTCTCGAAACCCGCCCGTGCCGCGTCCCCGGAGAGCAACTCCGCCGTGACCGGTACCGCCTTACCTCCGACCGTCGCGATCGCTGTCCGAATGCTCGATGAGGTTCTTGCTCCAGGCCGGGTGCTTCATCTGGCCGAAATTGCTTCCTGCGACGAGTATGTCGTCGCCATCGCGAGCGAACAGAAGCGGTGTCGTGCGGCTCAGTCCGGATACGGCACCTGTCGTGGTCAGCAACATCGTCGGTGCCCCAATCGGGCCGAGGACCGTGTAGCGGCCATGAGTGTGCTCTATCACGTACCGGTCGAGGGGTGTGAGCGTACGGACCATCCACGAGCCAGCGCGTGTTTTCCCCAGCCAGGTCATGGATCGGCGAAGACGCGACGTCTCCGAGCCCCATCGCACGTCCGGGAAGCTCGCCATCGGCCAACCGTAGCTCGGGCTATCGGATATGGCTGGCGCCAGGCGTTTGGGAGGGGGGTGGCGCGCTCACCACCGGATTCGCCACGTCCTCCTTGACTCGTTCAGTTGGGCGACCACGACCACAATGGCCAGGTCCCACGACTCGCTCGACGACGTGCCAGATGGATTGCGCATGCCCGGCTGTTCGTGGAACGGATGCAAGTCGGCTGTAGCGACAATCGGATCGTTGAACGGACCCATGAACGTGTAGGAGGGCCCACTTCGACGGAGAATCGACCGCGGCTGCGTCGAGGGTCGCCGACAGGCGAACATCGGCACGGAGCAGCGGAGTCCCGCGCTGGACCATCGACCTATCGGGACGATCGAGAACGGCACTGAAATGTCCGAGCCGCCAGGTCCGGCCTTCCGGCCATCCCTTCGGCGAGAGAAGGTTTGTTTGCGCTTCGTCTACAGGTACTGATGTTCGCCGCATGCATGATCGCTCGGTAGGGCGAGCTCTGTACGCGGGATGCGTCGGCGGGGGTCGTCAAGGGCATCTGATGAGGACTCAGAGAACTCGACCGACGCGGGCACGACCTGACCCGCCCACCGAGTGGCCTTTCACCCGGTGCATGACGGTGGCGTATCGTGGACACTCTGGCGGAGACGGTGGAGGGTCCCCTTTATGCGAACCCTGAGGTTCTTGTTATGGCTTGTTGCCGCAGGAGCAGCCTGTCTCTGGTTCATCGCGTTCGCACATGGATTCCGAGGATTCACATGCGTGAGGGTGAGTCATGCGTGCACTTCGCAGGACCTTCGCTTGCAGTGGCATGTCGTGCTTTGGCTGGCACCACCGGTGTGCTTTGTGAGCGTCTGGATCTTGAAGACTTCGAGGTACGCCAGGTTCCGTTTCCAGACATCGACAAAGCGGCCTGTCGCACGACGACCGCGCTCAGCTCAAGAAGCCTCCCCACTAGTGGGGCCAACAAGAGCTCGCGCTGGCGATTGTCCAGTGGATGCACCCGAGGGTCGCGCTCAGCGAGAGAGTCAGTTGGTTGAGAGCCCCCCGCGGCACGCAGCCAAAAACCAATTCATCACGCTCTATGACCGCCCTTCCAACGCGAAGCCACGCCACGCCGCTCCCGAACCGGAGCCTGAATGGTAGTGATGTGGCTGAAGCAGTTTGGAGATGCCGTCGCCGGCGATTGTCCCCCAGCTTCCATTGCATTGCGGTTCAACCAACAACATGCTCGCCTCATGCAGGACTTGGTTGCTGCAGGTGCCGGGGCTACCAGCGCACGGCGCGCTACGAGTCGGCGACGGCGGCCGAACGGTGCAACGGAGCGAGAGATCTAATCAGGCCTCCAAAGTGACGGTCAGCGTGTAGGGGCCGAAACTGAACCTGGTTGTCCCGGCCGGGAGCGTTAGGAATTCCGAGGACGAAGCGCCGGCCGCAATGGTTTCGGTCCCGGCACTTGGGCTTGATTCTGTCACCACGGATGGCTGGGTGGAGCTATAGACGGCGGGTGCTCCGCCGGTATTCCGGAAACCGATGGAGACAGTTGCGTTCCCTCCGGCCCCGACACCCGAAATGATGCAGGCGGCACTCAGGCCGGGTGATCCGCATGAAAGTACCGCCGAACCAGTGCCCCCGGCGCCGAGCGCGACGCCGAGCCCCGCAGGGGCAGCCGTGATGAGCTCGAGCTGGCTCGCCGACACGGCTCCCGTAGCAGCAACGGTGACAATAGGGCTGCCGGGAGTAACCGACCCGAACCAGAATGAGGCGCTGCTCTCGCCGGCGGGGATGGTGATGGTGGCGGCGTGTGACGCGGTGAACTGGGCCGACCCGAAGGCCGTCCCGGCCGCTGGGCTACTGCTCAGGTTCACCGCCAGTGCACCCGCTGTAATCGGAGCTCCGGCGGCGGTCTGCCGTCGAACTGTGATGGGACCCAGGTTCGGCTCGCCCGACGCGGAGCCCGCGACCGGAGGGGAACTGAACACAAGCGTCTGGTCGGCGACGGACAAGGTGAACTTCTGCGTCGCGGCCGGGGTCACGCCGTTGGCCGCGTTGACGCACAAGGTGTAACTGCCGACATCACCTGCGGCGGGACTGCCCGACACGAGACCAGCGGCAGAGAACGTGATGTCGACGGGCAGCGTCGACGGCGTACACCCCATGAAAGCCTTGTCCGAAAAGGTGGGTGCCGGCATCCCCGTCGTTGCAACCTGGAAGGTGCCTTGTGTACCGACGAAGAAGGTCGATGAGCTCGCGCTGGTGATGACGGGAGCACCCGGCGTGGTCGTGCCGGATGTCGTCGGTCCGGGCGAGGACGGAATTGGATCGCCCGCAATCCGGCTGGTCGTGCCCGAACTCGCCGCGTCGGGTGGGCTCATCCACAAGGTCTCTACTGTGTAGTAAGCGGCCACGATCTCGTAGGAGTACGTCGTCCCCGCTGCTAATCCGGTGTCTGTGCATGAGGTTGCCGCCGACACGATGGTGAGGTTCTGCTGGCACGTCCCGTCTGTCACCTTGTCATAGGGTCCGTCCGGCGTGGAGCTGCGCAAAACCAAGTACCCGCCGTCCGTCGGCAGGCCTGATGACGGCGTCCAGCTGAGGAACAGGGAGGTTGCGGTGGGTCTCGCGATCGTGATCGCACCGGGCGCTTGGAGCGTCACCGCTTGGGCCTGACCACTGCCATCCGCCGAGACGGTCGTATAGGCAAAGGCTGCCGTCCCAGAGGCCAAGGCGAACGCACACGCAAAGGCGATGAGCGGAAGTCGCATGGCTCGGAGACGTCGGGCGCGGCGAACGTGTCGGCCTGGACCCATCAGGAATCTCCCGACAGCGTGAAGTCGACCGAGAACGTCACACCCTGGCATGAACCCGGAGCGTCGACGGCAAGGGTCACAAACTTGGCGATCGACTGAGTACCGGTGGTCGCGCCCGGGCTCGCCATGATCGGAGTGGGCAGCGTGTAGGGCAGCGTGGGAGCGATTGTCACATCGCTACTAGGGCAGAGTGCGGCGTTGTTGGACACGATGGTGGCACCGGGAGTGATCTGGGTGAAACGTGCCACCGAAGAGGCTGGGTTGTGCAGGGTGAACGAGACAGCACCGGGCTGCCCGGGGAGCAGGTCGGAGCTACCGGCTGTCGCGGCAATCGCCACGGCGACCGGGCCGCTACTCACGGTCTGCCCACTGCCGGATCCTTGGCTAACGATGTAGGCGACCGCGGTGCCACCACCGATGCCCGCTGCAACTGCTCCCGCTGCCCCGGCGATCGGAACGAAGCGCCACCGCCGCCGGCCGTCGGCGCTCATGCGCCTGAAAGCGGAACCGGAACGCCTTAGACCGAAGTCGTGATCTGTCGGCGCCGGCGTCGCCCTTCCCTCCGCCGGCCCGGTAGCGGCAAGGGAGATGCCGTTCACGTAGGAAATGAGCTGGAGTCGCAACTCGGCGGCTGTGAGCTCTGGCTCAGGTTGTGGCACCCAGATTTCACCTGGTGGACGACCGCCCACGGTGCGCGAAGCGTTCGACGTCCCCGGCGCCGCGCTCGTCTTCGTCGCCTCAGTCGTCGTTGCACCGTCGGCTGAGAGGCTGCGCACGTGGGCAATGAGCTCGCGTCGCAACTCGGCGGCGGTGGGGGGTCGCGGCTCTGGTTGGGCCGCTGGCCCGTCATCTGGCAACCGACCTTTCACCGAACGAGGCGCCCTTGGGGCATGCAATGCCCGCAGCTCGACCGAGCGCAATGGATCATCCAGTCGCACGTGAGCGCCCCGCGGCGAGTCCGTGGCCGCCAGGTTGTCCTTGGCATGGGCGGCCCGGTACTCGAGCGTGAGCAGCGGGTCATCCTCGTTTACATGGCTACCTCGCGATACAACGGCGCTAGCCGGTTCCGTCGACACATGCGGGGCCCGTGACTGCGTCGTGATCAGGGGTGCCAGAGCGGCGTCAGTGTGACCTCCATCACGTATTTCCGATCGCTGGACATCCGCCATCCCGCCCGCGACCAAAGGTTGGTGGCGCATTGAATCGGCTTCGCCACCGCGAAGGTCATGCGTTCGTTCTGGGGTACTACGCGTGACGCTTTGCACGGAAGTTGTCCTCAACGCTGCGACCCAGTACGCGGGGGCGGACCATTCATTCAGGGTTTCGAATCCGAATTGCAGCTGCACATTGACGCCGCCCTCGCCGCGCGACGATCCAGGCCCTAGGGCCTGGATCGGTTCTTCCCGAGAGTCGTCTTCGACGAATGGCATAGACACGGCCTTAGCGAGCGGGTGCGGGTAAATGTTCGATACTTCTGTCGATTGCGAGTGTGCACCTACGGTTTTGGGCCGGGCTCGAGGGACGTCCCTCGAGCCCGGCCGTGTGCTGCCGCTACCTTCAGGGATCTGCTCCACATATCCCCATTATTTCGCAGTTACGGAGTCTTCACATTCAGCGTGAGGGGCTGGCCCAGGCACGCATCCTGATTGACCGGGGGGCTCGTCAGATTCGCCCACGTAAGGGCTCCCGACGGAATCAGTCCGTAGTGCGAGGTGTTTGCCGGAACAGTTTCATTGACCACCTCAGGCGCCAGACTGAACTGTGGGTAGTTGCTCAACAGGCTCTCGCACAACGCGTTGGTTGACGTCACGCTGACGAACGAAATCGTGGTGATCGTGACGGGGTTCGCATTGTTGTTCGTTGCGTCAAAGTCCACCGGCACGGTCGCACCTGGCACCAGTGCCGGCGTGCTCGCGATGTGCACAGACAGACTGACGTTTGCCGAGCCCCCGGTACCAGCCGTGGCGCCCCCCGCTCCGGTCCCGGTTCCAGTCAATGTGATGACGGCGTACGCAACCCCACCACCCACGAGAAGCACTGCGGCCAAGCCAGCCGCAGCAAATTTCTTACCCATCAATCGCCTCATTGGCATTCCTCCCTTGTTGGGGATTTGCTCTCGCTTTAGGCGCTTTCTCGCTCGCCGGCGGTCTCGCCAAGTGCTCAGTCCCCTGGTCCGACAACCCACGAAAAACGGAAACACAAAACAAAAACAAATCCAAGAACTGGATGTTTAGTGGAATCACAACGGAGCATCAACTAAAAATTCTTCATTAGACCAAATCACCTTGTAACTACAAAGGTGTGACTTTCTTATCGTGGAAAAGCATCCCTCAAATCACAGGCTTGTTACTTAACTGCTCAGGCACCAATGACCAAAGAGCACCTTCGACAATGAGTAAATACGGCGACGGCTTTGTCGCACCGTCGCCATGCCGAAACCTCAATACAACGGCTGCGTCGCCGGCTGTCGGTCAGCTCTTCAGCGGCCCAGGTTGTGATGTCGTCTCGGTGCCAGAGGAGCATCTGTTGAAGATCCGCCACTTTGAAATCCACTCGATCCGCAAGGTCTGATCGAACCCGCACAGCAGATACGGCCTCGAGCCTGTGACACTCCTTGATGCGGTTTCCTGAGATGACTCGGGAAGGACATGGGCGTCCTGCCGACCACGATTCGGCTTGGCGCGCATTTGTACTCCAGGTGCTCACGGGCTACTGAAGACGCCGCCTTCTCATCTCCGCCGATGCCCCGTCGAAATGAGACTCGGCAAACCCAGGCGGTCGGAGCACCGCCTCTGCCGCCTCCCGGCACCAATCCGTGGACTCGGCATCCATGCGTAAATGCCGAGAGACTCGGGGTATCCCAACATCCTGCCGGTCGTGGAACTACCTGCGCCAGTCCCTGGCCGCCCTGCGGGTCCACAGCACCCACCAGAAGGCCGATCGGTACAACGTGGGTCGGCCCAGAGGCAATCGGGCCTCGTCTTCACGACCGAGGTCGGTACGCCCATCGAGCCATCGAACCTCCGGCGGCTCATGAAGACTCTGTGCGAGGACGCCGGGGTCGACCCGCTGTCGCGGAACGAGTTGGTCGGCACACGGCCCCTGGTTGCTCTATGACGCGGGAATGCCCTTGGACGAAACCACGGAGCTGCTCGGTCACAGGTCGACGCGGATGCTCGAGGCGCACGACAAGCACGCGGTGCGAGCGTCCTTCGACGCCCACGTCGGCCAGGTAGAGGCGATCGTCAGCGCAGGCTGAAGCACAACCCCGGAGAGGTGTCGTCGCGATGACGCCTTTGCTGCACGCGCACGCGTACGTGCCCGCCAGAGAATGGCGGCTAGCCGCAGATTCGCAGCTCAGAGCGGTGGGCCGTACAGGACTCGAACCTGTGACCCCTTGCGCGTCATGCAAGTGCGCTACCAACTGCGCCAACGGCCCGTTTGGCAAACCCTACCACCGGGCTTCTCGGACCCAGCACCTTGGCCAGGACCGGAGGCGCAGACCAGCGAACATCCATACAATTGCGGCCGTGTCACCGGACCAGCCGATTCCTGGCAGCGCAGCGAGTCCGCTTCCCGAGCTCGAGGCCCATCTGAAACAGATCGCAGAAGACGGGTACACCGTCCTTCCGGGTGCCATCGAGCCTGATTTGGTGGACGAAATCGACGAGGCTCTCCTGAAGCTGGAACACGACCTCGGTACGGTTCCCGCCAACAACCTCTTCGAGGGTGTGCGCACCATGCGGGTCTACAACCTGCTCGTCCACGGAGCGACATTCGAGAAGATCCCCGTCCATACGCACGTGTTGCCCGTCGTCGAGGCGGTGCTCGATCCGGGTCTGCTGATTTCGTCACTCTCTTCAATCGCTATCGGCCCCGATGAGGAAGCGCAGCCGATCCACGCCGATGATCAGCTCATTCCGCTGCCGCGCCCCCATGTACCGATCATCTGCAACACCATGTGGGCCATCACGGACTTCACCGAGGAGAACGGGGCCACGCGACTCGTGCCCGGAAGCCATCTGCGTGACGAGGCACCCAATCCCCTCCAGTCGTACGGCACCATTCCTGCTGAAATGACCAAGGGAAGCGTCTTGGTCTGGGTGGGAAGTTTGTGGCACGGGGGCGGCGCAAATCGCACCAACAATCGACGGGTCGGTATCGCGATGAACTACTGCGCCGGGTACATCCGTCAACAGGAGAACCAACAACTCGGGATCCCACCTTCGTTGGTGAAGACCTTTCCCCGGCGACTCCAGGAGCTGATCGGCTACTCCGTTTACAACGGCCTGGTCGGCCACATCGACAAGCAACATCCGGCCAAGGTCGTCCTTGACGAGAGGCAGGGCGTCGACATGGTGTGGGATCAGCTCAAGACCTGACGGCCTTCACGCCGCGGGCAGCTGCGCCGGGGCGACCGGCCAGACGTAGTCGCGCGGATCCGTCGGGATCATTCCCTCTGCCGCGCGCCATTGGTTGTATCGCTCCGTCCAGTCTCGATGCCAGTCGATCTGATGCTGGTGGAGGTCGAAGAGATCGCAGCCCCAAAGCAGATCGTGGCGGCAGGCGAGGGCGAACAGAACTTCGATGGAAGCGATGGCGTCCGCGGCAGCATCATGGGCGTTCCTGATCTCGATGCCGTAGTGCGCGCACAGGTCCGACAGCGTTCGCCTACCCTTTCGCTCGGGATCGAAGTGACGGTCGATCACGCCGGCATCGAGCACCGGGCCGCACCAGCCGCGCTCGACTGGACCCCAACCGCAGAGGTCGCGAGCCTGCGTCTCGAGGATCGTGAGGTCGTAGTCGAGCTTCATCCCAGCCAGAGGAACACCCCTGCGCGATGCCATCAACACGGCGTCGGCTACCAGTGCCATCGCGTCGCGGAGCGGCATGCCCTCATCGCGGGCCCGCTCCGTCGAGATGCCATGGACAGCCGTGGCCTCCCGAGGGATAGGTCGAGCGGGATCAATGAGGCCCGACCAGCTCCTCACGACCACGCCTTCAATGACCGAGACGAGCGCGTACGACACCGGCACGTCGTTGAAGCGGTCGACACCGGTGGTCTCGAAGTCAAGACCGAGAACCTCTCCTGTCGGCCATGCACCCACGCAGGCGAGCATGCCAGCAGGATGTGACACGCACGCGGATACTCCGCCAGAGGCGCTGGCCGCCGGTGGGATCGGTCACCACGCGCGCGGCCGCACCGTCGACAGTCCCCGTTGCTACGGTCGTCGCATGACCGGCCACCTCCGTTCCAGGAGGCCCTGGAGGAGCCCTGCCTTCGGCATCACGGCGCTCGCCCTCCTCACCGCGCTCGCCGGTGGAACGGCGGGCGGCCTGCGCGATCCCGCCTCGGGGCTGCCGCCACCCACCACTGCCAGCGCGGATCCGGCGGCACTGGTCCACCCACTCGACGGCACGGCAACCGGCCCGATCAACCCGGGCACCGTGGGCGAGTTTCCCGGGGCAGATCTGCCCTTCGGCATGCTCCAATGGAGTCCCGACACCCGGCCCAATGCGGCACAATCCGGCGGCGGCTACGCCTACGAGGACTCCGCCATCAGCGGATTCAGTCTCACCCATCTGAGTGGGACGGGGTGCCCCTCGTATCAGGACGTCCCCATTTTGCCAACGGTGGGTGTGCTGAGCTCACCGACGTCGACGGTCGCGCCCTTTTCGCATGAACACGAGCAGGCCACGCCCGGCCGCTACCAGGTGCAGCTCGGAGGTCCGGCCCCCATTTCGGTCTCGCTCGCCGTCACGACCCGTACCGGGATCTCCAGCTTCGTCTTCCCGCCCAGCACGGAGTCGAACGTCCTCTTCAAAGTCGCCGACAGCAGCAACCCCGTCTCTGCATCCAACGTGCGACTGATCGGAGACGACGAAGTCGAGGGACAGGTGTCGAGCGGGCAGTTCTGCGGGACGGGCACCGACTACAGGCTTTCCTTTGCGGCCCGCTTCAATCGACCCTTCTCGTCGGGGGGGACCTGGGACGCTTCGGGTATCACCGCGGGGTCGTCGGCGTGCACCGCAACCACCTGTGGCGCATTCGCGACGTTCAACACCACCACGGAGCGTCGAGTGCTCATGAAGGTCGCGATCTCGTTCGTCAGCACCCAGGACGCAATGCGGAACCTCGAGACGGAGGATCCAGGCTGGTCGCTACCAAAGGTCGCGGCAATCGCGGCCGCTCGATGGAATGCCCTCCTCGGGCGTGTCTCGGTCAAGGGCGGCACCTCGGCTCAGGAGCACATGTTCTACACCGCGCTCTACCACTCACTCCTGTTCCCCAATGTGGTGTCGGACGTCAACGGCCAGTACGCGGGCAGCGATGGAAAGGTCCACACGGCGAAGGGACGCGAGGAGTACGCCAACTTCTCGGAATGGGACATCTACCGCAGTGAGGTCCAGCTCGAGTCCCTGGTCGATCCTCACGACGTGGGAAACATGGTCCAGTCCCTCGTCAATGACGCCCAGCAAGCCGGTTGGCTCCCGAAGTGGGCCATCGTCGGGGGGGACGAGTCCCAAATGAATGGCGACTCCGCCGATCCCATCATCGCCGATGCCTACGCCATGGGCGTCCGTAACTTCAACGTGAGGAGCGCACTTCGCTACATGGTCAAGGGGGCTACGGAAACCGAGGACCACCATGGCCTCGAAATCGAACGGCAATACCTCTCGCAGTACGTCTCGCAGCATTACGTCAACGCAAACTCCCCCGACCTCACGTCCATCGACTATTCCATCGGCGGGTCCGCCACGCTGGAGTACGCCATCGATGATTTCGCCATCGCCCAAATCGCCTCGGCGGAACACGACCGGTCGCTCGCCTCCACCATGGACCGCCGCGCCGCCAACTGGGAATACCTCTTCAATCCTGCGACGGGCTACGTCCAGGCACGTGGTGCCGACGGCACCTTCCCTGCTGGCTCTGCCTTCGAGGCGTCGCAGCTCGAGCCAGGCGGACAGACGGGCTTCGAGGAGGGCAACGCTGTCCAGTACACATGGTCCGTACCGCAGGATCTGGCCGGGCTGGCCACGCTCATGGGCGGCGGTGCCGTCGCCACCGGCAAGCTGCAGGCCTTCATGCGATCACTCAACGCAACACGCAGTGCTCCTCAAGAGTGGTCGGGCAACGAGCCTGACGAATGGGCTCCATGGGAATTCGACTTCTTCGGCTCACCCGATCAGACCCAACGCTTCGTGCGGGCGATCGCAGACAGCGAATATGCGGATGCGCCCGTCGATGAGCCGGGCAACGACGACCTGGGGGCTCTCTCGTCGTGGTACGTCTGGGCCACTCTCGGACTCTTTCCCGTGACACCGGGCTCAGCGAACCTCGCGCTCGCCAGCCCCCTCTTCCCCTCTGTCCGCATCACGCTCCCCGACGGACGGCGGCTCGTCGAAGTGGCTCCAGGGGCGGCCGCCTCGCGCCCGTATGTCCACGCATTGACGGTCAACGGTGTGACCAGACCGATCCCTGGACCTGCCCGCTGCGGGCGCTCGACCACACCACGCCCTTCCACTGGCAATTGGGGTCTCGCCTACCTTCCCGGCTCCGCCCTCACAAGTGGGGGCAGCCTGCACTTCACGCTCTCGGGGACACCCGACCCGAATTGGGCCTCGTCGCCTGAAGCAGCCCCGCCTTCGTTCGCTGCGGCGCAACTTCCCGCGCTTGGTTATTCAATGCCAAGTGGCACAGCCACGGTGACAGCGGGGCAGACGACGACGATCCGGCTCGGTGTCGCGACGGCCAACGGTCGGTCGACCACGGTCCGTTGGCGGGCGGCTCCAGGTCCCGGAGGCCTGATGGTTTCGCCGTCATCAGGCTCGCTCACGGTGGGCCGCCCCCGTGACCCGGCGCGCCATTTGTCGCAGTGCGGCGCCTCGACGTTGCCCGCGACGACGCTGCTGAACGTCGCGGCGCCGGCATCGGCAAGCGGTTCCTCCACCATCCGGATCATGCTGCGCACCGCGAACGGCGTCGCACTTCCACCGGTCGTGGTGGATGTCGTGACGAGCCACTGACGACGTCAACGGGACTCCCGGGTTCGCCAAGATCTCCAGGGGGCATCGCACTCGCCAGCAACGGCTACCAGGCCTTGAGTGTCTCCGAGTGGAAGTCGATGATGGCAAGGAGATCGCCGAGACGACCGAACACACCCTCAATATCCGTGCATGGGTTCGTCAGGGCCCGCTCGGCCGTCAGGGCCACTTCGGCACATGTACTGAGCATGAGGCCGACGCGTCGGCCAATTTCGGTATCCGGGCAAGGGTTCCCGCCCATCCACGCCATGGCCTCGCGGGTGGCCGCCTCGAGTTCGTCGGCTGCCGCCAACATCGTTATTCGATTCATGCTCATGGCGGCCGAGGACCGCGTTTCTGCATTGGTCACCCGCCGCAGATCACCCGCCGCCCTGAAGAGCCACTGCTGAATGTCTTGTTCTTGATCCATGTCCATGTCCTCAAGGGCAGGATCAGAGCCCACCACCGTGGTGTGCCGGACCGCCGCTACAGGGATTCTGCCGACAGCGTCCGGTGCGCCATAGGGCCGTTCGTACCGTGCACCGACAACCAGGCCACAACAACTTCCCTCCGTGTCGAACGTCGCCCGCGGCCACTCCGGCCAGAGCACATGACGAGGGGCCACACCTCGTGCGCACGCAACCTCTGGGGGTAGCGCCCAGCTGCCATGGTGATCCCGGGTACCGGCCGTCGAGGGATCCGGTCGCCCAGGCCGGGCCGTGCGCTGACCAGGGACTTCACCACACGACCCACGCCACTGAATTGGGTTTCGTTGTCCAAAAGTTGTCTTCTACGGGTCCGGTCGGCTCTATGCGAGCCCGAGATGGCCCCGTCAGCATCTACGTGGGGGGCGGAGGCTCGAGGTATGTGTACACCTGGGTCGCCGCCCCTCGCGGCGCGCCCGGCCCTGGTCCGTACTCCGGTCAGCTCCTCTCGCTCGGTCCTCGGTCCCAGAGCTCCACGAGACCATTCGTGATCACGGGACGACCTCGACAGTGGGCTTCCATGGCGAAGCCGCCCTCACGCCGCTCGAAGATCTCCACCTTGAGGTCCTGCCCAATGAACGCGGGGGCCGCGAAGCGGACGGCAACCCGACGCACTCCCCCGGGGTCGCCACCGGCAACCGTCCTGCACGCAACTCCGGCGCAAAGCGCCATGGTGCACAAGCCGTGCAGGATGGGCGCATCAAAGCCGCTGCGCCGAGCCGCCTCGACCGTGAAGTGATGCTCGCTGTGGTCACCGGACACGTCGGCATAGTGCCGCACCATGTCGTCACGCACAGGCACCACCTCTTCTGCCACGAGCACGGAATCAGGTGCCCGCACGAATCGGTGGTCTGGGGGATGCGGTCCGTTCGGTTCGGCGGTGGTCCCGAGGAGGACAGTGGTCCACCACTGCTCCGCCACCAGCAACTCCTCCTCACTGAGAATCAGATGGTGCAAGGTGACACAGAGGTTCTCTCCCACCGGCCGCACACTGTCGGTCTCAATGAAGGTGTGCAGTCTGTCGTCCGACGCGATCCGACGATGAAGGTGCAGCTCGTGCTGGCCATGAACGCCGCTGCGCGCCGCCGAGAGGACGCGCTCGGGCACCAGTTCCATCAAGGCGGCGAACTGGGGGCGATAGGCCAGGGTCGCCAGCAAGCTCGGGGGGACCACCCGGCCCTTGCGGAGGAGTGAGCTGGGGTCGCCGGTCGCGGCGACGAACTGCCAGACGAGGTCCTGGTTCAGGTGGAGGTCGAATGGTCCGACCCGGTCTCGGGCAGGCAGGCCGTCGGTGGGCACGGCGCCGATTGAACCAGATAGCGAGGCCGGCGACCCGATCGCGTGGCGAGTGTCGGATCGGGCGCCTCGTAGCGAGCCGGACACTTTCCACTGGCGGTGTACACCTCCCATCGGCCAAACTGTTGCCCGGCACACCAGGGTCCATCCGCCAAGCTCCCTGAAGGCTGAGGCTCCCCGCCAGAGCTCGCCTTGTCGTGTGCCTGCAAGCGAGACGGCCCCGGCCCGCTACATCAGGCCGGGGCCGCTTCGTTTTGTCGGCAATTGACGCCCTTGGGTTGAGGCCGGCGGTCTGTGTGCACCCGTCCGCGCGGTGCGATCACGCAGTGCGTGGGCAGAGGAATTCCTGGAGGCGGCGGGCGGAATCGAACTGCCGTACGGGGCTTTGCAGTTACTAGAACCCGTTCGCCCGAGTTCTGACAGATTCATTTGCGCAGGTCAGGCGCCGTCTGCGTACAGCATCAGTCGTATGGATCCACTCGGCTCGTGGCATCCCCGTGGCATGGAGGCCTAGCGCGAGCCCGGTCAAGGTGCGCCCAGTGTGACCGTGGACACGCTTCAGGAAGGGTCCCGGTTATGCCTATGGCCGGCCTTGGAGGCTGCCGGCATCAAACTGCGCCGGCGCACGATCGGAAATGTCTCGATGCCCGATGGAGACGCCCCGAAGCGGCGGTCGGGGACACACTTTACTCGGGCAAAATGAGTCGATGAGTGAAGCATCATCCGGTTTCGTTGCTCCAGTACCTTGGCCCCCCGGAGGAGCGGGCGGACCGGTGCCCTGGAACCTGAAACTTGGGGATGCCTCCATCATGTCCGCAGTGCTGCGGAATTTTGAATCATTCCCCTCGGGCGTCCGATTCACTCTCGACGCTCGGTTCGAAGCGGGGGTCTTCGATCCACTGGGGGCATTTCCCGGAACTCCCGGCGGTGCACACATTGCCGCTACCTTCTCTGACGGCCGCACTGGAATGGTGATGCCGAGTGGCTACTACCTGTACCCGGCCCAAGTCGTCTTGTCGTATTTCAGTGGCGGTGGCAATGCGGCCACGTGGACCATGCGGCTTTGGCTATCACCGCTGCCGCCACCTGGACCGTTGACCTTTGACGTCGGATGGCCGGACAAAGGCGTCTCCATCTCGTCAGCGAGAGTCGATGCCGCTGCATTGCAAGAAGCCGTCTGACGGCAACTGGGTACTCGGTATTGCGACTTTCCCCGCGTTCCGTTGACATTCCGGACCACCCGTTGTGCCGCAGTGTCCAGCGATCTGTGACGCGGTCTGTCTCGCCCCAGACTCCGCGGCGCAGAAGTCTGCAACCGCTCTTGAAGTACGATCACGCGGGGTGAGATTCAGGCGGGCAGTACCGGCGATGTGCCTAACGGCCGCGTGCTTGACGGCGGTCCTCGTCACCTCTGGTGGAGGGCGGGCCGACGGCGCGACCCACGATGCCCTGAGTCCGATTGTGGGCAGGACGATTCCCGGCGCACCCAGCGGATGGACACGGATAACCCGTTCGTCGTACTTCCAAGCTCAGCACGGGCCTTTAGGTCTGCCTCCGGGCGTGATGTCCGTCGCTACGGCTCGACCCGTCGGTGCTCTCGATCCATCGGTGACCTTCTACCTGTTGTCGTCGCCGCACGCTGCACAGTCGTTCTATCGACACCCAGGCCATGACTGGTTGCTCGAGGCGGCGTTGCGACCGCTGGCGGGCGCCTTTCCCCTGGCGCGCAGCCGTTGGAGTGCTCTTGAGCAGTGCATCTACATCTCTGGCCCAAATCCGAACGATGCGCCGGTCGGAGCGCCAGCCTCCCAGATGAGTGGATCTGGGAAATGCGCGATCGGATCGCCACGCTCTTCGGGATTGGCATCGATAACACAGGACGGCTCAATCGTCATCGTGGCGCACAAGTGGGGCAGCAACGACGCGCCGATACCGGCGTCCGTAACGACTGGGTTTTCTCCAGCGTTCCGGCACGAGGTGGCGACACTGGCCCGAGGCAGCGTCCAGCTCTTGAGGACACCGTCGATGGAGCCCGCAGCGGTGACCACCACGACGAGCGTGGGAGTTCGAGCAACGGGTGCTGCGCAAAGACGTTCCATCGCCCAAAGGGCCTACGGGCCGAAGAACGGGATGGTCGTGCGTCTGTCGCTCAGTGACGTGAGCCTCGACGGCTACGGCGGCGTTGACTTCGAGTTGCATCTCTTCAACAGAGGCACCGTGCCCTATGACTGCTTGTCCGTTCGAGCGCAGACGATCACCGAGCGTGGCGCCACTCCACCTGTGAGCTCATTTACCGGCAGAAATGCGTGCCTGGCCAAAGAGATCCCTCCGGGGGAGCAGGTGAACATTCCGTTCCATGCCGGTATCGCCGACTACGTGGGTGGACCCGACACGGTGACAAGTGAGGTCATTGTGCTGCCGTATAGATCGAGTGGCAGCCGGGCTGCCTGGAGTCTCGCCGGTGTACAGACATCGGGGTCGTAAGAGTCTTCAATAGGCGCTCCTACCCGGCAGCGAAGCAGGTCCCGATAGCCCACAGCGGCCGTTGATCGTAAAGTGCCTTTCCGTCCGGTGGCGTTCGGTCCACAACTAGGAAGGGCGGTCCAGGCTCGATGATCCACCAGAGGATGCCTATTCGGCCGTTCGCCCTCGCCGCAGCCCTCGCGGTGACGTCCGCCGTCCCCGTCTTCTCGTGCGCGGTCGGAGCACGGGCGGATGGACTTCAGACGCACTCGCCGCAACCACATTTGGCGGCGGGCGTCTCCCTGATCGCGTACGTGTGCCCCGGAGGAATTTCGCGTGATGAACCCGGACGGCACCAATCAGCATCTGATTCCCGGTACAAGCGGGGGCAATGAACCGAACATCTCCCGTGACGGCACCAAGGTGGTGTTTGTAGAAGGGCTTGACATTTACCGCATCGCCGTCGATGGCACGGGCCTCGCTCAAGTGTCGACACCCGGACCTGCTTACTTTGATGAAATTCCCCGCCTGGTCACCCGATGGCAGCGAGATCGCCTATTCGGACGGAAGCTCGGCTGGCGGTTCCGGATCGGGTGCAGTGTCCATTGCCGTCATGAATGCCGACGGCTCGGGGAACCACGTCCTCACGAACCAGGGATTCGTCAGCGATACGTGGGACGAAAGTCCTGCTTGGTCTCCAAGTGGGTCCCAGATTGCCTACAACCACTTCATCGGCGACAACGATCTCGTTGGGATCTACGTCATGAACGCCGACGGATCCGGTCAATCGCTTCTCGTGCCGAATGGAGACAATCCGGCGTGGTCTCCCAGCGGAACCCAACTGGCATTCGACGAGTCGATGTCTCAGACCTCCCCGACGTACAGCCTTTTTGTGATCAGTGCTACAGGTGGAACGCCCGACAAGGTGACCGGTCCCGGCGTCTTCGCGCAACAACCAGCATGGTCTCCGGATGGAACGATGCTGGCCTTCGCTTCCGGCGGTCAGCCCTTGGAAATTGCACTGCTCAACTTGGCGACATCAGTGGTTTCGACGCTGACCTCTAGCCCCTATGGCATGAACAACCGTTACCCCAGTTGGAGCGGATACCCAAGGTCAGCCGGGTCGAACTGCACGACCGGCTACGACCTGGTCGCTTCCGACGGTGGGATCTTCAATTTTGGGATCGCCCCCTTCTTTGGCTCGGCCGGAGCGCTCCCGCTCAACCGGCCGGTGGTGGGAATGGCGACGACGCGAGACGAGGGGGGCTACTACCTGGTTGCCTCTGATGGTGGGATCTTCACCTACGGTGACGCTCAATTCCGCGGATCGATGGGCGGCGCGCCGCTGAACCAACCGATCGTGGGAATGGCGGTGACGCCCGATGGGGGCGGCTATTACCTGGTCGCTCGGGACGGAGGGCTCTTTGCTTTCGGTGACGCCCACTTTCAGGGCTCGATGGGCGGCAAAGCGCTCAACCAACCGATCGTGGGAATGGCTGTCGACCCAGCGACCGGGGGCTACTGGGAAGTCGCCGCAGACGGTGGAATCTTCGGATTCGGGGCGCCGTTCTTCGGCTCGACGGGTGCGATCCATCTCAACAAGCCGATCGTCGGAATGGCTTCCACCACGCACGGGCTCGGGTATCTGTTCGTGGCTTCTGACGGCGGTATCTTCACTTACGGGGACGCACCCTTCGCTGGATCCATGGGTGGGCAGCCTCTCAACAAGCCGGTTGTGGGTGTGGCGATCGACCCAGTGACGGACGGATACAGGGAGGTCGCGGCCGACGGTGGAATCTTTAGCTTTAGGGGATCACAGTTTTGTGGATCGACGGGGGGCATTCACCTGAACCGACCCATTGTGGGGATTGCCACGGCAGGGTGAGCGGCTCGGCCGCTCGACGAGGTTCTTGCGCGTGCCGGACTTTGCTGTCGGCGAAGGGTCAACGATCGACGTCGGCGCTTGTGCCAAGGCGCCTCTAAGCGCACCGCTCCCTGTGTGCCGCATGGTGACACCCGGTCCCGGCGTTCTGGGGCACCCCTACTTCGTCAGTCTCCGCACCTCCGGCACGGTCGTGACTGCGAGGTCCACCAGCTCCCAGAGAGAGGACAAGTCCGGATTGTCCAACTCCTTGCGCCCTCGTTAGACGCTGGCCGTAGTAGTCCGGCTCGCCCTTTCCCGCCTCCAGAGCGTCCACAAGTCCCGCTCCCTCGCTGTTGATACGGCAGGAGAAAGTGACGTGGTCAGCAAATGGTTCCTCCCATGAGCCGAGGGTGGCATCGAGCCAGACTTCGTCCTTCGGGTGGCCATGACACAGGACGCTTACAACCGAATAGGTCCCCACCCTGAGAGGGGAAGACGACCACCACTTGTAGTTGAGACCACATTCCGCACACGCCACATCGTGGACTTGGCGATCACTGAGGTCGATGGACGCGACAGCAACTGTATTTCGGAATGCCAGAGGTCCATGTTGGGACCCCTGCCCCGATCGTGCCGAAGGTGCGCCCAGGTCCGGCGAACCGGGGCACCACCGAGAGGTCGACCGAGTTGTCAGTTCTTTCTCGGTTCAGCAACGTGTCGACCTAGTTCAATCAGGGTAGCCGGAGACCCACAAAGTTCGTGTCGCCTTCAATGAGTATGGCTCCACGAACGAAGACGGTCCCGTTGGCGATGGTCGGATCAGAAAACAAATAGTTCGGCGAACCTAGGGAATACGCAAACAGGGGTGCACACGTCATGGGAACGCCCGTGCAATCAAGTCGGCCAGCGGCGTCGAACGCGTAGAGCGACCCTCCAAACCCGAATTGATTTCCGCCTACATAGAGCACACCATTGGCCACCGTCGGGGACGAGTATCCTCCTAGCCCGACAGATCCGCCCACTGTGAACCGCCCCGGGAATGGTGATTGCTCTTTCCTTTGAGAGGATGGAGCAGTGTCAGAACACAAGAGAAACCCCCGCCCGCCGTACCCTCCCGAGTTCCGGGAACGGGCCGTGCGCATGGTGCTCGAGCACCAGGGCGAGTATCCGTCGCAGTGGAAGGCGATCCAGTCGATTGCTGAGAAGCTCAAGGTGAACCACGAGAGTCTGCGCATCTGGGTCCGCAAGGCCGAGACCGACGCCGGAACCCGTCCGGGGCTGACGACCGACGAGCGCACGAGGATGAAAGAACTCGAGCGTGAGAACCGCGAGTTGCGCCGGGCCAACGAGATCTTGAAGGCGGCCTCGGCTTTCTTTGCGCGGGAGCTCGACCCGCAACCGCCCAGATAGTCGCCTTCATCGACGACCACCGTCACCGGTTCGGGGTCGAGCCGATCTGCCGGGTGCTCTCAGAGCACGGATGCAAGATCGCCCCGAACACCTATTGGGCGGCCAAGAAGCGGCTGCCGTCGGCCCGAGCCGTGCGCGACGAGGAGCTGCGGGGAGAGATCCTGCGCGTCTGGGGCAACAACCTCGAGGTCTATGGAGCCGACAAGATCTGGACCCAGCTCAACCGAGAGGGCGTCCGGGTGGCCCGCTGCACCGTCGAGCGCCTGATGCGTGACCTGGGACTCTCTGGCGCCCGCCGGGGCCGGGCCTACAAGGTCACCACCCGCTCGGACGAACGCCAGCACCGCCCTGCCGACCTCGTCGATCGCCAGTTCCATGCCGACGAGCCAAACCGGCTCTGGGTGGCCGACCTCACCTACGTCAAGACGCACGCCGGCTGGGTCTACGCCGCCTTCATCATCGACGTGTTCTCGCGCATGGTGGTCGGCTGGCAGATCTCCGAGTCGTTGCGCTCGGATCTCGCCATCGACGCTCTCGAGATGGCGGTGTGGAACCGCACCCGTGATGGCCAGGTCCTCGACGGCCTGGTCCATCACAGCGACAAGGGGGTCCAGTACTTGGCAATTCGCTACTCCGAGCGCCTGGCCGAAAACGACATCGTCGCTTCCGTCGGATCCACCGGCGACAGCTACGACAACGCCATGGCCGAGGCCTTCAACAGCCTCTACAAGTGGGAGCTGATCTACCCCCAAGGGCCGTGGCGGGGCCTCGACGACGTCGAGTTCGCCACTCTCGGCTACATCGACTGGTTCAACCACCGCCGGCTGCACGGAGAGATCACCGACGACAACTCCTACGTCACGCCGGCAGAGTTCGAAGCCACCTACTACCGTCAGTCAGCACCCGCCATAGCGGCGGTTACCCAAACCAGCGAGTAGTCACGAAACCCGGGGCGGTTCACCAAGAAGGAAGCGCTGCGTTCCCTCAAACGTCAAATCTCGAACGCCGTCTATCGGCAGCTTCTTCTCGACGCCCGATAGGGGGTCCGGGAGGACACTCAGGGACGACTCCATGTCTGCGTGACCGGTTCTTCACCCTGTGCGGCCGGCTCTTCGACGAAGTCACTCCCGAACCCAGAGAGACCCTACGCCGTCGTGCCTTCCGGCGACGGCTCGATTCGTCGCGCCTGGATACACCCGAAACAGGGGTCTTGACTCAAAGAGGATTCGAACCGTCCCACCTACCTGACGGCGTTATGGGACACCCGATTCAGATGATTGACCCTTTGACGCATGGGACGACGAGAAAGACCGTATGAGCGACTCTTCGATTTCCGCTCAACTGTGCGGTTCGAAAGTGCCATCCGATGGACGCGACTGGGCGTCCGCTACCGTCGTCGCCGTGAGCCGCACGTCCGATCCTTGGGCCGACATCACGGCTGACCCTCGCGGCGAGGGTCCGTGCCGAAGCTAATCGCCACCCCGAAGTGGAGGCGGTGGCTGGACTGGCGGTGACCCACCGTGCCTCGGTATTTGCCGGCCGGGTGGTGGACTTCCGCGCCAACGTCGTGACGCTGCGGTCCCAGTCAGGTCAGGTGCGGATGTTCAACTTGCTGCCGGGGGCCTTCGTCGCCGGGGGGCGAGTGGCAACCCTCGTCCCGCCTCGAGTCGCATCCACTCGCCCTTCGCCCACTGCATCTGGTTCGGTGGCTGTCGGCGGCCGTCAGGCCCGGGTTGCTCGGGCCAGTCGAATCCTCGTCGAGGGGATCCACGATGCATTGCTGGTCGAGCGGGTCTGGGGAGACGACCTCCGGGCGGAAGGGGTGGTGGTCGAACGTCTGGACGGGATCGACCATCTGGCCGCCGAGACAGCGGCCTTCGGGCCGGCACCGGGCCGTCGCCTGGGCGTCTTGGTTGACCACCTGGTTCCCGGCACCAAGGAGAGCCGGCTGGCCGAGGAAGTGGCGCATCCCCACGTACTTGTGACGGGTACCCCCTTTGTCGACGTGTGGCAAGCGGTCAGGCCGGCGGTGGTGGGATTGACTCACTGGCCAACCGTTCCCAAAGGCCAGGATTGGAAGACCGGCATTTGCCGAGCGCTGGGCGAGCCCGATCAGGCCACCTGCTGGCGGCGGATCTTCGGATCGGTGCACAGCTATGCCGACCTCGAGCCCGCGCTGGTCGGCGCGGTCGAGCGGCTCATCGACTTCGTGACCGAGCCGTCGTCCGCGAGCCCCTGAATCAGTCCCCCTCAGCGGTTCCGGGTCCAGAGGATCTGGACTCTCCTCTGCGTCGGCAAGCCAAACCGGAGAATCCTGGATCGATGTCGTCAGGTGAGATGCGGGACTCCGCCCTGATCCGAAGAGTCACAAGACATCGGCCTGACCCACCTCAGCATGTGGCATGGGCGTGGCATGCGCTCGATTCGCATTGAGGACGTCTATCCCACCTCCATTTGCTGTCGCACGGTCTCAGAGTGGCGGCCGCACTGGCCTGTGACTCGCACCGCCCCGCCGCGCGCACCTTCGCGCGGCCCTGCTCGCCGCCCCCGCCTCTCCGCACCCCCCCATCCCCCTCCCCCACCTCCTTCCCCCCTCTCCCTCCTCCCCACCACCCCGCTCCCCACCACCCTCTCCCACTTCCTTCTCCTCCCCCTCTTCCATCCCTCCTCACCTCCTCTTTCACCTCTCTCTCTCCCTCCTTCCACTTCTACCCGGCCCTCCCCCGCTCTTCCTCTTCTCCTCTCTCCTCATTTCCCACCCCCGCCTCGCCTCCCTCTTCTTTCCCTCTCTTCCCCCTTCCTCCTCCCTTTCCTCCTCTTCTCTCCCTCCTTCTCTCCTCTTTCCCTTCCCCCTTCTCTTTCTCCTCCCCCTCCCCCCCCCACCCGGATGGGCTCTCAACAGGGACAACAACTGGAGGCGGCGGGCGGAATCGAACCGCCGTACGGGGCTTTGCAGGCCCCTGCCTAAACCACTCGGCCACGCCGCCGCGTCTCGCTACGAACGGGCGGCCAGCCTAACGGCCTTCCTTCCCCGCTCTCGGCCTCGGACCTCAGTTGGTCCGCGGGCCCATCCATGCCTAGTTCCGGAAGCGGGACACCAGCCAGAACACGCCTGCGATCAGGGCGATCACCACCGCGATCTTCACGAAGAAGAAAAAGATGCCAACCAGGCTGCTCAGGATCCAAAAGGCCACGACAATCCCGACGACGCCCACCACCGTCATGGCGACGGCATGGGTGAAGGTCATGGGGGTCTTGCCGCCTGTGCTCTCCACGTCTCTGCTCACAGACCCAATGCTACGTTCCCGCCATGGCTGCCGAGACATCACTGCGAGACCGGCGCGGCAGTCTGCTCTCCCAGCCGGGGCTGCGTGGCCAGGCATTCTGCCGACAGTACGCAGCCGCCGCAGACGCGTGGCTCTCGGGCCTGGCGGAACGGGCGGCGGGCGACGTCAAACGCCACCTGGCCCTGATCGCTGTCGGAGGGTACGGCCGCAGCTCCCTCTGCCCTTTCAGCGACCTCGACGTCGTGCTCGTCCACAACGGCCACCGGGACATCAAGTCGGTCGCCGATGCCATCTGGTACCCAGTGTGGGACGAGGGAGTGCATCTCGACCATTCGGTCCGGCGACCTTCCGAGGTCCTGAGCGTCGCGGCAGAAGACGTCCGGGTGGCGCTGGGTCTCCTCGACGGGCGGTTGGTCTGGGGCGAGTCGAGGATCGCGGATCCGCTTCTGGACAAAGCGCGCGCGGCCTGGCGGGATCGTCTCGGTGCCCGCTACCTGCCACTCCTCGAGACCCAGATGGCGGACCGTCGCGCCAGCGCGGGCGATGTGGCCTTCCTCCTCGAACCCGACCTCAAGGAGAGTCACGGTGGGCTGCGCGACGTCAACGTCCTGCGCGCCATCTCCGTTTTCGCTCCGTTGCTCGCCGACTACGCGGACTTGGACTCCCTTCATGGCGCCACCGCGCTGCTCACCGACATCCGCGTCGAGCTGCACCGGCTGGCTAAACGCGAGCACGACAAGCTCCTCTTGCAGGACCAGGACCAGGTGGCGGAAGCGCTCGGCTTCGCCGATGCCGACGCCCTGATGCTTGCCGTCTCAACCGCCGGCCGGCAGATCGCCTGGGTCAGCGACGACGTGTGGCGTCGGCGCAGGCTATGGGACCCGACTCCGGCCCCGAAGCGCCGATTCCGCCGGGCTCAGTCCGACCATGGCGCGCCACCCCCTCCGGAGGACCTCGGCCCGGACCTGGTCGACGTCGACGGCGAGATCGCTCTGAGCTCGCTCGCCCCTGTCTCGACCGACGCGTCGCTCCCCTTGCGGCTAGCCACCACGGCAGCAGCACTCGACCGCCCTATTGCCAGAGGATCACTACACCGCCTGGCCGACCGGATGCCCCCACCGGGCGACCCGTGGCCGGACGAGGTACGCACCGCCTTCGTCGCGCTCCTGACGCTCGGTCAGCCCGCCATCGACAAGATCGAGTCACTCGACCAACACGGTCTGCTGGTACGGCTCATTCCCGAATGGGCGGCGGTGCGCAACAAACCGCAACGGAACGCGTACCACACCTTTACGGTCGATCGTCACCTCCTCGAGGCAGCAGCGCTGGCCGCCACCCTGACCGACAGCGTCGAGCGACCCGATCTGCTCCTCGTCGGCACCCTCCTGCACGACATCGGAAAGGGCTTCCCCGGCGATCACACCACAGTTGGCATCGAGATCGTCGACACCATCGCCACCCGCATGGGGTTCCCTCCTGCCGACGTCGCCGTGCTCGTGGACCTCGTGCGCAACCATCTCCTCTTGCCCGACACGGCGACGCGGCGCGACCTCGATGATCCGACCACCATCGCCCGCGTCGCCCGAGCAGTCGGCAACCCCCTCACACTCCACCTCCTGGCCGCATTGACCGAGGCGGACAGCAAAGCCACCGGCCCGTCGGCGTGGGGAGCCTGGAAGGCAGGCTTGGTCGCCGACCTCGTCGCCCGTACGGACCGCGTGCTCCAGGGCGAGCCCGAGCCTGCCGCGCTGGACCGGATTGTGGCGGCCAACCGCGAGCTCATGGCGGAGGTGCGCGACACGGGACTGCCATCGGTTTCGCTCCAACCACCCAACGTGATCGTGGCGGCGCCGGACCGGCCGGGTCTCTTCTCCTCTGTCGCCGGTGCACTGGCGCTCAACGGTATGGACGTGCGGGCGGCCAACGTCAGTGGGGAGGACGGCGTCGCCGTCGAGATGTTCACCGTCGAGGTGGCTCGCGGCACATGGCCCGATACGGCGAAGCTGCGTCAGGATCTGGCGGCGGTCCTCTCCGACAGCGTGGCCATCGGCGAACTCCTCTCCGAGCGTGAACGGGTGTATCCGTTACGCCGGGGCTCCGCCGCCCACCTGCCCGGGAGCGACATCAGCGTCGACAACGAGGCGTCCGAGACGGCCACGGTGCTCGAAGTACGGGCACCCGACGAAATTGGGCTGCTTCACAGAATTACCCGCGCCCTGTTCGACGCGGGCCTCGACGTGGTCTCCGCCCGGGTCTCCACGCTGGGCGAATTGGTCGTCGACGCCTTCTATGTCCGTGAGTCGGACGGGTCCAAAGTGACCGACGGTGGCCGGCTCTCGCAGATTACCGAGGAAATTAGGCCGAATTGGGACTTTAGGCCTCTTGGGCATCGGTAGAATGCCGCTGCTATGGCGGGGGAACACGTTCGCACCAGAAGAGGACCACGGCGATGGGTGATCGTGGGCGTCTGCGCTGTCGTGCTCGTCCTGGCCGCCGGCGGTTTCGTCGCCATCGACCGGCAGCACAGCGGTCAGGCCTCCGCCACGCCGGCCGCTCCGCCCCCTGCCCTGCGTGTGCTGTCCGTGACGCCCAGTGGCGCCAATGTCGCGGCGGGATCCACCATCTCGGTGCAGTTCTCCACCGCTCTGGCGCCCGGCAGCCCCATGCCGACCCTCACCCCGGCAGTCGCCGGCTCATGGGCGGTACTGTCGCCATCGTTGCTCGAATACCAGGCGACGGGACCGCTCGTCCCGGGCGCCGCCGAAACGGTGACGGTCCCGGGTGGGTCGTCAGGTGTCGTTGGCTCAGAAGGGCAGCGCCTCGTGCAATCGTCCACGACTCAGTTCACCGTCGCCCCCGGCTCCACCCTCCGGCTCCAACAACTGCTGGCCGAGCTCGGCTATCTCCCATTGACGTTCACCCCCGCCGCGCCACTGACGTCGCCGACCCAAGAAGGCAACGACCAGGTCGGGTCGTTCACCTGGCGCTGGCCGAACCAGCCGCTCGCGCTCGAGACGCTGTGGACGCCTGGCACCAACAACGTCATCACGCAGGGGGCCATCATGAACTTTGAGTCACAGAACGGGCTGAAGACGGACGGCCTGGCGGGCCCACAGGTGTGGACAGACCTCCTCGCTGACGTGCAAAGCGGGAAGGGCGACGCCCTACCATGGGACTACGTCCTCGTGAGCCAATCCCGACCGCAGACGGCCACCGTCTACAAGGACGGCGCCGCGGTGTACAGCACCCCGGTCAACACGGGTGTCGCCGGTGCCCCCACTGAGAACGGCACCTGGCCCGTCTACGTCCGCTACACCGTCACCACAATGTCCGGCACCAACCCCGATGGCTCGCACTACTCGGACCCCGGCATCCCGTGGGTGAGTTACTTCCATGGCGGCGACGCCCTGCACGGATTCGTCCGGTCGTCCTACGGCTTCCCCCAAAGCGACGGCTGTGTCGAGATGCCGGTGGCCAACGCCCAAGTGGTGTACCCATTGACCCCCATCGGCACGCTGGTCACCGTCCAGCCTTAGGAGGGGGGCGAGCGAGGTACGGCCTCTGTTCGCTCTAACCTCTGTCTGCGATGTCCACGTTACGGCGGGTAGCCGACATCCTTGGAAGAGTCCTGATCGGACTCGGGGTTCTCCTCCTTCTCTTTACGGCGTACCAGATCTGGGGCACGTCGGTGCAAGAGGCGCGCACGCAGTCGGGCCTGCGCACCCAACTGCAGCACGAGACCGACAACGACGCCATCCGCAACGCGCTGGCGCAAGAATCGGCGCTCGACAAGTTGCCGACGGGGCCTCCTGTCGCTGCGCCCCATTCGACACCTCCGGCCGAGGGCAACCCCGTCGGCGACATCAGGATCCCCGTGATCGGGCTCAATCAGGTCATCGTCGAAGGCACGAACACGCCAGACCTGCGCAAGGGTCCGGGCCACTACACCGGGACGCCGCTCCCCGGCCAGGCCGGCAACGCAGCCGTGGCCGGTCACCGGACTACCTACGGCCACCCCTTCTACAACCTTGACTCGGTCAAGGTTGGCGACCCCATCGTGGTCACCACCCTGCAGGGTGTCTTCGTCTACGACACCACCAAGAGCTTCGTGGTCTCGCCGAGTGACACCTCGGTCATCAACAACGTTCTCGGCAACCAACTGACGCTCACGACCTGTAATCCGCGCTTCAGCGCCACGACGCGGCTCATCGTCCAGGCGACGCTGGCCCACTCCCAGCTCTTCCAGAATTCGGGCCTCCCGGCCACCAAGACCAAGGCGAAGACCCACGACGCTCCGGTCAGCCAGAGCCTGGCCGGCGATTCGGGCGTCGGGCTCACCAGCACGATCTTGTGGGGCTTCCTGACGGCTGCCGTCGTAACCGGGATCTTCTTCGCTGCCTATCGCTTCCGTCGGCAGCGCTGGCTCATCTACGGCGTCGGCGCCCTCGGCACGCTGGTCCTGCTCTGGTTCTTCTTCGGGGCCATCAGCCCGTTGCTCCCCGCCAGCTTCTAGCCGGCGCATGCTCGCCGACGAGCCGCTCACGGCTCACTTCCTCGCCTTCGCCGCCACGGTCGAGCGCGACGGGGGGCGCACCTACCCCGCCATTTGCCGGGATGTCGCCCACGACCCCGCCATCTTGTCCCTCCTCGACGGCGCGCCTCTCCCCCAGCGGCGCCCCCTGCTCCTCCTGGCCGCCGTGCACTCGCTCCTCCTGGCCGGAGCCGACCACCCGCTGGCCGCCTACTACGACACGGTGGCCCTCGTGCGCGGCGTCCCCTTCGGAGCGCCGCGCAGCGGAGACGTCGCGGCCGCGTTCACCGACTTCTGCCGCGCCCACCGCGCCGAGATCGAACAGCTCGTCGCCACCCGCTCGACCCAGACCAATGAGGTCGGGCGCTGCACCGCTCTGCTGCCGGGGCTCTGTCACATCGCGGCGCAGTACGGCTGGAGCGAACCCTTGTCTCTCCTCGACCTCGGCACGTCGGCGGGACTCAACCTCCTCTTCGACGACTACGCCTACTCCTACCGGGCCGCCGACGGGGACGCCGTCCGGGCGGCCGGTGCCCGGACGCACGCCACCGGAGGCGAAGCCGTGGCACTGACGTGCACAGCGCGTCCCGACGTCTCCCACCTCCCCGACCTCCGCCTGCCGCGCATGGCCGAGCGAGTCGGGCTCGACCTGTCGCCGGTCGATCCCTTCTCCGACGACGAGGCCCGCTGGCTCCAGGCCTGCCAATGGCCTGACAACCCCGTGCGGTTCGGTCGCCTGCGCGGTGCCTTGGCGAACGTGCGGGCGTCGGCGCACCCGCCCCGTCTCGAACGCGGGAACATGCTCACGGACTTGCCGACGGTGGCCGCCACCATCGCGAGCGACAGGCCCCTCGTCGTCTTCCATTCCTGGGTCGCCGCCTACCTGAGCGAGTCCGAACAGCGTGCGCTGGTCGAGCAGGTCGCCGCACTCGCCATGTTCCGACGCGTGCACTATCTCTACTGCGAGTCGCCTTTCGAGACGCCCGGCTTGCCGACACCCCCGTCACCCATTCGACACCGGGGTCCCGATCTGGCTACCGCTCTGGTGCACGTCGGACCAGGTGCCGTGCCCGCCGTGCGCCTGGCCGACACCCACCCACACGGCTACTGGATCCACTGGTGGCCCCCCGGGCCGTCCAGCCGCTAGACGTCGGGACCCCACGGCGCGTCACGACGCGCCGGCACCTGCACGCCCTCTTCGGTCACCATTGAGGCGGCGCCCACGGCGCTGGTACCGAAGCGGCCGCGGATGGCATCGACCGTCGCCGTGACCTCGGCCCACGACTGCTCCCGCGCTGTCGCGCTGTGGTTGTCATCATGGAGCCCGTCGCCGAGATCGAAGGAGAGCTGGTCCACCCCACCGGCGCCCAAACCGGAGGCGCTGACTCCGAGGAGCCGGATTCCCTCGCCCGGGTCGATGCTCGCCAGGAGCGCCGCCGCAACCTGTCCGATGGCGCCCCCGGTCGAAATGGGCCGATCCAGCGTATGGGCGCGCGACTGCAACGACAGGTCCTTGAACTTCACCTTGACCATGATCGTCCTGGCCGAACTCGACGCACCGCGCAGCATGGTCGCCACCGACTCGGCCATGCGCAGCACGTGGCGCTCGAGCTCGTCGGGGTCGACGAGGTCCTGACTGAAGGTCTCTTCGTGCCCGATCGACTTGTTGGGACGATTCGGGTTGACCGGGTCGGGATCCTCCCCGCGCGACAAAGCGGCCAGGTGCGCCCCGTTAGCCTTCCCGAGGCGTCGCACGACGGTGTCGAGCGGGAGAGCGGCCAGGTCGCCCACGGTCCGCACGCCGAGGTCGTGCAGCCGCTTGGCTGTGGCCGGGCCGACGCCCCACAATGCCTCCACGTCGTGCCCGTGCAAGAACGCGAGCTCGTCCGCCGGCTCCACCACATACACACCGGTCCCGGGCTCGAGGCCCGAGCGACTGGCGCGTGGCTTGGCGGCGCGGGAGGCCAACTTGGCGATCATCTTGGAGCGACCGACCCCGACGGCACACTCGAGATGGAGCTCGTCACGCACACGTCCACGGAGGCCGCGGGCGATGTCTGCCGGCAGCCCGAGCAGGCGGACCGCACCGGCGACGTCCATGAACGCCTCATCCAGGCCGATCGGCTCGACCATGGGCGTGACGTCGGTCAGCACCTTGTGCAACGCCGCGCTGACCTCGGCGTAGCGGCTGTGGCGACCGGCGAGGAAGATCGCCTGCGGGCAGAGCTGGCGAGCCCGCACGGACGGCATGGCTGAATGCACCCCGTAGCGGCGCGCCTCGTAGGTACACGAGGCGACCACGCCGCGCGCACCCGCGCCTCCCACGATCACGGCCTTTCCGGCCAGGGAGGGGTCGTCGAGCACCTCGACCGACGCGAAGAACGCGTCCATGTCGATGTGCAGAATGGTCGGCAGGCTCGGCCGCTCAGCCACCGAGCCTCAACCGGCGGAACCCCTCGGCGTACGCGACGCCGGCCCGCTTGCCCTCTTCGGCGGCGCGGCGGCGCACGGCTTCGCCGGCCCATCCGTCCTGCCCCGCGAATTGCGTCCGGTGGCACTCGACGGCAGACGCCTTCGCCTCGACGGTGTCGGAGATGTCCACCCACTCGTCGGGCTCGAGCGTGGCCGACAGGAGGACCGTGGGAACCTGGTGCGCCGGCCCGGCGCCGGGGAAATAGTGCGGCAGCGCGGCCGCCGGTGCGACGGCGTCCAAGAGAGCCGCACCGGCGATGCGGTGATCGCGGTGGTTGAAGTAGTCCTGCCCGAAGAAGACGGCCGTCGGGTCGTGGCCGCACACGACGTCGGGACGCAAAGCGCGAACCCGCTCCACCAGCGTGCGCCGGACTTCGTCGGAGTCGGGCAGCTCCCCGTCCGGGAAGCCGAGGTTCTCCACGGTGGCCAGGCCGATCAGGGCTGACGACGACTCCAGTTCGGCGGCCCGCTCCGCCGCCAGCTGCACCGGGTCCACGGCGGGGTCGGTCGTGCCCTTGCCCCCATCGGTGCAGACCACGAGGTGGACCGCTGCACCGGCCTTGGCCCACCGGGCCAGGGTGCCGCCGCAGGCGACGTCGGCGTCGTCGGGATGTGCGTAGACGGCCAGGACGATGCCGGGCGTCTCGTCCATCACTTCCGCTTCGGCTCCGTGGTCTTGGTGAGCAGTCCGGCCTCGCGCTGGAAGTCGCCTGCCTCCTCGAAGCCCTTGTAGACGCTGGCAAAACGGAGATAGGCCACATCGTCGAGGCTCTGCAGCCGTTCGAGGACGGCCACACCGACCTGCTGGCTGCTGGGCTCGGTGGTCAGCGCCCGCAGCGCGTCCTCCACGCCCTGGGCCAACTCCTCCATCTGCTCGGGCGTGACGGGCCGGTTCTTGGTGGCCGATCGCACTCCCTCGATCACCTTGGCCCGATCGAAGGGCTCTCGCAAGCCACTGCGCTTGACCACCCAGAGCGGGACCTCTTCGACTCGCTCGAACGTCGTGAAGCGACGCTCGCACCCGAGGCACTCGCGACGGCGGCGAATCGCTCCACCATCTTCCGCCTGGCGTGAATCGACGACGCGGTCGTCATCGACACCACACCAGGGACACCGCACACCGCCGACGATAGTCAGGGAATGAAGATGCGCTCCCCGGGCACAACCAGGTTCGTCCCGGTCTCCCGAACGAGCTGCCCGGTCAACGAGGCTGCGTGGGCCGGGTCGGCCCGGTCGGCGATGGAGGTCAAGGTGTCGCCGGCCTTGACGACGTACTCCTGACCGTGTGCCGGCGCCGCCTGGGCCAGGGTGCTCCCGCCCAGCGACCGGATCGGCAGGGCGAGCAGGACCAACAGGCCGATGACAAAGGCGGCCACGACCACCCGGCGGCGGCGCACCCGGGGGGAAGGTGCTGTCCGCGTCGGGTGGTCGGGCACGACGTAGAGCCGGGGCCGGTGTTCCACGTACTCGAGCTCGTATGCGACCGTCATGACGTCTCCCTCTTTCGAACACCTGTTCGCCGTCCCCGACATTGGATCACGAACACCTGTTCGCCGTCAACCGATTTCTCGAACAGCTGTTCGCACCACGGGATCACCCTACGAAAGCGATGTGACAATCCACCCCACGCCTGCCGTGTCCCCGCCTGAGAGCCGTCCTGCGGCCACCCGGGCGGGAAAGGGTCGTCGAACAGATGTTTGCTTTGCGGCGCCCGCTTCGGTATGTTGGTCCGTCACGAACGGATGTTCGCCCCCGGGAGGGGCCCGGCAGCAGGCCGGGGTGGGCACCAAAGGAGACGCCGATGGCCGAGGTCCTGAGCGGGAAGCGGCTGCAGATCCTCAACTACATCGCCGACTGCCAGCGCGACCGGGGCTACCCGCCCTCGGTGCGTGAGATCGGCGAGGCGGTCGGGCTGGCCTCCTCGGCCACGGTGCACACGCACCTGGCCGTGCTGCAGCGGGAGGGCTACCTCTCCAAGGACCCGAGCAAGCCTCGGGCCATCCAGGTGCACTTCGACCCGGACACGTCGTCCCGGCTGCCGGCCTCGGCGGTGCACAACGTGCCGCTCGTGGGCGAGGTGGCGGCGGGAACGGGTGTGCTGGCCGAGGAGAACATCGAGGAGCTCCTCCCCATGCCGGAGCAATTCACCGGCAGCGGTCCCTCCTTCATGCTGCGGGTCCGGGGTGACTCCATGACCGACGCCGGCATCTTCGACGGCGACTACGTCGTGGTGCGCCAGCAGCCCGAGGCCGACAACGGCGACGTCGTCGTGGCCGGCATCAACGACGGCGAGGCCACGGTCAAGACCTTCAGCCGCAGGAACGGCCGAGTCGTGCTGACACCGGCCAACACCGCCTACGAGCCGATGATCTTCGACGGGCCCGACGAGGTCACGATCTTCGGCAAGGTGGTGACCGTGGTGCGCCAGCTGAACTAGCGGGCCCCAAAAAAGGTCGGTCGACGCGCGGGCGGACAGCGAGGACCGCTACTTGAGGAGCTTCGAGAGGCGACGGTCGGCCAGCACCTTGCCACCCGTCTGGCAGGTCGGGCAGTACGCCATTTCGTAGGACTCGAAGGACACGCGTTCGAGCGTGTCCCCACAGGGCGTCGGGCACGGTTCGCCGAAACGTCCATGCACCTTGAACCGGCCGCCGAGCTTGGACTCCGACAGCCCGCCCGGCCGGCCGCGCTCGAGCTCGAGCGCGTCGGACAACACCTCGTTCGCCGCCGTGAGCAGTGCCTCGCGTTGGTCCGGGCTGAGGGAACGAAGCGAGGCGAACGGCGACAACTTGGCCCGGTGCAGGATGTCATCGCCCCAGCCACGACCGATTCCCGCCACCACGTGCTGATCACGTAGGTCGGTGGTGAGGTGGCGCCGGGAGTCGCTGGTGCGGATGAAGGCGGCGAACTCGTCGCTGCCCGGTTCGGGACCCAACCCGGACAGGGGCCCGTCGTCGCCCGGTGCCAGCATCCACCACGATGCCTTGCGCTGCGTGCCGTATTCGCGCACGAGCACACCGACGCGCGACGGCGAAGGGCCGGCGGTGGTGAAGGTGAAGCGGGCCACGGCGCCGCGCGGCTTCGTCTTCTTCGGTGGGTCCTCGATATCGAGCCGTCCCGCCTGCGACAGATGCAGGACCATCCTGTTGCCGTCGTCGAACGCCCAGACGAGGTACTTGGCCCGCCGGCTCACCGAGAGGAGCGTGTGCCCGTAGAGCTCGTCCGGTGTCGGCGCGTACGTCTTGAGGGAGGAGAACCCCAGCAGGTCGGCGCGGTCGAGGGTGGACCCCGCCAACAGAGCGTCGAGGCGTTCGGACAGCGCTTGCATCTCGGGCATTTCGGGCACGCCACAATGTACGCATGACCTACACACACGGGCACCACGAGTCCGTCTTGCGCAGCCACACGTGGCGCACGGCCGAGAATTCCAGTGCCTACCTGCTCCCCCATCTGCACCCGGGTCAGCGCCTGCTGGACGTGGGCTGCGGACCCGGCACCATCACAAGCGATCTGGCCCTTCTGGTCGCGCCCGGCGAGGCGATCGGGGTGGACGCGGCGGCCGATGTGGTGGCCCAGGCCCAGGAGCATGCCAGTGGCCTGGGCGTGGAGAACCTGCGCTTCGAGGTGGCCGATCTCTTCGCCCTGGGTTTCCCCGACGCCTCCTTCGACGTGGTCCACCTGCACCAGGTCCTCCAACACCTCGACGACCCGGTCGCCGCGCTAGTCGAGTTGCGCCGTGTCCTCGACCCCGGCGGCGTGCTGGCCGCGCGCGACTCGGACTACGGCACCTTCGCCTGGGCCCCATCGGACCCGGTGTTGGATCGTTGGCTGGCGCTCTACTTGGCCGTCACGGAGCGCAACGGGCACGATGCCCGCATCGGACCCCGGCTCCTCGGCCACGCGCGGGCGGCCGGATTCTCCGACGTGACCGTGTCGAGCTCGACGTGGACCTACGCCGACCCCGAGGCGCGGGCGTGGTGGGGCGGGTTGTGGGCTGACCGGGTGCGCTACTCGCGCTTCGCCGAGCAGGCCGTCGAATACGGCCTCAGCGACACGGTCGAGCTCGAGCGGATCGCCGAGGCCTTCGTGCGTTGGGCTGACGCCGACGATGCGGTCTTCGTCATCACACACCTGGAGATCCTGGCCCGGGGATGACGCGGGTTGGGGTCACGGCACATCAAGGCCTGACCCGACACATCTCTCCGCGAACTCCCAACAGACAGCAGATGCAACCTGTTGAGAGTTGGTCACACCGTTCCCCCGATCACCATGCCTGAGGCGCGGCACCCACCCGTCCTCCCGGACCAGACCCGCGTCAGTCCGCCCAGAGCTTGTCGGTATAGGTGTCGGTGCCCACGATGGTCGGGATGAAGGGCAGGGCAGCCACTACCGTGCCCTTGCCCGCCGCTTCGAGCTGGCGGCGGTGCTGGGCGATCACCGGCTCCCATGCCACTTCGGGTGGCGTGTTGAGGAACCACAGCAGCACCGTGCGGTTGTCTCGGGCCTTCTCGCGGGGCACGTCACCGGGGGCATCCACCTCAAGTGCGATCGGCGTGAAGGCGGCAACGAGGTCGGCGTCGCTGCCGGGCATGAGGGCGGGCAGGTGCTCGGTGCGCAGCCATGCCCACAGCTCCTCGTTGGAGACGGCGTCGTCACGGTCGATGAAGACGGTGACGAAGCCGCGGTAGGGATGGTCGAGTGCGAGCTCCACCGGCACGCCATCGGGATCCCGCCGGTGCTCCCACTGATAGTTGTAGAGAAGCGTGTGCACGTGGTCGCGCTCTTGGAACATGCGACCGGCCGCGTGCAGCGCATTGACCTGGCGCAGCGCCCACTTGTTCCAGACATCGAAGTAGCCGTCGAGAACCCAGTAGGCGGAAATGTAGGAACCGCGGGCCGGCTCACCCGTGATGGCCGACGCGTCCGGGTCACGCAACGCCTTCAGGTCGGCGGTGGCGACGAAACGGCGGCCGGCGAAATTGTACGGGCCCACCATGCAGCCCGAGTAGAAGTGGTCCCGCTCGTACCAGCGGTTGTAGGCCACCTCATGGCCACGATGCGGCTCCACCAGCGTCAGCAGCATGGAGCCCAACTTGATCGGCTCTGCGTCGGCGAAGATCTCGATGGGCTTGCGCTTCTTGGGTGCCTCTTGCTCGGACATGGGGAGCGAACCTAACAGCTGGGTGGCGGCGTCAGATAGTCCCGGTGGCGATGATGGAGCCCGTCGGGAAGACCGATCCGCCCGCCGGCTCGGCGGTGATGCTCAGGTGGGAGGGCATGGTCGAGCCGGCCATGGTGAACGCCGCCTGGCGGGGCGACGTGCCGAGCAGGCCGAGCGAGATCGGCTGGTTCCCCTCTATCGCCCACAGCTGGTAGGTCTGGTCGCGACTGAGGTCCGGCAGCTTCGACGAGACGAGGTAACCCTGCCCGGACGGCACCACCACGACCCGAGCCAGCTGCGCGCCCGACGGCGACTCCAGCATGACGACCCGGTGCCCGGGCGCGCGCAGTGCGGCCGCCACCGTCGCCGAGGACGGCCTGCCCTGGGCGGACTGGAGGCTCGAGACCTTGTCGTTGGCGTGCACCAGCCCGATACCGAGGACGACGGCCACGGCGGCTGCGGCCGCGGCGACGGCGCTGACGACGCCGACGGCGGAAGGGCGGCGGCGCCTCGCCCCTTCGCCGGGCGAGCGGAACGGCGATGCACCCTGCCGTGCCAACCGGGGCATGGGCGGGGGCTCGTCGTCCCCCCGGCGTTCGGGCAGCTTGCTGGCAATCTGGGACCACAACCCTTCGGGCAGCGGTTCCACGGAGTTCCCCATGCCGGCCGCGACCTCGCGCAGACTGTCGAGTTCGGCCCGACAGCGCGGACAGGAGTCGAGATGCGCCTCGAGCTCGACGTACTCGTCGCCGTCGACGGCATCGAGCGCATACGCCCCGAGAAGCTCGCTGGCCTCGTCGTGCGACATCACGCGTCCACCCCCCGCACGCCTGCTTCGGTGAGCACGGCGCGCATACGCCGCATGCCGTTGCGGATCCGGCTCTTGATCGTTCCCTCGGGCTGGTCGAGCAACTGCGCCACTTCTCGGTAAGTCCGTCCCTCGAAGTAGGCCAACTCAATGGCCCGGCGTTCTTCCTCGGGGAGCCTCCCCATCGCCTGGGCCACCTGATCGGCCACGGCCAGGTCCCAGACCTCCCGCTGCATGTCGTAGGGCGCCTCGGCGGTGCGCAACGCATCGCGCTCTTCGCGCTGGCGCCGTGAGCTCGACGAGCGCACGGCGTCGACGGCACGGCCGTGCGCCTGCGCGAGCAGGAACGAGCGCAAGGAACCGCGGCTGGAATCGAAGCGATCGGGCTGGTTCCAAAGGCGGAGGAACACCTCCTGGGTCACGTCCTCCGCTTCGGTCGGATTCTGCAGGACCCTCTTGGCCAGGCCGAAGACGGCGCCACCGTGACGGCGGTAGGCCTCGGCGAGCGCCACCTCGCTGTAGCGGGCGATGGAGGTCACCAACTGGGCATCGCTCAGTTCGTCGATACGCGGCATGGCCCACCTGTTCGGATCCGCCCTCAACCTTGGATGTCACCAATTTCGGCCATCCGGGCAGAACGTGTGGTTCGAATAGTAGGCGCCATGCGAACCACCATCGATTCCTACAAGGCCAGGGCAGGACGCCTGGATCTGGAGGGCATCGACTTCGATGACTTCCGCGATCAGCCCCTGCCGCCAGATGCTCTGCGCTCCTTGCGGTACATGCACGACGTCGAGTTCCACACCATCTGCTACCTGCGCGACCTCCTGTTGACGCCGGCCCATCAGGACCCGGCAATCACCTCGTTCCTCTCGTGCTGGTCCTTCGAGGAGATGTGGCACGGCGAGGCCATCGGGCACGTGCTCGAGGCCCACGGCGAAGAGGCCGGAGCGCCGCGCATCGCCGCGCTCCGCACAGGCCGCCGCCGGCGCCAGGCAACGAGTTCGCTGAGCACCATCGCCTCAGCGGCCTTCGCCGGCCGGGCCTTTCTCGCACTGCATATGACGTGGGGTGCCATCAACGAATGGACAACGCAGGCGGGGTACTCGCGCCTGGCCGAGGCGGCCGCGCACCCAACGCTGCGCGAGCTCCTGCGCCGTATCATGAAGCAGGAAGGTGGCCACATCGACTTCTACGCCTCGGAGGCGACGCGCCGACTCGGCGACAGTCCCAAGGCGCAGAAGATGACTCGCTTCGCGCTCTCACACTGGTGGCGTCCCGTCGGATCGGGCGTCATGCCGAAGCGTGAGGTCGGCTTCCTCGTGCACTACTTGTTCGAGGGACGCAAGGGAGCGGAACTCCTGCAGCGGATCGACCGACGCGTCGACCGACTGCCGGGACAGAACGATTTGCACTTGCTCACACGAGCCGTGGCACGACTTTCACCAACTCCTGTCGTGAAGAACTTCTTGATCTGACGCATTTTCGTCATCCGCCACGCGGACGCCTCCGAACAATGGTCACTCACATTGCGAGGAGGCAACATGACGGCAGATCCCCGAGCGCTCACCGAGCTGCTCGAAGCATCGCAAGACTTGCAGTCGGATGCGCTGCGTCCGACACGCGACGGACTCGACGAACTCGTCGATTCGACGCCGACGTTACGAGAGGACGACCCGGCCGCGAATCAGGCGTTTCACGAGACCCATAGCCGCGCGCTGGCGGCGAGTCTCGCCGCTGCGGCCATCCTCGGTACCGCGGGTGGCGCGGTGCTCACCGGCGCCTTGGCCTCGGCCGCGGCAGCCAGTAGTCCGAGCGACGTGCAGATCCTGCAGACCGCCGCTTCCCTGGAGAACCTCGCTGTCTCGACGTACAAGACTGCACTGACCCTGCCCTACATCGGCGGCTCGTCGGCCAACCCAGTCGTGACCAAGTTCGCCCAGGTGACGATGGGCCAGCACGCGCAGCACGCCGATGCCTTCAATGCCGCGGTGAAGAACCTCGGCGGCCAGGCCCAGCACAAGCCGGATCCTGCGTTCGTCCCCGTGGTCAAGAAGGCCGTGACCCATCTCGGCTCGGCCACGCCGGCTCAGGGGGCGCTGGGCGTCGTGGCGCTGGCGCTCGAGCTCGAGAACATCGCCGCGGAGACCTACGTCAAGGACACGGCGCTGGCGAAGAAGCAGACGAACAAGGCGCTCCTCGCCAGCATCATGGGTATCGAGGCCCAGCACGTGTCGGTCCTTCTCGCCGTACAGGCGCTCTTGATGGCGGGCGCGCCGCAACTGATCTCACTGTCGCCGGGCACCGCCGCAACGCTCCCAGCTGCGGCCGGCAGCGTTGGCTTTCCGAACGCATTTTACAAGACCAATAGCGCCGCCCCGGCGGGACAAGGAGCCGTCAAGTGAGCAAGAAGAAGGCAAAGACGTACGAGGGCAGTGCGCGCGAGCTGCGCGACCAGACGGTGGAGCTCGACGAGCTCCACCACGACGTGGGCATGCCCGCCATGGCGCAGGCTCTGGCCGAAATGCGCGGCACCACCAGGCGCACCTTCTTGATGGGTGCGGGCGCGGCGGTCGCCGGCGGCGCGGCCCTGGCTGTCGGCGGCGGCGCCGTACCCACACTGGCGGTGGCGTCGACGCGCAGGCACCGGTCCGTCAAGGCGACTGCGTTCCCGCCGCACGGACTGACCGGCGATCTGGCCGTGGCCGCAGTGGCCGCCAGCCTGGAAAACCTGGCTGTCTTCGCGTACACGTCGGGGCTGTCGGCAGCGACAGCTGGCAAACTGGGTACGGTGCCTCCCGCCGTGGCCACCTTCGCCACGACCGTCAAGGGCCAGCACCAACAGCATGCCGACGCCTGGAACGCGGTGCTGAAGTCGCATGGGAAGGCGCCGGTCACGGTGACCAACCCCTCACTGACGCCGACGGTGCAGTCGGACTTCGCCAAGGTGACAGACGTCGCGGGATTGGCGCAGCTGGCCGTGACCCTAGAGACGATCGCCGCGCAGACCTATCAGGCGGAGACGTCCAAGCTGAAGAGCACTGCCGCCATTGAGCTGTCGTCATCGATCCAGCCGGTCGAGATGCAGCACATCGCCATCCTCTACTACGTGCTCGGGATGTATCCGGGCGCGCAGACTTCCTCGGGCACGCCAGTGGCGTTCAACCCGACATCGCAGGCGGTCTGAGCGATGCGGGGACCGATGCGGCGGTTCAGGGGTGGTGCGGTTGTCCTGGTCCTGGGGGCCGCACTACTCCTGGCCGCCTGCGGCAGCGGTGGCGGCTCGTCCTCTCCATCGGCCGCGGCGCCCGGGGCGTCATCGAGGTCCAGATCGACCGGGAGCTCGGGCCGGGCGACGTCGACGACCTCCATCACCATCTCGAACTTCATGTTCTCGCCCATGAGCGCGTCGGTCGCACCAGGGGCGACCGTCAGCGTCACCAACAAGGACTCGGTCACCCACACGTTGACGGCGAGCGGTGGTCAGTTCGACACGGGCGACATCGGTGCCAACCAGACGAAGACCTTCACGGCGCCGACCAAGCCCGGCACCTACAGCTACATCTGCAACATCCATCAGTACATGAAGGGGACGATCGTCGTCCGCTAGCGCGGTCGCCCGGTGTCAGCTGAGAAGGGCGTGGAGGGTGTCGTGCGCTCGCTGCAGCTGCGCCGCCGACACCCGTTCGTCGGGATGATGCGCCAGCAACGGGTCCCCGGGTCCGAAGTTGGCGGCCGGCACGCCGTGCTCCCAGAACGATGCCACGTCGGTCCAACCGACCTTCGCCCTCGGGGGGCCGCCGCTCTTCGCCACCAAGGAGTGCAGGAGCGGGTGATGCAGAGAGGGCGGTGCGCCGTCTCCGGTGTCGAGCACCTCCCAGAGGTCGCCGTCGCGGGCATCCCAGGTGCCCTCGAGTATGTCGAGCAGGAAGGCGCCGGCCTCGGCCGCCGTCCGGTCCGGCGCGTAGCGGTGATTCAGCGTGACGGTCGCCTCGTCGGGGACGACATTGGCTGCCACTCCCCCCTCGACGCCGACCACTTGGAGCTGCTCGGCGTACGTGCAGCCGTCCAACACGACGTCGCGCCCAGGCCAGTCGGCGACCCGCTGGAGCAACGGTGCCAGACGGTGGACTGCGTTGCGCCCGGTAAACGGACGCGCCGTATGCCGCGCGTACCCCGCGCAAAGTGACGCGCACACGCATCGTCCCCTGACAGCCGGCCTCGACCAGCGCGTTGGTGGGTTCGCCGAGGATGGCCGCGTCGCCGGCCAGAAGGTCGGGCCGCGCCTCCCAGACCTCAAGCAGCCCGCTCTCCGCACGGCCGATCTCCTCGCGGGCGTAGAAGCACCACGTGACGTCCACGGTCGGTGCCCGCACACTCGTGGCCAACTCGAGCATGACGGCGAGGCCGCCCTTCATGTCGGAAGCGCCCACGCCCCACACGACGTCGCCCTCCACCTTCGGCACCTCGTTCCCGACCGGCGGGACGGTGTCGAGATGTCCGGCCACGACGAGTCGCTGGTCGTGGCCGAGCTCGGTGCGGCCGAAGACGTTGTCCCCGATCCGCTCGACCCGGAGCCACGGACAGGCACCAAGGCTTCGTTCGACCAGATCGGCCAGGGCCGCTTCGCCTCGGCTCGGCGAGGGCACGGCCATCAGGTCCCGGGTGACCCGCAGCAGATCGCCCACCGGTTCAGGTACTTGCGCCGTGGTCCCGCAGGACCTGGTTCAGTTGCGCCTTGTCGTGGCGCTCACCCTCGGCGAGACGTTTGATCACAAGGACACAGGGAACGAAGAACTCACCGCCGGGGTACTCGCGCCGCCGACTGGCCCGGATGGCAACGCACCACGACGGCACCACTCCCCGTGAGATCTCCTCGCCGGTTTCCGCGTCGATCACTGGGATGGACGGGTCGAGGAAGCTGCCGGCACCGAGCACGGCACCCTTGCCGATACGCGCCCCTCCCGTGACCATGCAGCGGCTTCCGACGAAGGCGTCGTCTTCGACGACCACGGGAACGGCGTTGGGCGGTTCGAGTACGCCCCCGATGCCGACGCCGCCCGCCAGGTGGACCCGATCGCCGATCTGGGCGCACGAGGCGACAGTCGCCCATGTATCCACCATGGAGTCCGCGCCGACCCAGGCCCCGATGTTCACATACGACGGCATGAGGACGACGCCGCGGGCGAGATACGAACCCCAGCGCGCCGACGCGCCAGGCAGGGCGCGCACCCCGGCCTCTGCAAAGCCGTGCTTGAGCGGGAGCTTGTCGGCGTACTCGAACGGCCCGGCCTCGATCGTCTCCATACCGCGCAGCGAGAAGAGCATGAGGATCGACTTCTTGAGCCACTCGTGGACGACAACCTCGTCGGTGCCAGGGTCGACCTCGGCCACCCGCGCCTGACCCGAGTCGAGCAGCTCGATGGCCTGGTCGACCAGCGCCGCGGCGTCGCCGTCCGCGGGCGACAGTTCCGACCGGCGTTCCCACAACTCCTCAATGCTCGCCTGGAGATCAGCCATGCCGCACCCTAGCGAGGCGCTCCCCTACCAGCGCCAACCGTTCCATCGGTTGGACGACCGCCACCCGGACGTGTCCGGCGCCCTGCTCGCCGTAGAGGTCACCCGGGCTCACCAGGACACCGCCGTCGGTGGCCAACGCCTCGGCCATGGCCCAGGCGTCGGGCCAGCGGTCGGTCGCCACCGGCACCCAGAGATAGAAGCCGCCCTCGGGGAAGTCCACCGGGCAGCCGTACTCGGCGAGGACGCCAGCCAGATACACGAGACGCTCCCGATAGCGGGCCCGTTGCGCCTCCACGTGCTCGTCGTCGGACAGGGCAGCCACACCGGCGGCCTGGGCGGGACCGGGCACCATCAGCCCGGCGTGCTGGCGCACGGCCCGGAGGAACTCGACCAGCTCCGGATCCCCGGCGAAGAAGCCGACCCGGACACCGGCCAGGTTGGAGCGCTTGGAGAGCGAGTGCACGGCGACCACGCCGTTCGACCCGTGCTGGAGCACCGAGCACGGCGGGCCGGCCCAGGTGAACTCGGCGTAGCACTCGTCGGAGAACACGGGCACGCCGTGCGCCCGGCCCCACGCAGCTTCCGCCCCGAGATCGCCCAGCCCTCCCGTCGGGTTCGAGGGCGAGTTGGACCACAGCAGCAGGGCGCGCCGGGCGTCGGCCGGGTCGATGGCGTCGAGGTCGAGACCGCCCAGGCGTCCGGGCGCGGTGGGGACGGGGACGGCACGGCAACCGGCCAGCTCCGCACCCATGGCATAGGTCGGGTAGGACACGGCGGGATAGAGCACCGTGTCCCGAAGCGGCTCGCGCAGTCTGAGCACATGCGGTACCGACGCCACGAATTCCTTCGTCCCGACACACGCCGCGACGGCAGAGGGCGCCACCGGAGGGAGCCCGAAGCGGCGCGCCAGCCACGCGGCTGCCGCCTCGCGCAATTGGGGGCTACCGGCCGAGGCGGGGTATCCGCGCTCGCTGTTCGAGGACGCGAGAGCCCGCACGACTTCGGGCACAGGCGGGTCGTACGGCGTGCCGATGGAGCAATCGACCATGCCCCCGTCATGGGCCGCGGCCACATCGGCCAGATTCGCCAGACGGTCGTAGGGGTACGGGGGCAGCCGGAAGCTCACGGCGCCGCCACGAACTCGGCAAAACGCGCCCGTCCTACGTCGTCGAGCACCACCTGGAGCGTGGCTGACTCTTCGCCGTCGCTCTGACCGACCACCTCGCCTTCACGATGGATCGCGGCCAGCACGTCGCCTCGGGCCCATGGCACGACCAACTGCACCACCCGGTCCGAGCCACGCAGGCGGTCACCGAGGATGCGCAAGAGGTCCTCGACTCCCTCTCCCGTGCGGGCCGAGATGAGCACCGCTCCTTCATGGGCGTGCGCCAGGGCCTTCGCCTCGTCCGGTGCCGCATCGGCCTTGTTCACCACGATCAGATCCGGCACGTCGGACGCGCCGATTTCGCTCAGGACCTCACGCACCGCCGACATCTGCGCCTCGGCGTTCGCCGCGGTCCCGTCGACGACGTGGACGATGAGGTCGGCCAACCGCACCGAATCGAGGGTGGAGCGGAACGCCTCGACGAGCTCGTGGGGCAGCTTGCGGACGAAACCGACGGTGTCTGTCACGAGCACGGTTTCGCCGCCCGGCAGCGACAGCTGACGCGTGCGGGGATCGAGCGTGACAAACAGCCTGTTCTGCGCGGGCACGCCGGCGTCGGTCAGGCGATTGAGCAAGGTGGACTTCCCCGCGTTGGTGTACCCCACCAAAGCGAGCTCGCGGTGCCGGCCGCGGGCGCGGCTGCGGCGCTGCAGGGTCCGGGTGCGCTCCACCTCGCGCAGTTCGGCCTCCAGCTTGTGCGTGCGCCGAACGAGGCGACGTCGGTCGACCTCGAGCTGCGTCTCGCCGGGCCCCCTCGTGCCGATGCCACCGGCCTGCTGGCTGAGCGCGGTGCCGCGGCCCCGCAGACGCGGCAGGCGGTAGCGCAGCAACGCCAACTCCACCTGCGCCTTGCCTTCGGGACTGCGCGCATTCTGGGCGAAGATGTCGAGGATTACCGCTGTCCGGTCGATTGCCGTGCGACCGAACACCCTCTCGAGGTTGCGATGTTGCGCCGGCGTCAGTTCGTCGTCGAAGACGACCGTGTCCGCATCGAGGGAGCGACTGAGCTCAGCGATCTCCTCGGCCTTGCCGCGACCGACGAACGTCGCCGCGTCGGGAGCGTTACGGCGCTGGACCACCCGCCCGACGACATCGGCACCGGCACTTTCGACGAGTTGCGCCAGTTCGTCGAGCTCCTCGGCGACCGTTTCGTCGGTCAGCCCCGGGAAGACGACACCCACCAGAATGATGCGTTCCCGGAAGGTTCGCTCGATGAGCGTCCCGGGCAGCTGGTTGTAGGTGTTCAAAAAGGCTCGGTCACGAAAGGCATTTACCCAGGATAGAGCCTCAACTGCGGAGATGAGCTTGCACGGCGCACGTGCGCGGCCAGGCGGAGTAGGCAATTGTGGCCACCGGTATGGCGACCGAGAGGCCCCAGGCAGGCAGCCCTGGGGCGAGTCATGCAAGCACCGGAGCTACGCCTTTGCGATAGAGAGCGGGAACGCGACTCTCTTGAGACGCAACGCGTGGCGCTCAACGAGCCACCAACTCGCGGCGGCGCAGATCGCCGTGCCCACGAGGACGCAGAACGAAAACGCGACGAATCCGGAGCGTTCTACTCCCCAGAGCACAAGCAACGGTGTGATGGGAAATCCGAAGATGTAGGTTCCATACGAGTAGTCATTGCGAGATCCGACTCGGTCGAAGGGAAGATGCTTTCCGAGCCACAGAACGGATAGGCGATGATCGGGACCAAGAGGTTGGAGTAGGTAAGCGCAAAATCCGGAACATGGCCGTCGGTTGGCAACCAGAGGCCTCCGAAAAAGCAGATGCCCAGCCAAGGGCGATCCATCCAGAATCCGGGATTCGATCTCGGTACAGGTAGAGGCAACTACCGACCAGGAAGGCTGCCGCAAAACGAACGAGATTCATTGCAGAGTCATTCGAAAACAGATTGAGGTCCGCGTTCCAGCTCGGGACAAGCGTGATCACGATGACGGTGAGCCACGCAGCTGAGGCCGTCGCAAGCACGACGCCCGGGCGTCGAAGGAGCCCGACGAGCGACAGAGTGGCAATCACAAGGTAACAGCAGAATTCGTACGCGAGGGTCCACAGTGGCCCGTCCCATACCCCGCTGGCCGGACCGCCCTGTGGGGTTCCTGCGATCGAATACTGCCGCATATCCAAGAAGACGTTTCTATAGATGTACGACATTGGACTGTCCGGTGCGGAGAAGTAGCAGCTCGTTCCACACACGATCGGTGGATGAGTCGGCAGGCAACGAATCCGATCCCGAAGGCGGTCACGATGAGGCAAAACCAAAATCCCGGAAGGATCCGCAGAAATCGTTGCCAGATGTACCTCCCAACGGAATTTCGCAACACGCTCCCTGCGATGAGGTACCCGCTGATGCCGAAGAACCCGTACACAGCCAATTGACCAAAACTGCTCTGATTGACACCATTTTGCACGTGAACATTGCCCAAAGCGATGGCATGCGAAATGACGACAATGAACGCCAGAACGAGCCGCAGGAAATTGATGCTGTTGTGGCGCGCATGAATGGGAAATGTGTCGCTGCCCCTTCGTCGTGCCTTCCCCGCTTGGATCAACAATTGTTTCACCACAAGAACAAGGCTTGATAGGTCGGTCCTCGCCCGCGAACTATAGCGATCGGATGCAGGGACTTCTCGTGCTTCGAGTTGCAGCGGCGACAAGTGCCAGTGCGTTACCATCCGTCATCCCCCAGCCCACCCTTCGCCACCATCGCCAGATCCCCACTCACACGCGAAACCGAGGAGCAGCATTCGATGCATCGACGTACGGTTACGACCGGCTTTCATCGGCGACATCGCAGCGTCCCTTTGGCCCGGCCTCGACCGCATTACCTTGCAAGAGCTCTCTTGACGATCGGCGCCATCAACCTCCTGACACTCGCCGCTGAGGGTACTGCAGAGGTGGCTGTGTCCGCTGCTCCCAAACCGACATCCCAACCGGGTGCCGCCGACCTGAGTCTGGTGCCTGGTGACATCCACCTCTTCACCCGGTCAGGCACGTGGGTCGCGCCAAAGAATGGCACGTACATGGTGGTGGCAGTCGGTGGAGGCGGTGGTGGAGGTGGAGGAGGAGCGGCCGCATCGGCGAATGGCGTCTCTGCTCAGGTCGGTGGCGCCGGAGGTTCTGCCGGGGCGGTCACGATCAATGACGTGACTGCCCACGCCGGACGCCGATTCAAGATCTTGGTGGGGAAGGGTGGCCATCCGGGAGCCGGGGGATCGGCCGACGGCGGATCTGGCGAACAGGGAGGAAACGGAGGGATCTCGAGCTTTCCCGGGATCGCCTCCGCCGACGGCGGCACGGGGGGCCTGGGGGGACAGGGCAACAGTGGCGCCACGACCCTGGCACCGATAGGAGCTGGATCCGCCAGCTTCGGAAATCTGCAGGCTCCGGGATCAGGTGGGGCGGCATCCTCGTCCGGAGGGCTGCCGTCCGGATCGTCCTATTTGTATGCGTGGCCAGGCGGAGGAGGTGGAGGCCCCGCCGCATCAGGCAAGGGTGGAAGCGGAGGTGGCGCAGCCGGTGTGGGCGGAACCGACTCACGCGGTGGGCGGAGCAGTGCCATGCCGAGTGCGGATGGCGGGAAGGGCTCGACAAATACGGTCTATACGAGTGGCGCTGGTGGCGGAGGCGGTGGAGGCGGAGCGCCAGGTGGTGTCGGCGGCTCAGGTGGCTCCGGAGTGGGCGGTTATCTCGACATCATCGGGCCGTTGCGGTAGCCCGACTGGATCCGGAACTAGTTCGAAGCAGGCGTCAGTGCACGCCGCACACTTCGCCTGGCGCGCACAAGCTCTGTGACAGCGGGAATGAGGACAGCCCGGATCGAGAGTCTGGAGTTCGGACGGTCGATCCAATGGATTCCGACTTCTGCAATGTCGAAGCCGAACTTCTTGCCGAGTGCCAGGGCTTCGGCGTCGAACACCCAGCCGTCCAGCGTGACCACCGGAAAGACGGCTTCCGCAGCCTCAGCTGTCCAGAGTTTGAATCCGCAATATACATCGCGGGCAAGGTTCCCGATGATGACTCTGGTCAAGATCAAGAATGCCGTCCCCACGATGCGGCGACGAATCGACTGCTTGCGGCCCACATCACTGCCCGAGGCGAGCCGCGAACCAACAATGATTTGCGCATCCGCAAGGGCCACCTCCATCCTCCCGAGCGATTCCAACGACGACGCACAGTCGGCGTCGCACATGAGCCTCGTGTCGTACTGCGCTTCCAGCATTCCGCGCCGAATCGAATAGCCTTTTCCTCTGTTCGATTCGTTTCGAAGCAGTCGGATTCGTGCGTCGCTCGTAAAGCGTTCGACTATTTCGCATGTACTGTCGCTGCTGCCGTTGTCGACGACGATGATTTCCCACGGGACCGGCTCAGACTTAAGCGTCTTCGACGTCGCCAGGAGGAAATCACCGATACCATCCTCCTCGTTGTAGGCGGGCACAACGATGGAGATGGACTTCGATCGCATTGTCATGGAATTCGACTGGCCTCAGCTACCATTCACGCGACGAATGCAGTCGACCCGGCTTCGAGTTCACGTCGATACCAGTCGATCGTCTTCCGCAATCCGGAGGTCAACTCGGTCGGTGCAGGAAGCCCGAGCTTTTCCCGAGCTTTGGAGCTATCGCTTCGCATCTGCCAGATCTCCGTCGGACGTTCAGCCAGCGCGCCGATCTCCGCTTCGATCGGGTTACCCATCATTTCGAGAATCTTGAGGGCCAGATCGCTCATGGCGATCTCCTGACCTCCGCCGAGATTCAGCAACTCACCGAGAACGCCTTCCGCCAGAGCCGCTCGAACGAACCCGTCAGCAAGATCCTCGACAAAGTTGAACTCCCGAGTCTGCGTGCCGCTCGTCATCAGGAGACGCTCTTTTCGGAGCGCCTTCAGGATGATCTCGGGAATAACCCTGTCCGAACTCTGCCATGGTCCGTATGCATTGAACGGGCGGATCATGACAATTGGCCACCCATGTCCATTGTGCATGGTCCGGCAGAACATCTCTCCGGCATATTTGCTCACGGCATAGGGCGAGACCGGTCGAACGGCACAATCCTCCCGAAAAGGAATCGGTATGTCGCCATACACCTCGCTCGTGCTGGTGTAGATGAACCGCTGAAGACGGGAGTAGTCCAGGTTCTGCAGGAGATTCAGCGTGCCTTGAATGTTGGTCTGCACACATTCGTCGACACGACTCCACGACTTGCCAACATGGGTGTACGCACCCAGGTGGAAAACGACCTTAGGTCGGACTTCGGCCAGCAGCTGCTTCATTGCCCACGAGTCGGTCAGGTTCGCCGCATGAAGCGACAGATTCTCCCGTACGTCGTAGAGGCGAAAAGGGTAAACGGACGACACGGTGCTGGTGAGGACATGCACACGTGCGTCCTCACGGATGAGTCGGCGCGTCAGATGAGACCCGATGAAGCCGGATCCCCCTGTGACTAAGACTGGGATACCGGCAAGGCTGTCCACGGGGAACCTGCCTCCTTTTCCAGTGCACTCAGTTCGAGGGCATCCTTGTAGGTGTCCATTGAGCGCCAAAAACCTACGTGCTTGTAGACGTAGAGTTGACGTTCGGCCGCGAGCTGAGGGAGGACTTCTCGCTCCAGGTCATCTCCCGCCCAGGTTGCGAACACCGAGGGGTCGAAGACAAAGAATCCGGCATTGATCCAGTGGTCCTGAAGGTACGGCTTCTCGGTAAATCCGATTACCCGTGCAGCGTCGTCCCATTTCAGCGTGCCATAGGGTGACGGAAGCGGCACCGCCGTAACGGTTGCCGCTCCGGGGTGTGCATGGTGGAACTCCACCAGGCTTCTGAGGTCCACGTTGCCCAGGCCATCGCCATACGTAACAAAAAAGGTGTCGTTGCCGATGTGATCCGCGCACTGGCTGATGCGACCTGCCGTTCCGGTGTCTGCACCGGTGTCAACGACACGGACGCTCCATGTCGCGGGAAGTGTTGCTTTGAACTCTTGGAGCCGCTCCACCAGGTAGCCCCCGGCAAGAACAAAGTCTTCCAGTCCTTGACGGGCATAGATCTCCATCAAATGACGCAGGATCGGCCGATCTCCGATGGGCATGAGGGGTTTCGGCAACTCCTGCGTGTACGGGTAGGCGCGAGTTCCTTTGCCGCCACACAGAATGAGTGTCTTCACCAGCCTGCTCCCCGTCAGCCGGATCGGCTCGCTCGCCTACCCGTATTGGCCAGCAACTCTAACAAGAAGCGTCATAGGGCAACCACAAGCCCAAAGGGGGTGACCATCGCCGCCTTGCAGGCCCGCGTCCGCTTCCGCGCAACGATTGCTCCGCCCGTCGAGCCCCGCAGCGTGGCGACCATGCCTGAACGCTACTGTAGCGGCCCCATGGGACTCTCACCCTCTCGCAGGAGTGTCCAGAATCCCGCTGGCGGTGATGGGGAGACGACCGCGGACGGTCGAGCAGACCTCGAAACAAGTCCGAGCTGCGACGACTTCGATGTAATTACCCGGCTCGGGCCGAAGCGGCGAATTAACGGCTGGCAGGAGACTGCGGGCCTCGCGTGGATCGCCTTTACGGCCATTCTGGTCCTTTTGCCCGTACTGCTCCACGGTCGAACGTTCGGGGAATTCGATGCCTTGTCCCAGTTCGGAGTTTTGACAAACCATGGCGTCGTCGTGCACAACGTCCAAGCGGGCGATCAGACCGACTCCACCATTGCGTGGACTTCGTTGGCGTGGACCCAGGTTCATCAAGGACACATCCCGCTCTGGAACCCGTATGCAGGACTCGGAATGCCCCTCACGTTTGCGTGGCAAGCGGGCACGTTCAGCGTTCCGATGCTCATCAGTTACCTGTTGCCGGTGTCGTTCGGACCGACGGTCATGGTCATCTTCACTTTGCTGTTGGCCGGCTCCGGTTGCTATGTCTTTTGCCGCCTGATCGGCCTGGGGCCGCTGCCAAGTGCTTTAGCCGGAACGATGTTCCAACTGAGCGGACCAATCATTGGTTGGTTGAGCTGGATCCATTCCTCTGCGGCAGCCTGGACAGGCTGGATCTTGGTCGCGGGCGTGTTGGTGCTTCGAGAAGGTCACCGGGTTCGATCGATCGTCTTTCTCGCTTTCGTGATCGCAGCGATGGTCTTTGCGGGTTCTCCAGAGATGCTCGTCCTGATGGGCGGGGCGATCGTCATCGTGATCTTGATGCTTCTTGCGAGTGCGCTCGCGCGTACCCATGCGTGGGGAACGGTCAAGCGTCCCGTGGTCGATCTTCTTGCGTCCGGCGTCCTGGGGCTCATGCTGAGCGCACCTCTCCTTCTCCCGGGCACGCAATTGATCTCGATCTCTCAGAGGGCGTTGCCGGGTGGTGATCCGGCGGAGCTGGTGCCAGGGAATCCACCGCTTCCGCCTGAGAACCTCATCCATTTGTTCTTTCAAGGATTCGACGGACTCCCGATCGCGGGAAATCACTGGTTCGGGTACATACTCGGCTATTCGGAAACTGCCTTCTACATTGGGGTGATCGGTGTCGTCTTGGCTGTGACGGCGACCGTGGTGAAGTGGAAGAACCCAATGGTCATGGCTCTCGGAGTCATGACCATTGCTGCATTTGCGGCTGCATTCTTCCCACCCGTCGTGAGCATCCTGGGCCGCCTCCCAGCCATTGGTACCGTCGTCTGGCAACGCGCTGTATTCCCTGCGGCGTTTGGGCTCGCTCTCCTGGCCGCGATCGGGCTGCACTGCATCCTCACGGAATCGTCCAAACAGAGCAGGGCGATCCTCTGCTCTCTCTGGGGTTTCGGCGCCACGTCGCTCGTCTTGCTCCTGCTCCTGATCTTTGACACGAGCGGTCTGACGAGCGCCGAGCACACCACTCGCCTTCAGAGCTTCATTTGGCCTCTGTGCCTGACTGTGCTGGGTCTGAGTGTGTCGCTCGCCTTGCTGATCTATCAGCGTCGTCGTCAATCACACCGAGACGGATCGTCACCGCACATCTCATTCGTGGCGGGGCTCCTGCTGGTGGCCGGGGAGTCCGCCTTCCTGATCGCGGCAGGGCTTCCACTGTGGACGTCGAGCAACACCTTCTACGCTCCGACGGGCCAGGAAGCCGCGCTGAAGCACACGGTGGGCCACTCTCTCGTCGGATTCGGCGCGGAACTCTGCTTTTATCCTCCGGGCTTGGGGATCATCCCGAACGCACAAGCCGCCTATGACATACGAGAGCTCGGTATCTACGACCCCATGATCCCGAGCGCCTACTTCTCGACGTGGAAGACCCTGACGAACACGACGGCCGGCAATCCGAACGACTCGCTCTACTGTCCGGCAATACAAACGGTCAAAGAGGCGAGACTTTATGGCGTCGGCTTTGTTCTTGAACCCAAAGGAGCGCCGGGACCGGTGGGCTCCGAGTTCGTGCGGACCATCGGCGACGAGTCGGTCTACCGGATCCCTCATGCAGGCACAGCCGTTCTCGTCGCCACTCCCGGTGGAGTCAACCCAGGACCGAGCGCTGCTGGCACCACGGAGGTAGTGAACGACTCCGACCCTTCGACCTGGTTAATTCGAACGAATTCCCGATCTGCTGGGGACCTTCGTCTTCGCATCGTCAACGTTCCAGGATGGCACGCCGAGGTGGACGGTCGAAGCGTTCCGATCAAGAAGTTCGCAGGGCTGATGATGTCCGTTGCGATTCCCCCGGGCAGTCACGAGGTACGCGTCTCCTATTGGCCCACGAGGTTCACGGAAGGCTTGGTGCTCGCCGCCATCGCGTTCCTGATCGTGATCGCTGCCTGCGCAGTCTCGATTCACCGAAGAACCCGACCTCATCGAGACGTCTCTCGCTCCTGATGCGCGGGGGCCGATTGCCGCCCCGTGTCCACCTCGCACTTTGAGGACGATCTCTGAGTCAGCGGCCAATCCTCGCAGCAGGTTGCTCAAGAGAGCATCCCCGGGTGGATCTCGATGTCGGCCACCTTGCGGACAGGTCCACCCAGGTACGTGGTCGCCCCCTCGTCGGCACCGAGCGTCACGGCCAGGAATCCGCCCGGGTTCCGCACCCGCACGGTACCGCTCCGCACGGCGCGCCAGCTGCGCGCCGCTGCCGCGGCCGCGACACTGCCGGTGCCACACGCCAATGTCTCGCCTGCGCCGCGCTCCCACACCCGGAAGTCGAGGAACTCGCCCTCGCCGTCCTCGGACACGGTGATCCATTCGACGTTGATGCCGCCGCTGAAGGCGGTCTGCAACTTGGGGCCGAGCTCCGCGATGTCGACGGAAGCGGTGTCGGGCCCGAGGAGCACGAGGTGCGGGTTGCCCACGTCGACCGTCCGCGCTCGGCGGTCGCCGAACTCTTGGGGTTGGTCGGGACCGAGCCGGGCCGGTCCCATGTCGACCCGTGCGGTGGCCCAGCCCGGCACGTCGCCCGGTGTGTACTCCACGGTCCGCGTCCCGCCGGCGGTGGCGACGGTGAAGCGGTCGCCAGACACCAGACCGGCGTCAACCGCGGCCTGGGCCAGGCACCGGATGCCGTTGCCGCTCATTTCGGCCTGGCTGCCGTCTGCGTTGTGCAGCTCCATGGACAGGTCGGCGCCGTCGCGTCCGGGACTGACACGGATGAGGCCGTCGGCTCCGACGCCGCGCCGGCGATCGGCCAGCAGCCGGACCTGCGCGACAGAGAACCGGATGGCGTCATCCGGATCCACCACGACCAGGAAGTCATTCCCGGCCCCCTCGTGCTTGCTGACCCGCATCCCACCCATTGTCGCAGCTGGGGTGCGTCAGCCGTGCACGACCAGCACCTGGTCCAAGAGGTTCTGAGCCGCCGCTTCGCTCTCGGCCCAGCTCACGCGTGGGTCGCGCCGGAACCAGGAGGCCTGGCGGCGGGCGAAGTGCCGGGTGCGCCGGAGGGCTTGGTCCAGGCACTCGGAGAGGGGGACACCCCCCTCCACATGTGCGAGGACCTCCCGGTAGCCCAGCGCCTGGCGCGCCGTGCGCGAGATGCCGGTGGGGCGGGCGGCCAGCGCACGTACCTCGTCGACGAGGCCGTCCCGGACCATCCGATCGAACCGGGCCTCAATCCGACGGTCGATCTCGTCGGGTGGGCGGGACAGTCCGACCTGGGCCAGACCGGTCGCGGGATACGCCTCGAGGCCGGGGCCGAAGGTCGAGAACGGACGGCCTGACCCGATCGTGACCTCGAGGGCACGCACGACCCGTCGACGATTGGTCGGCTCCATCCGACCGGCGCCCACCGGGTCGAGTGCGGCCAGACGGGCGTGCAGAGCGGGCACGTCGGCCCTGCCTTCTTCGAGTTCCGCGTCGAGGGCGTCGGCAACCGCGGGATAGCGGCCCGGGATAACCAGGTCGTCGACCACGGCCCGCAGGTAGAGGCCGGTCCCGCCGACGAGCAGCGCATGGCGGCCACGGCGACTGATGTCTGCCAGCGCCCGGCGGGCTGCCTCCTGGAATTGGGTGAGGCTGAAGTCCTCGTCCGGATCGACCAGGTCCAGCAGATGGTGCGGCACGGCCTCCCGGGCCTCGGGACCGGGTTTCGAGGTCCCGATGTCCATGCCCCGGTAGACGCACATGGAATCGACCGAGACGATTTCGCAGTCGCCACGGCGCCGGGCCAGCTCGAGTGCGGCGTCCGACTTCCCCGAGGCGGTGACGCCGACCAAAGCGACTGCTGTCAAGCGCTCGTCACGGGGATCCGCACACGATGTCGGGGCTGCGCCGTCACCTCCTGGAGGTGACCCGACAAGTGATGCGGGTGGCCATCGGTCACGATCACGCGGGCCAACGCTCCCGGCTTCGGATTGCCGCCGCTTGTTCCGGCGGCGAAATGGACCAGCTTCCCCTGCCGGGTGCGTCCGGTGAGCATGGTGTCGTCCCGCCGGCTGATCCCTTCGACCAACGCTTCTTCGGCGCGGCCGATACGCGCCCGGTGCCGCGCCAAGGCGGAGCGGTCCACCACTGTCTTGAGGCGCTCGAATCGCTCGGCGACGACCTCGGCGGGAACGAAATCGGATTGCATGGCCGCGGCCCTCGTGCCCGGTCGCGGCGAGAAGATGAACGTGTACGCGCCGTCGTAGCCGGCCTCGGCGCAAACGGCGAGCGTTGCTTCGAAGTCGGCGTCCGTCTCGCCCGGGAACCCCACGATGATGTCAGTGGTCACTGCCAAGTCGTCGATGGCGCGGCGAGCGTCGGCCAGACGTTCGAGGTAGCGCTCCGCCGTGTACCCGCGCCGCATGGCCCGCAACACCGCGTCGCTGCCCGACTGCAGCGGGAGGTGCAGCTGTTCACAGACCTCTGGTGTCTCCGCCATCGCGTCGATCGTCTCGGGCCGGAGATCCTTGGGGTGCGGACTCGTGAAGCGCACCCGCCCAATGCCGTCCACCGCGCCCACGGTGCGGAGGAGCTGAGCGAACAGCGGCCGGCGCTTGGTGATGTCACGTCCATAGGAATTGACGTTCTGGCCGAGCAGGGTCACTTCGGTCACGCCGTTGCGAGCGAGGAGCTCGACCTCGTCCACGATCTCGTCGAGAGGTCGGCTCATTTCGGGCCCCCGCACGGACGGCACGATGCAGAAGGCGCAGGAGTTGTCGCAGCCCGTCTGGATGTTGACCCACGCCGCGTACGGGACCTCGCGGACGGCGCCCGGTCCCAACAGCGGATTGCTCGCCGCTTCCGGCGCCGGCGCGTCGAGGATCTCCATGACGGGCCCATCGGCCTCCGCTCGCCGCAGGAGCGCCGGTGCGCTGGCCAGGTTGTGGGTGCCGAACACGACGTCGACCCAGCCCACCTTCTCTTGAATGCGCTCGCGATCCTTCTGGGCCAGGCATCCACCGACGGCGATCTGGACCCCGGGCTTGGCATCGACCAGTTCCTTGAGTCGCCCCAACGTGCCGTACAGCCGCTGGTCGGCGTTCTCCCGGATACAGCAGGTGTTCAGCACGACCACGTCCGCGTCCTCCATGGTGGCGGCGGGAGCGAGGCCGTCGGCCACCAGCAGCCCCGCGAGCCGCTCGGAGTCGTGCTCGTTCATCTGGCACCCGAAGGTGCGGATGAAGTACGTCCGGGCCATGCGCGGAGTCTAGGGAACGGTGGCGCCTAGATTTTCGACGTGGACCAAACGGCGACCCAGACGTTCCGGCGGGCCTGCTGGTGGGTGACAGTGGCGCCTCTCGTCGTGGTGCTGGCCGGGTGCAGCTCCTCGGGTGGTGGGGGCTCCGGCTCCAGTCAGGCCAGCTCGCTCCGTGCCTCGCTCAAGAGCGCCGACGCCTCCGTCCAGGCCGCCATGCAGACCTATCTGAGCGATGCGGCCGGCTGCACGAAGCAGCCCGGCCCTGTCGTGTGCCTCGAGACAGCCGACAAGGCTCTCGGGAACAAGATCCACAGCTACGCGAACCTGCTCGCCGTCGGTCACGGTTTCCTCGTCCCCGCCACCAGTCTCACGACGACCCGTGACACGGCGCAGACATTGGCCAACAGCCTGGAAATCCTCGGTGCCGCGCAGCCGACGCAGGCCAACTACAACCAGGTGCTCAACACCTTCAACGTCAACGCGGCCATCACCCAGCTGCAGAGCGATGTCACCCGCCTCGACCACGCGATTGGCCAGGCGAGGTAGGAAGGTGCGCTACAGCGGGACAACGGCTTCCTCTCCGTAGACGAGGCCGCGCCGATCAGGCTGCAGCACGACGGCGCGTCCGGGCACGCCCACCGACTCGAGCGCGGCCTCGGCAGCGGCTCGCACCGGGGCGGCCGCCTCCGCCCGCACGAACCCGACCAGGGTCGGTCCTGCGCCCGACCAGCCCGCGGCAAGCGCGCCGGCTTCGACCAAGGCGTGCAGGAGCTCCGGCGCCTCGGGAAACAGCGTCGTACGGGCTGGCTGGTGGATGTGATCCTCCATGGCCTCGGGCACGAGCGCGGCGACGTCGGCCAGTCCAGCCACCAGGAGACCCATGCGGCCGAGATTGAACACGGCGTCGGCGCGTGTCAGCATCTCGGGCAGCACCGTGCGGGCCTGTGGTGTGGCCAGATTGCGCTCGGGCACCACGGCGACGACAGCGAGCTCCTCACTCAACGCGAGTGCAGCGTGCGCCGGTCGTCCCTCCACCATGGTGGCCGCCACCAGGCCCCCGAACACGCTGGCGGCGGCGTTCTCGGGATGCCCGTCATGGGCCGCCGCCACCGTGAAGGGGTCCTCGGCGCCGGCGGCAGCAGCAGCGGCGGCGGCGAGCGCCGCGGAAGAGCCCAAACCGCGGGCGATGGGAATCTGCGAGCGCACCGTGACGACAAAGCGATCGTGGCCCAGCACTTCGGCGGCCACCCGGGCGGCGAGGTGGGAGGCGTCGTCGAAGAGACCTGATCCTTCGCCTTCACTGCGCACACGAAGAGACGGTGCGTCTTCGATCTCGACGCTGACGTAGCGATCGAGCGCGACAGCCAAGGTGTCGAAGCCAGGGCCGAGGTTGGCCGACGACGCTGGAGCCCGGGCGCGCACCGGATCAGGCTAGGCGACGGCGGACGTCAGAAGATGCGGTGCAGCAAGGTCACGGGCGGGACATCTCTTTCTGTCCGCACCGGTACCGCGACCCGCTGTGTCCCGAGCGACACAACGACGTTCCCGGCCCGCGTTCCCCGGGGCGGCTGATCAGCGATGTTGGCCGCCGGCCGGAACTCTCGCGTCGCCGTGACGCCGGGCCACGTCAACACGGAGGCGGACGCGACGGTGCGGGCGTTCACCGTCGACCCGCCCTCGCTGACGTGCGCCACGACCTGATTCCCCCGCAGGACCGTGGTGCTACCGATGAGCGGTGCCGCCGCGTCGACGAGGGCCAACGCATGCAGACCCGCCTGCGCCAGCACCACGGGGCCCTCCTGGCCCGTGACCGCGGCCAGAATGAGCGTCGGCTTACCGTGCACCGTGCGCACCGCGCCGAGGACGTCACACCCACCGGCGGCGTTGGTGAAGCCCGACTTCACGCCGATCACGCCCTGAAAGCCGAGCAGCGGCGTGTAGGTGGAGATGGTGCCGGCGACAGGCAGCGTCACCGACGACATCTGGACCATGGAGGCGAAGGTGGGGTTGGCCATGTCGGGGACTGCCACCTTGAGCATGTCCGAGGCCGTCGAGACCGAGCCCGGATCGATACCGCTGGCGTCGGCGAAATGTGAGTGGGTCATGCCGAGACGGACCGCGTCGGCGTTCATCTTCGCGACGAAGGCGGGAATGCTCCCGGCGTCCCAGCGGGCCACGAGGTCGGCATAGTTGTCCGCCGAATGCACCAGCAACCCGCTGAGCACCTGTCGCTCGCTGAGCTGTTCGTTCACCTGGACCTGGGCATTGGAATCGTCGTTGACGGTGTCGAACTCGTAGTCGTCGACGTCGGCCTGACTCACGGTGATGGTGGGCCCCGGCTGATGCAACGCCAGCGGATGATCGTGCAGGATCACGTAGGCCGTCATCATTTTGGTCAGGCTGGCCACCGGCACGGGCTGCTCGGGCCCCGACCCTACGTTGACGCCGATTGAGGGAACGGCGATCGCCGCCTGTCCGGTGGTGGGCCAGGGAAGACTGACGGCGTGCGCGGGCACGTGCACCGTGCGGGCCAACGTCGACGAGGCCGTGGGGGCAGGGGCGGGTCTGCTCAGCCGCCAGGCCACGGAGCCCCCGGCGGCGGCGAGCAGCGCGAGCAGCGTCAGAACGGACGCCCAGCGGCGACCGTGGCGCCGCCGGCGGTGCCCCTTGGGAGGCGGTGCATGCCGTCCGTGCTCGGGAGGAGGTTGTACCGAGGGTGGCGCCTCGCGCAAGGTGTCCAGCGCGAACGGCGCCACCATGAACGGTGTCGTCGGAGCCTCCGGGCTCACCGCCCGTTCGATCCGTCGAGCTCTTCGGGGGTGATGAGGACGGCCCGCGCCTTGGAGCCCTCGCTCGGTCCGACCACGCCGCCTTGTTCGAGTAGGTCCATCAGCCGCCCGGCCCGAGCGAAGCCGACCCGGAGCTTGCGCTGCAACATGGACGTTGAGCCCAGCTGCGAGCGCACCACGAGCTCGCGCGCCTGGCTCAGGAGCTCGTCGTCGTCATCGTCGAAACCACCGCCCCCCGAAGGCACGTCGTCGATGCCTTCGATGGCAACGACCTGCTCGGAGGTGCCTCCCTGCGCGTGCCAGTGCCGGACGACATCGCGCACCTCTTCCTCCGAGACCCACGGTGCCTGCAGGCGGCGGGGAATGTTGGACGACGCCGTCAAGAGGAGCATGTCGCCCTTGCCGATCAGGCGCTCGGCCCCGGGTTGGTCGAGGATGACCCGGCTGTCGGCCAGCGAAGAGACCGAAAAGGCCATCCGGCTCGGGATGTTGGCCTTGATCACACCCGTGATGACGTCGACGGACGGGCGCTGCGTGGCGATGACGAGGTGGATGCCGACGGCCCGGGCCATCTGGGCGATCCGCACAATGGAGTCCTCGACGTCGCGGGCCGCCACCATCATCAGGTCGTTCAGCTCGTCCACGATCACGAGGATGAAGGGAAGGGGCTGCGGGGGCTCCGGTTCGGGCTCCAGATCGTCCTCGTCCTCGACGGCGGCGTGCTCCTCACCCAGCGCCCGGGCGGCGACCTCGCGCATACGCCGGCGGTCCGATGGTGGCGGTGGCGCGACGAGCCCCTGCTCGACGAGCTGGTTGTAGCCGGTGATGTCGCGCACGCCGTTCTCGGCCAACATGTCGTAACGGCGCTCCATCTCCTTGACGGCCCAGGCGAGCGCGTTGGCAGCCTTCTTCGGGTCGACGACGACGGGGTTGAGGAGGTGTGGAAGGCCGTCGTACTGGCCGAGCTCGACACGCTTGGGGTCGACAAGAATCATCTTGACCTTGTCCGGGGTGTCGCGCATGAGGATGGACGTGATGATGGAGTTCATGCACGACGACTTCCCGGAGCCGGTCGAACCCGAGATGAGGATGTGCGGCATTTCGGCCAGGTTCGCCATGACGGCGCGGCCGGCGATGTCGCGGCCCATCGCCACCTCCAGCGGGTGGGTCGTGGCCGAGGGCGTCGCCTCGTTCGACTCGAGGATGTCGCGCAGCGACACCAGCTGGCGCGTTCGGTTCGGCACCTCGACACCGATAGCCGACTTCCCCGGGATCGGCGCCAGGATACGGACGTCGGGCGACGCCATGGCGTAGGCAATGTCCTTCGAGAGGCTCGTGACGCGAGCGACCTTGACGCCGGGGCCGAGCTCGAGCTCGTAGCGCGTCACCGTGGGACCCACCCGGCAGCCGACCAGCCTGGTCTCGACGCCATGGGCTTCCAGCGCACGCACCAGGTCCTCGCCGAGGGCATCGATCTGGCGCTGGTCCTGACGCATCTTCTTCGACGCCTCAAGGAGGTTCATGGGCGGCAGCACCCATTCGCCCGCGATCCGGGGGGACGAGGCCACCGCGGGCGGCGGTGCCTGGACGGGCACGGGCTCGACGTCGGGCTCGGGCTCGGGCTCGGGCTCGTGCACCGGGTCCTCGTCGTCGGCCATGTCAGCCTCCGCGTCGAAGGGGACGCGGCGGGACGAGGCGGCCTCCGCCGGAGCATCCGTACCGAGATCAGCAGTCACCACGAAGGGCTTGCCCCGCCACAGGGCCGCACCGGTCCGCCCGGTCCAGGCCCCGGCGGCACGCAGCGTCTGGCCGACCGTGGCCAACGACACCCCGGTGGCCACCAGCACGGCCACGAAGACCACCGCGACGAGGAGAACGGCGGCGCCCGCCGAGCCGATGCCGGCGTGCAGCGGGCGGCCGAGGGCCGCACCGAGGAATCCGCCGGCGCCCTTCAGCGAATGTGTGTTCGAGAATGTAGGCGTCTTCTTGGCCAGTTCGGCCAACCCACACACGCCGAGCAAGCCGAGGACGGTGCCGACCACGAGGCGCCAGGGGTCGGCGCCGTCGCCGTCTTCGTCATCGCTGTCGCGGTCGGGCCGATCGAGCAATAGCGCGAAACCGGCGCCGAAGGCCACCAGCGGGAGGAGGACGCGGACCCAGCCCGCCAGCAGGGCGAGGCCGGTGTCGACCCCGGTCCCGACAGGTCCGAGCTGCTTGCCCCACACGGCCAGCGCCAACAGGACCCCCAGCGTGATGAGGCCGATAGCCCAGAGGTCCCTCGACTGGACGCGCCAAAACGGCGGGCGAGGAGGCGGTTGGGACCGCTTCGCCCGGGCTGCCGGCTTCTTCGTGGTACGGGCGGGCAGGCGCGTCGTCGCACCCCCGCGGGTCTTGGTCACCACAGTGCGGTCGAGATTAGTGGTTGACCTGGTCCTTTTTGTGGACACCCCGCCCGTTGTCCTACGAACATATGTTCGCTATCGTACCGCACATGGCATTGCGCTGGGCCCTGGCCGAGAACGAAACGGGCAGCAGCCTCTTCGCCGACGAGCGGGCGGCGGAGCGGCACGTGGGCAAGGGCGCCTACGCCGGCATGGAGTTCCTTCACGTCAACGCCCGCACCATCATCAACACGGTGCCGGCCGAGAGTCGCATGCCTTTTCGCCGCACCATCAACCCGTATCGAGGATGCAGCCACGCCTGCGTGTACTGCTTCGCCCGGCCGACCCACGACTACCTCGGGCTGGGGATCGGGGCGGATTTCGAACGCAAGATCGTGGTCAAGGTCAACGCCGTCGAGCGGTTGCGGGCCGAGCTCCGCGCACCCTCGTGGGAGGGGGATCACATCGCCATGGGTACCAATACCGATCCCTACCAGCACGCCGAAGGCAAATACCACCTCACCCGCGGCATCGTCGAGACGCTCGCGGCGGCGCGGAATCCGTTCAGCATCCTGACCAAGTCGACGCTGGTCCTGCGCGACGCCGCCCTGCTCGCGGCGGCAGCCGAGCGCACCGAGGTGGCGGTGAGCTTCTCCATCGGCACCCTCGACCGGGCGGTCTGGAAGCTGACCGAGCCCGGCACTCCCCCGCCCGACCGCCGCGTGGAGGCATTGCGCCGACTCACCACCATGGGCATCCCGTGCGGTGTCCTCGTGGCCCCGGTGCTCCCGGGCCTCTCGGACTCCGAGGTGCAGCTCACGGACGTCGTCGAGGCCTGTGCCGGAGCAGGAGCAGCGTCGATCTCCGCGGTGGCCCTCCACCTGCGCGGCGCGGTCCGGATGCATTACTTCGACTGGCTCCAGGGCGAACGGCCCGACTTGGTCCGCCTGCACCGGGAGCGCTTCCGGCACGGCGCGTACCAGGAGGATGCCGAGCGCGAACGGGTGGAGGGCATTGTGCGGGCGGCCGCCCGTCGGTGCGGGGTGTCCGGCCAGAACCGCTACCGCGGCACGCCCGCCGCGCCCCGGACCAGTACGCCTGAGGCCGAAGGCGGCCAGCAGCTCCGTCTCCTCTGAGAGCCGCGACGACGCAGGCGCCGGTTCTCCCTAAGATCGCTGACTCATGCCAGGGGGAACGTCGTTGGGGAGGTTGGTCGGTCGGGGCGCCCTGGCCCTGGCGGCGATCCTGGCCGCCTCCGTACTGGTCGCTCTGCCCGCCATCACGGCCCGACCGGTTGCAGCGGCGACGCCGATCCCGGGTGCCACCAACGGCTCCTATGCGATCGTCGACGCGTCGGGCGGGGTCATGACCTTCGGCGGGGCCGCCTACGACGGCGACACCCTGGAGGTGCCGCTCACGAAGCCGATCGTCAGTGGAGCGGCCGACCCGCAGGGCGGGTACTGGCTGGTCGCCTCCGACGGCGGAGTCTTCTCCTTCGGCGCCGCCCAGTTCTGGGGCTCCACGGGCGGGATCGCGCTCAACAAACCGATCGTCGGCATGGCGGCCACGCCGGACGGGCTGGGGTACTGGCTCGTGGCCTCCGACGGTGGCATCTTCTCCTTCGGCGATGCGCAGTTCTGGGGCTCCACGGGTGGCATCGCACTCAACAAGCCGATCGTCGGCATGGCGGCGGCAGCGAACGGGAACGGGTACTGGCTCGTCGCATCGGACGGCGGGATCTTTGCCTTCGGCGGCGCCCCGTTCCTCGGCTCGACCGGGGCCATCCACCTGAACAGACCCGTGGTGGCCATGTCGTCCACCGCGGACGGGAACGGGTACTGGCTCGTCGCGTCCGACGGAGGCATCTTCTCCTATGGCGACGCGCAGTTCTGGGGCTCGACGGGCGCCATCCACCTGAACGAGCCCATTGTGGGCATGACGCCGACCCAGGACGGCGACGGCTACTGGCTGGTGGCATCCGACGCCGGCGTCTTCACCTACGGCGACGCCGTGTTCACGGGCAGCGCGCAGTCACCCCTCCATCCGCCGCTGTTCCCCCAGCCGCTGTCGGCTCCTGTCGCGCCGGCGGTAGCCATCCTCAACGAGGCCCCCGGCCCCCAGGCGACCCATCAGGGGCAGCAACGGGTGGCCTTCGCCGGCGACTCGCTGTCCCTCTACGAGGGCCACTACGTGCAGGCCACCAATCCCCCCTATGCCATTGACGATGGTGCGGCGGCGGGGTGCGGCTTCACCAACGGGGCCCCGACCATCGCCTGGAGCGACCCCGCCACGTCCTACGTCAGCCCGGGCGCGTGCGCGGTCTGGTCGTCACAGCTGCAATGGGTCGTGTCACGCTTCCATCCCGACGTCACCGTGATCCAGACGGGGTACTGGGAGACCCAGGACCGACTCTTCAACGGCTCCTACCAGACGTTGGCCAACGCTCCCTATTCGGACTACATCCGCGCCAACCTGGCCGAGGCGGTCCAGATCGCGCACTCCGACGGAGGTGCGGTGATCCTGTCGACCTCGCCCTACTTCGCCGACGGCACGCCGACCAACCTGGTGACCGCGTACAACGAAATTGTGCAGTCGGTGGCGGCGCAGTTCCCTTACGTCTCCATCGACGACCTCTATACCGTGCTCGATCCGAACGGGGCCTACGCCAGCGTGGTCAACGGCATACCAGCGCGTGGATCGGACGGGGTGCACATCACCGAGGCGGCGGTGGACAACCTCATTGAGCCGGCGCTCAATCAGATCATCGCCAACGTGGCGGGGGCGGTCTACGCCAGCGACACGTGACGCCGGCGCGTCACGTGATCGCCATCGCCCACCGGGGCGAACCGGTCGCGCACCGCGAGAACACGCTGCCGGCGTTCGCTGCGGCGGCAGCGGCCGGGGCGGACATGGTGGAGATCGACCTGCGCCGCACCCGTGATGACGCCATCGTCGTGCTGCACGACCAGACACTCCAGCGGCTGTGGGGCCTCGACGCCTCGGTGGGCGACGTCGACCTGGCCGAGGTCGCCGCACTGGGCGAGGGCGATGTCCGCATCCCGACTCTGTCCACCGTGCTCGACGCCGTGGACCTCCCGCTGATGGTCGACTTCACCCGGCGCGAGGTGGTGCACGGCGGGCTCCAGGCGGTCCAGGCAGCGGGAGCCCTCGACCGCACCCTGTTCGTGACCGGCAACGTCGAAGCACTGCGCCAGCTGCGCTCCCTCTCGCCCGCGGCTCGCATCGGCCTCACCTGGGTCGACGGCACAGAACCGCCACTGGCGCTCCTCGACGAACTGCTCGCCGAGTACTGGAACCCCATGTTCGGGTTCGTCACGGCCAACGGGGTGGCCGCGGTGCACCGGGCGGGACGCCTGGTTTCCACCTGGACCGTCGACGAGCCGGACGACATGTCACGGATGGTGGAATGCGGCGTCGACGCCATGGTGAGCAACCGGATCGGCGCGCTGCTCGCACACCTCGGGCGCTAGGGACACGGGCAGGGACGCTCGGTCAGGACACGACGTCGACGGACCCGCACATCTGGGCGAACAGCCGGTGGATGCGTCGGTCCGCGGTGAGCTCAGGATGGAACGACGACGCCAATACCGGGCCCTGGCGCACCAGCACGGGCACGCCGTCGAGCTGCGCCAGGACATCGACCCCGGCGCCGAGCGAGACCACGAGGGGGGCTCGGATGAAGACGGTGGGCAGGCGGGGCCCCTCCCCCGAGCCGAACATGACCTCGGCTTCGAAGGACTGCTCCTGGCGTCCGTAGCCGTTACGGCGCACCACGGCATCGAGCACCCCGAAGGTGCGCTGGTCGGGACGCCCGTCGAGCACCTCCCGGGCCACCAGGACCAGCCCGGCGCAGGTACCGAGGAGCGGGAGCGGCTGCCGGGGATCGCTGGCACGGGCCGCCACAGCGTCGAAGAGACCCGTCGATTCGAGCAGCATGGACAACGTCGTCGACTCGCCACCGGGCAGGACCAGGCCGGCGAGACCCTCGAGGTCGGGCGGATGCTTCACGGGCCGCGTCGAGCAGCCGACATCGGCGAGAGCCGACAGGTGCTCGCGCACGTCTCCTTGGAGGTCCAGGACCCCGACGTCCCCCGGCTCGGCAGAGCCTCCTACCACCCCCGGTCGGCGAGGTGCTCGCCGTACTGGGACTCCTCGAGGCCGCGCATCGCCTCGCCCAGCCCGCGTGACACCTTGGCCACGTGCTCGGCGTCGGTGAAGTGGGCTGTGGCCTCGACGATGGCCGAGGCCATCCGGGCCGGGTCCGACGACTTGAAGATCCCCGAGCCGACGAAGACGGCCTCGGCACCGAGCTGCATCACGAGTGCGGCATCCGAGGGCGTGGCGATCCCGCCGGCGCAGAACAGCGGCACCGGCAGCTTGCCGGAAGCGGCAATCTCTTGCACCAGGCCGACCGGCGCTCCGAGTTCCTTGGCCCAGCCGTAGAGCTCGGCGGGGTCGGCCTGGGTCAGGACACGAATGGTGCCGAGAATGGAGCGCAGGTGGCGCACGGCCTCCACGATGTTCCCCGTCCCGGCCTCGCCCTTGGAGCGGATCATGGCGGCCCCCTCGGACACGCGCCGCAGTGCCTCGCCCAGGTTGGTGGCACCACACACGAACGGCACCGTGAAGGGCCACTTGTCGATGTGATACGCCTCGTCGGCCGGTGTCAGCACCTCGGACTCGTCGATGAAGTCGACGCCGAGCGACTGCAACACCTGCGCCTCGGCGAAGTGCCCGATGCGAGCTTTGGCCATGACGGGGATGGTGACGGCCTCGATGATCCCCTCGATCAGCACCGGGTCGCTCATGCGCGCCACGCCGCCGTCGCGGCGGATGTCCGACGGCACCCGTTCGAGCGCCATGACCGAAACGGCACCTGCGTCCTCGGCGATCTTGGCCTGCTCTGCGTTGACGACGTCCATGATGACGCCACCCCGCAGCATGTCGGCCAATCCCCGCTTGACGGTGAAGGTCCCGGTTGTCATAGGACCAGTCTACGAGGACGAGCCGCCCCTTCTCACCACTCGCTGAGTGTGGCGGCCCGCACCGAGGTCGCATCGAGATCCCCTGGCACCGGCACCTCGGCACGGTGCCCGACGGACGGGTCGATCCACACCCAGCGGGTGGCGCCGAAGCGGCCCGGCGTGGCGAAGAACGAGCCGGCGGCAGGGGCGGGAGCCTCCATCATGATCCGCAGTGCGCCGAGCAGCCCGCGGGGAAAGCGGACGGCGGACGCGCCGACGACGTCGGCCCGGTACTCGCGACCCTCCCCCACGCAGCGGCGGAGAGTCGACTCGCCACCGAAGACGCTGGCCAGCGTGATGCCGATGCACGAGACCCCGTTGTCGCCGCGCTTCACGTGGGCGAGCTCGTGCGCGATGACGCCTTCGAGCTCAATCGGGTCGAGCCGGCGCAGCAGACCGGCGGTCACGACGAGCACCGAGCGCCGCGCGTCACGTCCCAACGCACACGCATTGGGGACGTCGTCGTCAAGGAGGAGGAGCGTGGGCATGCTCAGTCCGAACGTGGCGCACAGGCCTTCTGTGATGTTGACCACCCGCGTCTGGTCCAACTCGTCGATCGGCACGGCACCGATTTTGCGCACGGCAACGGTCGGGGCGACCCGCCACACGAGATACATGACCGCGGCGCCGGCCACGACGAACACAATGACGCCCACGACCATGGACAGCACGACCCAGACGAGCGCGCCGAGCAGGAGTGCCGGGAGCACGGCGGCTACCGCGGCAGAGCGCGACGACACGATGACGGTTCGACGCGACCTCGGCGGGAAAGACCTGCCGGGCGCCGAGGGTCGGCGCCACCTCGAGGGGTTCGAGCGGTGGCAGGGGCGCCAGCGCGACGGCTGTGCGGGGCGGGCCGCTGCGCGGGCGGGAGCCCGAGCGGGACTGCGACCGATTGCCGCCGCCGCCCTGGCCCGAGCCCTGGGTCGAGCGCTGACGGCTGCCACCACCTTGGCCCTTGCGCTGCCCGCCCGACTTTGACCGGTTGCCCGAGGTGGCATTGGCGCCACCGCCCGAGCCGCTCGAGCCGCCGGACCGGTTGCGGTTCCTGTTGCGATTCCGGTTTCGGCTTCCCCCGCCGCCCGACCCACCGGCTGGGCGTCCGGCGCTCGGGGCGCCGCCGGATCCCGCTCCCGAACCTTCCTGTTGATCGGCCATGAGGCCTTGCAGCCTACGACCTGCCGGTGCGTCGCCCCGGCCTCCGGTGGTTCACCGCGATGCGAGCCTTGTGACCAGGATCAGCGGGTGGCGCCGAACGATGCGATCGCCCGCTCGTACACGGCGACATAGCGCTCGGCCAGCGTGTCCATCGACCACGCCCGGGCGTAGTCGGTCGCCGTCGTGCGGGACCCGGGCGAAGCCAGCCCGCGGCCCGCAACGGCGTCGGCCAGGGCGCGGTCGAGACCCCGGGACCAAGCGGTGACGTCGCCCGGGGGCACCAGCGCGGCATGGCCCCCGGCGGCGCGCCGGTAGCCGTCGATGTCCGAGGCCACCACGGTGCAGCCCGCCGCCATGCCCTCGAGCAGGACCATGCCGAAGGACTCGCCGGTCAACGACGGGGCGCACAGCACGTCCGCTCCCGCCAGCCGGGCCGCCTTCTCGTCGTCGTCGCACGGGCCCAACCAGCACACCCTGTCCGATTCGGGGTGGCGACGGCGCTGCATCTCGGTGGCGGGACCTCCGCCGATCACCCACAGGACCGCCGGCCGTTCGACCTTCTCGAAGGCGTCGAGGAGCACGCTGAGCCCCTTGCGCTGCTCGTGCCGACCGACGAAGACCACCACCGGTCGCCCCTGTTCGTCGCGCCGGGGCGGGGCCGACTCGAACCGGTCCATCTCAATGCCGTTGAACAGGACCTCGAAGGCGCCCCCGCCCGCATGCGATCCCGTGTCGCGGGCCGCCTCCGAGACCGCCACGCGCACCTGCATCCGGCGCCCGACCAGCCCTGCCAGCGGTTTGAGCGGGGCGAGCCACCGGCTCACCCCCGACCGGTGATAGGTGCCCACCATGGGAACCGGATCCGCCAGGACGAGGCCGTAGGCGGCGATCGGCGCCAGCGGCTCGTGCACGTGCACCACGTCGAAGCCGCCGGCGCGGACGGCGCGCACGGCCCGCACCGCCGCCGCCGGCCGGAGGGCCACGGGTGCGACCGAGCCGTTCGAATGCAACCCCGTCGAGGGCCCGAGGAGGACGTGCTCGCCCACCCCGTCGGGAAGCTCGTCCGCGTCCGTGCCGGGCGCCAGCACGGTGACCTCGTGGCCCATGGCACGCAGCGAGCGCGCCAGACCCATCACCTGCCCTTGCACCCCGCCGGGACGGGCCAGCGAGTACGGCGAGAGCATGGCGATCCTCATCGCGGATCGCTCGGCCAGTTGGGCTGATAGAGGTGCCACTGCTCGGGCCGGGCCCGAATGTCGTTCTCGAACGTGGCGGCGAGGTCCTGGGTCACCCGCACGATGTCCTCGCGCATCCGCCCCCGGCGCGAGGTGTCGAGCGGGGGGTGGATGACGCCGGTGTGCCAATCCCCCGGACCCGAGTAGACGACGACGGGCAAGAGGGGCGCGCCGGTACGCAGCGCCAAGGTGGCGGCGCCGGCGGGCAGCGTCGTCCTCTCCCCGAAGAACTCGACCTCGACCCCGTTGCCGACGATGTCCCGGTCGCTGACGAGACCCGCGATCTGGTTGGCGCGGAGCGCCCGGAGCAGCGCCGAACTCGATCCGTCGCCGAGCGGCACCGCTATCAGCCCCATGGCGGCGCGCTGGGCGATGAACCACTCGAAGAGCTCGTCGGGCTCCAGGCGCTCCACCACCGCTGTCATGGGCATGCCCTCGAGCCCGAGCCAGTAGCCGCCCCATTCCCAGCTGCCGACGTGGGGCAGCGCCATCACCATGCCCTTGCCGCGCGCCAGTGCGGCGCGCAGGTGCTCGTGGCCCGAGTGCAGGCGCCAGCGGGACCGTACCCGCGCCTCGCTCGCATAGGGCAGCCGGGCACCGTCGGCCCAGTACCGGGCGTAGGAGTCGAAGGAGCGCTTGCTCCAACGCTCCACCAGCGCCGGGTCGGGCACGACACCGTCGGCGCACTCGCTGTGGAGCACGCGGCGCATGTGGCGCTCGTTCATCTCCAAGGCCGGTCCGCCCCGCTCCGCCATGACCCGGGCTACCGCGCGCGCCACGCCGGCGGCCACGGGTCCGGGCAGGTGGCCCATGGCGGAACCCAGGCCCCGGTACGTGAGGTACGTGGACAGGGAGCGCCAGCGCGGCGCGGGTTCGTCGGTCACGCGGGGCGCGGTCGTGCGTGGGTCAGGAGGCAGGCGGCGTCCGACGCGACCCCGTGCTCCCGGCGTGATTGCGGGTGGCGCGGCGCCGCTCGCGCAACGTACGGCCCGACCGGCTGCTCAAGGCCTCCTGCCGCCGGGCCCGCCAGCGGCCCACGGGGGCGCCGGTCGTCCGGGCGAGATCACGCCGTGGCACACCGGTGGACTCACGCGCCTCACGCCAGGCGCGCCAGCGCGAGTCCACGCGACCCTCGCGCCAGGCCTCGATGCGGCGCCGGATGACGGCGTCACGCCCGGAGGCCTGGTTCCAGACCTTGACGAAGCGTGCGATGGCGGTGAAGGAGATGAGCACGAGCAGGATCCACAGCACCGGCACGAAGATGACACTGCTCAAGAAGGCGACGCCCAGCAGGAACATGCGCTCGCCGCGCTCCATCAGCCCGCCCCGCGCCGAGAGCCCGAGCGACTCCGCCTTGGCTCTCTCGTAGGAAACGAGGGCGGTCACCGCCAGGATGGCCATGGGTAGCAGCGCGAGGTGGCCCTCCCCACGGTTCACCAGATACCAGGCGCACCCGAACATCAACACGGCGTCGGCGACGCGGTCGGTCACCGAGTCGAAGAAGGCGCCCCGCACCGAAGCCGTGCCGGCGGCCTTGGCGACCGGCCCGTCGAACAGGTCGTGCATGCCGGTGATGATCAAGAAGATGATGGCGAGGTGGAGGTGGCCCGACGCCACGAGGACGGCCGTCGCCGTCGCCGACACCAGGCCGGTCGCGGTGAGTACGTCAGCGGTGATGCCATGGCGGTGGAGAGTCTCGCCGACCGGACCGGTGGTCCGGTCCACGGCGGTTCGCCAACGACCGTCGAACATGAAGCTCCTCGTCGTGCGCGTCCGGGGACAGAGTTCAGGCGCTGTGACACCAAGGTTACCATCCGGTCCCCGAAACTCCGAGGTCAACCCGGTTCCCCCCACGGCCATCGGAGAGGGTGCGACCGGGCCGATGCACGCTGCGGCCCTGGTGGAGGCCCTGCCCGCGACGTTGGGCGGGCCCTCGACCAATCCCGAGCCTGGGCTGTCCCGTATCCCCGACCGTGACAGCAACGCACCATCGACCCAAGAGGACACCCATGCGCTCCACCCGCACCACCGCCCGCAAGGCGGCCTTCATCCCCCTCGCCGCGCTGGCCGTGGGTGGGGCCACCGCCGCCAGCGTCGTGACCGCGGCGCCGGCGTCCGCCGCGTCGAAGGCCACCCAGGTCAAGGCGGCCGAGACCGACTTCCACATCACACTGTCGAGGATCTCGTTCAAGCCGGGCACGTACACCTTCGTGGCACAGAACAAGGGGAAGGCGACGCACGCCCTCATGATCAACGGTCCCGGAGTGAACAAGGTCAGGACCAAGAACCTGGCGCCGGGCCAGAGCGCCAACCTGACGGTCACCCTCAAGAAGGGCGCCTACGACATCGACTGCCCGGTCCCGGGCCACAAGGCCTTGGGCATGAACGTCAACATCACGGTCGCCGGCGCCACGACCACCGCCAAGAACAGTGGTCCCAGCAGCAGCGGGAGTGGCGGCGGCGGAGGGTACGGCTACTGATCCCATCCGCCATTGCCGCGGCGGGGACGCGTCCGCGACGTCGGGTAGCCTCGCCGAGCGAGATGCCCACGCGGGACACGCGCGGGCGCACGTGAGGTGATGGTGCCGGTATCCGAGCCGAAGAGTGCACGAGCGCCCCGGCCCGCGCTTCCCGAACCCACGCTCGACGTCTCCATCGTCGTGCCGTACTACAACCCGGGCGATCGGCTCCGCACCACCGTCGAGGACATGGTGCGCGTGCTCGACGAGTCCGGCATGACCTTCGAGATCATCACGGTGTCGGACGGCTCGACCGACGGCAGCCCCTTCACGCTCGACGGCTTTCCCGAGAGCGTCGTGCGCCTCTCGTTCGCCACCAATGTCGGCAAGGGCCACGCGCTGCGGGCGGGACTCGGCATGGGACGGGGGCGGTATCTCGGCTTCATCGACGCCGACGGTGACATCTCCCCCGAGCTCCTGGCCCCCTTCGTCTCCATCATGCAGTCGCAGAAACCCGACATCATCATCGGGAGCAAGCGCCACCCCGGGTCGTCCGTGCACTACCCCCCGCTGCGCCGGCTCTACTCGTGGGGCTACCAGCACCTGATCGCCGTCCTCTTCCGGCTCCACGTCAAGGACACCCAGGTCGGGATCAAGCTGGTCGACCGAAAGGTGATCGCCGACGTCCTGCCCTTGCTGCGCGAAAGCCGCTTCGCGCTTGACCTCGAGCTGCTCGTGCTGGCCCGGCGGCTCGGCTACACCCACATCGTCGAGGCGCCGGTGCGGATCCGCGAGCGCTTCGGCAGCACGGTGTCGCTCAAGGCCGTGGTACTGCTGCTGTGGGACACCGTCGCCCTCTTCTACCGTTACTCCATCCGCCACCAGTACGACGCCGCGTTGGCGACGGCGGCCGGGGCGGGGTCGAGCGACCCCGCCTCTCCGGGCCAGGGCTGAACCGGGCGGCACCCCGGCCGAACCCGCAGGGCAACGGGCGCCCGAGCAACGCGCCGCACGCGGTCGTACACTCCATCCCAACGAGCCGGTCAGGCCTGCCTGAACGGACGGAGGATGAGGACGGAGGACCTGGTGCCACACGACCCGACCGCTATCCGCAACGTCGCCCTCGTTGGCCATCACGGCGTCGGCAAGACCACGCTGGCTGAGGCGCTGCTGGCCGCCACCGGGTCCATCGCCCGGCGCGGATCGGTCGAGAAGGGCACGACCGTCATGGACTTCGAGCCCGAGGAGGTGGCGCGCCAGCTGTCGATCTCCACCAGCCTGGCGCCGTTCACGGTCAACGGGGTCAAGGTGAATCTGCTCGACACACCCGGCTACGCCGACTTCGCCGGCGAAATGGTGACCGCGCTGGCCAACGTCGACCTGGCCGTCGTCGTCGTGAGCGCCACGGACGGCGTGCAAGCCCAGACCGAGGACGCCTGGCGCGCCGCCGCCCGCCTCGGCGTGCCGCGGGTCATCGTGATCAACAAACTCGACCGCGAGCGGGCCGACTTCGACACCACGCTGGCCGACATCCGGGGCGCCTTCGGCGCCGGCGTGGCGCCCGTCGAGCTGCCGATCGGGCACGAGGCCGACTTCCACGGCGTCATCGACCTCCTCGACGACACGGCGACGCACTACGAGACGCCTGCTCCGGGCAGCGCGGTCGACGGCACCGTGCCCCCGGTCGGTCACGAGGGTCCCATCCCCGATGACCTCGTCGACGAGGAGCACACGGTGCACGAGCAACTGGTCGAGGGGATCGTGGTGGGCGACGACGACCTGATGGAGCGCTACCTCAACGGGGAGACGCTCGACTACGGCGAACTGGAGAAGAGCCTTGCGGGCGGTGTGGCCTCCGCCAGCGTGTTCCCGGTGCTGTGCTGCTCGGCCACGAGCGGGGTCGGCGTGGACCGTCTGGCCCGGCTCATTGAGGAGCTCTGCCCCAGCCCGGCGTCACGGCCGCCGCTGCTGGCCACCGCCGGGACGGAGACGACCGAGATCCCCTGCGACCCCGGTGGCCTGACGGTGCTCACGGTGAACAAGACCTTCAACGACGGCCACACCGGCAAGATGTCCCTCTGCAAGGTGGTCTCGGGCACGCTGCAGCCCGACGCCGTCCTCGTCAACCCCCGCACGCGTGAGGAGGAGCGGCTGCACGCGCTGCAGAGCATTGCCGGCCACACCACGGCCCCGGCGACGACGGTGGCCGCCGGCGATTTCGTGGCCGTGCCGCGCCTCAACGGGACGCGCACCGGTGACACCTTGACGGTCAAGGGCCAGCCCGTGATGGTGCCGGCCCCCACGTTGCCGACGCCGGCCCTGCAGGTCGCCGTGAAGCCGGCCACGCGGGCCGACGACGACAAATTGATGTCGGCGCTGCAGCGTATGTGCGACGAGGATCCCTCGCTGACGGTCGTCCGCGACGACGAGACGCACCAGACCATTCTCGGGGTGAGCGGCGAGGTGCACCTGGCGGTCACGGTGGAGCGGCTCGGGCGTAAGTGCAACGTGCATGTCGAACGCGAGGACCTGCGCATCCCCTACCGCGAGACGATCACCCGTCCTGCCGCTGCCGAGGGCAAGCACAAGAAGCAGTCCGGCGGCCATGGGCAGTTCGGCATCTGCCACCTGCGCCTGGAGCCGCTGAGTCGGGGCGAGGGCTTCGAGTTCCGCGACGAGGTCGTCGGCGGTGCCATCCCCCGTCAGTACATCCCCGCGGTGGAGAAGGGCGTGGTCGAAACGTTCGCCGGCGGCGGCGTGCACGGGTACCCGGTGGTCGACATCGCGGTGACGGTCGACGACGGCAAGGCGCACTCCGTCGACTCCAACGAGGTCAGCTTCAAGATGGCGGCGGCGCTGGCCGTGCGGGCGGCCATGGCGGAGGCCGGCCCGATCGTGCTGGAGCCGATCTCGCGCCTGTCGGTCACCATCCCGGCCGAGTGCCAGGGGGACGTACTCGGCGACCTGCATTCCCGGCGCGCCCGCATCGTCGGCACCGACCCCGCTGCCGACGGCTACCAGACGGTGACGGCGACGGCGCCGACGGCTGAGCTCACCCGTTACGCCGTCGACCTGCGCGCACTGACGGGGGGCCGGGGCTCGTTCACTGTCAGCTACGAACGCTACGACGCCGTGCCGGACCATTTGGTGGCGTCGATCCCGACGGCCGGGAGCTGAGGGTCCATGTCGTCGTCGGCGCAGTGTTGATCAGAAGAGGTGCGTGTGCTGGAACCGCAAGGGAAGCTTGGTGAGGATGAGCGTGCCGAGCAGCTTGTTGCCGGTTCCCGTCACCACTGCCACGGCCAACGTGCCCGAGGGACGGCCGAGCGGTTTGGAGACCTCTGACGACGTGAAGTGGCCCGTATAGCCGGCGATGCAGACTGACTGCTTCTTCCCTGCCTGGTGGGCCAGCCGGGCGTAGAGGCGCGGTGCCATGGTCTGCAGGCTCCCGAAGCTGAGCTTGCGCACGCCCTCGAGGTGGCCGTGCCCGCCGACCGCCTTGGCCGCGGTGGGCAGGGCCAGGTAACAGGACTCGTCCGTCGTACCGAGGTCGGTGCGCGCGGACGAGCAGGACGCCAGCAGCGACGCCGCCAAGACGAGGGCGGCAACGAGGGCGGTGCCACGAGACCGGATGCGGGTCACGGGGCGCGCCCGGGGGCTGGCTCGTCGGGGACGCCCGGCGCCGGTTCGGTTGGACCGTAGGCCACCGGGCCGGCCTCCACCTCGCTGGCGAGCGCCTGGCGGTTCCAACGCCCCCGTCGGACCTGCAGCGCGAGCTGCCCGATGAAGAGCCAGCCGACCACCAGGATCATCCAGAAGCTGATGAGCCGGTAGAGCAGGACCGCGTAGGCCGTGCTCGTCTCGGGGCCGCCGAATGCGACGAGCGCCACCGTGATGGAGCCCTCGACCACGCCGAGCCCCCCGGGCGTGATGGGCAGCGAGGCGGCGAGCTGGCCGGCACCGTAGGCGAGCAACAGCCCCTTCCATGGGATGGGGGCGTCGATGGCGAGGAACATCATGGCGAAGCAGGCGCAATCGAAGATCCAGTTCAGCGTGCCCCACGTGACGATGCGTCCGGTCTGGCTCCAGTTGAGGCGGACGGCCGTCATCCAGGCGGTGATGCGCTCGATGAGGGCCATGGTGTCGCCGCGGGGGCGACCCGTCACGGCCACCGACAGCCGCAGCGACCCCGAGACCACGACGCGCAACGGGCGCTCGTACACGAAGAGCGACCCGATGCCGAGTGTGATGAGGAAGGTGCCGATGAGGACCGGCACCAGGTCGAGGCTGGCGCCTTCCTGGGCGGCGACGCCGAGTCCCACGATGGCGAGCAAAGACAGGCTGACGACGGCCGCCACCAGCGTGCCGGCGAGCGCCCACACCGCGAGCGTGTTGTCGGCGCCGAAGCGCCGGAACCAGCGGAAGCCGTAGACCGAGCTGACGGCGTTGCCGATGGGCAGCGAGTTGGTGATGGCTTGCGACGCGAACGTGAGCTTGACCAGCGGACGCCACGGTGCGCGCAGGTGCCCGGCACGCAGGAGTTCGAACTGCATGGCGGCGAAGCAGACATACGAGGCGATCTCGACCACCACCGCCGGTCCCACCCACCACCAGTCGAAGGTGCTCCAGATGGTGCCGAAGCCCTGCAGCTCCGACGTCTTGGACGACAGCACCCAGAACGCCATGCCCACCAGGGCGAAGCCGATGGCAATGCGCGCGGCCGGCCACGCCGTGCGGACGAAGCGGCGCAGTCGTCGGCGCCGGGGCACCACCGCGGCAACGGTGGCCGCGGCTGCCTCTCCGCTCGAGGCGGGGGGCACCTCCGCCGTGAGACGCGTCTCGACCGCGCCGCCCGGCGCTCCGGGCCGCTCGCTACCGGGGCCAGGCGTCGGTGAGCCTCTTCCAGGACAGCTGCAGGGTCTCGGGCATGACGCGGGTCTCCCCCACCGCCGTCATGAAATTGGTGTCGCCGGACCAGCGCGGCAGGACATGGAGGTGGACGTGCGCCGGGATGCCGGCGCCGGCGGCCCGGCCGAGGTTGGCGCCCATGTTCAGCCCGTCGGGCTCGTACGCGGCCTCGATCGACGTCACCGCCGCCTGCGTCGCCGACCACAGCTCGGTGGACTCCGCCGCGCTGAGCTCGGCCAGCGAGCCGGCGTGGCGCAACGGCAGCACGAGGACGTGCCCGCTGGCGTAGGGATAGGCGTTCATGACGACGAAGGTCACCTGGCCGCGCCACACCACGAGGTTGTCCTCGGAGGGCGGCCCACTGTCCGCCAGACGGCAGAAGACACAGTCGGCCGCGTCATGGGAGAGCACGCCGGCACGCTCGCGCGCCGTCGCCTCGACGATGTACTCCTGGCGCCACCCGGCCCAGAGATGCTCGAGGCTCACGTCGCGGGTGTGTCAGCCGGTGTCGGCACCGGCGCCCTGTCCTCGGGCAGGCCCCTGCGGCCGACCTCGTCGACAGCCTCGGCCACCAGCGCGGCCAGGGGAACGCCCTGCTCGGGCTTCGTCGTCCAGCCGCGCCGGTTCACGCCGACGGTCCGGCCCGCCACGTCGTCGTTGCCCACGACGAGCACGTAAGGGATCTTGGCCTTCTTGGCCCGGCGGATCAGCGCGCCCATCTTCTCGCCACTGCTGTCGACCGTGGCCCGCAGGCCCGCGGCAGCACACGCTTCCCCGACGGACTGCGCGTACTCGGCGTGGGCATCGGTCACCGGAATCACCCGGACCTGCTCGGGGCACAACCAGGTCGGCAGCGCGCCGGCGTAGTGCTCAATGAGCACGGCCATGAAGCGCTCCACCGAGCCGAACAAGGCCCGGTGGATCATGATCGGCTGGTGCCGCTGGTTGTCGGCGCCGATGTACTCGAGCCCGAAGCGGTGCGGCAGCTGGAAGTCCAACTGCACCGTCGACATCTGCCAGGTGCGCCCGATGGCGTCACGGGCCTGCACGGAGATCTTGGGCCCGTAGAAGGCACCGCCCCCCTCGTCCATCACGAGGTCGAGGCCCATCTCCATGGCCGTGGTGCGCAACGCCTCGGTGGCGACGTCCCAGTCCTCGTCGGAGCCGACGGCCTTGCCGGGCGGCTTGGTCGACAGCTCCAGGTAGAAGTCGTTGAGCCCGTAGTCGCGCAGGAGGTCGAGCACGAAGTGCAACGTCCGGACGAGCTCGACGTCCATCTGCTCGCGGGTGCAGAAGATGTGCGCGTCGTCCATGGTCATGCCACGCACGCGGGTGAGACCCTGCAGCACGCCGGACTTCTCGTAGCGGTAGACCGTGCCGAACTCGAACAACCGCATCGGCAGCTCGCGATACGAGCGCTGGTGGCTCTTGTACACGAGGATGTGGAACGGGCAATTCATGGGCTTGAGGTAGTACTGCTGTCCGCCGTCGAGATCCATCGGCGGGTACATCCCCTCGGCGAACCAGTCGAGGTGTCCCGACTGCTCGAAGAGCGCGCTCTTCGTGATGTGGGGCGAGTTGACGAAGTCGTAGCCCGACTCCACGTGGCGCTGGCGCGAGTACTCCTCCATCAGGCGGCGGATGGTGCCGCCTTTGGGATGGAACACGGCCAGTCCGGAGCCGATCTCCTCGGGGAAGCTGAACAGGTCGAGCTCCGCCCCCAGCTTGCGGTGGTCCCTCCGCTCGGCCTCCTCCAGCTGGTGCAGATGGGCGGCCAGCGCCTTCTCGGACTCCCACGCCGTCCCGTAAATGCGCTGCAGCTGTTCGCGTTTTTCATCCCCGCGCCAGTAGGCGCCGGCCACCCGCATGAGTTTGAAATGGCCCAGCCGGCCGGTCGAAGGGACGTGGGGACCCCGGCACAGGTCGATGAACGCGTCGGAGTTCCGATAGGTGCTCACCACCGACCCGCCGGCGTCGACCTCGTCGGCGCCGCTCCCGACGGCTTCGATGATCTCCTGCTTGAAAGGCTGGTCGGCGAAGATCTCGAGCCCCTCCTCCAGCGTGTGCTCGTGGCGGATGAAGGGCTGGTCCTCTTTGATGATGGCGCGCATCTCCGCCTCAATGCGCCCGAGGTCCTCGTCCGTGAAATGGGCCCCGTCGGGCAGCTCGAAGTCGTAGTAGAAGCCGTTCTCGATCACCGGCCCGATGGCGTACTTGGCACCCGGCCACAGGCGGCGGACCGCCTGGGCCATGACGTGCGCGGTCGAGTGCCGCAGGACCTCGCGGCCGGCGTCGGAGTCCGCCGTGACGATGGCCACCTTGGCGCCGTCGGGGAGTGCGGACTCCAGGTCCACCTCCTTGCCGTCGACCGAGACCACGACGGCCGCCTTGGCCAGACGGGAGCCGATGGACTGGGCGAGTTCGAGTCCCGTCGTGCCCTCAGTGAGCTCCCGCGTCGAGCCGTCGGGAAGTCCTACTGAGATGACGCCTGGCATCGTGCACCCTTTCCTGGTCGGCCGGCTGGATTGCTCCTGGTCCGGACTCCATCGGTGGTTGACCAAGGGTACTGGACCACTCCTGCGCCCCCGGCCGCCCTCCGCCGGTGCTCAGAGGGCGATCCCGAGAAGACGCGCCCCGTCGGCCACCGACCGTCCGCCCGCGGCCTCGTCATCCAGCGCGCGCAAGGCAGCGGGCGTGTTCAGGTCGTCGTCGAGTGCCGCCCGCACGGCGGTGAGGCCCGACGCGCCGCCGTCGCCGTCCGGGGCGCTGCGCCAGAGCGCCAGCCGTGCGGCCGCGGCGGGCATGTCCTCGTCGGTCCGCCAGTCCCAGTCGTGGCGGTAGTGGTGCGCCAGGAGGGCGAGCCGCACGGCGGCCGGGTCCCATTCCTTGCAGAGGTCACCGACGAAGACGAGGTTGCCGAGGGATTTGGACATCTTGGTGCCGCCGAGCCCGACCAGGCCCACGTGGAACCACAACCGGACGAAGAGCTGACCCGTCACGGACTCGGACTGCGCCGTCTCACACTCGTGATGCGGGAATACGAGGTCGCGACCGCCGCCGTGGATGTCGATCGTCTTGCCGAGCTCACGCAGCGCGAGGGCCGAGCACTCGATGTGCCACCCGGGCCGCCCCGGTCCCCAGCGCGACTCCCATGCCGGCTCGTCGGACAGCGACGGCTGCCACAGGACGAAGTCGAGGGGCTCCCGCTTGTTGGGGTCGCCCGGATTGCCGCCGTGCTCGGCGGCCAGCTCCAGCATGCGGCCGCGGTCGTAGCCGCTGATGCGGCCGAACTTTGGGAAGGAGGCGATGCTGAAGTAGACCGAGCCGCCGGACTCGTAGGCGTGGCCCCGGGCCAGCGCCTCCCCGATGAGGGAGAGGATCTCCGAGATCGCCGACGTCGCCCGCGGCTCGGAGTAGACCGGCAGGAGATTGAGCAGTCCCATCTCGGCGTCGAAGCGCGCCATCTCCTCGGCCGCCAGGTCGAGGTAGTGCACGCCGAGCTCGCGCGCCTTGCGCAGAATGTCGTCGTCGACGTCGGTCACGTTGCGCACGACCCTCGTCTCGTGGCCGGCGTCGAGCAGCCGGCGCTGCAGCATGTCGAAGTAGAGGTAGACGGCGGCATGCCCCAGATGCGCGGCATCGTACGGGGTGATGCCGCAGGAGTACATCGTCACCAACGGCCCGGGCTCGAAGGCCACCACCTCGCCGCGCGCCGTGTCGTACAGCTGCACGGCTAAAGACCGGCGATCCTCAGCGTGGAGTGCGCCTTGTGCCCGATGTTGAGGGTGATACACACGGCGGTGAACGCCTCGATGGCCGCGGCCTGGCTCAGGCTGCCCGAGTCGAGGGGTCGCAGGCCGCGCATCAGCTCGATCAGGCCCATGGTGGCCGCGGTGGCCTCCCGGTGGTCCGAACACACGAGCACGTCAGCTTCCAACGCCGATTGGAGGTTTTCCATTTCCGAGGCCGGCAGGTGGTGGAAGGCGGCCGCCACCAGACTCTCGGGCACGCCGGCCTGGATCGCCGCCGCCATGGAGCCCCGAGGGGGGATCAGGGGCAGCATCTCGCGACCCTCCTTGAGGAGGGCGTTCACCATGGAGATCACGACCTTGCCGGCCAGGGGCTCCCGCAACGAGCGGGCAGTCAGGACGGCACTGTCCCACGGCGTCGCCAGCACCACGAGATCCGCCTCCGCCGCGCCGGCGTTGTCCGACCCGTCGAGCGGCAGGTTCAGATCGGGCCATCGAGCCGTCACCTCGCCGGCCACGTTCGCGGCCCGCTCCGCCTCGCGCGAACCAAGCGTGACCCGGATGCCGGCCTCGGCCAGCCGTACGCCGACCCCGCGCCCAGCCGGGCCGGTCCCACCGAGGATTCCTACGTGCACGGCCCTACCTTCGCATAACCTCGCTGACCCAGTGGGACTCCTCGACGGCAAACGACTGCTCATCACGGGCGTGCTCACCGACGCCTCGCTGGCCTTTTCCGTGGCCCGCCTGGCGCAAGAAGAGGGCGCCGAGGTCGTGCTCTCGGGCGCCGGGCGCGCCCTGTCGCTGACGAAGCGCACCGCACGCAAGCTGCCCGTCGAGCCCGCGGTACTCGAGATCGACGTCACCGCGCCGGACCAGCTGGCCGCTGCCGGTGCCGCGCTGGCGGACCGCTGGGACCGGCTCGACGGCCTGTTGCACGCCATCGGCTTCGCACCTGCGGACTGCCTCGGGAGTGGCATGTTCACCGCCGGCTGGGACGACGTGTCGACGGCGATCAACGTCTCCACCTACTCCCTCAAGGCGCTGGTCGAGGCCTTCCTCCCGTTGCTCGACGCAGCGGGGGCGGACGGAGGCGCCTCTGTCGTCGGGCTCGACTTCGACGCCACGTTGGCCTGGCCCGTCTACGACTGGATGGGTGTGGCCAAGGCCGGACTCGAATCGCTCTCGCGCTACTTGGCCAAGGAGCTCGGGCCTCGGGGCATCCGGGTCAACCTGATCGCCGCCGGGCCGGTCCGCACCATGGCGGCCAAGTCGATTCCGGGGTTCAACGCCTTCGAGGAGACCTGGGCCGACCGGGCCCCGCTCGGCTGGGACGTCCACGACTCGAGCGCGGTGGCCAAGGCCTGCCTCGCCCTCTTCAGTGACCTCCTCCCCATGACCACCGGGGAGATCCTCCACGTCGACGGCGGCGTCCACGCCGTCGGCGGCTCCGCCTGACCAACGACGTGACGACTGACCGAGTGACCGTTTGACCGGCTGATTTCGGGCCGTCGGTCCCGATGCTCAGGCGACAGTCCGGCCCCTCTCCCCCGTTCTCCCTCCGCGAGTCGGACAGGCGGCGTCAGAGGGCAGGCGGATGAGTATCTCGGAACCGGAGGTGGAGGTCGGCGAACCGGCGCCCGCGGCCGCAGCCGCAGCCGCTGGCCACGTCGACCTCTTCCCGACACCGCCCGGGTCGACCGCGACCCGCGCCTCACCCGGGGCCCCGGCCGAGAAGGCAACGCCGTACCGCACCATCACCGACAAGGAGCTGACGCTCGTCCAGATCTGCTGCGACTTCGTGTGCGCCTGCATCGCCTTGCCGGTTTCGCTCGTGTTCCTCACCCAGCTCTCGACCGTGCCCGTCAACGCGTCCCGCCAGCTGGCCACGAACATCCAGATCGACTCCCTGTTCCCCGTGGCGGTGGTCGTCGCTCTCGCCATGGGTGGCGTCTACCGCGTCACGCATCGTCGCCTGCAGCCCAGCGCCTTCCTCGAGATGCGCGAGATCGCCTTCGGCGTCGGCGGCGGCTGCGTCCTCGCGCTGGCCATCGGTTCGCTCTTCCATGTGCTCTTCGGCACGGCCGAGCCGTACGCCACGCAGTTGGTCATGGCCGTCATCGTCACGATCGCTGCGATCACGCTCGGTCGCGTGATCCTGCGCTCCTTCCTCCACGCGCTGACGACGACCAGGGTCCTGGTGGTCGGCGCGGGAACCACGGCCGATCGCATCATGCTGAGCGTGCGACAGGACCCGGGGATGACCCTGGTCGGCCGTATCGTCGACGACACGTCGGCCCTGGGCGGCAGGGGTGACGGGCACGGGAGCGGCTCAGGGACTGAGGCGCTCGGCTGCATCGCTGAGCTCCCCGAGCTCTGCCGACGCCTCGATGTGCACCGGGTCCTCGTCGCGGCCCGGGACGAATTCTCGGTCGAGGCGATGGATGTCTACCGCCAGCTCCAGGACTTCGTGCACATCGCGATGGTGCCGCGTTACTACGAGCTGATCAGCTGGCGCTCTCGCCTCACCGACCTCTCCGGCATGCCATTCCTGGAGCTCGCACAACCGCACCTCAGCCCGTGGGACGCCTGCATGAAACGGGCCTTCGACCTGTGCATCAGTTCCACTGTGCTGGTGTTGACCTCACCACTGCTCCTGATCGTCGCGGTAGGCGTCAAACTGAGCTCACCCGGTCCGGTGTTCTTCCGCCAGATTCGCATCGGGCGTCACACCGAGCCATTCATGGTCACCAAGTTCCGCTCCATGACGACGGCCCCCGACGATCGCCCTTCTGACGTTGCACAGGAGTCCGACCTCGACCCCGATCGTCCCTTGCACGAGGTGCGTCACAAGGCAGTAGAGGCGGTCCGCGTCACTCGATTCGGCGCCTTCCTGCGCCGGACGAGCATTGACGAGATCCCGCAATTCATCAACGTGTTCAAGGGCGACATGTCCGTCGTCGGCCCCCGCCCGTTCATCCCCAGCGAATCCAACGTGGAGGGCTGGGCCACCCGCCGCTTCGAGGTCCGCCCGGGGATCACCGGGCTGTGGCAGGTCTCGGGACGCAACGACCTCACCCGCAACGACCTCGTCCAGCTCGACTACCTCTACGTGGCGTCGTGGTCGCTCTGGTGGGATCTCAAGATCATGTTCGAGACCCCCAAGACGATGGCCCGGGGCATCGGCGCCTATTGAAGCGGCCGTTCCGCCAATCGTCGCGTCCTCGCCACCGGATGATTGCTTCCCACCTTGCCCTCACCTTGCCATGGGGGTTGCCGACAAGGGCGAGCGAAAGACGGGGCGCCGGGCGTCGTTTGTCTTGTGAACGAAAGCGCGAGGAATGCGGCGTGGCATTCCCGGTTTTCGAGCGAGGAGGCATGGCGATCGTGGTTGGGCGACAGCGGCTTCGGACCGTGGCGGCACTGGTGGGCACGGCAACGGTGGCCGGGCTGGCGTGGTCGATCACGGTCGCCGCCGCGGCTGCGGGGGCCTCGACCCGGATCCGGTCAGGCAGTCTGCACGCGCAACTGGTGAGCCATGTCTCCACCAGTGCCAACCCCCTGTCGCCCGGCTTGACCGTCGGCTCGGGCGTGATGGCCGTCATCGTGGGGGCCATGGCCGTCTTCGCATTGGCCTTCTTGATCGCCACCTTCATCCGGCGTCGCGTCTCCGTCGCCTGACCGAGCCACGAGCTCACCGCCGCCAACCAGGTTGGGGAGGCACCAACGGTAGGTTGCAGGCATGAGCATGCGCGGCCACGCCATGGGAGGCGGTCGAGGTGGTGGGTGGAGCGGCATGCGCTCCATGCGCCAGGACCGGGCCGTGCTGGCGCACCGGGTCAAGAAGGGCACCGCCCGGCGCATGCTCACCTTCGCTGTCCCCTACCGCAAGATCCTGGCCGTCTTCATCCCCGTCGTGATCCTCGACGCCGCCGTGGGGGCGGTGACGCCCCTCATTCTCCGCGGCATCATCAACAACGGCATCCTCAAGCACGACGCCGACCTCGTGATCTGGTTGTCGCTCCTCGTGGCCGCTCTCGCCATCGTCGATGCCGGCCTCGTCCTCACGGAGCGCCGGATCTCGGCCTACATCGGCGAGAGCCTCATTTACGACATGCGCTCCAAGGTGTTCCGCCACATCCAGCGCATGCCGCTGGCCTTCTTCACCCGGACCCAGACCGGCGCCCTCGTCAGCCGGCTCAACAACGACGTCATCGGCGCCCAGCAGGCCTTCACCGATCTGCTGTCCAACGTGGTCGGCAACTTCGTCACCGTGGTCATCGTGCTCGGCGCCATGTTCTTCCTGAGTTGGAAGATCACCCTGGCCGCCCTGATCCTCGTGCCGCTCTTCCTCATCCCGGCTCGCTTCGTCGGGCAGCGCATCGGGTCCTTGACCAAAGAGGGCTACAACCTCAACAGCGAGATGAACATGGTGATGCAGGAGCGCTTCCAGGTGGGAGGCGCCATGCTGGTCAAGCTCCTCGGACACCCCGAGGACGAGGCCACCGCGTTCGAGGCGAAGGCCGGGCGCGTGCGGGACATCGGGATCTCCCAGGCGACCTACTCGCGCGTCTTCTTCGTGTCGCTCACCTTGACCGGCGCCCTGGCCACGGCCCTCGTCTACGGCTTCGGCGGGGTGGCCACCGTGCACGGCGCCATGACGCTCGGCACCCTGGTGGCGCTGACCGCCTACCTGACCCGCCTGTACGGACCCCTCACCCAGCTCTCGAACGTCAATCTCGATGTGATGACCGCCCTCGTGTCGTTCGAGCGGCTCTTCGAAGTGCTCGACATCGTGCCGATGATTCAGGAGGATCCCGACGCGGTCGACATCACGCGCGGTAACGCCTCGGTGGAATTCGACGACGTGAGCTTCACCTATCCGAGCGCCGACGAGGTCTCGCTGGCCTCGCTCGAGTCGGTGGCCGTGCTCGAAGCGGGCTTGCGCAGCGAGGTGCTGCACCACGTGTCGTTCCGGGTTGAGCCGGGACACATGGTGGCGTTGGTGGGGCCCTCGGGCGCCGGCAAGACGACCATCTCCAACCTGGTGCCGCGCCTCTACGACGTCACCGGCGGCTCGGTGAAGCTCAGTGGGGTCGACGTGCGTCATGCCACCATGGCGTCGGTCCGTGACGTCGTCGGCGTGGTAACCCAGGACCCGCACCTCTTCCACGACACGCTGCGGGCCAACCTGATGTACGCCCGCCCCGACGCGACGGAGGCGGACGTACAGGCCGCACTGGCCCAGGCCCAGATCGGACACCTCGTGGCCGACCTGCCCGACGGGCTCGACACGGTGATCGGCGAACGCGGTTACCGCCTCTCGGGCGGAGAGAAACAGCGCGTCGCCCTGGCCCGCCTCATGCTCAAGGCGCCCGACGTGGTGGTCCTCGACGAGGCCACGGCGCACCTCGACTCGGAGTCCGAGGCCGCGGTGCAGCGCGCGCTGCGCGAGACCCTGGCCGGGCGCACCTCGCTGGTCATTGCGCACCGCCTGTCGACCGTTCGCGAGGCCGACGAGCTGCTCGTGATCGACGGCGGTCGCATTGTCGAGCGCGGCACGCACGCCAGCCTGCTCGCCGACAACGGCCTCTACGCCGAGCTGTACCGGACCCAGTTCGCCGACCAGGAAGAGGAGTCCGAGCCCGCCGGCGCCTGACGGCGGATCAGTCGGCCGGCCGCAGCACCCCTGAGAGCTGCTCGGCGACGGGAGTGAACTCGGGCATGACGAAGTCGCGCCGCAGCCAGTTGGCGCCGTCGACGACCAGGGTGTGTCCGGTCACGAAGGCCGCATAGGGCGAGCAGAGCCACGTCACCGCCCACCCCAGCTCGTGCAGGCGACCCAGGCGTCCGGCCGGCGAACGGCGCGCGTCGACGGACTCGCCCTCGGGCCGCAGCGCCTTGAGGTCGTCACGCATGTCCTCGTGGGGGAACAGACCGGGCGCCAGCGCGTTGACCCGGATGCCGTCGGGCGCCCACTCCACGGCCAGCGACTTGGTGAGGTTGCCGACGCCCGCCTTGGCCGCCGCGTTGTGCGCCATACCCGGACCGCCCGTGAAGCTCTGCGTCGCCAGGATGTTGACGATGGCGCCCCCGCTCGCCTCATGGCGCGCCGCGAGTCGGCGGTGCAGCTCCTGACTGCAGAAGAAGGTCCCGTCCAGCACGATGTTGGTCACCGAGCGGAACGCATTCGGCCGCATGGCGGCGGCGAGAACGGGGAAGTTGGCGGCCGCGTTGTTCACCAGCACCGTCGCCGGTCCGAGCACCTGTTCCACCGCGTCGAACGCGGCGGCGATCTGGTCGGGCTCGCGGATGTCGGCGCCGGCGTGCGAGGCCCGACCGCCCACCGCCTCCACGGCGGCCACGCCGGCCAGGCGGTGCTCCTCGGAGCGCGAGACGACGCCGATGGCTGCGCCGGCCCGCGCCAACTCGACGGCGATGGCCCGCCCGAGGCCCGTGCCCGCCCCGGTGACGATGGCCGTCGTGCCGGCGAAGGTGTCGGCGGGGAGAAAAGGTGCGCCCGCAGGCGGCGGCTCCGGCAATCCCATGGCGGCTACTTCCCCTCGAATTCGGCTTGCTGCTTCTTGGCCTTGGCCGCGTAGCCCGCCGGCATGTCGTCGCTCACGAACTCCACCGACGCGCTGAGCGCCTCGAAGCGCATCGCCTCCGAGAGTCCCCGGTAGGCGAAGGTGTCGATGGTGCGCTTGATCGACTGGACGGCGAGCGGAGCGTTGGCGGCGATCTCGGCGGCGATGCCATGTGCCGCGACCACGAGATCCTCGCGGGTGGTCACCTGCTGCACGATCCCGAGGCGCTCCGCCTCCGCGGCAGTGATACGACGACCGGTCAGCGCGAGCAGCTTGGCGTGGCCGGCTCCGATTTCGTGGGCGAGCCTCAGATCACCGCCGGCGTCGATGGAGACGCCGACCTGCGCCTCGGGCAGCGCGAAGAGCGCGTCGTCCGCCGCCACCCGGATGTCGCACATCAGCGCCAACTCGAAGCCGAACCCCAGGCAGTAGCCCTGCACGGCGCAGACGATGGGCTGCGGCAGGTCGTGGAAGACGCGGAAACGCTCGTGCACCCACCGGATGCCTTCGTAGTAGTTGCGCACCTTCTCGGCCGGTGAGCGGCCCGTGACCCGATCCTCGGGCATGCCCAGGTCGACCCCGGCGCAGAAGGCTCGCCCTTCGGCCTTGACCAGCAGCACCCGGATGCGGTCGTCGAAGCGGGCCCGGTCGGCCAGGGCGCCGAGCTGGCGCGTCGCCTCCCATGACCACATGTTGAGCTTCTCGGGATAGTCGAGCGTGAGGGTGGCGATGCCCGAGCCGTCGTCGGGGACGTCCAGGCGCAGCTGCCAGTCCTCCTCGGGAAGCACAGGGTCGGTCCGAATGGGCATGTCTGGGTGCTCCCTCCCCTGGCCGTACCGACCGGACCTGCACGGTCGGCCGATCAAAAGTAGAATCTGTTCTAGTTGCCGGGGACGCCCCGGGCAACCGGCCGAACGCTCCGGCCGGCGCCACGCCGACGGAGACCCAACGAGGAGGAAACCCCGTGCACAACGAGCTGTGCGAACGCCTGGGCATCGAATTCCCGATCTTCGCCTTCACGCACTGCCGTGACGTCGCCGCAGCCGTCAGCAATGCCGGCGGCCTCGGGGTCCTCGGTGCGGTGGGCTTCAGCGCGGACGAGCTCGAGGTGGAGTTGACGTGGCTCGACGAGCACGTCGGCGACCGCCCCTACGGGGTCGACATCGTGATCCCCGGCAAGTACGAGGGCATGGGCGAGCTCGACCCGGTGAAGCTCGAGGAGGAGCTGCGGGCCATGATCCCCGACGAGCACCGGACGTTCGCCAAGAAGATCCTGGCCGACCACGGCGTGCCCGAGCTCGAAGGCGGGCCCCGGCGCGAGCTGCTCGGCTGGACGGCGGCCACGGCGGCACCGCTGGTTGAGGTCATCCTGCGCCACGACAAGGTCAAGCTCGTCGCCAACGTGTTGGGGACGCCCCCCGACGACGTGATCGGGCAGGTGCACGACCACGGGATGCTGATTGCCGCGCTGGCGGGCTCGGTCAAGCACGCCTTGAACCACAAGGCGGCGGGCGTCGACATCGTGATCTGCCAGGGCTCCGAGGGCGGTGGTCACACTGGTGACGTCGGTTCCATCGTGCTGTGGCCCGAGGTGATCGATGCGGTGGCTCCCCTGCCGGTGCTCGCCGCCGGCGGCATCGGATCGGGCCGCCAGATGGCCGCCGCCATGGTCATGGGCGCTGCAGGTGTCTGGACCGGCTCCCTCTGGCTGACCGTGGAGGAGGCGGACGTCCCGCCCAAGCAGATGGAGTCGTACCTCAAGGCGACGTCGCGTGACACGGTGCGTTCGCGGTCGTTCACCGGCAAGCCCTGCCGGCTGCTCAAGAACGACTGGACGGATGCGTGGGAGGCCCCGGGCAACCCCAAGCCACTCGGCATGCCGTTGCAGATGATGGTGGCGATCGACTGCGTCTCGCGAGGGCACGCGTATCCAGAAGAGGCGCGAGACGTGAACTTCAACCCGGCCGGGCAGATCATCGGTGCGGCCAAGACGGTGCGCCGGACCAAGGACGTCGTGCTCGGCATGGTCGAGGAGTACGTGGACGCGCTGGAGCGTCTGCAGCAGGTGAACGAGGGCGCGACCGCCTGACATCGATACGGTCGGCCATGAGGGTCAACCCCCGTTCCTCGCTCCGGTGGGAGGATGGGTAGTGGTGGTGGACCGCAGGGTTCGGGCTCGACCGACTCTCCAGACGTGGACGTGGTCAGGGTGGCTGGTGACTGTTGTGGTGGTGGTCGTGCCGGCCTGTAGCTCGTCGTCGATCCCGACCGCGTCGGCTCCGATCAGCACCACAACGTCACCGTCGGTGACCGTGCCGCAGCAGAATCCGGCCGAGATCGCCGCCTGCACGGCCGATGCGAAGTCGCTGGAGGCCGCGCTCGGTGCCTACCAGGCCGTGCACGGCGCCTTCCCCTCGCCACCCTCACCATGGAGCGCAGCCACGTACGCCGCCAACTTCGGGCCGCTGACGGCTGCCGGCGAGGGTGGCCCGTTCATGGTCGCGCCACCGAAGACGACCTTCTATGTCGTCGCCTACGACGCGGCCGGTCACGTCTGGGTGGCGCCCCCCGGCGCCTACGGCCCGTACAACAAGGGGCAGGACATCGACCTGAGCCCGAGCATCTGCGACGCCGCCGTGGGCTGAACCGACCCGACGAATCCTCTCAATCAACTCGCGTCCATGGCCGAGCGCCCTCTCGCGGCCGCGTCCCGGCGACGTAAGGTCGCCGCCATGGATCTGCACGAAGCGCTGTACACCACCCGCGCCATGCGCCGGGTCCGACCGGACCCAGTCCCCCTCGACGTCCAGGCGCGGATCCTCGATGCCGCCATCCGCGCCCCGTCCGGCGGCAACCAGCAGAACTGGCGGTTTCTCTGGGTCGATGACCCGGAGAAGAAGGCGGCGCTGGCGCCGCTGTACCAGCACGCCATGGGCGAGCTGTGGAAGACGGTCTACAAGGACCAGCTGGCGGCCGCCCATGCCGCCCCCGATGCGCCCGAGTCCGTGCAGATGTTCAAGGTGCAGCGTTCGGCCCAGTGGCTGGCGGACAACTTCGAGACCGTGCCTCTCTATCTGTTCCCCTTCAGCCAGTACGACCCCACGGGCGGGTCCATCTACCCTGCGGTGTGGAATGCCATGCTCGCCGCCCGCGCCGAAGGGGTCGGGAGCTGCCTGACCGCGCTGCTGCAGTTCTTCCATCCGACCGAGACCTACGAGATCCTCGGCGTGCCCGACGACCAGGGCTGGATCCTCTCGGGCACGGTGAGCTTCGGCTATCCGACCGGGACCTGGGGCATCGCCCAACGCCGCCCGGTCCACGAGGTCTCCTACCGCAACACCTGGGGCACCGCGGTCGGCTTCGAGGTGCCCACTCCCCTGTGGGAGGGCTGACCGAGCTCACGGTGCCCTTCGCCGGCACCGTGGTCCGCGTCGAGGTCGCGCCCGGCGACCGGGTCCTCGCCGGAGCCCTTTTGCTGCTGCTCGAGTCCATGAAGATGGAACACCCCGTCGAAGCGAACGCGCCGGGGACCGTGCGAGACGTCACGGTGGCCGTCGGCGACGCCGTGCAGTCGGGGGATGTGCTCCTGCGCATCGAGGAGGATGCGGTGGGAACGAGGTCGGGGTTGGAGCCGGACACGGGTCACGCCGGTGCGGACGCGCCCGTCGTGCGCCCCGAGCTCGACGAGCTGCGTCGTCGCGTGGCCGCCACGCTCGACGAGGGTCGCCCGGCCGCCACCGAGCGCCGGCACACGGGCGGGCGGCGTACGGCCCGCGAGAACATCGAGGACCTGTGCGACCCCGGTTCCTTCGAGGAGTACGGCGCCCTCGTCATCGCAGCCCAACGGGCGCGCCGGAGCAAAGAGGACCTCCTTGCCAACACCCCGGCCGACGGTCTCGTGGCAGGGCTCGGACGCGTCAACGGCGACCTCTTCGGTAGGGAACGGTCTCGCTGCGCCGTCCTGTCGTACGACTATTCCGTCCTCGCCGGCACCCAGGGCCAGATGAACCACCGCAAGAAGGACCGACTGTTCGAACTCGTCGAGCGGTTGGGCCTCCCCGTCGTGCTCTTCGCCGAGGGCGGCGGCGGGCGGCCGGGCGACACCGACATGGCGGTCGTCACCGGCCTCGACACCGAGGCCTTCGCCCGTTTCGGCGCGCTGAGCGGCAAGGTGCCACTCGTCGGCATCGTGTCCGGACGCTGTTTCGCGGGGAACGCTGCGCTGCTGGGATGCTGCCACGTCATCATCGCCACGCCCGACGCCACTATCGGCATGGGAGGTCCGGCCATGATCGAGGGTGGGGGGCTGGGCGTGTTCCGCCCCGACGACATCGGGCCGGTGTCGGTGCAGGTGCCGAACGGCGTCGTCGATGTCCTCTGCGCCGACGAGCGCGAGGCCGTCGAGGTGGCCCGCCATTACCTGTCGTACTTCCAAGGTGACGTGCCGGAGTGGCAGGCGCCGGACCAGGAGCTGCTCCGAGATGTCGTGCCGCCGGACCGGCGACGCGTCTACGACATCCGCCGGGTGCTCGAGCTGCTGGCCGACGTGGGGTCGGTCCTAGAGCTGCGGCCGTCGTTCGCCCCGGGGCTGGTGACCGCACTGGCCCGGATGGAAGGACGGGCGATCGGCGTCATTGCCAACAACCCGCTGCACGGGGCGGGGGCCATCGACGCCGACAACGCCGACAAGGCGGCGCGGTTCTTGCAGTTGTGCGAGGCGTTCGGGCTGCCCGTGCTCTCGCTGTGCGACACACCCGGCTTCATGGTCGGACCCGAGGCGGAGGAGACGGCCCTCGTGCGCCACGTCAGCCGTATGTTCGTCGTCGGATCGTCGCTCACCGTGCCCATCGCCTGCGTCATCACGCGCAAGGCCTACGGGCTCGGGGCCCAGGCCATGGCGGGCGGCAGCTTCCGACGGCCCATCTTCACGGTGGCGTGGCCCACCGGGGAGCTGGGTGGCATGGGATTGGAGGGCGCCGTGCGATTGGGGTTCCGCCGCGAGCTCGAGCGCATCGACGATCCCGACGAGCGGGCGGCTGCCTTCGACACCATGGTCGCCCGGGCCTATGAGCACGGCAAGGCGGTGCACGTGGCCGAGCATTTCGAGATCGACGACGTGATCGATCCGGCTGTGACGAGGCGCCGCTTCGTGCATGCGCTCGGCGCGGCGGGACGCGATGGGGATGTCGGCGGCCGTCGGCCTTTCGTCGACACATGGTGACGGCACACGAGAACGGGAGAATGTCATGACGACATCGGCATCGGTCGACATCGAGCGCCTCGTCGGTGCGATGACGCTCGACGAGAAGGCGTCCCTCACCGCCGGCGCCAACATGTGGTACCTGCCGCCGGTCGAGCGGCTCGGTATCCCCTCACTCAAGGTGTCCGACGGACCCTCCGGCGTCCGGGGCGACAGCCTCATCGGTCGGCGCTCGCTGTCCATCCCGTGCGGCATGTCGGTGGGCTCGACGTGGAACCCCGATCTCGTGCGGCGGTTGGGCGACGTGTTGGCAGCAGAGGCTCGATCCAAGAACGTCCACGTGCTCCTCGGCCCGACGGTGTGCATCGTGCGCACGCCCCTGGCCGGCCGCACGTTCGAGTCCTTCTCCGAGGACCCGTTATTGACTGCCCGCATCGCCGGCGCCTACGTGGAGGGGGTGCAGGCCGGAGGTGTCGCCTGCTGTATCAAGCACTTCGCCTGCAACGACCAGGAGCATGAGCGGATGACGATCAGCGCCGAGGTCGATGAGCGGGCGCTCCGGGAGATCCACCTCGTCGCCTTCGAGCACGCGGTACAGGAGGCCAGCGTCTGGTCCGTGATGACCGCCTACAACAAGGTCAACGGCATCTACTGCGGTGAGCAGCCGGACCTGATCGGCGGCGTGCTGCGGCGAGAGTGGGGCTTCGACGGGCTCGTCATGTCCGACTGGTTCGGCACGCACTCGACCGTGCCCGCCGCGCTGGCCGGGCTCGACCTCGAGATGCCGGGGCCCTCCGCCTGGCTCGGGCCGACCCTGGCGGCCGCCGTGCGCGCCGGTGACGTCGACGAGTCGGTCGTCGATGGCCAGGTGCGCAACGTGCTGCGTCTCATGGGACGGGTAGGGCTCCTCGGCGGCGGCGGCGGCGGCGGCGGGGGACTGTCGACCATGTTGAGCAGCAAGATGACGACCCGGGACGGCGGGCCGTCGCCCGTGAGGTGGCTGCGGAGGGCACGGTCCTCCTCGTCAACGACGGGTTGCTGCCGCTCAGTCCGGCCACCTCGGACGTGTCCCGGGTGGCGGTCATCGGCCCCAACGCGGCTGCCCTCGCCATGGGCGGCGGCAGCTCCGAGGTCACGCCGCACCGGCGCCGGCGCGTGGCCGACGCGCTGGCGGAGCGGTTACCCGATGCCGTCGTCACTTCCGAGGTCGGGTGTCGCATCGATCGCGGGCTCCCCTCCATCGACCTGCGGTTCCTGTCGGACGAGACCGTCGGGGTCGCGTACTTCGACAACGCGGACCGCACCGGCGCTCCCGTCGCGACGGACGAGGCGCACACCGCGCGGGTCATCTGGATCGGATCACCCCGAGCCGACCTCACCATCGGGGCGTACTCGGTCCGGCTGTCCGCCACCTTCACGCCGGACGTGGCCGGCGCCTGGCGGCTCGGCCTCGAGAGCGCCGGGCGCGCCGTCCTGCGCCTCAACGGTGAGGTCGTCGTCGACAACACCGAACCCACGAGGGGATCGGGCTTCTACGGCGCCGGCAGCGCGCCGGTCGAGGTCACGCTCGATCTTGCCGCCGGGCGTACGTACGACCTCGAGGTGGACGTGTGGCCGCGGTCGGAGTCCTCGCCGATCATGGGGGCGCGGATCGGGGCAGCCCCGCCGGATACGGGCGACGAATTCGAGCGCGCGGTGGCCTCCGCCGCCGAGGCCGACGTCGCCGTGGTCGTCGTGGGCTCCAACGGCCAGTGGGAATCCGAGGGGCACGACCGACCCGATCTGTCGCTGCCCGGCCGGCAGCGGGAACTCGTCGAAGCGGTGCTCGAGGTCAACCCCCGCACCGTGGTGGTCGTCAACGCGGGCTCCCCGGTCGACATGCCGTGGGCGTCGGACGCCGGGGCCGTCCTCATGACGTGGTACCCGGGTGAGGAAGGGGCCGACGCGCTGGCGGACATGATCGTGGGTGCGTCGGAGCCGTCGGGACGCCTGCCCGTGACGTTCCCGGCCCGGGTCGAGGACGGTCCGGCGGGACTCGGTGTGGAAGGCGACCGGTATCCGGGCGTCGAGGGCAAGGTCGTCTACGGGGAGGGCGTCCTCGTCGGCTACCGCTTCTACGAGACCACGCGGTTGGCTCCGGCGTTCCCGTTCGGGTTCGGTTTGTCCTACGGCGACATCGTCTTCGACGAGGTCGCGGTGGACGAGGACGGGTCGGGGGTCGAGGTGACCCTGTCGAACCGGGGCGTCCGCCGCGGCACCGAGGTCGTGCAGGTCTACGTGCGCGCGCCCGAGTCGCTGGTCCGCCGGCCGGATCGGGTGCTGGCGGGGTTCGCCAAGGCGGCGATCGATCCGGGCGGTGGGGCGACGGTACGGGTGGCACTCGGCCCCGCCGCCTTCCGCTACTGGGACGTCGAGACCCATGGATGGCGGACCGACCCGGGCCGCTACGAGGTACTGGTCGGGTCGTCGTCGCGCGACATTCGGGCAAGTGCGTTCGTGACGGTGGGGGGCCTGGCGGAATCGTGAGCGTCGGGAGGGATGCCGACACAGGCGGCGGCGATGACGATGGCGCTCGTGCGTGGACGTGGACGTGGACCTGGGACAGGCTGCTGGTCGAGCCGCGGCGACCCGGGATCATCCGTGAGCGCAGCAATGCCCACTGGTATGCCGTCGCCGCCGTCTGCGTCGGTGCGTTCATGGGCCAGCTCGATGCGTCCATCGTCACCGTCGCCTTGCCGACCCTGCAGCGCACTTTCGGCGTCTCCGTCGGTGCAGTCACGTGGGTCGGGCTGTCGTATCTGCTCGTCCTGGTGGCGACCGTCATCGCGGTGGGACGTTTCGCCGACATGTGGGGACGCAAGCTGCTGTACGTCTACGGCTTCCTCATCTTCACCCTGGCCTCGGTGTTGTGCGGACTCGCACCCAACCTCGCATCGCTCTGTGGCTTTCGGGCGCTGCAAGCCGTCGGTGCAGCGATGCTGCAGGCGAACAGCCTGGCCATCATCGTGTTGGTCGTGCCCGGTCGCGCGCTCGGACGCGCCATCGGGCTGCAGGGCACGGCCCAGGCGCTCGGGCTTGCTCTCGGCCCGACCATCGGAGGTCTGTTGCTGGCCGCGGGAGGCTGGCGCCTCATCTTCTTCGTCAACATCCCCTTCGGACTGTTCGGCGCCCTGGCGGCGATCCTGTTGGTGCCCCGCAGTCGCAACCTCATGGCTCGGGTCCGCTTCGACTGGACCGGGCTCGGGATCTTCTTTCCGGCCGTCGTCGCACTGGTATCCGCCATCTCCTTCGGAGCTGAACTCGGTTGGACCTCGGGGTTCATCGTCCTCCTGTTCGTCGTTGCGGCGGTGCTGATCGTGTTGTTCATTGTGCATGAGGGTCGCGACACAGACCCCATGCTCGATCTCGGGCTGTTCCGCAATGGTCGCTTCTCGACGGGGATCGTCTCGGGGGTCGGGTCATATCTCGTCATGTTCGGCGTCTTGTTGCTGATCCCCTTCTATCTGGAGCGAGGCCTTGGTCTCGGATCAGCCCGTTCGGGCCTGGAGCTGATGGCGATGCCGCTCGCCTTCGGGATCGTCGCCCCGTTTGCGGGACGTCTGGCCGACCACGTCGGGGCCCGACCGTTGACGGTGAGCGGGATGACATTGGTGACGCTGGGCTTGGTGCTGCTGGGCGCCGCACGTCCGTCGACGATCTGGTTGCTCGTGCTGTTAGCCGTGATCGGAGTGGGTATGGGCCTGTTCACCTCACCGAACAACGCCTCCATCATGGGCTCCGCCCCTGAGCAGCAGGCAGGAATGGCTTCCGGAGTACTGAACATGTCCCGCGGCACGGGGACGGCGTTGGGTCTGGCGGTGACGGGCACGGTCTTCGTGGTGGCAGGAGGCGACCACAGTGGCGCTGCGGCCCCGGCGGGTGCGCAGCACGCGTTCACCGTGACGGCCTACGTGCTGGCAGCGATCGCTGCAGCAGCTGGTGTCATCTCCGCGTTGCGGGCGAACGGAAGACTGTCGAACGCCCGGTTGTCCGCCGTCGAATAGGCACTGCGGAGAACCCGACACCCGCCTCGTGCCCCATCCGGCCCGCGTCCCGCCATGATCGGCCGCATCAACCAGGTGCAACCCCCCTCCGCACGACGCCGGCGCTGACCGTGCCGTTGCGCCTGCCTCCGCCTCCCTACCCCCCCCTGCGGGCGCCTCTGCTCCCCGCCGGTCCCTGACCAAGACGTGGATTTGCGGGCCTCCCGTACGATGGGCGTGTGCCGTCCGCCCCCGACCGTCGTCCCCCGTCGGGACAAAACCCATCGACGGGGGACGACGGTGCCATCTCACTCGAGGAGATCGAAGATGCCGTCGTCGACGGGGACAGCCCCGTCCCGGCCCGGCGGGGCACCGCCCGGGCGGCCCTGTCGCACCGGACGTTCCGCATCGTCTTCCTCGGTGCCTTCGCGTCGAACATCGGCACCTGGATGCAGAACGTGGTCCTCGGCGCATACGCCTACGACCTCACGCACTCGGCGACGTTCGTCGGCGTCATCATCTTCGCCCAGCTGGGGCCGACCCTCGTCCTGCCCATGGTCGGCGGGCTGCTGGCCGACAAAATCGACCGCAAGCGCTTCCTGATCATCCTTTCCGTCGAACAACTCGTCTTCTCGCTCGGGGTGGCCCTCGTCGCGGCCTCCCCGCACCCCTCCCACGTCCTGCTCGTCGTCATGGTGCTGGGTGTGGGCGTGGGCAGCGCCATGTTCGGACCCGCCTACTCGGCCGTGTTGCCCGGACTGGTCGGCAAGGACGACCTGCCGGGTGCGATCTCGCTGAACTCGGCCCAGATGAACGCATCCCGGGTCATCGGACCGATCATCGGCGGCCTCTTGTACTCGCTAGTCGGACCGGCCTGGATCTTCGCCGGCAACGCCGCCACCTACCTGTTCGTGATCGCCGCCCTCTTGATGGTGACCTTGCCCTCCGTGCAGCAGGCACCGACGCACGCCAGCCGCTGGCGCCAACTGACCGCCGGTATCACGGTGGCTCGCCACGACCGAGTCGTGGGCCGCTGCCTGGTCACGGTGTTCGTCTTCTCCCTCCTGGCCCTCGCGTTCATTGGACAGATGCCCGTCGTCGCGGCCCACAACCTCGGGATCAACCTGTCCAAGTCCGCCGACTACGGCATCCTCTACGCCTCCTTCGGCACCGGAGCCCTGGCCGGCGCCATCTCCATCGGGACGGTTTTCGCGTGGACGTCGAAACCCTTGTTGGTCCGGGTCTGCCTCGTCGGCTACTCAGTGTCGTTGTGCGCGTTCGCGCTGCAGCGAAGCCCAGTCCCCGCCGACGTCGCAGTGGCGATCACGGGCGCCTTCTACTTCGCCTTCATCACGGCGTTGAACACGGCGCTCCAGGCCCGCGTCGACGAGAACGTGCGGGGCCGTGTCATGGCGCTGTGGATGATGGGCTTCGGTGGCACCGTCGGTGTCGGCAACCTGCTCATCGGGCCGCTGGTGTCGGCCGTCGGCATCACCACGGTGTTGCTCTTCGGTGCCGCGGTCGCGCTGGGGCTGGCGTGGTACGCGGACGTGCGCACGCCGCCCGAGATTCAGGTGATGGTGGGGACCGAACTGGCCCAGTAGGCCTCTCGCAGGGCCTTCTTGTACAGCTTCCCGTTCTCGCCCCGCGGTAACAGTTCCGTGAAGTCGACCGAGCGCGGGCACTTGTAGTGCGACAGGTTCGCCCGGCAGAAGGCGATGATCTCCGCTTCGAGCTCAGAGCCGGCGACGGCGCCCGGCGCCGGCTGGACGACTGCCTTGACCTCTTCACCCATTTCGGGGTCGGGCACGCCGAAGACCGCGACGTCCGCGACCGCGGGGTGCAACACCAGGACGTCCTCGATCTCCTGAGGATAGATGTTGACGCCGCCCGACACGATCATGAAGAGCTTTCGGTCCGTCAGGTACAGGTACCCATCGTCGTCGAGGTGGCCGACGTCCCACAGGGTGGACCAGCCCTTGTCGTTGAACGTCTGACGAGTCTTCTCGGGGTCATGGTTGTACTGAAAGGTCGCCGCACCGGTACGCCCAGCGAAGTACACGACACCATCGTCGCCGGTCGGAACGTCCTCGCCGTCGTCGCCGCAGACGTGGACCTCGCCCCAGATGGCCTTGCCCACCGAACCTGGGTGCGTCAGGGCCTCCTCGGAGGTGATCCACGTCATACCCAGCCCTTCGGTGCCCGAGTAGTACTCATGGATCACCGGTCCCCACCAGTCGATCATGCGCCGCTTCACCTCGGGCGCGCAGGGTGCGGCCGCGTGGACAACTGAGCGCAGGGAGGAGAGGTCGTACCGGGTGCGGACGTCGTCGGGCAGCTTGAGCATGCGCACGAACATGGTCGGGACGAACTGGGCGTGCGTGACCTTGTGGTCTTGGATCAGCTGGAGGCAGGCTTCGGGATCGAAGCGATCCATCACCACCACGGACCCGCCGAGTCGTTGGGCCGTCATCGACCACACCAGCGGGGCCGAATGGTAGAGCGGTGCCGGACTGAGGTAGACGTCCCCTGGGACGAAGCCCATGATGCCGCCGAGCATGCCCGAGAGCGTGACGTCCGAGCCGAAGGGAAGACCGGTCAGAGGCCGGCGGATCCCCTTGGGGTGGCCGGTCGTACCCGAGGAGTACAGCATCGGCGAGCCCTCGACCTCGACGGCCAGCGGCTCGCTCGGGGAATCGGCGACGAAGTCGTCATACGGGGTGTGGCCCGGAGCGATGCTGTCCCCGATCATCAGACGCAGGTCGATGCCGGGTGTACGGGCGACCAGCTCTTCGGCCAGTGGCGCCAGCGCCGACGACGTAATGAGCGTGTGGGCGCCGCAGTCGACCACGATGTACGCCGCCTCGTCGGCGGCCAAATGCGTGTTGACCATGGTGTAGTAGAGACCCGAGCGCTGCAGGGCAAAGGCCACCTCGTGGGTCCGATCGTCGTTGGGCAGGACGACCACGACGTGGTCTCCGGGCCGCAGCCCGTGGGCGAAAAGGGCCTGGGCCAGCCGACTCGAACGCTCCTCGAGCTGCGCGAACGTCACCACCCGACCCGAGGTGGTGATCACGGCAGGCCGCTGCGCGTCACTGGCGGCGTACGTGGCGGGGCGGAAGTGGGTCGGTCGGGCGTCCTGGGCGCTCACCGCACTCTTCTAGCCCACGGGGCGGGGGCCCGTATGCCCGCGCCTCCCGGGGCGTTCTCTGGGTGTGACCGGGACGACGCAGACCGATGCCGTGGCGACGCGCACGTACTGCACGATTCTCTCGACCAATTACCTGCCCAAGGCCCTCGCGCTCGCCGAGAGCCTGCGGGTGCACGAACGCGGCGCCCCACTCCGGATCCTGTTCATCGACCATGCCGGCGACGACACGTTGCCCGAGATCCCCGGGGTCGAATCCTTGAGCACCGAGACGCTCGGTCTGCCGCGCCGGACGGTGCTCGGACTGGCGATGTCGTACGACCTCGTCGAGTTCGCGACGGCCGTCAAGCCACTCCTCCTCCAAGCCTTGCTCCGGGAATTCGATCAGGTGATCTATCTCGACCCGGACACCTACGCGACCGCGCCCCTGGCCGAGCTGGGCCCAGCGCTGGACGCTTCGGTGGGCGGCATCCTCCTGACCCCGCACTTCCTGCACGCGCCTCCGCCCGACGCCGAGATCGGCGATGGCCACCTGCTCCTCGTCGGCGTGCACAACCTCGGCTTCTGCGGCGTGGACCGACGGGCTGCCGCTTTCCTCCAGTGGTGGTGGGGTCATCTGCGTACCGAGTGTCTCTACGACCCGCTGGCCGGGCTGTTCGTCGACCAGAAGTGGATGGACATCGGGAGCACGCTCTTCGAGGCCTCCACGTTCCGGCACTCGGGCTACAACGTGGGCGTCGCCAATTTGCCCGAACGTCCGATCACCGAGGACGACGAGGGCTACGTCATGGCGTCGACCGGGGAACGGTTGCGCCTCTTCCACTTCCATGCGTTCGACTCGAACACGCCCGAAAGGCTGTCGGTACGCTACCGGCACACGTACGACCACGAGCTGCACGATGACAGCATCGTGCTCCAGCTATGCAAGGAGTACGCCGGCGTCCTCTCCTTCTACGAGCATGGACTGCCACCCGCGCCCACCTATCCGTACGCCGCCGACACGCGGGGCGTGCCGATCTCACGGCAACTACGCCGGGCCTACCTCAGGGAGACGCTGCGCACCGGGGAAGCATTGCCGGTCCCGTTCGAGCCGTCCGACGCCGATGCCTTCTCCCGCTGGCGCCGTCGCGCCTGGCGCCCCATCGCTCGTGGGCTATTCAGTGAGACGGCCAAGTGCCTGCGCATCGTCCTCCCCGAGGAATACGACACCGTGAAGAAGCGGTTCCCGAGGCTGGCCGACCGCCTGAACACCCGGTTCTCGGGCGGCACCGGAATATGGGCCTGAGCACGGTAGACGTCTACGAATCTGGCTCCCCACGGCGGAAGAAGGCCAGTCGCCCGGGCAGTGTGCGCACCGCTTCGGCCGGGTTGCCCCGGTAGAAGGTCTGCTCTGCGGAGAGCTTCCCCGACACCACCGAGCCCGCCGCGACGACGCTGCCGCGCCGGGATGTGGCTCCCCGCGGACAGCAGACATCCGGACATGGCGACGGCGTGGTCGCCCAGGACCACCGAGCCTGCGACGTACGTGTCGCGCACCAGATCGATCGTGTGGGTCAGCACGGTCGACCGGAATCCCGCAATGGCGGCATGGCGACCCAGCTCCAGCGAGTCGACGCAGTCAATGTAGTGATAGGAGGCGATCTGGGCGCAGGGGTGGAGAATGACCGACGGGTTCCGGTCGGGCAATTTCCGGGTCGGATGATCCCACCAGCCCTTGATCATGTTGCCGGACCCGATGGTGGCACCTTCGTCGAGACGAAGCTCGTTGAGGTTGGTGATGACGTTGCGACCTCCGATGGCCGCGCCCGGCCCCATCGCAACGTGTCGCACGGTCAACACGCTGGGGCCGATGTACGCCGTGGGGTGGATGTCCCACCGGTAGACGTACCTCGCGATGACCCGCTTGAGGGGCATGGGCGCGCATGCGAACAGATAGGCGAAGGCCAGTCGCATGCTCAGCGGTCTCTACCAGGGACAATGTCGGGCGCGCCGCAGACCGTCGTGGGCATCATGCGACGACTGCTCACGCCTTCACGACCTCATTGAGCAAGCCACGGACCCCGGACGGCGAAGTTCGCCCAGGTGAACCGGTCGGCGTCCTTCTGCGCGGCGTCCAGATCACGCGCCGGGGTCTGCAGCGCCTTCTCGACGGCGCATGCCAACGACTCGGGCTTCACATCCTCCATGACCGTGGCATGACCATCCGTCACCTCCAACAAGGCCGGCTCAGGCGTGATGACGACCGGAATACCCAGTCGCATCGCCTCGACAGCGGGAAGGCCGAAGCCCTCGAAGTCGGAAGGGAACACGACAAGGCTCGACGCCGCGAATTGCTGGCGGTACTCGGCATCGGAAAGCCAGGGTTGCACCGTCACCACGCCGGCCAGTCCCAGCTCGGTCACGCGTCGCAGCAGACGCGGATGGTCGGCCGCGGCGACTCCGACCAGGCGCAGCGACACGTTGCTCCCTCCGCGCCGTTCCTGCAGGGCGGACCAGGCCGTGAGAACCAGGTCGACGTTCTTGTTGGAGAAGTGGCCGAAAGCGACGGCGTAGGTGTCGGTCTTCACCGGACTCGGCCACGAGTCGACATGGTCCGCCCCGAGGTGCGCGACCCGGACAGGCACCTTCAGAGGTACGGATGAAGGGCCAGGGCATCGCGCTTCGTCCTCTCCGAGATGCACACGACGCCGTCGGTCTGCCGGAACCCGACGGCATAGCTCGCCCTGCGTCTGACCAGGGTCTTTCGGCCGAATTGCTGCGGCATCAGCCGATCGTGGAAGTCCCAGGCGATCACGACGCGCGGGCACGGCAACGGCGTCAGCGCCGTCGTCGGGAGCAGGCCGAGCAACACGTCGGGACGCACTGAGCGGCACAAACGGGGAAGCTCCCATGACTGCGCCGACAGGCGGCTCACCAGGTCGCCTCGGGTGAACTGCACACCGTGCACGATGACCTCGCCCGGTACGGAGATGCAATGGTCCGAACGAACGAGGAGATGCAGCTGATCGGTGTCGCTCATCCGCTGCCAGCCCGAGAGGAGCTGCTCCGAGACGATGCTCAGACTGTTTTGGCCGCGGATGGCGAGACCGTCGATGACGACTCGCACGGGTCGGAGCTAGCCCTTCTTGCGCCAGAACGCGCCGAAGCCGTCGACGTCGACGATCTCTTCCTCGATGCCGTGCACCTTGCGATAGTCCAGCACGGCTTGACCCGCTTGCGACTGGTGGCTCCCGAAATCGTCGACGATGCAGAAGCCTCCCGGCGAGAGCTTGGGATACAAGGTCTCGATGGCCTGCCACGTCGACTCGTACATGTCGCCGTCGAGACGCATCACCGAAAGAGCTCCGATCGGCGCGGTGGGCAATGTGTCCTTGAACCAGCCGACCAGGAACTCTACGCGGTCGTCCAGCAAACCGTAGCGCTCGAAATTGTGCCGCACCTGGTCCGCTCCGACGCTCAGGCCACGGCGGGTGTGCAGGTCGTCGCCCGAGTCCGCCGGATAGAGGCCGGTGTTCGGAGGCGGCAGACCCTGAAAGGAATCCGCCACCCAGACCACGCGGCTCGTGTCGCCCGCGCCACGAGGTTGGCCTTCATGAAGATGCATGCGCCACCTCGCCACACACCGGTCTCAATGAGATCGCCCGGCACGTCGTCGTCGAGAACGGTCTGCACGCAGTATTGGATGTTGTCCATGCGGCGCAGCCCGATCATCGACTCGGCGCAGCGACGGCCAATCCCGCCCCACCTCGCGCAGCTTTGCATCGTACGGCTTCTTGTAGACGATCTCGAGGTCGAGACGCGCTGCTGTCTGACCGATGACATTTCCGACTCGCCGCTTCCACGACGTGAGCCCGCGGTGCGAACACCGCCAAATGCTGTCGTTGTCCTCCGCCAGTGCGCCGGTCAAGCTGCGCTTGAGCAGATCCAATAACGGCCTGGTGTCTCCGTAGTTTGATCAACGGTCACGGAACAAAAACAGGCTCGCGGGAGAAACCTACGCTTTCCGTCGCTCTTCGCTCACTAACCGAACACCCGTTAGTCGGTGTCGGTCTCCCGCCTCTCGTGTGTCGTGTTGACTTCACCGTGGTGGAAAAATCCGAGTGAGTCCGGCAGCGCCCTGACTGCCTCGGCGGGATTGCCGCTGTAGAACGTGAGCTCGTCGGTCAGCGGCGTGTTGACAACGGAGTTGGCAGAAACCACGCAGCACGGGGAACCTTGGTGCCGCTCAACAGGGTCGAACCTGACATCACCGTGGTGTGCGGCCCGATTTCGACGGTGCCCGTGGCGAAGCGGTCACGCACGAGGTTCAGACTGTGCGTCAGGATGGTGCAGCGGAACCCAGCTACCGCGCTGTAGTCACCGATAACCACGCGATCCGAGCAGTCGATTTCATGGGCGACGGTGACCATCGCGTACTTGCCCATGACCAGGGCCGGTTGCCGGTTCGGCGAGTGCGGAAAGGCGTCGGCGGCCGGTTCCGAGGCTCGTGGAAAACCGACGATCCAGTTGCGTGAAGCGATGCTTGCGCCCTCGGCGAGGCGCAGTTCTTCCAGGTCTTTGATCACATTCATGGGTCCGATGCTCGAACCGGGACCCATGGAGAGATGGCCCACCAGCACGACGCTCCGGCCGATGTGGGCTGTGGGGTCGACGTCCCAGCCGAGCAGCCGGCGCCCGACCGCAGACCTTGAGCCGAGACGGGAGCACGAGCATGGAAATTGCCAAGAGAAGCCGCAAGCATCCCCCCGTCGGTGCGTTGGTCCATGGTGGAGAACGCAACTCTATCCAGACCCCGCGACGGTCAAACCCCGTCATCGGCACGAGGTCTGGACCGTCGGCTGGTCCGAGTGGAGGAACGGAAGATGGGGACCGAGACCGGGTACGAGCCCGCCGCGCACTATGACCACGTGCACGGTGCGTGGCAACTCATCATGGGCGACGAGTTCCACTACGGATTCTTCGCCACATCCCAAGTGCCTCTCGAGTTGGCCGCCGCCGCCTTGACCGACCAGATGTTGGCCCGGGCCCGTATCGCGCCCGGCGAGCGGGTCCTCGACATCGGATGCGGCACCGGACGCCAGGCCTGCGACCTGGCCGGGACGTTCGGTGCGTCGGTCCTCGGCATCACGACGAGCGCGAGCGGTGTCGCAGCGGCGACAGCCCTGGCGTCGAACAAGAACCTCGACGGCGTCCGCTTCGAGCAACGTGACGGCATGGACAACGGGCTGCCCGACGCCTCGTTCGACGTCGTATGGGTCCTTGAGTCCTCGCACTTATACGCGACCGGGCGGCCCTGCTGGCGGAGTGCGCCCGTGTCTTGGCGCCGGGGGGACGGCTGGTGCTGTGCGACATCGTCCGTAAACGTGAGATCCCGTTCCGAGAGGTGCGTGAACACCGGCTGGACTTCGCCACACTGCGGGCCGCCTTCGGCGATGCCCACATGCAGCCGCTCTCGACCTACGTGGCCACCCTCGAGGAGCTCGGCGTGACGGTGACCGACGCCTCCGACATCAGCGAGGAAACACGACCCACCTTCCCTGCGTGGCACGCCAATGTCGAGGCTCATGCGTCCGCATTGCACGACCTCCTGGGTCAACGCGGTGTCCATGACTTTGTGCGCGACCCACATCCTCGACTCGTTCTGGAGCGACGGAACCCTCGCTACGGCATCCTCGCCGCGACCAAGCCCTCGTGAGCGACCTCGAACAGCAATCCCCTCTCGAAAGGAGACTTCCGCAGAGTGACCACCGACCAGGAAACGTCACGAGCAGTCATCAACGATTTCCTTCAGCGTGCCGAGAAGGGCACCGAAGGCTTGACCGATGAGACTGGTCTGTGGGGCGACGGCCTCGGACTCGACTCGCTTGAGGCCGCCGAACTGTCCGCCAGCTCGAGGACGAGTTCGGGACTGACCCCTTCTCGGCCAGCGGGGACCTCCCCGAACGTATCGGCGACATCGTGGCGTTCTATGCAGGCGCCCGCACGAAATGATCGACCTGCTGGAGGCGGCCGCGCGGCAGGTGCCCAACCGCACCGCCGTGATCACGCCGGAGACGGCACCGTCGTATGCGGAATTGCTCGGCCGGGCCCGCCGCGTCGGAAGTGCGTTGCGCCGCCGCAACGTGCGCCGCTTCGCCGTGGCCGAGCCTGACGCAGCCACGGTCATCGCGCTGCTGGCTGGAGCGACGCTGGCCGGCGCCGAGCCATGCCAGTACCAGCCCGACACCGACGCAGGGATCTGCGCGCCGAGGCCCGCGCCCTCGGGCACACCGTGCTCGTCACCCGGCGCCGGGACGTCGACGGCGGGCAGGATCTCGACATCATCCGGCCCGACGATTTGGGACAGGACGAGCAGGCGAGCCCAGTGGCCCTCCGAGACGACGCGCCGCAGCCGATCCTCATCCGCACCACCGGGACCACCGGTGCGCCAAAAGCAGCACGCCACGACTGGCGTGTCCTGGCCCAGACCGTCGCCGGCGTGCGGCGACGTCCCGAACAGCGATGGCTGCTGGCCTACGGGCCGCACCAGTTCGCCGGCATACAGGTCCTGCTCCACGTCCTCGCTAGCCAAGCCACGCTCGTCGCACCCTTTCCGCCAACAAGGACGGCCTCGCTGCCCTGATCGCCCATGACGTCAACTGCGTCAGCGCCACGCCGACCTTCTGGCGCTTCTTGCTGGCCGAGGCGCGTGGTCGAGGAGACAGCCTCCCGCATTTGAAACAGATCACCCTGGGGGGCGAGGCCAGTTCCTCGGACCTGCTGGGAGACCTCCGTGCGGCCTTTCCCTTCGCCCACGTGTCCCAGGTCTACGCATCGACCGAATTCCGGCTCCATCACGTCGGTGAAGGACGGCCAACCTGGCCTCGCCCTCACCGCGCTCTGGAGCAGGCAGAACCTGACGTCCAACGTGCGGGTCGAGCACGGTCAACTCTGGTGCGACCCGAGGCGGGCATGCTCGGCTATGCGGGCCGGGTCGGTGTCGGTGTCGGTGTCGGTGTCGGAGACAGGGGCGGCGACACGGCGCCATCGAGCCCGGGGAATGGCAGCCCACCGGAGATCTGGTGGAGGTCGTCGGCAACCGCGTGCTCTTCCGCGGCAGGCAGTCCGACGTCATCAACGTGGGCGGCGTCAAGGTCCACCCGCTGCCCGTCGAGGAACGGATCGTTGCGCTGGGGTGCGTTGAGGCGGCCCGCGTCTTCGGGCGTCCCAGCACGCTGACGGGCGCAATCGTGGCCGTGGACATCGTGCCCGCGGGCGGGCCGGACGCGGTGGACGCCGACGGGATCCGCGCCGCGGTCAGGCAGCCGTCGCGGCATTGCCTCGGGCGTGGCAACCGCGAGCATCACTCTGGTGGACGTCATCGAGACCCGCGGGGGCAAGACGGTCAGGGTACTGTGCCGTGAGCGAGGTCACGCCACGTGTCGTCGCTGATCACGGGAGGTAGCCGCGGCCTCGGGGCCGGCCTCGTGCAAGCCTTCTCGACGCCGACTACTGCGTCGAGTCCTGCGCCCGCAGCGCCACCGACGCGGTTGCCGCCTGGGAGGAGGACCGCGAGCTCAAGGAGCGCTTCCACTTCAGCACCGTCGACGTCTCGGACGCCGAGCAGGCAGACGCTTTCGTCAAGGACACCGCCTCGCGCTGGGGCCGCATCGACGTCCTGATCAACAACGCCGGCATGGCCCGTGAGGGCGTCATCGGGCTCTTCGGCGACGACGCGCTCGACCAGGTGGTCGACCTCAACCTCAAGGGCACGGTCTACGTGACGAGGGCGGCCAGCCGGGTGATGCTGGCCAGACACGCCGGCGCGATCGTGAACATCTCGTCGGTGGTCGGCCTCTCCGGCTACCGCGGTCTGTCGGTCTACGGCGCCACCAAAGCCGGGCTCGACGGGCTGACTCGGGCCCTGGCGCGAGAACTCGGCTCACGCGGCATCACCGTGAACAGCGTGGCCCCGGGCTACCTCCGCACCGACATGAGCCATGGGCTCGACGGGGACCAGCTCGCGCAGATTGCGCGGCGGACGCCGCTCGGGCGGCTCGGTGAGCCCGACGACGTGGCCCGCGCCGTGCTGTTCCTGGTGCACCCCGCGAACACTTTCATGACGGGGCAGGTCGTCGTGGTCGACGGCGGACTCACCTGCTGACCAGCTCAGCCCCGTTTGGGTGACCACTCCCAACGCCGGAGGGCGAGGATCACTCCCCCGATACCCCAGAGCGCCATCACGAGCACGTCGTGCCAGATGGACGCGCCGGGCAGACCGTTGAACGAATCGACCGAGGCAAGGATCAGGTGGCGGATGGGAAAGATGTCGGTGAACGTCGCCAACCCTGAGCCGGGTTTGACGGGGAAATAGAGCCCCGAGAGTGCGACCAGAATGAAGAACACGAGGCTCACGACCGGCCCGGCCGCGTCGGCATTGGGCACCAGTGTGCTGACCCCCACGCCGAGTGCCGTGAAGCACAGCATGCCGACGATCATCACCAGCACGAACGCCGGGATGTCACTCGGCCCGTGCACGCCGTAACCGAACCGACCGACCAGCAACATCAACACGATCTGGATCACCGCGATGATCATGGAGTTGATGAAGATGGCGGCCAGCAACATCCAGGTGGGCAGCGGGCTGAGGCGCAGCCGCTTGAGCAGGCCCATCTCGCGCCGGTTCACCAGGCTGATGGCCAAGATGTTGAAGCAGGCCGACATGATGCCGTAGGCCGCGAAGGCGGGCAGGTAGTACTGACCCAGATTGATGTGGGCCAGGTAGCCGACGGTCGAGTGACCCGACGTGGACAAGAAGATCACGATGAAGACGACCGAGAACCCGATCGTCAGGATGGCCCCGATCGGGTTCAGCCAGAAGGACAGCTGCTCGAAGCGGACCTGGCGCGCCACGAGCGGGACGTCGCTGACGCCCCGGAACGACCCCTTGACCGGTGCCTCGGTGGTGCTCATGCCGTCGACGCCGTCGACCCACTGGGGCCAACCCCACTGGACGCGCCGGCGCCGGCGCCGCGGCCCACGTCGTCGCCCTCACCCGTGAGCCCGAGATAGACGTCCTCGAGCGAGACGCGCAGCACCGAGAGCCCCTGCAGCGCGTGCCCTCCGGCCAGTGCCCACCCGGTCAGGTCGTGCAGTACCTGGAGCTCGTTCTCGGTCTGGATCTCCACCAGACGATCGCCCGCCGGCGAAAGCACCGCCGGCACCGGGAGCGCGTCCAGCGGGATCCCCTCGGGCAGGCGGAAGCGGATGGTCACCGCGCCGAGGTCGCGGCCGCCGATGGACGCCGGCGTGCCGCTGGCGACGATCTCATGGCCGAAGAGGACGGCGACCCGGTCCGCCAGCGCCTCCACCTCGTCCATGTAGTGCGTCGTGAGCAGGACGGTCGTCCCGGACGAGGCCAGCAGCCGGATGAGGTCCCACGTCTCGCGACGCCCCGAGGGGTCGAGGCCCGTCGTGGGCTCGTCGAGGAAGAGGAGGTCCGGATTGCCGATGATCCCGAGGCCCACATCGAGCCGTCGCTGCTGGCCGCCCGACAGCCGCTTGATGCGGTCGTCGCTCTTCTCCTTCAAACCGATGAGCTCCATCACCTCGTCGACCGGACGCGGGTTGGGGTAGTAGCCGGCATTTCGCGTCAGGACCTGGCGCACCGAGTAGTACGGCTCGACGGCCAGTTCCTGGAGCACCACACCTATGCGCGTGCGGAGCCAGCGCTGGGTGCTGTTGTCGGCCGGATCGACGCCGAGCGTCTCGACCCGCCCGCCGGTCCGCTGGCGGAAGCCCTCGAGGATCTCGACGGTGGTGGTCTTGCCGGCGCCGTTCGGGCCGAGCAGCGCGAACACCTCGCCCCTGTGCACCTCGAAGCTCACGTCGCGCACGGCCACGTTCTCCCCGTAGGACTTGGAGAGGTGCTCCACGCTCACTGCGGGCATGGCCACCCCGTGTTCCCCGTCGGGGCGAGTTCCAAACCTCTGGCGCGTCGCCCCGCTGGCACGCCGAGCGCCTCGACCATCGGGCCGACAGTATCGGGTGGCTGAATTAGGAGGCCGCCGCGACGTTCTGCGCCGGCATGGCGCGGCGGCCACCCCCTGGGTCCTCCGCAGCGTCGGAGGCGTGCGCCGCGGCGTCAGAAGCAGCCAACACCTTGTCCAACAGGTCCCGCAGCTGGCGCAGTTCAGCCCGCGACAGGGCGGCGAACGCACTCGGAGGGACAGAGAGGACGCGGTCGATCTCGGTGGCGACGGCGCGGCCCTCGTCGGTGAGCACAATGATCTTGACCCGCCGGTCGTCGGGTGCCGGCTCACGACGGGCCAAACCCCGCGCGTCGAGGTCGTCGACCAGGGCTGTGATGTAGGAGGGGTCGACGCCGATGCCCCGGGCCATCTCGCCCATGGAGATCCCGTCGGACTTGGAGAGTCGCACCAGCGTCTTGATCACCCCGGGCGAGATCTTGTGGCGCGCCCCCAGCGCGGCCATGCGGTCCACGTGCTCGCCGTCGAAGGCGACGCGGCGCAGGCGCTCGAAGGCGTCCTCGGCCACTCCCATGGTGCGATTGTCCCACTCGGGAAAGTCTTTGACAACCTCATATCTTTGAGTATTATGAACTAAATCCCCATGGCCTCCACTCAGACTTCCTCCTTCACTCTTTCCCCCCAGCTGCGGCGCACGTCGACCGTGGTCGTCCTGGGGTCGATCATGTCGATCCTCGACACGACGATCGTGGCCGTGGCGCTGGCCACCTTGGGCCGCGACTTCCACGTCTCGGTCACGACCATTCAGTGGGTCGCCACCGGGTACCTGCTCGCCCTCGCCGTGGTCATCCCCGTCACGGGCTGGGCCGTCGATCGCTTCGGGGCCAAGCTCATCTGGGTCACCTCGCTGACGCTGTTCATCGTGGGCTCGTGCCTGTGCGGCGTGGCGTGGTCGGCCAACTCGCTCATCGCATTCCGCGTCCTCCAGGGCATCGGCGGCGGCATGCTGCTCCCCGTGGGCCAGTCGATCCTGGCCCGCGCCGCCGGCCCACAGCGCATGGGCCGCGTCATGAGCATCATCGGCGTGCCCATGGTCCTCGGACCCATCTTGGGCCCGGTCATCGGCGGTCTCATCGTCTCCAACTTCAGCTGGCGCTGGATCTTCTACATCAACCTACCGATCGGCATCATCACACTCGTCCTCTCCAGCCGCTGGCTGCCGAAGTGGGACACCGACGAGCGCTTCCCCGCCTCCTTCGACACGCTCGGCTTCTGTCTCCTCTCCCCCGGCCTGGCCGCGCTCGTCTACGCCCTGGCCGAGGTCGGGACGACCGGGAGCTTCACCTCCCTGTCGGTCATCGTGAGCTTCGTGCTCGGTGTGGTGTTGATGGTGGCCTTCACCTTCCACGCGCTGCACATCAAGAACCCGCTGCTCGAGCTGCACCTCTTCAAGGACCGGAACTTCGCGGATCGCGAACATCTGCATCTTCGTCCTGGGCGCCACGTTGTTCGGCTCCATGTTCCTCTTGCCGCTCTACTACCAGATCGCCCGCGGCCAGGAAGCCTGGGTGGCCGGCCTGTTGATGGCGCCCCAGGGCATCGGCGCCGCCTGCATCATGCGCTGGGCCGGGGGTATGACGGACAAGGTGGGGCCGCGCCGGATCGTGCCGTTCGGGATCCTGTTGATGGCAGTGGCGACCATCCCGTTCGCCTTCGTCACGACCTCGACCAGCGAGGTGCTGCTCGCCGCCACGCTGTTCGTCCGTGGCCTCGGCCTCGGTCTCACCATGATGCCGGTGACCGCTGCCGCCTACTTCGACCTCAGCCACGCCGAGATCCCCAAAGCCAGCACGACCATGAACATCGTGCGCCAGGTGGGGGGCTCGGTGGCGACCGCCCTGTTCGCCGTGGTGCTCGAGCGCCAGATTGTCAGCCAGCTCGGCCCGGCGGCGTCCAAGGCCGGCGGCGGCAGCGGCGGCGTCCTGGCGACGACCGGGACATTGCCGGCGCAGGTCGCCGACCCGGTCGCGGCGGCGTTCGCCCACACCTTCTGGTGGGCCGTCGGGGCCATCATGATCGCCTTCATCCCGACGTTGTTGCTCCCCAACCACGCCGCCCGGAAGACGACGGTCGGGACCGCCGATGGTCGTGGTGACGGTGACAACAGCGAGAGCGGCGGTCCGCAGGTCGCCGGGGCGATGCTCGACTGAGAACGACACCTGCTGGCGCCGAGACCGAAGCCGATCTGACGGCACGCCTGTCGCAGGCCGGGTTCGTCGCCGCCGACGAGGAAGCCCGAGAGCTCCTGGCGTGTGCGGGCGGTGACGCCGCCTTGCTCGGCGCCATGACCGAACGGCGCCTGCGCGGGGAGCCACTCGCCTGGATCACGGGCACGGCCGACTTCGGCGGCCGGCGCCTGGTCGTCCACCCCGGGGTCTACGTCCCCCGCTGGCAGAGCCTGGAGTTGGCCCGGCGCGCCGCTGCCCGGCTGCCAGCGGACGGGATCGCCCTCGATCTGTGCACGGGGTCGGGGGCGATCGCCGCGACGATCCTGCCGGCCAGGCCGGCGGCCCGCATCCTGGCCACCGACGCGGACGAACGGGCCGTTGTGTGTGCCCGGGCCAACGGCATCGATGCACGCCGAGGCGATCTCTTCGCTCCCGTACCCCTGTCGTTCCGGGGGGCCACCCACGTCGTGGTGGCGGTCGTGCCCTACGTGCCGTCGAGCGAGCTGCGCCTGCTCCCCCGCGACACCCTCGACGTCGAGGATGCCGAGCACTACGACGGTGGCCGCGACGGTGCCGACGTACTGCGGCGGGTCGTCACCGAGGCGCCTGCGTTCCTGCGCCCGGGCGGCACCCTGTTGCTCGAGCTCGGGGGCGACCAGGACGGCCTCCTCCGCCCGCTGCTCGACGGGCTCGGCTATGGCGCCGTCGAGACCTGGTGCGACGAGGACGGCGACGTGCGCGGGCTGGAAGCGACCTACGGCTGAAGGTCAGCGGCGGGCGAAGACGACCGCCACGGGCGACCGCTCCAGCACGCGCCAGCGGGGGTCGTGGACGAGATACGTCGCCAGGGCCGTGTGCGGGGCCCACACCACGTAGGCGACGTCGTAGGCGGAGAACACGCGGTCGGGGTCCGTCGTCAGGTTCGAGACCGCCATGAACTCGCTGAGGACCCGACCCTCGAACAGGTCGGTGCGCCCGTCGACGAAGGTGGCCCGGTGGCGGGCGATCGAGTAGTCGCCCCACGCGTATTCCGTGAAGATACGCCCCGGGTGCCCGCTGAGCGCGTCGAAAGCACGCACGGGTTGCGAGGCCGCCACCCTCCCGGCCGGAACGGCGGGGACCGCCGCCACGACGATGGCGATGACGACGAGGCCGGCGCCCGCCCAGCGCCGTGCCGCCGCGCCCCAGGTCGGCCGGGCCGGCAGCGTCGCCGCCGCGCCGGCGGCGACCACCATGAGATAGACGGCGAAGCGTTGCGACTGCAGCGCCTCGACGAAGAGGAACAGGCCCAGCGTGCCCTCGAGGAGCGGGATCCGCCCGATGGCGACGCAGGCGACCAACACGGCCAGCGGCACGAGGTAGACGAGCAGCGTCCCGAAGGCGTGGAAGTTGGGCGAGCTCCATTCGACGATGTACCGGGCGATCTGACCGTTGCGCGAGACACCGACGTCGTAGGCCAGCAGGCCCGGACCATACGGCGTGATGCACGAGGCGATGAGGCTGCCCACGAGCGCCAGGGCGAGCGACCCCGAGTGCGTCGACTGGCGCACGCCGCCGATGCGCTCGACGGCGCGCTCGGGCAAGAGCGCCCACACCAGTTCGATGCCGAGGACGAGCAGCCCGAGGAGGACCGAACCGTGGGTGTTGACCCACGCGAGGCAGAGCAGTGGCAAGAAGAACAACCAGCGCGGGTTCGACCGCGCCTTGGTCAGGAGCAAGAGCTCGAGCGGAAGCCAGACGAGGGAGAAGTCGAGCCCCCTGTCGGTGGCCACGACGCTGGCCAGCCCGAGCGCGAGCAGCAGCACAATGGCGACGATCCGTCCGCCCCGGGCGCCGAGCGAACGGGCATAGGCCGCGCTGACCACGAGGCTCGCTCCTCCGAGCACGATCGCGTAGAGGCTGTAGGCGGAGGCGCCGAAGGCCCGGAACAGCGCGGCCAGGGCCACCTCGGAACCCCACTCGTCGGTCACCCAGCGGCGATGAGCCTCCGTGTAGCTGAAGGGGTCGAGTCCCATGAAGGCATGGTGCGCGAGGATCCACTGCCCCGCGGCCAGGGACCAGAACTCGTCGTTGGACAGATCGCGTGCCCGTGCCACGACTGCGATGAAGGCGATGCCGAGGACGATGCCGACGATTTCGATCGCCCGCTGCGACAGGCGCGGTCGAGGACGCGTGGGCGGCGGCGAGGCGGCAGGCGGCGGGCCACCGGGACCGGGGGCGACGTCAGTCGTCGGTCCATCCAAGGTCCCCCTGACCTGGGTGCTGGCCTGCACTGCTCCCCCCTCACACCGGTCTCGACCGGCGTCCCTCTCAGCACGGTACAGCGCGCACTGACACGGCGTCGTGGCCGCCCGGTTGCGATCGGGTCGCTTCGTTCAGCACGTCGGCTGGAGCACGAGTGCCTTCACCATGGCGGGCCACTCGTAGACGATCCCGCGGACCCAGGCCCAGAAACCTGGCGGTTGCACCGCTACCTCGCGCACCTGTCCCGGAAAGCAGCGCCCGATACGCAGGCGGGCCCGCGAGGCCTGGGTGGTGGGCATCACGACGGTGACGCGGTGCCAGTGGTGCAGTGCGGCCAGGTGCGCGATGGCGCGCCCCTCGCCCTGCGTGGTCAGCGGGTTGGCCCGGAAGCACACAATGTGCTCGGCGGGGAGATGCACGAGCGAGGGCTCGCAGTGCACAGACGGGATGAGTGAGAAGACGAGGGTGGGCGCAATGTGCCGGCGCGCCAACTGCACTCCTTCGTCGAAGGGTCCGGCACCGTTGCCGCCGAGGACCACGATCGCGTCCGAACGCTGTGGTGGGTTCAGGTCGGGGTAGATGAACACGCGCAGGGTGAGCGCGACAAAGGCCAGCACTCCGACCACGACCATGGACGTCACCACCCGGGACCGCCTCGACGTGCCCTTCGCCACCGGGCTCATTCTCGCATCCGGGTGGAGCCGGCCGGTTACGAGATCAATGGATCTCTGGGCAGACCGAGAATCCGCTCGGCGATCTGATTCCGGGTGATCTCCGAGGTGCCGCCGGCAATCGACATCGCCCTGGTACCGAGTTGGGTGAATCCCGCCAGTGCGGCGTCCCCGTCGAGAAACGCCGTGGCCGGCCCGACCAGATCAGCCTGCAGGCGAGCCCGGTCGTGCCCGTGCTCGGCCAGCACCAATTTGGTGACGTTGCCCTCTGGTCCAGGGCCGGAGCCGCTGACGGCGCGCTGCGCTCGCCGCAAATTCAGCATCTTCAGGGTGTGCTCCTTGGTGAGGATGGCACCGACGCGTGCCGCGGCACCGGGCACGCGCTCGCCGCCGCTCTTGAGCAGCGCCAGGAGGTCCATGTTGCGGAAGATCCCGCCCGAGCCTCCGCCGATCGACACGCGCTCGTTGCCCAAGGTCGAGCGGGCAACGGTCCACCCGTCGTCGGGCGTGCCGACGACGTCGTCGTCGGGAACGAACACGTCGTTGAAGAAGACCTCGTTGAAGTCAGCATTGCCGGTAATCTGACGCAAGGGGCGCACCTCGACACCGGGCGCGTGCATGTCGATCACCATGGTCGTGATGCCAGCGTGTTTGGGTGCGTCCGGATTGGTCCGCACCGTGGCCAGGCCGAGGTGGCAATACTGGGCGCCGCTGGTCCACACCTTCTGGCCGTTGACCACCCAGCCTCCGTCGACCCGCGCCCCCCTGGTGGTGACGGCGGCAGCGTCCGAGCCGGCGTCCGGTTCGCTGAACAGCTGGCACCAGACGTACTCGCCCATGAGCGTCCGGAAGACCCAGCGCTCCACCTGGTCCGGCGTGGCGTACTGGTTGACGGTCATGATGTTCCATCCGGTGATGCCGAGCCCCGGGACCTTGACGCCGGCGCCCCGCAGTTCCTCGTCGATGACGATCTGCTCCACGGCTCCGGCGCCGCGACCCCACGGCGCGGGCCAGTGCGGCACCAAGAGCCCCGACTGCACGAGCGCCTTGCGCTGCTCCTTGCCCTCCAGGGCGGCGATTCTCTGGGCCTCGACGCGCACGTCGGCCCGGATGGTCTCGGCCTCCGGCGGCAGGTCGAGCGTGGCCTCGCGTCGCGTGCCCCGCGCCGCGTGCGCCGTCACGTCCTCTGCGTCGCTGGGCGCACCGAGCACCGCTTTGAGGACCAGGGCCCGACGCAGGAACAGGTGGGGATCGTTCTCCCAGGTGAATCCGATGCCGCCGTGGATCTGGATGTTCATCTCCGCGCTGTGCACGGCCGGCCCGAAGGCGAGGTGGGCCGCCATGGCCGCCGTCAGATCGAACTCGTCCAGCGAGTCTGCCGAGGCGCGAGCGGCCTCCCACACGGCGGCCGTGGCCAGCTCCGCCGCCACGAGGAGGTCGGCGCAGTGGTGCTTCACTGCTTGGAACGTGCCGATCGTCCGTCCGAACTGGACACGCTCCTTGGCGTAGGCGACCGCGTGTTCCGTGCAGGCCGCCATGACACCCACTGCCTCGGCCGCACCGAGGGTGCGGGCCAGGGCGCGGGCGCGCCGCGCCGCGCCGTGGAGCACATCGGCGTCGGTCACCGCCACCGACGCCACGCTGACCGACGCCGATCGACGAGAAGGGTCGAGATCCTTCGTGCCGCTGAACGACAGGCCCGCTGCGTCACGTCGTACGACCACCATGTCGCCGCCTGCCCGCAACAGGAGCAGGTCGGCCGCCGCCCCGCCCAGCACGACACCCGCATCACCGTCGAGCGTCCCCTCCGCCATGGTGAGGGAGCCGCCGGAGCCGAGCGCGGCCACGACGCTGCCGTCAGCAAGGCCCGGCAGCAGCGCCGCCTGCTGCTCCTCGCTGCCGCACTGGGCGACGGCGGCGGACGCCAGCACGGTCGGGAGGAACGGACCCGGAGCGACCTGACGCCCGGTTTCCTCGAGCACGACCACGAGTTCTCCGAGGCCGGCGCCGGCGCCCCCGTGCGCCTCGGGCAGATGGATACCCAGCCAGCCGAGTTCGGCCATGGACTGCCAAAAGGTTGGGCGCGGTTCCGTGTCGGCCTCAAGCAGGGCGCGGTTGGCGGCCAACGCGTCGGCATCGGTCAGCACCCCTCGCACGGACGCTCCGAGCTGCTGGTGCTCGTCGGTGATGGCGATCGGCATGCCTGCCCCCTTGGTGCGAACGCCGGGTCGTCTGGTCGTACGCCGCGCCGTCGAGGATCACGCCCGATCGGGAAGCGCACGCCCGGCCGCTCGACACTACAGAACATCCCCCGGTCCCCCGACCCCCGACCCCCGGACGACCCGTCCGACGCCCAGAGCTCGGCCCACACGGAGCGCGACAGGTCCGCAGCGCTACAGTGACACCGTGAGATAGAGCTCGACGCGTCCCCGGCCGCCGCTACGTGCGGCACGCGCCACTTCTTCCGTCGTCCCGACCCGTCCAGTTCCGGAGCTCCCTCTATGCCTTCCCTCCCTGCCGCACCACACGCGACCATCGTCGCCCGCCACCTGCACCACGAACGCGGCGGCCGTACCGTGCTCGACGACATCTCGCTCACCGTCGGTCCGGAGACCTGCCTCGGCGTGGTCGGCCCCAACGGCGTCGGCAAGTCGACGCTCCTGCAGATACTGGCGGGCCTGCTCGTGCCGACCTCAGGGGAGCGACGCATCGATCCGACCACGTCGGCAATCGGTTACCTGCACCAAGAACACATCCGGGACGGCGACGAGACCGTGGCGGCCGCGCTCTCTCGCCGGGCCGGCGTGTCCGCAGCCGAACATGAGCTGGCGGCAGCGGCCTCGGCCCTTGCCACGGGGAGTCCCGAAGCCGGCGACCGGTACGCCGCCGCGTTGGCCCGCTACGAGTCGACATCGGCCGGCGACTTCGAGGCCCACCTCGTGCGCACGTACGCTCAGGTCGGGCTCCCTGTCGACGTGGGGAGCCACTCCGTGGCCACGCTTTCGGGCGGACAGGAAGCCAAAGTCGCCCTGGCAGCCATTCTCCTCGCCCGCTTCGACATCACGCTGCTCGACGAACCGACCAACGATCTGGACTTCGACGGGCTGGCCCGACTGGAGGATGTCGTGGCGCGGCGTCGCGGAGGCATGGTGATCGTGTCGCACGACCGCGCCTTCCTCGAACGAACCGTGACCGACGTCCTCGAGCTCGACGAACACGCCCGCCATGGACGCACCTATGGCGGTGGGTGGGCCGCCTACCAGAACGAGCGCGCCACTGATCGGGCACACGCGTCAGTGGACTACGCCGTGTACGAAGCGCAACGCAACGAGCTGCGAAAGCGGGCCCGACGCGAGCGTCAATGGGCGACGACGGGGGTGGCGCGCGAGAAGAAGAGGCCACGCGACAACGACAAGACGCAGCGCGACTTCCGGATCGAGAGAACCGAGTCCCTGGCCGGTCGCGCCCGGAGGACGGATCGCGCCCTCGACGCACTCCCGGTCGTCGAGAAACCATGGGAGGGCTGGGATCTGCGCTTCACTATCAGCGAAGCAGCCCGATCGGGCGACGTCGTCGTGCGACTGGATGATGCAGTGGTGGAGCGCGGTGCGTTCACGCTCGGCCCGTTCACGGTGGACATCGCGTGGGGTGACCGCGTGGCGCTGGTGGGTCCCAATGGGTCCGGAAAGACCTCCCTCGTGGAGGCGGTGCTCGGCCGACTGCCGCTCGCCGCGGGGAGTCGCCGCATCGGCCCCAGCGTCGTGATCGGCGAGCTCGCCCAAGACCGGCGCATCCTCGGCGACCGTTCCAGCCTGGCCGACGCATTCGCGAGGGCCACCGGTCTGGTACGGGACCAGGCCCGCTCACATTTGGCGAAATTCGGACTCGGAGCGGAGGCGGTCGTGCGGCCCTCGTCGTCGCTCTCGCCCGGTGAACGCACGCGGGCCGACCTGGCCGCCTTCGCCGCGCTCGGCGTGAATTTCCTCGTCCTCGACGAGCCGACGAACCATCTCGACCTCCCCGCCATCGAGCAGCTCGAGTCGGCGTTGCAGGGCTTCGGCGGAACCCTCCTGCTCGTGTCGCACGACCGGCGGCTGTTGGAGGCCGTCACCACCACCCGTCGCATGGAGCTGCCGGGCCGCGACGACGTGGTGCGTGCGCCGCACGAGGGCTGACGCGGACACAACCCGCGCCGCAGTCGCAAGCGTCGTACGTCAGCGTCGCCCGACAGGCCGGGGGCGACTCTTTTCCGTCGGTCGTCGCAACGAGTCGTCGGTCTCAGTCGAAGCGGTCGCGCAACGCGACCTCGGCCGCCGCCACCCCGCACATCCCGTGGACGCCGCCGCCCGGAGGCGTCGACGCCGAGCAGAGATACACGCCCTCGACCGGCGTGCGGTACTCGTTCCACCGCGCCACCGGGCGGAACACCGTCTGGCGCAGCGAAGCCGCGCCGCCGTTGACGTCGCCACCGAGCAGGTTGGGGTTGTGGAACTCGGCCACGTCGGCGGTGCGCACCCGGCGGGCCAGGACGAGGTCTCGGAAGCCCGGGGCGAAACGCTCGATCTGGGCCTCCATCCGCTCGCTCATGTCCACGGGCGACCCGTTGGGGACGTGGCAGTAACCCCACAACGCGTGCTTCCCCGCCGGCGCCCGGGTCGGGTCGACCAGGCTCGGTTGGGCGACCAGCACGAAAGGGCGATCGGCGTGGCGCCCGGCACCGACCGCGGCCTCGGCGTGCGCCACCTCGTCGAAGGTGCCGCCGACGTGGACGGTGGCGGTGCGTCGACAGGCCTCGGCCCGCCACGGAACGGGCCCGTCGAGTGCCCAGTCCACCTTGCAGGTGCCCCAGCCCGGGCGGAAGCGCGCCCACGGGCGGCCGGACCGGCGCGAGAGCTGACGCCCTGCCAGCGTCACGAAGGCGCGCGGCGACGTGTCGAGCAGGACGGCGCGTGCCGGCGGGAGCTCGCGCAACGACGTCACCCACGCGCCGGTGTGGATGACACCCCCGAGGCGGCGTAGCTCGCTCGCCAGGCCCGTCGTGATGGCCGCGCTGCCGCCTTCCACCACGGGCCACCCGGCACCGTGGCCCAGCGCGGCGAGGAGGAGACCGAACGCCGATGTCAACGGCGAGGTGAGCGGCTCCATGGAGTGCGCCGCAGCGCCGGCGACGAGGGCCCGTGCCGCGTCGGTGGTGAACCGTCGTGCGGTGCGCTGGATCGACGGCGTGCCGACCAGCGCGAAGCGGGCCAGGGCCAGCGGGTGGCGCGGGAGCGTGCGCATCGGCCCCAGGACATAGGGGACGATCCGCTCCAGCCCCTCGACCAGCGGCTGCATCAGGTCCCGGTACGCCGCCTCGTCGCCACCGAGGTGCGCGGCTGTCTCGGCCACGTCGCGGTGGAGCGCGGCGGCCCGGCCCCCGTCGAGCGGATGGGCGTAGGCGACCTCGGGTTGGCGCAGCACGATGCCCAGGGCGGCCAGGTCGAGGGAGCGGAAGAACGGAGAGGCCACCAGCGCTGGATGCACCGCCGAGCACACATCGTGACGGAAACCGTCCAGCGTCAGGGGCTCGGTGCGCGTCCCGCCCCCGATGGTCGGCGCCCCCTCGAAGACCTCGACGCCGAGGCCCGCCCGGGCCAGCGTCAGCGCCGCCGCGAGGCCGTTGGGTCCCGAGCCGACCACCAGGGCGTCTGCACGCTGCACAAACGGACGATAGCGACCGCGGTCACGAGCCCGGTCCAGACGGTCCCGCTGGCGCGCCGCCCGCCGGATCAATAGGTTGCGCTGGCCGACCATGTCTCGATCGGCCCACCCGCACGAGAAGGGGGAACCCATGGCAGAGGTGCACGGAACCTGCGAGCCGCGTTTCGACGCAGTGCGCACCACGCTCGCCGACCAGATCGAATCGGGGGCCGACATCGGCGCCTCGGTGGCCGTGTTCGTGCACGGCGAGCCGGTGGTCGACATCTGGGGCGGCTGGGCCGACGAGGCGAAGACGCGACCCGTGGGAACGCGACACCCTGACCAACGTCTGGTCGACGACCAAGACCATGACGTTCCTCGTCGCCCTCATGCTGCACGATCGAGGCGAGCTCGACTTCCACGCGCCCGTCAGCACCTACTGGCCCGAGTTCGCTGCCGCCGGCAAGGAGAACATCGAGGTGCGCCACATCATGGGGCACACCTCGGGGCTGAGCGGGTGGGAGGAGCCGCTGGCCGCGGAGGATCTGGCGAACTGGGACCTGTGCACATCACGGCTGGCCGCGCAGGCGCCCTGGTGGGAGCCGGGCACCGGCTCGGGATACCACGCCCTGACCCAGGGCTACCTCATCGGTGAGATCGTCCGCCGTATCACCGGCGAGAGCATCGGCAGCTTCTTCGCCCGCGAGGTGGCCAAGCCGCTCGAGGCCGACTTCTTCATCGGCCTGCCGGCCAGCGAGGACCACCGCGTGTCGAACGTGATCCCACCGCCACCGATCGACGTCGCGGCCATGGGGGCCCAGGTCTCCCGCCTCATGATGAAGACGTTCATGAACCCGCCCATCGATGCCACCAACGCGCACCAGGAGTGGTGGCGGCGCGCCGAGATCCCCGCCGCCAACGGCCAGGGCAATGCGCGCTCGGTGGCCGCCGTCCAATCGATCATCGCCGGACGGGGTGAGGCCCGCGGTGTCCGGCTGCTCTCGGCCGCCGGTACCGATCCGATCTTCGAGGTACAGGCGGAGGGCATCGACAAGGTGCTGGGCGTACCCCAGCGCATGGGGATGGGCTACGGCCTGAGTAACCCGCCCGAGATGCCGCTCGGCCCGCGCGCCTGTTACTGGGGCGGCTACGGCGGGTCCGTCATCATCGTCGACCAGGACGCCGAGCTCGCGGTCTGCTACGTCATGAACCGCATGGAGGCCGGTGTCGTCGGCGACCAGCGCGGTACGAACATCATCGCGGCCACCGTGGCCGGGTTGGTCGCATAGGGCTGGGGCGACGCCGCGGGATCAGCCCCTCAGGGCAGCACCGCCTCGGCTTCGATCTCCACTTTCCAGGCGGGATCGAGCAATCCCGCCACGACGACCATGGTGGCCGCCGGCCGCACGTGCCCGAGCAGCTCGCCGTGCACGGCGCCGACCGCATCGCCGTGCACGACCGACGTGATGTACATGCGCGTGCGCACGACGTCGTCGAGCGATCCGCCCGCCTTGTCCAGCGCCGCCTCGATGATGGCGAAGCACCGGCGCGCCTGGTCCGCTGCGTCCTCGGGGCAGCGGCCGCCCTCGACGACCGGACCCGTCCCGGAGACGACGACCCGGTCCCCCACCCGGACGGCCCGACTGAAGCCGATGGTGGGCTCGAAGGGCGAGCCCGACGACACCTGTTGACGCGCAGCCATACCCGGAATCCTCGCATTCCCCGGGGATCCGGGCGCCACGGAGGCCGGTACGATTGCGCAGATCGGAGGTGGGATGGTCCAGCGTCGGCGGCGGATCGGTGTCCTGGTGGGGTCGGGCGTGATGGCGCTGGGCCTCGCCGCGCTCGTCGTCACCGTCGTCGGCGACTTCTCGGGGACGCCCGCTGTCTCATCGGGCTCGGCAGGCGCCGGCGCGGCCGCCCCGAGCACGACCACGACCACCTCGTCTCCGACCACCACGACGACGGCACCGGTCCCCGGCGACCCGGTGGCGAGCACCACGGTGGCCACGACCCATGGGGTCATCCCGGGCTACGCGTCGCCCCAGGCGGCCGCGCCCGACATGACCGTGCCGGGCTCGTGGTACGGCTACCCCTCCATCCTTCCCGTCGTCAGCACCGAGCCCGGGTGGCTCGACGTCCGCCTGGCCCAGCGCCCCAACGGGTCGACGATCTGGGTGCGCCGGAGCGACGTCACGCTGTCGAGCACCTCCTACGACATGGTGGTCGACCTCGCGACCGAGCACCTCTTGGTCTACGACAACGGCGTGCTGGTCTTCGACTTCCCCGCGGGTATCGGCGCCCCCGACGACCCCACACCGCCGGGTCAGTACTTCATGCCGATGCAGTATCCGTCCCCCGGTCCCGGCTACGGCCCCTTCGTGCTCGTCACGTCGGACCACTCCGACACCATCACGGACTGGGAGAACTCGGGCGACGCCGTCATCGGGATCCACGGGCCGATCACGGCCTACGACGACTCGCTGATCGGGACGACGGGCGCCGCCATTTCGCACGGGTGCATCCGGCTCCACGATGCCGACCTGGCCCAGCTCTCGGTCATCCCGGCCGGGACGCCGATCGACATCATCAACTGACCCGAACCGACTCCCACCTGGGGCGATGCCCCGGTCGTCACATCGTGCGCCCCGGCCGGGTCACCTGGGTATGACACGTGACGCGAGAGGGCTGCCAGCAATGGACGACGGGGTCGACAAGGCCGAGCGCTTCGAGGAGCAGCGGCCGCACCTGCGCGCCGTGGCGTATCGCATGCTCGGGTCGTTCGCCGAAGCGGACGACGCCGTCCAGGAGGCGTGGGTGCGCTACAACCGGGCGGACACGGCGGACGTCGAGAACCTCCGCGCCTGGCTCACGACGGTCGTCTCCCGGGTCGCGCTCAACGTGTTGCGGGGGCGGCGCTCGCGCCACGAGGAGCCGGTGGGCCCCCACATGCCGGACATCGTCTTGGACCGACCCGACGGCACCGACCCCGAGCACGAAGCCCTCCTCGCCGATTCCGTCGGCGTGGCCCTGCTCGTCGTGCTCGACACCCTGGCGCCGGCTGAGCGCCTCGCGTTCGTCCTCCACGACATCTTCGGCGTGCCATTCGACGAGATCGCGCCGATCGTCGAGCGCTCGCCGGAGGCGGCCCGCCAGCTGGCCAGCCGGGCGCGGCGACGCATCCAGGGCGAGCAGACCGTCCCCGACACCGACGTCGAGCGCCAGCGCGAGGTGGTCGACGCCTTCGTGGCCGCCTCGCGCAACGGCGACTTCGACGCCCTGCTCGCCGTGCTCGACCCCGACGTCGTGGTCCGGGCCGACCAGGGCGCCATGGCCGGCCTGCCCGGCGGCGCCATCGCAACCGGCCCCGTGCGCGGCGCCGAGGCGGTGGCCCGGCGGGCCATGGTGTTCGCCCAGATCGGCCTGCTGACCCATCCCGCGCTCGTGAACGGTGTGGCCGGCGCCGTGACCACGCGCGACGGCGTGGCCTTCTCCGTGGGCGCTTTCACCGTGCGGGGCGGGAAGGTGGTCGCCCTCGACATCCTGGCCGACCCGGATCGACTGCGGGCGCTCGACCTGACCATCCTCGGTGCGTGAACCTCACGCGCCGACGGCGTCGAGGTACGCGCGCAGGCGGGCGAACGCGGCCGCTGCCTCGGGCACCCCGGCCGAGACCAGTCCCTGCCACCCGTGCACCATGCCGGGCCACGACTCGGCCGTGACCGCGACACCCGCCTGCGACGCCGACCGGGCCAACGTCTCGGTACCGGGGCGCAGCGTGTCGTGCTGCCCGACCGGGAGGTAGAGCGGCGGCAGGCCGGCCAGGTCCGCCTTTGCCGGCGACAGGCGCCGATCGTCGAGGCCCAACTGCCCGGCGGCGTAGTCCCGGCCGCGGTTGCGCACCCAGGCTGCGGTGAGGAACGGGTCGCGGACGTGCTCGGGGTTCTCCTCGGCCACGGCGAGGTCGAACCAACCCGAAATGGACACGAAGCAGGCCGGCAGTGCCAGCCCCACGTCGCGCGCCGTCAGGACGGTGCCGAGCCCGAGAAGGCCACCGCACGAGTCCCCGCTCACGACGAGATGGGACGGGTCGACTCCGCCCCCCTCGGCCACCAGCCCGCCGTAGGCGGCGGCGCAGTCGTCGTGCGCCGCCGGAAACGGGTGCTCCGGCGCCAGGCGGTAGTCCGCCATGACGACGCGGGCCTCGAGTTGCTCGGCGAGCATGGCCCCGTAGAAGTGATAGTCGTCGAGCGGACACGAGACGAGGCCGCCGCCGTGACAGTGGAACACCGTGCGCTCCGGGCGCGACCGGCGCGTGTCCTCGTACCAGGCGCAGTGCACCCCTCCGAGCTCCGCCTCGGTCACCCGCACGTGCGCCGGCACCGGGTGACCGTGGAAGGGCGCCAGCATCGCCCGCACCGCCCGGTAGTCCGCTTCCGGATCGGCGAAATCGGGCGGGACGAGCGCGAGGATCTCGGTCAGCTGGCGGCTGGGCACGGCTCCGGGCGCGGCCGCCTCAGGCCAGGTCGTAGTCGTCGAGGTCGGGTTGGCGGGTGCGGTCCCAGTAGGTGTGGAGATCGAAGGGCCAGTTCTGCGTGACCCGTCCCCGCGCGTTGCGATACCAGGTGGGGACATCGGCGACGCCCCACACCATGGCGGCGTTGCCCTCCTGCATGTCGCGGCCGTAGCGCTCGTACACGTCGCGCCGGCACGACATGGTGCGATGACCCGCCCGCAGGACAGCGCCGATGGCCTCGACGGCGTAGCGCACCTGGCACTCGACCATGATGAGAATGCTGCCGTTGATGACGAGGTTGGTGTTCGGCCCGTAGAGGAGGAAGAAGTTCGGGAACCCCGGCACGGTCATGCCGAGGTAGGCCTGGGCGTCGCCGCCCCACTCCTCACTGAGCTCCGCGCCGCCCGATCCGAAGACCCGCATGGGAGCGACGAAATCCGAGGCGCGAAAGCCGGTTCCGTAAATCAGGACGTCTGCCGGTCTCGTCACCCCGTCCTCGGTGCGCACACCGTGCGGGGTGACCGACTCGATGGGCGTCGTGACCAGCTCGACGTCGGCCCGGCGCATGGCCGCGGCCCACCGTCCGTCGTCGCGCAGCGCCCGCTTGGCGAAGGGCGGGAAGTGCGGCACCATCTTCTCGTACAGCGCGTCGTCGTCGACCTGGGCCCGCAGCACATCGAGCAGCATGGAACGGACGAAGTCGTTCGCGGCGCTCACGGCCTCGGTGTGCTCGTCCCAGGCCGGGTCGACCCGGGCGGCGGCCAGCAGCCCTTCGTGCATGAGCCAGAACTGCCACACCCGGTCCCAGCGCCCGTAGTTCGGGAGCAGGCGCACCAGGTCGTGGAACTCGGGTGGGAAGGGGTCGCCGTAGTTGTCGGTCGGCAACAGCCACGGCGGGGTCCGCTGATAGACGTCGAGGTGGGACACCTCCCCCACCAGACACGGGACGAACTGGGCTGCGCTGGCGCCCGTCCCGACCACCGCCACCCGGCGTCCCGCCAGTTCCACCGAGTCGTCCCAGGCCGCCGAGTGGAACGACGGCCCCGCGAACTGCTCCCGGCCGGCAATGGCCGGGAACGACGGGCGGTTGAGTTGGCCCACCGCGCAGACGATCCCGTCGACCTCCTCGACTGACTCCGAGCCGTCGGCGCCCCGCACGGTCACCGCCCAGTGTCCGGTGGCGTCGTCGAAACGGGCCTCGGTCACCTCGCTGTGGAAGCGGATGCACCCGCCGAGGTCCAGGTCCTTGGCCGTCGACTGGAGGTAGGCCAAGAGGTCGGGCTGGGCCGAGAAGCGCGAGACCCAGTCGTTGGTCTGGGCGAACGAGAAGCTGTAGAGCTGGTTGGGCACGTCGACACGACAGCCCGGGTACACGTTCTCCAGCCACGTGCCCCCGACGTCACCGTTCTTCTCGAACACCGTGACTGCAATGCCGGCCTGACGCAGCCGGTGCGCCGCCGCCAGGCCCGAGGCGCCGGCGCCCACCACGGCGCACCGGAACGCGGTTCCCACCTCCGCCGCACTCCAGCTGGGTCGGCGCGGATCGGTCCCGTCGAGCGCCAGCTCCTCGGTCAAGAAGCCGTCCCAGTGCTCTTCGGCACCACTGCCCACCAAGAACGCGAAGATCCGCCGCCGCTCCTCGGAGGTCAGCGCGTGGTCGCGACGATCCGCCTCGGTGTGCGACGCCAGGGCGGCAACCGCCGCGGCGCGCGCCGCGGCCTCCTGTTCGTCGGTCAGCCCACGCCCCGGCACCAGGAGCTGGGTCTGGTCGGGCGCCCAGGCGTCTGCCAGCAACGAGAGGTCACCCGTCTTGTGGGCAACAGCACAGAGCAACGGGTGGACGTCGGCGGAGGCGAACGCCGCCGGCAACCGTGTCGCCGCGTCGACCGCCCCTGTCGCTCCGGCCTCGGCCCCACCCATGGGACGAGCCTACGCAGCCGGACCCGGCGTGGGCGTCAGCGGCCCATATGCTTGCCGAGCTCCGCGATCTGGCTGTTGACCTCGACCGTGCGGGGCAGCTTGTCCATGGCGACGGCCAGGCTCTCGGCCGTCCAACGGTCGTCGGTGTCGACCGAGTCCGCAATGGACCAGCCTGCGTAGATGCCGACCGACCCGCCGTACACGCTGAAGACCTGACCGCTGAACGGGCAGGTCTCGGCCGCCAGGACGGCGACCAACGGCGAGACGTTCTCGGGGTCGAAGAGGTGCTGCTGCATCGACTCCCCCATCCCCGGTGTCTGCATGGTGAGCCGCGTCCGGGCCACGGGTGCGATGCAGTTGGCGCGCACGCCGTAGCGCTTCAGCTCCATGGCGTTGACGACAGTCATGGCGGCGATGCCGGCCTTGGCGGCCGAGTAGTTCGTCTGCCCCACGTTCCCGTGCAGGCCGGCGCCCGAGCTCGTGTTGACAATGGCCCGGTCCGTGGTGGTGCCCGCCTTGGCGGCATCGCGCCACACATCGGCCGCGTGGCGGGTCAGGTTGAAGGTGCCCTTCAGGTGCACGGCGATCACGTCGTCGAATTCCTGCTCGCTCATGGAGACCAGCATCCGGTCGCGCAGGATCCCCGCGTTGTTGACGACGACGTGCAGGTCGCCGAAGGACGAGACCGCCTGGTCCACCATCGCCTTGGCCCCGTCGAACGAGCTCACGCTGTCCGTGTTGGCCACGGCCCGTCCGCCGGCGGCCGTGATCTCGTCCACCACCGACTGCCGCGGCGGAGACGTCCGATCCCGATCCGTCAACGGCACCCCCCAGGTCGTTGACGACGACCTTGGCCCCCAGCGAGGCGAAGAGCAGTGCGTGTTCGCGGCCGATGCCCCGCCCCGCTCCCGTGATGATCGCCACTCGATCCTGCAGCATGTCGGGCCGTCCTCTCGCGCTCGTCGGGAACCGACCGCCGGCGGGCGGAGGTCCGGGCGAGACGATTGCAACGGCACCCGAGCCTGTCAAACCGGGACCTGGGCCGATCCGGCGAGGTCTGAGGGTCTACGCCGTCACCTCGTGCATTCGTCGCTCCAGGTAGCGCCGCTCAGCGTCGGTCCCCGCCAGATCATGGGCCCGGCGGTAGGCCTCGGCGGCCTCCCCACGGCGGCCCAGTCGACGCAGCATGTCGGCGCGCGCCGCCGGCAGCAGGTGGTACCCGCCCAGCTCCCCTCCGCGGTCGATGGCGTCGACGAGGGCCAGTCCCGCCTCGGGACCGTCGCACATGGACACGGCCACCGCACGATTCAACGCGATCACCGCCGAGGGCGTCATGGCGTGGAGGTGGCCGTACAGATCGGCGATCCGCGCCCAGTCCGTACCGTGGTCGCTGACGTGGCACGCCGCGATGGCGGCCTGCAGCTGGAACGGTCCCGGGCGCTCGAGCCGGGCCGCCGCCTCGAGCCGCGCCCGTCCCTCGGCGATCTCGGCCCTGTCCCAGCGGGTGCGATCCTGTTCGGACAGGACCACCAGGTCGCCGTGCTCGTCGAGGCGCGACGCACTGCGGGCATCGTGGAACAGCATCAACGCGAGCAGCCCGAGCGCCTCGGGCTCGTCGGGCATCAAGGTGCACAGCACGCGGTCGAGCCGTATCGCTTCGGCGGTCAGGCCGCGGCGGACCAGATCCGCGCCGGAGCTCGCCGAGTAGCCCTCGTTGAAGAGCAGGTACACCACGGCGAGTACCGCGGCGGTGCGCTCGACCAGCTGGTGGGCGGGCGGCACCACGAAGGGGATCGCGGCGTGGCGGATCTTGCGCTTGGCCCGGACCAGACGCTGGGCCATGGTCGCCTCGGGTACGAGGAAGGCCCGGGCGATCTCGCTCGTCGTCATGCCCGCCAGCGTGCGCAGCGTCAACGCCACCTGCGCCTCGAACGACAGGGCAGGGTGACAGCACGTGAACATCAGGCGCAGCCGGTCGTCGGGCACCTCGGCCCCGTCGTGATCCTCGCCCACCTCCCGCTGCGCTTCGTCCTCGCCACCGTGTGTCATGACCGCGGCCTCCCGCGTCTTCGCCACCCCCGAGCGGTCGCGCCGCAGACGATCCACGGCGCGGTGGCGGGCCACCGTCGTGAGCCATGCGCCGGGGCGGCGCGGAACGCCGTCACGGGGCCAGCGCTCCAGCGCCGTCGCGAAGGCATCCTGCGCGCACTCCTCGGCCAGGTCCCAGTCACCGGTCACGCGGACCAGGGTCGCCACGACCCGTCCCCACTCGGAGCGGAAGGCCGCCGCCACGGCAGCCTCGACAGCGGGAGTCACATCTCCCAGATCGGCCTCACTTCGATGCCGCCGGTCTGGGCACCGGGGATCTTCGAGGCCACCTCAATCGCCTCGTCCAGGTCCTTGCAGTCGACGACGTAGTAGCCGGCGAGCTGCTCCTTGGTCTCGGCGAAGGGCCCGTCGGTCGTGAGGAGCTCACCGTTGCGGACACGCACGGTGGTGGCGTCGGTCGTGGGGTACAGCCGCTCGCCGCCCTGCAGCACGCCGCGCTCGGCCATCGACTTGCCGAACTCGGCGTAGGCGTTCGTCATGGTCTCGGCCTGCTCGGCGGTGGCTCGCTGCATCTGGCTCTCGTCGATCGCAATCAACAACAGGTAGCGCATGGTGTCGTGTCCTCCTGGTTCGGGTTGGTTTCGCACCTACGACGATCGGCGATCGCCCGGATCGACAGCCCGGAGAGGAATTGTGACCACTTTCGCCGTCCTACGCTCACCAGCCATGGCCAGCGCTGAGACCCCGGCCTTCGTAGAGCTCGACGTGGGACCCGTTGCCGCCGGGGGTGGCTGCGTCGGGCGGGCACCTGACGGCAAGGTCGTGTTCGTCCGCCACACCCTGCCCGGTGAGCGCGTGCGGGCCCTGGTCACCGGCGAGACGACCTCCTACATGCGGGCGGACGCCATCGAGATCCTCACCGCCTCCCCTGACCGCGTTGGGCCCCCGTGCCCCCACAGCGGGCCCGGACGCTGCGGCGGGTGCGACTTCCAGCACGTGGCGTTGGAGGCCCAGCGGCGCCTCAAGGCCTTTCGCATCGCCGAGCAGCTGCAGCGGCTGGCCGGACTCGACCGCGAGGTCGATGTCAACATCGAGGTCGAGCCGGTTACCGGTGACGAGGACGGGCTCGGCTGGCGCAGCCGGGTGCGGCTGGCGGTGGACGGCCGGGGTGCGGTGGGTTTCCGGCGCCACCGCTCGCACCGGCTCGAATATGTCGACGACTGCCCCATCGCCAGTCCCGGGGTCAGCGCCACCGGCGCCATGGCGCATCTGTGGCCCGGTGCCGCCGAGCTCGAGGTGGCCACGGGGTCCGACCCGTCCGAGGCCGTCGTTGCGGTGACCCCGCGCCGCAGGGCGTCCATGCGGCTGCCCGACCTCGGAACCGGCCTGGTCGTCGGCGGGGAGGTCCGCCGGGCGCCGGGCGCCGTGCACGCCACCGTCGGCGCCCGCACCTACCGGATTTCTCCCGGCGTCTTCTGGCAGGTCCACACGGGCGCCGCGGCGGCGCTCCTCCAAGCGGTCATGGCCGCTGCCGGCGACTGCACCGGGTTGTCGGTCGTGGACCTGTACGCAGGCGCCGGGCTGTTCTCCGTCGCCCTGGCCGAAGCGGTCGGCCCCACCGGATCGGTGCTCGCCGTGGAGCGTGACGGCCGCGCCTGTGCGGACGCCCGGCACAACGGCGCCGCCTTGGCCAACCTGCGGGTGCTCGAAGGAGAGGTCACGGCCGCTCTGGTGGCGTCCTCGCTCGGGCGACCTGCCATCGTCGTGCTGGACCCCGCCCGCGCAGGTGCTGGGACCGATGTCATGGCGGCACTGCTGGTGCATGCACCGACGGTACGGACCGTGATCTACGTCTCGTGCGAGCCCTCTTCGTTCGGTCGGGATCTCCGCGTCATGCTTGACGGTGGCTGGCGGTTGGCGAGGCTGCGTGCGTTCGACATCTTCCCGATGACCGAACACGTCGAGCTGGTGGCGGTGCTGGAGCCGCCCGACCGGCCGGCGGGCTGACCGGGCGCCGGGCGCGGGCCGAGGCTCGACGATCGGCGCCGGCTCAGGCGTGCCCGCCGAGCTCATGCTCCAGATGACCGGGCGACTCGAACTGCAGCGTCGAGTGCGCGACGTCGAAGTGCCCCGAGAGGCAGTCCTGAAGATGATCGAGGACGCGCCCGGCCTCCCCGGTCGTGAAGCACTCGTCGGCGACCACCACGTGGGCCGTCAGGATCGGCAGCGACGACGTGAGCGTCCAGGCGTGCAGGTCGTGGACCGACTGCACCTCCGGCAGCTCCATGAGGTGCCGCCGCACCTCTTCGACGTCGATGTCCTCAGGGGTCGCCTCCAACAGAATGCGCAGGGCCGGCCGCAATAGCTCGACCGCCGCCTTCAACATCAGCAGCACGACGACCAGGGAGGCGATGGCGTCGGCCCGGTCGAAGCTCCAGAGCACGATCACGATGCCCGCAATGAGCGTGCCGGCGAACCCGTAGAGGTCGGTCAGGATGTGCCGATATGCGCCTTCCACGTTGAGCGAGCGCCGGTTGGCTCGGGCCATGGTCAGTGTCGCGGCCAGGTTGACCCCCACGCCGACTGCCGCCACGACGATGAGGACGGCGCCGTCGACCGAGGACGGGTGGCTCAACCGGACCACGGCGTCGTAGGTCACGAGTGCGGACACAATGAGGAGGGCGATGGCGTTGCCGGCGGCGGCCAGGATCTCGGCGCGCTTCATCCCATAGGTGTGCGAGCCCGTCTCGGGCCGGGCCGCCAACCGGATGGCCACCAGCGAGCCGGCGATGGCACCGACGTCGACCAGCATGTGCCCGGCGTCGGCGAGCAGGACGAGCGAGTTCGAGGCGACGGCGGCGCCGACCTCGAACACCATGAACGCAACGAGCAGGATCAGCGCGGTGACGAGGGCGCGACGGTCGGTGTCCACCGACGGCTGCGCGCCATGATGGTCGTGGCCGTGTGTGTGGCCCTGTCCGTGCCCCTCAGCCATGCGCCGTCACGTGGTCGGCGTGCGAGAGCACTTCTTCGACGAGTCGTCGAACGTGGGCGTCATCGAGCACGTAGAAGATCCGATTCCCGTCCCGACGGCTCCGCACCAGGCGGGCCAGTCGGAGCTTCGCCAGGTGCTGGGAGACCGCGGCGGGTTGCGCCCCGACCAGTTCGGCGAGCTCGTTGACCGGGTGCTCCCCCTCCAGCAGGGCGCAGATGACCCGGAGCCGCGTCTCGTCGGCCAGGAGCTTCAGCATGCCCACGGCGGAGTGGAACTCCTCGCCGGCCCTGCTTTCAACTACCTGCGTAGACATGCAGATACTGTACCCGCCCGGACGCACCCGGCGGGCTCGCGAAGGCCCAGGTCGAAGGAGGACGAGGGTCTAGGGCCCTGAGGTGAAGCTGGAGGTCGGCACCGGCTGCACCGTGCAGGGCTGCTGCACTGACGTCTGGGGCACCGCCGCCTGGAGCACCTGGTTCATGATGGGGCCGGCGACGTGGGCCCCGTCCGAGCTGTTCGCCTGCTGGGGCACGACCACGGCCACCGCCACCTGGGGGTTGTTGGCCGGGGCGAACCCGATCATCCAGGTGTCCGTGCGCCCGGTGGCCTTGTCGGTCTGCGCCGTTCCGGTCTTGACCGCGGCACACAGGTACGAAGGGAAGCCGACGCCGGCCGCCGTGCCCTGCGGGCTGGTGATCACGCTCTCCATCAGGGCGGTGACCTGCTGGGCGGCCTCGGGGGTCGCCACCGTGGAGGCTGCCTTCGGGGTGTACGTCTGCACCGAGCGCGCCCTGGGAGTCATGGATAGACGACATGAGGTGCGGGGTCATCAGCACGCCCTTGTTGGCGACGCCCGCCGCCACCATGGCGTTCTGGAGGGCCGTCGCCGCGACGTCGAATTGGCCGATGGCGCTCTGGGCGAGGTGGGACTGGGAATTGAGGGGCAGATCGGGGAAGGTCGACTTCGTGACGTTGGGGAGGTCGATCCCGGGCACCGAGTTGTACCCGAACAGCTCGGACTGCTTGGTCAGGATCGGCACCCCGAGTTGCACGCCCAGCTCGGCGTAGCCGGGGTCACACGAGAACGGGAGCATCTGGGTCATCATCCCGCCGCAGGGTCCGGACTGGTCGCAGAGCTGATAGCCCCCGGCGTCGGCGAAGGTCTGGCACTGCTGCACGGGGTAATTGAAGGAGGCCAGGGCCGGTTTCAAGTTGTAGGCCGCCGTGCTGGTCACCACTTTCATGGTCGAACCGGGAGGGAACGCATAGCCGGTGGCGATCGGTTGGAGGTACTGGAAGCCCTGGCGGTCCTTCTGGTTGTAGCTCAACCACGCCAGCTGCTCCGCGTGCAGCGAGGTGCTGGCCAGCGGATTGGGGTCGTAGGTGGGGTTCGACACCATGGCCAGGACGTTCCCCGTCGAGGGCTGCAGCACGACGACCGCGCCGTCCTTGTTCGCTCCCGGCGGCAAGGTCGTCAGTGCGTCCCAGGCGGCCTGTTGCAGTTTGGGCTCGACGGTCAGCGTGACGTTGTCGGTGGTCCGCCGCTGTTGCTGGCGGAACAGCAACTGGCTCAGCGTCTGCGGCGGTGCCAGATGCGCGCCGAGGAAGGAGTCGTATTCCTGCTCGATCCCCGACGTGCCGTAGTACAGCGCGGAGTCGTAGCCCGTGATGCCCGCATAGAGCGAGCCCTGGGGGTACTGGCGCACGTAGGAGTAGGGGTATTGGGTCGTATTCGTCCCGGCGGGCGTCGGTACCGAGGTGGCGAGCACGGTGCCGTCGGCGGCATAGATGTTCCCCCTCGGGTTGATGTACCGCTGGGACGCGATGCGGGGGTTGGAGGGCGAGCTTTGCAGCTGCTTGGCCTTGACCAGCTGGATATTGACCAACTGGACGATCACGAGGCCCAGACAGACCACCATGATGACGCCGAGCCATCGGATCCGGCGGCCCATCAGCCCGCCAACCCGTTCGTGGACGACCCGATCACTGGCAGCATGGTAGGCGGCATGCCTCCCGACAGGGCTTCATACCCACCGCGTCCGTCTCACACACCCCCCCCGTGCAACCTTGTACCGGGGATGCTCGGCCCTGGTTCTGGCCACCGACGGCGGGCGCCAGACCCGACCCGACACCAGGTCTGGCTCCCCCCGCGATTCAAGTCGAGGCCCCGTCCGGACGATTGTCACCGTGTTGGGCGTCAATCCTCTCCACCCGGGTACACGTTCGTGTGGCGGCCCAGGGACTTCGTTGGCGGCCGACGAGTGGCGGCACCTGCCGCACCGGACGCGAAGGAGTGACGTGAACCGTCTCGTACGGAGGCTCAGCCTCTCCGCAACGTTGGTGGCTGGCGCCGCCGCCCTGACGCTGCCGAGCACGGTGGGGGCGGCACCCGCGGCGCAGGCGGCCGAGACACCCCACGCAGCCGGCTTCACCACCACCATGACGTGGAGCACGACGCTCCCCGACGGCGGCAGCCCCATCGCCCTGTCGTCGCCCAACGTGGCCAATCTGGACGGGCAGCCTTCCGTCGTGGTCGGCGACCGCGCCGGCAAGGTCTACGCCTACCACCTCAACAACGGATCGGGCGTCGGCGGATGGCCCTACAACGCCGGCTCGCCGGTGGACTCCTCGCCCTCGGTGGCACCGATTTCCCCCGGCGGCACCGACTCGGTCTTCGTCGGCAGCGGCGGGGTGACCGCACCGACAACGGGCGGCTACCAGGCCATCACCAACAACGGGGGCGACCAGTGGTTCGTCCAGGAGACCAACCCGGGCTCCGACCCCACGCCCCACTCATCCGTCGCCGCCTCGCTCACCGTCGGCAACCTGGCCGGCGGCTACGGGGTCGAAGCCGGCTCCCTCGGGCAGAACACGTACGCGCTCGGGGCGGGCAACGGCGCCATGCTCGGCGGCTTCCCGTGGTTTCAGGCGGACTCGGTGTTCTCGACGGCCGCCGTCGCCGACCTCTACGCCGACGGCAACAACGAGCTGATCAGCGGGGGCGACTCGAGCGCCGGCCTGGCCTACAACACCACGTACAGCAATGGCGGCGTGATCCGCATTCTCTCGAGCGCCGGCAACGCCGGGCAGCCCCAGCCCAACGGTGGCCTCGTGTGCCAGTACACCACCAACCAGAACATCGACCGCTCCTCCCCGGCCGTCGGGCAGTTCCTCGCCGGCGGCGGGGTCGGCATCGCCATCGGCGACGGGAGCTACTACTCGGGCGCGTCGGACACGAACAAGGTCTTCGCCCTCAACACCGGCTGCGGGCTCGCCTGGAGCACCCAGCTCAACGGCGTCACGGCTGACTCGCCCGCCCTGGCGAACGTGACCGGCAACGGGCAGCTCGACGTGGTGGAGGGGACCCAGGCGGGCACCATCTACGTGCTGAACGGGACGAACGGCGCCACGGTGTGGGCCGCCCCGACCAGCGGCCAGGTGATCGGTTCGCCGGTGACCGCCGATCTCACCGGTGGCGGATATCAAGACGTCATCGTCCCGACGACGAACGGCATCGACATCTTCGACGGTAAGTCTGGCGCCCAGGTGGACACGCTCGGCACCAACTTCGGCTTCCAGAACTCGCCGCTCGTCACCGACGACCCGGACGGCCACATCGGCATCACGGGCGCCGGCTACGGAGGCAGTGGCAACACCGGGTACATCGCGCACTGGGAGATCGACAACACCAGCGCCAGTGGAGCCAGCGTGAACGAGACCGGAGCGTGGCCCCAGTTCCACCACGATCCGCAGCTGACCGGTGACGCGGGCACGCCCGCTCCCACCCTGCAGGTGCCCTGCAACGCGCCGGCCGGAGGCCCTAACGGGTACCTGCTCTCGGCGTCGGACGGCGGCGTCTTCAACTACGGCAATATCCCGTTCTGCGGCTCGACCGGCAGCATCCACCTCAACCGACCGGTCGTGGCGTCGGCGATGACCCACGACGGCGGTGGCTACTGGGAGGTCGCCTCCGACGGTGGCATCTTCGCCTTCGGCAATGCCCAGTTCTACGGCTCCATGGGCGGCAAACCGCTCAACGCGCTAATCGTCGGCATGGCGGTCACTCCCGACGGCGGCGGCTACTGGCTGGTGGCCTCCGACGGCGGCATCTTCAGCTTCGGCGACGCCACCTTCTTCGGCAGCACCGGCGGCCTCCACCTGAATCGACCCATCGTCGGCATGGCAGCCACGCCGAGCGGCCGCGGCTACTGGCTGGTGGCCTCAGACGGCGGCATCTTCAGCTACGGCGATGCCCACTTCGCCGGTTCCATGGGTGGTCGGCCCTTGAACTCACCGGTCGTCGGGATGGCGGCCGATGCGCAGACCGGCGGGTACTGGGAAGTGGCGGCCGACGGGGGCATCTTCTCCTTCGGCGCCCCCTTCTACGGTTCGACCGGCAGCATCCGCCTCAACGCACCGATCGTCGGCATGGAGGCGAGTGGCGGCGGCACCGGGTACCGCTTCGTGGCATCCGACGGTGGCATCTTCAGCTACAACGCGCTCTTCTACGGCTCCATGGGTGGCAAGCACCTCAACAAGCCCGTTGTGTCCATGGCAGGAACCTGAGGCCCCGGCGCTAGGTACCTGGTCGCCTCCGTGCACGCGTCGCACCGTCCGATCGCCGTGGGCAGAGCGACCCTCTGGCGGACGGCGGGGCCGGCGGTCGCCGGCGGTAACCTGAGCCTTTTTCCCAGTTCAGCGGATCGAGGGATCGGGGGGTTCCATGCCACAGAGCGACGGAGTCGAGCGGCGCGTCAGCACGCGCCGGGACGGCCGTGTCCTCATCATCGCCATGGAGCGGGCCGCGAAGCGGAACGCCATCGACCGGGCGATGGCGGATGCGCTCGACGCAGCCCTCAGCATCCTGGACGACGACGACCAGCTCTGGGCGGGCGTCTTGAGCGGCGGTCCCGACGTCTTCAGCGCCGGCAGCGACCTGTCCGCCGGGGGCGACTACCTGACGGCGCGGGGCGGGGAATACGGCATCATCCGACGCCGCCGCACGAAGCCGCTGATCGCCGCGGTGGAGGGGGCGGCCCTCGGGGGCGGCCTCGAGATCGTCCTCGCCTGCGACCTCGTGGTGGCCTCGCAGACCGCCCGCTTCGGTCTCCCCGAGGTCAGCATCGGCGTCGTCGCCACCTGTGCGGGCCTGTTCCGGGCGCCGCGGGCCCTGCCGCTCAACGTGGCCAGGCAGCTCGTCCTGACGGGTCGGCCGATCGATGCGGCCCGGGCCTACGAGGTCGGCTTCGTCAACGCCCTCACGGCGCCGGGCGACGCGCTCGACGAGGCAGTCGCCCTGGCCCAGGAGCTCTGCGCCAACGCACCCGTCTCGGTGCAGGCAAGCCTGGCCGCCGTCAACGACATCGTGGGCACGGGTGACGAGCTGGGCTGGCAGCACACCGGCCAGGCCCTGGACGCGGCGACCAGGTCAGCGGACGCCCGAGAGGGTGTCGCTGCGTTCTTGGAGAAGCGGCCTCCGGTCTGGACCGGTCGCTGACGCGGCGCGGCTAGGCGGCGGCGTTGGTGAAGCGGCCGACCTCGTGGCCGTCCACGTAGGTCACGCACTCCTGGGCTCGGAAGCCGCCCACGATCGCCTTCTTGTCCTTCTCGATCCGCACCTGGTGCGGCTCACTCGAGCCGACGGAGAACTCATAGCGCTCGACGCGCTTGAAGTTGAAGATCTTGAACTTGCGGACCACAGGCTTGCCGTCGACCGAGATCCGCAACGGCCCCAGCAGCTGATCGAAGTGGAACGCCACGTTGTGGCGCTCGGTCTCCCCGACCTCGAATTCGAAATCAAGATTCCTGTCCGGCATCGGCCCCTACCTCCACGATGAACGTCGACACTGGTGTTGTCGGTCCGCCCACAGACCCGGTGCAGCGCCGTTGTCCGTGCGTTGCGTGGCGGAGAGCCGCCGCCGAGCGACCTATCTCCAACCCTGGAGCACGTGTTCGAACCACCACTGCGGTGCCGCGGCGGTGAGCACGTTCATGTCCCAGTAGTCCCACCACCGGACGATCCTCCCGTCTCGGATCTCGTGTACCGACGCGACGTCGAGTGCCATGGATTCCCCCGTCGGCCACTCCCAGTGCTCGACGTGCTCGGTCATGACCGCCTCTTCGCCGGCGACGAGATGCCGCCGCACGTCGTAGAGCTTCGACAGTTTGTCGAACGCGAGCCGAAGGCGGGCAGTGATTTCGGCGGGACCTCGGGCGACATCGTCGTCCGGCGTCACAATGTCCGTGTACTCACCCTGGGGGTGGAAGCGCGCCCCCATGGCCGCAAAGTCCTGCCGATAGAGCTCGTCCCAGAAACCTTCAATCAATTGACGATTTTCGTCGGTACGCGTCACACGACTCCCCCAGTCCTCGAATCGCAGGTGATCCTATGGGACGCCGCGATGGGCGTCGGGGGGCGCCGAGGCGGTCCGTCAGCTCAGCGGCAAGAATCGTTCCACGGCTGCTCGCCGTCGGCCTGGTAGAGCGCAATGGCGAGGTCGTCCTGCTCGGCCGGCGTCGCCTGGTTCGGGGGCACGCCGACCAGTTGCGGCATCCCGGCCAGTTGGGCCGCTTGGTTCCAGGTCGGCTGGCTGAACTGGAACCCGCCCATGTAGAGGCCATCGGGCGACACGGCACCGTAGTTCCCGCCCGACTCGACCCGGAGCACGCACTGGAGGAACCGGGGCAGCGTCGGGTCCCCCGCAGACGCACCGACGGGTGTCCCTGGTGTTCCCTGGGGCACGGGGGGCACCGGGGCGCCCCGCACCGGCAACTGCGCTGCGGCCGATTTGGCGGCCGCGGCGGCCGCCTTGGCCTGCGCCGCCTGCACCGCGCCTGCCGCGGCGGCCGCTTGCGCTGCTTGTTGCTGGGCCACCGCGGCGGCGAGCTGTCCGGTGACCTGCGCCTGCTTCGATGCGAGCTGCGCCTTGGTCTGGTTGGCGGACTGCAGCAGTGATGCCTCCTGGTTCGTCGTCGCCTGCTCTTGCGCAACCTGTTGTTGGAGGGTTGCCCGGCGGGCCTGCACGCTCTTCTCGTCCAAACGGACAGAGTCGATGGTCAACGCGATGTCGCCACTCACCACTTCCTCGTAGACCGTCTTCGACAACGTCTCCTTCCGGTTGTCGAACAGCGACGCGCCGCCGTTGATCTCCGGGTCCAAGTTGACGTAGGCGGCCACCGATTCCGACTGGAGTCGCCGGCGGTCGCGCTGCACGCGATCGATGTCGGCCCGGATCTGATCCTTGCTGGCGCTGATCGCCGCCTCGTCGTTCTGGACCTTGACCGTGTCGACCTCGTACTGCTGCTGGTACGAACCAATCTGGAGTTGCTCGAGCACCAGGTCGCGGGAGATCTGCGTCGCCTGCGCCTGCAGGCCGGACACCTGATCGGCCGCGACGGGTCGCGGAGGCACGACCACCGACGAGGTGATCGTGGACACGAACGACAGGCCGACCGTACCCGCCCCAACAACGGCGAGCCTCTGCATGCGGCACCAAAAACCTGGCTTCGTCGTGGGGCGTTCCTCTGCACCGTTCACGATTGACGTGCAGTTTTATCGGACTTCGTGCGACGCGCAATCGCGGGACGTGTGCATCCTGCCTGGCAACGTCCTCGTTCGAGCGGGTGTCACCGCTCGTCCACAGAGGACTCAGGCACGAATCGAGACGCTCTCACAGCATCGGGCGTGAGTGAGGTGTGGGCCGGGCCGAGGGGCGCCCCAGAGTCACCGCAGAGCCGCCCTGGGCCGCCTAGGACCGCCCAGGGCCGCCCAGGGCGGCCACAGAACTGACAACAGTGGGCTCGTGCACCACGACGACCGCTCCATGCGAGTGCGACCGCGAAGTAATGACCGTGAAGCGGATTGGCCCGGACGCCGCTGAGATGCCGATCAGGGCAGGCGTCGTGGTCGACGATGAGATCGTCGCGGTCGAACCTGCGCGCGAACGGGTGACGCGTCGCGATCTCGTCCGTGCAGCTCCTCGCGCTCGAGCGGGTCGAGGGGACGCCCCCGGGCCGCCGGGACGGGCGACGCGGTACGTCAACGCGAGCTCTGCCTGATGTGCGCCGGCGCAGCACTCGGCGCCGAGTTCGGCGCCGTCGTCGAGGAGTTGCGACGCCGAGCGACGATAGCGTCACGGCCTTCCTGCGCTGGGACGCAGACCGAGAGTCCGCACCAATGCCCAGCGACGCGTTCCCGCAGTTCCGCGACGGCGTCTTGGGCGCTGAGTCCGGGTGTCTCTTCAGGGGCACGCGGAGAAGGCAGTCGTCGGGAGCTGGACTGATCACCAAGGGCGGTGGGTCAGCCCATCCGACGGATCCGACCAGAGGGGCCGACTAACGCTCGAGGTCCTCAGCCAGGCGCGCCAGGGTTGTGCCCATGGTTGTGCGGTTTCGCTCCGATCGGTCATCGACACCCGACATCTTCTTGCTGAACTCCATCACCGACTCGGGTCGCAGGTCCTCGGTCCATTCGGTGACACGGCTCCCCGATGCGATGGGCTCAATGCGGTAGCCCCACGTCGCATAGTGAAAGTCCATCATTGAGCACTCGAACGCGAACGCACGACCAACCTCGGCTTCGATCACCTTGCCTTGCGTCGTCCATTCAAGCGAACCATTCCGGTTGTGACCGTCAAAGGTGGCACCGATGACCGGACCGTCGTAGCCCTCATGCCACGCGCACGAATGGCACTCCTCGGACCATTCCCCCATCCGGGTCACATCGGAAATGGTTGCGTAAACCGTCTCGGGTGTGGCGGCAATGTCTCGGGAAACCTCGATCCTCTTCGTCATGCGTCAGATTTCACTACAGGTGGTCGAGGGGCGTCGACTTGGCCCGACCGGCGCCCGACCGGCGCCCAGCGCTGGTGACACACCCACTCGCTACCGTGCACCGCGCGGGATCGACCTGGTTCCCGCTAGCTTCCCGAGCGACCCCCTAGGCGCCCGCAAATCGGGCGAACGGAAGAGAGACACCGTGGAGTCCAATGACGTCGTGTCCGCATCGCCTCCGCGCGTGATCGGCGAGACAGGCCCAGACCCCAGGCGATGGGGAATTCTCGCCGTGGTGATCGTCGCGCAGCTGATGATCGTCCTCGATGCCTCCATCGTGACGATCGCCCTCCCCTCGGCGCAGCGCGCGCTCCACATCTCCACCGCCAACCGACAGTGGGTCATCACGGCGTACACGCTTGCCTTCGGCGGATTCCTGCTCCTCGGCGGGCGAATCGCCGACTTCTCAGGACGCAAACGGATGTTCGTCGTCGGCCTGCTCGGCTTCGCCGGCGCATCGGCGCTCGGCGGACTCGCGGTCGACCAAGCCATGCTCTTCGCCGCGCGCGCCCTCCAGGGTGGGTTCGCGGCACTCATGGCGCCCGCCGCGCTCTCCATCCTGACCATCACCTTCCAACACGACGCCAAGGAACGGGCCCAGGCGTTCGGCGCCTACGGGGCCGTCTCGGGTGCGGGTGGAGCCATCGGCGTCCTGCTGGGCGGCGTGCTCACGCAGTACGTGTCGTGGCGCTGGTGCCTCCTCGTCAACGTCCCGATCGCGGTCCTGGCCTCCATCGGGGCCGTGTTGGTCGTGCACGAAAGCCGGGCTGAGGGCTCGACCAGGTACGACGTGCCCGGAGCCGTTCTCTCGACGCTCGGCCTGGTTAGCCTCGTGTACGGCTTCACCAAAGCAGAGAGTGACGGCTGGGGAGCAACGATCACGATTGCCCTGCTGGTCGCCGCGGCGTTGCTCCTGGCGGCCTTCGTGTTCCTCGAGACGAGGACCAGTCATCCCCTCCTCCCCTTGCGGGTGGTGCTCGACCGCAACCGAGGCGGTGCGTTCCTCGCCTCACTGCTCACCGGTGCCGGCCTCTTCGCCATGTTCGTGTTCCTGAGCTATTACCTGCAGAGCGTCCTGCACTACTCAGCGCTCAAAGCGGGCCTCGCCTTCCTTCCGTTCGCGTTCGGGATCATCCTCGCCGCCGGGGCCTCGACGGGCCTCGTCCCGAGGATCGGACCTCGCATCCCGATGACGCTGGGGCTCCTCGTCGCCGCCGGCGGATTGGCTTGGCTGACGCAGATAGGCGTGCACAGTGACTTCTGGACCCATGTCGCCCCACAGGAGATCCTGATGAGCGTGGGTCTCGGGCTGGCATTTCCGGCGTTCAGCAGCACTGCCCTCATTCGAGTGCACGATCGGGACGCCGGGGTGGCAAGCGCCCTCGTCAACACCACGCAGCAGATCGGCGGCTCACTCGGGACTGCCCTGCTGAACACCCTCGCCGCCACCGCCACCGCGACTTACATCCTCTCTCATGGCGTGGCGGAGTCCCAGGCCGGCGTCGTGCACGGATTCGCCGTCGCCTTCGGTGTCGGAGCGGGGCTGCTCGCGCTCGGAGCGGTCGTGAGCGCCGTCTTCATCTCCGCCGGACCGAGCGAGGTTTCGACCGGAGACCAAGCGCAGGTCGGCGTCGCCACCTGAACGACGGCGCGGTGGTCCGGGGCTTGGTTTGAAGTTCAAACGTTCGGTTGGCTGCCTCGAGGGCAACGAGCTTCCGAGCTGACACCGGCGTCAGTTGTCAGGAAATCGAATACGTCGCCAACTCGATCTGACTCGGCCGAGACCCAAGCTTCATCATGGCCCCCGCCGCACGAGTGCGCTCCCCCAGCAGGACAGGCGCGAAAAGCTGTAAGTTGCAAATGGCGTGACAACCTTTTGGCGGGCGGCTTTGGAAGCGTTGCTGGTTGTCGGGTAGTTGTCCGATTGTTGTGCCCAGATGGGGCCAACCGGCTCTATTTCAGCTTTGAGCGCAGAGTCAGCATTCTCCCGAAGGTTTAGAGAATTGTGTAAGGCCTCATCGAAAATTGTGCAAACACCATGGGCGGTGATGACATGCACGAAGGCAGTACGAGGGCTGGGAGAAAGGAATTCACAATGTTGCAACGGGGTATGTACCGCTCGGCATCGAGCTCGAGGCGGGGTACTGCCAGCAGGGTCGTCCGCGGATTTGCCGCAAGCGCCCTCTGCATCAGCGGTGCACTGATCGCGGGTATTGCCGCCACCGCCGCACCGGCGGGTGCAGCCAATCCTTCGCCCCAGCTCTACGAGGTAGACCTGGGTAGCAGCGCGATCAACGTGTTCCCCACCACGGCGAACGGCGACGTGGCGCCAAGTGTCTCAGTGACCGCCAACTCAGGCTCCCTGAACGCGCCCCGGGCGCGGCGTTCGACGCGCAGGGCGACCTCTGGGTGGCGAACGAGCGCGGGGCAGACCCTCGCCGAGTACACCCCTCAAGACCTAGCGAGCTCGGGTAACCCGACGCCGCAGGTCGTTTTGAGCGTTCCCGCTATTCCAACCGCCGTTGCGTTCGACGCAGCCGGCAACCTGTGGGTGACGTTCAAGAACCAGGGAATTCCGGGATTCGCGCCAAGCACGCTGCAAAAGTCCGCTACGAATCCTGAACCCCAAATTTTGCTCACAGGTGCTGGAAACGGCACGTTCGGAGTCACCTTCGACGCAGCCGGCAACCTCTGGGCAGCGACCTTCAGCGGCGTCAACACCCAGTTCGACAACTCGCTCGTGGAATTCACCCGCTCTGAGCTGGCCTTCCCCGCGGGCCTGAATCCGACCGTCACGACTCCTCCGGCGGTCACGATCTCAGGCCTCAACGGACCGGAGAGCCCGACATTCGACGCCCAGGGTGACCTGTGGTTCTCCGCCTACGGCGCCGGCGACGTTCAGGAGTTCACTCCGAGCCAGCTGACCCCCACTGGCAACCACAACCCGAAGTCGCTGACCAGCCCTGCCTTCATGCACCCGGCCGGTTTGTCTTTCGACACCGCCGGCGACCTCTGGGTCAGCGACCTCAACTCGACCGGTGTCTTTCAGTTCACGCCCGCCCAACTGAGTGCGTCGGGCAGCCAGACGCCCAACCAGGCCATCCAGGGAGTCTCGAACACGACCTTCCGCAACCCGACTGACGTCCTCGTCACCGAGCCACCAGTCGTGAGCTCGGTCACTCCCACTTCGGGTAGTGGTGGCACCACGGTGACGATCAAGGGTGCCGGCTTCAACTCCGGCTCGACGGTCACTTTCGGGGGCAGTCTCGCGTCCGTGACAGACGTTTCGCCCTACGAACTGCAGGCGGTCGCACCCGCGGGTTCTGGCACCGTGAACGTCACGGTGTCGACCTTCGCCGGCACTACCGCCGCTGGTCAGTTCACCTACCCGGCGCCCGTCACGTCGCCCACACCTGCGACGACAAACGGCTACTGGCTCGTGGGCTCGGACGGGGGCATCTTCTCCTTCGGGGCAGCCCAGTTCTACGGCTCGACGGGCAGCCTGCACCTGCAGCGACCGGTGGTCGGCATCGTGCCCACGGCTGATCACGGTGGCTACTGGCTCAACGCCTCGGACGGCGGCGTCTTCAGCTACGGGGACACCCAGTTCTACGGCTCGATCCCGGGCCTCGGAATTCATCCTGCCGGATCGGGGCAGGCCCACAGCCTGAACGCGCCCATCGTCGGCATGGTTCCCTCGGTCGACGACAACGGGTACTTCATGGTGGCCTCCGACGGCGGCGTGTTCGCCTTCGGTGACGCCCACTTCGCCGGCTCGTGCCCCGGAATCGGTGGTTGCGCGGGCGCCGCGGTGGCCGTCATGCCCGACTCCAGCGGCAACGGGTACTGGCTCGTGACTGCAACCGGGAACGTCTACACCTTCGGCGACGCCGCCTACTTCGGCGCCCCGGGCCATGGCACGGTGACTTCCGCGGTGGCCACGCCGGACGGCAAGGGCTACTGGATCCTACTCAGCAACGGCCAGGTCTTGAACTACGGCGACGCGGCGAACCTGGGTTCTCCGGACTCGTCGAACTTCAACAGCCTGGACACGGCCGCCAGCATCTTCGCCACCTCCGACGGCGGGGGCTACTGGGTCTCCTCGGCCCTCGGTGCCGTCTTCAACTTCGGCGATGCGCCGAACAACGGAGGCATGACTGGGACGCACCTCAACGGGTCGATCATCGCCGGCGCCGGGTTCTGATCACACTTCGACCGCTGCAACCGCCCCCGGCCTCCAAGCCGATGGGGCGGTTGCAGCGAAGTCGGAGAAGGCTGGCGGGCCACCTGCATTGAGTTCCGGCTCGACCTGCAACCTCGGATGACTGAACCCCTCTTTCTCCCTCCCTCAGGCGGGAACAGCAGGGCCTCCAGCCCTCAGCACGCGCGTGCAGCCGGTCGGAGCCACCCTCAAGAGGCTGAACGGGCGCTCAGAAGTCCCAACGAGTGTGGCTGAATGGGTTCTTGCTGAAGCCCAGTGCTTGCGCAGGGCTCAATCGGCAGACGAGCGACGGGCCGCGAAACGTGCCGTCGCCGTCAACCTCAAAGGCCCAATCGTCGCCGTACTTGGCGAGGAAGGCGTCAGACACCCGTTGGAGGCGCGCCAAGTCCCGGGCGATTTCGACATCGCCGTGCAGCACGACGTCCACGCCTTCGTTCCAGGCGTTGCATCCCGTCGTCACAGCACAATGCGCATTTGGTGGCCAGATTTCTCGATTTCTGCTCGTCCGGACCGCTGCTGAAGTAAAGAGAACCTTCTATTGAGACGCCACAGCAATGGAACCAGCCCCGGTCGCCGACTGGTTCAGACGGCCCCGCTCAACGGCGGGGGCTGAACGACAGCAGTGTTGCCGCCGCATAGGTAGGCGGGATCTTTCCATCGGATTGTGGCATCACCATCAAATGCAGAACGCCACCGAACACATTGGAGGTGTCGTGTGTGGCGGCGCCGCACGACGGGTCACTGCAGAGCGCCACCGGATGCACCCTTCCCCGATCCTGCGAGATGAAGTCGATCCCCTCTTGCTCGCCCACGACGGTGCGGGAGATCTCGAGCCGGCGCTTGCCGTTCGACGTATCGATCGACCACACCTGATGCACGTTGCCGACCGTACCGGCCAGGTAGAGCCGACCCCGGTAGAACGCGCCACCGTCGACGCCAGACGGTGGTATGGCATTTCTCAGGGTCTTCACCGGTTTGATCGCCGAGTGAGCAGGCCATGCATGCGCGGGTGAGATGTCCGCCATGTCGTACGCCAAGAGATTGTTTCCAGACGAGGACCAGAGAAGCTTGCTGTTGGGCGAAACAGCGGCCCACATCGCCTTCTTGATGGTGGTCGGATCCAGTCTGACCTCATACTCCCAGGCGAGAGTGACCGGGTCCGCGACACCGATCGCTCCGGTGTTCGCACAGTTGGTGCCGTTGTAACACTCCATCGGTAGGAGCACCCCGGCACCCCTCGCGTACGTAATGGCGCCGATGTGGTTGTACTTGTCACGCGAGGCAACGTCGGCGGGAATGTATGGCGTCGTCCCGCCAACTTGTGTGAACGAACTGTTTGTCTTCCACAGTCCGTTGTCGACGCCATCGAAATAGAAGTTCCCGTCCTTGTCGTGCGTCATCCCCTGGTAGTAGAAGATGCGAACCGAGGTGGTTGCCACGAGTTTCCAACGACCGGGGTCCTTCTGCTCCCTGGCGGCACTGGCCATGGTTGGCCAGAGGACCATTGTTGCGAGGCACGCCACGATCGCTGCCGCGGCACATTGCGGGAAGATCCCAATCGCCCCTCTTCTTGACGTAACCACGCTCACCCCGTCCCCCGAGTGCCCTGTCGGCCTCGACCCTTCTTGTCTATACCCTTGGCTCGCCCCGAATGGGGGAAGCCAAGACACGGCGGTCTCTTCGCAACCAGCGGTGCGCTGAGGGGGACTGGCGCAGCTTTGCCACCGTCAGGCTTCGTTCCACCAGCCGATCGGCACCGGGCCCCTTCAGCGCCATCGGGCAGCGAGCAGTGTGACAGAGGGGCTCGCACGGCCCCAGCGGTGGCCGGCTGGGGCGCCGCCAGTCATGATCCTCGCGACCGGAAGGACCGTGCGGCAGCAGCACGGAGGCGCCCCATACCTCGCGGGGTCGGCGGCTAGCGAGTGGATCTGGCTCGACGGTGAACCACCGATCGACGATGTTGACCGGACGCATCGGTAAAGATCAACCTGACCAGCGCAGCGCCCCACGACGATCCGTCTCCAGTCAGAGCCCGGATCAAACCCCCTGACGGGTCGGCGCGTGCAGGAGACCCGTCCGTCAATCGGTGCTTGCCCACGCGCGTGCTCGCGTTTAGAGCGGAGGCTACTGCGATCGAATTGGGTCCCTGGAACAGAACTCTTGTATCGGGACATTTTGCTCCCGCACCGGGTTGCTATTGCTCTCCGGGTCAGTCGTTGTCGTTGACGTCACGTCTGCTTCAGCCGATCCAGATGCTTCGTGTCTCCTTCTGGCCAATACCTTTGCCCCGACCAAGCCGACAAACACGAGCGTGGCGATGACATACGCATCGTTCCGCAGGTACCACAGCACACCCGAACCCCCCGGCTGCCCGGGCCGGATCACGATGAATACAAGGGCTCCAGCCAACGCCCACCGGCCGCCCCGAGCTGGTCTATCCGATCCCAAGAGGAGCCAGATCAACGTCGGCACCAGCCAGACGTAGTGATGCGTCCATGAGATCGGAGAGAGCAAGAGCCCGGTGGCGGCGCAGACGAGCATCCCGAGCATCGCCGACGAGCGCCGGTACGCTCCGACCGCTGTCAGCAGGCCGAGGCACAGAACCCCCACAGCAACCAGATCAAAGAGCGCCGAGTCCAGCGAAAGGTGGGCTCGGATGAACGCAGCGTGGAGTGCTTGGTTCCCGACGTCTGCAACGTGGCCAATCCGCTGAACATCGAAGGCATCCCTCGTAAAGTACAGCCATGACGACTGCGGGGTCGCAGCGAACATCGCGCCTGTAGCTACGAAGAAGGTGAGAGTGGCGTTGCGCGCCGATCGACCCTGGCGCGTCGCGATCAAGTAGGGAATGAATATGAGCGGTGTCAACTTGATCGCCGCGGCAAGGCCGACGAGCACCCCCGCTGGCAACGACTTTCCTCGCCAGGTGACTCCAATCGTGAGATCGGTCACGATCATGAGCACCAAGATGATGTTGATCTGCCCGAGCACCAGGTTTTCGAGCACGGGATAGAGGAACAACCCGATCGGTGCAAGGGCGATCAGACCGATCAACCAGTCTGAGCGCGCCACGCTTCGCTTTTGAGCAGCGGCACAGCTGACCGCTATCAGCGCGACCAGGGCCGCCAGGTCGATGGCGTCCCAGACGGCTTGACCGACGTGGACGGACGAGTGCGAAAACGGCCAGAAGAACAGGGCGGCGATCGGGGGATAGGTAAAGAGCAGGTGCCGGCCGAGCACAGTGATCTCCGACGAGTAGAGCCCCCTGGAAAGGAGGTGTTGCCCCCCCATCCGATAGACCTGGAAATCCATCTGCTGCGCATGCGCAAACCAAGCCACATATGCGGTCAAAGACCCCGCGGAGAAGAACGCGAGCGTCCACAGCGCAGATGGACGCCAGGTGACCACACCAACCGCACTTGGCGTCCGTGAATCCGTGACCGACCAATCCCGCAACCGTGTCGAGCGCGTAGTGACCCCCTCTACTTCCCCTCCGAACGCTACGGCCGCTCGACTGGGTTGTTCAAGGGTTCACGGCCCGGCGCAACCGACTTGCACCCAGCGATTGTCCGAGGACCCATTCGTGCGGAGCGGACCAAACCGACCAAACCGCTCTGCGCTTGTGCTTGATGGAAGGAGCACGCTCGTCCCGGCCCACCGGGACCCGTCGTCTAACGCAGCACCGTCTCTCCGCCCCACTCCTCGGGCGCCATGTCGGCGAGCGTCTCAGAGAAGATCCACCGGTGGCCCGCGAGGTCCTCGGCGGTGTATTGGCGTTCCCCAAAGGGCATGTCTGTCCGGCTCCACGAGGATTCGGGCTCCAACGGCTCGAGCCCGTTCACAGTGCGCTCGGGCGTCCTCCACCCTGACCAGGACCGAGTGAGTCACCTCACCCGAGCGTGGCGGCGTGCGATCGGCCCGCACATCAGCGACTATGACTGCACCATCACCGAACTGAAGCTGCGATCGATGGTCCTCACCGATCCTGACGCGCTCGTCGAACCCGAACGTGTCCGTCAGCCAAATCACTGCCGCACGAACATCTGGGTAGGTCAGAACCGGAATCACGGTTGCGTCAGGTACTGAGCGGTTCTTCTTCAAGTCTCGACCCCTTCTCTTTTGCCCGTTCGGCCAGGCACCCAAGCTCCGCCGATCAGCACGCCGGCAGCCTTCCCCGACGTGCTAATGATGGCTTGCATGATGCATCCACGTCGCTGCAGCTCCACCGAGCACAATCTCCGTTGGCTCCAGTTGTCCGCACGCTTACGCAATCAGCACCGTCACGCTGATTGACAACCGTGTCTGTCCCCGATGCCGGTTGCAGTCGCTTGATTGTCCGAATCGTCGCTCGCCTCGCACTCTGATCCCGGCACAACAGGATGTGCCATGCGTGGAACCAATTTCCGAGTCGCTGACACGAATCAGGCTTTACGGCCACCTTGCTGTCAGCTCTCGTCAACCGACCACATCGCCCGGAAGGTCTTTGGTCCTCGGCGGAATCGTCGCGGCACAATCCAACAACCAAATGCTATTACGACCATCTGTCCCCACTTTAGTGATCACGATCATAAGGAGGGCGACCGTCGCAATACCGAAGACCTGTTCGACCAGATTGAAGGGTGCGTCCGCAGAGCCGTTGTGCGTGAAAACATCGCTGGCCGGCGGCATGGCGAGCCCAATGATGTTGTGCGCAACGGCTAGAGCGCATACAGGAGCAAGCCGGCCACTGAGAGGGCGACTGCATAGCCACTGAAAGTGCCCGACCTCAGGCTCATGCATCCCATCGGAGAACTGGCTTATCGACTCAACCGCCATCGACATGACGAGGAACCGCTCCTGTGAGCGAGCACACGACCCGCATCACCTTGTGACCCGGATCTGCCGTCGGGTCGAACATGCATGGACAGCCTCCGGCAATCACGGTCATTCCGTGCTGCCGACCAGACTCTGCGGCCTCTGGTGACACGCTCCCGGTTCCCATGGCGCGGTGCATCCACACTCTCTCGACACCGAGTTCGGCGCACTCGTGGACGGTCTGGTCCGCCGTCTCGGGTCTCGTGGCAATCACCACCCAGTCCACGCCGCCTGGAACCGACTTGAGGTCGGGGTAGCACGCGTCACCCTCGACTTCTGCGGCATTTGGATTGATGGCAAATACCTCATATCCGCGGTCCCGAAGTCGCTTGTAGACGACGTTGCCGCCGTGATCCTTGGGGGTTCTTGACACGCCTGTGACCGCCACCCTCTTGTGACTCAGGAACTCTCGGGCCGCATCCTTCATCTTTGTCATGGCTTCCTACTCCCAACGTTGACGGACACCTTTTGATCTCGCTTCTCATCCACGGCGAGTTGAGGCATGGGCGATCGTTGACGGACGGCAAGAACGGTGACAGCGCCCCCGACGGTTCCGAAGACGGCCTCAAGCGGTTGGAATCCAACCCAGATCAACTCGGCGACTTCGAAGGCGATCAGCCCGATCCCGGCAAAGATCGAGAGTTCGCGCGCATGAGGCAACCTTCGTCGCTGCCATTCTGCGGTGAGCAGAAATCCTCCTCCGACCAGGGCAGCGAGGAGGATTCCCGGCACCCGCCAGTTAGCGAACGGGCTTCCTGCGAGAGCTGAAAGCCTGGCCTGTAGCAACGATCCGTCCGGCCTCGCCACGAGCATCACGCCACCAGCCAGTGCGGTGAAACCGGTGAAGTACTCCAAGCAGACGAGAGAACGGTTGTCGGCGCGCCTCACGATGCGGCCAGGCTGGCGGTCGACACGTCGGTCATTTGCCGCGCAGCCACCGTGACCCCTGCATCCCAACCCGGCGCCCTCCCGTGATGCGGAGGCTGACCGGCCTTCGCCTGCAGACCGGATCGGGTCAGCACCCAGGCGATGACCGAGTTGGAATTCCACATCTCGCCCGCGCCGAGCTCGTCGCGGCCCCAGACCGGCGTGGGAACCGAAGGCACCAGGGCGAGTGCCTGGTTGACTGAGTCGGCGTCGGAAGAAAGATGAACTGGGCTGCCGACCGAGCTGGCAAGATCAGGAATGGTTCCGCCGTGCCATCGCCGGATTTCGTAGCGGAAGCGTCGGAGATGACCAGCTGGTCTCCATCCAACGGGACCCTCGGCAACGACTCCTCGCTCCATTCGTCCTCGAGCATCTGGAATAGGGGTCATTTCGATCACGACCGACGCCCCGTCGACAACGGCGACGAGGGCAGAGTGATACAGGGTCCGCGGGGAGCGGTGCTGCACCAATGCGGACAGGTACTCATACGCCCTGCCGCTCATGCGCACAACGTGCGCACCTGCACCTAAAGGGATCCAGTACAGATCAAGAACCGCAGGTCCAGTGCGGAGGTGAGGATGGCTCCGCTCCATTTGTCCCCACGAAGGACCCGTCACAAGAACGATTGTGATGAACCGCCCGGATATCAGTTAGGGACTTTGTTCTGGGCCGGGAGGGACGTTCTTCCTAACTTTGTCGCTCAAGCGAGAGATTCAGAGCCATATTCCCAGAGTGCCCCGAACTGGTTGCAACATTCATCACGAGACCGTGGCGCCACAGCAGCTCCATGTTGCCGTGCAAACTCCCAAGGACACAGAGGCGAGACGATGCGGCCAGGACATGGCCAACGGGCCTTCTCACTCCGTCAGGCCACAACGGTCGCGTCGCTCATGTCCGAACGATCGCTTACGACCTTGCCTGACTTCTCGAACCGGGTACTGCTGACCTGCTCAGATGAGCTTTTCGCTCGGCCGGCGCGTCGTAGGCTAGATGTGATGGCGGAGGATATGGGGGTAGAGGATGTTCGGCCACCGGGCGAACGTCCACTCATCAGCGTGGTGATTCCGGTCCGAAACGGTATGCCATGGCTGGAACACCAGCTCCGGGCTTTAGCGGCTCAGCAGATTGGATTCGACTGGGAAGTGGTGGTGGCCGACAATGGCTCGGACGACGAGACAGATTCTTGTGTGTTGCGATGGTCTGAGCGGTGTCCCCGCATACATCTCGTGGATGCTTCAGCGCGTACGGGGGCAGGTGCAGCTCGCAACATCGGAGCAGGCGCGGCCAACGGCAGCCTCTTGGCCTTCTGTGACGCCGATGACGTGGTCCGGCCAGGTTGGCTTGCTTCCATGTCGGCCGCCTTGGCCGATGCCGATCTCGTCGCCGGGGTGTTCGACTTCAGTGCCCTCGACGGCGTCCCGCAGTCCGTTCCCGTTCCGGCTGCGACGCGGCAGTTGGGGTTCCTCCCTTTCGCCCTGGGTGCCAATTTCGGCGTCCGCAGAGAGGCCTTTGAGGCCGTGCGGGGCTTCTCAGAGGAGCTTTCGGCAGGAGAGGATGTCGACCTGTGCTGGCGGCTCCAACTTGCCGGATATCGGTTCGCCGTGAACTCCGGCGCAGCAGTGGAGAAGCGCGAGCGCACCGGCGTAAGGGCCCTGTTCAATGCCGCCTGGTCTTATGGACAGTGCGGACCACGGCTGTTCAGAAGCTACCGTGCTGATGGTATGCAACGCGACATACGGGGGGCCGCCAAGGCCTGGGTCTGGTTGGTCGTCGCCAGCCCCGGGCTCGTCATCCCGAACCGACGCCGTCAGTGGCTGCGTACGTTTGGGATTCGTGCTGGTCGATTGGCAAGTTCGCTCCATCAGCGTGTGTTTTTTCCCTAGCAGGATGACGGCCCGGACGAGTGTTTCAATCTGAGACCATTGCAGTGGTGTGGGTGGCGGTGTACGCGCGCTTCTGCAAGATCAGCTTCACAAGGATTCGGCGCGTACACCTACCGGCTGATGCATCGTGACGGCCATGTTCAAATCAGGAAACGGAGTCAAGCATGCCTAGCATCGAGGAAAATATCGACAAGTGGAACGCCAGTTACGACTGGCGCCTGGGCGGCGACGCTTGGTCGAGACCATGGGGCGATGCTGAGTCGCAGTGGTACGGCAGCATCTTCCCTCGGATTCATCGCTTTCTCCCTGCCTCAGCTGTCTTGGAGATAGCACCAGGCTTCGGACGTTGGACCCAATTTCTCCTCGAACACTGCGAAACGCTCACGGCTGTTGACGTTGCGCCAAAGTGCACAGAGAGCTGTCGCGAACGGTTCGCCGATTACCCTCAGGCCCGGTTCGAAACCAACGATGGACAATCGCTCCCCATGGTGGAGGACGAATCGATTGACTTTGCTTTCAGCTTCGACTCGCTCGTACACGTCGAGTCAGAGACGATGATGGGCTATCTCTCGGAAATTGGCGCGAACGTTGAAACCTGATGGCGTCGCATTCCTACACCACTCCAACTACGGAAGCTACGTGCGGTCCGCTCATGCCTTGGCTCCCCTTCAATCCACTCTTGACCGTTTACCCGCAATTGTTCGAGCTGGTTTGATGCGGACAGGCGTGTACCGTGGCGCACACTGGCGTGCTTCAAGTGTCTCAGCTTTCAATTTCGTAGAACTCAGCGAGGGGGCTGGACTCCATTGTGTCGGCCAAGAACTCGTGAACTGGGAGGGTGGTGTCGTACTTCTCGACACGATGTCAGTTCTGACCAAACCCGGTTCCCGCTGGGACCGACCCAACAACGTTGTCAAGAATCGCCTGTTCCGCCTCGAGGCTCGCGCTGTGCGCAAATCTAGGTCGGTCTATTCGCTTCCTTACTGTCGATGATGGTCGTGGCACGATAGAAGCAGTCACAGAATCGGCGTTCCGGGCTCGACCGCCACGGGCATCGGTTTCTACGGGTCCGAAGAAGGCGGTTGGTGGACCGTCCGTCGCTGACGGCGAAACAGCTGACGAGACTGACCAACGTGCAGGGCCCTGACCAGACAGTCGGCGCGCCCGGCATGCCCTCGCTCATGTTTGGAGACATTGCCCTGGATTGAGCGGACCGTTCAGCCGGAACACTGAGGTGGTCACATTCAGTTCGGTGTTCACACGACGGAATACAAGGCGAGAGGACTTGTCGGATGCCGTCCAGGCCGTTGCATTGGTTTCCCCCGAGTTAGGGTCGCCGCTCTTGACGACCGTGACCACGTAGTTAACGCGATCGTCGTCAACCGCGAGCCGAAACTGCCGACAATTTCCTGCGTGGTTGAATGAGCCGTCCGGGCCGGATACGCCAACAGCCTGCACGTAATTGGAGTCGTCTCGGCCGTAGAGCGGGTATGTGATGTTGCTGAAAGGTCCGATCATCGCGAAGCGCGCGTCCGAGATGTTCTGCGCCCAAGCGTAGAGGGGAGCGAGCGGCGGGACCGCCTGGTAGCGGTCGCGTAGGTACAACCGCTCAGCGGCGAATGCCGATCCGAGCACAATGACCGCCACGGCAGTAACGACGACGACCCGTCTCCGTTGCTTCGGACCGCTCGTGATTCTCCGGCTCCGAACCACCGTCGTGCCGGCGCCGATGGTGAAGATGACGATCCCGACCAGAAGTCCAATGAACGAGTCGACTCCGACAACGGCTTGGCCAAATCGTTCGGACAATAGGTCGATCGGCCAGATGGTGGAATCGAATTGGGTGAGCACCACAATCAATGCGTAGCCGCCAAGCAGCGTGTTGCGGTTCCGCCGCCTGCGGAAGAGGGAGTTAGTCGGTAGCAGGACAAGACCGAGGAGGACGGCTGCGAACGAATATCTCAAGTTGAAGGCGAAGTTGTAGGGGACGTGTGGATAAAACGGAGGCAGGGTCAAGAGTTGAGGTGTAAAGACGAAGGCGACGGCTGCGAATACACCGACGAGTGCCAGCATGCGACGAACCGGGCTTGTGGCGACCAGAGAACCGACAACCAATCCGCCAAGTGACAGCGCGAGGGTTGCCCACCAGACTGGACCGAGCGATGCCCGCAGTCCGGGGAGATACCAATGGACCCAGGTGCCACGTTCGAAAACAAAGGATGCGACGTTACTCGACGCAGGTTGTGGCGGACCCATGAGGTGCAGGGGCCCCAGGCGTAGGCTCGACGGAAGTGGATTCCCGATGGCTTCCACGTTGCGGCCGTACCAAAAGCCTCCCGTGAGTAGAGCCAGTCCAGCCCACCACAAACCAGTCCGGACCCGCAATCCCCTGGGCGTGACGAACCACACGCCGACTGTCAGTGCGACAACAGGGGCGACGAACGTGAACTTGGTACCCAGGGCCAAGCCAGCGGCGAGAGCGGCGATCCCGGTCGCGGCAGATTGCCCAGGATGCCGTTCGCCGTTGACCAACAGCGCCGCGGCTGACGTCACCAGGGCGAGACCGGTGACATCGGTGTACGCGCCACCTGGCTGAGTCGCCACCAAACCGGGGGCAACCATCAATGCGGCGCAACCGGTCAGGGTGATTGGAGCCACGCCGTAGGGGCGCCCCACGCACCATGCCGCTAGCAAAGCAAGGGTCAGCCAACCGAGGTTAAGCAGCACCGATAGAAAGTCGTTGCCGACGACCAAGATGCCGAACGTGTGCACCAGCTCGCCGTTCGCAGGGTAGAAGGGAATGACCGAACCGATATCGATACCCGGATCGATAAAGTGCAGCGGCGTGATGGCTCCCTGTTGGGCGAATCTGGCCGCTACGGGCATGTGGTACCAAAGAGTGTCTGGAGTGCTCATACCGTGATGCAGAGCGTCGACGGCGCGCGTGAACCAATCGGCCGCGAGGAGGCTGACAGCGCCGAGAGCTACGAGCTGGACCCACAGCGGTCCCTGAACTGAGAGATCCGATTTCTCCGCTGTCTCCGCTCGTGGCAGTGCCAATCCACGATCAGAAACTGCTACGGCACCGCGGGCCCGGTACCGGCGTTCGATGAGGCAGCCCCCAACGCCCAGCGCGGCGAGAGTGACGGTTGTGGCTATCGGCCGCAGCACTCCGAACGCTCCGAGCAGCTCCTCGGTGCAGACTAGGGCGGACAACACGACCACGATCGTGGCCAGAGCGACGGGTGCGCGGCACCAACGTGGCAAGAGCACTCGGCACCAACGGAACGATGCGAAAGTCACTGGCCCAAGAGCCAAGCCGATCAAGGACACGCCGAGGAGATATCGAGCAGTGGACATTTGTCCTAAACCGCTTGCCAGCCCTAGCCAAGCTTCATCGTTGTGCGGTCACGCCGAGTTTCGCTATCCCTTACGGCGTGATGCTCCTCACGGTGGTGAACCTCGGTAATGACGTTGGGGCAGCCCAATTTAGTGGATTTGTCTCCCGCTTCGTGACGTACAAGACGTTTCTTCAACACCGGAACATCAGGGCAACGTTCAGCCATGTCTCGCTTCCCTAAGAAGATGCGACCTTGCGTCGTTGCTGATAAACCGTAGCCAATCACAATCGTTCCTTATACGGATCTCGATCAGGGTAGAGCACTTGCTCCGAGTTACTTGTGCTGCACGATTATTTCGCACACGGGTGAGAGGTCATCTCTCCATAGTGCGGTACGACGTCAGAGTATCTGACATCGCTCATCGTCTGGAATTTGGCTGTAAACCACCAGAGCAGCCGAGTTCAAATGGCTGGATGACTTCGAGCAGGACGGATCCCAGTCGCAAGCTTGATGGGTTTGCCCAATCTGACCCGTGCCAGGGAGCTTCTATTTCGGTAGCGTACCGGTGCACTCTCCGAACATGATCGGTGCGTGTTGGACTGGAGAACCCATCTCTATCTGCGCTCAGAGCGTGATGGATCGTCTCTACCGTGCTTCCGCGTGGATCATGGGGTGGCTCCTCAACCATCAGCGCTCAATTGGCTCAGCGACTAAAACCTCCGATGTGGAATTCCACTCTCCTTGGATTGGACGGCCCACTGCATCCCGGAACAACGTCATCGGACATGAGTGACGGCGTGACGGTCGCGGACTCGGGGAACGGGAGAAGCAGGCTTCGCGACAAATTGCGTGCGTGGCGTAGCGAACCCTTGGGAACATCTAGCTCCAATACCGTTTCCGGCCGTGCTGATCGACTTTTCGCACGACGATCTGTTGGCGCAACACTTCTTGTGGGCGCCATCATCCTTCCCCTCTTTCGCCAGCAAGGCACCCCCAGCTGGCGGACGCTTTGGGATGAAGATGGGTTGGTCTACACAGAACAGGCCGTGAACCTTGGTCCACTCCATGTCGTGTTGCGCGGCTACAACGGCTATCTGCAACTGCCCCCGCGGCTCATCGCACTTCCAACGCCGTACTTTTCGCTGCGATATCTGGCTCTCTACTGCTCGTTGACCTCAGTGCTTGTCGCCGCCATGTTGGCGTGGGGCGTCTACCACTGGTCCCGCGGCTGGATCAGGTCGCGATCCGTCCGCGTAGCACTGGCCTCACTCGTCGTACTGATGCCGGCATTGGGACTCGATAGCACCGCAACGACCACGAATCTGATTTGGCCGTTCCTGGCTGTCCTGCCATGGGCGCTTATCTCGATGGAGGAGGCGCCATTCGATGTCGTAACCCGATCGACCGTTGCGGCACTGGGCGCGGCATCTTCACTACTTGCCTTTTTCTTCTTCCCCCTGGCGCTGGGTTGGCTCGTTTACCGACGGTCGAGGGCGGCGGTCGCCGTGACAGCAGCGTTCGTCGCTGGGGCAATCTTGCAAGCAGTCGTTGCTCTGACTACGAAGACCAATCCCAACCTTCTTGATGCGCACAGGTCGCTGGCCGACACTGTCAATATTGCCGAGGGCGAGGGTGGGCACGTATTCGGCATGTTCCTGCTCGGAACCAGATGGGAGTCAGACCTCGGAAGCATCAGCGGAATCGTGGCGGTTCTGCTGCCCACGGTCGTTGTCGTAGTGCTGCTTGTCGTCCTGGGAGTCGGAGCAAGCCGTCGGGACCAAGTCGTAGCGGCCGCGTTCACGGTTACGGCTATCGCAATCTTCGCGGGAACGGCGTGGGAACGTGGACCAGGGATCTACGGACTCAGCGTGGCAGACATCGCTGCAAATCCGCGCTACAGCGTGCCTTCGGTCATGCTACTCGCGAGCGCGATGGCGTTGCTGTTGTCGAGCGAGGGGAGACTGGTCCGGCCCACGTCGAGAAAAGTCGGAAGATGGCTGTTCGTGGTCCTGACCATTGTGTTGATCGCAGCCGGGTTCTCGATGAAGACGATCAGGGGAGTGGATCCCCCCTGGATAGGGCGCGTCAAGCACGTCGTGGCGACGGATTGCGCCGGTAGTTCCGGTACGCAACCGGCAACTGTGCCGAATGGAATCGCCTACACCTCTCACTCATTCCCGGACGGGATATTTGCGATGACGGTGCCATGCAGAAATCTCAGATGATGTTGCCATCGAAGAGAGATCAAAGTGGAGCGCTCGCCCACGTCCAGAGATAGTTCGGTCGCGGTATTGGGCAGCCATTCCGCGCAATGGACGCTCGATAGATGCTGAGATGGTGGATAGGGATCCCGTCAGAACACTTATCTGAACTGGGAATTTTTGACCGTCAGAACACTCATCTGAACTGGGAAGTTTTGAGTGGGCGCTGCGGGACTCGAAACCACGACCTCAGCCGTGTGAATCCGTTTCACATTGCAGCATGAGATTCCACGGGACTGCTTACGAGGGTCTGACCTGGGATGACGGACGCGAGAGACAGCACAAGAACACACCCGACAGCGTGAGTTATAGGACAATCATTAGGACAAGGACACGTCCGCTGGCCTCGTCCAGGCTGAGGTCGACACCGGCTGCCCGGTCAGTCCAACGGTCTGTGAGCGCTACGCCACTCAATCGGATATACACGGGCGTTCGGGACCGGCATGGAGGGTGACGATGAGACTGAAGCGGGCGATTCCGTTGGTGGCCGGATTGGCGGCAATATTCGGACTCGTGCCGATCGGTAGCGCCAGCGCCAGCCCTGTGACGGCACATACGGTGCCCCTCGATTGCTCAAGCGACGGTGGCGATCAGCGAAGTACCCATGATGCTTCGGTACAGCCCGGAATCATCGTGCCCGACAGCGCCGGCTGGCCCTTCTCACCCGTCACCTACACCGCCTATGGCTTCAATACGCAGGCCAATGAGCCGATGATCATCGGCAATCTGAATACCGTCGCGACTTCTGATCACCTCGTAGCTGCCTACATGAACAGCACAAGTTGCTTCGGCAGCGTTGCGGGAGACGGTGACTACTCCCGAAATGCCTGGGTGGCCGATGCCACTGGTCATGTCATCGGCGAGAGCGAGCTGTCTGGTCCGCCGGCCAACAACTTCGGCGACGCCTCAGGACTCCCGCTCAACAAGCCCATTGTGGGCATGACACCAACGTCTGACGCCGGCGGCTATTGGCTCGTGGCCTCCGACGGTGGGATTTTCAATTACGGCGATGCCGGCTTCTATGGCTCCGCGGGAAGCATTCACCTCAATCAGCCGATCGTCGGCATGTCAGTCAGCGCCAGCGGTCACGGATATACCCTCGTGGCCACAGACGGCGGCGTCTTCAGTTATGGCGATGCCCAGTTCTACGGCTCAATCCCAGGCGTCCTAGGTCCGGGCCGGTCCCTCAACAAGCCCATCGAAGGGATCGTGACCACACCAGATGGCGGTGGCTACTGGATGGTTGCATCCGACGGTGGAGTCTTCACGTTCGGCGACGCGCCGTTCCTCGGATCGGTCGGCAGTCAGCAGCTCGCCTCCCCGATCGCCGGCATGTTCGCAAATGGTGGCGGCTACACGTTGGTGGCTCAGGACGGGACTCTCTACCCATTCGGTTGATGCTGTAGCCGGGATCGCCCCCGAATCGCCTACCCGAATCGGGGGCGAAGGATCCGTGCCACGGCCGGCCGCTTCCTCGGCAGCTCGACACGTTCGCGCTCCGTGGTGCCGCCCCACATACCCACCAGCTCCTCATCATCCAAGGCGAAGTCGAGACATTCGTCGCGGACCAGGCAAGCCGCGCAGAGCTCCCGGGCACGTCGAAATGTGCCGCCGCGCCCTGGCATAAAGCTCTCGAGCTCACCGCTCCCCCGGCACGCCGCGTCCTTCTGCCACGCCGGCCGACTCAGAATTCTTCGAGCGACGTCTGCAGCAGGTCCGCTTGCGGCGCCATGAGCCACTCATATTCGTGTCGCCACGCCAGCCCAGCTCGGATCCGACGCTCTTCAGTCAAGGACAGCGTGGGGTGCTGGCCGGACTTTGATTGATCCTCTAAAGCCAGTTCTTCGAGCATCGCTCAGATGGTACGGCTGAGTTGTTCGAAACATGGGGACCCGCTTCGGCCGTGCGGCGGTATAACAGGAGGTGGCGCCTGCGTCAGTCACGTGGCAACGGTGCCAAGCAGCTGCCCCTCCTCCACCAATCGAGGGGTCGCTACGCGGTGGTCGGGCCCTCTGTATCAAATGCCGCACTTCACCCTCAGATGGAGGCCACTTCCGATGGGAACCGCTCGCCAACGCGGATCCCTGGGGGTGAGGTGGTCGGCCCAACCCTGCGATCTTGGTCCCGTGGGGTTGGCCGCGAGCACGATGCACCTGTCGCTCGATAGCGACGATGCCTGAACTCGCCGACCTCCCGCCGGCCTTAGGATCCGGGAGATCCGGCTTGTCAGATACTCGAAACCCGCCCACAATGGCACTTGGTGCGTCCATCCTTGGCGGTGCTCGGAGTAGCGGCAGTCATACTCGGTCTTGGCTTCGTGGCCCTCTTCGCCAGCGGTGGGAGCGGCGATGTCTCGGCCACTGGGTCACCGCCGGCAATCACGACCACGACCGAAACTCCCACTCCCACCACGGTGACGACGATCGTCACCGAGAAAGGAATGCCTCCCCGCCTCAGACCATTAACGATGACCTTCGTCACCATGCCGAACGTGGTGGGAATGACGTTGGCTCAAGCAGACTCAACGTTGGGCGCCTTAGGTATCGGGGCAGGTGATTCTGGCGTGACGAAACCCGGCGGGCAGAGCCCAACTGGAACGGTTCTCGCTCAGCAGCCCGCAGCCGGATCACAGGCCGAGATTGGTCAGATTGCACAGCTCACAATCTCCGGCTACTGAGGAGACGGGCCCAGTTCGCCCCCAAAGGGTTGGACCGGCTGTGGCTTAGTTGTGCCCGATATGGCCGGCGCTCGTTGCTAAACGCCCGTTTGACCCTACATCGCCCCAGCATGCATTCTGTTGCGTCGGGGGTGAGGCGAAGCCCATGGGGCCCCGTTATCGGGCTCCTTCAATGAGGAGTCGCCTGAATGACCGATCGAACGCGCTATGAGGCAGTCCTCCGGCGGGACGAAGCCTGCTGGCTGATCACGTTCCCGGAGGTTCCAGGCGCCGGAGCTCGGATCGACAGCCTTGATCACGTTGACGCCACGGCCCGGCTGGCCATCGCGAGCGTGCTCGGCGTGGACGAGGAAAGCATCGAAGTGACCGTATTGTTGAGACATCGGGAGCCCAGAGGACCAGCGTCGAGTGGTGCCTAACGCATCACCCCCACCTTCTGCGGCGACGCTGCCAGCGGGCCTCAGGGAGGCGGAGGGGGAATCGGACGGCTTACAGGGTCACGCTATGACTGTGCCCGATCACCGGACCACGCTGACCCACGCCGTCATCGTGACTGACTCCCGCTGGTGCGTGGCCCGGCGAGTCCTTTCTACCTCGCTTCAGCACCTCTCGAACCCTGCGGGCGTGCACCTTGAGCTTGAGGGTGCGGGTTATCTGCTGGGACCCTCGTAGTTGCAAGTGATTCGTCAGAAATCAGCGTCACGTCGCCGGCGGCCGAACTCCTGGATTCCGGTCAGGCCGTTGAGGTGAACTGAGCACGCCCACACTCGCCACCACCGATCGCCTCGAGGCGAGAACCATCGCCCCCTGAAGGTGGGTGCCTCGGCACAGTGCGTGGCCTGGAGGTTGCGGTCGTAGACCAGCCGCCAGCAGCGCCCGACGTCGATGAGGCCGGGGCATGGGTCGCCGTGCCCGGGCTGCGCTCGTGATGCGTCAGAAATCACCGATTCCTGCCGACCAGGCGCTGAAGAGGACGGGGCGGCAGACGAGTCTGACGGCCGTGGCACTCCAATGACCGCGGCGTTCCCGAAGTGTTCGGCCACGAGCGAGCTTGGTGTTCACCTCAAGTGCGCACATCGAGCACTACGGCGATTCGTGACGCATCACGCCACCGATCGTCGACGAGCCTCCAGCCGGCGGAGCTTCTGCCGAGTGTCACCGGGAGCGCCTTTCCAACAACTAATTCTATGTTGACGGCGTTTGTGTCGGTACTCAAAGAGCGTGTTCCTACCAACCGCTGGTGGTCCCACTGGTTTCGTGCAAAGAATTCCGTCAGAACGAAATCGGAAGGCCACCGAAGTTGGGAATTGACCCACGTTGAATATTTCGTCGCGTCGTTACTCGTGAACTCGTGAACGTCCGACGTTGAATATCGGGTAACGGGCTGCGAAGCAGCTTGGGCGTTCGTAATCATCTGGTCGGTGGTCGACTGTATAACGATGGTACTTGCCGTGATCGTGCCGGATCCTGCAACTGTTTTGCAGCCCGTCAACGACCCTCCACTTATTCCAGTGAACTGCACTATTGCGACTCCCGTCCCACCACTCAAGTTTGTTAACTGAACTGCAGCACCGTGCACGAAGTTCGAGACCGTTGACACAGACAATGTGCCCGCTCCCGTGAACGAGGCCACCGAGGTACCAACCGACCCCGAGCCCACACCTGAACTGGACCAACCAACTGCCTCGTCACTCGTGCCGTATCCCACGATTCCTGGGATCGTCACTCCGTTGAGTTGGTTGCTCGTGGTGTCAAGACCAGAGAGATTGAAGCTGTAGAACGTAGCGCCACCGGTAAAGATCGGGTTTGCGGTTTCAAGGACCGTCGCTGGGCAATGAGAGATGTACCCCACCAGGTCCGACTGCCGGTTTGCAGCGATCTGGAGAGTCTTGAAACCGCCCATTGAAAATCCCGAACAAATGATCGGGTGACCAGTACCGTAGGTTTCTTCGATCCAGTCCACTAGGTGGTCCCACCAGTGAAGGATTCCTCCATCTAAGAATCGCGATCCATGACCGGAGTCATTCGCAGCGTCGTTGCAAATCCCGAACACGCCAGTGTTTTTCGAGTAGTAGTCCTCCGGGCAGCTCGGATAGAGCAATACCCGAATTGTCAAGAACAACATCGTTTGCGAAGTCGCCGATCTTCACATCGCCGACAATTGTCGACGCATTCGGAACGGGCCAAGGGAAGAAGGCTGGCACCACGACTGTCAATCCGTGAATAAACACGATCAGACCGCGTCGGTTGCCTGCGCCTGGGTCTTGAACAGAGATGTTCTCGCCGGCCACGTTGGAGACGGGAATCTCCCCTACTCCGAGGCTGCCTGACGGGAGGCAATGAGTCGAGATCATCAGGCCGCCAGGACCCTCATCATCAGTGGGCCGTAGTCAGAATTTGCAGCGGGACTTCCCGTACCGCACTGACCAGCCATCGCCCCGGTGGGCAGGGTCGATCCGGAAACTACATGCGCCCAATCGTACTGATATCCCGTACCGGCGGTAAGTCCGGTGACTCGGATACGAACCGTGCATGGGACCAGGATAGGCGTCGCTCCATTTTCGACCATTGCCCAATAGCCGACCTGCGTTGAGGATGAATGAACAAGCAGGCCCCAGTAATAACCACCAGTACCAGAGAAGAGTCCACCCCCTGCTGTGAGCTCAACCATAACCGCGGTTGTCGTGGCAGTGAATGAGACGGTGAGGTTCGTCGTGTCGATTGCTGCCGGGGTGTTCGAGTTCGTCAGCTTGATATACGCCGATGTCGGTTCGTAGTAATGCGCTGCAATTTGCCGCCCGACGTCAGATGCGTTTATGAAGGCTTGGCCATTCATATCGAGAGCGGCGGTCGGTGCTCCCATCTGGTTCAGTGACTGTGCCCTCACGAAGGATTCGAGTACGGAAGATGTCGTGTCAACGGCAAGTGTGGTGGTTGGTCCACTTCCGTTCGTTACATCAACAGTGCCATCCGTATTCTGGATGAGTGTGATTGTCACAGTTGCCCCTCCTGTTCAGTGACTTTCCCACGGTCTTTCATCCACCTGGGTGATTAAGCACGCCGCGAGGCTTCAGCAAGCATCCCGATACGACGATCCGTCAGTGACGGTTCAAAGGGAACGACCGACTTCGTTCAATCTGAACTGGCATTCGTCAGCTGTCAAGCAACGACTGATCAGATTTCCAGGACGACTGCACATACCCGGCATGATGACGTCCACGCGGGAATGGCTGAACCGCCCTAGCTTTCGGACGCTGCAGATGTAACAGACGCGCTGGTCTCCTTCGGATCTCGGATCGATGGAAACTCTTCATCCCCGTACGAGGCCGGGGGCGCCGCAGCGGCATCACTGAGGCCGACACGCTTGAGTCGCAGAGCGTGCTTTTCGACGAGCCACCAGCTGCCGACGGCGAGTGGAACGGTTGCAAGCACTGACATGAACGCGTAGGGCACCGTGCCCCATCGCCAGACTCCCCAGATGACGAGCAGCTGCGTGACGGGGAAGCCGTAAATGTAGGCACCGTAGGAGTAGTCGTTGCGGGCTCCGATGCGCTGGGCGGGCAAATGGATTCCCAGCCATATCAACGGATAGGCGAACAACGGCAGCACCAGGTTGGTCGGCGTGAGATAGAGGGTCGAATCCTTGGCATGGTCGGGGTACGCCAGACCGAGAACGACGACGACTGCACACGCCCCGGCCAGCACGGCTGAATCGGGGATGCGGTCCCGGTACAAGTAGACGATTGCGCCGCCCATAAAGATCGTGGCAAACCGCAGGAGCAGCGTCACCCATAGATTTGGTGTCGCCCAGTCAATCGCGTGGTTCAACGCCGGGTCGAAGGCGCCCACGGTCATGGTGACCCACAGAGCAACGAACACGCCGAGGGCGATTGCCCGGCGGCGGAGGATTCCAAGCACAGCCAAGACGGCGAGAAGGGCGTAGCAGAGGATCTCGTAAAAAAGCGTCCACGTCGATGCGTTCCAGACTCCTGGAACGACACCAGCCGTCGGTGTGCCTGCGATGTCCGCCTGGTGGCCCTTGAAGTCGAGGTTCTCCCAGATGTATCGGACAGGACTGTGAGGGGCGTGGAAATAGCAAGACAAGCCGCAATGCTGTAACGGTGGTGCACTCAGCCATCCAATGACGCCGAAGACGAACGCAGTCAGTAGGAGGCACACCCAGAACCCCGGAAAGATGCGGAGGAAGCGCTGCCAGGCAAATCGTCCGGTCCTATTGCGTAGCGCGCTTGACGCAATGAGGAACCCGCTGATCGCGAAGAACGCCCAGACGGCGAGTTCAGCTGAGCCGGAACCGTTGAAGACGAGGCGTGACTCGTCATGGAGGGCCGGCAGCGAGAGGGCGTGGCCCAAGATGACGACGACTGCAAGGACCAGGCGTAGAAAGTTCAGGCTGTTGTGGCGCGGATCGAAAGCCTCTCCGATACTGCTCTTCATCGACCGCTTCTTGCGATCACCAAGCGAGCTCGTCACGGCCGATCAGCCTATGCCGACAACGACCTGATCGTCTGGGCCGTTGAGCGCGCCCTCAGGCCCCTGCCGGGACAGGACGATGAGCTGGCCGGGCGGGGTCGAACACGCGGATAAGGTACCAATCGCTCCCCTCGCGAACGAACTGGCGCCGCATGCTCGTCGCCTGGACGTGGACCATCGATGCGTCAGGAACCAGCGGGTCGGCCAGGGGAGTGTCCCTGATCTTGGACAGGGAAAGGGACTGAGCTCGATCAAGCGTTCCGCGAGGTAGACGAAGACGTCAAACTGCTCCCCCTGGAGCGAGTCGCCAATCGTCCCAGGTTTGTTGTGGGGGTGAGTGCCGGCGCCGCCCTAACCGCCTTGGGGCGGCGACGCGCCGCCATTTGCCGTTCCCAACGGCCTCGACTGTGATGGGTTACGCATCCCCTAAGTGTGGTCCAGGCTTGTGGAATCCGCCGTTTGACGATCGATTGCGCCAGCGTCATCCTGTTGCGTCGGGGGTAGGCGAAGGCCATGGGGTCCCGTTATCGGGCTCCCACGTTGAGGAGTCGCCCGAATGACCAAACCGAACGCGCTATGAGGCAATCCTTCGGGGTGAAGCAGATTGTTGGCTGATCACGTTCCTTGATGTCCCAGGCACCGAAGCTCGAATCGACAGTCTCGACCACGTTGACTCCACGGCTCGAATAGCCATCGCGAGCGTGCTCGGCGTCACCGAAGAAAGCATCGATGTGACGGTGGTCCTGAGACATAACGCATTGCCGGGATCCGGGACAGGGTGATTCGTGACGCATCACATTCGGCTGGAACGCCGCCAGTTGGGCCGTGCGTTGCTGAACCGTACCCTTCGATTCTAGGGCGCCGCTGAGCGTCCGGCACCCGACTGAGCTCGGTGAGGTTATGACCCGGTGTTTGGATACAGAATGGCCATTATTTCCTCCATCGTCATCAACTTCCATGCCAATGACGATCGCCGAGCGGCTCCGAACCTCTTTTGACGGCAGCCTGGCGGGAAACGCCCAAAGCGGCAGCGATGGACTTCCAGCTCTCGTCCAGTAGATCGTCAGCGATCACGACTTCCATGAGTGCGCGAACCTCGCGTACGACCTGTTCCTCGAGATCTTGCCCGTATCGATGGTGCTGCTGATACCAATATCGTGCGCCGTGGGAATCTGGATCCTGCTGCGAGCTCGTCCTGAAATAACTCTCAAGGAGGCTGCTCGCGCGCTTGCCGATGTCGCTCGGGCCGCGGCCGACCTCGTGCGTGGATCAGTCCGCGGATCAAAGGGGCGATGGGTGGTCATTTTGCCGAGCACGTCAGGAACGCAGGTCGCGCCCCGTCGCCTTGGCCCACCTCACGATGTCGGCCCGCTTCCACAGCCTCACGCCACGGTTCAACTCGACAGCAGGGGCGGGGAATTCTGGATCCTCACGGCTGAGGCGATCCGCGCACTGACGAACCGTGCCGATCATCTCCCCAATCTCTGGCACTCCAATGAGGTCCAACTCGACATCCGGCCGAAGGTAGTGGACACAGGTCCAGTGCAGTTCGGACAATCACGGAAGGTCTGCGATCATCGCGATGACGTCGTCTCGCCGATATCCCTGAAGCCGAGCGAAGTCGACGAGCTCCCGTGCCCGACTCAGCACAGCTCCCCGTTCTGGCGTACCGGCTACCGTCACGCCGCGTCCACGGCGAAACTCGAGCAAACCCTCGTCGCGGAGTAGACGGAGCGCCCGCAGCACTGTGTTCGTGTTGACGTCGAGAACTGCTGCGAGATCCTTCGCCGGTGGGAGTCGCTCGCCTGGCTTGGCCTCTCCATCGGCGATGGCACGCCTGATCTCACCGGCGACCTGATCGTGGAGGGCTACTCCCTCTCGGCGATCCACCTTGACATCGAACATTATGCTAGTGATAGTAGCACCATGACAACGGACGTCGAGACGGGTCAGGCAACGCCAACAGAAGTCCTGATTCCAGAGGCGCGCCAACACCGGCGGCGTCGCAACGTCAAGACGCTCATCGTCATTGGCTTCTGCGCGGTGCTTCTAGCGGCGTTGATCGCTGGCGCGGTAGTGCTATTCGGTGGCGCCCCCAGTGGAAAGTCCCAGGCGAAGCCGCCGACGCACCTACAGTCAGAGCGCTCAGGCGGCGCTGTCCTCTTTCGACCGGTCCTGTGTTTCGTGCCACCCTTTAACTCCCTCGCACAGGCTCCTGCCACAAGCTCCTTGTCGTGCGACCCGGCTGCAGCGCTCACGGCGCAGAACATCAACGTCCAGCCGACCGGCGTGTCAAGCACGCTGGCTTCTGACGCGTCCTTGGCTGGAGCCCCTACAACGAAGCCAACTGCGGACAACGCCGGGGCAACCGTGCTGCTACCTGGAGCCGGCGGCGCGTGCGGTGAACTGAAGTCTCGGTGTCTCCTCGGCCCCGCCCAAATGTCGAGCGCACCCATCAAGTCCGCCACCGTTATCCGCACCCATGCCGGCAGTTGGGTTGTCGACTTCACGATGTCCTCGCGGAATGCTGCGCTATGGGACAGAGTGACTTCTGCCAACTTCCATCAGCTTCTAGGAATAGAGCTCAATGGTGTTGTTTACTCCGCTCCGATAATCCAGCCGCTTCAGTCACAATTCACCAGCTTTGACGGCAAGGGAGAAATCAGCGGCAGTCTGACCAAGACTGAGGCCATAAAGCTCGCGAAGGCCATGCAATCGCACACCGGCTAGCACCGAGACTTTCCGCATTCACTTCGGTTTCCTAGAGGGCCAATTGTGGAGAGTTGTCAGCCGCGTGTTCGTCCAGGTGTGTCGTTCGTCACGCTTCAGTGATGCGTGACGCATCACTCCGGGTTCAGCCAGCACCCGAAGACCAGCGCGGTCGCGAACTCGTTCCCAGACCGACGAGCCAGCTCGGAGAAGCAAGAAACGGAACTCAACCAGGCCCGGAACCACCGGACAGGTGAAGTTAGGGCTTGTATGCGTACATCTTGCTGTCCGATGAACCGACGTAAACGTACCCATTTGCTATCGCCGGCGACGAATTTACTGCATTGCCTGTCGTGGCACTCCAGACCGCACCGCCCGTCGTGGCGTTGAATGCGTAGATCTTGTGGTCGAAAGAGCCGACGTACACGACGCCGTTCGCCACCGCGGGTGAGGAATCGATGGGACTGCCGATAGTTGCCGTCCACAAGCTGGCTCCAGTCGTCGCATTGAACGCGTAGAAGTTCCCGCCAACGGAGCCGATGTAGACGATGCCACTCGCCACCGCCGGCGCGGAATCAATAGTGCCGTCAGTCGCTGCGGTCCATATGGACGCTCCGGTCTGTGCGTCGAAGGCGTGCATCTTGGTGTCGTTCGACCCAATGTAGACAATCCCGTTCGCTACGGCCGGCGACGCCGGCACCGCCTCGCCAGTCGCGGCGCTCCAGACCAGCGCCCCTGTGGAAGCGTTGAACGCGTACACGTCGCCACCCATCGTGCCGATGTAAACAAGGCCGTTCACGACGGCCGGGGAGGACTGGATCTGGTTGAAAGTCGTGTAGCTCCAGATTTTCGCCCCTGTCATGGCATTCAGCGCGTACACCTTGGTGTCGTTCGATGCGACATAAACGATCCCATTCACCACCACAGGCGAAGAGGAGATGGGGGTGCCGGTGGTGTAGGTCCACACCGTCGCTCCCGTTGTGGCATTAAGCGCGTAAAGCTTGTTGTCGTAAGAGCCTATGTAGACAATCCCACTCGCCACCGCCGGCGAAGAGGTCACTTGATTGCCCGTCGTAGCAGACCAGACCTTCGTCCCTGTCGTGGCGTTCAGCGCGTAGACCTTGTCGTCGTAGGAGCCGAAGTAAACGATGCCGTTTGCCAATGCCGGCGACGACCAGACGGCACTTCCCGTCGAAAAGGACCAATCCACCTTGGTATTGGCGACATTACTGAGGCTGATACCGGTATCAGGGCTCGAGCGGTCCCCCGAAGCGCTGTAGCCGAATGTGGTCCAGTCACAGGCGCTCAGGGTCAGGGCCACTGCACCTAGGACTAGTAGTAAGACATGATTGCGACCGCGTGACAGATGGGCCCGCGCCCTTCGCACCAAGTTCAGTGCCCCCAAATGCATGCTGACCGCCTCCCGTCGTTGCCGCCCTCTAGACAAACAGTCGAACGTCAACGAAGGCTAGACCCGCCACCTGATTCACGCACACTTTCGAGTGGCAGCGAACACACAGGTCGCCGATCACGAGGGCCGAGGGGTCGCTTCGTTGACTAGCGCATCATTCGCCGATTCGTCCCGCATCAGCGAGTCCAGCCATCCCGCATTCCGAAGACGACCAGCGCGGCCCGCGAACCCGTCTCGACGGGATGGACTCGATGGCGCGTCTCTGAAGTGAATGCGACTGCATCTCCTACCGACAGATCAATCAGGCCCTCTGCCGTCTCGAGCTCGCCTCTCGCGAACTCATGCCCCGGCAGCACGGAGGTGTCAGGAGGCCGTGGCTGATTCGTCACGCATCACAGACCTTCGAGCCGCCCCCGCCTCTCGTTGAGGCTGGTGCGTCTCTCATCTATCGACGAGACCCCGTCAGGCAGATCCGCGGGTGTTCCACCCAGCATGGCCATGCGGAGCCGACGCCGGTCTTCCCGGTCGCGCCGACCTTCCCTACCCGGAGACGGATCTCGGCTGCGAACTCCCAGCGTCCCTTCGACCACATGACGTGATGCATCAACGCCGTGTCGAGCAGGAAATCCCAGTCGGTCGGCGTGAAACCCTGCGCCTGCGCTGATTTGCGCCACGTCAGCCACCAGGCTTTCGTGCGCTCGTGCCACTCCTCGTCGCCGGGGAGCACCCCTTTCGGAAGCTGCGGGCCGCGAGTGCGACCGTCGCTGATGACTAGAGAAGATGAAGGGGCATCGACATTCCGTCGCCGGCGCCTCGACGGGTCCTTCGGAGGTTGGCCACGGCCGGCCATCAGGAGTGGATCTTTCTCCGGCGGCGAACCGTCGCCATGCGACAAGCATCGGAGCACCACCGACGAGCTCGCCCAGGTCGCTGCTGCCACGGCAGCTCGGTCTCGCAACCAGCACAGCTCGGATTAGACCGGTACAACCGGGGGCCAAATCCTGTCTGGCAGACGGCCATTCCCATCAGTTCGACCTGTTCGGAATGGGAGGTCCCAGATACGTACACGCAGCGATCACCAGTACGTACCGGGACGCTCGCTGGGGGTGGGGGGACCTCCCCGGCCTGGAGGTGTCAGACGAGGCCAGGATGACGGCTGATAGATGAGCTGAGCCGCTATCGCTGCGCGCGCTGCACTTCGACGAGGTCATGATCTCAGACCTGCTGCGCGCTCCGCACGCTCACGATCGACACGCTCGACCGCGGCGAGGCCATCGGCGAGGATCTCTGCGGTCGTACGGGGCTTCTTTATGTTTCGTGTCGCTGCACGCTGCTGTCGCCACGCGTGTATCACCGACGGCGCTGGGCTGCTGTTATCGGCGCTAGTTCCGTCGACCTGATCCTTTCGCCGGGGATGGCTCTTGAGGTAGCGCTCGTGGCCGCTCAGGACGCTCATGCTGGCGTCAGCTCCATTCCGGCGATGCGGGCCATTGCGACGCTGGCGTCTGCTTCGGCCCTATCTCGGATACGGTCTCGTTGCTGCTCGAGGTCCCGGACACGATGCGCAGTGACCCTGGTCGCTCCATCTTCGCGACGAACGCGGATTTGAGCCACAGGAAGTGCCTCCTCAGCCTCACGCACAGCTGCGAGGGCCGCCTCACGTCTCTGCACGATCTCCTCGAGCGCAGCGGCGGCCTCGGCCACTCGGAGTGCCGGTGCAGCGGTTGCGGTCTGAGCACGATCGATCTGAAGCTCGAGGACGGCCAGCTCGGCCTCGGCTTCGGCGCGTGGTGCGACGATTTCGATCTGAGTCCGCAGTTCCATAATCCGCGGAATCATCGCCACATCCTTGGATTGAACGGCCGCAGCTCGTTCGGCTCGAAGCTGCAGCGTCTCCTGACGTTGCTCGCTCAGTCGTCGATTTGCTTCGACCAGTTCAGCCTGGAGATCCCACGGCGCGAGGACTTCGTCCAATAGGCCGGCGACCTTGCCGAGTTCACCGCGTCGAACAGCGATGGTCAGTCGCTTGTCGCCAGCCCGCCCAATGATCTCGATCGATTTCTGCCATTGATTTCGCGCCTCCTCGAATACAGGGCCAAGATCAGCAGCTGGAATATCCGGGAGCGCCTTCTGCAACTCGTCAATCGCACCATCGATGCGCGCCAGACGCCTTGCCTGGAATGCATCACGCTCAGCGTCGCTTGCGTTGCGAGCGAGACGTTCCCCCTCGTAAATGTCCCGGATCAAGCGATCCAGCCGGTCAATAAACGCATCGGCCGCATCTCGGCGCCGGTCTGAGGGCGAGCTATCCCTTGCGCTCCCTCGCGAAGGCTTCGAGTCCTTCGTGGGAGATGCTCCATTCGCCGCGGGTACCAAGCTGCCTTGCGCCTCTGACCCGACCGTTAGCGCATGCGAGTCGGAGTCCGCGTTCAGTGATCTGCGAGTCGAGCGCGGCGAGGAAGTCGCATGCCTGGGAGATTCCGAACGGGCCATCAATCGATGATGCGGCAACTTCCGGCGGCTCTGCCGGTTTGCTTCCGGTAGCGGAAGCAGCCGAGTTGAAGGAGCGACCCTTCTCTGCCATGAAATCGATCGCGTCGGTTACCGCTGGGGCGCCTTCGTATTTTCGACGTAGCTCGCGGAGATCCCCGTTTCGTTCGAAGAATCCGAGCAGCCGATCCGACACGCTCGTCGTGGGATCCTCCGAATCGAACGCGAGGGAGTTCCCTCTGATCACGCCGGCTCCTCATCGCTGATTCCGGACGCATCAACTGTCAGGCGTTGGATCCGCACAACATGCGAGCAGACATCGCCTTCAGCTGGACCCGGGCAAGTGCACCGCCAAGCGGTTGCGGAGGTCCACCGAACCAACCACTTTCCGGCCAGATCCCACGCCAGCCCGGAGATGAGGCCCAGAGTGCGCCACGTCACCAATACGCCTGCCGATCGCCTACCCACCGTAACGTCCTGACCAGGAAGTGAACGCGTCGGAACGCTTTCTCCGTAACTCGCTCCTGCATGCGCGCTATGCGTATAACCGGAAGAACCGTTCATAAGCGTTCTCCCCTCTCACTTTCTGACCCAAGATCGAGTTCGTCTTGGCGCTCTCCGAGCAGTCCAATTCCGACCCACGATCGTGTGCGTCGTTGGCCGATTTGAGCGCTGTCGAAGCCTCTGTCGGTCAGCTCTTGGCCGACGGCTTTGGCGCTCCAAGCGCGCTCACCCTGGGCGTCGCACCACTCCTCGTATGCGTCACGCATCGCCTTGGCGGAGACGTAGGTGTCAGCGTCCTCGACGCAGCACTCGGCGATGAAGCGACCAAGATGATCCTGCGAGCTCCGATAGCGGTCCGTTGCCGCCTGGACGCGCTCAGGGACCGCCAGCCCTTCTCGCTGCCACTCAATGCAGCCAGCGATCGCCCAGGCCAAGATGCCGGCCCACTCGAAGTCGAGCTTCGCCGGCAGTTCCGGATCCTGCCGATCGCCTTCGAAGGTCACGTCGAAGGGCAGCAGGGCGATGCGCCGCCAGATCCCGTGGTCTGTCCCTCGGATCTGCGGCAGATGGTTCCCCGCCAGCCAAAGGTGATGGCTCGGCTCGAACTCGAAGTAGTCGCCGCGCATCCGGCGAGCTCGAATGGCGTCGCCGCCGGTGAGCTGCTTTACAAGCGCTTCGGCAAGGCGCCGGCCGGCGTCGGTTTCGATGGTCGTCACGTAGACGCACCCCACGGAGGTCAGTGAGGCCGGTCGGGTGCTGTTCGTGCTGTCCCGCAGTAAGCACCGTCGGGTCGAGCTGAATGGCGTAGTCGCCGGCGATCCGTCGCAGGATGCCGAACATCGTCGACTTACCGTTGGCGCCAGCGCCGTGGCCAAAGACCATGAGTTGTGCGGAGACGTCGCCGGTGAGCGAGTAGCCGGCGAAGCGCTGGACGAAGGTCGTCAGATCGCCGTCGCCTTCGAAGACTTCCTCGAGGAATCGGCGCCAGACCGGTGCATCGCTCGTGGGTTCGTACTCGACGGGCACGAGCTTCGAGTGGAGTTCGTCGGGATCATGCGCGCGCAACTCGCCAGTCCTGAGGTCGACGACCCCATTGAGGCAATTCAGAGCCCAGGGATCGGCGTCGAGCTCGCTCATCCTGATGGGGACGCCGCTCTCGGTTCGAGCCAGCTCGAGGATGCCGCGGATCTTCGGCGCCGTCTGGAACCGTAGCCACGCCTTCGTGAGCTCCTCGCGTCGGTCGGGGTTGTTGCGTGCATCAATGTGCAGCAAGTCGACGACGGTTTTCGCCAGCCGATCGGCTTCACCGGTGACGTCCTCCGCCCACCGCCGGCCGTCATAGATCATCCAGCGCCCGATTTCGGGTGCGTACCTGTATCGACCCTCCCCAGGGCCACGTAGCGCCTCGCCAGTCCGAGCTCTGTCAGGGGCCCGCCCATCGCCGGCGCCGGCGTATGTCCGTTCGTCAACTGCTCGGCTATCTCGTACGGCGCCAGCTCGTCGGGATCGAAGCCAGCGCGGGGTTCCGGCGTCATGCAGCTCCTTCCATCGCGCTGGAACCCTCTGGCCAGGCCTTTCTTCGACTGAGGCTTGATGCGTCAGGAATCAAGCGCGTTGGAAGGCGCCAGTAGAAGCCACATGTCGGCGTATTCGGAACCAACTCGACGAAGAAAGCTGCGAGGACTACTTCGGGATGGAGCTCAGTGAGGGCATCCAGTATCGGCTGGGCCTGCTCGGGCGCCAGCCTCTTCGTACGACGGAGGATGGCTGCCCGCAGCGGCGGATCTGCGTCGCGAATGGCACGGTGGCGTCGCACCTCCATCCAAACCCGTTCGAGATGCCCAGGATCATCGAGGTCAACAGTGACGACCCTCATGACACCGGACCGCCTGATGCGCCACGTCGCTCGGCCATCAGGTCTTCCTCGAGCTCGTCGATCCCCATGCGGATGCGAGCCAGGATCAGCACCAATTCAGAGCAGCGGACCTCGATATCGATGTCGGCATCGTGGTCCTCCGCGAGGAAAGCGTTCGCGTCTAGGACCGAAACAAATCTCGCCACTTCGACAGCAACACGACGGGCACTTTCGGCATACATCTCCACTCGCCATCGCCAAGCGCCCCGCGGTCGTGGGTCCCGGCTGTACGATGATCTCAGAGCAATTCCTGGCCGAGGAGCTCTTGATGCGGTGGTCCGGGCGGCAAGGCCGGGGCCACTTGCGCGTCTGGGGGTGGTCATGCGGCCCCTCCCGCGTCACCGTGCAAGAACCGCTCAAGGCGTGGCACCGATACGACCCACCTCGAACCGACTGCAACAGCCGGCGGAAACTCACCGTTTCTGCAGAGTCGATAGAGAGTTGTCTTGTGTAAGCCCAGGCGATTGGCAGCGGCCGGGACGCTGATGAGATCCGCGTTCTCAGTCTTGTCTTGCTCAGTCTGAGCGATTGCAGTCAGGGATGACACAGCGGCGCCTCCAGAACTCGGGCGGGCGCGAGCCGCGGCTAACGAGGGGCCCATGGCGGGCGGGGTTCCCGTAGCGGGAGTTCGGCGGCCGTGGCGGCGCTTGCCTGACTGCGACCTCTATCGAACTTCCTCAGCGTCCCGTGGCGGTCCGCTGCATTCCAGGACGATATGTGGTCGCTGCTGTACGTCAGAGTATCCGAAGCGCGCGACGATGTGTGTCATGGGGCGCCTGCCGCGGAGTGTGAGAGGAACAGCTAAGTCTAAGGCAGCCGATTGGAGTTCACTCCAATCTGGGGCGCCGCCATGGCTGCGCCAGCCTCTCGTCTCGTGGATGCTCACAACGTTTGTCCGAGGACGAGACATCATGGATCAATGGGTCTTCGATGGTCAGGCGCTGATGGATATCCAGATCGAATTTCGCAAGCCCTTGGACTGGTCGGGCGGCGGTGAACGCGCCTACGAAAGCATGGTCAGCATCATGCACCACGATCCAGAGTTCTTTGTCGACGTGATTGATTGGTGTGCAGGTAGGTGCCGTGACTCGGAGCGACTCGCGACGTTGGAACAAATCCTTGAAAGCGGTGCATCGGTATATCGAGTGGGAATCGATCCGAACGGCCTCGCCGAGTTGCAAGACCGTGTAGCGCCCACCGTTGCCGCGGCGGTCACAACCGCTGCGACTCCGGGAAGGGCCGCCGAACGCCATCTTGCGACCGCTTGGAGCAACGTCTACGGCCGTACAAAGAACCCGAGCCATGGCTACCGAGAGGCGATTAAGGCGATCGAGTGTGTGGCGAGCCCGATTGTGATCCCAGAGGATGGCGGTCCGACCTTGGGGAAAATTCTGGCAGCCATGAAGGCGAAGCCAGAGAAGTGGACCTCGGTGTTCACACCTCCCGCAGGAGTCGACCCTATCCACGTTGTGATCGGCGACCTCGAGCTCCTCTGGAAGTCACAAGATGACCGCCACGGTGTACCCGGTTCAGCGCCTCCGATCGTCGTATCTCAGTCCGAGGCCGAGTCGGCGATCCATCTCGCTGCAGCTCTCGTTCATCTCTTTGACTCGGGAGCGATTCGGCTCGCATGATGTTGTTCGCAGGGACGCTCGTTTATGCGCCACGAATCATCCGGACGCGAAGAACCCCCCGGATTGCCCAGGGGGTTCGTTAACAATCGTTTGTCGGGCCGGTCTCAGGTCTTGCGTGCTGTCTCAATCAGATCTTCGTCGGCGTCGATCTCCTCGAGCGCCCTGACGAATCGTTCACGTGCGGTTTCGCGATCTTCCTGCGCCCGACGAGCCGCGTGGCTAGAAGTGGCTCCATTCGAGGCGCCCGCTGTCATATATTTCGGTGTCGGCATAACCGGTCTCCTGGTTGAGGGCTCTCCTGGGTTAACTATCTGGCAACGATTAGCGCCGTCACCTTCGCCGCTTCCTCGATCAGATCCTGCACGGCCTGGCTTTGGACAGCCTGTGCGTCAGCTTCAGGCACCTGCACCACCAGGCAGCCCCGATAAGAGCCGGTCGCCACATCGATCATAGGATGAGCCTCCACGTACCCGTACCCGCAGATCTGAAGCATGTCACGGCGGTGTAGTCGCTGCCGAATGCCCCTCGCGACCCCGCGCCACTTCCAGAAGGAGTAGTGCTCGAACGGGCCGTACTTGGACCGATGGAGCGATGAGACAACGGTTCCTCTCTCCCAGCACTCACCGAGCAGGCCCTTTCTCCATGACCATACGATCTCGGAAGGATGCGGGTTTCCCTGGATTCTCGCCCGAGCGATCCTGACCTGAATCCCGTGCACCCAGTGCACTCGCGTCTTTCTCACGACGAATACGGTCGCTCCGAAGTTGTGGAATCCAAGCGGGCATCCGCGGAGGTTGTTCACGGCCACAACGAGCGCCCACAGAGGCTGTTCGACTCGCACCATGCGGTGAAAGGAGAGCCGGCCCGCTTTCGTCCATGTAGGCGCGAGCGGCCGGATCTAGTACTCCACCCACCCCGATGGCCACGGCGCAGACAATCACAAGGAAGCTCGGACCGTGATGTTGGATCTCCAGGTACGTGACGTAGCCCGCAGCCGTGCCGACTATCAGCGCCTCCAGGATTCGAAGGCACAGGGTCAGATTTATACGCACCCGAAACGCCCCGCCATGGGGCTCGGAGGGTATCAGGACGCCGCCACAATCCCCAAGGGATCGGCGGAGCAGCGAGGGGAACTGCTCGGCTGAGTGCGATGCCAATTTCTAGCACTGGGCGTCCGGCAGTGCTGGGCAAGCCTGGTGGGAAGCCGACGACCTGGCTGATATTGGTTGAGCGCCCTTCGCCTACAGGTCGAGAACTCCCCCCAGGACCGCCGCCGCAGCTCTGTCCCGCTCCGGAAGAGCGTGGGCGTAGCGGTCCAGCGTCATCGTTGCCCTGGCGTGTCCGTGACGCTCCGCCACCGTCCGCACGTCCACGCCAGCGGCGATCAGCGTCGTCACTGAGAAGTGCCGGAGGTCGTGGAACCGGTACGGCCACTGGTCCTTCGGCGCCAGCTCAGCCCGGGTGGCCTTGGGATGCCTCTTCTGCAGCCGCTTCAGCGCAGGCGCCTCCATGGCGTCGCACAGCCGGGCGAACCGGTGGGTGAAGGTGTCCGGGTTGGCTGGGACCGCTCCATTGGCGTTGTAGCTGAGGACGTAGGGGTCTGCCACGAGGGGTGATTCGGCACGAATCGCCAGATCCTCCATCTCCGCCCATCGGTGCCGAAGCACGGCCACCGCCGCAGGATCCAGCGCCAGCATTCGCGAAGCGTGGGACTTGGTTGAGCCGACGTGGTGCTCTCCCCCGGCGACTGTCAGAGATCGGGCGATCCGAACTGTGCCACCATCGAGATTGACGTCGGACCAGCGGAGAGCGACGAGCTCGCCGCGGCGGGCCCCGGTCAGCGCTGCGAGCGCCACGGCCGTCGCCAGAACCGGGTCCTCCCTCTCTGCCGCCTTGATCAGATCCCTGAGTCGCCCTGGCGTCGGGACGACCATTTCCTTGCGCTCGACCCTCGGCGGAGTGGCTCTCTCAGTCGGCGCCGAGTTCAGCCACCCCCACTTCACGCCCTGACGGCAAGCAGCGCTGAGGATGCTGTGGTACTTGTGCACCGTCGCCGGCGCCAGGCCGCCTTCCAGCCATTCGCGGTAGGCGCGGTCGAGTAGCGCCGGCGTCAGTTTGTTCAGCTTCACCGAGCCCAGCTTGGGCCGGATCCGGTGATCGATCTTCCGTCGGTTCTCCTCGAGGGTTCGCGGTCTCTGAGTCACCGTGGCAGCGGCGAGCCATTCGTCGAGCAGCTGCCCGACGGTGGCCGTCGTCGGCTCGACTTTGCCATCATTGACCTCAGTGACGAATTTCGCGAGCGCGACGCGCACCTTCGATTCGGTGCCCACGAATGTCTTCGTCACCTGACGCGGTTTGCCGCTGACCTCGTCTGCGCCGGCAAACGCGCGCAACTGCCATCGTCCCGAGCCGACAGGACGCTCGCGCATAGTTCCGGTGCCGGGATTTCGGCGCTGAGCTGTCTTCGGTGCCTTCGTTTCCATGCCTGGAAATTGTAGGACATGGTTAGGACAACGAGGGTGGACCGAGGTCAGAAACCCTTTCTGACCTGGTGG